>NZ_QXGS01000014.1 GCF_003604215.1 Teichococcus vastitatis
ATCATCGAGGCGCCCTTCAGCATCATGGCGATGCCGCGGGCGGTGGTGGCGTCGTCTTCAACCAGGAGAGCACGCATGTCGGCAAGGTCCTGCGGCAGGGCGGGGAAGGGCGTGGGGAAAGCGCGGCGTCGGTTCAGGAATGCAGCGGCCGACCGTCGGCGGGGAGGATGTCGGCCAGGCCGGCCATCAGCGCGTCGAACCCGGCCAGCCCGCTGTCGGAAGGATCCGGCCCGTCCAGCTCGGCGGCGCAGTCCAGCACGTCCTGCAGGTAGTCCGCCGCCGTGAACAGGGCTTCGGAGCAGGGCTCGCCATCATGGCTGGCCAGCGTCGCCAGGTGCTGCAGCAGGGTGATGGCGGTGTTCATCTTGGAGGAGGGGAGGCAGGGGATCAGGGGCATCGGTTTCACCGAGAGGGTTATCACTCAACCTTGAGTAGTAGAGTTGTGAACCAAAACTACATCAGAGAGCAATCTCATTTTTACGCTATCCGCAGCCGGTTCCGCGTTTTTCTGGAGCCACCCTGCAGGCGAGATCGTCATAAGCTGATGAAAAAGCCAAGATCCTGGCGGGATCTGCCTCAAGGAAAGGCAGACATGAAAAAATGTCCACCTGATTACGACAACCAAAGGTTGTGTTCCGGCGACAAACGCCCGGATCGGCCGAGGCTATGTGGCCGTAACCATGGCGGGAGCCGGCCCCCCTTCTGTGGAACCGCCCGCGCTGCCCTGACGGACAGCGACCACTCCGTCTCACGCGCCATCACCTGATCGCCCCGCCCGGGCCAGCCAAGCTCCGCCGTTCCGCAGATGCCACATCGGATTGATCGGCGGTACAGCCTTAGCCACCAGGCGACAGCTGCTGATGTGGCCCCACATGACAGCGCAGCTTCGTCAACCACCTGGATGTCCATAACATTGCCGGTCGTATCCCGGCCGGCACTCCCGGCCGAACAAAGTGCAATCTGAAATCGCTGGAACGGCGAGGCTTCGCCGAGCGCATCGAGCTCCGCCGTCGTCAACTCTCTGCATTTCAAGCCAGAACCGATGCCGCACATGCCCGGATCTTCTTCCGGCATCGAGCATGTCCCCACCGCGCAGAAGCATGGCATGGCATGGCATTGTTCGTCCGTGATATCGGACTTGCTTAAGCGCGGAGGGAATCGGCATGGCCAATTTGGCCTACAACGTCAGCCGTCTTGCTTGGCAACCGACCGCGCCTGCTTGACACTGCGGCCTACTTGGATGGCAGCGTTGCCTCTCTCAGGTCAAATACTAGCTCAGGACGCATTGATCCAGAAGAGCATGGTGACCGCGAGGCAGATGGCGGACATGAAGGTGTGGGCGCATCGGTCTCCCCCCTTCTGTGGAACCGCCCGCGCTGCCCTGACGGGCAGCGACCACTCCGTCTCACGCGCCATCACCTGATCGCCCCGCCCGGGCCAGCCAGGCTCCGCCGTTCCGCAGGATCTGGAATGAGCAAGAAGCGCACCGTCCATCCGGAGGCCGCGCGGGTCAGCCTTCCCAAAGGGCCCCGGCCCGCATCTCGGATGTGGCCGGGTGCGGCGGCTCACCCAATCGCAGCACGGCAGGTGCAGGCCATCATGGCCGCCTGGCGCGCAGATGCCGAGTTGCACCAGAGCGAAGTTAACGGAGCAACTGGTGGAATGCCGAGAGGATCAAGCCGGCGCGACCAGATGGAGGATGGCGACAGCAGCGACAAGGTGGCTGCGGTCCAGGAGGCCGCGCCTTTGGGGCGCCTGTCGCGCCATGAACCAACCTGGCCGCCAGTGAAGGGGCACAGTGAGCGGGCGCCGAAACCTCGCCCAACCCCGCCCCACACCGCTGCGGTCGCACCTCACGAGCCGCAATCGACGCATCGGCACAAATGACGGCTACCAGACCGGAGCTCCGTGGACCCCGACTTGGTCATCTCCCGCAGTCGAGCCCCGGAGCCGCCCGATCATCGATGAGCCGGCAGCGCCCTCCGTTTTCGGAACCCGAGCAGCGGAACGCCGCGCCGGCCTCTCACCAGCACGGAGCGATGGCTCCGGCCGAACGCATCAGACCTCGCCGTAGGAGCCATTCTTCCAGACGTAGAAAACATAATCCGGAACGGTGACGTCGCCCTTGCTGTCGAAGCTGATCGGTCCCAGCACGCTGTTCCATGGGCCGCCGGATTTCAGCGTCTCCGACACCTTCTCGGGATCGGTGCTGTTGGCCTTCTTGGCCGCATCAGCCCAGATCTGCACCGCGGCATAGGTGTAGAGGACGTAGCCTTCCGGATCGACGTTCTTGGCCCGGAAGCGTGCCACCACTTCGGCCGCGCTGGGGCGCTTGCGCGGATCGGACGCGAAGGTCATCAGCGTGCCTTCGCCCGCGGCGCCGGCGATCTGCCAGAACTCATTCGTCACCAGCGCATCGCCGCCGATCAGCGTCACCGGCATGCCCTGTTCCTTGGCCTGACGCAGGATCAGCCCGGCCTCGGTATGGTAGCCGCCGACGTAGATGATCTCGACGCCCGAGGATTTCAGGCGCGACACCAGGGCGGAATAGTCACGCTCCCCCGGTGTGTAGGCTGCATAAACCGTTTCGGTCGTGCCGGCCGCGTTCAGCGACTTCTTGGTTTCATCGGCCAAGCCTTTTCCATAGGCCGAGTTGTCGTGAAGAATGGCGACCTTCTTGCCTGCAAAGGTCTTGGCGATGTAGGCGCCAGCCACCTTGCCCTGCTGGTCATCACGGCCACAGGTGCGGAAGGTGTTCCAGCCGCCGGCATCGGTGTATTGCGGGTTGGTGGAGGCTGGGCTGATCTGCAGCACGCCTTCCTCCGCGTAGACCTTGCTGGCCGGGATGGACGAACCCGAGCAGAAATGCCCGGCGATCAGCTTCACCTGACGGCTGGCCATCTGGTTGGCCACGGAGACGGCCTGGCGTGGGTCGCAGGCATCGTCGCCGATCTCCAGCGCCAGCTGCTGGCCCAGCACGCCGCCGGCCGCATTGAGATCGATCACCGCCTGTTCAGCGCCCGCGCGCAGCTGCGCGCCGAACGCGGCATATTGCCCGGTCATCGGCCCCACGGAGGCGATGCGCAGCGTACCGGATTGGGCGACCGCGTCCCGGCCGGCGCCCAAACCCGCCACGCCGGCGGCCGTCAACCCGGCCACGGTGCCAAGAAGCTGTCTGCGCTGCATCATCGGAGCCTCCGTTCTTCAGCCGCCGGAACCGATCGCCGGCTGGTGTTGTTTGTTGCAGCCTAGGAAGCTTCGCGCCGCTCCGCCAGTCCGATCTGCGGGGCGTCAATGACCTCCCAAATAGGCGTCGCGCACGTCCGGGCGCGCCAGCAACTCACGCCCGGTGCCAGACATGGTGATGCGCCCAGTGACCAGCACGTAGCCGCGATGCGCCAGGCGGAGCGCCTGGTTCGCATTCTGCTCCACCAGCAGCACGGTGAGGCCCGTCTCCATGTTGAGCTTGCGGATGGCCTGGAAGATCTGCCGCGACACCAGCGGCGCCAGCCCGAGCGAGGGCTCGTCCAGCAGCAGCAGGCGCGGGCGCGACATCAGGGCGCGGGCGATCGCCAGCATCTGCTGCTCGCCGCCGGACAGCGTTCCCGCGCGCTGCGCTTCCCGCTCCTTCAGTCGGGGGAACAATGTAAAGGCCTGATCCAGCCCTGGACAGGGATCGATGCCGGAGCTTTGCGCTCCCATCAGCAGGTTCTCGTGCACGCTCATGCGCGGGAAGATGCGCCGTCCTTCCGGCGATTGCGCGATGCCGCTGCGCATGATGTGGTGCGTCGGACGTTCCGTGATGTCCTGGCCGTCGAAACATATGCGGCCGGACCGCGCCCGGGGATCGCCGCAGATGGTCATCAGCAGCGTCGACTTTCCCGCGCCATTGGCACCGATCAGCGTCACGATCTCGCCCGGCGCCACGGTGACGGACACGCCCTTCAGTGCCTCCACCGCGCCATAGAAGGTGGAAACGTCCCGGATCTCCAGCAGGGGCGTACTCATGCCACGCCGTCCTCGTCCTCGTCGCCCTCGCCCAGATAGGCTGCAATCACCTTGTCGTCGGCACGGATGGCGGCCGGCGTGCCGTCGGCGATCTTGCCGCCGTGATCCAGCACCACGATGTGATCCGAAATTCCCATCACCACGCCCATGTCGTGCTCGATCAGCAGGATGGAGCAGGGCGGCGCGCCATCGGCCGCCGTGCCATCCCGGATGGCGCGCAGCAATTCGCCGAGGGCCGTGGATTCACGGGGGTTGAGGCCGGCCGCGGGCTCGTCCAGGCAGAGCAGCACCGGTTCCATGCACATGGCGCGCGCGATCTCCAGCCGGCGCTGCGCGCCGTAGGGCAGGCTTCCCGCCGGATCGTCGGCACGGTCGATCAGCCCGCAGGCTTCCAGCCAGGTGCTGGCCCGCCGGATCGCCGCCTGCTCCGCCGCCTTGTAGCCAGACAGGCCGAGCACGGCGCCGATGCCGAAGCCGGTGGACGCCATCAGCGTGCGGTGCTGCGCCACCAGCAGGTTCTCCAATGCCGTCATGCCGGCGAAGAGGCGGACGTTCTGGAAGGTGCGCGCGACCCCGGCCCGGGCGATGCGGTGGCCGGCCAGGCGGTGCAGCGCGACACCGTGCCCGCCATGATGAAGCGTCAGGCTGCCACTGGTGGGCCTGTAGAAGCCGGTGATGCAGTTGAACATCGTTGTCTTGCCGGCTCCGTTCGGACCGATCACGGCGGTGATCGCTCCCTGCGCGGCGGCAAAGGACACGTCCTTCACCGCGGTCAGGCCGCCGAAGCGCATGGTCAGGGATTCGACCGTCAGGATCGGCGCCATCAGCCGCGGCCCTCGGCCACCATGCTGGCGCTGATGGCCCGTTTCTCGCCCAAGGCAACGGTGGGGGTGCGGCTGCCGACCAGCCCGCGCGGCTTCCAGATCATGATCAGCACCATGGCGCCGCCGAACACCAGCATGCGCCATTCCTGCAGGTCGCGGAACACCTCGAAGCCGCCGATCAGCACCAGCGCCGCGACGGCGACGCCGAGCTGGCTGCCGAGGCCGCCCAGCACCACGATGGCCAGGATGATGGCGCTCTCGATGAAGGTGAAGGATTCCGGGCTGATGAAGGCCTGCCTTGTCGCGAAGAAGGCGCCGGCGAAGCCGCCGAACATGGCGCCCAGGGCGAAGGCCGTCAGCTTGGTGGTGGTGATGTTGATACCCAGGCTGCGGCAGGCGATCTCATCCTCCCGCATCGCTTCCCAGGCGCGGCCGAGCGGCTGGCGGCGCAGGCGCAGCGTGACCCAGTTGGTCAGCAGAGCGAGCGCCAGGATGAGGTAATAGAGGAAGACGACGCGGTGCGTCGGGCTCGGCTCCAGCCCAAAGAACTCGGCAAAGGAGCCGGGACCGCCCCCGACGGTGAAGGTCAGGCCGAAGAAGGTGGGGCGCGCGATGCCGGAGATGCCGTTCGGGCCGCCGGTCAGCGTCACCCAGTTCAGCAGAACCAAACGGATGATCTCGCCGAAGCCCAGCGTGACGATGGCCAGGTAGTCTCCGCGCAGGCGCAGCACGGGAAAGCCCAGCAGGATCCCCCAGAAGGCGGCCAGCAGTCCCGCCAGCGGCAGGCAGATCCAGAAGGATAGGCCGAAATACTGGGCCAGCAGCGCGTAGGAGTAAGCGCCGACCGCGTAGAAGGCGACGTAGCCGAGATCGAGCAGCCCGGCCAGGCCGACCACGATGTTCAATCCCCAGCCCAGCATGACGTAGGTCAGCACCAGGATGCCGAGATCCAGCTCGTAGCGCCCGACCCCGGGAAGAACCGGCAGCAGCACCGCCAGGAGCAGGAAGACCGGTGCGACGAAGCGGCCGGACCGCGACAATGGACCGGCGATGCGTTGGCTGAAGCCCGGGGCGCGGCGCTCCGTCTTCCATTCCTGCCAGAGCCGCACCAGGAAGCGCCCGGCGAACACGACCAGCATCAGCAGCAGCACATCGGTCCAGCGGGTCCGCAGGAACAGCGCGCCTGTCGGACCCACATCGGTGCGCAGCCCGACCATGGGCAAGAAGAGGCCGGCCGCGATCAGCGCGGCCAAGCCTGCGTCCCGCAGCGCGACGCCGAGGGCGGGACGCCGCGTTCGGGCCAGGCTCATACCTTCTCGACCTCCGCACGGCCGAGCAGGCCGGTCGGCATGAAGACCAGCGTCAGGATCAGGATGGAGAAGGCCGCGACGTCCTTGTACTGCACGCTGAAGTAAGCGGACCAGAAGGTCTCGATCAGACCGATCAGCAATCCGCCCAGCACGGCGCCCGGAAGGCTGCCGATGCCACCCAGCACGGCGGCGGTGAACGCCTTCACCCCCACCAGGAAGCCGATGTAGAAGTCGATCACGCCGTAGCGCAGCAGGTACATGGTGCCGGCGACTGCCGCCAGTGCCGCACCGATGACGAAGGTGATGCTGATGGTGCGGTCGGTGTCGATCCCGAGCAGGCTGGCCATCTTCCGGTCCTGTTCGCAGGCGCGCATGGCCCGGCCCAGTCGCGTCCGCGTCACCAGCCAAGTGAAGATCGCCAGGATCACCAGCGTCGTCAGGATGATCAGGATCTGCATGGTGGAAAGCTGCACCGCGAAAGTGCCTTCCTGCATGATGGTGAAGCCGCCCTGCACCACGGGTTCGATCGGCTTGACCCGCGCGCCCTGGCTGACCTGCACGTAGTTCTGCAGCACGATGGACATGCCGATGGCGGAGATGAGCGGCGCCAGGCGGAACGAGCCGCGCAGCGGGCGATAGGCGAGCCGCTCCACGGTCCAGCCATACAGGGCGGTGAAGGCCATGGACAGGGCCAGCACCAGAACAATGGCGCCCGGCCCGTCCAGCAGCCCGCCTGACGTGATCAGCAACAGGCCAATGAGGGAGAGAAAGGCACCGATCATGAAGATGTCGCCATGGGCGAAGTTGATCATGCCGATGATGCCGTAAACCATGGTGTAGCCGATGGCGATGAGCCCGTAGATCATGCCGAGCGAGACGCCATTGATGAGTTGCTGCAGCGCGTAGGCCAAGCGGCACGCCCCCTTCTTTGATGGACCCCTCCGGGAAGCCTAGTCTCGGCCCGGAGGGATTGGAAAGAAGGATCATGGTCGGGGCGGCGGCGGCAGCGGCGTGCCGGGCTGTTCATTGTGAGGCAGCATGCGGCGCCGGTGGCCCCGGCCCTTGCGGCGCCTCAGACCCTGTGCTGCGGCATCGGCGGAGCCTCGGATTCGGCCGTTTGGCAGCTCCCGGACCGGAGTGCTGTGCGGTCCTCCTTCCCCCGCACTCCCCGGGGAAGCTGCATGCCGGGCCATGAACTTGGCAGGTCCCGGGTGCTGCCCGTGTTGATTGTCCGGCAGCAGCTATTAGACTCGGGAATAGGTGGCTGTCCGGGCAGGGAGCGCCGCCGGGCAGGTTGGGGTGGAGGAGCAAGGCCGGGCATGACGAACCGACGCTACCTCGATCAGAGGCTGAAGCTGCACCACCTCAGGGCGGTGGATGCCATCGCGGCTCACCACAGCCTGTTGAAGGCGTCCGCCGCCCTCGGGATCACCCAGCCCGCCCTGACCAAGACGCTGCAGGAATTGGAGGAGATCCTGCGGCAGCGCCTGTTCGACCGTCTTCCGCGTGGCATGCGGCCGACCGAGGCCGGCGCTCTTCTCGCCCAGTTCAGCCGGCGCATGCTGGCCGAGATCCGCCGCCTGGACGAGGAGCTTGACCGGCTTTCCGGCCCGGACGGCGGCGTCGTCGCCATCGGAACCCTTCCCGTGGCGGCCACCGGGGTTCTGCCGGGTGCGCTCACCCGGCTCAAGCGGCAGCACCCTCAGCTGCGCATCCGCCTGGAGCAGGGACGGACCGAGGACCTCCTGCCCAAGCTCGTCTCGGGCGAGATCGACCTGATCGTCGGCCGGCTGTACGAGCCGGCCATGCCCGACGGCCTGCTCCGGGAACCGCTCTGGGAGGAGCCGATCTCCGTGCTGGCACGCCGGGACCACCCGGTGTTCGAGCTGCCGGAGATCACCTTGCATGCGCTCCGGCACTACGAACTGGTGCTGCCGACCGTGACGCAGAGGGTCGGGCAGGAGATCGAAGCGTTCCTGGATCGCCTGGCCCTGGCTCCGGCGTCCTCCCTGCGCTCCAGCTCCTATGGCTTCATCCGCGAGATGTTGCACGCCACGGACATGCTCTCGGTCATGCCGCGCTTGATGATGGCGGGAGACCTGTTACGCGGGACGCTGAAGGTCATCCCGCTTCCAGAGGCGGCACCGCCCCGCCCGGCGGGGATCATCCTGCCACCGAACCGGACGCCGGCCGCCGCGGGACAATCCTTTCTCGCGGCGCTCCGCGCACACATTGCCGAAATCGGCGAGCGGGGCCTTGCTTCTATAACCTCGCCTCATAGCTCGGCCGCTCGAAGCAATAAGACCCGTCTGCGCTGAGGCGCTAGCAAGCCTTCCGCAGCGGAGGCCGCCGATCCGTCCGGCGGTTCGGCGCTGATGTCCCGGAGGAGGAGCGAGCGGATGGGATCTCTGATTGATCGTGGCGGCCCCCCCCGCGACGATGCCGCCTCCACGACCAGCATTGAACCATGAGCGGGGCTGCACAGCCCGTGGCATTGCGGGCGGCGATTGGGGATTATCCGCGCACCCGTGCCTTGAAGGACGGGCGGATCGCCTCCTCCCTGCTGCGGCTGGATTTCGCGGAAGTTCCGGTGATCAGCCGCGCCTTCGCGCCCATGGTGCGGGAAGGCCGCTTCGACGCCTCCGAGATGGCGATCGCCACCTTTCTGCAGGCCCGCGCCATGGGACGGCCCTTGGTGTTGCTGCCGGTGGTGCTGGCCGCCCGTTTCCAGCAATCGGCGCTGCTGTGCCGTGCTGAGAGCGACATTCGGGGACCCGCGGACCTCAGGGGTCGCCGCATCGGCGTCCGTGCCTATAGCCAGACCACCGGCATGTGGCTGCGCGGCATCATCGCCGAGGAGGGCGGCCTGCGGCCGGAGGAATGCCGCTGGATCACCTTCGAGGATGCGCATGTGCCGGGCATCGCCGATCCGCCCTGGGCCGAGCGTGCGGCGCCCGGGCAGGACATGCTGGCCATGCTGCGGACCGGTGCGCTGGATGCGGTGATCGTCGGCCATGACGTGCCGGACGATCCCGGCCTCCGCACCGTCTGGCCCGATCCCGCTGCGGCTGCGGCTGCGTTCTGGCGGCGGCACGGCCTGGTTCCCGTGAACCACATGCTGACCATGTCGCGCGACCTGGTGGACCAGCAACCCTGGCTGGTCGGGGAATTGCTGCGCATGGTGCGTGCCGCCGCGGCCCCGGTGCCGGCGGGCGAGCATGGCGCCCCACCTGCCAGCCGTGCCGCGCTGCGCCCCGTGCTGGCGCTGGCGCTCTGCTACATGGAGGCCCAGGGCATGCTGCCGCAGCCGCTGACGCTGGAGGAGGCCTGGGAGGGCCTGCCGGACGGGGTTGAATGACAGCTCAGGAGGGAATGGCCATGACATGCTTTGCCATCATCGGCTTCGGCGAGGTCGGCGGCATCTTCGCCCGCGACCTGCGGGCCGGTGGCGTCACGGAGCTGCACGCCTTCGACACCGCGCCGGCCGCCCTTGAGCGGGCAGCGGCCGCCGGATTGACGCTGCACCCTAGCGCGGCCCAGGCCGCGGCACGGGCGGAGGTGGTGTTCGTGCCCGTCACCGCCGGCTCGGCGCTGGAGGCCGTGCGCGCGCTGCAAAACGGCCTGTCGCACCGGCCCTTCGTGGTGGATGTGAATTCCGTCTCGCCTGGCACCAAGCAATCGGCGGCACAGGCCGTCACCGCGGCCGGGGGGCGCTATGTCGAGGCGGCGGTGATGGCGAGCGTGCCGCCCAAGGGCCTGCGGTCGCCGATGCTGCTCGGCGGACCGGAGGCGGAGGCCTTCCGGGCGGTGATGGCCCCCTTCGGCATGGATCTGACCGTGTTTCCCGGCCCGATCGGCAAGGCCTCGGCGGTGAAGATGTGCCGCAGCGTGATGGTGAAGGGCCTGGAGGCGCTGACCACCGAATGCCTGCTGGCGGCGCGCCATTACGGGGTGGAGGGGGAGGTGCTGCGCTCCCTGTCCGACACCCTGCCGCACCCGGATTGGCGCGGTCTGGCCCGCTACGTCATCAGCCGCGCCTTGATCCACGGCAAGCGCCGGGCCGAGGAAATGCGGGAGGTGGCGCGCACCGTGCAGGAAGCGGGGGTCGACCCGCTGCTCAGCGGCCCGATTGCCGAGCGGCAGGACTGGGCGGCCGCGCGTGGCCGGGCCATGGGCAAAGCGGAACTGGCCACCACCGACCTGGACACCCTGCTGGCCGGTGTGGAAGCCGCCACGCCACGCCGCGCCGCCGCCGAATAAGCACCCACCGAGGCCGCCCCAGCAAGAAGGCGGCCCATGTCGGAGGAATTCACCATGCTATCTCGCCGCGATGCCCTGCGGCTGGCCGGGCTCGCCGCCGTGGTCGGCTGGGCCGCTCCCGCCATTCGCGCCCAGGGTGCTGCCGCCCTGCCGGACAAGCCGGTGCGGCTGATCGTGCCGAATGCCGCCGGGGGCGTGGCCGACCTCACGGCCCGCACCGTGGGGCAGGCCTTGTCGGAGCGGCTGGGGCAGCCGGTGGTGGTCGAGAACCGCCCCGGTGCGGGCGGCATCGTCGCCGGCCAGACGCTGCTGTCGTCGCCCGCCGATGGCTCCACCTTGATGGTGGCCACGAACGCGCATGCCATCAGCGCCTCCCTGTTCCGCTCGCTGCCCTTCGACCCGATCCGCGACTTCGCGCCGGTCGGGCTGATGGGCACCTTCGCCATCGCCATCCTGGTGGCACCGGACTCGTCCCTGCGCACTTCCGGCGATCTCGTGGCGAAGCTGAAAAGCGATCCGGCCGGCAGCAACATCGGCACCATCAGCGTGGGCAGCACGCAGAACCTCGCCGCCGAGTTGTTCAAGACCGCCGCGGGCGTCGAGGCCGTGACCGTTCCCTTCAACGGCACGCCGGCGCTGCTGACCGCCTTGCTGCGCGGCGACGTGACGGCGGCCTTCGAGATCGTGGCGCCGATCACCGGCCAAATCCGCGACGGCTCGCTGCGGGCCATCGCCGTCACCTCCGCCGGCCGCGCCGCTAACCTGCCGGATGTGCCAACACTTCGGGAGGCGGGACTGGCGGATTTCGATGTCACCTCCTGGAACGCTGTGGTGGCGCCAGCGCGGACGCCGGCGCCGGTGATCGCCCGCATCAACCAGGAACTCAATGCCGTGCTCGGCCAGCCCACCGTTCGGAGCAAGCTGCTGGAAGCGGGGGTGGAGGCCAAGGGCGGCGATCCAGCCTCGCTCGCCCGGCTGATGAGCGAGGAGGCGGAAAAATGGCGGGCCGTGATCCAGCGCGCCGGCATCGAGAAGCAGTGACGAGAAGGCATCCAGCATGAAGACCTGCAAGGCCCCCGACCCTCATCCGAAGACCCCGTCCTACCGGCTGCCGCCCGGCGCCTGCGATTCGCATTGCCACGTCTTCGGACCGGCGGACCGGTTTCCGTATGCGGCGGATCGCTCCTACACGCCGCCCGATGCCCCGGTCGAGGATCTGCGGCGCGTTCACGCCGCGATCGGAGTGGAGCGCGCCGTGATTGTTCAGGCCAGCTGCCACGGCACCGACAACACGGCCATGATCGACGCGATCGGCCGCAGCGAAGGAGCCTATCGCGGCGTGGCCATCGTGGACGGCACGATCACCGAGGCCGGGCTCGAAGAGCTCGACCAGGGCGGCGTGCGTGGCGTGCGCTTCAACTTCGTCAAGCATCTGGGCGGCACACCGGATCTCGACGTGTTCGACCATGTGCTGGACCGGATCCAGCCGCTGGACTGGCACGTCGTGCTGCACCTCGATGCCGGCGACATCCTGGAACATGCCGAGCGGATCTCCCGCATCCAGGTGCCCTTTGTAATCGACCACATGGGCCGCGTGCAGGCGAAGAACGGGTTGGAGCAGGAGCCGTTCCGTCGTTTGCTGCAGTTGATGGAGAACCCGCTCGCCTGGGTGAAGATCTGCGGGCCGGAGCGCGTGTCCTCCAGTGGCAGCCCGTTCCACGACGCCGTGCCCTTTGCCCGCCGCCTGGCGGAGGCGGCGCCGGACCGCACGCTGTGGGGCACCGACTTCCCGCACCCGAACATCGCCGGCGACATGCCGAATGATGGCGATCTCGTCGACATCCTCGCCCTCGCGGTGGAGGACGAGGCGCTGCGCCGCAAGATCCTGATCGACAACCCGAACCGCCTCTACTGGGCGCGCTGAGAAGGAAGGCCCATGTCCGGCACCCAGAAATCCGGCCTCGTTGTCACGGCGCATCCGGGCGATTTCGTGTGGCGCGCTGGCGGTGCCATCGCGCTGCATGCCAGGCTCGGCTACCGCGTCAAGATCGTTTGCATGTCCTATGGCGAGCGCGGCGAAAGCCAGGGCGCGTGGAAGCAGCCGGGCATGACGCTGGAAGCCTGCAAGGCGGCGCGTCGGGCCGAGGCCGAGGCCGCGGCCGAGGTGCTCGGCGCCGAGATCGAGTTCTTCGACGCCGGCGACTACCCGCTGCGCATCACCGACGCGATGATGGACCGCCTGATCGACATCTACCGCGAGGTCAGGCCTTCCTTTGTGCTGACCCACGCCGTGGCGGATCCCTACAACGTCGACCACCCCGAAGCGTCCCGCATCGCGCAGGAGGCCCGCATCATCGCCCAGGCGGCCGGCCACAAGCCCGGCCCGGGCGGCGTCAGCTACGCCGCGCCGCAGGTGTTCCAGTTCGAACCGCACCAGCCGGAACAATGCGGCTTCAAGCCCAACCGCATCCTCAACATCACCGAGGTCTGGGACGCCAAGTGGAAGGCGTTCGAGCAGCTGCCGGCGCAGAAGCACCTCTGGGATTACTACCACAGGGCGGCGCTGAATCGCGGCATGCAGGGCGGCCGAAACTCCGGCAAGCCGATGACCTATGGCGAGGCCTACCAGACCATTTTCCCGGACGCCGTGGAGGTGCTGGCGTGAAGCCCGTCGTCGTTACCCGAGTGGCCCGGGCGCCGCTGGCCACGGTGGACCGTTTCGCGCCGCTCGGCGTGTCCACGACGCACGAGGCGTCCGGCCGCGCGCCGAACCTGATGAAGCCTTATATGCGCCCGGCCTGGGCGGGCGCGGCGGCCGTGGGCAGTGCCGTCACCGTGCTGGCGCAGCCGGGTGACAACTGGATGATCCACGTGGCCGTCGAGCAGTGCCGCGAGGGGGATATCCTGGTGGTGGCCTGCACCACCGACAACACGGACGGCATGTTCGGCGATCTGCTGGCCACATCGCTGAAGGCCCGCGGCGTGCGCGGCCTGGTGATCGATGCCGGCGTACGGGACTTGGCAACTCTGCGGGAGATGGGGTTTCCAGTCTGGTCGCGCGCCGTCTCGGCCCGTGGCACGGTCAAGGCTACCCTTGGCTCCGTCAACATCCCCGTGGTCTGCGCCGGCGTCGCGGTCCAGCCGGGCGACGTGGTCGTGGCCGATGACGACGGCGTGGTCGTGATCCCGCGCAAGGAGGCGGAGACGGTGTTGACCGCCGCCGAGAAACGCCAGGCCAACGAGGCAGCGAAGCGCGAGAAGCTGGCCGCCGGCGTTCTGGGCCTCGACCTCTATGACATGCGGCCTGCGCTGAAGAAGGCTGGGCTTCGCTACGTCGAGCAGTTCGAAGGCTGAGGCTGCGGTCGATGGAGGCACCGCTTCGTCCCTGCGGTGCCGTTCCAGCAGACAGGAAGACAACAACATGAACCAGCCCATGATGTCGCTGTGCCGCCGGAGCCTGCTGCAGGCCGTCGGTACCACCCTGCTGACGGCACCGGCCTATCCGGTGCGCGCCGCCACGTCCTGGCCGAACGACCGGCCAGTGCGTGTGATCGTTCCGTTCACGCCGGGTGGCTCGACAGACATCCTGGCCCGCGCCATGGCCCAGCGCCTGAGCGAGGAACTGGGGCAGACCTTCGTGGTGGAGAACCGTGGCGGCGCAGGCGGCACCATCGGAACCGAGATGGTGGCTCGTGCGCCCGCCGACGGCTACACGCTGCTGATGGGGCATATCGGTACCCTGGCCGTCAATCCGGCGCTGTATACCAACCTGTCCTTCGACACAGTCACTTCCTTCCAGCCCATCGCGCTGGTGGCCGTGGTACCCAACATCCTGGTGGTGAATCCCAAGGTGGTCGATGTCCGCGATGCCGCCGGCCTGATCGAATTCGCGAAACGGCGGCCTGGGGTGCTGACCTATGGATCGGGTGGCAATGGCAGCGCGGCGCACATCGCGATGGTCGCCTTCAACACGGCCGCCGGGATCGAGATGACGCACGTTCCCTATAAAGGGACGGGCCCGATGATGAATGATCTGGTGGCCGGGCAGATCGCCCTGACCATGACGGGCGGTCCTCCGGCGCTGCCTCCCGTGCGTTCCGGGTTGGTGCGCGCGCTCGGTGTTTCCAGTCCGCAACGCCTTGCCACCGCGCCGGAGATCCCCACCATCGCGGAAACGGGCCTGCCCGGCTTCGACGCGGTGCAATGGTATGGGCTGGCCGGGCCAGCGGGGATGCCGCGCGAAATCATCGGCCAGCTCAACGCCCAGTGTGTACGCATTCTGCAGGAGCCGGCACTGAAAAGCCGGCTGGAAGCCGAAGGCGCCCGGTTCTCCCCCGGATCGCCCGAGGATTTCGCAGCCCTGATCGGCAGCGAACGTGCGCGATGGGGTGCGTTGATCCGACAAGCCAACGTTCAGGCTGATTAGCCCACGAACACTGCCGCACCACCAGGATGGCCGCGAGCGGCACCAAACCGGCTGCGGCGGAATCGCCGCGGGCGCCCAGCGATCTCGATGGCATTGGTGTGCTCGCAGCCTGGATGCCGTGGCGGACGCCGTATGAGGTGCGGTGTTCGGACTGTCGTGCCGATCTCGATGGCAGCCCTGTTCGGCGAAGACCTGCCCGGTGGTTCCGCGGGTGAGACCGTCGCGTAGGGACCGCAAGCCTAACAATCTTTTTCATCCGGCGCTCAGACCCTTCCAGGTGCCGCGTGAGCCCCTCGGAACTGCGGTTCGAGGCGAGGGAGCGGAGCCGGCGATCGGATGCAGCTTTGTTACATGAACCCGAGTCCGCTGATGTCAGCGCGCTCCATCCGGGACCGCCTGCAGGGAAGCGCGGAACGGAAGCGGATTGTGGCTTGTGTTCCGTCACGGAACGGCGCCCGAGTTACGGTCCGGTGCAGATCCAACCCGTTCTGCCCGACCCTTCAGGGATAACTCGGCACGGTTCGGGCCTCCGGCCCTGGAACGAAGGTCATGCTGCTTTTCGGCGCTTCCAACGAACTGGACACACCTGCGTTGAAGCGGTGCATCCTTAAGGAGAAACGCAGCCATGTTCACGCTTGAGATCGGCGGCAAGCCCGTAGCAGTGATCGATGCGGAGGAGGGCGATGCCCGCGAGATCATCGAAAGCGAGGCCTTTCGGGAGGATCTTCAACGCCTGCGCACAAAGGGAACTCCGCTCTGGGACGGTCAGGCGTCGCTCAATCTCCGGCCCGCATCCGAAGATGAAATGGCTCAGTTCGATGACAGTGATGATGCCCTGGATGAGTCGGATTTGGATGAGGACGATGCCGCCGAGGAAGAGGACGATGAAGACGGCATGGAAGTGGTGTTCCTGGTTCCGATGGATGATGACGAGACGTGAAACTCTCCGCTCAGGCTGTCGCCAAGCAGCCACGAATGATCCCGTTCGCCTGAACAATCAGAACGGTCAGGTCCCGGCCGCAACATTCGAAGCTGCGGCCTGTTGATGGTATCGGATGACCGCAAGGTCGAACTTCAAGGAGGATTTTCCATGCTTCGTCTGTTCCGCAACCTCGCCATTCTTCGAAGCCTTTGGGGCATGTACAAGCGGAGCCGCCGCCGTTAGTTCTCCGGCTCGCGAGGTGCCGTTTTGTTGACATGGAGCCGCGCGGGAAGCGCGGCTCCATTGTTTTTTACTCTATGAAAAGCATCAAGATATACACAGCAAGATAGCTTTTTCTGTAGATCGCATGATCAGTTATTCAATACGAGGCGCCTAATACTGTTAACCTGAATAAAAAGATCTCGGAGCCGGCAAATATCTTCCGGCGATCAACCTCCACTGCAGCTGCAATCATGTGTTGCCAACTCAGCAAAGATTGTCGACAATTCGGGAATGATTGCTTCCCCATCAGCCCGGACCAGCGGATCGGACCGTACGGAACCCAAGGGTGATAAGGGCGTCGATGCCATCGCGCGTCGGATTGAGGACATGATCCTCCGAGGTGAGGTCCTCCCCGGAGAGCGGCTCAACGAGCTGGCCCTTTCCCGAAGGCTGAGCATTTCCAGGAGCACCTTGCGGGAGGCGGTCCGCGGCCTGCAGCAGGGAGGATTGCTGGAGATCATTCCGAACCGGGGAGTCCTGGTCAGGCAGGTCTCCGTGAAGGACGCATTGGATCTGTATGATCTGCGGGCCGCATTGTTCCGCGGCGCGGCCCGCCTGGCCGCGCGCCGTGCACTCCCTGAGTACAAAATCCGATTGAAGCACCTCAATGATCGGATGACAGAAGCGGCGGCAGCTGGGCGCTTCACGGACTACTACGCCTACAATCTGGAGTTTCATGCGACTGTGCTGACTGCAGGCGGCAATGCGCCGATGGCGCTCGCCTATGATCAGGCAGTCAAGGGGTTGCACCTGTTCCGGCGGCGCTCGCTGGTGCATCCGGCGCAGCTCGACCTGTCATTGCGGGAGCACGAGAGCCTTCTGACCGCCATCGCGGCCCATGACGTGGCCGCGGCCGGAGAGGTCGCGGAGCGCCACATCATGCTCGGCCGGGACCGCATGCTCGACACGCTCGATGGCAGCATCCCGGCCTGAGCGAGTCGTCTCACACTGTCACCCTTGCAGCATCAGCATCTGAGGATCGTCCCATGACCATTGGTTTTCGTGTGTCCGAACGCGAGATGTCCCGCGACCCGGCCCTCATCGAACGCGCTGCGGCGTTGCCGGTCGCCAATATCGGCGACGTGATGAACCGCATGCAGGCCATGCGCGGCGGGTTTCGCGCCTTTGGAGGGCAGCGCAGCGTCGTCGGGCATGCCGTCACGGTGCGCGTGCGCGCGGGCGACAATCTGATGCTGCACCGGGTGATCGACCTTGCGCAGCCGGGCGATGTGGTGGTCTGCGACGGCGGCGGCGATCTGTCCATCGCGGTCGCGGGCGACCTGATGATCGGCCACGCCACGCGTCGCGGCCTCGCCGCCCTGATCATCGACGGCGCGGTGCGGGACATCGACAACCTCGGCAAGATGGATATCGGCGTCTGGGCCTGCGGCGCGACGCCCGCCGGCCCCTACAAGGACGGGCCAGGCGAAATCGGCTATCCCGTCTCCTGCGGCGGGCAGGTGGTGATGCCGGGGGACCTGATCGCCGCCGATGAGGACGGCGTGGTGGTCATCCCCCGGGCGGACGCCGCCGCCGTCATTGCCGCCGCTGAGGCGCACGCCGCCAAGGAGGTGCAAGCCACCGCGGCCATCGCCGCCGGCACCTGGGACCGCGTCTGGGTCCAGGAAAGCCTGGCCGCGAAAGGCTGTCAGGTTTCGCGCTGAATGGCCGGTCCGTCCGAAGCCCCGGGCGTGCTGCGGGTCGCCGCGGATAGCGTCCGCCGGCAAATCCTGGGCATCCTGCAGCGCTGGGGCATGCCCGGGGACCTGGCCGACACCACGGCCGAGGCCATGGTCGAGACCGACCTCATGGGCGTCGACAGCCACGGCATCTCGATGCTGACGATGTATGAGGGGTTGCAGCAGAGGGGGCAGGTGGACCTCCAGGCCCGGCCCCGCCTGGTGCGGGACCTGCCCTCCCTGGCGCTGGTTGATGGCGGCAGCAATCTCGGTCACCCCGTGGCGGTCGTGGCCATGCAACTGGCCTGCGACAAGGCCGAGGCGGGTGGCATCGGCGCGGTGGGGGTCCGCAACTCGCATCATTTCGGGGCGGCGGGCTATTATGCCCGCCTTGCCGCTTCGCGGGGGCTGGTGGCGCTGATCACCAGTTCCGCCCGCACGATGCTGATGGTGCCGACGCGAGGCACGGTTCCGCTGCTCGGCAGCAACCCCATCGCCTTCGCGGCGCCGATGACCGGTGGCCCGCCCTTCGTGCTGGACATGGCGACCACCACCGTCGCCGCCAACAAGGTCAAGGTTTATGAGCTGAACGGCAAGCCGGTGCCGCCTGGCTGGGTGGCCGATGAGCGCGGCGCAACCGTGACCGACCCTGTGGAAGCCATGGACGTGATCTTCCGCCGGGCCGGCGGCGGCATCACGCCGCTGGGCGGTGCCGAGGCAACCGGCGGCCACAAGGGCTACGGCCTCGGGCTGATGGTGCAGATCCTGTCAGCCACGCTGACCGGCGCCGCCTTCGCTCCGCTGCGCTCCGGCACGCGCGGCGCGGCGGAGCCGGACGATATCGGCCATTTCTTTCTCGCTCTCGACCCCCGGGCCCTTCGGCCGGAGGGCGGCTTTGAGGATGAACTGGCGGGCATGGCGGCATCGTTGCGCGGCTCGGCCCCGGCAGACCCGTCGCGCCCCGTACTGGTGCCGGGAGATCCGGAGGAGGCGGAGCGCACCCGCCGCGCACGCGATGGCATTCCGGTCCCGGCGGCGCTGGACCGGCAATTGCGCGAGATCTGCACACGCTGCGGCGCCGACTACCTGCTGCGGGCAATGTAGCACGGCGAACACGCCGTCACGGGGGGAAGGAATCCATCAATGAAGCTCATCAACCGGCGCCTTGCTTTGGGTGGCATGGCCCTGGCCCTGGGCGCACCGCGCATCCTGCGGGCGCAGGGCGGCGGGTGGCAGCCGACCCGGCCGATCCAGCTCGTCGTCGGCTTCGCGCCAGGTGGCGGCAGCGACGTGATCGCCCGCATCATGGCCGAGGCCGCGGCGCCGTTCATACCGCAGCCCATGGTGGTGGTGAACCGACCGGGGGCGGGCGGCGCCCTGGCGGCGGAACAGGTGGCCCGCGCCTTGCCGGATGGCCACACCCTGCTGCTGGCCGGCGGCAGCGAGAGCACCTCCCTGCCCGCACACCGGGAGGTGCCCTATGATCCCAAAAAGTCCTTCCGCGCCGTGATCCGGCTGACACGTCACCCGCACTTCATCTGCGTGCGGGGCAAGGGCGGCCGCTTCACCACGATGCAGCAGGTGATCGCGGCCGCGCGCGCCGAGCCCGGTCGGATGACCCACGGCTCTGCCGGCGCCGGAACGCTGTCGCATTCCTTGTTCATCATGCTGGAGCAGCGCGCCAAGCTGGAGTTCCTGCATGTGCCGTATACCGGCGGCGGACCTGTGGCGCAGGCGCTGCTGAGCGGCGACATCGACCTCGGCGTCCAGGCCTCGGACGAGCTGGGCGGCCTCGTCGCCTCGGGAGACATCAAGCCGATCGCTGTGGCCTCAGCCGAACGTGCCGTGTCCCAGCCGGACGTGCCGACGCTGCGCGAGCTCGGCTTTGACGTCGTGGCCGACAACCAGAAGGGCTGGGTCGGCCCCGCCGGCATGACGGACGAGATGGTAGCCTTCTACCACGACCGCTTTCGCCAGGGCATGGCCGCGCCGGCGTGGCGACGTTTCCTGGAGCGCCTCGGCGAAGCGGATGGCTATGCCGATGGACCGGGCTTCCAGACGGCGATGGACACCCTGCTGGACGACATTCGCGCCGCGCTGCGCAGGAGCTGACATCGATGACCGTGCAACCCATCGCCCCGCCCGCGCCCGTGGCCTTCATCGGCCTCGGCGTCATGGGCGCCGCCATGGCGGCCAACCTGCTGCGCGCGGGCTTCCGTCTCACCATCAGCAGCCGCAGCCGCGGCAAGGCGTCCTCGCTGGAAGACGCGGGTGCCGCCTGGGCCGATACGCCGGCCGTGGCCGCACGGGATGCCGCCTGTGTGGCGCTCTGCCTGCCCGACACGTCCGACGTGGAGGCCGTGCTCTTCGGCCCGGCTGGCGTGGCGGAAACCGTGCAGCGCGGCGCCGTGGTGGTGGATTTCAGCACCATCGCCGCCGCGCCCACGGCCGCCTTCGCCGACCGGCTGGCGCGGGACCGCGGCGCCTTTCTGCTGGACAGCCCGGTGAGCGGCGGTCCCGCCGGCGCGCGCGACGGCACCCTGACTTGCATGGTCGGCGGCGATGCCGGCGCGTTCGCCGCAGCCGAACCGGTGCTGCGCGCCGTGGGCGGCAAGCTGACGCATCTCGGGCCTGCCGGGGCGGGGCAGGTCTGCAAATCGGCCAACCAGCTGCTGGTCGCCGCCACGCTGCAGGCCGTGGCCGAGGCCTTGGCGCTGGGCCGCAAGGCAGGGCTCGAACCGGAGGCCATGCGGCAGGCGCTGCTGGGCGGCTCCGCCCGCTCCTTCGTGCTGGAGAACCATGCCAAGCGCATCATCGAAGGCACCACCACGCCGGGCTTCCGGGCGGAGCTGATGCGCAAGGACATGCGGCTGGCGCTGGCCGCCGCCCGCGACCACGGCGTCTTCGCACCCGCAACCGCCACGGCGGCGCAGATGTTGGAGGCGCTGGTGAACAGCGGGCGCGGGGGGATGGATTCGTCGGCCCTGGGCGAATTGGTGGCGGAGCTTTCGGGTCTCGCCGCGACACGCTGACGGAACGGCGGAAAGCCGTCGACACACGGAGAGCAATGCCATGACCGATTTCTCGCTGCGCCGCCGCGGCGCCCTCGGCGTCTTCGCGCTGGCCGCCGCGCAGACCCTGGCCAAGAGCGCGCATGCCGCGGAATGGCCGAACGAGCGCCCCATCCTGGCGATCGTGCCATTTCCCGCGGGTGGCGGCGTGGACGTCATGACGCGCGTGCTGCTGCAGCACGTCCAGACGCACCTGCCGGGAGCCCGCTTCGTGGTGGAGAACCGAGTCGGCGCCGCCGGGCAGCTCGGCTTCGAGGCGATCTTCCGCGCGGCGCCGGATGGCTACACGCTCGGCGCCCTCACCACCCCGGCCGCCAACACCATCGCGATCGAGCGCCAGCCCCAGTACCGGATCGCCGACTTCACCTTTCTGGCCAATGTGGTGGACGATCCCGGCGGATTCTTCGTGCGGCCGGACTCGCCCTGGCGCAGCCTGGATGACCTGCGCGCAGCGGCGCGGCAGCGGCCGGCGGAATTGGCCTATGGCACGGCCGGCGTCGGTTCGGACGACCACCTGCTCGGGCTGGCCTTCGAGGCGGCGGCGGATGTCCGCCTGTCCCACATTCCCTACAATGGCACCCCGCCGATCATCACCGACCTGATCGGCGATCGCTTGGCACTTGGCTCGCTCAACATGGGGGAGGGCTTTCCGCTGCTGCGCGAGGGCCGCGCCCGCGCATTGGCCCAGGGGGGCACGGAACGCTGGTCGGGCACGCCCGATGTGCCGACCTTCCGGGAGCAGGGGCTGGACGTGATCGGCGGCTCCGCCCGCGGGCTCGTCGCGCCGCCCGGGCTGCCTGCCGCGATCCGCGACCGGCTGACAGCCGCCATCGGCGCGGCCCTGGACGGCGCACCCTTCAAGGCCGAGGCCGCCCGGCTGAACCTGCCCCTGCGGCCGATCGTGGGTGCGGAGTACCAGGCCTTCGTGATGGCCAATGACGCCGCCGCCAGGGCGCTGTGGCAGCGTCGCCCGTGGCGGGAATAGGCGATCGGCGCGGCACCGCTGCAGGGCGCCGCCTGCCGACATCGGATCCGGTGACCGGCTGCGTAGAGGCGGCGGACCCCACCGCGCCGGGAGCCGGGAAAATGGCCGCCCGGACGCCCGCGGTGAATCGATGCTGAGCGGGAAGTGTCTCGGTTGCTGGGGTTCCCGCTACTGCGCCGCGTCCAGGATGCGGCGCGCCAGGCGGAGGTGCAGCCCTTCCACCATCTGCCCTTCCAGCGAGATCACGCCGGCATCTGGCCGGGCCGCAAAGGCCGCCTCCACCCTGCGTGCCCAGCCCAGGCGGGCCGCGTCCGGCGTGAAGGCCCTGACCACCGGCATGATCTGGTCTGGATGGATGCAGAGCTTGCCGGCGAAGCCATCACGCGCGGCTTCGGCCGCTTCCCGCACCAGGGCTTCCGGCTGACGCGGATCGGGGAATGGCGTATCGAGGGCGGGCAGCCCCGCGGCACCGGCGGCCAACAGCAGGGCGGCGCGCGCCTGTTGCACCGGCGCGGCGTAGCGCCCCGCCGCATCCCGCGCCGCCACGCCAAGATCGGAGGACAGGTCCTCCGCCCCGAAGCACAGCGCCGTCAGGCGCGGCGGCGCGCCCCGGTAATCCAGCCCGTGCAGGGAGGCTGCCGTTTCCGTCACCAGCGCCAGGATACCGGTTTGCCCGACCTCCAGCCCGGCGGCGGTTTCCAGCGCCTCCAGGTGGTGATCCAATGCCAGGATGTCGGCCATGCCGGTGCATTTCGGCAGCATCACCGCCAGCGGCGCGCCCGGCATCACGGCCGCCAGATCCCGCAGATACCAGGGAGTGGCGCGCGCATTGACCCGCACCACCACTTCCCGCCGGGCGCGGCCGGGCAGCAGGGCGGCGACCTGTTCCCGTGCGGCGTCCTTGCTGTCCGGCCCGACCGAGTCCTCCAGGTCCAGCACCACGGCATCGGCGGCGCTGGCCAAGGCCTTATCCCTCTTGCGTACGGAATCGCCGGGCGCGAAGAGCAGGTTGCGCAGCCGCATCACGCCGCCTCCGCCGGGCGGCGGCGCATCAGCGCGGCGCGGTCGCAGCGCGCCACCACCTCGTCCCGTTGGTTGTAGGCCTCGTGCAGCAGCGTGACGATGCCGGCATCGCCGCGGGACTTGCTGGCGCGGGCGCTCAGCACGGTGGTGCGCACGCCGATGGTGTCCCCGGCGAAGACAGGCACGGGAAAGCGGACATCGGTCATGCCGAGATTGGCGATCGCGGTGCCATTGGTGGTGTTGTGCACGCTCATGCCGATCATCAATCCCAGGGTGAACAGCGAATTCGTCAACGGGCGGCCGAACTCGCTGTTCTTCATGTATTCGGCATCGAGGTGCAGCCGGGCCACATTCATGGTCATGCCGCAGAACAGGGTGTTGTCGGCTTCCGTCACCGTGCGACGCCACTCGGCATCGATGATGAGCCCCTCGGTCATTTCCTCGAACCACAAGCCGGCCATGCCGGTTCTCCTTTGCACAGGTCCCGTCAGTAGGATTTCGGCAGCCCCAGCACCTTTTCCGCGATGAAGCAGAGGATGAGCTGCGGGCTGACGGGGGCGATGCGCGGGATCATGACCTCGCGCAGGAAGCGTTCCACATGGTATTCGCGGGCATAGCCGAAGCCGCCATGCGTCATCACCGACTGCTGGCAGGCCTTGAAGCCGGCTTCTGCGGCGAGGTACTTGGCGGCGTTGGCCTCGGCGCCGCAGGGCATGCCCTGGTCGTAGCGCCAGGCCGCCTGCAAGATCATCAGCCGCGCCGCCTGCAGCTCCATCCAGTTGGCGGCGAGCGGGTGCTGGATGGCCTGGTTCTGCCCGATGGGACGCCCGAAGACCCGCCGATCCTTGGCGTATTCGGTGGCACGCTCCAGCGCCACGAAGCCCAGTCCCACGGCCTCGGCCGCGATCAGGATGCGCTCGGGGTTCAGGCCATGTAGGATGTATTCGAAGCCGCGGCCTTCCTCGCCGATCCGGTCCTCCTCCGGCACCTCCATGTTGTCGAAGAAGATCTCGTTGGAATCGACCGCCTTGCGGCCCATCTTCTCGATCTCCCGCACATCGGCGCGGCGGCGGTCGAGCGTGGTGTAGAACAGGCTCAGCCCTTCCGTCCGGCGCTTCACCTGCTCGACCGGCGTGGTGCGGGCCAGGATCAGCACCTTCTCGGCCACCTGCGCGGTGGAGATCCAGATCTTCTGGCCGTTGATCACGTAACGGTCGCCGCGCTTCTCGGCACGGGTGCGCAGCTGCGTCGTGTCGAGGCCGGCGTTGGGTTCCGTGACGGCGAAGCAGGCGCGTTCCTGCCCCGCCACCAAGGGCGGCAGCATGCGGCGCTTCTGCTCCTTCGTCCCGAACACCACCACCGGGTTCAGCCCGAAGATGTTCATGTGCACGGCGGAGGCGCCCGTCATGCCGGCGCCGGATTGCGCAATGGCCTGCATCATGATGGCCGCCTCGGTGATGCCGAGGCCGGCGCCGCCATAGTCTTCCGGAATGCAGATGCCGAGCCAGCCGTCGCGCGCCAGGGCGGCGCAGAATTCGCGCGGAAAGAGGCCGTCCCTGTCGCGGGCCAGCCAGTATTCGTCGCCGAAGCCGGCGCAGATGCGCGCGATCGCCTCGCGCAGCGCCTCCTGGTCGGGGGAAAGGGAGAAATCCATCAGCGGGTCTCCCAGGCGGCGCTGCCGGGCGCCGGCCAGGATGGCGGCGGGCCGGGCGGGGCCGGCGGCGTGGCGGACCAGCGGCCGAAGGGGGCCGTGGTGTTCAGGGTGCCGCCATCCGGCAGCGGCACCTCCCGCCAGAAGCCGGTGGCCCGGAGGTGCGGGTCCAGGCGCAGGGCGGCGATGTCATTGACCGGCGCGGCGGGGATGTCCGCTTCGGACAGCAGGCGCAGCCATTCCGCCGTGTCGCGATGCGCGAGGGCTGCGGCCACCTGCGCGTAGGCATGGTCGATATTGGCCTGCCGCGCCGCGTGGCTGGCGAGGCGCGGGTCTTCCAGCAGGTCCTCCCGTTCGATCAACGCGAAGAAGCGGCGCCAATGCGCATCGCTGTACAGCAGCACCGCGATCCATCCGTCACGCGAGCGGTAGGGGCGGCGTTCCGGCGACATCAGCCTGGCGTAATAGGGGCCGCCCTCGGGCGGATCGAAGCTGAGCCCGCCGAGGTGGTCGCCGGCCACCAGATCGGCGAAAGTTTCGAACATCGGCACCTCCACCTGCTGCGCCACGCCCGTGCGGTCCCTGCAGGCGATGGCGGCGGCGATGGCGAAGGCCAGGTGCGCGCCCACCACGCGGTCCGCCAGCGTCAGCGGCACGTAGCGCGGGTCGCCGCCGGCGGCGCGGCCGATGGTGTCCGCCAGCCCGCTCGCCGCCTGGATCAGGTCGTCATAGGCCGGGCGCGCGGCGTAAGGGCCGCCCGCGCCATAGCCATAGGCGCAGGCCACCACCAGTCGGGGATTCAGCGTCGCCAGATCCTCCTGCCGCAGCCCGAGGCGCGCGGCGGCCTCGGGACGCATGTTGTGCACCAACACGTCGGCCCCCACCGCCAGCGCACGGAAGGCTTCGCGCCCGTCCGGCGCCTTCAGGTCCAGTGCCACGCCGCGCTTGCCGCGGTTGAGATGGGCGAAGATGGCGCCGCCCTGGCCGGCGCGGCGGATCACGTCGCCCTCCGGCGGCTCCACCTTCAGCACCTCAGCGCCCAGATCGGCCAGCAACCGGGTGGCGTAGGGCCCCATCACCACGGTGCTGGCATCCAGCACCCGCAGCCCGGCGAGGGCGGTCATTCCTTCTCGATCCCGGCCGCCTCGATCAGGTCGCGCCATTTCACCAGCTCGGCGCGGACAAAGGCGTCCAGCTCCGCCGGCGGGCCGGAAAATGCCTCGAAGCCGATGGCGGCGAAGCGCTGCCTGACCTCCGGGCGGCCGATCGCCTCGCGGATCGCGGTGTTCAGCGTCGCGACGACCTCCGGCGGCAGCTTCGCGGGACCGAAGACACCGTTCCAGGAGTTGATGTCGAAGCCTGCCAATCCAGCCTCGGCCATGGAGGGCGCCTCCGGCATCAGGGCCGAGCGCTCCTTCGTGCTCATCGCCAGCACGCGCAGCTTGCCGGCCTGGGTGTTGGCGAGGCCGGCGGCGATGTCGACGAACATGCAGGTGACGCGGCCCGCGATCACGTCCGTCATGGCCGGCGGTGTGCTGCGATAAGGCACGTGCAGCATCTGGACGCCGCCCATCCGCGCCATCGTCGCCCCGGCCACGATGCCGGTGCTGTTGCCGCTGGCGTAGCTGACCTGGCCCGGGGCTTGGCGCGCCATCTCCAGCACGTCGCGCACGCTCCGCGCCTTCACGGCTTCGCCCACCACCAGCATGAAGGGCAGGTTTCCCACCCGCGCGACCGGCGTGAAGTCCGCGACAGGGTCGTAATCGATGTGCTTCATCAGCGACGGATTGGCGGAATGGGTGGTGTTGGTGGTGACGAAGAGGGTTGTGCCGTCCGGTGCCGCGCGCGCCACATGCGCGGCCGCGATGGTGCCATTGGCGCCGGCACGGTTGTCCACCACCACCGGCACGCCGAGGCGCGAGCCCAGCAGGTCGGCCAGGATGCGGGCCACCGCGTCGGTGCCGCTGCCCCCAGCAAAGGGGACCACCAGGGTGATCGAGCGGTCTGGCTTCCATTCGGCGCTCCGGCTGCTGCCGCCCTGGGCGCGGGTCCGGGAGGGCGCGAGCAGCGGCAGGGCTGGCAGCGCCGCGGCGGCCCGGAGCAGGCTGCGGCGGCGGGTCATGCCTGCAGCCCCGCCAAGTGGCGGATCACCTTGGCAGGGTCCTCGCCATACGGTGGTGAATAGATCACCAGCAGTTTCACCGGCTCGGGGCCGACGACGGTGAAGATGTGCTCCTCGCCGGCCGGAAAGAAGCACATCTCACCAGGCCCGATCTCGCGGCTTTGGCCACCCACTTCGGCACGGGCACGGCCGGAAAGGATGTAGCAGGCCTGCTCCATGCCGGGGTGCGCATGCGGCGCAGCTCCCTGGCCTGGCTCGATGCTGCCGAGCAGCACCTCCATGGTCTCGGCCCCCACCGTTTCCGGTCCGATCAGCCGCCGGTTCACCGTGCCGGTGTGATTGGCCGGACTGTAGCCGGGCACATCCTCCGCCCGAACAAAATATCGGCGTTCCGTCATCGTGGACATCGGCATCCTCTCCGTTGTCGCCCTTTTCGATGGGGCGTTTCGAGCGGAGTTCGGACCTTCGAAGCCCCATAAATCAATTGAAATGATTTTCCTGTGCGATAAAGATTTTTGATGGCAGTAACACTCAAGGGGCTGCGCGCCTTCAGCACGGTGCTGCGCTACGGCAGTTTCACCCGCGCAGCAGGATTGCTGAACATCACCCAGCCGGCGCTGACCGTGCAGATCCGTCAGCTCGAGGACAGCCTGGGACTGAAATTGCTGGACCGCATTCCGAAGGGCGCGGAGCCGACCGCAGCCGGTCGTGAGCTGGCCCGGTCGCTGGAGCCCCTGCTGCAAGAACTCGACCACACCATTGCCGGGCTGCAGGACCTCGCGGCCCGCCGCCGCGGCATGGTGCGGCTGGCGGCCCTGCCGTCTGTGGCGTCCAGCGTATTGCCCGGCGCGATCGCGCGGCTTCGCGAGAGCCATCCCAGTCTGCAGGTGCGGGTCCGCGAAGCCGTGACCGGGCAGGTCTATGACCTCGTCCGCGCCGGGGAGGTGGATCTCGGCATCGCGACGGATCTGAAGCCTGGCGGGGAGTTGTCGCTGCAACGATTGTTCGAGGACCAGATCCTGGCGGTGTTGCCGCCCGGCCACGCCCTGGCGGCACTGTCGGCCATCCCCCTGTCCGCCTTGGCCCGGGAGCGGTTGCTGCTGCTGGAGGCCGACAGTTCCATTCGCCGGCTGGTGGATGATGCCTTCGCGGCAGCCGGGCACATCGTCGCCGCGGCGCAGGAGGCGGTGCATATGGGCACCCTGGTCAGCATGGCGCGTGCCGGCCTGGGAATTGTTCTGATCCCGTCCTCGGCCGCCGAGATCAGGATGGCACCGGAACTGGCGGTCCGGCCGATCGGCAATCCGCCGATCCGCCGCGCTGTCAGCCTGATCTGCCGCAGCGACCGCTCGCTCTCCCCCGTTGCGGAAGCATTGGTTGAAAAGGTGCGGGAGGTGCTCGAAGCTCCATCCGGACACGCGGCCCGCGACTGGAACCCCGACGATCCGGCGGCTGCATCGGGAACCGGATCATGATGAACGTTTCGCGGTGAGTCTTTCACCGGCTTCACCGGTGTTGACGTTCCGCTCCTCGCGAAACCGGGCCATCGGGCGGACGGCTTCCGGTCCATCAGAGGGATCGGCTGCTGCCCTTGGCGAGGGAGGCCTGCACCTCGGTGGAGATCATGCAGCCGCACGCGGCCTCGCTTCAACATCGGCATGAATGGTGGGGCATGAGGGATTGGCCCTGGTCGGCCCGGAGCCTTTTGCTTGACCCCTGGGGATCGCCGGCGGACAAGTTCTGACGGTCGTGGCGTCGTGAAGGTTCCGGTATGGGGGCCAGCCCGCCACGGCGAAGGGGAGTGATCTGCGATGTACAGGCGGCATCTGCCTTTGCTTGCCGGCAGTTTGCTGGCCGCGCCACGTCTTGCCCGGGCACAGGCGTGGCCCGCGAGGCCCGTCACGATGATGGTTCCGTGGGCGGCTGGAGGCGGCGCAGACAGCGTGACCCGCATCTTCGTCTCCGGCCTGGAGCAGGAGATCGGTACGCCGGTCAATGTAGTGAACCGCACCGGCGGCAACGGCGTCGTCGGGCATAGCGCCATCAGCATGGCCCGGCCGGATGGCTACACGCTCGGCGTGGCTAGTTCCGAGTTCTCCTATTTCCGGGCGCTCGGCATGTCCGACATCTCACCGGACAACTTCGATATCCTCTCCCGTCTCGCGACGATCCCGGCAGGCGTCACGGTCAGGGCAGGCAGCCCGTGGCGCACGGTGCAGGACATGCTCGACGCCATCAAGGCAGGCCGCAAGGGACAGTTTACGGCGTCCGGGTCCGGGATCGGCGGCTCCTGGCACATCGCGCTGGCGGGCTTGCTGCGCGCGGGCGGGATGAGTGCCGACACGGTGCGCTGGGTGCCCTCGCAGGGTGGCGCCCCGGCCATGCAGGATGTTGTGGCAGGCGGCATCAGCCTGGCCACCTGCTCACCCATCGAAGGCAAGGGGCTGATCGACGCGGGCCAGGCGCGCGGCATGGCGGTGATGGGCCGGAGCCGGTTGGACATCCTGGCCGACCTGCCGACGCTGACCGAACAGGGCATCGACTGGACCTTCGAGAACTGGTTCGCCCTGGTGGCGCCGCGCGGCCTGCCGGAGGAACTGCACCGCCGCATCCTCGAGGCCTCGGCGCGGGCGCAGGCCCGGCCCGAAGTGCGCAGCATGCTGGCGCAACGTGGTATCGTGGCGATGTGGGAAACGCCGGAGGAAGCCGACCGCTTCGCGCGCGATTACGCGACAACAGCCGCCGAGCTGCTGCGGGCGCTGGGCCTCGCCAAGGCATGAGCCGGCGGGTGCGGCCGCACGATGGTCGATGCCTATCAGCTTTTCCAAAGGTCGCAGCAAGGATGCAGTTCCAGGCTCGCGCCGGGCATGATGTCATCGGGACGGATCCGGCGGGCGCGATCGTCCCATTTCGGCGCAAGGCTGGGTGGCCGCAGAAGCCGGGAGAGCCTCGGATGCGGCGCAGTCCGACGCTTGGCCCGGTGTCGCGGCGTGGCTATGCCGAACCCAGGCGCGGGCTGCACTTCCCCCCTGCCGACGCCGTGATGAAATCTGGACGAGCCAGCGGATTCGGCTCCCGATTTCCCAGACACTGATCGTCCCCACCCCTGCAGATCTCCCCGCCGCTCGCAGCGAGCATGGCCGGCCGGCTTGGCGGGACGCCGTGACGCGCTTCGCCACCTGTCCTGACGCGCGCAGAAAGGAAAACGGCTGTGCCAGCGAGGTCTCTCCTTCTTTCCGGATCGGTGGTCCTCGGCGCCGCGACCGGCCCTGCCGTCGAGGCGGCAGCCGAGGTGACGTACCCGCAAGGACATCACATCAATCTGCCGCCCAACGTCCGGGCCTATACTGTGCCCGATGCGCTGGCCGTGCCGCGAAGCCGAGGAGGCTGACCTGGAGGCCGGGCCTCGAGAACGCGGCTGGCCGCCCCACCACGGCACGAAGGCAGGATCCGGACGGGTGTACTGGCGTTGTCCGCCGCCGAGCAGTCTCCTTCAGCCGGGAGCAGCAAGCCGGCTTGCGCTGGAGCGGCGCGGTACGGGCGGAAACCTTTCAATCAAGTTCCGGATCATAAACTCGAAGCGGCCGGAACCGTTTTCCGGCTGAACCTCTGGAGAAAAGCTCCATATCCGATCCGCACGAAAAGACCGATTTTCATCTGCCGGGGGAGGTTGGTGCCGGCGGCGCTGATCACCTGCCCGATTGTCCGACACAGGAATTCCAGCACGGGCTGGAACAGCGCCTTGATCATCTGCGCGCCGTGCTGCTCGAGGCGGGCTATCCTGCCCCTGCGACTACGCTGATCTTCCAAATGGCGCGCAAGGTGGCACAGGAGGCGCTGCGGCAGACTGAGCCGGACACACCCGTTGCCGGATACGGTGCGGGAGACGCGGTTCGAAGCATCTGGGATGACCGCCGGGTGCCGGGGCGATTTTCACGGAATGCTGCCGGCGGACAAGTCGGGCACATGTCGAGCACTGATCCCTGCGCAATCAGAAATGAGATGCGGAACGGAGTTGGCGTGCAAGCGGGCCAGCAGTATATGACCGCGCGGATCGATCCCTCCATTCCTTTCAGAAGTCGGCACTTGTCATGGCCAAAGCAAAATCCGGAACCATTGCCCAGCGTCTGGAGGACGCGGCCAAGGCCAAGCAGGCGATGCTGGAGGCCTTCCGCAACCGGCCCGCTGCGGACGATCCGGAAGTCGCCGCGCGTCGTGCCGAGCGCCTGGAAATCGCTCAGGCCCGTGAAGCTCGCGTCACCGCCCGCCGCCTGGCCCGGGAAGCCGAGGTCGCCCGCCAACGTGCGGAGCGGGAAGCCGAAATCGCGCAGCGGCGCGCCGAGGAGGAAGCACGGGAGGCCGAGCGCAGGGCAAACCTCCGCAAGCGGCCGGGTCTCGCCTCTGTTCTGGCGAGCCACAACGCCGCCAAGGCCGCCAGGAAGGACCGGCACTGAGGAGCGCGCGGATCCCATACGGGCCCGTCGGGCCGCCGCCGGCTCCTTCCACTGGATGGAGCACGGCGTGGCCTCTTCGGCCTGTCGGCCGCCGTCTAGTACTCGCCGCCCTTGCCGGCGGCCTCGCCGCACCTGCCTTGGCCGGTAGCGGCACTCGCATCCGTCACGCCTATGGCGAGATCCTGCTGCCTGCGCCGCCGCGCCGGGTCGTATCCCTGGGCTTCACCGCGCATGATACGGTTCTGGCGCTTGGGGTCATGCCTGTCGCGCTCCGACACTGGTTTGGGGACCAACCTGGCGGCCTCTGGCCCTGGGCGCGGCCACTGGCCAGCGGTCCTCAGCAGCCGATCCTGTTGCCGCGGGAGATCTCGGTCGAGGCCGTTGCCGTGCTGGAGCCCGATCTCATTATCGGCATCGGCTCCGGAATCTCGCCGGAACAATACGCCGTTCTTTCCCGCATCGCGCCGGTACTGATGCACTCCGCCGATCGGCCCCCCTTCGGCATGGCCTGGCATGACGTGGTGCAAAGCCTCGGCCAGGCGTTGGAACGACAATCCCAGGCGGAGAAGCTCATCGCCGGACTGCGCGAAACCTTCGCCGCCGCCCGCGCACGCCATCCGGAATGGGCCGGGCGCAGCGCCGTGGCCGCATACAATCATGGCGGCGAAAGCGGCGTGTTCATGCCGGAGGATACCCGTAGCCGCTTCCTTTCCGAACTCGGCTTCGTTGCTCCGGCTGCATTGGGCAGGCTGAGCCGGACGCAGGGCTTCTTCGCTCCCCTCTCGCCGGAAGATCTTTCCCCGCTCGATGCGGATCTTCTGCTCTGGGTTTCCTCGCTCGGGCAGGTGCCGGAGATCGTATCGCTGCCCTTGAGGCGCTTCCTGCGCGCCCATGTCGAAGGGCGGGAAGTACTGACAAGCCCGCTCGCCGCCGCGGCTCTGTCATTTGGCAGTGTACTTTCCCTGCCCTTCGCGTTGGAGGCGCTGGAGGCGGAAATCGCTCTTGCGTCGGATGGCAGCGCGGCAACACAGGTGCCGTCTGCGGTAAAGGCCGGACTCGCGCCGTAACCGGCAAGGGAGCGATCCGCGAACAGCCCGATCTGGAAAGCCGCGACGCCGACGCATGATCGGGAAGGTCACCGATGTTCGCCGGCTCGATCCCACACTCCGGATTGATGCGCTCGACCGATCGTCCGGATGCGCTGGCGGTTGTGGGGAGACCCGGGCCATCGGCCCTGACATGCCTTTGCCCTCATGCGGAGATTCGCCGGCCAGCCGGAGAGGCCGGCATCCGCCGGCGCATCGCCATTCGCCTTGCCACCAGCGCCCCAGGTGACCCGGAACTCCGCGGCTTCGGCGCATGGAGCGGGCCCGACGCAACCCGTGTCCCGGGCCTTCCGCTGCCTCGGATCAGCGAGAAGGCACTCATCATGCGGGTGTCCCGGCAGCATGTTCAGTCAACTGATCGGCCGCCACAGCGAGAATGCCTCCAGGGACTTCCAGTAAACTGAATAGTGGAATGTGGTGACCAGAGACTTGAAGTAAGGCCTTGTGAAGCCATCGCATTGTCATGGAACCATGCATGTACGATCAGTAAGTCTCGACTAACTCTGCCGCTTCCGATCAAGTTCCGGAAGGGAAGAAACATGGCGACGCTCGGCAAGGATCTGCTCTGGACTTCGGACGTCGGAGCAGGGCTCGCAGGGGGCGCTGAAGTGAGCGCCTATGACAGCCAGCGCGGCCTCGCGCTGATCCTCGGGCCGGAAGGCGTCCAGGCGCTGAACGCTGCCGACGGTACGCCGCGTTTCTCTCTGCCTGCCAGCGATCTCGGCGATCTCGGCAATGGCAACAGTGTCGCTGTGCATGGCGACGTGGTGGCGGCTTCTTATGACAGTGCCGAGGCTGGCGGCAATGGTGTGGTCGCCTTCTATCAGCTGAATGCCGATGGCAGCTCGGCCGAACTCCTGCGCGTCACGGAAGTCGGCGCTGTCCCGGACATGGTGACTTTCACCCCTGACGGGAAGCAGCTTCTGGTTGCGATCGAAGGTGAGCCCAACGACGGCTACGGCGCCGGGGCTTCCGGCGATCCGGTCGGTGGGATCGCCATCATCGACGTCGCGACCGGCGAGAGCCGCTTTGCCGGCTTTGACTGCTTCAACACGGACGCGCTCCGTGCCGATGGTGTGCGCATCACCGGTGTTGAGGAAATCACTGCCCGGACGGATCTGGAGCCGGAATACATCGCCCTGTCCCCGGATGGCGCCACCGCCTACGTGACGCTGCAGGAGAACAACGCCATCGGTGTGCTGGACATCGCCAGCGGCCGCTTCACCGCGGTCCATGGGCTTGGCACCAAGGACCACTCGGTGGAGGGGCAGGGCCTCGACACCACCGACGCGGACGAAGCCAGCAACGTCGTCACCGCTCCCCTGCACGGGCTGTACATGCCCGATGGCCTTGCCAGCTTCACGCTGGAAGGCAAGACCTACCTGATCACCGCCAATGAGGGCGATGCCGCCGAGTGGGGCGATTACAGCGATGTGGCGCGCATCGGCGAGGTGGTGCTGGACCCGGAGGCCTTCCCGGATGCCGCGGCGCTGCAGCAGGATGACGTGCTGGGCCGGCTGGAAATCTCCACCGCCGATGGCGACGTCGACGGCGATGGCAATTTCGACAAGCTCTACAGCTTTGGCGCACGCTCCTTTTCGATCTGGGAAGTGACCGAGGATGGTCTGAAGCAGACCTACGACGCCGGCGACATGATGGAACGCATGCTGGCGCAGGACGCGCCGGAATTGCTGGATGACGGCCGCTCCGACAGCAAGGGTCCGGAGCCGGAGAGCGTCACCATGGGCACGATCAATGGCCAGCTCTACGCCTTCCTGGCTCTGGAGCGGGCGGATTCGGTGATGGCCTTCGCCATCAACGGCCCCGACCAGGTCGAATATGCCGGCATCATTCCCACCGATGACGCGCCGGAGGTGATCCACTTCGTCGCTGCCGAGGATGCACCGGGCGCTGTGGGCGGCCCGATGCTGATCGCGCCGAATGAGGGGTCCGGCATCGTCACGGCGCACCGGCTCGAAACGGAGGCGCCGGCGGAGGGCGACTTCACGCTGCAGATCCTGCATGCCTCCGACTTCGAGGGCGGCCTGGCCGCCGTGGATCGCGCCAGCCAGTTCGCCGCGATCGTCGACAAGCTGGAGGATGAGGCGGAGAACAGCATCACGCTCTCATCCGGCGACAACTACCTGCCTGGCCCATTCCTCGCCGCCGGCTCGGATGCCTCCGTGGAGGACGAGTACCAGGATCTCTATGCCTGGCTGCTGGGGGTGCCGAAGGAGCAACTGGCCGGCCTGTCGTTGAGCCCGGCCGCCGCCGACATCGCCATCCTCAACGCCATCGGTGTCGAGGCGAGCGTGTTCGGCAACCACGAATGGGATCTCGGACCCAACGTCGTCGCGGACGCCATCGGCTTTGCCGAGGATGAAGGCGAGGTGAGCGCGATCGGCGCGCTGTTCCCCTATCTTTCGGCCAACCTAGATTTCAGTGGAGAGGCCGGGCTGGCCGCGATCTACACCGAGTTGCTGCTGAACGCCGCCGACTACGCCACCACGGCCGGGGATCTCTCCTCCGCCGAGGCGCTTGCGGCGGAGGCCGCCGCGCCGCAGATCGCTCCCTGGACCACCATCACCGAGGGTGGCGAAACGATCGGTGTGCTAGGCGTGACCACCCAGCTGCTCGCCTCCATCTCCTCGCCGGGCGGTGTTGAACTGCTGGACCCGTCCGGCGATGGCGGTGTCGATAATACCGATGAGTTGGCCACCATCCTGCAGCCCCTGGTTGACGAAATGGCGGCCCAAGGCATCAACAAGATCGTGCTGCTGAGCCATCTGCAGCAATATCAGCTGGAACTGGATCTGGCTGCCAAGCTGTCCGGTGTGGATGTCATCATCGCCGGCGGCAGCCATGCCGTGTTTGCCGATGCCGGTGATGCGCTGCAGCCCGGTGACGTCGCGGCGCAGGATTATCCCGTGCTGGTCACCGGCGCCGATGGCAACAGCGTTGCCGTAGTCAACACCGGCAATGAATACAGCTATGTCGGCCGCCTGCAGGTCACTTTCGATGAACAGGGTCACATCGTCCCGGACAGCCTCGATCCGGCTAGCTCGGGCGCCTACGCGGTGAACGAGGAAGCCGTGTCCGCGCTGTGGGGCACGGATGACGCCTATGCCGAAGGAAGCCGCGGCGGTGAGGTGACGGCCCTGACGGATGCCATCGGGGGGGTCATCAACACCAAGGATGGCAACCTGTTCGGCTTCACCGAGGTATTTCTGGAAGGCCGCCGGGCGGAGGTCCGCACGGAGGAAACCAACCTCGGCAACCTGTCTGCCGATGCGAATCTCTACGTCGCCAAGCAGGTCGATGACGAAGTCACCGTGTCGATCAAGAACGGCGGTGGCATCCGCGCCGAGATCGGCACCATCGGCACGGGTGCCGAGGCCGGCGAGTTGCCGCCGGGCGCCAATCCGGATGCCGGCAAGCCCCAAGGCGCGATCAGTCAGCTGGATATCGAGAACTCGCTGCGCTTCAACAATGCCCTGTCCGTTGTTTCGGTCAGTGCCGAGGAGCTGGCGCGCATCTTCGAATATGCCGTGGCCGGTGTGGCCGAGGGAGCAACGCCGGGGTCGTTCGGCCAGGTCGGCGGCGTGTCGTTCAGCTATGATCCCACTGGCACGGCCCAGGTGCTGAACGAGGATGGCAGCGTCGCTACGGCCGGCACCCGGATCCGCAACCTCGCGATCCTCGACGATGCGGGAACGGTGCTCGACACCGTGGTCGCCGACGGTGCGCTGGTCGGCGATGCCGGACGTGCCATCAAGATGGTGACGCTCAGCTTCCTGGCCGATGGCGGGGACGGCTATCCGATCGGCCTCTACGCCGATGAGCGGACCGACCTCCTCGACAACGGGGCCCTTGACGAGGGCGCCGCCAGTTTCGCCGACAGCGGCACCGAGCAGGACGCCCTGGCCGAGTATCTCGCGGCGAAGCATGGCACGGCGGAAGCTGCCTTCCGTCAGGCCGATACCGGCGCGGTGGAGGATGAGCGCATCCAGAACCTGGCGCTGCGGGAGGATACGGTGCCGGTCGATGGCGATCTTCCAGCGGTCCCCGTGGATGGCACCGACGGAGATGATCGGCTGTCCGGCACCGATGCGGGAGATCTGATCAGCGGCAACGCCGGCGATGACGTGATCCGTGGCCTGGCAGGTGATGATGTGCTGCGTGGCGGAGCCGGCGACGACCGCCTGCAAGGCGATGAGGGCGATGACGTGCTGATCGGCAACGCCGGCGATGATCGCTTGCGCGGCCTGGCCGGCGAGGATGAGCTCCGGGGCGGTGCCGGCGACGACCGTCTGGATGGCGGTGAGGGCCGTGATTTGCTGCGCGGCGGCACGGGCGATGATCTGCTGGCTGGTGGCGCTTGCAACGATGATCTGCGCGGCGGAGCCGGCGATGACCGCCTGCTCGGCGGCGCAGGCGATGATCGTCTGGCGGGTGGCGCTGGCAATAACCGTCTTCAGGGCGGCGCCGGCAGCGACACCTTCGTCTTCGGCACGCTGGAGCCAGGCACGCTTCAGCGCATCGCCGATTTCACCGTGGGCGAAGATCGGCTGGAACTGTCCGCGGAGGTGTTCACGGCCCTGGGGAAGCCGGGTGCGCTGTCCGAGGATGATTTCGCGCTGCGCGGCGATGATGCCGCGGCTTTGCTGTACGATGCGGAGAACGGCAACCTCTACTATGACCAGAACGGTTCGGAAGGTGGCGATGCCGTGCGCATCGGCTTCCTGGGCCGTGATCTGGCGCTGACGGCGCAGGATTTCTGGATCGCCTGATCCAACACCGTGGCGAGGTGGCGGCTTCGGCTGCCACCTCAGCGCTGTCCGGGAAAATCCCGATGCTCTGGTGGCATGCCCGGATCAGGCGGCCCGGGGACCTTTCCCGTGCCCGCCATCCGTCACCCGATGAATCGCCGCACCCCCTTCCTGCCGCGTCGGCGGCGCGCCATGGCCGCCATCGCATGGCTTCAAGCCGCCCGTGATCAAGAAGGCCGATGACTTGCTTTCTGCGGCGCACCGGAATCGGCTTCTGGCGTGACCAAGTCGCCTCCAATCTGCGCTCGCTGTGGGGCCGGGCCCGGCACATTCAAAACGTCATCCTGCGAAGCTTCGTCCGGTGCTAACAGGCGGCCGCCATGCACATCTCCTCTCCCGCCTCCTTTCCTCCTGCAGCCTCCGGCTACCCGACCTCCTGCCTTGCCGCAGAATGGAGCGAGTCGCTGCTCGTCGTGCTTTTCAACGATGAACTGGCTGCAGACCGCTGCATCTCGGAGCTGTCCTTGGCGGTGCTTGAGCAGCGGGGAGCCGGAGTCCGCATCCTCGCGGCAGAACCGGGTCTGCGTGAGGCGCTGTACGCAGCGGGAGCGGTTCTTGTTCTCTGCCAACCCCGATCCGAGGAGATCGGGGCATCGGCGAGACGAGGAAAGCGGTCGATGCGGGGCCGCCAGTGCGACGAGAAGCGAGGCTGACGCACGAAACAACCTAGCCCTCCTCGATCCGGATGGTGGCACGCGCTGCGCCAGCGCCCCATCGATCCGGATCAACCGCGGCTCGGACCCTTGGTCCCGGCAGGCCGCGCCTTGAGGCGCCCATCCGGCCCCATCGGCACCGGATTGGAGGCAAGCCTCCGCCGACCGTCACATCGTGATGCCGATGCGGCTTCGGACCTCCAGAACGGCGGCGGCATGCCTCTCACGGCGACGATACTGGGTACTCGGTGACGTCCTGCTCGCGTCGGCCAGCCTCAAGGTGCCGAAATCCAGGCTTGTGCGCCGCTCCACCTCGGTGACAGGGACGCGGAACAGCCGGAAGGGATCCAGCTCCAAGGTCTCGATCCGGTCCAGCAAGTTCTCCTGCGTCATGATGAAGGCGCGGGCTGTCAGCCGGTCGCCATCATCGGCATCGCGATAGGCGACGATCTTCCAGAAGGCACGCGGGATCCTGGCATCGCGGTACACGGGATCGTCCTCCTCGAGCAGGGGACCGGCCATCACGGAAAGACGCAGCCTCTCGATCTCCGCTTCCTCCATGATGGCCTCCTCCAGTTCTCCCCAGAGGCCGCCCGCACCACTCTGGTTAAATACTTGATGCTGCGGCGTGATGTTGGTGAAGTAGAAGGAGTCCCGGTTGGCCTGGCGGGCCTCGGCATCCGGCCCCCAGACGAGATCCGCCCGCCGGGCCAGATGCCCGCGATCCAGCCGGTTGCCGGCGTAAAGTTCGTCGCCGAGCTGGTTCTCGACGCCGACCTCGGGATCGATCCGGAAATCCAGGCCTTTGCGGCCGAAACCCTTCAGCGCCCGGCCATCGATGTTCCAGGCCACCCACAGCGCCAGCTTGCGCGACCGGCTCATCGACAGCGAGAAATGCGTGTGGTGCACCACCGTTTCCCCGTTCTTCAGTACCAGCACATCCTCGCGCCGGGCACCGCGCGCCTCCGGGAGCGGCACGATGTCCTGCAGGAAGCCGGTATCGAAGCCTTCGCCTCGCGCCTGGCGCACCATCTCGGGAGCGGGCGGTTCCAGCCGCGCATCCAGCTTTTCCAGCGCGGCATGGGCCTGGCAGGCGATGGCGTGCTCTCCCGTCTCGCCCTCGCTCTCGCCGGCGAAGTGCAGGCCGAGCATAATGTCGGTCGCCCTGCCTTGCGCATCGCTCGCCATCCAGGCGGCGCCGGAATCCCCGCCGCGGCTGATCTCGCCCTCCGGCGTCGGGCGGCTCTTGTCCGGTCCGATCTCGAAGCCACCGATCTCCCGCAGGCCGACCGATCCGCCATAATCGAGCCGCACCATGACCTCAATACGGGTGACGCGACCATGGGTGATCCCGGTGGTACGGCCCGACTTGACCACCGCATCCCCCAGTGCCGCGCGGGCAACACGCCTCGGTGTCACGCCCAGTCCGATGATCTCCGAGGCCGCGCCGCGCTCCTCCAGCCGGACCACAGCGCAATCCCCTGCGGCGCCGAGATGGCTGCGGAGCAGCGAACCGACCCGGTTCCGCTCGGTCCGGTTGTCATCGAACGGGCCGGGCTGCAGCACGGCGTCTCCGATGCTGCCGTTCGGCCCCTGGAGCACGTGCCAATTGGAAAGCCCCAGGGCGGCACCGTCATGCAGATCATAGACGATGGCGCCGAGGGTTCCGGCGGTTTCGCGCTCATGCGCGATGGAGCAGCCGGGCCGTACCGGATCCAGCCGCTGCTTGCGGAGATCCTTCGTCAGCTGCTCCGGCTCGACCAGCTCCCAGCTCGGACGGAACCGGCGCTCCAGCACGTCGGTCGGGATCTCGAGGCCCTCGATGACGATGTTGGAGGGGAGTGGGGGAAGTCCTTCGGCCTCGAGGCGCTGCGGCTCCAGCTTGCGCCCCACCGTGAACTGGATGGCAAGCTGCCCCGTGTCCCGCCCGCCCTTGACCTTGTGGCCGATCCCGATGGACGTGACATTCGGCCGACGCAGATACTCGCTGCCGCGGGTCCGGATGAAGCGCCGCAACGCTTCCTCATCCGGCGAACCCTGACCGGCTTTCTTGCGCGGCGATGCGGATCGGGGCGTGCGGGCCATGCTGGCGTCTCCTGGCGGCTCAGCCGCGCCCGGCATCGGGCCGGGCGCGCCTCTCGGGCTAGCAAGAACAGCTTACAGGAAATGGACCGGCCCGTGGCATAGTGCCGGTCGCTCCCGCCCCCATCATGCAGCCGGCACTGCCGGGCCGGTTCTGTCGCCGTGGCGATCAGGAACCGATCCAGTCGCCTCCCCCGCAGCCGATCTGGCGCTGGCCATCCAGGAACAGCAGGCTCTCCACGCCATTCAAGCGGTCGGTCATGCCCGTCGCCTTCTCGGTCACGGTTGCCTCGCCATCCTTCACCAAGATGCAATAGGCGTCCATCCTGTCGGAGAACAGCACGGCATCATAGCCGTCGCCGCCGAAGACGTGATCCGCCCCGGCGCCAGCCACCACGATGTTGTTGCCTGCGTTGCCGGTAACATGATTGCCCCGGTCATTGCCGATGATGGTGACGTCGTTTTCGCCTCGCAGCTCGATGTTTTCGATGCCGTCCGGCAACACGATGCGCCCACTTCCCGCAAACAGGGCCGTGTCGACGCCGCTGCTGGCCTTGGCGGATGTCAGCGCGGCGGCCTCGTAGACCCAGATGTCGTTTCCGCCCGTGGCGTTGGCGGCGGCGATGGCACCATCGCCGGCCGCCAGCTGGTCCACGATCTGTCGGCCCACATCCGGGCTGTCGGTGAACACCTTGTCGGCCCCGAGTGAGAAGAATGTCAGGAATTCCTCCACCGGCCGGCGGGTTGTGCCATCCGCGTTCAGCGACTGGAAGGCTTCCTCGGTCCGGAGGGTGTAGGGCACGAACTCCATGCCTGCCGCATGCGCTCGCGCCGCCAGATCCACCACCTCCCCGGTCAGGATGCGGGTGATCTCGGCCTGTCCATCGCCGTCGCCGTCCACCGGCACCTCAAGCGGTTTCGAGGGCAGCACGTCGCGGTCCCAGGGGCTCAGAACATCGGCATAAAGTTCGGCCATCGCTCGCAGGGCCTCTGCCGAATAGAGGTCGCTCTCGCCGCCATTCGGCGCGCTGTCTGATCGAAGCGGGAAATCCAGCAGCGCGTAGAGGCTGGGATCGGCACCTTTCGGCAGGTTGTCCGGGTCCAGATGAAACGCCACGTCCGGCTGGTACGCATCATAGGTGAGCTGCACCAGGGGCAGGTCGATGCCGGCCTCGGGCATGATCTCCGTCTGCAGCTCGATCAGGTTCGCGATCTCGAAGGACTGGACCAGGACCCGCGACGGATCGGTGAAATCCTGTTCCGTCAATGTCTCGATGAGCAGGCGGCTGGTATCCACGCCGATCCGGCTGCCATCCTGGTGACGGCCTTCATACTCGAAATAGGTCGGGTGCTTCAGTTCGGGAATGATGCCGACCTGCCGGCCGGTCTCGTCCTCGACCTGCTTCACCAGGTCGATCACCTCCACCAAGGTCGGGATGCGGAACTGGTTATCGAACTCGGCACTGTCGGGACGGATCTCGGGGATGCGCTCCCGTGCCCAGAGCGTCTTGATTTCGGCCAGGGTGAAGTCCTCGGCGAACCAGTCGGTCACCGTCTCGCCCTCGAGGATCTTGGTGGTGCGCCGTGCGGCGAACTCCGGATGATCGGCGATGTCGGTGGTGCCGCTCAGCATCGGCTCGTGGCGGTCGATCAGATGGCCGTCCTTGGTCAGCACCAGATCGGGTTCGATCAGGTCGGCACCCTGCTCGATCGCCACCCGGTAGGCCTCCAGCGTATGCTCCGGGCGCGAGGCACTGGCGCCGCGATGGGCCACGACCTCGGGCGCCGTGCCGTCCAGGGTGTTGAAGCGGCCCGGCTCCAGTGACAGGTCCATCGAGACGAGGCGGTGGTCGGAAGCCGGGAAGCCGGTTGGCGGCAGGGCCGGATCGTAGTTCCCGGCCAGCGGAAAGAGCGGATCCGCGGCCGTGGGCCAGAACACCTGGCTTTCGACCGGCGCCAGCCCCGCGGCGGACGGCAACACGTAGTCGGCCCGCAGATTGCCCGGCGCGTTGTCGGCGAAATCGGCGGTGTCTTGCGCCGGGTCGCCATCATGCCCGTCGTTTGCACCGCCCTGAAGTTCCGCGGCTTCGGCCGCGCCTTCGCTTTCCGGCACCAAGTCAGCTTCGATGGCCGCGCTGCCCAGCAATTGGTTGATGGCCAGGTCGACGCTGTCGCCGTCACGGGGATCGGCGTTCATGTCACCCATGATGACGAAGCGCGCGCCTTCCTCCAGGCCGCCGCGCAGGCCTTGGTCGTCATAGATGTAGTCCCCGGCGCCGGGCGTGACATAGTCGCGGAGCAACCGGATCTCGTCGGCGTTGCGCAGTCCGTTCCGGTCCTCGTTGCCGTCGAAGGTCGGCGGCGTAGGATGCGCGACGATGATGTGCACCACCTTTCCGTCGACCAGGACCGGGATGTCCCAGTGGGTCTTGGACGACAGCGGCAGAACCGCGAGTTCGTCGGCCGAGTAGAAATCGCCGGGCTTCGGCGTTGAAGCGTCGTCGGGAAGGCGCGCATCCGGCATGTCCTTCCAAAGGAAATTCTGAAAGGTGCGGACCTGATCTTGCAGGATGGGGTACTTGCTGTAGATCGCCATGCCGTACTGGCCGGGGTAGTTGCCAAAGCCCAGCGCGTCGTCGCCATAGCCCGGTGTGCCGGGGATGCTGACCGCGGCGCCGTCATTGTTGAGGTCGAAGCCGGATGCGAGGCCGGTGTTGGACGGCGCGGTGAAGCCGTACGGGTAGTCCACGGGCAGGCCGCCGCCATCCTGCAGTCCCAACGTGTTCTGGCCCGCGGCGAGATAGTTGTCGCGGAAGCGGTTCAGTGCCGCATCGTCGGCGACGTAGTCGAATTCGTTGATCAGGAGAATGTCAGGCGCGCTGCGCTGGATGATCTCGGCCACGGTGCGGGCTTGCGGGTCGGCTCCCGTTGCCAGGTCGCTCAGCAATTCGCCTTCCGCTGCGCGGTTCAGCGATGCGTTGAAGGTGGCAACCCGCAGGTTGCTGACATTGTTCCCGACCATTCTGATCCCCGGCTGATCTCGACAGAGGGGCGGGACGTTGGCAGTTCAAGATGACGTATCGGCGACGGTTGGATGCTTGCGGGATGACGGTGCGGCCGTGTCACCGGCTCCGAATTCACATCGGCGTGAGGCGGGCAGAAGGCGAGGCCCTCCCCGGCTGTTCGTCATGGCGAAGCTCATTCACGCCGTGCCGCTCGGCCACAAGGGTCCAGCATCCTCTTGCTGGATGTCGGCAGGTGGATGCCATGCTGATCTCCTGCCGGTCGTCCGCTCAGGTCCGCCGGACGCTCCATGGAGCATGGTTGTCCCGGATGCGGCGAGTGCTGGCCCCCTGCCGGAACCCGGTGCCCCAGCATGGTCCCTGGCGGCTACGGAACGGCCAGAAGGATGGTCTCGCCCCCCTCCATCTCGGGATTCTCATAGGCCAGTTCGCCCAGATTGCCGCGCATGATCCCGACGACCTGCGCATGGGAATGCAGGGCATCCTCCCGGTTGTTGAACAAGGTCAGGGAAATCGCGCGGTTGGGGTCGTCCTCGTCGCGGAAGGCATAGAAGCCGCGGAAGCCAGGGCCCTGCATCAGGGCAGGGAGCGTGTGTTCGCTCACCAGCGAATGCATCGTCTCGGTTTGCCCCGGTAACCCATGGTAGGTGCGGACCATGGCAAAGAGGGAGGGCTGCCGGTCGCGCTGCTGCTCCTGCGGTTGAACGACCTCGTGGAACACCAGCTCTCCGCCCAGGATGTCAGGCTCATCCGGCATCAGGTCGCTCATCTTGGCCCTGATCCATGGCTCCACGCGGCCCCGGACCGCCTTTGCGGCCTCCCGGCCGTCGAAGATGCCGGCCAGGACAACACTGCCGGCTTCGCTGACGAAGCCGCAATAGCCTTTCAGACCGGTTCCGCCATGGGTCGGCGGTATGGTGTGCTCCCTCAGCCGCCGGGCCAATTCCGCCTGGTCGCCCGCCAGCTTCGCCTTCCTGATCACCACGTACATGGTCATTCCTCCCGAGAGCCATGGAACGCCAGAAGCCAGGCGGCAGCCCGCCGGCCGGCGCTCCGTGGCTCTGCAACGCACCGGAGGGTTGTCGGCTGCGATCCGGTGTTCTGGCACGACGGCAGGGGATTGCCCGATGCGGCAGAATCATTGACGAGGCGGGCCTGTACGGTCTATCATTCTATAGTGCGTTGGAGTGTTGGAAGATATGGGATGCAGGTTGATCGAGCCCACCTCGATGCGGCTGCCGGCATGTTCAAAGCCCTGTCCGACCCCGCCCGGCTGCAGACGCTGGTTCTCCTGGCTCTGCAGGAGCGCAGCGTCGGGGAACTGGCTGAAGCGGAAGGCGACCGGATCGGCACCGTTTCCGCGCGGCTGCAGGTGCTGCTGCAGGCCCGGCTCGTACGGCGGCGCAAGGAAGGCAAGAACGCCATCTACTCCATCGCCGATGCCCATGTGCTGAACATGGTCGAGAACGCTATCCAGCATGCCGATGAACATCATCACTGACTTTGGAGATCGGACCTTGAGCCACTGCACCGCGCCGCATCACGAGCATCACGACCATGAGCACGGGCCGGATTGCGGCCACACCGCCGTGCGCCACAACGGTCATGTGGATTACCTGCATGATGGCCATCTGCATCATCCGCACGTCGATCACGTGGACGAGCACGTGATCGAGGTCAGCCAGCGCAATCCGGACCGCTGCACGGGTGGCGAGGGCTGCACCGGACACGACGCCGGCCACGTCCACGGTCCCGGTTGCGGGCATGAGGCCGTGCCGCATGGCGACCACATCGACTACCTGGTGGATGGGCGTTTGCACCACCAGCATGGCGACCATTGTGACGACCATGGGCCGCTGGAGGTCGTCGGGGGCTGAGCCCTCGGGCTGGCCCTCGGGAGGGAGGCATCTCTGGCTCGGCATGGTGCCTCCCAAGCCGCTCCGCATCCGCCGGAGGCCGCCATAAAGCAGAGCGCTGGCGGCACTGGATGGTTCGCTCCGCTGGCCGGCGGGCAGGTCGTCTGGCTTGCTGACCGGCGACACGGCAAAGAAACCACAATCTTGCAAGACCCGGAGGACCATCGTACTAGGATGTTATAACGTAACCTTGGGAGCAGGTTTATGCACTGCAGCCGATTGCTTTCCACGACACTGGCGGCCTTCATGGTGGCCGGGGCTGTGCAGGCGCAAACTCTGCATGCTGTTCGTGCCGCCGTGACCGACCACACCGTCGGCACCGTCTCGGTCGTGGATCTGATGACAGGCGAGGTGCTGAGTCGCTTCAACACCGGCTCGCCCGGTGGGCTGCGCCATGCCGCGGCACCAGGCCAGGTTTCCATGGCCCAGGGCCAGGCTGGCCGGGTGGACGTGGTAGACCTTGGCGTGACCGTGGAGAGCCATGGCGATCACAGCGACCTGAAATTGTCCGCGCCGCGCCTCATTCCCGCTGTTGCGCAGGGTCCGAAGCCCTCGCATGTCCTGGGCGGCGACGGAAGGCTGGCCAGCTTCTTCGATGGCGACGGTTCGGTGGTGGTAGTGGGCGGGGGATCAACCGCCACCCTTCGTGCCAATGTGCCGCATCACGGGCTGGCTTATCCCTTCCGCTCCGCGGCCGGCGCGCGCCTGATGGTGAGCCACGCCGCCGCCGCGGGGGCGCGGCCCGGCGGCGTGGTGTTGCTGGACGAGGAAGCCAAAGAACTCGTCCGCAACGATGATTGCCCCATGTTGCATGGTGAGGCCACGTCCGGGCGGATCATCGGCCTGGGCTGCGGCAATGGTGTCCTGCTGCTCAACACGCGCACGCAGGAATTTCGAAAGGTGCCGTATCCGGCCGGAACGGAAAACGGCCGCATGGTGCGGAACCTGATCGGCGGCGCCAATTACCACTTGTTCGTCGGTGATTTCGGGCCGGAAGCCGTGACGATCCTCGATCCCGATGCCGGGCATTTCGCCGTGGTGGATCTGCCGGCTCGCCGCGTGGCCTTCACGCTCGATCCTCAGCGGGCGGATGCTTTGTTCGCGCTGACGGAGGATGGCCAGTTGCACCGGATCGATACGCTCAGCGGCAAGATCGTGGCCAGCGCCGCGGTGGTGCAGCGCTACTCGCTGGAAGGCGGCTCGGCGGTCGCGCGGCCGCGTTTGTCGGCTGCCGGCGGGGTGGTGGCCATCACCGATCCCATGCGGTCGAGGCTTCTGGTGCTGGATGCCGCGACCCTGGCGCCGCAGCGGGAGGTGGCACTCCCGGGCACCCCGTTGCATGTGCTGGCGGTTGCCGCATCCGGTGAGCGGCACTGAACAGCGATCGGTGACGGCAGGTTCCGGAATTCCGCCGTCACGGCTCCGCCTGCGCGGAGCCCCCCATTGACGCCCGGTGCTGCACCGTGACAGGCGAGCCGCGCCTCACCCGGCTTCCGATGGATGCTGCCGTGTTCTGGCACGATGACGTGCCACGCGGATACGGGTGCCGCACCCTTCCTCGGAGCACCACCGGCGCGAACCGTTGCGGCTGGTGTCCAGGAACAGCCAGCCGCAATGCGGGCCGAAGCATTCCTTGACCCGCCCGAGCCGGGGGGTCGTCAGCAACTCCGCAGCATCATGGGCCAACCGGCCGACCAGGGCATCGGGGGCATCGTTCGGCCAGATCCAGGCATAGCCGGATGCCGTCCGCGCCAGCCGCCGCTGCGCCTGGGCCCGGCGCGCCTCATCCCCGATCCGTTCCAGGTCAGGCAACGAAGGCTCTGCGCCCGAGGCCAAGGCGGAAAACACGCGGTACAGGGCTTCGCGCAGATCCTTCGCCCGGCGCAGCGTCGCCTCAGCGTCTTCGGGATGTTGCGCTGACCATTCGCGCAACCGTGCCGCTGCCCCGGCCCCGAGCAGGCCCGCCCGTTGTGCCCACTCCACCAGATCAACATAGCTCGTCAGCAGGTCCGGGCCGAACCGGCCGTGCCGGCAATCCACTGTATTAGCGAGGTCGAGGCCGGGATGACCGCCCAGCATCCGCATCGTGGCGACGGACAGGTGCTTTTCCATGCCGAGCAAGATCAGGGCTGGCAACCGCATCCGCAAGACCGCGTTTTGTAATGGGTAAAAACATCTTAGGCCGTTACGTCCGGCCGATCGCGGAGCCAAAGCCATGACCCTGACCTGGCTGCATGCCCTGTTCGTCGTGATGTGCCTGGTCTGGGGTGCCACTTGGATGGCCGTTAAGATCGGCATCGAAAGCGTGCCGCCGGTCTTCTTCGCCGGCACGCGCTTCATGGCGGCGGGCGGCATCCTGCTATGCATCCTGTGGTGGCGGGGGATCGCGGGGCGGATCGCCCGCGTCGACCTTCCGCGGCTGGCGGTGGTCACGTTGCTCATGATCTCGGCCACCTATGCCCTGCTGTTCTGGGGCGCGCAGTTCGTCAGCTCCGGCCTTGCCGCCATTCTGGACCTCGCCTTGATGCCGGTCGCCTTGCTGGCCATCGCGGCGCTGCTGGGCGAGGAGCGGTTCAGCCCGGCGCGAGCCGCGGGCGTCGCTCTCGGGGTTGCCGGGCTGTTCCTGCTGTTCGGCCCGCAGGCGCTGAATGGTGAGCCCGGGCGAAGCGGGGCGGGGACCGCAATGGGGTTCCTCGGCGGCGGCGCGATCGTGCTGAGCGCATTTTTCTACAGCCTCGGCTCGGTGCTGGCGCGCCCCTTGCTCCGCATTTACCCGCCGGCGCTGGTGTCGGGCGTCACGACCCTGGGGGGCGGCGTCGTGTTGCTGGCCGGCGCGCTGGCGCTGGAGCCAGGGGCGGTCGCGGCGTTGTCGGGCCAGTGGGGCGGAGCGGCCTGGATCAGCTGGGGCTTCCTGGTGCTGTGTGGCTCGCTGGTGGCTTACACCGCCTATCTGCGGCTCGTGCACGAATGGGGCGCCTCGCGCGCCGGCGCCTATGCCTTCGTCTCGCCGATCATCGCGGTTCTCCTCGGGGTGCTGGCCTTCGGCGAAACCGTCACCGGCACGGACATGCTGGGCATGATGGTCATGCTCGTGGGGGCCTGGCTCGCCCTGCGGCCAGTCGAGCAGGGGCTCGCCGCATCGCGGGAGGTTCGCAGCCCTGGCAAGTCCGGCCATGGTGCGCGTCAGGGCGGAACCCCGGGGGCGCCGGTGCTGCCCGAAGCCGCTCCCGATGGCCGATTCGGGTGATGCGGAATGCGGGGGAGGGCTGGCCTCAACGCGGATCCCGTCATCGGGAATGCGCGGGTTGGTGGATCGGCGGCCATCACGACGCTTTCAGCCTCGCCATCGCGACTCTGGAAGACGCGGCATCAACGGTGAGGCGCCAATGGTCGGCCTGGGTGACCTTCAGGATGTTGCGCGGTCGGTGGGCAACGATGTTGACGCCGCCAAGGTGCCGGACACTGTTGTAGATGATGCCGGCACCCCCCGAGGCGCGGATGCCCTCGCCCAGGAGCTGTGATGCCGCGTAGCTGTCCGGTGCGTAAACCGCGGGGCGCTGCGCCTGCTGGCGGCGGATGTCCAGGTAGGAGCCCGCGAGCTCGGCCGTGTAGGTGCGATAATCGCGCGTCAGGCCCGCCATGCCGGCCGCCCTGGCCTCCCGGCGCAGATGGTGGGCGACCTCGAAGGCTGCCGTTGGCAAGGCGGCCGCAGCGTACCAGGCCCCCAGATCCGGGCCGTTGAAGCGCGCCCCGGACACCGGGGCGTGCAGGAACGTCGCCATCACGACGCTGGCGTTCGGCTGCCCATAAACCCACTCCTCCTCCGGAAGCCGCCGCAGACGTTCCTCCACCAGGCGGTCGTTGGTCCATCCGGCGAGTTCCATGACCTTCTCGGCGTCGGCGGCCGTCGCCACGGTGTCGAAGAGGCCGATCGGCGGAAAGCGCGACGGAATCAGGCGGTAGGTGGGCGCCGGAGCCGCCGAGAACACGTCGCTCAAGAGATGACGAGGTCCTCATCCCTGTATGGTCGGAAATCCCTGTCCAGGTCTGGTACCGCCTCCATGAAGATGCCGCCCCGCGCGGCGTCGAGGAAGCGCCGGACGGTCATGAGTCCGTCCTGCGTGCCGCTGGCCACCAGGTCGAGCGGGGGCCTGCCACCGAAGATGGTTGCTTGGTGAGGAGTCCTGAGCCAGGCAATCCCGTCCCGCTCCTGGCCGTACAGAACGCCAAGGGCCTGATGGATGCCAAGCACGGCCGAGATCCGGGTCAGAATGTCCACGTCCAGAGTGAACTCGCCATGCTCCCGAGCGGTCTTGGCCCATTTATGGAAGGTCGAGCGGGCAGGGCAGCCCAGGATCAGGAGCCTTTGGCCTTCATCGAGGCCCCAGAGATCGGCGATGGCCAGAAAGGTCCGCATCCCCGGCGCACTCAAGCGCTTCCGGTTTTCCGGCAGGAACCGGCTGCGGTCCAGGCGCTCAGGGCCTTGGGCAATGGGCCGGCGCGCAGCAGTGAGGATCTCCGACATGACCGGCCTCCTTTGTCTCCACATGGACTATATCTCAAACTGGACACAGTCAAGAGGTTTGAAATGCGTTGGCGGATCATCCGGCCTCAAGCGGCTGGAGCTGCAGAAAGCACCGGGGATGGGGCACGGACGGGATGAACGGGACCTGCGTATTGCCCGCCTGCCTGGTGGCGAGCACCCCGGCGCGCGGATTGCCGTGCTTTCTCGGCTGGAGCGGGCAAGGGCCTCTTCCGCGGCACGCCGTGCCAAAGTCCCTTCCCCTGCGGCACCACCATCAAGATTCTGGAGAGGCCGGCCTCCAACCGGCACGCTGCCGAAGGCCGGGGATTTCATCAGAGGTGCCGGAGTTGGGCAGAGATCACGATGCGGCCAAATGGCGCAATGCTATTGTTCCTGATTTGTTCATGATGTTAGCTGATCCTGCCGGAGGGGGCTCACAGGGGGATCGCTGAGGTCACATGCCATGTCCGCAACACCTGCTTTCCCGATTGCTCCATCGCTGCCCTGCGTCACCCTGGTGGACACCCTCGACAGTCCGCTGGCGCGGTGGCGGGGCTGGGAGATCCGAACGCGCTGTGCCGATCCCTGTTGCCCACCCAATCGCCTGATTCCGGTGTGCGAGGTGGTGGAGGCGCATGACACGGTGACGGTGCGCGCCATGGCCGGCCAGATGCGCTGCTGTGTCTGCGCCAAGCCGGCGCGCAACGTGGCACTGGTGCGCGACAAGGCCGACGCGCGGATCATCCAGCCGGTGCGGGGCTGTGCTGAACTCTGATGCCCGGCGGCATTCTGAAGCCAGCGGAACAGCAGCCGGGTGTGGCCGGCCCTGACGCGATCAGCGCCGCATGGTCGAACGGCAGCGCGCTCCCGCCGCGCCAGGAAACGGAACCTGTTGCCGGACCATTCCTGAGACCGCTCTGTTTCAGGTGGCGATGTCGATGGCGATCGCGGTGGCCTCACCGCCTCCGATGCACAGCGATGCCATGCCCCGCCGGAGGCCGTACCGCCTGAGAGCCGACAACAGGGTGACCATCACCCGGGCTCCCGATGCGCCGATCGGATGGCCGAGAGCGCAGGCTCCGCCATGCGGGTTGACCTTGTCCTCGGGGAGCGAAAGGTCGCGGATGGCCGCCATGGGCACCACGGCGAAGGCCTCGTTGATCTCAAACAGATCAACCTCCTCTAGCCTCCATCCTGTTCTCTCGGCCAGCTTGCGGATGGCGCCGGTGGGCGCCGTGGTGAACAGGCCGGGCGCCTGGGCATGGGTGGAATGACCAACAATGGTCGCGAGAGGAGCCAGGTTTCGCCTGTCAGCCTCGGAACGACGCATCAGGACCAGCGCGGCCGCGCCATCGGAGATCGATGAGGAATTCGCCGCCGTCACGGTGCCGCCATCGCGGAAGGCCGGCTTCAGCGCGGGGATCTTCTCGAGCCTGGCTTTCGGCGGCTGCTCATCGGCCGCGACCACGTGGTTGCCTTGGCCGGTCCGCACCGTGACCGGCGCGACCTCCGCCGCGAAGGCGCCCTCCGCCATCGCCTTCCGGGCCTTGGTGATGGACGCAGCAGCGAAAGCATCCTGCGCCGCCCGCGTCAGATCATAGGCCTCGGCGCAATCCTCCGCGAAGCTCCCCATCAGGCGCCCCCTGTCATACGCGTCCTCGAGTCCGTCGAGGAACATATGGTCGAGGAGCCGGCCATGGCCCATCCGGTAGCCTCCTCGCGCGCGATCCACGAGATAGGGGGCGTTGCTCATGCTCTCCATGCCGCCGGCGACGACGATCCCGGCCGAGCCGGCCAGAAGCGCGTCATGCGCGATCATCGCCGCCTTCATGCCAGAGCCGCACATCTTGTTGACCGTGGTCGCACCGGCCGAGAGCGGAAGGCCGGCGCCCAGCGCGGCCTGCCGCGCGGGCGCCTGTCCCTGGCCCGCGGACAGCACACAGCCGAGCACCACCTCGTCGACCTGATCAGGCGCCAATCCTGCCCTTGACAGGGCAGCCATGATCGCGGTGCTTCCGAGCTGCGCAGCAGTCACATCTCTGAACTCGCCCTGCAGGCTTCCGATCGGCGTGCGCGCGGCGCCGACGATAACCACGGGATCCCTGGACAACGGGCGCATGACGATGTCTCCTTCTCAAGCCACGGCATGGATCCGCCCGCGCCGTCGCATGCAGGATGGATGCCCGGGCTAGCGGGACCTCGGCTCCACCGCGATGTCGAAATGCAGAACGTCCTCGCGCTTTCCCAGCCTCTCGTACAGCGCGATGGCCGGATCGTCGCCGTGATCAGCCTGGACGTAAACGACCCAGGCGCCGCGATGCGCCGCGATCTCCCGAAGATGCTCGATCAAGCCGGTCGCGATGTGCCGACGCCGGTATGCGGCATCGACGGCGAGATCATAGATGTAGATCTCCCGCCTCATCCTCTCGAACTTGTCGAGCTCATAGGCGACGAGGCCTCCCAGGACCTGTTCGCCTGCCAGCGCCGCCACGACGATGACATGCTCCTTCGCCAGCAGGTCTTCGAGGTAGGTGTCGACTGGCGGCTGGGCACCGTATGTCTCAGGGTCTTCGAACGCTGCGCCGAACAGCGCATTCAGCTTTCGCAGGAGCGGCACATCGGACGGTCCAAGACGGCGAAGATGCGCGAAGGACTGGGGCATCTGCCGAGACTATCCCGGAAGCATCGGCTGAGCCCAGTGCGGCAGCGTCGTCGGCGCTGGATCCGGAAGAAGGGCCGGAACAGGACGATCATCCCAGCTCGCGAAGAGCGGAGCGTATCGGATCCGGGTGAAAAGGCGGAGGAAGAAGCGCTCTTTGCGGAGCGACCGGGCCAGGGCGGCTTCATTTCTGCGCCAGGAGGAGGATAGTTGCGGAATCGGGCAAGCCGGACGGAGACGCCGGGCAGCCGATGAACCGATCGAGAAAGAACAGCCATGACAGAAATCACCCGGCGCGCAGCCATTGCCGCGGCTTTGACAACACCGTTCATCGCTCGGCCGCTCCATGCCCAAGCTATCCGCTTGCGGTTCGCACACCCTCATCCCGCGAGTGACAGCTGGGAAACCGCCGCCCGGCTCTTTGCCGAGCAGGTGAAAGAGCGGACAGGCGGCGCCGTGACCGTCCAGATTTTTGGAAACGGCGTCCTCGGCAGCGACCAGACCATCATCGCCTCGGCCCGGAGCGGCGCCCTGGACATCGCCCTGACCGGCAACCCCTTCTTCACCGGCATGGCGCCGAGGCTGAATGCGCTGGATCTGCCATTCCTGTTCCGCGACCGCCGCCATGTCACGGCCGTGCTGGATGGCGCCATCGGCGACGGGCTGCGCGGAGAACTCGAGCCGCATGGGCTGCATGTGCTGGGATTCTGGGACATCGGCTTCCGCAACGTCACCAATTCCCGCCGACCTGTTCAGGGACCGGCCGACCTGCGCGGCCTGAAGATCCGCACCACGCCGAATCCGGCGCATATCAAGACCTTTCAGCTCCTCGGCGCCAACCCGGCCCCGCTGCCCTTCACCGAATTGTTCACCGCGCTGGAAACCGGGGCGGTCGATGGGCAGGAGAACCCCACGACCCTGATCCGCAACGCGCGGTTCTGGGAGGTGCAGAAGCACCTGAGCCTGACGCGGCATGCCTACACGACCGGCATCCTGGCCATGAGCAAGCGGCGCTTCGAAGCCCTGCCCGCAGCGCAGCAGGAGGCGGTCATGGCGGTTGCCAACAGCATTACCCCGCAGCAGCGCGCCATGAACGAGGCCGCGGACGCCCAGGCCCTGGCCGAGCTGAAGGAGCGCGGCATGGCGGTTGTCGAAGCCCCGGACCGCGACGCCATGGCCGCCATGGTCGCCGAGCCGGTGCGGCGGGATTTCGTGGAACGCTTCGGCAGCGAACTGCCCGACGCCATCGGCAACGCGGCGGCCTGAGGCAGAACCATGCGGATCATCGATCTTTCCATGCCGATCGCGCCTCATTTCCGCTGGCGCACCCAGGTGGCCGCCACAGGGGATATCGCCGCCGGCGACCAGTTCCGCGTGACACGGCTGGACGCCACCTGCCACGGCTTCACCCATGTCGACGCTCAGGCCCACATTCTGGCCGATGCGCCCACGATCGAGCAGACCCCGCTCGATCGGGTTGTTGGGCGCTGCCGCGTGCTGCGGCTGCCGGATGTCGCGCCGGAGGAGGAAATCGGCCCGGAGCGGCTCGCGGCGGCCGACCCTGGTGGCCAGCCCGGCGAGATCCTGTTGCTCGCGGCGGCATGGGACACGCAGCGGGACAGCAACACGCCGGAATTCTGGCGCCACGCGCCCTGGCTGAACCGCCAGGCAGCGGAATGGCTCGCGGCACGGGAGCCGACCGCCGTCGCCTTCGATTTTCCCCAGGATTACCCGATCCGCCTGCTGCTCGATGGGGTGGAGGTACCTTTCAACCAGCACGTTACGCATGATGTGCTGCTGCGCCAGGGCGTGACGTTGATCGAGTATCTGGTGAACACCGCGTCGCTCCGCGAGACGCGTTGCCTGCTCTCGGCGGCGCCGCTGAAGATCCCTTCGGCCGATGGCGCCCCGGCCCGGGTCTTCGCCATCGAGGAGCTTGGGGTATGAGGCGGGCGGCAGACGGCCTGTTCACCTGGATCGAGATGCTGCTGGCGCTGGCACTGGCGGCCATGGTCGCCATGGTGTTCGGCAACGTCGTGCTGCGGTACCTGTTCAATGACGGCATCGTCGCCAGTGAGGAGCTGTCCCGCTTCCTGTTCCTGTGGCTGACCTTTCTCGGCGCCGTAGTGGTACTGCGGCGTGCCGGGCATCTCGGCTTCGATACCTTGGTCCAGTTGCTGCCACGGCGCAGCCGGCTGCTCTGCCGCGCCGTGTCGAGCGGGCTGACGCTCTGCGTCTGCGCGATCTTCCTGTGGGGCGCCTGGCCACAGGCGGTCACCAACATGGACAATGCCTCGCCTGTTTCGGGGCTGCCCCTGGGCTGGGCCTATGCGTCGGCCGTGGCGTCCGGCATCGGCCTGTCGCTGCTGGCCCTGGCCGATCTGATTCTCGCACTGCGGGGCTTAGAGCCGGTCCATAGCCATGAAGGTGAGATGGTGGAACCCGGCGCATGACATTGCTGCTGTTCTCCGCCGTGCTGCTCGGCGCAATGTTTCTCGGCCTGCCGATCGCCTTCGCCCTGATCCTTTCCTCAATCATCCTGATGCTGCAACTCGACGCGTTCGATCCCCAGGCGCTGGCATTGCAGATGATCAACGGCGCCGACAGCTTCGCGCTGCTGGCCGTGCCGTTCTTCATCCTGGCCGGCGAAGCGATGACGGCCGGCGGCCTGTCGCGCCGGCTGGTGGGATTGGGAACTTCGCTGCTCGGCCATGTACGTGGCGGGCTCGGCTACGTCGCGGTGGTTGCGGCGATCTTTCTGGCCTCCGTGTCCGGATCGGCCGTGGCGGATACGGCTGCCCTGGCGGCCGTGCTGATCCCGATGATGCGCGATGCCGGCTACAACGTGCCGCGCGCGTCCGGGCTGATGGCGGCGGGCGGCATCATCGCGCCGGTTATTCCTCCATCCATCGGCTACATCGTGTTCGGGGTGGCAGGCAACGTCTCGATCACGGCGCTGTTCCTGGCCGGCATCGTGCCTGGGATCCTGATGGGGCTGGCGCTGGCGGTTGCCTGGTGGTTCTGCGCCCGCCACGAAGCCGCAGCATTGTTGCCGAGGGCCTCGTGGCCGGAGCGAAGCAAGGCCCTGCGCGATGCGCTGCTGGCACTGGCGCTGCCGCTGATCATCGTCGGCGGATTGCGCTTCGGCCTGTTTACGCCGACGGAGGCTGCCGTGGTGGCAGCCGTTTATGCCCTGTTCGTCGGCATGGCCGTGTACCGCGAATTGCACTGGCGCGACCTGCCGCAGGTGCTGGTGTCGGCCGTCCGCACCTCCTCCGCGGTGATGTTTCTGGTCGCGGCGGCATCGCTGTCGGGATACATGATCACGATCGCCGACATACCGTCCGAGGTACAGGGCTTGCTGGAACCGTTCAGCGGCGATCCCCGGCTCATGATGCTGGCCATCATGGTTCTGGTCGTGATCGTCGGCACGGCGCTGGATTTCGTTCCAACCATCCTGATCCTGACGCCCGTGCTCATGCCTTCCGTGCGCGCGGCCGGCATCGACCCGGTGTATTTCGGTGTTCTCTTCATCATGAACAATGCCATCGGACTGCTGACGCCTCCCGTCGGATCGGTGCTCAACGTGGTCTGCGCCGTTGCGAAAGTGGAGATGGGGCCGGTCATCAGGGGAGTCATGCCCTTCCTGATCGCACAGCTGGTTGTTCTGTTTCTTCTGGTGCTGATGCCGCAGATCGTCACCGGGCCACTGGCATGGCTGCGATGAGCGGGATCGTCTGGTGAGGAAGCGGTGGAACACGTATAACAGCATCATCGATCTGGAACGCTGATGCCGTGCGGAGGGCAGGGAAGGCTTCCCTGCCGCACAGTCACTGCAAGACCTTCCGGCCGGCGGGAGCAATTCCAAGCCCCGCAAGCATAGACACCGAGCGCGGCTTCCGTGGCGTGGAAGCCGCGCTTCATCCGTTGCCCGACCGGGCGTCCTCACCATTAACAAGGGCTGCAGGCCAGCTATCCGGCACCGGCAGCTTCATGCGCATGGCTACCTGCGCGAGATCAGCAAGGGTTTTCGCCGGAAGGTTCAGGCCTTCCCGGCGATGCCGCTCCTCGTTCCGCGCCTCGATCTCGCCCGGATAGAAAACCTCCTCGCATCCCGGAACCCGCGGCACTGCCTTGATCCGCTCGACCATCTGCTCCATCCGCTCCGCGAAGGCGCCGTCGGGTCCGAAGGCCGCGATGTTGAGGGCCAGGAACATATGGCCGCAGCGGCTTCGTTTCTCCGCCTGATAGGGCCCGTGAACCTCGTCGAGGACACCGCTGCCCGACAGCACGCCCGAGAGCACGTCCATCATCACGGAGATGGCGTAGCCCTTGTGCTCCGCCATGGGCTGGATAACGCCCCTGAGCGCCGCCACGGGATCGGTCGTTGCGGCGCCCGTCTCGTCGATGGCCCAGTGGTCGGGAATTGGCTGGTTCTTCTGCCTTGCCAGGAAGATCTTGCCGCGCGCGACAACCGTATTGGCGATGTCCAGCATCATCGGCGCATATCGTCCGGCCGGCGCGGCGATGGACCACGGGTTGTTGCCCACCAGCTTCCGCCGGCCGCCCCAGGGCGCCATGGCGGGGCTGCCGTTGGTGGTGAGCATCCCGATGCAGCCTTCGGCGGCTGCCATGCGGGTGAAATATCCAAGGGCACCGTGGTGGTTCGAATTCCGGACGGAAACGACGCCGACGCCGTGCGCCTTGGCGCGGCGGACCGCATCCAGCATGGCCCGTGCGGCGATCACCTGCCCGACGCCATCTTCGGCATCGAGGACGGAGATGGCGCCCGCATCGACGAGCATGCGCGGCTCCGTTACCGGCCGCATGACGCCGCTGCGCAGCCGGTCGATGTACCAGGGCGCGCGCATGACGCCATGTGAGGAGTGCCCCCAGAGATCGGCCGTGACCAGGGTGTCCGCGACCAGTTGCGCATCCGAAGCGGGAACACCGTTGCTGCGGTATAGGCCGGCGACGAAGTCGGCCAGGGCTTGTGCAGTGACAGAGGTCATCGGGAACATCCTTCATCGGCGACGTGGATCATCAGCGGCGCGGGAGCGGGACACCGCATCGGCCGGGTTCCACGCGGACCCTGCCCGGTATATTCATGCAGGATGGGCATCAATTTCGAGATCCTGGATCTCCGGGCGCTCATGGTCGTGCTGGACCTTCGCAGCTTCGGCCTGGCGGCGGCGCGGCTGAACATGTCGCAACCGGCCCTGAGCCGTCGCATCCAGCGCCTGGAAGAAAGGCTGGGCGGCCCGCTGCTGGAGCGAACAACGCGGCACGTCGCTCCGTCCCCGCTGGGCCAGCAGGTTCTGCCACTGCTCAGGCGGGCCCTGAACGAGATGGAGAATGCGCTCGAGGGCGTCGAGGATCTGGGTGGGCCGGATCGTGGCTGGGTCGTGGTCGCCTGCCTGCAGACAGCGGTGCCGTACTTCATCCCTCCAGCCCTGGCGGCCTTCCGCGTCACCCATCCGCGGGTGCGCGTGCGGATCCTGGACATGACCGCGCAGGAAGCGCTGCAGAGCGTGACCCGTGGCGAAGCTGATTTCGCGATCACCGTGGCCGCCGCGACCGGGGACGCGGAACTGGCGGTTCAACCATTGCTGAAAGATCCCTTCGTCCTCGCCTGCGATGCCACGCACGCACTGGCCCGATGCGGGCGGCTAACCTGGCGAGAGCTGGCCGACCATCCCGTGATCCTCGCGGCGCGGACGAGCGTACACCGCACGATGATCCAGGATGCGCTGGCGCGTACCGGATTGCGGTTGTCCTGGACCTACGAAGTTCTGCATATGTCGAGCGCCTTTCACCTGATCCGTGCCGGACTGGGCGTCTCGGTGCTGCCGCGGATCGCGATGATGTCCGCGAGCCAGGAGAACCTGCGGGCCGTTCCGCTCGTGGACCCGGTGATCCATCGGTCCCTGTCCCTCGTTCAGCGCAGCTCGCGTCCGTTGTCGCCCGCGGCGGAGCAACTCGCCGCCCTCGTGCGGCAGCGCCGCGATGGGGGCGACGAGCAGATCTGAGACGCCGTGACGCCGGCAGGTCAAGCGAGGCCGATATCCTTCAGCACCGCGGTGGTTTCAGCGACCTCCCTGGCCAGGAAGCGGCCAAATGCCTCGCCTGGAAGCCACGCGTCGTCCCATCCGCGCTGTGCCAGGATCTCGCGCCATTCCGGCGTCTCGTGCATCCGCTCCATCAAGCTGACCAGGGCTGCTTTTTGCGGAGCGCTCAGGCCGGGCGCACAGAAAACACCGCGCCAGGTGGGGAGGGCCACATCCACGCCGCTCTCCTTCAGGGTCGGGACGTCCGGGCCGACGCGCCGCTCACCCGTGGTGGCGAGCGCGCGCAGCCGACCGGCCCGGATCTGCTCACCGAACTCCGAGATGCCGGAGATGGCTGCCACCACCTGGCCGCCGAGAACGGCTGCCTGGGCCGGGCCGCCACCGGAGTAAGCGACGTAGGAGGCTTCGCGCGCCGAGCGCCCCAGGGCCTTGAGCATCAGCCCGAGCGTGATGTGCTCGGTGCCGCCAGCCGAGCCACCCGCCACCGACACGGCGCCGGGATTGCTCTTCAGGCGGTCCAGCAGGCCACGGATGTCGGTGATGGGAGAATCCGGGGGCACCACCAGAACGCTGACCTCCTCGGTCAGGCGGGCAACCGGCGCAACGTCCAGAACACCGGCTGCGGACTTGTTGGCGATGGCGGCCCCCACCATGACGCTGCCGGCCACCATCAGTCCTTCCGGCCGATTGCGATACTGCGTGAGGAAGCGGGGCAAACCAACGGTGCCGCCGGCTCCGCCGACATTCTCCACCTGAACGGCATCAACAAGACCCGCGCGGCGGACCACATGCTCGATGGCCCGCCCCAATCCATCCCAGCCGCCACCCGGATTGGCCGGAATAAACAGCCTCAGCGAAGGGTACAGCGCTTCGGCCCTCGCCGCAGCGCCGCCCGGTGCCACGGCCAAGGATGTCAGGGCGAGAGCAGCTTGCAACATCTGCCTGCGGTTGTTCATGGACGTTTCCATCTTTTCGATCCGGCCGCCGCTTCGCACCGGCAGGGCAATCGAGGGACGACAGGAGGAGATCTGCAGAGCTTCGGGAACAAGCTATAGGTCCAGAGCGACCATCCCGATAAATGCATCTGTTCGCGGATTGATGCGTCTCGTGCATCAATGCAATGGCCCTGAGCCGGCGGAGTGGGATCTCCCGGCAGCATCCGGAAGATGGCTCTGCCTCCTGCAGGGAGCGCCAATCCCGAAGCTGCAAGACGGTCCATTCAGCGGTCGTTCCGGCGGCGGTCCGCGCCGGCTTCCCCGGGCTGGATGAAGCCAGACCTTACACCACCTCGTTCAGCATGCAGAACTCTAGAGATGGACACGCCTGGGCACGACGGAGCCATGACGGGCACGGCATCCGCTCATCTCCACTTCGCCCGGCCTGCGGACAGGGGCGCACCGCTTCCGCATGCCGTGCGGAGGCAAGATCCTCCTTCGCAGGGAGCGGTCGATCCAACCCACAGGTTCCGCTCGGCTGGACATCGGCGGCACCGGCTTCCGTTCCTCGTGCCGCTCAAGAGGAACCGGGCCGCCGTTACAACCATTCGATGTCACGGATCCGTCCGCCTGCGGTCATCATAACTTTATGGGGGCGTGCCATAGACCCAGCATAACGACCAGCCGCAGGCATCCAGCAGAAGGATCTCTGTTTGCGCAACAGCCCATCTTACTGACGAGCCTGGTCGGGAGCTGAACCTGCATGATCCTGCACTTCGGAAGCGTCCCGAACTTCCATGTGGGCCTCAGGTAGGTGCAACAGTGGCTGCCCGGCACGGATCGTGGTGTTCTGATGCACCTCCGCGCACAACCGGAAGCCGGCCGGCGCGAAGAGCACGATGGTCGAGCCGTGCTGAAACCATCCCATCTCGTCACCTTTGCGCAGCGGAACGTCGCAGGGGATGCGACGTGGGCCGGCCTTGCGCAGGTCCAGCACAGCACTCAGGAAGGAAAGGCGTATGCTGGCCACCAGGATGGCCGCCACGGGCACCATCGCGATCGCATGGCCCGTACCCGCAAGACGCGCGTGGATCGGCGCGCGTTCATTCTTGCAGAACAGCCGCTCGATCCGCTCCAGCGCGATGGGATTCACGTTCCAGGTGTCGCCAGAAATGTAGGTGACAGTTTCCACGACCAGATCATGTGGCGCGTGAAAGCGATGGTACATGCTGGAGGTCAGCCGCAGGGTGACGTATTGTCCGCCCTCATAGCGGGCGGCCTCGGCCTCGCTGCCCAGCAGGTCGCGCAGCGGATAGGGGAAGCCCTTGATCTGCAGGGCCTGACCGCGCGCAACCGTGCCGAAGGCACCAACAATCGCGTCACAGGGGCTGACCAGCAGCAGGGGATCAGGATCGGCTGCGCGTGCTCCCTCCTTCAATTGGCGGATGAAGCAGTCATGCAGACTTCGGAAATGGGTTTTCCGGGCGTCACTGAGGTCAAGATCCGCGAAGAGCCGCCAGACCCCGATCGAGAGGTCCCGCACGAAGGGTTGCTCGATCTGGCTCAGCCAGCCGATGAACCGCGTCGCCAGCCGCCGCGGAATGCGGTTCGTGAGCAGGAAGTTGATATCTTCCTGCTGCGCCACCCGCGCGAGTGTGGAGCGGAGTGTCGGCATCGGCATCAGCCTTTCCAAAGGACATACGCATGTTGATCACGGGTTTCGGCACGATCGCCTCCTATGCGGCAGGTGCCGGGGTGCTGACCGCGCTGCTCACCAGGGGTCGTGCCCGCCTCGCTTTGTCCCGCGCGAAGCACCGCTCCCTCACCGGGCATTCCCGGATGGCCCGTCGCGTCGCGTCGCTGATCCCCTTCTACGAATTCGGGGAAGACCGCTTCTTCGACTCGGACGGAGCCGCGGAGGAGGTGGTTGCGCGGCGGCGCGAGGCCTTCTATCGCCTTGCCGCCCTTTATCGCGACCGTTTTCCGCGCACCGCAGCGTTGACGGAGAAGGCGAAGGAAGGCCTGTCGGACCTGCAGTTCACCTCGGCCTATCGCGTTCCCTTCCAGTACAGTCGATTCCTGCGCCGGCACCTCACGGGAGGCTCCTTTCTCGCTTCCTCCGGCGGCACCACGGTGACCGACCTGGACGGCAACAGCTTCTACGATCTGACCGGGTCCTACGGCGTGAATCTGCTGGGCCAAGACTTCTACAAGGAATGCATCGAGGAAGGCGCCGCCCGCGTGCGCGAGCTCGGTCCGGTTCTCGGCGCCTATCATCCCGTGGTGGCGGAGAACGTCGTATTGCTCCAGCAGATCTCCGGGCTGAATGAGGTGTCTTTCCACATGTCCGGCACCGAGGCGGTGATGCAGGCGGTTCGGCTGGCCCGCTACCACACCAGGCGTTCGCATCTTGTCCACTTTGCGGGCGCTTACCATGGCTGGTGGGGCGACGTGCAGCCCGGCATCGGCAACCCGGCTCCAGCGCACGAGACCTACACCCTCTCCGAGATGTCGGAGCGAACCCTGCACGTGCTCCGCACGCGAAGCGATATCGCCTGCGTCCTCGTCAACCCGCTCCAGGCGCTGCACCCGAACATGGGCGCCCCGGCGGATTCCTCCCTGGTGGGGAGCGCCCGACGCGCGAACTACGATCGCGCCGCTTATACCGAATGGCTCCGCCGCTTGCGTGAAGTTTGCACGGAACGCGGCATCGTGCTGATCTTCGACGAAATCTTTGTCGGCTTCCGCCTTGCTCCGGGCGGCGCGCAGGACTATTTCGGCGTCCGGGCCGACCTTGTCACCTATGGGAAAACGCTGGGTGGAGGCCTGCCAATCGGCGTGCTTTGCGGCCGCCGTGAATTGATGCGGCGCTTCCGGGACGACAACCCTGTGGATGTCTGTTTTGCCCGCGGGACGTTCAATTCTCATCCTTATGTGATGGGCACCATGAATGCCTTCCTGCGGCAATTGAAAGATCCCGGCATTCAGTCGCTCTACGAAGGGCTGGAGGAGCGCTGGAATGGGCGCGCCGAGGAACTCAACCGCCGCCTCGCGGCGGGCGGGCTGCCGGTGCAAGTAGCCAATTTGTCGACGATCTGGACCGTTCTCTACACGCGGCCATCGCGCTATAACTGGATGCTGCAATATTACCTCAGGGCGGAAGGTCTCGCGCTGAGTTGGGTGGGCACCGGACGTCTGATTTTCAGCCTGAACTACACCGACCGTGATTTCGTCGTGGTGATGGATCGCTTCCTGGCGGCAGCGGCAGCCATGGAGCGCGACGGTTGGTGGGCGGGCCCAGCCACGACGGACAAAGCAATCCGACGCCAGATCCTTAGGGAGATGTTCCGTCACCGGCGTGGCCGGAAGCAGCGATCCAGCGCAGCCTGAGGCGCGCCGAACCCGGCCGGGTGAGCCGCATGCCACTTCCAATCGAATGGTGCCTCAGCGGGGATGCTCGCGCGCGATCGTCGGATCGATCAATTCACCCTTGAGCAGATAGCCCGGCGCGCGGTGATACAGCTTGATGTCGTGAAACGGGTCCGTGATGATCTTCGTTGCCCAGACCAGCGCCGTCTGCAGATCCTGAATGAAGAAAAGTTGAACCATCCGGAACAACAACCCGGCCACGGCAAGGAAGAGCCAGAGGTAGCCCATGTGCCGCACGAATTCGCCGGCCGTTTCATGAGGTCGCACTGTGCCGAGCAAAGAAGGATCCACCACCAGCAGCAATGGCGACAGCAGCCACAACGACATCAGGACGATCTTGCGGTAGAGGTTGTAGCCAACCTTGATTTCCTCCTTGTGCTCATGCGTCGCCTGATTGGCCTCATCATATCCCTTTGGCTCAAAGAACAAATGCCCGATCTGCCGGCTGGTCATGGCCACCAGCCATCCGATCAGCGCTGCGATCGCCGGATCCTTGAACACCATGAGATACGCAAGGATGAAGCTGAGCGCACTGACCAGGTGGAGGCTCTGGTTGACGCGACTGTGGTGGTAGTAGCGATGATCGTCCCAGCGCTGCTCCCGCAGGTGCTCAACGAAGCCGTTCATGGCAATTCCCCCTCAGGTGACAGGACCGGATGCGGCGCTGTCGTCCGCATGGCCTTGAACGTCGATGGATCATGTTTCGCCGGGCTGCCCTGTTTCATGCCCCGTTCGGCTTTCACAAAGCGGACCAGTGAGAAGTGGCCCAGCGGGGGCAGGGGGCGGCGCTCGATCAAACGCGCGTCCGGTGCGCCGGCCGCCCAATCCGCATAACGCCGCCAGGGGAATTCAGTGCGCCAACCGAGCTTACTCGTCACGGGCATGAGCCAACGCTCGATGGTGCCGCGAACCCCGGTTTCTGCGCCGACCCGGGTGGTGATCACGATCTCCCCGCCCGGCCTGACGACCCGGAGGAACTCGTCAAGCGCCCGCTCCGGGTTGGGCACCGCCGTCACGACATATTGGGCCACCACGACGTCGAAGGCGGCGTCCGGGAAAGCCAGCCGCTCGGCGTCCATCACGGCGAGACCGCCGACGTGGCCGAGGCGCTGCCGGTTGACGCGGCCCCGAGCCTTCCAGAGCATCGGGGCCGAAATGTCCATCCCGAAGATCGTGTTGTCCCGCCGATAGCCGGAGAGCGACAGGCCCGTGCCAACGCCGACCTCGAGCATCCGTCCGCCGATTCGCTCGGCGGCCTCGGTCGCGGCGCGGCGCCCTTCTCGGAAGACCGGTCCGAAGACCATGTCGTAGATCGGCGCCCAGCGGTCATACGCCAGGGCGACGGTATCTGCTTGGTGCTTCTCCGGCACGTCATGGTTCCTCACCGTTCCGCCAGCCTCGCTGACCCTGCGACAAGATCGTTTCTGCTACTGGATGTTGCTGGCGGCGGCCGCGTTATGCTGCCGCTGAAGCTACCCGCTGTAAGCCGCGAGGAAAACGTCATGGAAGGACCACTCCAGCCAACCGTTCCGGCATGGGCCACGAAGTGTCACAAATCTGGATCGCCTTCTAGCAACGAAATTTAGGCAGTTTCATTGCGGACGGATGACGCTGCTGATGCGGCGGAGCTGAACAGGGAACCACCCGCCCAGACGGGCAGACGATCCTGTTGACATGGGCCGCCCATGCCTCACAGCCGCCGCGTCGGACCTCCGATACGGCCGAACGTCGACGCTCCGGCGCGTCGCCATCCGCACCGGCAGGATCGTTTCTGCCAGGCGGCAGGGGAAATCCTTTCGTGACAGCATTGACGTTGTCAGCCGACTGCCTCGCCAAGCGCTTCACCTCGCCGACGGTCACGCCCCGCACTCCTTCCGGAGCATGATCCCTTGTCATGGCACGATCATTTTTCGTGCGCCGCTCCGGCTGATACTGAATCTGGCTGAATTCGCGGGAGGGACATATGGCCTGGATCAACGAACTGCATTACGACAATGACGGCGTAGACTCCGGAGAGTTTGTCGAGATCGCCGGTGCCGCTGGAACCGATCTCACCGGGTGGAGCCTTGTTCTTTACAACGGTTCGAACGGCCAGTCCTATAATTCCCGCACCTTGTCTGGCACCATCGCGGACCAGCAGGGTGGCTTCGGGACCTTGGTTGTGAACTATCCGGCCAATGGCATCCAGAATGGCGATGCCGATGCCGTCGCGCTGGTCAATGCCGCCGGACAGGTGGTCCAATTTCTGAGCTACGAGGGCAGCATCACAGCCACGAATGGTCCCGCTGCAGGTCTGACCAGCACCGACATCGGTGTTCAGGAAACCGGCGCCGTGCCGACGGGCGAGTCGCTCCAGCTTGCCGGAATCGGAGATGAATACGCCGAGTTCACCTGGAGTGCTTCGGCCGGCAACACGCCCGGCTCGCCCAATATTCGGCAGACGCTCTCTTCCTCGGGTGATTCCGGCGGCGAGGAGCCGGACGAGCCCGAAGCCCCGACGACCACCGAAATCTACACCATTCAGGGAAACGAGCAGCGCTCCGGCTTGGAAGACCAGGTGGTCACGACACGGGGGATCGTCACCGCTGTCGACACCAATGGCGGCCGCGGCTTCTACATCCAGTCGGCCATCGGCGATGGCGATGACGCCACCTCAGATGCTGTCTTTGTGTTCACCAATGCGGCCCCCACCGTGCAGGTGGGGCAGCTGGTGGAGGTGACCGGCACTGTCGACGAATACCTTCCCTCCGGCGCCGCGCGGGGCAGCCTGCCGACCACCCAGATCGCCGCGACGACCTCCGGTGCCTACAACGTGGTCGATGGTGATCCCGATGCGAGCATCGCCCCGACGCTGATCGGCGGGACTGACGGCCGCCTGCCGCCGACGGAGGACCTCGCCGCTGGCGCTGCCTTCTTCGAGAGCCTGGAAGGCATGCTCGTAACCCTGAAGGCGCCGACTGCCGTCTCCCCGACCAGCGGCTTCGGCGAGATCTACACTGCCGTTGCCGGCCCGGATGGCCAACCCTTCGGCACCGGCTTCTCCGCCCGCGGAACCCTCAACATCGACGGAGGAGCCTCCGATTTCGGCGACACCAACACGGCGGGCGGCGACTTCAATCCGGAACGTTTCCAGATCGATCCGGATACCGGCGTGCTGCCCGGCTTCGAAGCGCCCGCAGTCGATGTGGGCGCGCGGCTCGGCGACGTGACGGGTGTCGTCAACTATGATTTTGGACAATACCAAGTAGTGCCGACCCAGGCCGTCACCGTCACGGCCGAGAGCACGCTGGAGCGCGAAACCACGCAGCTTACCGGCGCCTCCGCCAGCATGACGGTGGCCACCTACAACGCCGAGAACCTCGATCCAGGCGATGGTGCCGCCCGGTTCAGCATCATCGCGGCTGAGATCCTGAACAATCTCGGCGCCCCGGACATCGTGGCGCTGCAGGAGGTGCAGGATAATGACGGCCCCGGCAATACGGACGTCACCTCCGCCGCGGAAACGCTAGGGCTGCTCGTCGCGGCGTTGAATGAAGCCGCGCCTGAGGGTGTCGAGTACGCCTTTGCCGACAATCCCTTCGTCAATGATGACGCGGTTGGCGGCGAGCCGGGCGGCAATATCCGCAATGCTTTCCTGTACCGGACCGACCGCGTGGACTTGGTGGAGGGTTCGCTCCGCACCGTCGCCGCCGATGGCAGCGCCATCACCGAGCCGGGCAGCTACGACGAGCAGGCGGCGAATCCCGACAACCCATTCTACGAATCGCGCGTGCCGCTCGCCGCCGACTTCACCTTCCGGGGCGATACGGTCACCGTCCTGAGCAACCACTTCACCTCCAAGGGCGGCAGCGGCGCGCTGCTGAACGAGGAACAGCCGCCCTTCAACGGCGGTGAAGTGCAGCGGGCCGCCCAGGCGCAGGCTGTGAATAACTTCGTTGATGGCCTGCTCGCCTCGGATGGCGGTGCCCGGATCGTGGTCGCTGGCGACCTTAACGACTTTGAGTTCGAGGAGCCGCTCGACGTTCTCGAAGGTCTTGCCCGGATCGAGGGCTATGACGTGCCCGCCGATGACCCGATCGCCGCCACGGCAACCCTCATCCCGGGCGGCGAGAGGGTGTTGTTCGATCAGGTCGAGACATTGCCTGACGACGAGCGTTACGGCTACGTCTTCGACGGCAATTCGCAGGCGCTCGACCACATCCTGGTCAGCGCGTCCCTGCGGGCGGTAACAGAATACGACATCGTCCACATCAATGCGGAATTCGCGGATCAGACCAGCGATCATGATCCGTCCGTCGTGCGGTTGTCGATCGGCGGCGGTTCCGGAAACCCGGGCGGCACGCCGGGCGCCACCACCGGCAATGACAATCTACGTGGCACCGAGCGCAATGACCGGCTGGACGCCCTCGCCGGCAACGACTCGCTCAATGGTCTGGGCGGCAATGACAAATTGTTCGGCGGTCCGGGCAACGACATCCTGCGGGGCGCCGCCGGAAACGACCTGCTGGATGGTGGGGAGGGCAGCGACACCGCGGACTACGTGCTGGCCACCCGGTCCGTGGTGATCGACCTTGCCGCGAAGCGTGCCAGCCAGGACGGCCAGGGCGGTCACGACAGGCTGGAGGGCATCGAGAATATCGTCGGCGGCGCGGGCAACGATACCATTCGCGGTGACGCGGGTGCCAACCGCCTGGTCGGCGGCGCTGGCAACGACGCCATCAACGGGATGGGAGGCAAGGATGCCATCAATGGCGGCGACGGGCGCGACACGCTGCGCGGCGGGCTTGGCCAGGATAGCTTGGTGGGCGGCGGCGGCAACGACACCTTTTCTATCTTCGCCGCCGACCTCGCGGATGGCACCGTCGACACCATCCAGGACTTCGAAGGTGCAGGCCTGCGGTATGCGGCCACCGGTACGGACATCATCCGCTTCGAAGGCTTCAACGACGATGCGCATCTGAGGGTCGCATCGGTTTCGCCTGACAATCATCTCTATCTCTACAACATCGTTGATGACAGCGGTACGGTAGGGCGTTTCTACCTCGTCTCAGACACTGCAGTGCCGCTGAACGAAGGTGCAAGCGACTACATCTTCGCCTGATGGATGCTCGCCACCTTCGCAACCGCCCCTGCTGCTGAAAGTCCGTACCTTTGCTGCCCGGCAGCTGATTGTGCCGGGCGTGCCGGAGTATCCTCGGATCGCATGACGGTGAACGGGCCTGGAGCAACGCCGGCGAAAGATATCCGCCGTGGCCTACCAGGCCGTGGCGGCGTCGCTTGCCGCTCGATGGGGCAGGGGTGGAGTGGAAAAGATTGTGCCGGCCCACAGGCATCGCTCATCGGTTCGAAGCGGAGCTGCCGAACTCGCGTGTATCGCCGACCCTGCTTCGACCTGGACAGACCCGGGCAGGTCGGACCTGCGTTCAGTTTGAACCACAGGAATGGCCAGGAGAATGATCTACGTCAGCTTCCAGGGCGACAGCGAGTCGAGCTGCTTGTTCCCTCGCTCTGCTCCCGCCATACGAGTCGGTAACGAGGCTGGCCCAGATCCTGGCATGAGCATGCATCAGTCCAGGCGCGGCATCCATCAACGCGCACGCGATCGGTGGCTGTAAGGCGTTTATATATCCACTTCATCCTAGCGACGTTATCTGCACTCTAACAACGCTGCGGCTCCCGAACGCCCACGGGTGATGGAGAATGCCATGCGCGATCTGCATGCCAAGAAAGCCGCCGAACCAATGCAGGATATGTTGGTCTGGAGAGGTGCGGAGGCCCGCACTATCGAACTGAAGGCCATGTCCGACAAAGGCTACAGCTTCACTGTGGAACATCCGACCCATCGGTAGTGTCTCAGGCCGAGATCGGCGCATCGGTTGTGCTGACGCTGGACTTCGGCGCGCTCGGCCATTCCGGTATCCGCATCAGGGCTACCCACGCCGAAGGCTAAGCCGTGGAAGATTACTTCCGCGTCCGTGTCGCCGGGGAAAACGCCTATTCTATGACATGACGCATGTGGCTCGTCGACAACAAGGGTGCACGCAACATCCGTTCGTCAGCCATGTCGCGGACATCACGGACGACAACCTGCCGGAGCAGTGGGTCATTGCCGAGACGGCGCTGGGGATCTTGGGTGGCAAGATCCCGTACTCGCTGTTGCCCGGCAAACATCGCGATCGCGGGCGGCGATCAGGGCCTGACGGATCGCGACGGCGACGGGCTGGCCACTGTGACGCTGGATGACAGCGCCTCGATCACACCAGGCGGCCCAGCCACGCTGCGCTGAATAGGGGCCGACGGTGCGATGGCTCCGGACCAGCTTGGCCGGGAGCATGCGAACGGATTGCTGCTGGAGTTTGACCAGGGCAGTGTGCTGCTGGTCGGCGTCTTCTCGATCGGCAGCGCGTTGATCGCTTAGCGGCTTCAGCCAAGCGTTGGTCGCATCTGTTTCGTGAATCTTACAGACCGGTGTGATCGGATCCGGCCAGGAGCTGCCTGTTACAGCGAACCTCCGGCACTGATTCGCCGAGGCGGAATAGCGAAGGTTCGGCCGCGAGCTGTACCTTCGCCACTTGTCCAAGGCCTGCAGAGTGAACCGGATCTTGCGTCTCTTTGTGGCAGCAGAGAAGTGCCGTCCGTCTCATTTCCCCGCAACGCTTTGAATCTGAAGGTGTTCGCGAAAAGCATGTCGCCATATCCATGACGGCGTGCTCTGCGATGTCCTGTGGTGCCGCCGGCGCAACACTGTCGCATGCCCGATCAAGATCCGTTGTAAGATTTCAGCCAGATATCAAAATTGCCAGGGAAAGGCTGAACCGCCAGCTTAGCAGCCGACTACCCTGCAACCGGTCCTTGGTGAGACACGAGCCGTCGTGGACGCAAAGCCCTTAAAATTTTCTCAGGTCTGCGTCACAGGATCAGAGGTCGCGAGAACTGCTTGTTGAACTCTCTTCACGGCTGTGAGCCTTGTTGAATCATCGACCTATACGGGCGTCGCTCGCCGGCCATACGAGGTTCTGAAGTGGTGACGCAAGCTTGGCGGGCCTGCCTGCTTACAAAAGTCAGACAGGAATAGTAGACGCGCTCAAAGCTTGAACAGTGGTGTGGCGCCTGAACCCAGGTCTTCAAGGCAGAAACTGGATGCACTCGCCAGCCGTCGCGGATGCCTCGAAAGTTCTCATAAAAGAACCTAAACTTAACCGCTGCTCACGGGTTCTTTCACCGACGCCGCAATGAGGTCCGTCAACTTTAGGCTGTGCCCGAAGGGTCGATCCGATGATCGCCATCCTGATCTCGTATGGATTTCAGCGTGCCAGATCGGGAGATCAATCGCTGTTCAGTCTGCATTCGATGCAGAAGCGTTGCTGAGAGGGCTGTGGTCGATGCTTCGGGTATGACGGGTTAGTACAGCGGCAGTGGCTTGACGATGGAAGTTTATCTCAGTGCGTTTGCCTGACTGCGTCGGCGAAGCCTCGTCATCGCGTCAGGCGACCTGATCCAAGCCCCGGCATTCGATAATGACTGCTGGCTGGCCAGCATGATCGAGGAAGAAGCAGCATGATCAATCAAGGTTCTTCGGCGGGG
>NZ_QXGS01000140.1 GCF_003604215.1 Teichococcus vastitatis
ATTGCGGATGGGAGAGGTGCAGGGACAAGGGTACATTGCACAGGCGCTCGGCATCGCCGACGTGCTCGCCGTGTCCTATTTCCACGCGACCCGCTACCGGCCGGAGGATCCCGCCTGGGAAGGGCGAGACCGCTTCCTGCTCTCGATCGGGCATTATGCGATCGCCCTTTATGCCGCTCTCCTCGAGGCGGGGATCATCCCGGCGGAAGAGCTGGAGACCTATGGTACCGATGACAGTCGTCTGCCGATGTCGGGCATGGCGAGCTACACGCCGGGCATGGAAATCAGCGGCGGTTCGCTCGGCATCGGCCTCGGCATCGCCGTCGGCATGGCGCTCGGCCTGCGGCGCAAGGGGTCAGACCGCTTCGTCTACAATCTGATGTCGGACGGTGAGCTGGACGAGGGGCCGACCTGGGAGGCCGCCATGTCTGCCGGGCACTGGAAGTTGTCCAACCTCATCTGCCTGGTGGATGTGAACCGCATGCAGGCGGACGGTCCTTCCACCGGGGTGCTGAACTTCGAACCCTTGCCGGAGAAGTGGGCGGCTTTCGGCTGGCACGTCCAGCGCGTCGATGGCAACGACATCCCCGCTCTCATCGCGGCCTTCGACACTGCGCGGGAACTCGATGAGCCGAAACCACGCGTGATCATCTGCGACACGAAGATGGCCAAGGGCGTGCCATTTCTGGAAACGCGGGAGAAGTCGCACTTCCTGCGCGTGGAAAGCCACGAATGGGCCCTGGCCCTGGAGGCGCTGGACGCCGGGAGGACCGCATGAGTCGCGCCAAACGTGCCCCCTGGCGGGGCGTCGCGCCACAGAACCAGTCGTCGGACAGACCGCGCCTGACGACCTCTGCGATGATCGCCTCCCTCGCTGCGGAGGGGCAGCGAACAAGCCCGGCACCCTTCGGCCACGCCCTGGCAGAATTGGCGCGGAGCCGCCCGGAGATCCTCGGGCTCACCGCGGACCTCGCGAAATACACCGATCTGCACGTCTTCGCCCAGGCGCATCCCGACCGTTTTTACCAGATGGGCATGGCGGAGCAGCTGCTGATGCTGGCGGCGGCGGGACTGGCACATGAGGGCTTCGTGCCCTTCGTGACCACCTACGCCGCTTTCGCCTCCCGCCGCACCTTCGACTTCATCAGCCAGGGCATCGCCGAGGAGGGGCTGAACGTGAAGATCTGCTGCGCCCTTCCGGGTCTCACAACGGGCTATGGCCCGAGCCATCAGGCAACGGAGGATATCGCGATCTTCCGCGGCATGCCCGACCTTGTCATCGTCGACCCTTGTGATGCTCTGGACATCGAGCAGGCGGTGCCGGCTATCGCCGCGCATGACGGGCCGGTCTACATGCGCCTGCTGCGCGGCAAGGTGCCCCTCGTTCTGGACGAGTACGACTACCGCTTCGAACTCGGCCGCGCGAAGCTGCTGCGAGATGGTCCTGACGCTCTGATCATTTCCTCCGGCTTCATGACCATGCGGGCGCTTGAGACGGCGAAGCTGCTGGAGGCGGATCGGGTTCAGGTCGCCG
>NZ_QXGS01000141.1 GCF_003604215.1 Teichococcus vastitatis
GGCGGCCGGCAGCCATTGCTGCATCTGGCTGGTTTTGGGCCGCCAGTTCAGCGCCGTGCGGTAGTGGCGGAGGAATTGCTGGGTGTTGGGCATGCTCCAGCAGAACACCAGCAGCGCTGCGATCTGCAGGCCGACCAGCGGCCGGAAGAACGGACCGGGCTGGAACGGGATGCCCAGCGCGCCGGCCAGCGCCGCCATGCCGGGGATGCGCTCGAAGGAGGTGGGGAACAGGATGCCGTTCAGCCCGGCCATGCCCTGCAGCAGGGTCAGCGCCGCGGACAGGCTGGGGGCGCGGAAGAACACGGCGCCGATCACCACGCAAACAAAGGTCAGGGCGATCGCCGGCACGCGGTGGACCAGCTTGTCGCTGTCCAGCTTCCAGCCCCAGCGGGTCTTCAGCGCCCGCCAGCCATGCGCCACCACCAGGTAGAAGCCGTGCAGCAGGCCGAAGGCCACGAACTGCCAGCCGGCGCCGTGCCACACGCCGGAGATGAACATGGTCAGCAGCGTCGGATAGGCGACCAGCGCAACAAAGGTGCCGGTGGTCATCTTGCCGCGCTTCGGCACCGGCTTGCCGGCGGCGACGCGGGCGCGGGTCACCCGCAGCACGATCGGGTTGTAGACATAGGCGGTCAGGAACCGCGTCAGCGTCATGTGCCAGCGCGACCAGTACTCGATGACGTTGTGCGCCTTGTAGGGGCTGTTGAAGTTCGGCGGCAGGCTGATGCCGAACAGCAGGCCGAGGCCGATCGCCATGTCGGTGTAGCCGGAGAAGTCGAAATACAGCTGCAGCGCGTAGGCCAGGGCGCCCGACCAGGCATCCAGCATCGGCAGCGCGGCGCCGGCCTGCGCGGCGGCGAAGACCGGCCCGGCCTCGGCGCCCATCGGGTCGGCGAACACCACCTTCTTGAACAGGCCGAGCACGAACAGCGTGGCGCCCACCGAGATGTTGTCGACGCGCGGGCGGAAATTATCCGGATTGCTGAACTGCGACAGCATCTCCCGGTGATGGGTGATGGGCCCGGCGATCAGGTGCGGGAAGAAGGTGATGAACAGGCAGTAGTTCAGGAAGTCGTGCTCCACCACCGCGCCGTCATGCGCGTCGCTCAGATAGGCGATCTGCTGGAAGGTGAAGAAGGAGATGGCCAGCGGCAGGATGATGTTGGGCACGTCCCAGCCCAGGCCGAGGGCGCCGTCCACGGCACCGAGCAGGAAGCCGGTGTATTTGTAGTAGCCCAGCAGCAGCAGGTTGCCGGCGATGCCGAGCACCAGCACCAGCCGTGAAGGATGCTTCAGCAGCCATCCGCCCAGCAGGTAGTTGGCCGCCATGCTGCCCACCAGGAGCGGCACGTAGTGGGGATCCCACCAGCCATAGAACACCAGCGAGGCCAGCGTCAGCCACAATCCGGCCAGGCGCTGCCGTCCGGTTCCGGCAAACAGGAAAAAGCCGAGCAGCACCACCGGCAGAAAGCCAATGATGAAGGTGGCCGAGTTAAACAGCATGCTGGAACATCCTTCCAACAAGACATCCG
>NZ_QXGS01000142.1 GCF_003604215.1 Teichococcus vastitatis
AGCTACGGCCTGTTGGTAACCGAGCCAATAGTGCACGCCAAAGAAGAAGATCGAAGTGGCTAGCACCAGCCATGATCCTGAGACGCAAAGGAGGCCGCCCTCCCGCCGCAGATATAGTCGCCTCCCGAGGCACCACCCTGCAGTTCCGCCTGATATCAGCCCAAGTATCCAGCAAATGGCGCCGACGCTACCTGCCTCCCCCTGCATGACGTGCCACAAGGAGATGGCCAGCAGGACAAAGGGCAGCACGGCGACCGCTGATGGCCTGACTGTCCGCTGTCGCGAGGCGCGGATGCCCGCGCGCACCGTGTAGGCCAGCAGCAGCCAGACCCAGATCGGCGTTCCAACAAGAATTGACATCATGTCCGGTTCTCCCTGCAGATTGCACCATCTGCGCCTTGCGGGTGGGGGAGGGCGGGGGTCCAGAAGCGATAGGCCATCCGGCCAATACCGGCTTGAGACAGATAGTTGGAGGCGACGTCAGCGTTGTACTGCAGCTGGAAGTCCCAGTTTGTACCGCTGGCTAGCCGGGCGCCGACGCGGAACTTGGCCACCGTGTCGGGCATCGGTGTCGATGCCTTGAAGCCGCGGGTGGTAGGCTGATCGGCGAAGCGGGCGTTGACTGACCAGTCATCGTCGCTCAGCACCCCGAAGCCCACCGAGGCGAAAGGCTTCAGCGTGCCGAGGGTGCCGAGCGGCAGGGAGCCACCGACTTCCACCGCGGCGGAGGCGGAAAGCAGCGTGCTGTCCTGACTGTTGACCGCCAGGTTGAAGGGGCCGGCGCCGGTCTCGGTGAACGCACCGCTACGCAGGTAGGTGGCGCTCAAGTCAACAAAAGGCTGCACGTACCAGCCGCCCATCGGGATCTGGTAGGCAATGCGCGTGTGCACTCCGGCGTGCCAGGCGTCAGGCGAACCCTTGCTGGTCTGCGTCAGGTTCCCCAGGCTGACAGTGCGGCGGCTATCGAACCAGCCGTAGCCGAGGTCCAGAGCGCCACTGATGCGCCAGGCGCCCGTGCGGTAGCCCAGCGTAGCGCCGGCCATGAGCACGTCACCGCTGATCTTGACGTTACGGCCGTCGCCACGGAACTGGCTGGCCTCATAGGCGAAGGAGCCGCCCAGGGTCAGGTTCGGCGCGATCTCGCGCTCCGCCCCGAACTGGAAGGTCTGCGCGTTGGCGCGGTAGCCTAAGGCGGCGCTGGTGGCGTCCTGCTGAGTGTTGCCGGCGATGATGCGCGACCACACGCAGGAGCCGTTGCCGGTGGCAACGACGTCGCCATCGGCGACGTCGCAGCCCCCGAACATGGTGTTCACGAAGCTCTGGCTGTTGCTGTAGCGGAAGGCGGCAATGGCGCCCAAGGTCTGGCCGGAAAGGGTCGAAAGGCTGCGGGCATAGGTCTGCCCGTCCTCCACGCCGGCGAGGGCCGTGAAGCC
>NZ_QXGS01000143.1 GCF_003604215.1 Teichococcus vastitatis
CGCGCGGACACCAGGCTCAGCAGCGCGAGCTCATCCTGCGCGTCCTCACCCACAACCTCATGATCCTCAGATCCCGGTGGAGCGGCCCCCATTTCGACCGGACATGGGGCGTAGCCGCGAGGGCCTAGGCTTACGCCTGGGCATACGCCTATGCCGAACGATCCGACGCGCGTTGAAATCATCACCGGCCGTGAGCGGCGACGTCGCTACAGTGCCGAGCAGAAGCTCAGGCTGGTCGAGGAGACCATGCAGCCGGGGATGGCGGTCTCGGCCCTGGCCCGCCTGCATGGCGTCTCGCCGAGCCTGCTGTTCGGATGGAGGCGGCGCATGAGCGAGGGCGGCAGGGCCGCGATCCAGGCCGACGACGAAGTGGTGGCCGCGGGGCGGTTGCGCGAGTTAGAGGGCCGCATCCGTGACCTGGAGCGCCTGCTGGGGCGCAAGACCATGGAGGTGGAGATCCTGCGGGAGGCGTTGAGCGCCGCCCGGGGGAAAAAGCCCCCCTGGCAGTTGCCGTCGCCGCGACCGGGCGGTTCCCGGTGAAGACCGTCGCTGGCACCCTGGGCGTGGCCCGCTCCAACCTGGTCGAGCAGCTCCGCGGCCCTGCAAAGCCCCAGGGTTGCTATCGGCGTCAAGGCGATGACGAGCTGCTCGCGGCCATCCGCCAGCTTACCGATGCTCGGCCCACCTACGGCTACCGCCGGATCACAGCCCTGTTGAACCGCGCCCGCCAGGCCTCGGGGGCTGAGCCCCTGAACCACAAGCGCGTCTATCGGCTGATGCTGCGGGGCGGATTGCTCCTGCAGCGCCACAGCACTGGGCGGCCGATCCGGGCCCACGAGGGCACGGTGGTCGCCCCGGCATCGAACCTGCGCTGGTCCTCCGACGGGCTGGAGATCCCGTGCTGGAACGGCGAAGTTGTCCGCCTGGCGTTCGCCATCGACACCCACGACCGCGAGGTCATGACCTGGGTCGCCACCACCGGCGGCATCCGCGGCGAGATGATCCGCGATCTCATGCTAGCCTGCGTCGAGCGGCGGTTCGCGGCTGTCCGGGCGCTCCACCCCGTGCAGTGGCTCGCCGACAATGGCTCGGCCTACGCCGCCCACGACACGCGCGACTTCGCCTTGGCGCTGAACCTGGTCGCCTGTTTCACGCCCGTCCGCAGCCCAGAGAGCAATGGCGTCAGCGAGGCGTTCGTGAAGACCCTCAAGCGCGACTACGCTCGCATTCATCCCCGACCCGATGCCGCTGCCGTCCTCCAGCAGATCCCGGCCTGGATCGAGGACTACAACGAGGCCCACCCCCATAAAGGCTCGCGGATGCGCTCACCCCGTGAGTTCATCCGTGCCCAGTCTCAACCAGCCCCGTGTCCGGTTTGATGGGGGCAACTCCACCCGGCCAGAAAGGTCTCAACAGAGCAAGCGCCTTTCAAAACCTGGAAAAGCGGCAAGGCTGCGCCGATCTGCCGGTCATGGCGAAGCCCCTGATCTCGGATGA
>NZ_QXGS01000144.1 GCF_003604215.1 Teichococcus vastitatis
CCTATGTGGTCGGGTCCGATAGCAAGGCGGAACGCCGTCCCATCCGGCTCGGCCGCACCGCCGGGCGCGACTGGGTGGTCGAGGACGGCCTCCGACCAGGAGACCGTGTTATTGCTGAGGGCGTCGTCAAGGTGGCCGAGGGCTCACCTGTCGAGGCCGCACCTCTCCAAGTGTCGGAGGCCCGGCCGTGAGCGCCCGCTTCTTCATTGAGCGTCCGGTGCTGGCCGGGGTGCTCTCCATCGTCATCGTGCTGGCCGGGCTGGTCGCCATGCGGGCGCTACCGGTCGCGCAGTACCCCGAGATCGTGCCACCGCAGGTCGTGGTCTCCACCACCTACTCTGGCGCCGACGCCGACACGGTGGCGCAAACGGTGGCCGCGCCGCTGGAGCGCGCCATCAACGGCGTCGAGGGGCTGATCTACATGCAGTCCGTCAACACCGACGGCAGCATGACCCTGAACGTCAGCTTTGAGATCGGCACCGCCCCCGACCAGGCGACCATCAACGTCAGCAACCGCGTGCAAGGCGTGCTCGCCACCCTACCGAACGAGGTGCAGCGCGTCGGCGTTACCGTCAACAAGCAGTCCACCGCTTTCCTGGCCGTGGTGTCGCTCACCGCCACGGACGAGCGTTTCGACGAGATCTTCCTTAGCAACTACGCGCTGCGGAACGTGGTCGACGAGATCAAGCGCATCCCGGGCGTCGGCAACGCCTCGCTCTTCGGCCAGAAAGAGTACGCAATGCGGATCTGGCTCCAGCCGGAGAAGCTGGCGCAGTTCTCGCTGACTGCTTCCGACATCTCGGCCGCCATTCGCGAGCAAAATCAGCAATTCGCGGCAGGCAAGCTCAACGAATCTCCTAGCGCGAGCGGCGCCTACACCTACGCCATGACGGCGCAGGGCCGCCTGCCGGACGCCGCGGCCTTCGGCAACATCATCCTCCAGGCGCGTGCTGACGGCTCCACCCTGCGGCTGCGCGATGTCGCCCGCGTGGAACTCGGGAGCCAGCAGTACGATTTCATAGGCACGCTCGATGGCAAGCCCACCGCACCCTTCGGTATCTACCTCCAGCCCGGTGCCAACGCGCTGCAAACCATGGAGGCGGTGACCGCCCGCATGGATGAGCTGGCCGCCGCCATGCCGCAGGGCATGGAGTACTCGGTGCCCTACAACACCACGACCTTCGTCCAGGTCTCCATCGAGCAGGTGATCCACACCTTTATCGAGGCCATCATTCTCGTTGTCGTGGTGGTCTTCCTGTTTTTGCAGAACTGGCGCGCCACGGTTATTCCGCTGCTCGCCATCCCAGTGTCCATCATCGGCACCTTCGCTGGCATGTACGCGCTTGGCTTCTCTATCAACATGCTGACCTTGTTCGGCATGATCCTGGCCATCGGCATCGTGGTCGACGACGCCATCGTTGTGGTGGAGAACGTCGAGCGCCTGATGTCCGAGGAGCATCTCCCGCCCAGGCAGGCGGCGA
>NZ_QXGS01000145.1 GCF_003604215.1 Teichococcus vastitatis
CTACGGCATCGGACGGCGCGCCAGTGACCGGCTGTTCGCGACGGCGGAAGGCAACAGCAAGATTTATCGGCGGTAAGCCTCTGCATGGCAACCCTCTCGCCAGTCCCGCCGCGCGGCAGACGTTCTCTTGTGAGGCTCCCGCCATGGGGTGACTGTCGGCCGTGATGTCACCCCTCAGCCGACCGGACGCTCCCGCTGCAGGCAAGGCGCGATGGCCCGATATGCTGCTCATGGAAGCGGTCCGAGGCACGACGCACGATGCCGTAACAGCGGCAGGCGGCGGCCTCCAGGCCGGGTCGGTCGGTCACCGTGATCTGCCTCCGCTCGTAGTGGATCAGGCCCGCTTTCTGCAAGGTTCCCGCTGCCACGCTGATGCCGGCACGGCGTACGCCCAGCATCATGGCAAGGAACTCCTGGGTCATTCGGAAGCTGCCACCTTCGGCGCGGTCATGCGTCATCAGCAGCCACCGGGCCAGACGCTGCTGGAGCCCGTGGCGGCCGTTGCAGGCGCCTGTGCGGGCCATCTGTTCGTGATGCATCAGGGCGTAGCGCAGCAGGAGGGAGCGGAAGGCGGGCACGCTCGCCAAGGCCTGCCGGAACGCCACCCGGTTCATCTGCAGGGCGGTGCCGGGGTTCTGCACCATGGCTTCCAGGTCGCCGCGATCATCCTCGAGCAGCACCGGCAACCCGATCATGCCTTCCGGGCCGATCTGTGCCACTTCGGCAGTGTCGCCGTCTTCCATGTAGGCCAGGATCGACGCGTAGCCGGTCTCGGGGAAGTAGACCTGGTCGATGGGCTGTTCCGCCGCGTGCAGAACGTCACGGAAAGCAAGCTCAACAAGCGTCAGCTGCGGCCACAGCTTCGCGAGGTCTTCGGCGGGCAAGGCGGCCAGCAAGCGGTTGCGGGGTGCAGAAGGAGCATGAGCGGTGGGGATCATGTGGGGCTCCTGCGACCGGGTGTCGGCGGGAGCACGTAGCGTCTCTCAGCTGCCTGCGCCGGAAGGTGTTGACAAGCAATACTAGGCGCTTAGGACGCCTAACACTGATTGTATGTACAGTATTGTACGGAAGCGCCTGCGGATACCCAAACGCTTTCTCATGAGGTTTTATCCGAAAGCTCCATCAGAACGACTGGCGGCGAAACTTTCATCCGCTCCAAACGCATGCGGCATCATGCCCCGCTTCTTCTTTCATGTGCGCGACCGCGACACGCTCACCTAAGATGTGGAAGGGACCGATTGTCCCCATCTTGAAGCAGCCTAGCATTACAGTTGCGTTATTGGATGATCTCTGAATCTATGGCTGACCATGATCCGGAGATCATGGATGTCAAGGGCATCGATCGAGACGACGCTGGAGCTCTGGGCAGCGTCGCTGCGCGAGGTGAAAGCCCGGATCCGGCCGCTCTTCACCCAGGAGCGGGTCGCGGCATCAGC
>NZ_QXGS01000146.1 GCF_003604215.1 Teichococcus vastitatis
CAACCCTACCGAGAACCACCGTGGTGACCGCCACTTCAAAGGCGGTCAGGTCCTACACCACGTCCAGGGACGCGACCCGCAGCGTGTGGTTCTTGTCACGCTTGGCGGCATCTCACTCTGGCCTCCACGACTCCCCCACTTAGTTGTTGCAGCCCCGATCGATTCGCGTGTACCTCTTGTCCTCACGAAAACGTGAGTCTCAGAGGCGGGGCCAAAATGGCGCGACCGGTTGCAGATTTTTCGGATGCTCTCGATGGCATTGATCAAGCCATGCTGGACGGTGTCTCCGCACTGGATGACGCCCGCCGCATGAGCAGCGGCGCTTACCTCAAGATCGGTGCCATGCACGGCGTCACGGTCGAGATCGAGGCGCCGATCGATGCGCAGGGGGATGTTCCCGTCCTGGTGCGCCAGGGCTTGGTGATCCGTTGCCTCCTACCCAAGGGAGTGTCCCTGGCGGCACTGGCACGGTCGCTACAGGGTGGCGAGGCGGCGAAGCTGATCCGCACCATCCTAAATGGCCATGTGGTGGATTTGTCGATCCAGAGCGGCCGCGGGACCTTGACTCGCGGTGCCGAGCAGGCCCGTGGTCGCCTGCACCACCACCTCAGCCAGCTGCCGGGGGATGCTCCGGCGGCCTTCTCTGCGGCCACCACCCGCGTCGCTCGGCCGCTGGAAGCGCTTGCCGTCTGAATGGGATCAGGGATGCGGGCCTTGTCGCCCGCGTCGTCTCACGCCTTGCGCGGCGCCAGCCAGGAGAGCCAGGAAAACATCGGCTCCATCGGCGGCGGCTCCGGATATTGATGCGCCCAAGCGCGCGCCACCAACGCCGCCAGATCATCATCGACCTCGCACCACCGGCCATCAGGCGAGGTCGCCATGAAGGCCCCCGGCGCCCCTGCCTGGCGTGCATAATGACGCCCGCCGATCAGCCACCCGGCATCCGTGAGCCAATCGAGGCGCTCTGTGCTGGGCTTCGAAGTCATGGTTGTGGCTCGCAAGGGTAGGTCTCCGGCAACATAGGACCGGCGCCGTCACCTCGCCTGTCACGATCTCGAAAGTCGAAGACAGCAACTCGGTTGTTTCAAAACGCCGAAGTTGCGCGATTGTGAAGACAGGCAGAAGGCCTGTCCTTTGTCGCGCCACGCCGGGATCGCACCCTCGCAAGCAATGCCCGGGTGAACTACCTCGGACTGGCATGAGGGCGCGGAACCGGCCGACATGAGCGGCATCGGCCATGCGGCTGCGCCACCACCGGACTCGCAGCCCGGTGTCCAGAACTGGCGGGACTTGGCGCCACCCATGGGAAATCCTGCGAAACACCGCATTGCCAACGGGCGCGACTGGCGGCCGGTCGCGTCCCTGGACGTGGTGTAGGACCTGACCGCCTTTGAAGTGGCGGTCACCACGGTGGTTCTCGGTAGGGTTG
>NZ_QXGS01000147.1 GCF_003604215.1 Teichococcus vastitatis
TTCGAGCACGAGCGGCGCGAGGAGGTGATCCAGTCCATCTACCAGCGCTACGGCCGACACCGCGCGGCCATCGCCGGCACCGTGATCCGTTACCGCGCCCGCTCGGCCATTCGCGAGGTGGGCAAGGCCCTGGGCCTGTCGGAGGACGTCACCGCGCGGCTGGCCAAGGCGTCCTGGGGCCCCGGGCGCGACCAGACCCTGCCGGAACTCGCCGCCGGGCTGGGGCTGGATCCCGTGGATACACGGCTCGGCTGGACACTGCGTTTGGCCGAGGAGATCCAGGACTTCCCGCGCCACCTCGCCACCCATGTCGGCGGCTTCGTCATCAGCCGCGGGCCGCTGACCGAGATGGCGGTGATCGGCAATGCCGCCATGGAGGGTCGGACCGTGCTGGAATGGGACAAGGACGACATCGACGCGCTGGGGCTGCTCAAGGTCGACATCCTGGCGCTCGGCATGCTGTCCATGCTCCGGCGCGGGTTCCAGTTGCTCAAGCGGCACCACCGAAAGGATCTCGACCTGGCGGGCGTGCCCAGGGACTGCCCGGAGACCTACGCCATGCTGCGGCGGGCCGACAGCGTCGGCGTGTTCCAGGTCGAGAGCCGGGCGCAGATGAACATGCTGCCGCGGCTGCGGCCTTCGAGGTTCTACGACCTGGTGATCCAGGTGGCGATCATCCGGCCCGGCCCGATCCAGGGCGACATGGTGCATCCCTATCTGCGCCGCCGCTGGGGGCTGGAGCAGCCGGTCTATCCCTCCCCCGGTCGGGAGCACGGCCACAAGGACGAGCTCAAGGATGTGCTCAAGCGCACCCTGGGCGTGCCGCTGTTCCAGGAGCAGGCGATGCGCGTCGCCATGGTGGCCGCGAAGTTCACCCCCGAGGAGGCCGACAAGCTGCGCCGCGCCATGGCGACCTTCAAGCACACGCAGGGGGTCAGCGAGGTCCGAGAGCGGCTGGTGGGCGGCATGGTCCGGCGCGGCTACGACCCGGAACTGGCCGAGCGGGTGTTCCAGCAGCTGGAGGGCTTCGGCAGCTACGGCTTCCCGGAAAGCCACGCCGCCTCCTTCGCGCACCTGGCCTATGCCAGCAGCTGGTTGAAGCGATGGCATCCCTCGGTCTTCGCGGCGGCCCTGCTGAACGCACAGCCCATGGGATTTTACGCGCCCGCCCAGATCGTCCGGGATGCACGGGAGCATGGCGTCGCCGTGCGGCCGGTGGACGTCAACCAGAGCGGCTGGGACTGCACCCTGGAGCCCGAAGCTGACAGCGCCGAAGGATTGGCCTTGCGCCTCGGGTTGCGGCAGGCAGCCGGGCTGGCGCAGGCGGAGGCGGAGCGCCTGGTGAAGGCGCGGGAAGCGGGCAACCGGTCGCCGTTCGCGTCGGTCGAGGAGGTGGTGCGGCGCGCCGAACTCAGCCGCA
>NZ_QXGS01000148.1 GCF_003604215.1 Teichococcus vastitatis
CGTCGCGCTGCCACCACTCCAACACATGGCGGGCACTAGGCCGCATGAGAGGGCCGTTCGCAGGTCGTCGAGCCGCATCCGGCTTCGTCACGCTCCAGACCGCGAGACGGACCAGCTATTCCGCCTCGCCCTGCTGCCAGGCAAACTGCGGCAGAGACGCCACATCTTGTGTCTGGAACGTGGTTGGAGTTGCCAGGAACGTTCCCACTGCGGCCATCATGCAGAACAGCAACACGGCCGCGTAACCCAGGAGCGGCTGCTCAAGGACTGCCTGGGTGTTGTGCTGCAAGGGATTGTGCACGGCCATCTGCAAAGCTTCTCTTCGCCATCGCCGAGCATCATGCCCAGCTGTCCATCTGATTGATGGATCATAACCTATGGTTGCATCTTAAGCGTGTCTTTTGTTTGGGACTCGGCCTCTTCCAGCGGCACCATCGGCCTCTCCAGTCTACCTGTGCCCCGGAGGTACCCGCTCAGTGCAGGCGAAACGATGGCTGCTTCCGAACTGCTGACCGCTTTGCAGCGTCAACTGTTGGTCCAGAGGCGCGTAGCTGCTGCGGTCACCCACCACGCGCCCGCGAGGCTGGGCACGAGCTAGCCTTACTTGACGCTGCAGCGGGAGCCGCAGGGGTCGTTGGAGAGCCTGGCGCCAGGACGTGGGCAGAGGTGGACGGGGCTAAGGTTTCGACCTCAGGGGTCATGAGCTACTCGGCAAGGAGAGTTCCCACGCATCTTCACTACCGCCGCGTGCGTTTTCACAACGAAACAGCCAGGAGGGCATATCGTGGTGATGGGAACCAGGAGCCATAGTGCTCCGGCGCAACGGCGACTGCGCTGGCCAGCCCAGGTCGCGCTGGTGCTGGCGGCCTGGAGTGCGCTGGCCGCAGTCGGCGTGATTGCCGCGGCGCATGCTTGGACGTGATGGTGAAGGTCTTCAGCCAGAGCCATCCAAACGAAAGGTGCGCGTCGCCGTATGTCCGGCAATGGATGTCGAACAAGGCATCTCAGGGCCAGGGAGGCGGAGCAGAAGCGCGGCTGCACTTATGATGCAGCAATAGTAAGATGTTCTACTTGAAGTAGAGAAACAGCGATTTTTAACAGGCTATTCTCTGAGCCTGTTAGCAATCAACCTCGACTTCTGCCATCCTGCGGTAGAACGTCCCGGGGAAAACCTCCATGCCCAACACAATCCAGCCCTACATCCAAATGCCGGAACAGATTGGCATTGCGGGTGCCAGCCGAATGCGTGAGCTGCCGGCGCAGGAGTTTCAGCAGCGGCTCGAGCAGCGCCTCGACCACCTGCGCGCCATACTGCTCCAGCAGGGCCATCCGGCACCTGCCGCCGTTGCGATCTGCCAAGCTGCGCGCGAGGCGGCGCAGGAAGTCCGGCAGTAGGTCTCATCGCCTTCTGCAC
>NZ_QXGS01000149.1 GCF_003604215.1 Teichococcus vastitatis
TGTCCTGAAGGGTCATCAGCTTACTGGTATGTTAATTAAATTCTGCTTAGAGAACAACATCCCGGTGCCTCGCAATAGCAAGCGATTCAGCTGTCTGCATGGCGATAGGCTTGCACTTTCCATCGAGTATGCAACTGAGTGCTTGACCGAATAGGGCAGAAAATCTGCAGTGCTCTCTTGAGGGTTCCGTTGCAAAGATTGCCGGCAGCCGTGAATAGCCACGATGGCAGCCAAATCAGGCGGCGGGAAGATACAGCTCGTTGATGAAGTTGGCCTGGGCCCGCATGTCCCGTCCGCCGATATCCCGAAGCTGCCCCTTCCTGATCATCGCCATCGCCTCGTAGCCCGCCAGTGTTCGTCGTGCTGTATGGAACCCGCTGAAGCCGAGCCCTGGTCTGATCAGGCGCTTCACACGCCGGTGGTCTTGTTCCACAATGTTATTCAGGAACTTGCATCGTCGCAGGCGGGCAAAGCACCACAACTTGCCGCCCGCTTTCATCTCTGCCGTGGCGCACGGGTAAGCGGGATTCTTGTCCACCGTAATGGTGCGCGGGTTCACTGTATGTGGCTGTCCAAGCGCCTTGCGGAAGAAGCGCTTCGCGGCTTCGGCATCCCGCCTGGCCGAGAGCAGGAAGTCGATGGTCTGCCCACGGCTGTCGACCGCCCGGTACAGGTAGGTCCAGCGCCCCTTCACCCGGACATAGGTCTCGTCAACCCTCCACGATCCGTTGGACAGGCGTAGATAAGGCCGGAGCCGCCGCTCCAACTCCGGTGCATAGGCCTGGATCCACCGAAAGATAGTGGTGTGCGCGATGCTGACACCGCGGTCCTGCAGCATGAGCTCGAGGTCGCGGTAGCTGATCGGGAACATTAGGTACCAGCGCACTGCCCAGAGGATCACCTCCGCCGTAAACTGCCGACCTTTGAAGGTCAGATCCGTCCGGAGTTTCGCCAGCTGTCGTCGTGCCATACCCCAGCTTGGCCCCGATCGCGCCAGACCACAAAAGATGCAACAGAACCGCCACGTCGGAATTCTCTTTCGCGAGCAACCGCGCCGTTGTCAGCCCGATGCCAGGCGTCCGGTGATCACCGCCACCTTGCCGCCGAGTTCGAGATCCATGCGCCGCGCTCACTGTTGTTCGCAGTGGGAATCCTACCACCATCGGTGGTGAGTACTGGACCAAGACGATAACAGGAAAAGGCTGACGCAATGCTGGAGGCGCGGCTCCTCCTCCCTGAGCACCTCTGCCTGAGCCGCCGCCCCAGATGTCCTTGACAGGCTAAGCAGGTTTTCATCATCCTCCCTGCAAGGGGACATCCGCGATCGCCCCGTGAGGCTTTGGCCGAAGCATCGCGTCCGGTACTCCACAGTTGAGGGAGAGGACGCTCGTGCCCGCACCTGACACCA
>NZ_QXGS01000015.1 GCF_003604215.1 Teichococcus vastitatis
CACCAGGGCGATGTGTGGTCCATCCGCGCCGCGGACGGCTCGGTGACCCACCTCACCATCGACAACGTCACCAGCCTCAACACCAGCGACTACGTCTGGGGGTGAGGCCGGAAGCTGTCACGGACCTGCGGCGAGTTGCACAGCCTGTTTGAGCATGATGCAGGCACGGGCGGCGCGGCGCAGGTCCACCGGGTTCAAGGAATAGCACTCATGGTCCTTCACCAGCCGGCGCGGAAGCGCTCGGCCGGGGAAGGATTGCCCGATTCGGCGCCGGACACTTCCATCCTCGCCGGCAGCTGAGAGCGGCCGTCGAGTACCGGCACACCGAGACCAAGGTCTTCCGGATCGGCGGCAGGAAACATACGCCCAAGCGATATGCTGATCCCGCCGCACCCTCAGCCAGGCTCATCTTCCCGGCAAACAACTCGAAGGCTGGCGCGGAGCCGTTCGGCCGCGTTCAGCCGAGATGCTGCCGGAAAAAGGCCAGCGTCCGCTGCCAGGCCAGGGCCGCCGCCGCCTCGTGGTAGCGCGGCGTGGAGTTGTTGTGGAAGCCGTGCTGGGTGCCCGGATAGATCTGCGCCTCGTAGAGCCGGCCATTCGCTTTCAGCGCCGCCTCGAAAGCCGGCCACATCGCATTGATGCGCGGGTCGTGCTCGGCGTAGTGGATCAGCAGGGGGGACCGGATCGTGGCCACCTGGGCGGTTTCGGGCGCGGCGCCGTAGAAGGGCACGGCGGCCTGGAGCCGGTCGCCGAGCAGGGTGGCCAGGGCGTTGGTGGTGCCGCCGCCCCAGCAGAAGCCGGTGGCGCCGAGCCGACCTGATGACAGCGCCAGGCCCTTCAGGTGGAGCGCGCTGTTGAGCATGTCGGTGCGGAGCTTGCCCGGATTGAGCCGCGCCTGGAGGTCGCGTCCGTCATCGTCATTGCCGGGATAGCCGCCGACCGGTGCCAGCCCGTCCGGCGCGAGCGCCAGGAAGCCCTCCACCGCGAGCCGCCGCGCCACATCCTCGATATAAGGGTTCAGGCCGCGGTTCTCGTGCATCACCAGAACGCCGGGAAAGGGTCCCGCTCCGGCCGGCTGCACCAGATAGCCGCGCATCGTGCCGGAGGTGCCGCCCGGCGACGGATAGCTGACGTAGCGCGCCTTGATCCGCTCATCGGTGAAGGAGATGGTTTGCGCCTGCACATAGCGGGGCAGCAGCGCCTGAGCCATTGCCAGGCCACCAGCCGTGATCGCCGCCGCCTGTTGCAGAAAGCTGCGGCGGTCGAGCTGGCCATGGCAGTATTCGTCGTAGAGGTCGAAAATCCGCTGATCGATCTGGTGCTGCGTCAGGGCGGGTCCGTCGGGGGTGGCGTCGTCCTGATGATCCGGCATCGGGCGTTCCTTCCCCTGGCCGGCGCGCGCCCCGTGCGTCGCTTCGGGCTGTTCAGGGTTCCGAGACGTCGCGGCAGGAGGGGAACGGAGTCAAGGGCGGGAAAATGCGCTCCTGATCGGGCGCCGCCGCGGAAGGCCGGGGCCTGCCGCGGCCCGCATGCGGGCCGGATGGAGCAGAGGTCTACGCCGCCGTAGCAACTCCGGGGGGGTACCCTGGTGTGATCCTTTCACCACCTCTGCGCACCGTCCTGGCTCAGCTTTCATGCCATGCCGGTCCCAGGGCGGGCGAGTGAACAATGCGTGCGTTTGGTTAACGAAATTCAAGCCGCGGCGGGCGGGAAGGCGGCGCCGCAAGGATCAGGCGGGTTCGGGCCGCCGCCTCCTGGGCGAACCGGGACCGGCAAGGTTGCGGGGCCGCGATACCGTGCTGGGCCGGGCTGCCGTTCTTCGTTGCGCAGAGGGCGCTGCTTCCGGCGGCCGGACGTCCTGCCCGCAACCTCCCGCCATCGGGGCGCTTCTTGTGATGTCGCTTCCTGAAAGGCGAGGCCCATGCAGAACGCACCCGACACCGACTCCCGCCACGATCCTGGCGATGCCGTTCCCGAAGGGGTGGCGGTTGAGCAGCCGGTTCCCCTGACGGAAAAGGAACAGGCGGTGAAGCGGAAGCTGGAGGAGCTGCCCGAAACCGCCGATCCGTCCCGCCAGCCGGATTGAGGCGGGCCGAGCAAAGGGATCCCCATCGCGATCCAGGAAGGCGATTCACGGGATCGTGATGCTACCGCTCAAGCTTCTTCTTCGTTGCCCGGGCTCGACCTGCTGGGGCGATGACGGCCATGCCGCTAGTCTGGCCACCCCGGCGTTTTCCAGGCCGTTTCCCGGACTGGTGGCGGCGGAAAGGTGATGCCGGCCCGGCGCCGCCGCCCTTTCCCATCGAGCGGAGTGTCTTCTTGCAGATCGTCATCCTGTGTCATCAGCGTTCCTGTTCCCGGCGCCGACGGGGGGCGCGGCAGTGAGAGGGGCGGCCGGCACCATGCGCGCCGCGGTGCAGACCGGCCCCGGCCAGATGCGGATCCAGGAGGTTCCCCGCCCCGAGCCTGGCCCCGGCCAGGTGCGGCTGCGCCTGGAAGGCTGCGGCGTCTGCGCTTCCAACCTGACGCCTTGGGCCGGGCCGGAGTGGATGCAGTTTCCGGGGGAGCCGGGCGGGCTCGGCCATGAAGGCTGGGGCGTGATCGATGCCGTGGGCGAGGGGGTGAGCGGCCTGGTTCCCGGCCAGCGCGCCGCCGCCCTGTCCTTCCGCAGCTATGCCGAATACGACTTGGCCGAGGCGCGCAACGTGCTGCCCCTGCCGGATGCGCTGGCCGGCCAGCCCTTTCTGGGCGAGCCGCTGGGCTGCGCCATGAACATCTTCCGCCGCGCCGGCATCGAGGCGGGGCAGAGCGTCGCCATCATCGGCATCGGCTTCCTTGGCGCCATCCTGACGCGGCTGGCGACGGAGGCCGGGGCGAGGATCATCGCCATTTCGCGCCGGCCCTATTCCCTGGATCTGGCACGGCGCATGGGCGCGGCGGAAACCATTCCCCTGGAAGACCACAGCGCCATCATCGGGCGGGTCAAGGAACTGACGGGCGGCCGCTTCTGCGAGCGGGTGGTGGAAGCGGTGGGCCAGCAATGGCCGCTCGACCTGGCTGGCGAGCTGACCGCCGAGCGCGGCCGGCTGATCGTCGCCGGCTACCACCAGGACGGACCGCGGCAGGTCAACATGTGGCTGTGGAACTGGCGCGGCATCGACGTAATCAACGCCCATGAGCGGGATACCGAAATCTATATGGCGGGCATGCGGGAAGCCCTGGAAGCGGTGATATCGGGCCGGCTGGACCCGGCGCCGCTCTACACCCACCGTTTTCCGCTGGAGCGGCTGGCCGATGCGCTGGACGCCACGCGCGACCGGCCGGAGGGCTTCCTCAAGGCCGTGGTGACCATGGCGCCGGAGGCCGGGCGATGAGCGCGCGTCGCCCGCGCCTCGGCTTCCTCGGCATCGGCTGGATCGGCCGCCATCGCCTGCAGGCCATCGCCGAAACCGGCGTGGCCGAGATCGCCGCCCTCGCCGAGCCGGACCCCGACATGCTGGAGGACGCCGCGCAACTCGTTCCCGGCGCCCGCTGCGTCGGCAGCCTGGAGGAGTTGCTGGCGCAGGAGCTGGACGGGCTGGTGATCGCCACCCCCAGCGCCCTGCATGCCGAGCAGTCGATCCAGGCCCTGCGGCGCGGCGTCGCGGTGTTCTGCCAGAAGCCGCTCGGCCGCACCGCGCCGGAGGTACAGGCGGTGGTCGAGGCGGCGCGCGATGCCGACCGGCTGCTGGCCGTGGACCTGTCCTACCGCTTCACCGAGGGCATGCGGCGCATCCGCGAACTGGTGCGGAATGGCGAGCTGGGCCGCATCCATGCCGTGGACCTGGTGTTCCACAACGCCTACGGCCCGGACAAGAAGTGGTTCTACGACCCGGCGCAATCGGGCGGCGGCTGCGTCATGGACCTCGGCGTTCACCTGGTGGATCTGGCGCTGTGGACGCTGGGCTTTCCGGTGGTGGAGCGGGTGTCCGGCACGTTGTTCGCCGGCGGCGAGCGTCTCACCGCGCGGCCCGGCCGCGTCGAGGATTATGCCACGGCCCAGATCGACCTGCAGGACGGCACGGCGCTGCGCCTTGCCTGTTCCTGGCGCCTGCAGGCCGGCTGCGACGCGATGATCTCGGCCGCCTTTTATGGCACCGGGGGCGGCGCGGCGCTGCGCAACATCGACGGTTCCTTCTACGACTTCACCGCCGAGCGCTATCGCGGCACGTCGCGCGAGGCCCTGGCCACGCCGCCGGATGAATGGGGCGGCCGCGCGGCGGCGGATTGGGCGCGGCGGCTGGCCGAGGGACAGCGCTACGATCCGGCGGTGGAACGCCTCACCGATGTGGCGCGGGTGCTGGACGGCATCTACGGCCGGTAGAACCGGGACGGCGAAGCACCCCGGACCGCAGGCCCGAAGTGCTTCGCCGCCGCGTGATCACCCGGCATACCGCCGCACCATGCTGGCGCAGAATTCGGCGAATTCTTCCTTCACCTGCGGCGGGCTGGTGTGGTGCGGCGCGATGCCGCGATGCTCCGGCGTGAAGCAGAAGGTGGCGGTGACCTGGAAGTCGCGCAGCGCCTCCATCTGCCGGTCGAACCAGTCCAGCGCGTCGGGGCGGAAGCTGTCGGCCCAGGACAGGCCGGTGCGCAGATGCGTGACGCCGAGCCGCTTCAGCCAGGTCACGGCATCGTCCAGGCGGTGGTCCTGGTAGTGGAACCACTGGCAGATGCCGAGATGCGGCGTGTGTTTCTCGAACTCCTCCATGGCCAGCTTCGGCGTTCCATCCTCGCGCAGCAGTCCCATGTGGAAGTGCCGGTAATAGGAGGAACCCTCGGCCTCGCGGTGCCGCGTGGTGGCTTCCCAATGCATCGGCAGGTCGTACAGGCTGTACCAGTGGATGCGCGGCGCCTGGCCGATCAGCAGCTCCGCCGTGCGCTTCAGGCCCCAGAGCTGCACCTCCTCCGCGCCGAAGGTGGAGACGCCGACCTCCGACACCCAGACCGGCAGATGCGTGACCGCCTGGATCTCCTTCAGCTTTGCCGGCCATTCGTGGATCAGCCAGTTGTTCCAGTCGAGCGGAAAGCCGTGCACCGCGACCGCTTCCATCTGGTCCAGCACGCCGCGCTGCTGCATCTTCATGACGAACACCGGGTCGATCGGCGACATGCCGCCCAGCACGCGCGGCAGCGAGGAATGCTCGGCGCGGATGGCCTGTCCGGCGAGCCGCGCCGTATCGGCGAACATCACCCAGTCCGGGTCGATCTCCGGGTCCCAGTGGGATTTGTTGTTGGGCTCGTTCCAGATCATGGCGGCTTCAAGCATCAGCGCGGTCCCTTTGCAGGATAGATGGCCGCCGAGCCGTAAGGCAGCGCGGCGGGACGGCAGAGATAGATCTCGCGGTCGGGTTGCTGCAGGATCTCGAAGCCGGCGTTGCGCAGCATCGCCTCGGCGCCGGCACGGTTCGGGATCCACCAATTGGTGAGATCGCCGGCATAGCGATGCTCGATGAAGTTCAGCCGCGGCCAGCCGGGCCGGGCGAACTGCTCCTCCGCCGCGAAGGGGTAGTCCTCCTGCACCGGCTCCACCTCGCGCGGGCCGCGCTGCATGCTCTGGAACACCAGCAGGTCGCCGACCACATGCTCGCGCAGCAGGTCGAGCGCCAGCAGCGGGTGCCGCAGGTGGTAGAGCACGCCCATGAACAGCACCACGTCGAAGCGCTCGCCCAGCGCGCCGACATCGTAGACCGACAATTCTCGGTACTCGATGTCCAGGTCGAGTACCCGCGCCGCGAAGCGCGCCTGTTCCAGGTAGCGCGGGTCGGAATCGACGCCGAGCACCCGCGCCGCACCGCGCCGCTTCATCTCGATCGAGAAGAAGCCGGCGTTGCAGCCGATGTCGAGCACCGACTTGCCCGTCAGGTCCTGCGGCAGGGCGTGGCCGAAATACTGCCAGACGCAGCCGGGATAGTCGCCCAGCGCGTGATCGGGCGCCGTCCACACGCCGTGCAGGGACAGATTGTGGAACCAGGGGCCGAGCTTCGCGGCCTCCTCGCGGATCCTGTCGGGCGTCATGCCGCCTCCATTCTGGAAAAAGGCTGCTCGTTCAGGCCCAGCAGCTTGCCGCCATCCGCCCAGACGGCCAGCGCGCTGAGCGAGGCCGGCGCGATGTCGAAGCGTTCATAGCCCTGCAGGGGCAGGCCGAGAAACGAACACAGCGCCGCCTTGATGACGTCGCCGTGGCTGACCAGCGCCACGCGGCCATCCGGATGCCGTTCCCGCGCGGCAGCGATCCAGCCCAGCACGCGGCCCTGAACCGCGCGCATGGATTCGCCGCCCGGCGCCGCCGCGTCGTCGCGCGCGCCGTTCCAATGCCGCCAGCGCGGATCATCCTGCAGGTCGGCGAAGCGGCGCCCGGTCCAGTCGCCGAAATCGATCTCGGCCAGCGCTTCCTCGGCCACGGGCGCGAGGCCCAGCGCCTCGCCGATGGGCGAGGCGGTTTCGCGGCAGCGCTGCACGGGGCTGGTGTAGAGCGCCCCGATCGCCTCGCCGCGCAGCCGTGCCGCCAGGGCGGCGGCCTGCGCGCGCCCGGCCGCCCCCAGCGCCACGCCGGGCATGCGCCCGCACAGCGTGTCGGCCACGCGGTCATGCGCCGCGTGGCGCAGCAGAAACAGCGTCATCGCCATGCGTCGTGGTCAGTCCAGGCCCTGGATGAAGCGCAGCGTGCGCTCCCGCGCCTCCTGGTCGGTGTATTGCTTGGGCGGGGATTTCATGAAGTAGCTGGACGGCGCTGTCAGCGCGCCGGACAGCCCACGGTCCAGCGCGATGCGGGCGCAGCGCACTGCATCGATCACGATGCCGGCCGAGTTGGGTGAATCCCAGACCTCCAGCTTCAATTCCAGATTCAGCGGCATGCCGCCGAAGGCGGTGCCCTCCAGGCGGATATGCGCCCATTTCCGGTCCTCCAGCCAGGGCACGTAGTCGCTGGGGCCGACATGCACGTCATTGGCCGGCAGCGGCACCTCGAACTGGCTGGTCACCGCCTGGGTCTTGGAGATCTTCTTGGATTCGAGGCGCTCGCGCTCCAGCATGTTCTGGAAATCGGTGTTGCCGCCGAAATTCAGCTGGTAGGTGCGGTCGAGCCGCACGCCGCGCTCGCGGAACAGATTGGCCAGCACGCGGTGCACGATGGTGGCGCCGACCTGGCTCTTGATGTCGTCGCCGATGATCGGCAGGCCGCGCTCCTCGAAGCGCTTCTGCCAGCCGGGATCGGAGGCGATGAACACCGGGATGCAGTTGACAAAGGCGCAGCCGGCTTCCAGCGCCCGCTCGGCATACCATTCGCTGGCCTGCTGCGAGCCCACCGGCAGGTAGGACACCAGCACCTGCGTGCCGCTGCGGCGGATGATGTCGGCAACATCGGCGGCCGGCGCTGCGGATTCCTCGAAGGTGCCGCGCACATAGCGGCCGAGCCCGTCCAGCGTCGGGCCGCGCTCCACCTTCACCCCGGTCGGCACGGGCTTCGAGAACACCCGCGTGTTGTTGGGAGAGGCCAGCACGGCATCGGCCACATCCTGGCCGACCTTGGCGGCGTTGACGTCAAAGGCGCAGCTCACCTCGACATCCCGCACGTGGTAACCGCCGAGATCGGCATGCATCAGGCCCGGGATCGGCTCGTTCACATCCGCATCCCGGTAATACGACAGCCCCTGCACAAACGACGAGGCGCAATTGCCGACACCCACGATGCCAACCCGCAGAGCTCTTGATGCCGACACGTATCCTCCTTGCAGGCATGAACAGAACAGGCGCGCAGTGTGACGGCTCCAGGCTGAGCCGTCACGGTGCGTCCTGGGCACAACACCGCACCAGCTTCTTTGTTCCTTGCCGGAGATGACATCTTTGTGATCGCACGACGCTGTGCTCAGGAGGAGTGCAACTCTTTCCGAATCAGTCAATTGGCCGATCATGACGGTTGCACGCGGCGCATTGTTGCTTCCCATTGCGCATTGCAACCTCTGGCTTGCCAGTGCCGTTCATCTTCAACATCTTCTTTGTTCCCGTTGCCACGCGGAACACTCACGGCCTCGACACGGGGGATTTTGTCAGGGTGCAAGAGACTGTTCTGATCACCGGGGGCGGTGGTTTCATCGGCTGCCATCTGGCGCGGCGCCTGTTGCGCGCCGGATATCATGTGCGGGTGCTGGATAGCCTGATCGAGCAGGTGCATGGCGCGCGTGGCCGGCCCGACCTGCTGGAGCCGGAAGCCGAGTTCCTGCGGGGCGACGTGCGCGACGCCGAGGCGGTGCGCCGGGCGCTGCGCGGCGTCGACCGCGTGGTGCACCTCGCCGCCGAGGTCGGCGTCGGCCAGAGCATGTATGCGGTGGAACGCTATGTCTCGGTGAATGATGTCGGCACGGCGGTGCTGTTCCAGCAGCTGATCGATGCGCCGGTGAAGCGCGTGGTGGTGGCGTCCTCCATGAGCATCTATGGCGAGGGGCTGTACCAGGACGCCGACGGCGTGCTGCACGAGGATGTGCGGCGCACGCCGCGCCGCGGCCCCGATGCGCCCTGGGACCCGCTGGATGCGCAGGGCCGCCCGCTGCGGCCGGTGCCGACGCCGGAAAGCAAGCGCCCGGCGCTGGCCTCGGTGTACGCCATCTCCAAGCACACCCAGGAATGCCTGACCCTGACGCTGGCGCCGGCCTATGGCATGGAGGGCGTTGCGCTGCGGCTCTGGAACGCCTACGGGCCGGGCCAGGCGCTGTCCAACCCCTACACCGGCGTGCTGGCGATCTTCGCGTCCCGCCTGCACAACGGCCAGCCACCGGTGATCTTCGAGGATGGCCAGCAGCGCCGCGACTTCGTCCATGTCGAGGATGTGGCGCGCGCCTTCCACCTGGCGCTGGAGCGCCCCGAGGCGGCCAACCAGGTCTATAACGTCGCCAGCGGCCATGACCGCACCGTGACCGAGGTGGCGCAGGCGCTGGCGGCGGCGATGGGCCGGCCGGAGCTGGCGCCCGAGATCACGGGCAAGACGCGCAGCGGCGACATCCGCCACAACATCGCCGACATCGGCAAGATCCGGCGCGAGCTCGGCTTCGGTGTCGAGCGCGACTTCCAGGCCGATCTGGCCGAGCTGGCCGAATGGGTTGCCCGCCAGCAGGCGGAGGACCGGGTGCATCAGGCCCGCAGCGAGCTGGAAACCCGGGGGCTGGTGGCGTGAGCGGGTCCGGCCCGCTCGCCGCGCCGGCGCTGCGGCCGGGAAACAGGTCAGGAAAAGCACCGGTGCTGGTCACCGGCGGCGCCGGGTTCATCGGCTCCAACCTGGCCGACCGGCTGCTGCGGCAAGGCCATGAGGTGCTGGTGTTCGACGCGCTGGCCCGGCCCGGCGTCGCCGCCAATCTGGACTGGCTGCAGCAGCAGCATGGCGCGCGGGTGATCCCGGTGATCGCCGACCTGCGCGACGACGCGGCCCTGCAGGAAGCGGCGCGGGACGCGCAGGCGGTGTTCCACCTCGCGGCACAGGTGGCGGTGACCACCAGCCTGGCCGATCCGCGCGAGGATTTCGACGTCAACCTGCGCGGCACCTTCACCCTGCTGGAAGCGCTGCGCCGGCGGGGCGGGGCGGTGCCGCTGGTCTTCGCCAGCACCAACAAGGTGTATGGCAACCTGCCCGACATCGCGCTGGAGCGCAGCGGCGACGCTTATGTACCGGTGGACCCGGCGATCCGCGCCGCCGGCATTGGCGAGCAGCGGCCGCTCGACTTCCACACGCCCTATGGCTGCTCCAAGGGGGCGGCGGATCAGTATGTGCTGGATTATTCCCGCTCCTTCGGCATCCCGGCCGCGGTGCTGCGCATGAGCTGCATCTATGGCGAGCGGCAGATGGGCACCGAGGATCAGGGCTGGGTGGCGCATTTCCTGATCCGCGCGCTGCGGCGGGAGCCGGTCACCATCTTCGGCGATGGCTGCCAGGTGCGCGACCTGCTGCAGGTGCAGGATGCGGTGGACGCCTACATGGCCGCCTGGCAGCGAATCGGCACGGTGCAGGGCCAGGCCTTCAATCTTGGCGGCGGTCCGGGCAACGCGGTCAGCCTGCGCCAGGTGATCGCCGCCATCGAGGCGGAGATCGGCCACCCGGTGAACACCGTGTATGACGATTGGCGCGCGGGCGACCAGCGCTACTACGTGTCGGATACGCGGCGGGTGCGCGCCGGCCTCGGCCTCGGCGAGCCGACGCCGTGGCGCCAGGGCGTCGCCGCCCTGGCGCGGTGGCTGGACAGCCGGCAGGGCGGGGTGGCACTGGACGTGGCGGGCGCCGCATCGTGATGGCGGCGGAGGCCCGGCCGCTGCATGCGCTGGTGACGGCGGATGCCGTGGGCGGGGTCTGGTCCTATGCCATGACCTTGTGCCGCGGCCTGCGGGCACGGGATGTGCGAGTGACGCTGGCGGTGCTGGGGCCGTCGCCCGGCGCGGCGCAGCGGCTCGAAGCGGCGTCCGTTCCCGGCCTGCGCCTGGTCGACACCGGGCTGATGCTGGACTGGATGGCGCCCGATGCCGCCGCGGTGCGGCGCACGGGTGCCCGGCTGGCGGTGCTGGCCGGGGAGTGCGGCGCCGACCTGCTGCACCTCAACAGCCCGGCCCTGGCCGCCGGCCACCGCTTTCCCGTGCCGGTGCTGGCCGTCTGCCATTCCTGCGTGGCGAGCTGGTGGGCGGCGGTGAAGCCCGGTCCCCTGCCGGCGGAATTCGCCTGGCACCGCGACCTGCTGGCGGAGGGCTATCGCGCGGCGGATCTTCTGGCGGCGCCCAGCACGGCCTTCGCGGCGGCCACGCAGGCCCTCTACGGCCTGACGGAGCGGCCGCGCCTGATCCACAACGGCATCCCGCCCTGGGCGCCGCCATCCATGCCGGGGCCCGCGCCCTTCGCCTTCACCGCCGGCCGGCTGTGGGACGAGGGCAAGGACATCGTCACGCTGGATGCGGCGGCGGCGGCCGGGCTGCCGTTTCCGGTGCTGGCCGCCGGGCCGGTGGAAGGGCCGGGCGGCGGCCGCATCGAACTGCGCCACCTGCGGGCCCAGGGCAGCCTGGATCGGCCGGCGATGCGGCGCATCCTGGCGCAGCGGCCGGTTTTCGCCTCCGCTGCGCGATACGAGCCGTTCGGCCTGGCGGTGCTGGAAGCCGCCCAGGCCGGCTGCCCCCTGGTGCTGTCCGACATTCCCAGCTTTCGCGAGATCTGGGGCGATGCGGCGGATTACGCGGCGCCTGGCGATGCGGCGGGCTTCGCGGCCGCGCTGCGCCGGCTGGCTGCGCCGCGGCTGCGCCGGGCCCGCGGTGAGGCGGCCCGGCGTCGTGCCGCGCGCTACACGGCGGACGCCATGGTGGCGGCAACATGGAATCTCTACCGCGAGCTGGTGCCGGCTCGCGCCTTTCTGGAAACGCCGGCATGAAGATCGCCTACCTCACGCATTCCCTTCTGTCCTGCTGGAACCACGGCAACGCGCATTTCCTGCGCGGCGTGCTGCGCGAGCTGGTGCTGCACGGCCACGAGGTGGCGGTGTTCGAGCCGGACAACAACTGGAGCCTGGAGAACCTGCGCCGCGACGCCGGCGAGGCCGGGCTGGAGGCCTTTCGCGCGGCGTATCCGGAATTGCGGTCCCGCAGCTACGCGGACGCGGCGGCGATCGAGGACGCGCTGGGCGAGGCCGACCTCGTGATCGTGCATGAATGGAACGAGCCGGCGCTGGTGGCGCGGATCGGCCGGCTGCGTGCGCGGGGCGGACGGTTCCGGCTGCTGTTCCACGACACGCACCACCGCGCCGTCAGCGATCCGGAGGCGATCCGCGCCTTCGACCTGTCCGGCTATGACGGCGTGCTGGCTTTCGGCGAGACGCTGGCCCGGGTGTATCGCCGCTGGGGCTGGAGCGACCGCGTCTGGGTCTGGCACGAGGCGGCCGATCTGCGCCACTTCCACCCGCCCGCCATCGAGGCCCCGCGCGAGGGCCTGATCTGGATCGGCAATTGGGGCGATGGCGAGCGCAGCGCCGAGATCGAGGATTTCCTGCTGCGCCCGGCGCGCGGGGCCGGCCTCGCGCTCGACATCCACGGTGTGCGCTATCCGGAGGACGCGAAGGCGAAGCTCGCTGAATATGGCGCGCGCTATCGCGGCTGGGTGCCCAATGCCCGCGCGCCGGAAGTGTTCGCCCGCCATCTGGCCACGGTGCATGTGCCGCGCCGCTTTTACACGCAGCTGCTGCCCGGCATCCCCACCATCCGCGTGTTCGAGGCTCTGGCCTGCGGCATTCCGCTGCTGAGCGCGCCCTGGGACGATGCCGAGCAGCTGTTCCGCCCCGGCACGGACTACCTCGTCGCCCGCGACGGCGAGGAGATGCGGCGCCACATGGCGGCGATCCGCGACGATGCCGCGCTGCGCGAATCCCTCGTGGCACACGGCCTCGAAACCGTCCGTGCCCGGCATGGCTGCGAGCACCGCATGCGCGAGCTGCTGGCCATCGCCGAGACCCTGATGACATCGCCCAGCACGATGGGCCCCGAGACGATGGGGAACGCCGCATGAAGATCGCGTTCTATGGTTCCAGCCTGTTGTCCTCCTACTGGAACGGCGCGGCCACCTATTACCGCGGCATGCTGCACGAGCTGTCCCGCCGCGGCTACGACATCACCTTCTACGAGCCCGACGCCTTCGACCGGCAGCAGCACCGCGACATCGAGCCGCCGGACTGGGCGCGCGTTGTGGTGTACCCGGCGACGGAGGACGCGCTGCGCGGCGTGATGGCCGAGGCGCGGCAGGCCGATGTGGTGGTCAAGGCCAGCGGCGTCGGCGTGTTCGACGACGCGCTGATCGAGGGCGTCATGGCGGCCGCGCGTCCCGGTGCCATCCGCATCTTCTGGGACGTGGATGCGCCGGCGACGCTGGCCGAGATCACGCCGCTGCCGGACCACCCGCTGCGCCGCACCCTGCCGCTGCTGGACTTCGTGCTGACTTATGGCGGCGGCCCGCCGGTGATCGCCGCTTATGAAGGGCTCGGCGCGCGGCGCTGCGTGCCCATCTACAACGCGGTCGACCCCGCCACGCACCACCCGGTGCCGGCCGAGCCGCGCTTCAAGGCCGACCTGTCCTTTCTCGGCAACCGTTTGCCGGACCGCGAGGCGCGGGTGGAGGAGTTCTTCCTGCGCCCCGCCGCGCTGCTGCCGGAGCGGTTCTTCCTGATCGGCGGCAATGGCTGGGACAGCAAGCCGATGAGCGGCAATGTGCGCCATCTCGGCCACGTCTACACGCGCGAGCACAACGCCTTCAACACCTCGCCCCTGGCGGTGCTGAACATCGCCCGCGACAGCATGGCGCAGACTGGCTGGTCGCCCGCCACGCGCGTCTTCGAGGCAACGGGCGCCGGCGCCTGCCTGATCACCGATGACTGGCTCGGTCTCGACATGTTCCTGAAGGATGGCGAGGAAGTGCTGGTGGCGCGCGACGGCCAGGATGTCGCCGACCATGTCGCCGCGCTGACGCCGGAGCGCAGCCGGGCCATCGGCGAGGCGGCGCGGCGCCGCGTCCTGGAATCCCACACCTATGCGCGCCGCGGCGCCGAGGTCGACGCGCTGCTGCGCGCCGCCCTGGCACGGAAGGACGCCGCATGAAGCTGGTGGTGCTGGGGCTGACCCTGTCCTCCTCCTGGGGCAACGGGCACGCGACGACCTTCCGCGCCCTGCTGCGCGCCTTTGCGCGGCGTGGCCACGAGGTGCTGTTCCTGGAGCGCGACAAGCCCTGGTACGCCGCGCATCGTGACATGCCGGCGCCGGATTTCTGCCGGCTGGAATTCTACGGGGAACCCTCCGATCTGCGCCGCCGGGAGGCGGAGATCGGGGCCGCCGACGCGGTGATGGTCGGCTCCTACGTGCCGGATGGTGTGGTGGTGGGCCGCATGGCGCAGAAGATGGCCGGCGGCGTCTGCGCCTTCTACGACATCGACACCCCCGTTACCCTGGCCAAGCTGGAGAAGGGCGACGAGGAATACCTCTCCCCCGCGCTGATCCCGGGCTACGACCTGTACTGCTCCTTCACCGGCGGACCGACGCTCGACCTGCTGATGCGGCGCTACGGCTCGCCCGAGGCGCGGGCGCTGTACTGCTCGGTGGATGCGGAGGCTTATCAGCCTGTGGCAACGGAGCGGCACTGGGATCTCAGCTATCTCGGCACCTACAGCCCCGACCGGCAGCCGGTGCTGGAACGGCTGCTGCTGGAGCCGGCGCGCCGCGCGCCGCAGCTCCGCTTCGCCGTGGCCGGGCCGCAATACCCGGCCGGCATCGACTGGCCGGCCAATGTGGAGCGGCTGGAACACGTGCCGCCCAGCGCGCACCCGGCCTTCTACAGCGCCAGCCGCTACACGCTGAACGTCACCCGCGCCGACATGGTGCGCGCCGGCTTCAGCCCCAGCGTCAGGCTGTTCGAGGCCGCCGCCTGCGGCAGTCCGGTGATCTCCGACCGCTGGAACGGCATCGAGGACGTGCTGGCCCCCGGCACCGAGATCCTGCTGGCCGATGGCGCGGACGACGTGCTGCGCGTGCTGCTCGATCCGGATGAGGCGGCGCGCGACCGCCAGGCCGCGGCGGCGCGCCACAGGATCCTCGCCGCCCACACGGCGGAACATCGCGCCGCGCAGCTGGAGACCATGCTGCGCGCCGCGCGGCGCGGCAAAGCAACACGCCCGCAGGCCCAGGAAAGGGAAAGCGCATGAGTCCTGCCAAGCCTCAGAACGTCCTGGTTGCCGGCGGTGCCGGCTTTCTGGGCTCGCATCTGTGCGACGCGCTGATCGAAACCGGCGCGCATGTGGTCTGCGTCGACAATCTGCAGACCAGCTCGGGCGACAATCTGCGCGGTCTGCGGCGTTCGCCGCGCTTCACCTTTGTCGAGGCCGACATCATCGACGAGCTGCCGGCCTCGGCATTGCCGCGCAAGCTGGACCGCGTGTTCAACCTGGCCTGCGCCGCCTCGCCGCCGCTGTACCAGGCCGATCCCGAGCACACCATGATGACCAATGTGGTGGGCACGCGGAACCTGCTGCGCCTGGCCGAGCGGCACCGCGCCCGTTTCCTGCAGGCCTCCACCAGCGAGGTTTACGGCGACCCGGAGGTGCATCCGCAGGTCGAGGGCTATTGGGGCAACGTCAACTGCACCGGTCCGCGCGCCTGCTACGACGAGGGCAAGCGCGCGGCCGAGGCGCTGTGCTTCGATTTCGACCGCGCCCGCCGGGTGGAGGTGCGGCTGGTGCGCATCTTCAACACCTATGGCCCGCGCATGCTGCCGGATGACGGGCGCATCGTGTCCAACGTGGTCACCCAGGCGCTGAGCGGCGCCGACATCACCATCTATGGCGATGGCAGCCAGACCCGCTCCTTCTGCTACGTCGACGACCTGGTGGACGGGCTGATGCGGATGATGGCGCATGACGGACCGCAGCCGGGGCCGGTCAACCTCGGCAATCCGAACGAGCAGACGGTGCGCAAGCTGGTGGAGGATGTGCTGGCGATGACCGGCCACCGCTCGGCGGTCACCTACCACCCGCTGCCGCAGGACGACCCGCGCCGGCGCAAGCCCGATATCGGCCGCGCCCAGGCCGTGCTGGGCTGGGCGCCGCGGACGCCGCTGGCGGAAGGGTTGCGGTCGACACTGGAATGGTTCCGCGAGGCCGAGGCCCCGGTCGTGGCGGTCGAGACCGCCATGCCGCTCTCGGCCGCGGATTGAAGCAAGGGGGGCACTGGCCCCCCTCCCGACTCAGGCCGCCGCGCGGTGCGGCGCCTGATCCCGGGAGCGCAGCGCCGGGATCAGTTCGCGGCCGAAATCCACCGCATCCTCCAGCGGGTCGAAGCCGCGGATCAGGAAGGTGTCGACGCCGAGCGCGCGGTATTCCAGCAGCGATTCCGCCACCTGTTCCGCGGTGCCGACCAGCGCCGTGGTGTTGGCCCCGGCGCCGACCGCCGCCGCCACCTCGGTCCAGAGCCGCTTGTCGCGCACCGCGCCGCCCTGCGCCGCGTCCAGCAGCCGCTGCGAGCCGACGCTCTGCGGCTTGGCGCTGGTGCCCGGCGTGGCGCCGGCGGTGACGCCGCGCACCTCGTAGACGCGGGCCAGGATGGCGCGGGCGCGCTCCCAGGCGGCCTCCTCGGTGCGGGCCAGCACCGGGCGAAAGGACAGGCTGAAGCGCATGCCGTCCGGGTCGCGCCCGGCGGCGGCGGTGGCCGCGCGCACCTTGCCGATGGTTTCGCGCGCCTGGTCCAGCGTTTCGCCCCAGAAGGCGTAGATGTCGGCATGCTTGCCGGCGAAGGCGATGGCGTCGTCCGAGGAGCCGCCGAAGAACACCGGCAGGTGCGGCTGCTGGATCGGCCGGATGTCGGAGCGCGCATCGGTGACGCGGTAATAGCGTCCCTCATGGCTGAACGGCGCCGTGCTGGTCCAGGTCCGCTTCAGCAGGCCGACATATTCGTCGGTGCGGGCGTAGCGCTCGGCATGGGACAGGTAGTCGCCGTCACGCTGCTGGTCGGCGTCGCTGCCGCCGCTGATGATGTGGATGCCGGCGCGGCCGCCGCTCAGGTGGTCAAAGGTGGCGAATTGCCGCGCCGCCAGGGTGGGGGCGATGAAGCCCGGCCGGTGCGCCACCATCAGCCCGATGCGCTGCGTCGAGGCCGCCGCATGCTGCGCCACCAGCAGGGAGTCCGGCGAGGTGCCGCTCCACGCCACCAGGATGCGGTCGAAGCCGGCCTTCTCATGCGCCTGCGCGAAGCGGGCGATGTAGTCCGGGTCGAAGGCCGGTCCGCTCGGCGGATGGATCTCGGAGACCGGACGGTGCGCGATCATGCCAATGACCTGCAGGGGATGGACCATGGGGGGTTCCTCCGTTCTCGTTGTTCAGGCGGCGATGCGCAGGCGCTGCAGGGTGGCGCCGCTGGCGGCGTATTCCTGCGCCAGGCGCCGGCGAAGCTGGTCGGGCGCCGTGGGCTCCGGCTTCAGGCCGAGGCGGCGCAGGGCGGCCGCCGTGTCCGGCTCGGCCAGGGCGTCGTTATAGGCGGCGTTCAGCCGGCCGATCACCGCCTCGGGCACGCCGGCGGGAGCGAACAGGCTGTACCAGCCGCTGGAAGGCCAGTCCTGGCCGAGGCCGAGCTCGGTGATGTTGGGCACGTCCGGGAAGTCTTCCCAGCGGCCGGCGCCGACCACGGCCACGGCGCGGATCTTGCCGCCCTGCTGCACGCTGGGCGCCACCACCGGATCGATCATCAGCTGGCAATCGCCGGCCAGCAGGCTGTTCACCGCCGCGGCGCTGCCGGGGAAGGGGATGTGCACCGCCTCGAAGCCGGCCTGCTCGGCCAGCATCGCGCCGCGCAGGTGCCCGGTGGAGCCGATGCCGGACGATGCGTAGTTCAGCTCGCCCTGGTGCTGCTTCGCATAGGCGATCAGCTCCGGCAGGGTTTGCACCGGCAGGGCGGCGCTGACGCCGACCAGCGAATAGGCCTCGCCCGCCATGGCCACGGGGGCGAGGTCGCGCAGCGGGTGGTAGCCCACCTCGTTGAGGTAGGGCGAGATCAGCAGGTTGCCGCCCGAGGCGTTCAGCAGCGTGTAGCCATCGGGCTTCGCTTCCGCGACGTGGCGGGTGCCCACGGCGCCGCCGGCTCCGGCCCGGTTCTCCACCACCACCGTCTGGCCGAGCCGCTCCGACAGCGCGCGCGCCATGGTCCGCGCCACGTTGTCGCTGGTGGCGCCAGGCGGATAAGGGCAGACCAGGCGGATCGGCTGGCTGGGATAGCTTTGCGCGCGGGCGAGGCCGGGTAGCAGAAAGGGCGCGACGAGGCCGGCGCCGAGCAGGGTGCGGCGGGTGGTCATGGAATGGCCTCCTGGGTGGGGGCGTGCAGGGTGGAAGGGGCGGCGGGGGCGGGCCACCGGATGGCCGGCGGAACAGTGTCCGGAAGCGGCGCGGCGCGCAGGGCGAGGCGCGTCATGCGCCGGCTTCCAGCGCCTCGCGCCCGGCGGATTGGTGGGCGAAATCGACGTGCGGCACATGGGCGCGGCCGCATTGCACGTCGCGCCAATGGCGTTCCAGCGGGTTGCGGCGCGACAGGGCGTGGTTGCCGCCCAGCCCGACGGCGATCTCCACCGCGCGCGCGGCGTTCTCCACCAGGGTGGTTTTCAGCAGGCCGCTCTCGGCAGGGCCGGGTGGAGCGCCCGCATCCACCTCCGCCGCCAGGCTGCGCAGCAGCCGGGCATTGGCGGTGAGCAGTTCCTCGATGGCGCCGGCCTTTTCCTGCATGCGCGGCAGGGTAGCCAGGGGCTTGCCGAGGCCGCTTGGCACGCGGTCGCGCAGGAACTGCGCGGTCCAGGCCGCGGCGGCGCGCGCCACGCCGGTGTAGATCGCGCCGATCCCGGCGGCGTTCCAGGCGAGGCCGGTGCTGTCCGGCACGCGCCATTCGGCGGGCGGGCGCAGCGCGGCGAGGCTGGCCTCCTCCAGCCGCACCTCGTCGAACACCACGTCGTGGCTGGCCGTGGCGCGCAGGCCGAGATGGTCCCAGCTTTCCTCGATGCGCACGCCAGGGGCGCGGGCCGGTACCAGCACCGGGCCGACGCGCGGCGCGTCGCCGTCGTCGCGCGCCCAGACCAGCATCCAGCCGAGGCCGGGCGAGCCGGTGGAATAGATCTTGCGCCCCGTGAGCCGCCAGGAGCCGTCCGGCTGGCGCCGGGCAATGGTTTCCGGCAGGCCGCCGCGCGATGGGGAGCCCAGTTCCGGCTCCACCCGCAGCGCATTGACCAGCGCGCCCTGGCGCACCGCATCGGCCCCGACCCGCGCCCGCAGCGCCTCGGGAAAGGCCGCCTCGCGCGCGATGCCTGCCTGATGCGTCAGGTGCATGGCGAAGACCAGCCCGGTGGAAGCGCAGCCGCGCGACACCGCCTCGATCGCCGTCAGCGCCGCCGCCAGGCCTTCGCCCTGGCCGCCCTGCGCACGCGGCACGGTGAGGCCGAGCAGCCCGGCCGCGTGCAGCGCCGCGAAATTGGCGTGCGGAAAGCGGCCGGTGCGGTCGTGCTCGGCGGCGCGGGCGGCGAAGGCCCGGCTCAGCGCCTCGAGATCCGGCGCGGCGTCCTGGTGCAGGGCGAGGGACATGCGGCAGCTCCGGTTCAGGTTTCGAGGCCGGGCAGGCCCCGCGGCCCGGCCGGGCCCGGCAGGCGGCCCCGGGCCGGAACGGAAGCAGGCGGGCAGGAGGTGGAGGGGATGGAAACAGGGGCGGCGGACATAGCAACTCCCGGGGCGGAGCCCTGGAGGAACCGGATAGGTTCCACATCTGAATATCGCTATATCAGAAAAACACTATCCATAAATAGTCAATATGCCCACCACGTAGATTCATGGTGAAGCAGGGGCAGATGGCGCAGGGCCAGCCGCATGGAAGCCTTCACGCCCCACGGAATGCACCACAACACAGCGTTATTCGGTTTCCTCAGTCGCCGCGCGACTTCGCCGTCAGCTTGTTGCGCAGCCTGACCACCGCCTCGTGCAGATCCTTCGCTTCCTGGCTCTGGTCGCAAAAGGTGTGCTCGAACCAGCCGGGCAGGGTGCGGGCCTTGTTGTGGAGCGCGCGGCCCTGCTCGGTCAGGCGGATGCGGACCTGCCGCTCATCCTCGGCATCCCGGGCACGCTCGATCAGGCCGGCGGCTTGCAGCCGCTTCAGCAGCGGCGTCAGCGTGCTGCTTTCCAGGAACAACCGGTCGCCAATGGCGCTGACCGTTTGATCATCCTCGGCCCAGAGCACCACCATGACCAGGTATTGCGGATAGGTCAGCCCGAGCTGGTCCAGCAGCGGCTTGTTGGCGCGCTGGATGGCATGAGCGGTGGAGTGAATGGCGAAGCACAGGAAGTTCTCCAGCTTCAGCGGATCATCGGTGCTCATGGCAAGGTCCTGCGGCGAAAGAGGTAAGGGCCTGAAAATCCTAGCACGGCTATATTGTATCGCACGCGATTAAATCGTTAGGCATGTACTGCATGGCTCCCATGCCAAACGATTAGTCGTACGCGATGCAATCGCGGCGTATCTAGTCGCTCAACAAAGACGCCCTGAGGGATCTTCCCGGCGCCGGTTTCTTCAAAAGGATCGCTACCATGACCTACTCCCGCACCCTGTTCGCCGCCGCCGCCCTGATGGGCCTCGCCGCCGGCTCCGCCCTGGCCGAGCCGCTGACCGTGAACAGCCAGGGCGAGAACTTCGCCGTCACCTATGACCGCGCCTACACCGGCAATGTTGTCGGCGGTGGTGCGGTGCAGGTGGAAAACCGCGGTCAGAACCTCCGCATTGTCCATCAGGACCCCAACTTCACCCGTCACTCGGCCGGCATCCCGGTGTTCGAGGGTGGTTCGGAAGGCAACGTCGTTTACCTGCCGCAGGTTGACGGCCACACCAATCTCGCCGCCCGCTGATCCGGTTTCCGCCGGAGGCTGAAAAGGCCGGCCGCCCCTCCCGATCCTCCGGATGGCGGCCGGCCTTTGCGTGTGATGCGGTCGGCGAAACGGATGGTCCGCCTGCGGCTTCGCCAAATCCGCGGCGGCTGCGCTAAATACCTCCAGGGTTTCGCCGGGTTCATTCTTCCGGGTCCGGGGCAAGCCCCGCACAGCCAGTGAGAACGTGCCCGATGCCCCATCCTGCCCCGGATGCCGATGCCGACGACGGAACCAGCCGCGCCCCCCGGGATGACGCCATGCGCCGCATCCTGGTCACCGGCGCGGCCGGCTTCATTGGTCAGGCCGTGGCCGCGCAGTTCCTGCGCGACGGCTTCGAGGTTCTGGGGCTCGACAATTTCACCCCTTACTATGATCCGCGGCTGAAGCGGGCGCGGCTGGCCCTGCTGGAAGGGCAGCCTGGCTTCCGCTTCCGGCGGCTCGACCTGGCGGATGCGGCGGCGGTGCTGCAAGCCTTCGCGGCCTTCCGGCCGGAGGCGGTGGTGCATCTCGCGGCGCAGGCGGGGGTGCGCTACTCGCTGGACAATCCCCGCGCCTACACCGCGGCCAACATCGACGGCTTCCTGTCGGTGCTGGAGGCCTGCCGGGCGCATCCGGTGCGGCACCTGGTGTATGCCTCCTCCTCCTCGGTCTACGGCGCCAACACCAAGGTGCCCTTCGCCGAGACCGATCCGGTGGAGCGCCCCGTCTCGCTGTATGCCGCCACCAAGCGGTCGAACGAGTTGATGGCGCAGACCTACAGCCACCTGTTCCGCATTCCCGCCTCGGGGCTGCGCTTCTTCACCGTCTACGGGCCCTGGGGCCGGCCGGACATGGCTTATTACAAGTTCACTAGGGCCATCTACGCCGGCGAGCCGATCGACCTCTACAACCACGGCCGGATGTGGCGCGACTTCACCTATGTGAAGGAGGTGGTGGAGGCGATCCGCCGGCTGACGGTGCAGCCGCCCGCCGACCGGGTGGAGGGCGCCGCCCCCGGCCGGGTGGATCCCGCCACGCCCCATTGCCTCTTCAACATCGGCAACCACACGCCCGTGGCGCTCGGCGATTTCGTGGCGGTGCTGGAGCGCGTCATCGGACGGCGGGCCAGGACCCGGATGCTGGGCATGCAGCCGGGCGATGTGGAGCGCACCTATGCCGAGGTGGACGCGCTGCGGCAGGCGGTGGGCTTCGCGCCCCGCACCCCTATCGAGGAGGGGCTGGAGCAATTCGCAGCCTGGTACCGCGGCTTCCACGATCACGCCTAGGTTCCACCGCCGGATCCCAGACCTGAGTTAAAAATACCCCTGTGTGCATATGCTTAGACCGATCACGCCAAGCGATTATGAGGCGCGCTCATGCGGGTCCTTCTGGCCAAAGCCCTGTCAAGCTGGCGCAAGCCCTGAACCACCTTCCGGGGCAGCGGTATGCTGGGAACGAAGCCTGCACGGGCGAGAACGCCCTCGAACCGGCGCGGATCCACGATGACAACATCATCCTGCTGAGCCTGCCCGATGTCGGCGGCCACAAGGTGCTGCAATGGCTGCGCCGCCCGCATCGCCCCGGTCCCGATCCTGTGCGAGGCCGGCCAGACCGGGGGCGCGCATCCATCCACTGTGCGCCCCCAAGGACCAAAGCAAATCGATGCTGGCGGCGGGCGGGCTGGTGCCGACCCAGCAGTCCTTTCCGGACCACCTGCATGGTGGGCTGGAGGAGCCGAAGATGAAGATCATCGACGTCTTCATCGGCAACCTGCGCAAGAAGCTGACCAAGGCCGGGCCCGGGTCCGCGATCAAGACCGTTCGGGACCGCGGCAATGTGCTGCGCGACCCGGCGGAGAAGCCGCGTTTCTCCTGCTTGTCGATGCTGATGGATCAGGCCGTCGCCTGAAGCGGGCGGCGCGCACAATCAAACAACTAGAAAACATAATAACAATTCAACCAAAGGTTTATATTTTTGGCGGCTACTTTTCAGCAGCGCGTGATTCTGCATGAAAAACCGCATTTTCAGTAATTTCCGGCTCGATCATCGCGTCAGATCACGACAAGTTACCCCCGCTCAACTTGCCAGGCGTTATGCTGGCACATGAATCAGCGGTGCCGATCGGCTGCAAGAGCAGCCGGCGCAGCATCCGCTCTCCGGGAGGAACAGCATTTCATGGCCGGTCGGCGCCAGGACTGCAGGCTATCCGCAAGGATGGTGCAGTTCCTGACAAGGATTGGACTGTGAGGTGACAAAGTCGTGTCAATAATGCGCACACAAACTGTTTATGCCTCTTAAGAGCGCTTTGCCGGATTAATTCTACCGTATCTTGATGGTGTGTGTATTTTGAGACGTACGGAAACGGAAATCGAGGCCGTCTGTCAACGGAGTTTCTCCCAATGACCCATACAAACTGGCCCAATGGCATCCAAATGGCGAATGCTTCCAAACTGGATGAGGGGCTGTATGGATCTGCGGCTTCCAACAGTCGCGGCTTGCATCATTTGGCTAAAAGGTCGTTCGACATTGCCGCGGCGGGCAGCGCCCTGCTGTTCCTGTCGCCATTACTGCTGATCCTGTGCCTGCTGGTCATGGCAGATGGCGGGCCGGCGGTGTTCGGGCACAAGCGGGTCGGTCGCAACGGCCGCAGCTTCCGCTGCCTGAAGTTCCGCAGCATGGTGCCGAACTCCGCCGAAGTGCTGGCCAAGCTGCTGGCCGAGGATCCGGAAGCGGCGCGCAGCTGGGCTGCCACCCGCAAGCTGCAGAATGACCCGCGCATCACTCGCGTCGGCAAGTTCCTGCGCGGCACCAGCCTCGATGAGCTGCCGCAGCTCTTCAACGTGCTGCGCGGCGAGATGAGCCTGGTAGGCCCGCGTCCGGTGGTGCAGGAGGAGCTGGATCAGCATTACGGTGTCGCCGCTATCAACTACATGGCGGTGCGCCCGGGCATCACTGGCCTGTGGCAGATCAGCGGCCGCAGCGACACCACCTATGCGGAACGCGTTCAGCTGGATTGCCGCTACGTGCGCGAATTCTCCTTCTGGGGCGACCTGCGCATCCTGCTGAAGACGGTTCCGGCCGTTCTGCTGGGACGCGGCGCCTACTGAGGGCGCCGTTTCAGCCCATCCGGCTTGATGATCGGCCCCGCCGCATGGCGGGGTTTTTCATGCCGGAGAAGCGCAGCGCTTCGTGAACATCTGCGAAAGCCCGGGGAGGAACCTCCCCGGGCTTTTCACGTTGCCGAAGCGGGGATCGCCGCAGAGCGCCCGCCGCGGTGCTTCAGCAGGCTGCGCAAGAAGCCGGTGCCCCAGGCCAGGTGCATGGTCATGGCCGCAGGGCCGGCACCGGCCAACCAGGGATCGCGCTCGCGGATCGCCAGCAGCACACCCCAGCCCAGGCACAGCGCCGCATACAGCGCTGGCACCAGCAGGGTGACCGGCCAGAACGGCGCCAGCACCAGCCCGGCCACACTTCCCAGCAACGCCGCCACGGGCGCCATCTGCCGCGGCTTCGGCCGCATGCGGTGCTTCAGCAGGGTGCGCGCACGGCCCGCGCCATGCTTCATGTATTGTCGCGCCAGGGACATCAGATCCTTGCGCGGGTAATAGGTGCAGGGCGCGTCGGCGCAGAGCCAGATCCGGCCGCCGGCCAATTTGGCGCGATGGTCCAGCTCCGCATCCTCGTTGTGCGTGAAGCTTTCGTCATAGCCACCGATCGACAGAAAGAAAGCCCGGTCAAAGGCGGCGTGATGGCCGTGATCGATCCATCCGGAGCGCAGGCCGGTGCGGTGCGCCGAGCCGCCATTGCCCAGGCGGCTGTTCTGCGCCGCGGCGATGCCGCGCTGCAGGCCTGCCTGGCCCACCGTCAACATCGGCACTACCACGGAGGTCGCCTCCTGCTCGCGCAGCGCCTGGACGACGCGGGTGACGAAGCCGGGCGGATACCAGGCATGGGCGTCGGCGCGGATCAGGATCCCGGCCTCGGGCGAGGCGATGCGCGCTGCCAGATTGACGGCGGCCGATTGGAGGCGGGCCGGGTTCGGCACCAGGCGAATCTCGGGGTGCCGCTGCTGCAGGCCGCGCACGATCTCGGCCGTGCGATCGGTGCTGCCGCCATCCAGCACCAGGATTTCCAGCCGGGATGTGTCGTTCTGCTCCAGCAGGGAGGCCAAGCAGGCGGCGATGTAGGCTTCCTCATTGAGGACGGGAACGGCGAGCGCCACCAAGGGAGGGCTCATTTCAGTCGATGCACTCATGGCCGATGGGGAAATCCTGTCTGGTGGCCCTGCCGCATCATACCGCAGCGCAGCGCGCCGGCCTCCCCTTTCCGGGCCAGGCAGCGCAGTCTTGAGCGGCCGGCCTTCGTCAGAGTGCCAGAATGAAGCCGATGATCGCCGCCCAGAGCAGTGCCGACAGACCAAACCCGAACAGGAGACCGCGCGCCGGCGAGCGCCGCGCCTGCTGGAAACGGCCCAGCCAACGGACCAGCATTCCATGCCCGGAGGATGACCAGCCCGGCAGCGGCAGATCTGTCGGCAAGGTGCCTTGCATCACCTTATCGGAGGGCAGCTGAGAATGGGCCTGGGGCCCGATGGATGCGGCGCTCATGGTGACGGCCCTTCAAAACGACGCCAGCAATCAACACGCGAAGTCTAGCTAGGCCACACAATATCGTGATCAAGGATCCGGTGGAAGACTTTAACCCGAAACCCTACCGAAAGTTTCAATATCACCTTTTGGTTGATCAACAAATCAAAAACAAACCGAATAAGTCATTTTTTGCCTGCTTCCAGGCCATGACCTGCCGCACATGAAAACGGGCCACGCCAGCCATGGCGTGGCCCGTGAAGGTCGGACGGCCGGCCTGATCAGGCGGCGCGGATGCCGCGCGTGCGGCTCAGGGCGCGGTCCACCGCGGCCAAGCCCCGCACCAGCGGCGCCACCAGGGGCACCCGGTACTTGGCATACATCAGGCTCTGGATCAGGTTGCGCCGCATCACACCGGCCCGTCCGGCCCGCCACACTTCCGGCGGCAGGCGCTGCCGCAGGATCTGCGTCATCGGCCAGTGCGGCATCCAGCGGTAGAAGCGGCGCGGCTCGCGGCGCAGCAGGGTGCGCTGGTAATGATCCTCGCTGTGATCCTCGCGCGTCAGCAGCACTTCGGACAATTCGAGGTGCTCGCCTTCCAGCAGGTTCAGCGCCATGACGATCCAGTCATAGCCGAACACGTCAATATCGGCCGGGAAGCTGCGCTTCAGCGGCTCGGCTCGGAACACGCCGTAGAAGCGCGACACCTCGCCCGGGTCCCACAGAAAGCGCTGCAGCCGCTGCACGCGGTCGCCTTCCAGCGCGAAGGTGCCGTTGGAAAGGTGGCTTTCGCCTTCCAGCGTGACCATGGCGACGCGCGAGGTGCTGCACACCGCGGTGGGATGCGCCATCAGATTCGCCAGGTTGCGCTGAATGAACTCCGGCGCCCAGATATCGTCGTGGCAGGCCCACATGAAGTAGTCAGACCGGGATTGCATCAGCACGAAGCGGAAATTGCCGCAGATGCCCAGGTTCTGCGCCTGCTCATGCAACACGACGCGGCTGTCGCGTTGCGCGTATTCGCGGCAGATCGCAACGGTGTCGTCCGTGGAGCAGTTGTCCGAGATCACCAGCCGGATGTTGCGGTGGGTCTGTGCCAGCAGGGAGTCGATGGCGACTTTAATCTGCTGCCCGCCATTCCGGACCGGCATTCCGATGGTAACAAGCGGCTCTTCCGTCATTCTCTTCATCCCAGCACAGATTGGGGGTCGCGAAACCAAGGATAGCGTCATCATCCGCGAATGGCGCCGCAATCAATGGAAACTATCGGTGAGACCCGTGTCGGCGAGAAACAAGTTTTCGAGATTTTGCTTCTTTTTGGCCGCCTGGACGCAAGAACTCTGCCAGTGCAGCCGTTTTGCCACACCAAGTCGAAACGATGGTGAACCGATTAACTCTTCTCGAGGTTGTGAAAGTATTGAGCCTCTAGCGGTAACTCAGCGGTGATCGGGGGACAGTCTATACAAAACGATAATCATTCATCAAACTGAGAAACCGTCGCGGGAAAGATATGCCCCCGCTCCATCGCTTTCTTACTGTGAGCAAGAGGTCTCAATCATGAAGGCAGTTATCCTGGCTGGTGGCTTGGGCACCCGGCTCGCAGAGGAAACAAGCATCCGTCCGAAACCGATGGTTGAGATCGGCGGGAAGCCTATTCTTTGGCACATCATGAAGATTTACTCTGCCCATGGCATCAATGACTTCATTGTGTGCCTCGGCTATCGCGGCAGCGTGATCAAGGACTATTTCAAGAACTACTTCATGTACATGTCGGACGTAACGTTCGACCTTCAGCAGAACACCATGGAAGTGCACAACGCCCGGGCCGAGCCGTGGCGTGTCACCCTGGTCGAGACCGGCGAAGACAGCATGACCGGCGGCCGCATCAAGCGCGTGCTGCCCTATCTGCGCAACGAGGAAGCCTTCTGCCTGACCTATGGCGACGGCGTCGGCAATGTCGACATCACCGCCACTATCGCCCTGCACAAGAAGGAAGGGCGGCTCGCCACCATGACGGCGACCCAGCCGGCCGGCCGCTTCGGCGCCCTGCAGATCGAGGGCAACCATGTCCGTGCCTTCAAGGAGAAGGTGCATGGCGACGGCGGCTGGATCAATGGCGGCTATTTCGTTCTCAGCCCGCGTGTCGGCGACTATATCGAGGGCGACAGCACCACCTGGGAAGACCAACCGATCGAGCAGCTGGTGGCCGACAACCAGATGAGCGTGTACCAGCACCACGGCTTCTGGCATCCGATGGATACGATCCGCGACCGCAGCCACCTGGAAGGCCTCTGGGCCTCGGGCAAGGCGCCGTGGCGCGTGTGGAAGGGTTGAGAGCGATGCGCATCCTGATCACCGGCAACATGGGCTATGTCGGCCCGGTGGTTGCCGCCCATTTTCGCAAGGTGTTTCCCGGCGCCACCTTGGTCGGCTTCGACCGCGGCTGGTTCGGCCATTGCCTGACCACCCAGGACCAGTTGCCGGAAACGCTGCTGGATGAGCAGCGCTTCGGCGACGTGCGCGACCTCGGCGTCGAGGACCTGCGCGGCTTCGATGCCGTGGTGCACCTGGCCGCCATCTCGAACGACCCGATGGGCCAGCGCTTCGAGGCGGTGACCGACGCGATCAACCACCAGGCCAGCGTATCCGTCGCCAAGGCGGCGGCCGAGGCCGGCGTGAAGCGCTTCGTGTTCGCCTCCTCCTGCTCGGTCTACGGCATTGCCGGCGATGGCAATGCGCGGGTGGAAAGCGACCAGCTCAACCCGCTGACCGCCTATGCCCGCTCCAAGATCGACACGGAGAACTCGCTCCGCGCGCTCGACAACAGCGGCATGGTGATCTCCTGCCTGCGTTTCGCGACCGCCTGCGGCATGTCGCCGCGGCTGCGCCTCGACCTGGTGCTGAACGATTTCGTGGCCGGCGCGCTGGCCAACAAGGAAGTCAGCGTGCTGTCCGACGGCACGCCCTGGCGGCCGCTGATCCACGTCCGCGACATGGCGCGCGCCATGGAATGGGCGATCACCCGCCGCCCCGAGAATGGCGGCCACTTCCTCACCGTCAATGTCGGCAGCGAGCGCTGGAACTACCAGGTGCGCGACCTGGCCGAGGCGGTGGGCCGCGCCATGCCGGAAGCCCGGGTCTCGATCGCCACCTCGGCGCCGCCCGACAAGCGCTCCTACAAGGTGGATTTCTCGCTGTTCGCCAAGCTGGCGCCGCAGCACCAGCCGCAGGAAACGCTGGACGGCGCCATCGCCGAGCTGCGCGACCGCTTGACCGAGCAGGGCTTCAGCGACCCGAACTACCGCAAATCCTTCGCCATCCGGCTGGTCACGCTGGAGAAGCTGATCTCCTCCGGCGCGGTGGACGGCAATCTGGAAGCCGCGCGCGAGCTGCCGCAGATCCGTGGAGAGGCCGCGTGAAGTTCAACGCGACCCCTCTGCAGGACGCCTACGTCATCGAGATGGAGCCGCGCGGGGACGAGCGTGGCTTCTTCGCCCGAGCCTATTGCGAGAACGAGTTCCGCGAGGCGGGGCTGGTCAGCCACTATGCGCAGGTCAATAATTCGCTCAGCGTAACCAAGGGCACGCTGCGCGGCATGCACTACCAGCTGCCGCCGGCGGCGGAGGTGAAGCTGGTGCGCTGCCTGCGTGGCGCGCTGTACGACGTGATCGCCGACATGCGGCCGGACTCGCCCAGCTACGGCCGGTGGTTTGGCGTCGAGCTGAGCGAAGACAACCGTAAGATGCTCTATGTGCCGCGGGGCTTCGCGCACGGCTTCATCACCCTGCGCGAGAACACCGAGGCCTTCTACATGGTCAGCGACGCCTACATGCCAGGCGGCGAGCGCGGCCTGCGCTACAACGACCCGCATCTGAACATCGAGTGGCCGATCGCGCCGGAAGTGATCTCGGAGAAGGACCAGAACTGGCCGCTCTTCGATCCCGAATTCCATGCCGTCGAGCAGCTGCGCGGCATCCGCTGAAAAGAGAAACGCGATGATCTACGACACGCTGCTGCGCCAGCGCGAGGCCGAGGGCAAGCCGGTCCGCGTCGGCATGTTCGGCGCCGGCTTCATGGCCCGCGGCATTACTAACCAGATCGCCAACTCCGTTCCCGGAATGGTACTGTCGGTGATCTGCAACCGCAACCTCGACAAGGCCCGCGCCGCCTATGAGCAGGCCGGCGTCGCTGACATCGCCGTGGTGGAGACCGAGGCCGCGCTGGCCGAGTGCATCCGCGCCGGCCGCGCGGCGATCACCTCCGACCCGATGCTGCTGTGCCAGGTCGAGGGGCTGGACTGCCTGATCGACGCCACGGGTGCCATCGAGTACGGCGCCGCCATCACCCTGGCCGCCTTCGAGAACCGCAAGCCGATGGTCTCGATGAACGCCGAGTTGGATGCCACGGTGGGCCCGCTGCTGAAGCGCAAGGCCGACGCGGCAGGCGTCATCTTCACCGGCTGCGACGGCGACCAGCCGGGCGTCGAGATGAACCTGTTCCGCTTCGTCAAGTCGATCGGCCTGACGCCGCTGGTCTGCGGCAACATCAAGGGGCTGCAGGACCCGTACCGCAACCCGACGACGCAGGAAGGCTTCGCCAAGCAGTGGGGTCAGGACCCCTACATGGTGACCAGCTTCGCCGACGGCACCAAGATCAGCTTCGAGCAGGCCATCGTCGCCAATGCCACCGGCATGACGGTGAACAAGCGCGGCATGATCGGACGTGATCATCGCGGCCATATCGACGAACTGACCCAGGCCTATGACGTCGAGGAGTTGCGCCGCCTGGGCGGCATCGTCGATTACGTGGTGGGCTCCAAGCCCGGCCCCGGCGTGTTCGTGCTGGCGGCGCATGACGATCCGAAGCAGCAGCACTACCTGAACCTGTACAAGCTCGGCACCGGACCGCTGTACAGCTTCTACACCCCCTACCACCTCTGCCACTTCGAGGTGCCGATCTCGGTCGCCCGCCTGGTGCTGTGCCAGGACGCGGTGATCCAGCCGATTGCTGGGCCGATGGTCGATGTGGTGGCCACCGCCAAGGTGGATTTGGCCGAGGGCGACGTGATCGACACGCTCGGCGGCTACAAGAGCTACGGCCAGTGCGAAACCTACGCCATCTCCCGCGAGCAGCGCCTGCTGCCGATGGGTCTAGCCGAAGGCTGCCGCATGAAGCGCGCCGTGCCCAAGGACACCGTGCTGACCTATGACGACGTGGAGATCCCGGCCGGCCGCCTGATCGACCGGCTGCGCGCGGAGCAGGACGAGGTCTTTCCGCAGTAGAATCGACCAGGGGATGAATCTCCCCTGATCGATATCACTTTCCAGGGTTGAAACGCCGGCCTGCCCCTCTCGGCAGGCCGGCTTTTCGCGTTCCGAAGGAGCGGAACAGGGTCGATCCCCGAGTCGCCCACATTGTCCCGGGGGGTTAACTCCGGACCACCCGGGCGCCGCAGCATGATCCACAACGAGGGCGGTTTATCCCGGGGGGTTAACTCCGTCACTTGGGGGGTTAACTCCGAAAAAGCCAGTTATCCCGGGGGGTTAACTCCATACTTCAACTAATAGACTCTACTAGTTCTCTACTAGAGTCCGGAGTTATCCCCCCATTGACGCAGGCCGGCCGAAAACGGCACCTATCCATCAGAGCCTTGATGGAGCGGGCCATGCAGGAAGATGCGGCGCATGGCGTCCGGAAGCTGGTGCTGTTGCACGGGCGCGATCAGGCGCGGGCCATGGTACCGCCGGAGCGCAAGGCCCTGGTGGACATCGCCGCCGAGGTGCTGGCCGATGATGCCAGCCGCATCGGCATCACTTACACTGGTTTCTGTTTGACCTCCCTGCCGCACAAGCGGCTGCCGGACGATGCCGCCTGGGAGAAGCGCGGCCACCGCGTGACCCTGCTGGTGGAGCCGGGGCGCCTCAAGGCCGCCGGCCGCACCACCCGGATGCACGGCGTACCCTATGGCGCCCGGGCCCGCATGATCCTGCTCTACCTGCAGACCCAGGCCGCGCGTACCAACAGCCGCGAGGTGGAGCTGGGTCGCTCGATGCGCGACTGGCTCGGCCGCATGGGGCTGTCCTGGGGCGGCGAAACCGGCAAGGCGCTGCGCGAACAGGCCGTGCGCATCGCCGCCTGCTCGCTGAAGTTCTTCTGGGAAGACGAGGACATGGAAGGCTGGGCCGCCGGGCGCTTTGTCCGCTCCGGCCTGCGCTTTTCCGACCGCAGCGACGAGAGCCGCCAGGGCGAGTTGTGGGATGAGCGGGTGGTGCTCGACGAGGTGTTCTTCGATGCGATGCGCCAGCATCCCGTGCCGCTGCAGGAGGCGGCGCTGCGCGAACTGGGAAACCGCAGCGCCAGCCTCGATCTCTACATCTGGCTGGCCTACCGGCTGCATACCCTGCGCGGGCCGACCACGGTGCGCTGGTCGGCGCTGCGTGACCAGTTCGGCTCCGGCTATTCCGAGCTGCACACCTTTCGCCGCGACTTCCGCAAATCCCTGGCGCCGGCCGTTGCCGCGTATCCCGAGGCCAAGGTCGAACTGACCGAGGACGGCGTCATGCTGCATCCGTCGCGGCCGCCAGTGTCGGTGCGGCTGATCAGCGCGGCCCGGAGTTAACCCCCCACCCCGGCCATCCACTGCAACCCAAAAGCCACAGCGTGGCGCATGTTGCGCCCAGGGACTGCAGCGGGATAGCGAACACTTGATCAGTGGTTCATTCATGAGACAATCCGGCGCGCTGCGTGGATTGACGCGGAACCATGTTGGAATTGGGCAGGATCGCTGGAATGCGGCTGAAGAACGGAACTCTGCGTGCGGCGAAGGCGATCCGCCCCTGGGCCCTGATGAGCCTGCCGGCGATGGCGCTGCTGGCCCCGCCTGCCCAGGCCCAGGAAGTGTTGCAGCCGCTTCAGCTCGACCTGCCCTCGGCCGGTCAGGGTCCGTCGCAGACGCCGCAATCGATCAGCCCGACCGCCACGGCCCGCAACGTCACGGTGCTGACGCGGCAGCGTCCGGATTACGACCCCGTCGGCGTCCGGCTGGGCGGGTTCCGCTACGACGCCGCGCTAGAAGCCGGCATGGGCTATGACGACAACCTGCAGCCCAACTCGCCGCAGGACCGGAGCGACGGCTATTTCAGCCAGGGCGTCAACGTGTCCGCCGCCAGCACCTGGAGCCGCCACGCCCTGGGCCTGACGGCCTCGCAGGAAACCCGCCAGCATCTGCGCTATAACGACCTGAACTGGCTCGATTACGGTGTGGGCCTCAGCGGCCGCTACGACATCGGCCGGGCTTCCTCGCTGAATGCCAGCTATCGCCGGGTGCACAGCCACCTGTCCGTCAACAATTTCGAGCTGCAGAGCGACGGGCAGAACCGCCCCATCCCCTATGACAGCGACATCCTGCAACTGGGCGGCACGGTTGCCTTCAATCGCCTCTCGATCAGCCCCTCGGTGAGCTACACCACGCTCCGCTACGAGGAAGAGACGATCAACGGCCAGCGCACCAACAACTCCCAGAGCGATTATGATTCCATGCTGGGCGAGGTCGAGGCGGAATACAGCCTGGTGCCGGGGCGCAGCCTGCTAGCGCTGGTGCGGCTGCAGGACATCAGTTACCAGGACCCTGGTCAGAGCCGTCGCGATTCCTCCACCTGGGAAGTGCAGGGCGGCTTCAACTACGACCTGACCGGCCTGTGGCAGGCGCGCATCCTGGTCGGCTACCGCAGCCGCGATTACGAGGATCCGGGCCGCAAGCCGCTGGAGGGCGTGGCCTTCGAGGGCCAGCTGACCTACCTGCCGACGCAGCTGACCACCGTCACCGTCGCGGCGGCGCGCACCATCGAGGAATCGATCCGCGAGAACAGCGTCAGCTACACCCGCACCGCCGCCCGCCTGGCCGTGGACCACGAGTTGCTGCGCAACGTCATCCTGAGCGGCGAGCTGCGGGCCGAGCATCGCGAATACCCGGAGCGGGGCAACGTCACCGACGGCATCGGGCTGATCGGCGCGCGCTACCTGATCAATCGGAACCTGTCGCTGGTCGCCAACTACCAGCACACCGAGCGGTTGAGCGCACCAGAGGGATTCCGGGAATACGGCATCAATCAGGTGCAGGTGCGGCTGCGTCTCGCGCTGTAACGATTAAGGGAATGACAGCAAGGAATTGAACCTGAGGCGTTCACGATCGGCACCGTGACGGATACAATATTCGTGGCTTTGTCTCAAAGATTCTGACCCGGGAGTTTCCATGTTCCGTTCTGCTTCCCTGACCTCCGTTGCTCCGGCAGTCTTCCGCGGAATGGCCCTGGGTGCCGCGCTGCTGGTGGCAGCCTGCGGCAATCCCGCCGCCAATCTGCAGCCGCTGCCGGAAACCGCCGTCAGCGCCTACAAGCTCGGCGCCGGCGACCAGCTGCGCGTGACGGTGTTCAACGATCCGCGCCTGACCGGTGATTTCCGCATCAGCGACACCGGCAACGTGGCGCTGCCCCTGGTGGGCGCCATTCCCGTCGCCGGCCGCACCACGGCCGAGGCGGAGCGGGCCATCGAGCGCAACCTGCGCAGCCGCAACCTGTTCAATGACCCCTCCGTGGCGGTCGAGGTGCAGGAATACCGGCCAATCTTCGTGCTGGGCATGGTGGAGCGCGGCGGCCAGACCCCATACCAGCCGGGCATGACGGTACTTTCCGCCGTGGCGGTGGCCGGCGGCTTCAACTACCGCGCCATCACCGACACCGTTTCCATCACCCGCGTCAACGCCAATGGCATCGCCGAGGAATACCGGGCCGGCCGCGATGCCGTGCTGATGCCGGGCGACGTGGTGACGGTGTTCGAGCGCCGCTTCTGATCCGCCGCGCCCATACGGCGCAGCCACCAGGCCAGGGACCGTAGTCCCTGGCCTTTTTTGTGCCGGCTTGCCAGGGGCGGGCCGGCCTCCGGTTTCGGGCCATGATCCGGCTTGGCCCAGCCTGCGGAAACGCCGCCCCGGCCGCGGGTCATTGGGCCGGAAAGGCGGCGCGGCCCGGCCGCGTCATCGCCATGGCCGCGAGTGGCCGCGGCAGCGGCCCAAAAAGAAGGGGCACAGCTCGCGCTGTGCCCCGATATCTCGGCTTGGCTTCAGGACGCCTGGCCTCAGGCTCCTGGCGCCGGCAGGCGCTTGAGGTCGGGCGAGGCGCTCTTGGAATAACCCTCGTAATAGCCCAGCGGGTCCAACCGGCCCGGACGCACCCGGGTCATCACGGTGGCCATGCGCGCCCGCATCGAGCGCGGCAGGCGGCGCATCGCCTCCATCACCACGGTGCGCGAGGTGCGCTCCCAGCCGACGGCGAACAGCACGGCGTCGCTGTGCTGCGACAGCACCACGGCATCGGCCACGCGCATCACCGGCGGGCTGTCCAGGATCACCAGCCGGTATTCGCGGCGGGCCCGGTTGATCAGCTCCGCGAACTGGCGGGATTCGATCAGCGCCTGGGGGTTGTTGGAGGAGCGGTCGGACAGCAGCAGGTGCAGCCCCGAGCGCTCATCCACCTGGATGGCGTCCTCGAACCGGGTCTCGCCGTTCAGCACCGCCTCGATCGAGCGGCCCGGCCAGGGCGCGCCGAAGATGGCGGAGAGCTGCGGCCGGCGCATGTCGGTCTCGATCAGCAGCACGCGCATCCCGTCGGCGGCGGAAAGCCGCGCCAGGGAGGAGGCCACGGTGCTCTTGCCGTCGCCGATCGCCGAGGAGGTGACCAGCACGGTGTTGGCCGGGCCGCCGCCCGCCACGGTCTGCATGTTCAGGCGCAGCGCGCGCAGCGTCTCGGCGATGCCGGACTGGCCCTGGTCCAGCACCAGCGCCGGCATCTTGTTGCGCCGGCCGCGGCCCAGCGCCGGCAGGCTGCCGACATTCTGGATGCCGGTCATGCTCACCAGATCCTGCACCGAGTTGAAGGCGCCATGGGTCAGGCGACGCAGGATCAGCAGGCCGGCCATCAGGAACAGGCCAACAAAGGCGGCGAAGGCGGCGACCACGGAGGCCGGCGCGCCGCTCGGGCGGTACGGCGCCACGGCCGGGGAGATCACGCGCGCCAGCGGGAACTGGGCGGACGCCATCCGGGTCTGCTCGGCGCGGGTCAGGAAGGTCTGGTAGATCTGCCGCTTGGCATCCGCTTCGCGGGTCAGGGCCAGCAGGCCGACCTCGGCCTGGGCGCCGGTGCGGGCGGTGCGGCTGGTGCTGGTCAGCGAGCTCTGCGCCTCGGCCAAGCGGTCGCGCGCCGCGTCCACCTCGCGGCGGAGGGAGGCCACCACCTTGCTGATCTCGGAGCCGATCTGCCGCTGCACGTCGCGCAGCTCGGCCTCGGCGGCCAGGCGGTCGGGGTGGTTGCGGCCGAGCTGCTGCGCCAGGCTGGCGGAGCGGGCGCCGATCTCGGCCTCGCGGGTGCGCAGCGCCTGCACGGTGGGCGAGGTCAGCGCTTCGGTGGCGGCGCTGCCGCGGTTGCCGGAGCGCAGCGCGCTGTCCAGCGCCGCCTGGGCACGGGCCAGTTCCTGGCGGGCCACGGCGACGCGGGTCTGCTGCTCGCCCAGCTGCAGGGTGGTGATGGTGCCCTGCGAGGTTTCCAGCAGGCCGGTGCGCTCGCGGTATGCCTCGATCTTGCGGTCGGCCGCTTCCATGTCCTCGCGCAGCGCGGTCAGGCGCTCGGTCAGCCATTCATTGGCCTGCAGGGTGGTATCGCGCTTGGCGTTCACTTCTTGCGAGATGTAGCGGTCCATCAGCGTGTTGACGACGCGGGCCGCTTCTTCGGCGGTGTCGGCGACGTAGCGCACCACAACCACGTTGCTGTTCTCGGCGGTGCCGATGGACAGGTTCTTCTGCATCTCCTCGACGGCGAGGCCCACCTTGTCGAGCGGCGCGGCGCCCAGCGGCTGGCCGTTCTCGTCGAGCTGCGGCTGCAGCAGGCTGGCGATGGAATCGCGCACCCAGGTGGTGACGGGGGCGACCAGCGCGCTGATCGCGGCGCCGAGGCCTTCCTTCTCCGGCTTGTCGGCCAGGCCCAGTTCGCGCACCACATCGGCCGCCAGCGCGCGCGAGCGCAGGATGTCCGCCTCGGTGCGGATGCGCTGGGCACTCGGCGTGTTGGCCGACACGGTCTGGTTCAGCTCGGGAATGGCCTGGTCACGGCTCTCGACCAACAACAATCCCTCGCCGGCGAAGCGAACGGGCATTGCCTTGGTCACGGCATAGCCGAGCAAGCCGGCAATCAACGCCGCGGTGATCAGGGTCAGCTTGCGTTGCCAAAGCAGGCTCAGAAGATCGGTCAAGCGCATCGGTTATGCCTCATGGGGCCGGTTCAACCATCTGGGTTGGTTATCCCCTCTTGAGTGGCCATCGGCGCCCGCATGCGGCAGGCTTGGACAGGCCGGGAAGGTATACGGACGTTTAAACCTACGCGTGCTAATCTGTCCAAATAATCATCTATAACTCACAGGAATGTGGCTGGAGCCAGTTATTCTGCCACTTTAGAGAAGATCGTGCGCCATGGGAGACAAATGAGCGCGCCCGATTGCCTTGCCGTCCCGGCCATGCGGCCCATGGCAGCGACGTGGCCTGACGGCCAGCCCCGATGCCTGGAGGACAAAGACGTGTTATTCCTGGCTCCGGTGACGAGCCCGGCAGATGGTGCCAGGCCGTCCTTTCCCCCCTCGGAGCGGTTCGGTCTCTTTAGCAGAAGCCGGACCAGTTTGTGGAATGACAGGCTAGTGTCCTTTGTTCCCAATACATGCAAGGGTTTTCGCCAGTGATTTCTCCCCTGGACATCAAAATTCCGGATGATGGCGAACGGGCGGCGGCCGAGGTGCGCTTCGTGTCGCGCTGGCTGGTGGTGGTGCTGTTCACCTCGATCTTTCTGCAGCGCTTCGCGTTGCCGATTGCTCCGGACGGAATAGCCTTCAACCTGCTGGTGACCACGCTGGCCGTGGCGGTGCTGGCCTTCCGCGGCTCGCTGGTGATGGACACGACCCGCACGGTGATGTTCTTCGTGCTGGCGGCCACGGTGTCGCTGAGCGCGGCGCTGAACGCCGGCATGGCCTCCATGCCTTCGCTGGCGCTGCTGTTGATCGTCTACATACCCTACATGTTCTCGCTGCGACCCGAAGTGGCCGAGACGGTGTTCCAGAACTGCGTGCGCGCCTTCCAGGTGATGGTGCTGATCTGCGCCTTCATGGGCATCGCCCAGTTCATCGCCCAGTTCGTGATCGGCAATTCGATCCCCTTCACCTTCAAGGGCATCGTGCCGGAAGAGCTCCTGCTGCAGAACTTCAACACCGCCAATCCGCTGGCCTGGAGTTCGCCCTACTTCAAGAGCAACGGCTTCTTCCTGGTCGAGCCTTCCACCTTCTCGCAGTACCTGGCCATCGCCATCGTGCTGGAATTGCTCTACCGCGGCGCCACTTGGCGGCTGCTGGTGTTCGGCCTGGCGCTGCCCACCTCCTATTCCGGCACCGGCCTGATCCTGCTGGCGCTGCTGACGCCCTGGGTGATGCTGCACAAGCGCGCCTATGGCGCGATCTTCGGGGCCCTGGTGTTCGGGGCCATCATCATCGCCACGGGCAGCCTGTGGAACGCCGACGCGCTGTTCAGCCGTGTCAACGAGTTCGGCTCGGAGAATTCCAGCGCCAATGCGCGCTTCGTGGCGGGCGCCTGGCTGATCGGCGACTTTCTGCTGGATTCCGGCCGCGACCTGGTGTTCGGCCTCGGCCCGGGCTCCTACGTGCAGTTTGCCAACCTGGTCACCTATTCGCCGCATGACCCGGCCTGGGCGAAGCTGATCTTCGAATATGGCTTGTTCGGCTCGCTGGTGTTCTGGCCGTTCTTTCTGGTCGCGCTCTTCCGCGGGGCACCGTCGCGCTGGGTCAGCTGGGCCATGCTGATCGGCTACTTCACCTTCGGCGGCATGTTGCTCGACCCGCGGCTGCAGGTCATGCTGCTGTTGTTCTGCGTGCTGCCCAAGCGGCCTGTTGAGCAGGCGGCGCTGAACCCGCCGCAGGAACAGACGGTGCCCGGCCCCTGGTTGTCTCCCCTCGATATCCGGCCGGCTGAATGACGTCCCTGCCTGCCGTGTTCCTGAGCCGCCGCAGCGGCCTGCGGGTGTCCGCCATCGGGCTGGGCAGCCGGCTGGGCTCCACCCTCAGCGGCTGCACCGGTCCGGCGGCCAGGCGTTTGCTGCAGCACGCGCTGGATCGGCATCACCCTGCTCAACACTGCCAACACCTACGGCCAGGGCGAAAGCGAGCGGCTGATCGGTCGCGCGCCCCGGGAATGGCGGGACGGCGGGACCCTGGTCACCCAGGCCGGGCTGCGCTTCGCCGCGCCGCAGAAGGAAGTGGCGCTGGCCGAAGCGCCGCGCGACGGGGTGGTGGATGCCGATCGCGCCATGCATGGCGTGCCCAACCTCCGCATCGCCAGCGCGGCGGTGTTTCCGACCTGCGGCCATGCCAATCCGACGCTGATCATCGTCGCCCTGGCGTTGCGGCGGGCCGACCACCTGAAGGCTGGGGCGGCGCGCAATGCCGCGCCCATCCGGCCCAGCCTCGCGGAACCCGCCCCATGACCCGCTGCCTCTGGCTCGCCCGCGCCTTGCCCTTTCCCTGGACGGCGGGGACCCGGATCTACACCGCCAAGCTGGCCGGCGCCCTGGCCGGCGCCGGCGTCGAGGTCACCTTTGCCGGCTATGCCGCCGAGGTGCCGCCGCAGCCTATGCCCGGCATCACCTGGCACATCGTGCCGGGTGGGCCGCGCGGCCACCTGGCCGGGCTCGCCAGCCCGATGCCGCTGATGGCCGCCCGGCACGAGACGCCGGCCTACCACGCCGCCCTGCAGGAACTGGCGGCGCAGGACCCCTGGGATGCCGTGATCGTCGACCAGTACGGCATGGGCTGGGTGCTGCGGCAGAAGCGGATCTTTGGGGGCAACCCGGTGTTCGTGTTCATCACCCATGACCACGAGGAAAGCGTCACCGGCATGCAGTGGCGCGACAACACCGCCTCGATCGGCAAGCGGCTGTATCTTGGCCAGAACTACGCCAAGACCCGCTGGTTCGAGCGCTGGATCGCCCGCAACAGCGACCTCGTCACCACCATCACCCAGCACGATGCCGGGCTGTTCGCCGCCAATGCGCCGGGCGTGCCGATGCTGCCGCTGGTGCCGGGCTATGATGGCGTGCGGGCCCCCGAGCGGAGCATCGGGCCGGGCACGCCGCGCGCCGTGGTGCTGTTCGGCTCCTACCGCTCGTCGGCCAAGCAGGCGAACCTCAGGCTCTTCCTCGAACAGGCCGATCCGGTGCTGTCCAGGGCGGGGGTCGAGATCCGCGTGGTGGGCGACATGCCGGCGGATTTCCGTCGCAGCCTGGAAGGCCGCTACAAGGCGGCGCGCTTTACCGGCTTCGTCGATGACCCGGCGCCGCATCTGGCCGCTGCCCGCATGGCGGTGGTGGCCGAGCCGATCGGCGGCGGCTTCAAGATGAAGCTGCTGGAATACGTGTTCAACCGCGTGCCCGTGGCCGGGCTGGCGGTGTGCGCCAGCGGCCTGCCGGACAGCGTCCAGGCCGAGATGCTGCTGGAGCCGGACATGCCCGGCCTGCTGCGGGCGGTGCTGACGCGGATCGACGATCCGGCGGCGCTGAACCTGCAGCAGCAGCGTGCCTTTGTCGCGGCCGAGCATGCCTTCGACTGGCGCGAGCGCGGCCGCCTGCTGTGCGAGGCCATCCAGGCACAGCGCGGCGCGGTGCTGCACCGGGCCGTGGGCGGGGCATCATCCTATGCGGCGCTCGGCACCGTCGCCTGATCAGCGGAGCTGTCTCGCTCGATAGACAGCCTCCGGCATTGGAAAGGCCGCCTGTCAGGCCGGCCTTTCGCGCCATGGTTCCGCGCCGCAGCAGGGTTCCCGCATCACCGTCATGCCACGCTTCATTCCACCCCTTTCGTTCTTGCCTGCTGGGTTCATCCCCGCTGGCCCTGTCATGGCCGCGATCCGGCCTGTGTTTTCTGAATCGCGGGAGCGGCGCTGATGCTGGGCAACAAGGCGGCCAGGAAATCCGCGGTGTTCTTTCTGCTGAAGGCCTCGAACACCGCCCTCGCCTCGGTGTGGAGCTTTCTGCTGGCCTTTGCGCTGGTGCGCATCGTCGGCCTGGAAAGCTATGCCTTCTTCGCCACCGTGATCGCCTTCGCCTCGCTGGTGCTGCAGGCGGATCTCGGCATCTCGATCCGGTTGTTCGGCCAGTTGCGGCAGAATTTCCTGCATCCCGAGAACGGGATCCGGCAAGCGCTGGGCAATGCCGTGGCGGCGGCGCTGGCCTCCTACGCCGCCATCGCCGTGCTGGCGACGCTGGTGTTTGGGGTGATGGTGTGGGGCCTCGGCCTCGGCCTCGCGCAGTATCATTCGGTCTATCTGCTGCTGTTCGCCGGCTCGGTGCTGCCGCTGCCCTGGATGATCCTGCGGCTGACCGCCAACGCCTTCGATTACTACGTGCTGACCGAGGCGATCGACTGCGTCCGCCGCACCCTGCTGCTGGCGCTGACCGCGGCGCTGGTGATCGGCCTGCCGCTGATGGCCTATGCGGTGTGCTTCGTGCTGCTCTGGCTGGTGGCGATCGGCGTGCTGTTCGTGATGGCGCGCAAGCGGCTCGACATCCTGACCGGGGCCAGCATCCGCGCCGGCTTCACGGTGCTGCGCGGCGATCTGAAGGGCATCACCGCCTCCGCCGTGCTGTCGATGTCGGAGTTCCTGATCTACATCTACCCCTACTACGTCATCCCGTTGACGCACCGGGATGCCCTGGCGCTGGTCGCCTTCGACATGTTCTACAAGGTGACGCGCTTCGCCACGACCGCCTACCTGACCGTCACGGAAACGGTGCTGCCGCACCAGACCCGCGCCTTCCATGCCGGCAACGTGCCGATGCTGCGCAAGATGATGCTGGTGGCTTTCGCCCTGGCCGCCGTGCCGATGGTGGGCGCCGTCGGCATCATCGGGTTCTTCGGCGATCGCTTCTTCGGCATCCTGCTGGGCCATTCGGACGTGGTGACGCCGACGATCCGGCTGACCATCTGCGCCATGCTGTTCCTGATGATGGTGCAGACGGTGAGCGGCGCCATGCTGGCTGGCATCGGCCGGCTGGCGGTGCTGGCCCGCCGCGCCTCCACCACCCTGGGCATGATGCTGGTGCTGGCGCTGGTATCGGGGCTGCAGAACTGGACCATCGAGCAGTTCATCATCGGCTATGCGGCGGTCTACGCCTACGAGGCGTTCGGCTATTTCTGGTCGATGCTGATGCTGTTCCGCGAGATTTCCCGCAAGCAGCCGGCGGCGGCGGCCACGACCGCGTGACGGTGCTGGCGCCGGGCGGCGCGATCCCGTAACAGGCGGAAACCCTTCGTCATGGAAAACCATGGCGCGGGGGCGTGGGATGGCGCCGCCTCGCCCGTATCACCGTCCGGACACAGCGAGAGCCATGCCGGACACCCTGCCCTTTCCTCCTTTTGCCTGGGAGGTTTCCATCGCCGAGCGGCCGATCCCGCTGCAGGGCCCCGTGGCGGATGCCGAGGCGCGGCTGCTGCGCGACCTGCCGGCGGCGGATGACGCAACACTGCTCCGCTGGGCCGCCGCCGGCGACCGTCGCGCCTTTGACCAGCTGGCCGGCCGGCACCTGCCGATGCTTTATCGCGTGGCGCTGCGCATCACCGGCCAGCCCGCCGAGGCGGAGGACGTGGCGCAGGAGGCGTTGCTGCGGCTGTGGCGCCATGCCGCGCGCTTCGATCCCGCCCGGTCGCAGCTCGGCACCTGGCTGTACCGCATCACCGCCAACCTGGCGATCGACCGGGTGCGGCGCGTCGCCGCGCAGCCGCTGGAAAGGGCGGGCGAGCTGGCGGACCCGGCCCTCGGCCCGGAAGCGGCGCTCGCGGAGCAGCAGCGGCAGGCGCTGCTCGCCGCCGCCCTGGCGGAGCTTCCGCCGCGCCAGCGCGCCGCCCTGGCGCTGTCCTATGACCAGGGGCTGAGCGGGGCCGAGGCGGCGGCGGCGCTGTCGGTGTCCACCCGGGCCCTGGAAGGGCTGCTGCGCCGGGCGCGGCACCTGCTATCGGCCCGGCTGCGCGGCGGCGGCACATGACGCCCCGCCGCTTTGCCCGGCTGCTGGACATCCATGGCGCCGATCCGGCGCGCTGGCCGCAGGCCTGCCGCGGTGCCGCGCTGGCCCTGCTGGACAGCTCGGCCGAGGCGCGGGCGATGCGCGACGCCGCCGCCGCGCTGGATGCGGCGCTGCGCAGCAGCCTGCCGCAGCCCGACCCTGCGGCGCTGGCGCGGATGCGCAACCGCCTCGCCCACGCCGTGGCGCGCGAACCCCTGCCGGTGCCGGAGCGCCGCCTGCTGCGCTGGCTGCGCCCGCTGGCGCCCTTCGGCGCCGGCGCGCTGGTGACCCTGATGGTGTGCGGGCTGTGGCTGGGCCTGCCGGCGGCGCCGGAACCCGATGACATCCTGGGCGCGCCGCGCCTGATGGCGATGATGGAACTGCCATGATGCGGCCGATCTGGCTGAAGGGGCTGCTGGGTGCCTCGCTGGCGCTGAACCTGGTGCTGGGGGCGCTGCTGTGGTGGCGGTCCGGCCCGCCGCCCGGCCCCGGCCGCCTGCAGGCCCGCATCGAGCGTGTTCTGCCCGAGGCGGACCGGGACGCCTTCCGCCGTGCCATGCAGGGCGGCCGGCCGCGCTACGAGGCGGCGCAGGCCGGATTGCGCGAAGGGTCCGCCGGCGTGCAGGCGGTGCTGGCGCAGCAGCCCTTCGACCCGGCGCGGCTGCGCGCCGCCATGGCGGAATCCCGCGCCCGCTGGGGCGAGTTCGGCCGGCTCTACGAGGACAGCCTGGTGGAGGCGCTGTCCGCCATCTCGCCGGAAGGGCGGCAGCGCGTGGCGCAGGACATGGCGCAGGGCGATCGTCACGGCAGCAGGAACAGGCGGAACTGAACGGAATGGCTTTGCGAATCAAGGATCGCCGCGCCACCCGCGCGCTGCTGCTGCTGGGTGTGCTGGCCGGGCCGCTGGCCGCCTGCGGGCCGCGGGCGGAGCCCGTGGTGTCGGGGCTGGAGCCGGGTGCGTTCCGCAATGCCGATCCCGCCGCCGAGGCGCGCTGGCCCGACCCCGACTGGTGGCGCGGCTTCAACGCGCCGGAGCTGGACCGGCTGATGCAGGCGGCGATGGCGGGCAATTTCGACCTCGCCGCCGCCGCCGCGCGGGTGCGGCAGGCGGATGCGCAGCTGCGCATCGCCGGCGCCGCGCTGCTGCCCAATGTCGGGCTGGATGCGGGTGCCACGCAGAGCCGCTCCACCGCCCTCGGCACCAGCAGCAGCTTCGGCCGCAACCGCAACGCCACGCGCTACGACGCCACCCTGTCCGCCAGCTACGAGCTGGATTTCTGGGGCCGCAACCGCAACCTGCGCGAGGCGGTGATCCAGGATGCGCGCGCCCGCCGCTTCGACCAGGGCACCGTGCTGCTGACCACCGAGGCTTCCATCGCCAACACCTATTTCGAGGTGCTGGCAGCGCGCGAGGAGTTGCGCGCGCAGGAGGAGAACCTGGCGGCCGCCCGGCGCATCCTCAGCGTGATCCGCAGCCAGGTGAATTTCGGCACCGCCACGGGGCTCGACCTGGCGCAGCAGGAAACCGTGGTGGCGCAACAGCAGGCCGCCATTCCGGCCCTGCGGCAGACCGCCGAGCAGGGGGTGAACGCGCTGGCCGTGCTGACCGGCCGCCCGCCCGCCGCGCTCACCGTGGCCACCGGGCGCTTCGACGGGCTGCGGGTGCCGGCGGCCGCGCCCGGCCAGCCCGGCGACCTGCTGGCCCGCCGCCCCGACGTGCTGGCGGCCGAGGCCAGCCTCGCCGCCGCCAACGCCGATGTGGCGGCGGCGCGGGCGGCGCTGCTGCCGACGGTCAGCCTCAGCCTGTCGGGCGGCTTCCAATCCGCCGCGCTGGGCACGCTGCTCAGGCCGGAATCGCAGTTCTTCTCCCTGGTGGGCGGGCTGGCGCAAACCATCTTTGATGGCGGGGCGCTGCGTGGCCAGGTGTCGCTGAGCCGGGCCCAGGCGGAGGAATTGCTGGTGGAATACCGCCGCGCCATCGTCCAGGCCCTGTCCGACACCGAGGACGCGCTGGTCGCCCTGCGCGAAAGCACCGAAGGGGAAACCCTGCGGGCCGAGGCGCTGGCCCGCGCCAGCCGTGCCTATGACATCGCCGAGGCGCAGCTGCGTGCCGGCACCATCAACGTGATCACCCTGCTGAACACCCAGCAGACCCTGTTCTCCGCCCGCGTCAGCCTGGTCCAGGCGCGGCTCGCCCGGCTGCAGGCCGCCGTTGCGCTGTTTCGCGCGCTGGGCGGCGGCTGGCAGTCCACCTGACACGGATCCACCGACCCATGGCCCGCTTCCGCTTTCTGCTGCTTTCCCTGGTGGTCCTGGCCGGTGCCGGGGCGGGCTATTACCTCTGGCAGGGGCGCGAGGCGGCAGGCCCCGCCGATCTCAGCACGGCGCAGACCACGCCGGGCGGGCGGCGCGCGGCCCCGGGGGGCGGCATTCCCGTGCCCGTCACCGTGGCGGCGGCCGAGCGCCGCGACCTCCGGCTGACGCTGGACGCGCTGGGCACGGTGCAGGCGCTGAACAACATCACCGTCCGCTCCCAGGTTTCCGGCACTCTGACCGAGGTGCTGTTCCGCGAGGGCCAGGAGGTGAAGGCCGGCGAGATCCTGGCCCGCATCGACGACCGCACCTACGCCGCCGCCCTGGCCCAGGCGGTGGGCCGGAAGAACTACGACCTGGCGCAGCTGGAGAACGCCCGTGCCGACCTGCGCCGCTACCAAGGGCTGCTCGCCGCCAGCGGCGTGACGCGGCAGCAGGTGGACACCCAGCGCGCCCAGGTGGCGATGTTCGAGGCGCAGGTGGCGCAGGACCAGGCCGCCATCGACACGGCGCAGACGCAGCTCGACTACACCACCATCCGCGCGCCGATCGACGGCCGGGTCGGGCTGCGGCAGGTCGATGCCGGCAACCTTGTTTCCTCGGGCGACGCCACGGGCATCGTCACCATCACCCAGATGCGGCCCATCGCGGTCAGCTTCACCATTCCGCAGGGCGAGCTGCCGCGACTGATGCGCGCCATGGCGGCCGGGCCGGTGCCGGTGGAAACCGTGCCCTCCAGCGGCGGCACGCCCAGCCAGCCGCTCGCGCAGAATGAGGCGCCGGAGCGCGGCACGGTGCTGACGGTGGACAACCAGGTGGACCAGGCCACCGGCACGGTGCGGGTGAAGGCGGTGTTCCCGAACGACGCCACCCGGCTCTGGCCCGGCGCCTTTGTCAGCCTGCGCATCGGCATCGAAACGGTGCCGGACGCGACCGTGGTGCCGCTGGTGGCGGTGCAGCAGGGCCCGAACGGCGCCTTCGCCTTCGTGGCCCGTCCGGACAACACGGTGGAGCAGCGCCCGCTGACCCTCGGCGCCGTGACGGAGGGCGAGGCCGCGGTGCGCGAGGGCCTGCAGCCGGGCGAGCAGGTGGTGACCTCCGGCGCGCTGCGGCTGAACCCCGGCAGCGCCATCGCCCTGTCGAATGGCGGCAACACCGCCCCGGCCGCGCCGCCGCCACGCCCGCCGCGCGCGCGGCAGGCGGCGGATGCCGCGCCATGAACATCGCCGCCCCCTTCATCGCCCGCCCCGTCGCCACCACGCTGCTGTCGATCGCGGTGCTGTTGGCGGGGATCTTCGGCTATCTGCGGCTGCCGGTGTCGTCCCTGCCGGAGGTGGATTTCCCCACCATCGAGGTGACCACCCAGCTGCCCGGCGCCTCGCCCGAGACCGCCGCCGTGCTGATCAGCGCGCCGCTGGAGCGGCAATTCGCCAAGATCGCCGGGCTGCAGGTGATGTCCTCGGTCAGCGGGCCGGGGGTCAGTCGTATCACTCTGCAGTTCCGCCTGCAGAAGGGCCTGGACGAGGCCTCGCAGGACGTGCAGGCGGCGCTGGATGCGGCGCGCGGCACCCTGCCCGCGACCCTGCCCTACCCGCCGGCCTATTCCAAGGTGAACCCGGCCGACCCGCCGGTGCTCACCCTGGCGCTGACCTCCGACACCCTGCCGATCATGCGGCTGTCGGACACCGCCGACACGCTGCTGGCGCAGAAGCTGTCTCAGGCCACCGGCGTCGGCCGCGTCACCGTGCAGGGCAACATGCGGCCGGCGATCCGGCTGCGCGTCGATCCGCTGCGCCTCGCCGCCTACGGCATCGGGCTGGAAGCGGTGCGCACCGCCGTGGCGGCGGCCAACCAGAACTCGCCGAAAGGCTCGCTGGACGGGGCGCGGCAGGCCTCGGCCATCCTGGCCAACGACCAGATCACCAGCGCCGCCGAGTTCGGCGACATCATCATCGCCTTCCAGAACGGCGCGCCCGTGCGGCTGCGCGACGTGGGCGAGGCGGTGGAGGCGCTGGAGAACGAGCGCAACGGCGCCTGGTTCAACGGCCGCCCCGCCGTGCTGATCGACGTGCAGCGCCAGCCCGGCGCCAACATCGTGCAAACGGTGGAAGGCATCCAGGCCCTGATGCCGGAGCTGCAGCGCGCCCTGCCGGCGGGCGCGACGCTCACCGTGGTGTCCGACCGGACGGAAACCATCCGCGCCTCGGTGCACGAGGTGCAGTTCACACTGGTGCTGTCGGTCGCGCTGGTGGTGGGCGTGATCTACTTCTTCCTGGGCAGCGGCCGGGCCACGCTGGTGCCGGCGGTGTCGCTTCCGCTGTCGATCATCGGCACCTTCGGCATCATGGCGGTGATGGGCTATTCGCTCGACAATCTGTCGCTGATGGCGCTGACCATCGCGACCGGCTTCGTGGTCGACGACGCCATCGTCATGATCGAGAACATCGTGCGGCTGATCGAGAAGGGCGTGAAGCCGCTCGCCGCCGCCTATGAGGGCGCGCGGCAGATCGCCTTCACGATCGTGTCCCTGACGCTGTCGCTGATCGCAGTGTTCATTCCCCTGCTGTTCATGGAAGGCGTGGTGGGGCGGCTGTTCCGCGAATTCGCCGAAACGCTGACCGCTGCCGTGCTGGTGTCCATGGTGGTGTCGCTGACGTTGACGCCGATGATGTGCGCCTTTGTGCTGAGGCCGGAGCACAAGCCCTCCTGGCTAGCGCGCGGCTTCGAGAACGGCTTCGAGCGGCTGCGGCTGCTGTATGGCCGCGCCCTCGCCGTGACCATGCGGCACCAGGCGCTGACCCTGATCGCCGCCACGGCCACCGTGGCGCTGACCGGCTGGCTCTACGTGGTCATGCCGAAGGGCTTCCTGCCGCTGCAGGATACCGGGCTGATCACCATCACCACCGAGACGCCGCAGGACAGTTCCTTTGCCCGCTCCGCCGCCATCCAGCAGCAGGTGATGGAGGTGGTGCGGGCCGACCCGGCGGTCGCCGCCGTCACCGCCGTGGCCGGCGCCGGCGCGCTGAACCCGGCGCAGAACACCGGCCGCATCACCGCCGTGCTGCGGCCGCGCGACGAGCGCGACCTCGACGCGCAGGGCGTCATCGCCCGGCTGAAGCCGCGGCTGGACAGCATCCCCGGCGCCGTCGCCTATCCGCAGGCGGTGCAGGACATCCAGATCAGCCCGCGCGTCAGCACCACGCAGTACCAGTATGTTCTGACCGATGCCGATGCTGCCACCCTGTCGCGCTGGGCGCCCGAGGTGGTGGCGCGGCTGCGCCAGCTGCCCGGCCTGCGCGACGTGGCGACCGACCAGCGCGAGGATGGCGTCCGTCTCGCCATCCAGGTGGACCGCGACCGCGCGGCGCGGCTCGGCGTCACCATGCAGGCGGTGGACAACGCCCTCTACAACGCCTTCGGACAGCGGCAGATCTCCACCATCTACGGCCAGAGCAACCAGTACCGCGTGGTGCTGGAAGCGTCCGACCGGCTGCGCACCGATCCGACCGCGATCGGCCAGCTGCGCGTCGCCGGCACCGACAACGCCCAGGTGCCGCTGGCCGAGATCGCCAGCTTCACCCGCTCCCGCGCGCCGCTGCTGGTGACGCGGGAGAACCAGTTTCCCGCCGTGACGGTCAGCTTCAACCTGGCCCCCGGCGTGTCGCTGGGCGAGGCGGTGGATCGCATCCGCGCCGCCGAGCGCGACATCGGCCTGCCCGACAGTGTCACCGGCCGCTTCGCCGGCGACGCGGCGGAGTTCGCCTCCTCCCTGGAAGGCCAGCCCTGGCTGATCCTGGCGGCGGTGGTGGTGATCTACATCGTGCTGGGCGTGCTGTATGAGAGCTTTATCCACCCGGTCACCATCCTCTCCACCCTGCCCTCGGCCGGCATCGGCGCGCTGCTGGCACTCGAACTCTGGGGGCTCGACCTGTCGGTGGTCGGGCTGATCGGCATCATCCTGCTGATGGGCATCGTCAAGAAGAACGCCATCATGATGATCGACTTCGCGCTGGAAGCGCAGCGCGACCGCGGCCTGGCGCCGCGGGAGGCGATCGTCGAGGCGGCCCTGCTGCGCTTCCGGCCGATCATCATGACCACGGCGGCGGCGCTGCTCGGCGCGCTGCCGCTGGTGCTGCAATCCGGCACGGGAGCGGAGCTGCGGCTGCCGCTCGGCGTGTCCATCGTCGGCGGGCTGCTGCTGAGCCAGCTGGTGACGCTGTTCACCACCCCCGCCATTTACCTGGCCATGGAAGCGGTGAGCGGCGCGGCGCGGCGCTGGTGGCACCGCGATTCCACGGGCGGCCAGCCCGCGGCGGCCGAGTAGCGCGCGATGTTCTCGATCTCCGGCCCATTCCTGCGCCGGCCCATCGCCACCATGCTGCTGGCGATCGGGCTGGCGCTGGCCGGCTTGGTGGCGCTGCGGCAACTGCCCGTCTCCTCCATGCCGCGCGTCGACATCCCGACGCTGATCGTCACCGTCTCGCAGCCCGGCGCCAACCCGGAAACCCTGGCCGCCACGGTGCTGGCGCCGCTGGAGCGCCGCATCGGCGAGATCTCCGGCATCACCGAGATGACCGCCAACGCCTCCACCGGCGCGGGCAACATCATCATCCAGTTCGACATCTCGCGCAGCCAGGCGGATGCGGCGCGCGACGTGCAGGCGGCGGTGAACGCGGCGCGGCAGGACCTGCCCGCCGGCCTGCCCAACCCGCCGCAGGTGATCAAGATCAACCCGGCCGACATGCCCGTGCTGATCCTGGCCATGACCTCCACCACGCAGCGCGCGGCGGCGCTGTACGACGTGGCCGACAGCATCGTGGCGCAGCGCCTGTCCCGGGTGTCGGGCGTGGCCTCGGTGCAGCTGGGCGGCGCCGACCAGCCGGCGGTGCGCGTTTCGGTCAACCCGGACGCCGCCGCCGCTGCCGGCGTGTCCCTGGACAGCATCCGCACCACGCTGACCAACGCCAACGTCACCCAGCCGGTGGGCAGCATCGAGGGCGCCGAGCAATCGGTCATGCTGCACGTCAACGACCGCATCAGCCGCGCCGCCGATTACGCCACGCTGGTGGTCAAGAGCGCCAACGGCAACATCATGCGGCTGTCGCAGATCGCCGAGGTGGCGGACGCCACCCGCTCCCGCCGCCAGGCCGCCTGGTTCAACGAGCGGCAGGCCATCCTGATGATGGTGTACAAGCAGGCCGACGCCAACGTGCTCGACGTCGTGGCCGACGTGAAGGAGCAGCTGCCGCAGCTCGGGAAATGGGTGCCCGGCGGCATCAGCATCGAGGTGATGAGCGACCGTTCCGGCACCATCCGCGCCAGCGTCGAGGAGGTGGAGCTGACCCTGCTGCTGACCGTTGTGCTGGTGATCGGCGTGGTTGTGCTGTTTCTGCGCCGCACCGGCCCGACGCTGGCCGCCTGCGCGACCGTGCCGCTGTCGCTGCTCGGCACACTGTTCGTGATCTGGCTGATGGGCTACTCGCTCAACAACTTCTCGCTGATGGCGCTGATCGTCTCGGTCGGCTTCGTGGTGGACGACGCCATCGTCATGATCGAAAACATGGCTCGCATGCGCGAGCGCGGCCTTCCACCGAACGAGGCGGCGCTGGAAGGCGCCCGGCAGATCGGCTTCACCATCGTCTCCATCACCGTGTCGCTGATCGCGGTGTTCATTCCGCTGCTGGCGATGGAGGGCCTCGTCGGCCGCTTCTTCCGTGAATTCTCGGCGACGCTGGCCATCGCCGTCGGCATCTCGGCGGTGCTGGCGCTGACCCTGACGCCGGTGATCGCGGCCCGCATGGACCGCCCTGCCCGCAGGCCGCCCGGCCGCTTCAGCCGCGGCTTCGACGCGGCGATGGAAGGTGTGATCCGCGGCTACATGCGCTCGCTCGGCGTGGTGCTGCGCTTCCGCGGGCTGGCGCTGCTGGCGACACTCGGCTGCGTGGCCCTCACCGTGTGGCTGTACATGATCGTGCCCAAGGCCTTCTTCCCCGAACAGGATACCGGGCTGCTGGCCGGCAGCGCCCAGGCGGCGCCCGACACCTCCTTCGCCACCATGGCGCGGCTGACCCAGGAGGCGACGCGCATCATCCAGGCCGATCCGGCCGTGGCCAGCGTCGGCTCGCAGATCGGCGGCAGCTCCTGGAGCGCCGGCACCAACTCCGCCCAGTTCTACATCGCGCTGAAGCCGCGCGAACAGCGCGACGCCTCGGCCAGTCAGGTGATCGCCCGGCTGCGCGCGCCGCTCGGCCGCATCGTCGGCGTCAGCGTGTTCCTGCGTGCGCAGCAGGACATCTTCATCGGCGGCCGGCCGGGCAACGCCTCCTATTCCTACATCCTGCTCGGCACCGACCTCGACGAGCTGCGGCGCTGGACCAACACTATGGTGGAGAAGCTGCGCACCGTGCCCGGCCTCGCCGACGTGTCGAGCGACCAGGAGCGCGCCGGGCTGGTCAACCGCGTGGTGATCGACCGTGACGCGGCGGCGCGCCTCGGCGTCGGCATGGACGATGTGGGGGCGGCGCTGAACAACGCCTTCTCGCAGCGGCAGGTCTCCACCATCTATGGCAGCCGCAACCAGTACAAGGTGGTGCTGGAGATCGATCCGGCGCTGCAGCAATCGCCCGCCCAGCTTGACCGGATCTTCGTGCCCGCCGCCGAGGGCGGCCAGGTGCCGCTGCGCGCCGTGGCGCGGGTGGAGCGGGACGTGGCGCCGCTGCGCGTCACCCATCGCGGCCAGTTCCCGGCCACCACCATCACCTTCAACCTCGCCGAAGGCATCAGCCTGGGCGACGCCACGGCGCTGGTGCAGCAGGCCGAGCGGGAAGCGATGCTGCCCGGCTCCATCCGCTCCCAGTACGGCGGCAACGCCGCAGCGTTCCAGAGCTTCAGCCGCTCGCAGCCGCTGCTGATCCTGGCGGCGCTGGTGTCGATCTATCTGGTGCTGGGCATCCTGTACGAGAGCTACATCCACCCGCTGACCATCATCTCCACCCTGCCCTCGGCGGGGCTCGGCGCGCTGCTGGCGCTGCTGGTGACGGGAGTGCCGTTCTCGGTGATGGGGCTGATCGGCGTGATCCTGCTGATGGGCATCGTCAAGAAGAACGCCATCATGATGGTGGATTTCGCCCTCGACCATGAGCGGCAGGAAGGCGGCGGCGGCGAGGCGGCGATCCTGGCCGCCTGCCGCGACCGCTTCCGGCCGATCCTGATGACCACCCTGGCGGCGCTGCTCGGCGCCGTGCCGCTGGCGATCGGCAGCGGCGCGGGGGCGGAGATGCGCCAGCCGCTCGGCATCGCCATCATCGGCGGCCTCGCCGTGTCGCAGGTGCTGACGCTGTACAGCACGCCGGTGATCTATCTGGCGCTGGACCGTTTTCGCCGCCGACCGCGCGCCCTGGCGCAGCCCGCCGAATAGAAAGCTATCTAGAAATCTAGCTAGCTTTCTGCTTCTCTCAGCCATCTCGCGAGATGGCCGGGGAACAAGCCTTTGATTCTGATGGTGGGCGGGGAAAAGGGCGGCGTCGGCAAGACCACGCTGGCGACGCATCTGGCCGTGGCACGCAAGGGCGCCGGGCGCTCGGTGGTGCTGGTGGATGCCGACAGCCAGGGCACCGCCTCCACCTGGAGCGACGCGCGCAAGGAGCATGAGGCGGTGCCGCAGCTGCCCTGCGTCACGCTGCGGGGCAGCAAGGTGCATGTGGAGCTGAAGGAGCTGGCCCGGCACTACGAGGACATCGTGGTGGACACCGGCGGTGCCGACAGCCAGGAATTCCGCTCCGCCATGCTGGCCGCCGACACGCTGCTGATGCCGCTGCGCCCGGGCTCCTTTGATTTCTGGACGCTGCTGAAGATGCAGGAGGTCGTCGCCATGGCGGAGGGCTTCAACGACAGGCTGCAGGCCGTGATCTGCCTGTCCCAGGTGCCACCCACCGCCAGCGACCGCGCGCGCCGTGAGGCCACCACGGTGCTGGCCGAGATGCCGCGCTTCCGCCTGCTGCGCTGCATGACGGTGTTCCGCGCCGCCTTCAACCATTCCGCCGGCGAAGGACTGACCGTGGCCGAGATGCCGCGCCGCGATCCCAAGGCATGCAGCGAGATCGCCTTCCTGCATGACGAGCTGTTCGCGGGAGCCGCCTGATGCCGATCAAGATGCCGAGCCGCCGGCCGCCGCAGAGCGCAGAGGATTTCGTGGCCGAGGCCACCGCCCTGCCCGCCGCGCCCGTGCCGCGCCAGGCCCTGCCCTGGCTGGACCCCCGCGTGCGGCCGGACCTCCGCGTCCAGGTGAACACCAAGATCCCCGAGCCGCTGGCGCTGAAATACGGCTACCTCGCCATGCGGCTGGGGATGCGCAAGCAGGACGCGATGGAGGCGGCGCTGTCGGCCTGGGCTGACCAGCAGCTGAAGGCGCTGGGCCTTCCGGAAGCCGACAGCTAGCTAGATAGCTATCCTTGTCTCCCACCCCTGCCTTCCTGACCTGCCGGCTGTTTCAGGAACCGTTTCGGGACGAAGGGCGTCGCGCCTTCCTTGTGCGCGACAGACAACCGGCCCTATCGGGGGCACTGCTGAAATAGATAGCTATCTATTTTGTTCGCGATGCTGGCCGGGACCGCCTGGGGCGCCTGCCATAGCGGGGGTGCTTGCTGGACAACTGATAATCATTCACAACTCGCCCAGGAAACGATCAGGGAAAACTCATGCTCCTCCGCCCCGTCCGGGCCGCCCTTGGCGGGCTGTCCCTGCTGCTCAGCGCCCAACTCGGCCAGGCAACCGCCGTCCAGGCCGCCGAGGTCAACCTCTACACCACGCGCGAGCCGGCGCTGGTCAAGCCACTGCTCGACCGCTTCACCGCGCAGACCGGCACAACGGTCAACACCGTCTTCGTTCAGGGCGGCCTGGCGGAGCGCCTGGCGGCCGAGGGCGCCCGCTCGCCGGCCGACATCGCCATGGTGGTGGATGTCGGCAACCTGATGGAGCTGGTGGACCGCAACCTGTCCCAGCCGGTGGAATCCGCAGCCCTCAGCGCCGCCGTTCCGGCCGGGCTGCGCGCCCCGGATGGCCGCTGGTTCGCGCTCTCGACCCGCGCCCGCGCCATCTATGCCTCGCGTGAGCGGATCAGCGAGGCCGACGCGGCGAAGCTGACCTATGAGGATCTGGCCGACCCGCGCTTCAAGGGCCGCGTCTGCATCCGCTCCGGCCAGCATCCCTACAACACCGCGCTGTTCTCCTTTCTGCTGGTGAAGCATGGCGAGGCCTGGCTGCGTGACTACCTGACGGCGCTGAAGAACAATCTGGCCCGCCGCGCCGCGGGCGGCGACCGCGAGGTGGCGCGCGACATCCTGGCCGGCCTCTGCGATGTGGGCGTCGCCAACACCTATTATGTCGGGCTGATGCTGTCGGGCCGCGGCGGCGAGGAGCAGCGCCGCTGGGGCGGGGCGATCCGCACCGTGCTGCCGGCGTCCGGCGCCATGGTGAACCTGTCGGGCGCCGTGGTGGCGCGCCACGCGCCGAACCGGGCCGAGGCGGTGAAGCTGCTGGAGTTCCTGGTCTCGCCCGAGGCCCAGAAGCTGTATGCCGAGGCCAATTTCGAATATCCGGTTCGCCCGGACGCGGCGCTGGACCCGATCGTCGCCAGCTTCGGCAGGCTGGTGGTGGGCGATGTGCCCTTGCCCGAGATCGCGGCGCAGCGGGTGCGCGCCAGCCGCATCGTGGACGAGGTCGGGTTCGACCAGTAAACACCGGCAAGGCCGCGGGAAGCCCTCCCGCGGCCATGCCATCCTCGCCGGGCGCCCCGTCGCCCGTTCCGGTGGTGGACGCCCGCCCTTCCTGAAACGGCACATCCTTCCGTGAAGCTTCTGCGCGTCCTTGCGGCCTTGTGTGCCGCCCCCGTCGCGCTGCCGGTGCTGGCGCTGCTGCCCGCCGCCGCCGCCGGGTCGGGCGACCTTTGGCCGCACCTGTTGCGCTTCGTGCTGCCGCGCGCCCTGCTGGAATCCGCCCTGCTGCTGGCCGGCGTCGGCGTTGTGGTGGTGACGGTGGGGGCGGGCTGCGCTTGGCTGGTCAGCTGCTACCGGTTCCCGGGCCGCAGGCTGCTCACCGGCGCGCTGATGCTGCCGCTGGCGCTGCCGACCTATGTCGCCGCCTATGCCTGGCTCGACGTGCTGCATCCGGCGGGACCGGTGCAGATGGCGCTGCGCCGGGTGCTGGGCGTCACCGATCCGCGCGCTATCCCGCTGCCGGAGATCCGCTCGCTGGGCGGCTGCGTGATGGTTCTGGGGATGGTGCTGTTTCCCTATGTCTATCTGGCGGCGCGCGCCGCCTTCCAGACCCAGGGGGCCGATGCGCTGCGCGCCGGCCGTGCCGCCGGGGCAGGGGGCTGGCGGTTGTTCCGCCGCATCGGCCTGCCCATGGCGCGCCCGGCCATCGCCGCCGGCACCGCGCTGGCCCTGCTCGAAACGTTGAACGATGTGGGCGCCAGCGAATTCCTCGGCGTCCGCACCCTCACCGTCTCGGTCTACGTCACCTGGATCACCCGGTCCTCGCTGGAAGGAGCGGCGCAGATCGCCCTGCTGCTGCTGCTGCTGGTGGGCGCCGTGATGCTGCTGGAGCGCCAGGGCCAGCGGGCCGGCGCGCATGAGGCGGCGCACCCCGCCCGCGCCGAATTGCAGACGCTGCGCGGGCCGGCCGGCCTGGCCGCCACGCTGTTCTGTGCCGTGCCGGTGCTGCTCGGCTTCGCCATCCCGGTGGCCTACCTGGCCTGGGCGGCGTGGCAGCGCGTCGCCCGGTTCGGCCTGCCGCCGGAACTCGGGCAATGGATCGGCAACAGCGCCCTGCTGGCCGGGCTGGCCACCATCCTGGCGCTCGGCGCCGCGCTGCTGCTGGCCTTCACCGCCCGGCGCGACCGCACCGCCGCCGGGCCGGCCCGCGCCGGCGCCGTGCTGCTGCGCTTCGGCATGCTGGGCTATGCGCTGCCGGGCGGCGTGGCGGCCGTCGGGCTGATCATCGCCTTCGGCGGCATCGACGCGGCGCTCGGCCTGCTCGGGCGCTGGGCGCCGCCGCTGCTCTCGGGCAGCCTGGCGGCGGTGGTGCTGGCCTATCTGATCCGCTTCCTGGCGATCCCGGCGGGCGGGCTGGACGCCGCCTATGCCCGGCTGCGGCGCGAGGTGGATTGGTCGGCGCGCGCCGCCGGGGCGGGGGAGGCACGGCTGCTCTGGCGCATCCACCTGCCGCTGCTGCTGCCGGCCCTGTCTGCCGCGGCGCTGCTGCTGTTCCTCGATGCCATGAAGGAACTGCCCGCCACCCTGTTGCTGCGGCCGCTGAACACCGAAACCCTGGCCACGGCGCTGTATGCCGAGGCGGCGCGGGGCACCTATGAGAACGGCGCCGTGGCGGCGCTGATGCTGGTGCTGATCGGCCTGCCGCCGATCCTGCTGCTGGCCACGGCCCGCCGCTTCTTTCCGGCCGAGGGGCGCGCCGGGCGTGGCCTGCGGCCGGTTCTGCCAACGGACCTGCCAATGGATCTGCCAGCGGGCCTGTCGGCGGGGATCGTCAGCGGACCTCCCGGGCTCCACGCCGCCGCGGGATCCCGGCGCAACCGCTGAAGCCCGGTGCCATGGGCGTGCCGCAGCAACCGGCCGTTTACCTCCGGGCCGTAGAACCCAGGGTGCCACGACCAGCCCATCGGAGTTCCGCCATGACCGCCCAGGCCCCGACCCCGCACGCCCTGGCCGTGGCCTCCGCGGATCTGCGCGCCATCATCCGGGCCGAGATGGCGCCGATGTTCACCGAGCTCCGCGGCTTCATGGACCGCCGCATCGCCGAGCTGAGCGCCGAGGTCAGCGCCACCTCCGACATGGCCGACATGGCGGAGGAGAACATCACCCGGAAGCTCGGCCAGGTGCACGAGCAGATCGCCAAGCTGGTGGCCATTCCCGCCGCCAGCACGCGCAACAGCGGGCTGGAGCTGGAAGCTGTGGTGCAGGCCACGGAAGCCGCCGCCAACACCATCATGGAAGCCACCGAGGCCATCCAGGCCTGGATCAACAGCGGCCAGAAGGACCAGGCCTCGATTGAGGCGCTGTCGGCGCGGGTCAACTCGATCTTCGAGGCCTGTTCCTTCCAGGACGTCACCGGACAGCGCATCCGCCGCGCCATCCAGCACCTGCAGCAGGTGGAAACCATGCTGGAGCACATCGTGCCCGGCGCGATGATCGAGATGGCGGCGCCGCAGGTGCGGGTGGCGACGCAGATGCGCACCGCCAGCGAGGAAGCGCAGAAGACCCCCGACCTGTCCCAGGCCGACATCGATGCGCTGCTGAACGGCCCCCCGCCCGGTGCCGAGATGTCCCAGGCCGACATCGACGCGTTGCTGAACGGCTGAGGCCGCCCGGCGGCCGGCTCAGGCGGCGCCCTCGATCCGCCCGCGCAGGCTGGCGATCTCGTCCGCCAGGTGATCGAGCATAACCCGGATCCGCGGCGTGTGCCGCAGGTCCGGATGCGTCAGCAGCCACAATTCGGTGGCTAGGCCGGGCTCCGGCGGCGCCAGCCGGCGCAGGTCCGGGGAAGCATCGCCGGCGAAGCAGGGCAGGTGGGCGATCCCCAGCCCCGCCCGCACGGCCAGCACCAGCGCCTGCACGGAATCAAACCGCCCGGCGATGCGCGCCTCCGCCACCCGGCCGCGCAGAAAGCGCGCCGCCGCCAGATGGCCCAGCGCGTCGGACAGGGACAGCCACTGCGCCTCCTCCAGCAACTGCGCCAGCGGCGGCGGCTCGGCCGCCTGGGCCGCCGCCGGGCCGTAGAGCGCCCAGCCCAGGCGCGCCAGGCGCCGCCCCACCAGGGTGTCCGGCGGCGCCGGCGTGGCGCGCAGGGCGATGTCGGCATCCCGGCGCGACAGGTTCAGCGCCGCGTTGCCGGTGACCACGTCCAGCCGGATCGCCGGATGCGCCCGGCGGAAGCGCACCAGCATCGGCAGCAGCAGCTCGGCCAGCAGGCTGTCGCTGGTGGCGATGCGCACCTCGCCCTCCGGCACCGGGGCGAGGCCCGCCAGACGGCGCGTGACGTCGTTGATGTCGGCATCGACCCGCCCCGCCAGCGCCACCACGGCCTCGCCGGCGGCGGTCGGCACGTAGCCGCTGCGGTGCCGCTCGAACAGTGCCACGCCCAGCATCGCCTCCAGCTGGCGCAGGCGGCGGAACACGGTGGAATGATTGATGCCGAGCCGCGCGGCGGCGGCGGGCAGGCTGCGGGCCCCGGCCACGGCATGAACCAGGCGCACATCATCCCAGGCGATGGAGTGGACGGGGCTGGGCATGCGGCCTCCGGAGCGGGTGGGATGTGGAGGCTGGCATTGATCGCCCTGCAATTCCATGGGCATGAAAGCAGGAACAGCATTGCAATGATGCAATCAGTTTCGGCTGGCCCGCGGACCCGCCTTGCCTGTTTGCTGTTCCGGACGGCGCCGATGCGCCCCGCAACAGGAGAGCCACCATGATCCAGAACGGCATCCACCATGTCACCGCCATTGCCGGCCCGGCGCGGCGCAACCTGGATTTCTACACCCGCACCCTGGGGCTGCGGCTGGTGAAGAAGACGGTGAACTTCGACGATCCTGGCGCCTACCACCTCTACTACGGCGACGCCGCCGGCAGCCCTGGCACCATCCTGACCTTCTTCCCCTGGGAGAACGCCGCCGCCGGCCGCAATGGCGTGGGCGAGCTGCAGGAAACCGTGTTCCGCGTGCCGCAGGGCGCGCTCGGCTTCTGGACCCAGCGGCTGATGGCGCATGGCCTGGAGCGCGGCGAGCACTTCGGCGAGACGCTGCTGCAATTCCGCGATCCGGACGGCCTGCGGCTGGCGCTGGCCGGCCTGCCCGGCATCGAGGCCGAGCCGGCCTGGACCGCGAACGGCATCGCCGCCGAGCATGCCATCCGCGGCTTCCACAGCGTCAGCCTGATGCTGGAGCGGAGCGAGGCGACCGGTGCCATCCTGTCCGACCTGTTCGGCTTCGAGAGCGCGGCACGCGAGGGCGACACGGTGCGCTACCAGGTGCCGGGCCAGGCACTGGGCGGCATCGTCGACCTGCGCGCGGTGGGCGGCTTCCTGCCGGCGCGCCTCGGCCACGGCTCGGTGCACCACCTGGCCTTCCGCGCTGCCGACGACGCGGCGCAGCAGGCGATGGTGCGCAGGCTGGCCGAGAACCACCGCATCCAGGCCACCGAGCAGAAGGACCGCGACTACTTCCGCTCGGTGTATTTCCGCGAGCCCGGCCACGTGCTGTTCGAGATCGCGACCGACAGCCCCGGCTTTGCGGTGGACGAGCCGGCGGAGCAGCTGGGTCAGGCGCTGAAGCTGCCGCGCTTCCTGCAGCCGCACCGCGACACCATCGAGGCGGCGCTGCCCGCCCTGGCCTGACCCGTTCCCGGCCCGAAGGAGTACCGGCCATGAGCCCGGACGATCTTGGCTTCGCCTACCGTTTCGAGCCCGGCACCGACGCCGCGCGGCCGCCCCTGCTGCTGCTGCACGGCACCGGCGGCGACGAGGATGACCTGCTGCCGCTCGGCCGCGCCGTGGCGCCGGGGGCGGCGCTGCTGTCGCCGCGCGGCCGGGTGCTGGAGCACGGCATGCCGCGCTTCTTCCGCCGCCTGTCGGAAGGTGTGTTCGACGAGGACAGCCTCCGATCGGAGGCGGCGGCGCTGGCCGGCTTCGTGCGGTCGGCGCGGGCACGGCATGGGCTGGCGGCACCGGTCGCGCTGGGCTTCTCCAACGGTGCCAACATTGCCGCGGCGCTGCTGCTGCTGCATCCGGGGCTGCTGCGTGGCGCGGCGCTGCTGCGCGCCATGGTGCCGCTGCGGCAGCCGTCGGCGGTGGACCTCGGCGGCACGAGCGTGCTGCTGTTGTCCGGCGCGGCAGACCCGATCGTGCCGGCGCCCAACAGCGCCGCCCTGGCCAGGCAGCTGGAGGGCGCCGGCGCCGCCGTCACCCACCGGGCCCTGCCGCTCGGCCACGGGCTTTCGCAGATGGATGTGACGCTGGCGCGCGGCTGGCTGGACGCATTCCGGCCGCCACAACAGGGAGGAACCCAGGATGAGCGTTGAACATGATCCCGCCGAGGCCCCGCTCGGCCTGCCGGACTGCGTCGGCCAGGTGATCGTGCCGCGGGCACACGACATCGGCGGCTTCGAGGTGCGACGCGCCCTGCCGGCCCGGGGGCGGCAGATGGTCGGCCCCTTCATCTTCTTTGACCAGATGGGGCCGGGTGAGTTCCTGTCCGGCAAGGGGCTGGATGTGCGGCCGCACCCGCATATCGGCCTGTCCACCGTGACCTACCTGTTCGACGGCGCCATCCAGCACCGCGACAGCCTGGGCTCCGACCAGCCGATCGTGCCGGGCGACGTCAACTGGATGACCGCCGGGCGCGGCATCATCCATTCCGAGCGCACCGGCAATGCGCTGCGCGGCACCGGCAGCAAGCTGTTCGGCATCCAGTCCTGGGTGGCGCTGCCGCGCCACGCCGAGGACACCGCGCCGGGTTTCGCCCACCATCCCGGCGCCACCCTGCCGATGATCGAGGATGGCGGCGTGCGGCTGCGGCTGATCGCCGGGGAAGCCTGGGGCGGGCGGGCCCCCGTGGCGACGCAGTCCGACCTGTTCTACGCCGATGCGGTGCTGGCGCCCGGCGCCCGGCTGCCGCTGCCCGACCGGCACGAGGAGCGTGCCGCCTATGTGCTGGAGGGCGAGGTGGAGGTGGCGGGCGACCGCTTCGCGCCCGGCCGCATGCTGGTGTTCCGCGCCGGTGATGGCTTGGCGCTGCGGGCCGGCCCGCAGGGCGCGCGGCTGCTGATGCTGGGCGGCGCGGTGATGGATGGCCCCCGCTACCTGTTCTGGAACTTCGTGTCCTCCTCGCGCGAGCGGATCGAGCAGGCCAAGGCCGATTGGAAGGCCGGGCGCTTCGCCACGGTGCCCGGCGACGACCAGGAATTCATCCCCTTGCCGGAAGAACGGGTGCGGGTGCGGGCCGGGGTGCAGGCGCCCTCCGCCGGGTCGCCGACCAGCTAGGAGACAGCAGGGTTGAAAGCCAATCCGGTAACCCCCGCTTACCGGATAACAGAACAAAGCGCCTTGCGGACGCCTATTGTCGAACGAAACGGGATGGCGCTGCCGGCTGACGATCAGCATGGCCAACCGCTACAACAGGGGGCCAGCGGCAACCCGTTCCCGACCAATGCCAAGGCGGGCAAGTTGCTCGCCAGCGGCCAGGCCGGCAGCCAGGTTGATGCGTGGCCAGATGCCGCCACGGAACAAGATCAGTCCGGAAGCTGCTTCACCTCCAGGAGCGCGAAAAGCATCCGGATTGTTTTGCAGATTGGTGCGCGATGTCACGCTGCCCCGGCACGCAAGTCCGATCCATCGGCCGCAGGGCTCGACTCAAATCCCTGCCGAAATCCATCGCATCCTCCAGCGGAGTGTCGATCCCGGCTTATGGATCACCTCGGTGCCTTCCTCAGCGCATGGCCCACAAGGATCATGTGGAGGGACGCCCGGCCGCAGCAGCATCCGCTACCATGCTGACCCGACGAGGGCATCCAGTTCCGATGCGCGGACCGGATGGCCTTGATGATTTTTTGAATTCCGATGGCCAGAAATGGCGCGCATCATCGCCGCCGTCGGGCTAAAGCGAGGCGTTACTGGACGGCTCCGTAACGTCAAGAAGGGTGAAAAGGCTTGCCGCATGATCCGTTGGCACAACCTGCCATCAAAACGCCGGAGCTCAAGACTTCGGTAGCGTCTTTGCGTATCCGTGTGGTCGATCCCTCACTCTTTACCGTGCCCTACTGCGAAGCGCTCGTCAACGCGCTGCAACGAACAGGCGCCGATGTGACGCTGGTGGGGCGGCCACTCCGCAGCGGTGAAACCTCGCCTCGTGTCCCGTTCGAGCCACGCTTCTACAAGCGTTCCGATATGCTTCCCCGCCGGATTGGTAAGGCAGGCGCCGCATTGAAGGCCCTGGAGCATTGCGCCGATGTTGTCGGCTTTGCTCTGGCCGCGCGGCCGGTGGCAACAGTTGCACATTTTCAGTGGCTGCCCTTTCCACTCGTCGACTATGCCGGGCTGTGGCTCTGCCGACGCAAGGGGCCGGTCGTGGTGACCGTTCATGACACAACTCCCTTCAACGGCACGCCGACCTCGATGCTGCAGCTACGCGGCTTCAGCGCTGCGCTCAGTCTTGCAGACCGTCTCATCGTTCATACACGGACGGGAGTTGAGCAACTCGTCGCGAATGGGCTCGACCGCGCCAAGATCCGTTGCATCCCCCACGGGCCTCTCGGTGGGTTCGACAACATTCCGCCGCCGCCCAAGACCGGGCCGATGACCCTCGTGACCTTTGGCAAGATGCGACACTACAAAGGAATCGATGTGCTGATCGAGGCGCTGGCGGCGCTCAGCCCGGAGGATCGCCAAGCCTTGCAGGTCATCGTCGCCGGCGAGCCGTTGATGGACCTCGCGCCGCTCAAGGAACGGATCGCGGCATCCGGGCTTGAGGGCACGATCGAGTTGCGCCCCGGATTTCTCGATGAAGAGGCGATGCGCGACCTTTTCACCCAAGCCGAGGGTTTCATCTTTCCTTACCGTGAGATCGAGGCGAGCGGCGTTCTCTTTCTTGTGCAAGGGCTCAAACGCTGGATCATCGCCTCGCGCCTTGGTGCTTTTGCCGAAACGATCGCTGACGGTGAGTCGGGCCGGCTTGTGCCGGCAGAGGACGTTCCGGCGCTGACCCGGGCCTTGCAAGAATGTGCGCGGCTGCGGCCCCAGCCATCAAACGCTGTCTCGGTGATGAGCTGGGATGACATCGCGCAGGCAACACTCGCCACTTACGACGAGGCATTCTTGCATTGGCAGGGAAGGCATTAAGGACGCGGATTGGATTTTGCGTCGATCTCCTCCTGCGAGCCCCTGGCGGTTGGTAAGCTCTATGCGCGGGGAATGATTGATGATCACGCTTTGTGATTCGCTGGCTCTGGCACGCAGTCCGGAGATCGGTGGATAACGCAACGCCGGATTGGCCAAGGCGTCTTCAGGTTTACCTCCTGTGCGTGACAGGCGCTCGTTCCTGGATGATCCGGACAGCTTGATGGACCGGGATCCCATCGCAGCGGCGTCCGATGGGATCCATATCGCAGCACCGACCTTGGCAAGTTGTTTGCCGGGAAGGTGAGTTCGGCCGCCTGACCGAGGATGCGGCGGGATCAGCATATCGCCTGGGCGTATGTTCCTGCCGCCAGATCCCGCTGGCTCTGGCCAGATCCGGGTTACAGAGACGCGTCGTTCCAACCACCGGCCAACCAACTTGCCAATGCCTGCGGCTGGTGGCGCGCGGCGCCGCGCAGGTGGGTCGATATGGAAATCCTCAGTTTCGCAACAGAGCCCTTCGGGCGTGATGCAGGCCCAGCTTTCGGGATGCGGCGAAGCCATGCGATCACGATGCTCCGGCACCGTTTTGGCTGCCATCCCCCGCGACGGAGCCGGCACGGAGGATGGAGCCGTGGTGAAAGCAATCGGCAGGCCTGTTTTCCCCTCTTGCGGGATCGGAACTCCCCCGGCGGGGCTTAGAGGCACCCGCGCCAGTGCCTGGAACAACAGGCAGGAAGCTTGTTCCGCGGGGCGCCATTCAGCGCCGGATCTGCGCCGAGCCGTTGGGCGCTGGGCAGAAGGCCTGCTTGAAGGTGTTGCCGGCATCCGGCCAGCGGCCGCCCGACAGCTTGCCCTCGTAATCCGCGTCGGAATTCCAGTAAGTGGTGTAGGCGACGTTGGGATGCTGCGCGATCCATTCCTGCACCAGCTTGATGAACGGGCCAGCATTGTTGCCGTTCACGCCCCATTCGGAATAGGCGGTGGGCTTGCCCTTCTGCTTCGCCAGATCCTCGAGCCACCTCAGCCCGACGCGGTGATCCCGGATGTCCTTGAAGGCCCGCACCGGGTCGTGCGATTGCCATTCCTTTTTCCAGTAGAAGTCCATCCCCAGCGTGTCGACATACTCGTCGCCCGGATAGGCCTTCATGACATCCATCTTCTGCCCGAAATTGACGTTCCACTCGAAGCGGAACTTGTCGGACACGGAGCGGAAGGCATTGACGACATTGCGGTAGGTGGCAATGAAATCTTCTTCCTTGCCGCGGGCGGACCAGGCGAACCAAGTGCCGTTGAACTCCCATCCCAGGCGGATGGGAATGGTGCCGTTCGGAAAAGGCTTGGCTTGGGCCAGCAGCTTCGCCGCGCTGAGATAGTAGCGATTATACTTGCCGCTTCCCGCATCCTTCAGAGTGGCGCCGCGCGGGATCATGGCGAAGGACCACAGGACCGGCTTATCGAGCTCCTTGAACTGGTCCATGAACCAGCTCGGCCAGCCAATGCCTTCCCAGCTCGCATGGTCCAGGAAGATGTGCACGAAATCGACCTTGCAGCCCAGCCAGTCCTCAAATTCCAGGAGCAGCTTCGGATTGTTCGCCGCATAGGCCGTGAGAGGGGTCGGAGGAGCTGGCGAGGTGGCCTGGGCGGGAGCCGCCAGAAGCGGCAGGCCGGCTAGCAGGGCGGCAATGGCACGGCGCCGGCTGAACCGGGCGGAATGGCGCGGGGGAGCATGGGTCGGGTCAGCGTGGTGCATCGCGGCTCGGCCTTTCTGCGGGAGAAGCTGCAGGGCAGAATAGGCTGCCCCGGCCCGGATTGTGAGACGGCCCGCGCATTTTTGCGGGCGTATCCCACGTGGACGTGACAGGCAGCGGGTAAAAGCCGCAGGCGGTGGAACGCAGCGGCATCCAGGGCTCGGAGGTGTTCGAGGACATGCCATCCCGTCTTGACCAAGCTTGGAACCGCAACGCCGACGAGGTGCGATGCGGATCATCAACCTGGCACTGGAGGCGCCGGAGCGATCCCCGCGTGAACTCGCGATGCGCTTCATCGACACCCAAGGCCATTTCGGTTCGCAGGCTTCGGCCTACCGCCTGCTCAGGGCATGAGTTCTGCACTAGGCATGGCGGCAAGCGACGCCAGCGAGACGCTGGAGGCGGCACTCGCCGCCTCAGGCTGCGGGCCGGACATAAGGTTCGTCACCAACCGCCGCTGCTCTCCGGCAACGGTTCCCGATGCGTCGTAGACGATCTGGCCATGGCTCGGGGAACAGCGTGTTGAGCATATCCACGACGCGTCCTGCTCCCCGCAAACCCGGGGCAAGAGGGCCAGAGCCAGACGTTGAAGAATCGCATCTTGCCGGAGAATTGCTATCTGCCCGGCGATCTTGAGACGCAGATCGAAGAGCTTTCGTCGAGCACGACAATCATCATCGCTACCAGTGAGCCTGCCGAACCTCGCCCAGCGATATATCAGGTCGGCCAAGGGCACATCGTCCTGCTCCAGCGCGAGCGCATCAAGTACCGGCCATTCAGCAGCCACACTTGCACCGCCGCCGCCCAGCGGCCTTCGTCAGCCCATAGATGGCCAGAGCCTCCGCTCAGCCAGCTTCCCCGCTGCCCCGAAGCATTCGACAACGGACATCCTGTCCCTACTTCCCCCGCTCGCCCGAGCTGAGCCCGGTCAAGACCATCTGGCAGTTCCTGCGCGGCAGCTGGCTGGGCCACCGGGTCTTCAGGTCCTGTGCCGGCATCATTGATCCCTGCGGCTCCGGCTGAAACAGCCTTACCAGCCAGCCCTGAAAGATCATCCCCATCGACCTGTGAGGATGGGCTCATGGGTCCTGATCCGGGAAGTTGGGTACAAGGCGGGGTCGGAAGAAGGTGCTCCGACGGGTTGGCGGCTGCTGCGGAGATGGCTGCAGGCCGCTCCCTCGGCCGTGGACCAGCCGGGCTGATTTGGCCTGGCCGGCGCCCCCTTCCCAACTCGCCAAGCCACTCCCCATACATTTCAACGCTTTATGCCGAATACGCGCATTGATGTGATGAAATTCGCCTTTTACGATTCTTTTTGCTTTTCAACTCACGGGTTCGTGATCTAGGAAGTTGATCACGCAATCGTGAGCATCCGGGCTCACGCATGAA
>NZ_QXGS01000150.1 GCF_003604215.1 Teichococcus vastitatis
ACATTCTCGCCGCCATCCAGCGCTTCTGCCTTCGCTCCCAGACGATCGGAGGAACTACGGAATCAGGACACTAGACCAGAAACCTGTCATGAGCAGGCATAACAGCGAACCGCAGTGTGGCCGGTAGCACGCTCATGTCATAGCGCTGCTGAATTCCAGAAGCGTAAGAATCTCGGCACAAACTCACCTTTGAGTAATTTTTGCGCGTCCTGATCAACCCCGTAGATAAACTCGGGAGCGGTAGTGACGCCCTTCCCCTTTTCCTGGAGACCACGATGTCCGCCCTCCGCCAAATTCTCATCGTCGAGGATGATGCAGTGCTGCGTGCCACCTTGGCCGAGCAGATCCTGCTCGGCGGCGAGTTCAGAGCCGATGAGGCGCAGAGCGCGGCTGAGGCCGAGGACAAGTTATCCAGTGAGGGCGCCCGCTACGACGCGATCTTGCTCGATGTCGGACTTCCGGATGCGGATGGACGGGAATTCTGCGCCAAGCTGCGCCGTGAGGGGCGGCGTATGCCGGTAATCATGGTCACCGGTGCCGATGCCGAGCAGGACGTGATCCGCGGCCTTGATGCCGGCGCCAATGACTACTTGGCGAAGCCATACCGCCTGCCGGAGTTGCTGGCCCGGGTGCGGGCACAGCTGCGGGTATTCGACAACTCCGAGGACGCCACCTTCCTCATCGGTCCCTTCGTCTTTCGCCCCAGCATGCGTCTGCTGCAGGAGACGAACCGCAACCGTAAGGTGCGGCTGACGGCCAAGGAAACCGGCATTCTGAAATATCTCTACCGTGCCGGCGGCAAGGTCGCGCCGCGCCAGACCCTGTTGAACGAAGTCTGGGGTTATAGCAGCGCCGTCTCCACTCATACGCTGGAGACTCATATTTACCGGCTGCGCCAGAAAGTCGAGGCCGATCCGGGCCAGCCGCGGCTGCTGCTGACTGAGCATGGTGGCTATAAGCTGGACGCGACTATATTCGAGGCCGCCGGCCGTTGATGGCGTTGCCGCTAGAAAAGCTGCGGTACGTTAAGATAACGGAGATAGCCACCGCACAGCATCTCGTCGGAGCGGTGCTCCGATCCGCCACGAAGACGCTGTGGCATGAATCTCTCGTTCCAGAATATTCACAGGATCAGAATGGCGACACCTGGGCACCTCCAGAAGCCTTGAATGCAGTCGAGGATGATGTTTGAGACAAGGGTTGGTAGTGGCGGCTGGATCTGCGGTCTGGTGTCCGGTGGACATTGCGACGTTGTTTGGTGATCAAACGGCAACCGCCGCATCTCTTTGACGGCGGCAGGAGCCGCCTGGACACTTCGAAAAACCTCGCGGCTGAGGCGCGAAGCTGATTCACTGTCGCGGGTCAACGGGGGCAATGGCGATGG
>NZ_QXGS01000151.1 GCF_003604215.1 Teichococcus vastitatis
CCGCCGTGCCAGCCTGATCCGGTAGTTCAGCCCGCCGGAAACCATCGCTCCTACACCACGCGATGGGACACGACCAGCACGTCTCCATCCTGTGAAACTAGGCTGGTGGAAGTCGCTCCCTCCTGCTCTGTCGGGGCGTGGCGGGGTGGGAGCGCGCCCGATTACCCTCGATAAGATGTTCTTATCGCTATCATGACCGTGCAGTGACGGGTTTGCCCGATTCCGCGAACCGGCTAATCTGGCAGCAGACGGGCCGCAGCAGGGCGGCGCCGCAGAACGGACGCCGATGCCAGACCAGCCCCACAAGCCCGCGCTGCGGCCGGACCCGCAGCCCTGGATCACCGACACGGCCACGAGCGAGGCGCGGCGCCTGCTGCAGGGACCCGTCGGCGCGGCCCTGGCCGAGGCGGCGCGCTATGCCGGCCAGGCGCTGTCCGCCAACACCCGCCGCGCCTATGCCAGCGACTGGGCCGCCTTCGCGGCCTGGTGCGCCGCCGGCGGCGTCCCCCCATTGCCCGCGGCACCCGTGCTGGTCGCCGGCCACCTGGCCAGCCTCGCAGGCCAACTCGGGCGCAGCGGGCTGTGGCGCCGCCTCGCCGCGATCGGCCACGCCCACCGCCAGGCAGGACTACCCTGGGAGCCACGGCACCCGGCCATCCGCGCCACGCTGCGCGGCATCCTCGGCCGGCACGGCGTCGCCACCCGGCCGGCGGCGGCACTCACCTCGGCCGAGGTCAAGCGGCTGCTCGACGCCTGCGGCAGCGACATGACCGGGCTGCGCGACAAGGCCCTGCTGCTGGTGGGCTTCGCCGGGGCGCTGCGCCGCTCGGAGATCGTCGGCATCGACCGCGAGCACCTGCGCTTCACCGCCGACGGCATGACGCTGGAGATCCCGCGCAGCAAGGGCGACCAGGACCGGCAGGGCGCGCGGATCGGCATTCCGCGCGGGCTGAACCCGCTGTCCTGCCCGGTGCGGGCCATGGAAACCTGGCTGGCGCGGGCGCGCATCGAATGGGGCGCGGTGTTTCCCAGCCTGACCCGCGGCGGCCGGCCGCGCGGGCGGCTGCGGCCGGCCGGCGTCCGCTTCATCCTGCACCGCCGGGCAGAGCGCGCCGGGCTGGTGGTGGACGCCGCCGAGCGGCTGTCGCCGCACGGCCTGCGCGCCGGCTTCATCACCGAAGCCTATCTGCGCGGCGCCCTCGACGAACAGGTGATGCACCACACCCGGCAGAAAACCATCGCCACCACCCAGGCCTACCGCCGCCGCGCCCGCATCACCCGCGACAGCCCCGCCCGACTGCTCGACCTCTGACCAACATGGTCCCCAGC
>NZ_QXGS01000152.1 GCF_003604215.1 Teichococcus vastitatis
ACGGATCAGAGCGGCAAGAAGGTCACCCTGGACAGTGCCATCGGCGTGGGCGGCAGGGGCGGCATCGGGGGTGACGGCGGCGACGCGGTCGTGATCAACTCCGGCACCATCATCACCAATGGCGGACTTGCCGCCGGCATCGTGGCGCAGAGCATTGGCGGCGGCGGCGGCATGGGCGGCACCTCGGGCGCCAAATCCGCGACCGGGGATTCCTCCAGCACCGTTCTATCCGTTCCCATCGCCGTCGGCGGCCAGGGCGGCGCGAACGGCAACGGCACCTGGGCGAGGGTGACCAATAATAGGGGCGGCCTCATCCAGACCATGAGCCACGACGCCATCGGCATCATCGCGCAAAGCATCGGTGGTGGCGGCGGCATCGTGAAGACGCTGTCCAGCGATGCTTCCGACAACGCCGGCGGCGCAGCGTCGGCCACGGGCGGCGACTACAGCATCAATGTCAGCCTGGGCGGCAGCAACGCGAATACGAACCATGCCGCGGAAGGCATCGGCGGCTCGGTCAGCGTGGAGAATGACGGCACGATCCTGACGGCGGGCCGCAACGCCTACGGCATTCTGGCGCAGGCCGTCGGTGGCGGCGGCGGCCTGGTGCTCGGCGGCAAGCCCGCCAATGGCGCCGGCGCGCTGGGTACCACGGCGACGGTGCACGGCGACGGCCATGACGTGACGGTCACCAACCTCGGGAGCATCTCCACCAAGGGAGACGGGGCGGTTGGCATCTTTGCCCAGAGCATCGGCGGCGGTGGTGGCATCGCCGGTGACACGGGGCAGACGCAGTTCCTGACACCGTTCAACCAGAGTAGTCAGCGATCCGGCAATGGCGGGCCGATCGTCGTCAACATCGGCACCGCGGCGCCGAACTCCGACAATTCCGGCGCAACCGTCTCGACTACCGGCAACAACGCGCCGGCCATCCTGCTGCAGAGCATTGGCGGCGGCGGCGGCCGGGTCAGCAACAACCAGGGTGCCTTCAACGGCTCCACAGGGGGCGTGGGCACGGGCAACACGGTGGCGGTCAACGTCTACGGTACCGTCTCTGCGACCGGCGGCGCTTCCCCCGGCATCTACGCGGCGTCGGAAGGCGGTAGCGGTGGCAGCCCGATCACCATCACCGTCGCGAATGGCGCCACGGTCTCCGGTGGCCGCGACTGGAACGCAGGTGACGGCACAGGCGCGGGTATCGCCGTCGACAGCGGATCGGGAAGCGCCTCAAACCCGAACATCATCGCGAATTCCGGCACCATCACCTCCGTCGACGGCACCGCCGGGACCGCCATCACCAACGCG
>NZ_QXGS01000153.1 GCF_003604215.1 Teichococcus vastitatis
CGGTGCATCCTTTGCGTCTCAGTGAGGAGATGCGTGATGAGGACGAACAAGACAGCGCTAGTCCTGGGCGCGACAGGGGGCATCGGCGGCGGGATCGCTGCGGCGCTGGACCGGCATGGATGGACGGTCCGGGCCCTGGTGCGTGATCCGGCAAACGCGGCTGCCAAGGGCGGCCGTCTCTCGGGCTGGATCGCCGGAGATGCGATGAGCCAAGCGGATGTCATCTCGGCAGCCAGCAGCGTCGACGCCATCGTGCACGCTGTCAATCCGCCTGGGTACCGCGATTGGCACCGCCTGGTCCTGCCCATGATGGCGAACACGCTCGCCGCGGCCAAGGCGGCCGGGGGCGCGCGGGTCGTGCTACCCGGCACGATCTATAACTTCGATCCGGCGCGGATTACGGTCATTGATGCCACGACCCCGCAGGCTCCACGCACTCGCAAGGGCGCGATCCGCGTCCAGCTTGAGCGTCTTCTCGAGGAAGCGGCTCCAGCCGTGCCAAGCCTGATTGTCCGAGCCGGCGATTTCTTCGGACCGGGTGTCCGTTCCAGTTGGTTCGCGCAGAGTCTGGTAAAGCCCGCTCAACCTGTGCAGCGGCTGCTTAATCCCGCGACCGGCCCGGGTCACAGTTGGGCTTACCTACCCGATCTAGCCGAGGCGATTGTGCGGCTGATGGAGGCAGGCGATCGGCTCGATGCATTTGAACGGGTTCAGTTCGAGGGCTATTGTGATACAAGTGGTACCGGTATGGTCGATGCGGTGCGTCGCGCAGTCGGACGCAACATCCCGGAGCGTCGTTTTCCCTGGTGGCTGATGCGCTTGCTCGCTCCCTTCGGGGGCTTTCCGCGCGAAGTCGTGGAGATCGAATCCTACTGGCGCCACCCCGTGCGGTTCGACAACAGTCGACTGGTGGCGTTGATTGGCGCGGAGCCGCGGACCTCCCTTGACACCGCCGTTGCAACATCTCTTTCTGCTCTCGGCTGCCTCGACCGCCCCGCTACGGCTCCGACGCCATGGGCTATCTGAATGCCCGCGCATGTTGACCCTCCCGCTGCGCGGCACCTGTCAGGAGCAACCCGATGGCGGCCCTGTTCCGAACCTTCATCTTTAAGCAGACGCTCGGCATCTTGGCGGCTATGAGGCTCTCGCGAAGTGCAAGGCGCCATCCTTGCCAAGCTGTGACACCGCCTCACCACGCTTCTCCAGGTGCAGCAAATGCGCCATGACTTCGGCGGCCGCCGAGCTATCCTCCTGAAGCAGTTCATCCCCGAGCGCCTGCTTCAGCGTTTGCATCGCGGTGCA
>NZ_QXGS01000154.1 GCF_003604215.1 Teichococcus vastitatis
GAGCGCCGGCTGTTTGGCACGGATGGGATCCGGGGTGTTGCCAATCGTGCGCCGATGGATGCGTCGACGGCGCTGCGGCTGGGCCAGGCGGCCGGGCGATTCTTTGGCCGCGGCACGCACCGGCACCGGGTGGTGATCGGCAAGGACACGCGGCTGTCCGGCTACATGCTGGAGCCGGCGCTGACTGCCGGCTTCGTGGGCGCTGGCATGGACGTGGTGCTGGTGGGGCCGCTGCCGACGCCGGCCATCGCCATGCTGACCCGCTCGCTGCGCGCCGACCTGGGCGTGATGATCTCGGCCAGCCACAACCCGTTCGAGGACAACGGCATCAAGCTGTTCGGCCCGGACGGGCTGAAGCTGTCGGATGACGAGGAGGCCGAGATCGAGGCGCTGATGGCCGGCGACCTGTCGGCGCAGCTGGTCGCCCCTTCGCGCCTCGGCCGCGCATCCCGCCTGGACGACGCGCCGGGCCGCTACATCGAGGCGGTGAAGGCGTCGTTTCCGAAGAGGCTGAGCCTGGCGGGCATGCGCATCGTGGTCGATTGCGCACATGGCGCCGCCTACAAGGTCGCGCCCACCGTGCTGTGGGAGCTGGGAGCGGAGGTGGTGCCGGTCGGCGTCGCGCCCGACGGCTTCAACATCAACCGGGACTGCGGCTCCACCGCGCCGTCGCGCATGGCGGAGCTGGTGCGGGAGCGCCGCGCCGATCTTGGCATTGCGCTGGATGGCGACGCCGACCGGCTGGTACTGGCCGACGAGAACGGCCAGATCCTGGACGGCGACCAGATCCTGGCGCTGGTGGCCCGCTCCTGGGCCTCGCAGGGGCGGCTGCGCGGCGACACGGTGGTGGCCACGGTGATGTCCAATCTCGGGCTGGAGCGGTTCCTGAGCGGCCTCGGCCTGACGCTGCTGCGCACCCGGGTCGGCGACCGCTACGTGTCGGAGCGGATGCGCGAAGCCGGCTGCAACCTGGGCGGCGAGCAGTCGGGCCACATGATCCTGAGCGATTTCGGCACCACCGGCGACGGGCTGGTGGCGGCGCTGCAGGTGCTGGCGGTGCTGGCCGAGAGCGGCCGGCCGGCCAGCGCGGTGTGCCGCCCGTTCGAGCCGCTGCCGCAGCGCCTGGTCAATGTCCGCTATGCCGGTGCCTCGCCGCTGCAGGACGCGGCGGTGACGGAGGCCATTGCCGCCGCCGAGGCGCGGCTCGGCCAGCGCGGCCGCGTGCTGATCCGCGCCAGCGGCACCGAGCCGGTGATCCGCGTCATGGCGGAAGCCGAGGAAGAGGCCCTGGTGGAGGACAC
>NZ_QXGS01000155.1 GCF_003604215.1 Teichococcus vastitatis
ACAAGCAAGAGTTTGCGCCTTTTCAAACAGCGGCATGGAGCTATATTTTTGCCCCTTCACGACAGTAGTCACGCGGCTGGTGACCGGATTGCCCGCATGTCAGCCAAACGGCTACCGGGTCAGCGAGAGCAATCCTGCGGCAGCCAAGCCGATGAAAGATACGATGGTCGTAATAACAGCTATGGTTTTGGCCGTCCGGTAAACGGTTTCCCCGTTTCGGACCCGATGCCATTCGCGCCGCATCAGAACACGCGATTGCTCCACCAAGCGGCGCTCAAGGACGCCCAGTGTGGCGGGGGATAGAGGTGTGGCACTCTGGACCCGCTCCTCGAATTCCCGCAGGGTCGCCAGGATCGGCGCAGTCACCGGATCGGTGCTGTCCAGCTTCAAGTGGATCCGGGACGACGCCTCGAACATAGCCACGATCTCGGCGCGAAGAACCGTCAGTGCCTGGGCTTCCGTGATGTCCGATGTAGAGCTGTCCATCACGGCGAAGATGAACGTAGCGTTGGCCATGAAGCGCGCGATGTCGGCCCGCAGTTCCTCCACCCATTCGCGGCGGAAGTCGGAGATCTTCTGTTCCTTGGAGATGATCAGGCCAAGGATGGAGAAGCTTCCCGCGATGGCAGCCGCGAGGATGGCTCCGAAACCAAGCTGCGTCATGGTGGGTATGGCCACGGGTCGGCACTCCCGCACTCAAACAGGAATAATGGGTGAACAGAAAGAATGAGGAGGAGCGCTAGAGCCTGTCGTCCAGCAGCGCCAGTATGTCCGCCATGGTGGCCTCCCAGTCCTCGTCAGCTTGTGTGGCGAACCCAAAGGTCCGCAGGATAAAGGCGCCCTCAACGGCGTAGAACGCCAAGCGGGCCCGACGCCCTTCGCTCGTCCTGGTGTCAAGCCTGCCGAAGCGGCTCTGGTACCAGCAGTTGGCGGTCATCAGGTGCTCCCGTTCCTCGATAAGCGCGGCCATCATGCTCGCGGCTCGTGCCTCGCTCTTGGTATCCGCGTTCTGGGTCATGCGGATATGGCCACGGACTGCCTCCACAGGCGTCGGAGCTTCCCCAATTATGGTCCTGATTTCAGCTTCGTATTCTTCTTCGCAACGCCTCATCAGGGATGCGATCAGATCGTTCTTGGTCCCGAAGCGCGACTGAATGCCACCTTTCGAAACGCCCGCGGCTTTGGCCAAAGCGTCAATGGTCAAGGCACCCGTTCCCCCCTTCAGCAGGATGTCCTCGGCAAGGTCGAGCACCTCGTCGCGGTCAATCGTCGGCGGGCGCCCCATGATACCTCCTTGA
>NZ_QXGS01000156.1 GCF_003604215.1 Teichococcus vastitatis
GGTGGCGCGGGGCCAGACGCTGCAGGAGTCACTGTCGCAGGCCTATGCCAACAACCCGGCGCTGCTGGCGGCGCGGGCGCAGCTGCGGGTGGTGGACGAGAACGTGCCGCAGGCGCTGGGCGGCTGGCGGCCGACGGTGTCGCTGGGCGCCTCGGGCGGCTACATCGACGGGCAGGCGCGCTCGCGCGGGCAGTATGCGGATGTGAGCCGGCCGATCGGCAGCCTGCAGGCCACGGTGAGCCAGCCGCTCTACACGGGCGGCCGCACGGTGGCGCAGACGCAGCGGGCGGAGAACCAGGTGCTGGCGCAGCGCGCCCGGCTGCTGGCCACCGAGCAGCAGGTGCTGTCGGACGTGGTGTCGGCCTATGTGGCGGTGATCCGCGACCAGGAAACGCTGCGGCTGAACGTCAACAACGTGCAGGTGCTGCAGCGCCAGCTGGATGCGACGAATGAGCGCTTCCGGGTGGGCGAGATCACCCGCACCGACGTGGCGCAGGCGGAAAGCCGGCTGGCCGGGGCACGCTCGGCGCGGGCCAATTCCGAAGGAACGCTGCAGACCAGCCGGGCGACGTTCCAGCGGGTGGTGGGGCTGGCGCCGGAGCGGCTGGTGGCGCCGCAGCCGCTGAGCACCGCGGCGGCCAATGCGGCGCAGGCGGCGGAGGTGGCGATGCGCAACAACCCCGGCGTGGTGGCGGCGCTGTTTGACGAGGCGGCGGGGCGCGATGCGGTGGATGTGCAGATGGCGGCGCTGCTGCCGCAGGTGAGCCTGCAGGCGCAGGCCTTCCGCTCGGACAACAGCCAGCAGCCGCACACGCGGGCCACCGGCGAGCAGATCACGGCCAATTTGTCGGTGCCGCTGTACCAGGGCGGTGCCGAGCACGCGGCGGTGCGGCAGGCGCGGCAGGACGCGGTGCGGCTGCGGCAGGTGGTGGATGACCAGCGGCGGACGGCGATGCAGCAGGCGACGCAGGCCTGGGAAACGCTGGCCTCGGCGCGGGCGCAGGTGGACAGCGTGCGCTCGCAGATCCGTGCCGCCGAGATCGCGCTCGACGGCGTGCAGCGCGAGGCGGTGGTGGGCAGCCGCACCACGCTGGACGTGCTGAACGCCGAGCAGGAGCTGCTGAATGCCCGCGTTTCGCTGGTGCAGGCCTTGTCCAACGTGGTCACCGCCAGCTACGGGCTGGCCGGCTCGGTGGGCCGCCTCACCGCGCGCGACCTGGCGCTGCCCGTCGCCCAGTACGACATGGACGCCTACTACAACACCGTCCGCAACAAGTTCTTCGGCA
>NZ_QXGS01000157.1 GCF_003604215.1 Teichococcus vastitatis
GGACCGCTAGGGAGCGGGCCTCACCGGGGGAGGGGCTTGTCTGCACGCAGCCACGGAAGCCGCCGCTGGGAAGCAGCGACGGCGTCGGCTCGCGGTGCGGAGGCGGAGGTCACCCATGGGCGGACGGTAATGGTCCGCCTGAACATCCGTCAACGAGGGTTTATACCTGCGCTCTCCCGGCTCAGGTTGTTTGGGGTCGGGAGACGCGGTGGCCACTCGGGCCTGGAGTTACCGCTGGACCGGGTGAAGAGCGGCCTAGCGGCTGGCCAGGACACCCCAGACGAACAGGAGGGACGCGGCGGAGCCGAGTGCGCTCCGGACGCCGTGCAGGCTGCCCCAGCGCTGCAGGAGGGCACGGCTTCCCGCCCCCGCCTCCTGCGCCGTCATCCCCATCAGGCGCTTGTTCACGGGCATGATGATCAGCATCGTGAATGGCCAGTTCGCGAGCAGGAGTAGGCTTCCTGCCACCCACTGCCAATCGCGGAGCTGGTACCAGGATAGGAGCCCAGCGACTCCTCCCAGCATGGCCAAGCCAGCCTGAATGGGCAGGGCGCGCTTGTAGCTGGGCTGCCACTGCGCGAGCAGGGGCATGTCCTCCAGACCCATCCTGGCGGGATGCTCGACGAGGCTGATGTAGAGCGCGGCTCCGGCAAAGAGGGTCGCGAGGACGAGGGCAATAAGGCCAGGGACCACCTGATTATCTCCTCTGGTACGCTTCGAGAGACGCGACCACGCCTGATGCGCCCCTCCCGATAGCGATCGGGTTGAGACGCCGAGGCTGAGAAGAACCCGTTCATGAACGGGCGCAGGAGCTACCAACCTGCAACTCTATTTTCGGCCAAGTCATGATGCCGAATACCAAACAGGAGAGCAACGTTTCACAGGGTTGCTTCGGGCCGATAGCAGCCTCCTCGTCTAGCCACCCGCGGTTAGCCGACCTACCTTCCACGCATGTCCCGCTCTCCTGCTGCCGACCTGGCCCCTCTCATCAAGCTCCTGCAAGCGGGCGTCCCACCCGCCCGCGCTGCCGCTGAAATCTCTCGCATCCTGGCGATCTGGACGGCCGAGCTGAAGGACGACAGCGAGCAGCTCCAGGAGCGGCTATCCGGCTTGGCCGAGCAGATGACGACCGGGATCGAGGAGATGCACGAGGGCATCGCCGAGGCGAGCGACAAAGGCAAACCCACGCTGCGGCGGATCCTGGCGACGCATGAGGCGGTGCTGCAGGAAGTGCGGAAGGCACAAGGAGCAGCGTAGGCATCGGACCACCCTACCAGGGAGCC
>NZ_QXGS01000158.1 GCF_003604215.1 Teichococcus vastitatis
TGAGGTGGCCCCCATCTGCCGGACAGTTTGGCGGCCCGGATAAGCTCGGTCCTGGTTGATCTCAGGCCGCCAGTCTTGTCATCGCATCTGCCTTATACACCTCGTCGGGGGTCTGCCCCGCCAGGGCGCTGTGTGGGCGTCCGGCGTTGTAGTAGCCGATCCACTTTGTAAGCCCAGCCCGCATCTCCGAGCCGGTCTCGAAGGCGTGCAGGTAGACGCACTCGTATTTCAGGCTGCGCCAGAGCCGCTCGATGAAGACATTGTCCATCCAGCGTCCCCGCCCATCCATGGAAACACGCACCCCAGCCCGCTGCAGCACGCCGGTGAACCGCGGTGAGGTGAACTGGCTGCCCTGGTCGGTATTGAAGATCTCCGGCCGCCCATGGTGCGCCAGGGCCTCCTCCAGCGCGTCCAGGCAGAACTCCACGTCCATGGTGTTCGACACCCGCCAGGACAGCACCTTGTGGGTCGCCCAGTCCATCACCGCGACCAGGTAGAGGAAGCCCCGGCGCATAGGGATGTACGTCAGATCGGCGCACCAGACCTGGTTTGGCCGGTCAATCACCAGCTCCCGCAGCAGATAGGGAAAGACCCGGTGCTCAGGATGCGGCACCGTGGTCCGCGGCCGCTGATAGATCGGCACCAGCCCCATCCTGGCCATCAACCGCCGCATCCGCTTGCGGCCGACGGTGTACCCCTCCCGCCGGAGATGGCGTGCCATTTGCCGAGACCCGTACCAGGGGGTCTCCAGGAACTGCGCGTCGATCAGCCGCATCAGCTCCAGGTTCAGCGGGCTTTCCCCGGCAGGATAGCAGTAGAACCCAGAGCGGCTGATCGAGACCAGTTCGCACTGCCGCACGATCGACAACCGCGGGTGTTCAGGCTCGATCATCTGGCGCCGCCGCTCCAGGCTCATCGTCCGGACGCCTTGGCCAAAAAATCCCGTTCCACCAGGAGCTGCCCGATCTTGGCGTGCAGCTTCTCCACCTCGGCCTCGGTCGACTTTGCCGTCTCCTGCGCCGCTGCCTTGCCAGAAAACACCGCGGCCATCCCCTCCACGGCCTGGCGCTTCCACTCGCCCACCATCGTGTGATGGATGCCGTGCTTGGCCGCCAGCTGCACCGTCGTCAGCTCACCCCGCAGCGCCTCCAGCGCCACCTTGGCCTTGAACTCAGCCGAATACCGCGTCCGCTTGCCCGTCATCGGGTCCGTCCTTCTCAGGCCGAACCGAGCTTATCCAACTGTCCGAAATCCGGGGACCATCTCT
>NZ_QXGS01000159.1 GCF_003604215.1 Teichococcus vastitatis
AGCGGCGTGGGGCGGCTTATAACCCCCACCCCAGAACCCGTCAAACAAGAATCTTCACCATTCCTCCATGAGAATGATCAAGGGCGCAGGAAGCCGCTGAGGGCCGCCGCGGCCTGGGCACGGATCTCCGGAACGGCGGTGATTTCCCACAACAGGCCACGAGTCAGCGGCCCCACTACGGCGAAGCCGGGCACGATGTTCCCGGCAGCACCCATCCCCTGGCCATCGGCTCGCGCCTGCAGACCGAGCCCCAACGGCTCGACCAGCGCTAGCCCCTCGCCCAGCAGCTGCAGCATCGGCGCCGTTTGCCGCCACGTCGAGACCCCATCCGGCCCGACACACTGGATGATCCGCGCCACCTGCCGGCGCAGCTGGCCGCCGCCGCGGCGGCGGATCACCACCTCCGCTCCGCCCATTGCATCGCTCCAGGACAGCAGCCGTCCGGCCATGACCTCCAGGCCGCCGGACCGCCGCTGCTCCGCCAGGAAGTCGCCGATCTGCGGCGCCACCCGGTGCCGGTGCAGGTTCCACAGGCTTCGGGCATCGCAGAAGTCTCGCCCGAGCTGAAACATCCCAGCCGCCCCAAAGGCGTTGCACCTGCGGGCTTACGCGTCCAGCACGGCCTGCCAGGGCTGTCCATGCGCCAGGGCGGTACGCGCCGCCTCCCGGATCCGGCGCAAGGCAGCCGGCAGGCCAACACCCTCCGGCAGGTCGACCGAAACCGGTGGCACGGCGCGTGGCAGGTGCGACAAGGGCAGCCAGCCCTGGCGCAACAGGCCCAGTACCGAACCATGATGCCCGTGCCGGCGCAGGGAGATCAGGACGTCCACCGCGGTCAGCCCCGGCCCGACCAGACGCACGGGCGCATCGGGGGCTAGATCCTGCACGGCGGCGGGGTCTCAGGGGTTGCTGAACACTGGCCTCGGCGCCTCATCCGGCGCGGCAAAGCCGCCCACCGCCAGTGCCACCCGATCCACCCGGTGCTGCCGGCCGCCAGCTTCCAGAAGGAAGCCGCTGGACTGCCGTTGCGGTCGGGATACCGAATGTGGCAGGTGCCGCAGCATAGGCCCTTTTGCCGCCCGGAATTGCTCGGCGAGATAGCGCCCGTAGAGCTGCCTCGGCGCGAACACCAGGAAGCCTAGAGCCATCGCCGGAGCGTCTGGCCGCGCGGCCAGCCATTCGGACACCTCGAAGTACCCGCTGCTGCACGGCCTTCGCGCGCAGGATGGTCGCCTCAGATCGCAACGCGCCCCTGCTG
>NZ_QXGS01000016.1 GCF_003604215.1 Teichococcus vastitatis
ACACCGCAGGTTTGCCCATCGCTGCCTCCTACCACCATTCCCATGATCTTGGGAATTTCGCGATCAGGACACTAGTAGGTGCCCGGGACCACGCCTGCGAAGCCATAGGTGCCGTCCGACGCGGTGACAGTGGTGGCCGAGATGGCGCCCGTCGCATCGAGCAGCCGCACCGTGATGCCGCCGAGGCCACTCTCGCCCGCGTCGCGCACGCCATTGCTGTCGGAATAAACCAGATTGCCCGTGCCGAACACCGAGGCGGGCACGTAGAAGCCGGCATCCACCGTGCGGTTGTTCTGGCCCGCTGTCAGCGAAACGGTGCCCGAGCGCCCCGTCACCGGGTTGGCATCGCTGTCGCGCGCGTCATCGGGGCCACGATCGGCCGCTGTGAAGGCGCGGCCGGCCGGGGCGGTGAATTGCGCCGCATAGCTTCCGGGGCAAGGCCGGTGAAGGCGTAATTGCCGGAAGCGTCGGTGGTGGTCGCCCGGCCGGTCGCGGCGCCTGTTCCGTCCAGCAGCTGCACGGCCACGCCCGCGATCGTGGCCTCGCCGGTGTCCTGGACGCCGTTGCCGTTGTTGTCCAGGAAGGCGCTGCCCCCCCAAGGTCCCGCTCACCACCGTCAGCGTGACATCGCCGTCAAGCAGGCTGGTGGTCGTGGTGCCCGTGGGAGTGGCCGCGGTCAGGATGCCCGAAGGGTTGATCTGGGTGCCGGCCGCCGTGCCAGCGGCCACGCGGGCGACCCCCTCGACCACCAGCTGATCCCCGGCATCGACCCTGTTGTCGCCCGGATTGGTGAGGGTGCCGAAGTTGAAATTGACTCGGCCGGCGGCGGCGTCGACCGTGCCGGCCGCTCCCACCGCCAGGGATGATCCCGTGGCGCCGAGCGACACCACGCGGGAGGAAACGTATTCGAGGCCCGCCGGCAGGGTTTCCGCCAGCCTCACCCGCTGGGCGCCTTCGCCCAGCGTTCCGATCAGGCGCAGCGTCACCAGCTCGCCCGGGCCGACATTGCTGCCGGAGGTGGCGTCGAGGGAGGTGGCCGAGAGCTGCGAATCCGCCCCGTTCGTGATCGCGACCAGCACCGGTGCCGGCGCGGCGGCGCCGCTGGCCGTGGTGCCGCCGGTGGGCGCCGTGGCGTAGCTCAGCTGCGCCGGGCCGGCGAGGCTCTGCCCGTTGCTGACGCCATCCGACAGCCGCGCCTGGTAGGTGATCGTCACCGGCGCGCTGCCAAGGACCAGGGCGTCGAGCGAGAAGGCGATGCCGCCCGCCGCCGTTTCCGACACCGTGCCGGCGGAGGCCCTGGCGCTGCCGCCGACCAGCGTCAGGCCGTCCGGCATGAGGTCCGAGACGGCCAGGTTGTAGGCTGCCGCCGTGGAACCCGCCGCCTGACTAAGCGTGACCGTGAAGGTCACGAGGTCGCCCGCATCACCCGAGGCGATGGAGGATACCTTGGTGATGGCCACCTCTGGCCGCACCACCTCCATCGCCTGCGTCGCCGTGGGCTGGGCCACGGCCGCGGTGCCGCCCGGCGCGAAGACCTGCGCCACGGCGTTGTTGGTGAGCGGGGTGCCGGCCGCCGCGCCGCTGACTCCGCGCGCGGTGACCGGCACGGTGACCTGGTCGCGCGCGTCGGTGAGATTGTTGACGACGTTGCCGAAGTCGAAGGTCAGCGTGCTGCCGGAGATGGCCGGCGCCGCGCCGGCGCGGAGCGAGAAGCCGGTGATGTTGGCGCCGATGCTTTCCACCTGCGCCGAGACCAGTTGCAGCCCGTTCGGCAGCGTGTCCGTCAGCACCAGCCGCTGCGAACCCTCGGCCAGCGTCGCGGTCAGCCGGTAGGTCACCGCCTCGCCCACCGAAAGGTCGGGCAGGGCGGCGTCGAAACGGTCGGTGCCGGACTCGGCGAGCGAGGTGGAGGCGATGCTCTGCACCAGACCGGCCGCGAAGTCGGAAGTGGTGACCGATGCAGTGCTGGTCACCGCCGTGCCCGCGCGTCCGCCCGTTCCGGCCTGGGAATCGTAGATCAGCGTGGCGGTGCTGCTCAGCGCCTGTCCGGGCGCGGCGGCGTTGCCGATCCGGCGCGGTAGGTCAGCGTCACGGGCCCGGCCGCCAGGCCATAGGTGGGCAGCGCGAGGTCCACGGTGCCGCCGCTCGCCGTCGCCGTGCCGGCCGAGCTGCTGAGGCTGCCGGCCACCAGCGTCATGCCAGCCGGCAGCGCGTCGGCCAGCACCAGATCGTAGGCGTTGGCGGAGGAGGCCTCCGCATGCCGGAGGGTGACGGTGTAGGTGGCCTCGCTGCCCGCATCGAGCCGTTGCCCGGCGGCCGCGCTGGCCACTTTCGACAGGGTGAGCAGCGGCTCCACCATGTCGAAGGACACGGTGGCGGGGGTGGCGGAATAGCTGGTGGAAGCTCCCGTCACCGCACTGGTGTTGTTGACGGTGACGGTGTTGGTCAGCACGTCACCAGGCTCGTTCGCCGCCACGTCCGTGGCCTGCACCTGCAGCCGCACCACGATCTGGTCGGCGGCCGTGACCGCCTTATCCGACACGTTGCGGATCCCGCCGAAATTCAGCGTGACCTGATCCTGCGTGCCGTTCGCCTCGCTGTCCGCCGTGGTGATGGTGGGCGCGAGGAGGTTGCGGCCGGAGAGCGACGACAGGTTGGCTCCGACCGAGACAACCTGCGCGGAGCCCGTCACGTAGTTCAGGCGCCCGCCTGACCCGGCGGCCACGGCGTCGGCCAGCCGGTCCACCACGGAAAAGGCGGTGTTGTCGCCCTCTGGCACGGTGATGACGAATCCCACCGTCGCCGTTTCGCCGGGCCGCAGGTCCAGGTTGTCGGCCACGTATTGCGCGCTGCCCGTGTCTGGCCCGGACGTCACGCGGGCCGCGGTCGCGGAGCCACTGGCGCGCACGCTGCCGGCCACAAGGGCGGCGTTGGGGGCGTAGGCCGCGAACGCCTCGTTGAAGTTCAGGTCAAAGGCCGTGGCGGAGCCGGTGCCGGCATTGTTCCTGACGGTGAAGTTGTAGGTGATGACGCCGGGCGTGTTGACGGCGCTGCTCACCTGGAAGTCGATGTCGGGATAAGCCACGGGGATTTTCCTGGATCTCGGGCGAGATCGGACGGGCAGGGACGCGGTGCCTCAGCGCGCCCGGCTTCTCACCGGCGCCGACGTTGTGCCGGAAGGAGGATGCGGTGGGCGGTCAGCGTCCCGGGGATGCGGGCCACGACGAGGCGGAGCAGCGATGGCGGCGCGCGGGGAGGTGTTCAGGACGAACACCCAGACCAGGATGCGCGGGTGCGTCATTCGGGGGTCGCCGAACCAGCACGCAGCCCGGCACGCAGCAAGGAAGCGGCATTTTGCCCATGATCACACCCACCCAATGTTCTTCGGGTTACTCAGAACAGGGTTTCACTTATGGTAGCATAACTTAATAGATATTAACGTTTCAGGAAATCGTGCGCGGACAAACCCTGGCTGGTGAATGGCGCTTTATGCTCCCCGAGGCTGTAAGCGGGACGGGCAGGACCAACTGGCCTGCCGGCGACCCCTATGCGCGCTCCGGCCGTTGCCCGGCTCCCCGGGGCCCTGGTGCATCCGGCCTGCCGGCCGCACAATGCCGCGCAACGACACCGCCCTTCAGGCCCAGCGGAGCAAACGATGCCTGTTACAACACGACCCTTCGGCCCGAACAGCCTTCCCGTATCCCTTCTCGGCTTCGGATGCGGCGGTGTCGGCGGCCTGATGGTGCGCGGCGCGACCACGGATCAGGAACGCGCCGTGGCCCGGGCGCTGGAGGTCGGCATCAACTACTTCGACACCGCGGTACAGTATGGCAATGGCGCGTCGGAGCAGAACCTCGGCAACGTCCTGCGCAAGCTCGGGGCACGGGACGCACTGGTCGGCACAAAGGTCCGCCTGCGCTCTGACGAGTTCGGCAACATCGCGGCCGCGATCACGGCGTCCCTCGACGGCAGCCTGAAGCGCCTGCAGCGGGAGCATGCCGATATCTTCTACCTGCACAACGAGGTCACGCTGGATGGCGGTGGCGAGAACCTGAGCGTGCGCCAGGTGCTGGAGGAGGTCGTGCCCGCCTTCCGGTCGTTGCAGGCCGCCGGCAAGCTGCGCCTGCCCGCCTTCACCGCGGTGGGCGAAACCGCCGCCCTGCACCAGGTCACCGAGGCCGGCTTCTTCGGCGGTGCCCAGGTGATCTATAACATGCTCAACCCTTCGGCCGGCGCTGTTCTGCCGGCCGGCTATCCGGCACAGGATTACGGGCAGCTGCTTCAGCGCATGCAGTCGGCCCGCATGGGTGCCGTCGGCATCCGCGTCCTGGCGGGCGGGGCCCTGAGCGGCTCCGCGCATCGCCATCCCGTCGCCAGCCCGGCCCCGGAGCCGATGGGCTCGGGGCAATCCTACGAGGCCGACCTGCGGCGGGCGTCGCGGCTGATGCCGCTGGTGACGGAGGGCTTCGCGGCGTCCCTGCCGGAGGCCGCGATCCGCTTCGCCATGGCCCATCCGGCGATGGGAACGATCCTGGTCGGCATGGCCAGCGTGGAAGAATTCGAGGGCGCCCTGGCGGCCGTACTGAAGGGTGCCTTGCCGACGGAGGCCCTGCACCGCTTCGCCGAATTGAGCGCCGGCTTCGCGGGCGAAGCCCGCTGAACGGGCCTGTCCTGCCCGGCTGAATCCGGTCCGCCAGCCGGTTCCGGGCGGGGCGCGCCGGGTCAGGCAGCCCCCGCGCACCGCGGCACCGATGCCCGTGGCAGGACCCGGGGGGCCTGAACAGAGGACGTGCCAAGCGAGCCACCGGGCTCCGTCTATGGCCGGGGGCAACCTCCCTCGCGGCTGGCAGGCCTGGCCTTGTTCTTCCGATCTCGAAACGGTGAATTGAAAAAGCCGCGGCATCTTTGTTCATCCTCGCTCATCGAGAGCGCGGGAACCTCCGCCGCTTGCCGCGGATCTGAAACACATGTCCCAGCTCGATGCGCTGGCCAGGCACAACGTGCGCTTCGCAGGCGCCGGAAGCGTCACGCTTGTTTTCGGCCACGGTTATGGCTGTGACCAATCGGTCTGGCGCTTCGTTTCTCCGGCTTTCGAGGCTGGCTTCCGGACCGCCGTTTTCGATTACGTGGGCGCCGGCGGCTCGCGATGCTCGTTCAATGCCGGGCGATATGGCGAGCTGGAGGGGTATGCCGAGGATCTCCTGGAGGTCTGCCGCGCCTGCGGACCCGGGCCGGTTGTGTTTATCGGCCACTCCGTCAGTGCCATGATCGGCGTTCTGGCGGCGAAGCGCGAGCCTGAGCGGTTCCTCCGGTTGATCCTGGTGGCGCCATCGGCCTGCTACCTCAATGACGCGCATTACGTCGGCGGCTTCACGGAGGACGACATCGACGCCCTACTCGACCTGCTCGACACGGATCGCCAGGGCTGGGCCGCCACCATGGCGGCAACCATCATGGGCCATCCCGAGCGCCCCGATTTGGCCCGGGAACTGGCCGCCAGCTTCTGCAGGATGGATCCGGCGGTGGCGCGGCATTTCGCCAGGGTGACGTTCACTTCGGACAACCGGGCCGACCTGCCGCAGATGCAGACCCGGACGCTGGTGCTTCAGTGCAGTCAAGACGCCATCGTCCCCGAGTCCGCTGGCGAGTATGTGCACCGCCATCTTCCTCGGAGCGAGTGGGTCAGGCTCGCGACGACCGGCCACTGCCCGCATCTCAGCGCGCCTGATGAGGTGGTCGTGGCCATCAGGGCCTTTCTGGCCGATCTGCACCCCGCCACCGCCGGGGCGGGAGCGGGAGCGGGGGCGGGGTCGGTGGTGCGGGGGCCGTTGCGGGTGTCGCAGGACAGCGCCGACGAAATCTACGAGCAGGCGCCCTGCGGCTACCTGTCGTTTCTCATCGATGGCGGCACGGTCGTGCGGATCAACGCGACCTTCGCGCAATGGATCGGCGGGCCGGCCTCCGGCGTCGTCGGCAGTTGGCGGTTCCAGGACCTTCTGACCACCGCAAGCCGCATCGTCTATGAAACCCGCATGGTTCCGCTGCTGAGGATCCAGGGAAGGACCGACGCGGCCGCGATGGAGATCACCCGTGCCGACGGGCGCGGCATGCCGCTTCTGGTGAGCGCGGCCGTGAAGGCGGATGCCTCCGGCCGCCCCAGCCTAGTCCGCGTCACGGCGCTCGATGCCACGGCATACCGGCGCCAGGCGGAAGAGCTGGTGCGGGCGAGGAACCGTGCAGAACGGGCGGAAGCCGCGGCACGCCAGGCGCAGGCGGCGGCCGAAGCTGCCGATGCCGGCAAGACACGCTTCCTGGCCGCCATGAACCATGAGTTCCGGACGCCGATCAGCATCATCAGCGGCTTCTCGGAACTGTTGCTGGAGCGGCCCGGCCGCGGTGTGACGGAGGATGCCCGGCAGAGCTACCTGGCGGACATTCGTGCGGCCGCGGACCATCTTCTGGAATTGCTGGAAGATGCGACGCGCTATTCGAAGCTGGACGCGGCCGTGCACGGGCAGGGCCGGCGCCGTTCCGGCCTGCATGCCCTACTGAAGGCAGGCTTGCGTCTTGCCGGACCGTCCCTGAAGAAGGCCGGCATGAACACCGTGGTCGCGGCCGAACCCGACCATGCCGCCCTGGTCAAGGATCCCGGCTCGGTGGCGGAGGCCATCGCCTGCGTCCTGCGCGAACTCGCCCGACGCGCCTCCTCCGGCTCCACCACGCAGATCAGGTCGAGGCATGAATCCGGCTATGCGTTCATCGACATGCATTGCGGAGCGCTGCAGAGCTCGCTCGGCCCGCCGCAGGACCCGCTCCAGGCGGCTGGGCTGCACAGCCGGGGCTTGCACGGCGCGGGCCTCGGCATGGCCGTCGCGGAACGGGTTCTGCGCCTGCAGGGCGGACGGTTGCAGAGCCGCGAATTCCCGGGAGGCGCCTGCCTTTCGATACGCCTGCCCGCCTGACGGATGACGTTCCACAAGCCTCCGGACAGGCGCCTCGTGGAGGCCGGCCGGCCCCTTTCCCTGCCGGTCGCCCGGCGTGCCGCGGCCGGATCCGCATGCCCTGAGCGACACCCATGACGCCCCCGGTCCGGATCCGTTCCATCCAGGACCCGCCAGCCCACAGGCCGGCAACTTTCTGTCCGGATCAGGCGGTCCTGCCGACCTCCGCTTCCGCCGCGACGAAGCGATCGAGCCATGGTCCCGCCGGAGGCATGACACGGCCCTGCCGGGAGCTGAGCTTCACCGCAGTGGTGATCTCCTCAGACTCGTCTTCCGGATGGGTCAGGTGCCAGATGCCGTTCCGGCCGTCGATCAGCAGGTCGAGCACCACCTGCGCCAGATCATGCACGTGGCTCAGCGCCGCCGGCGACAGGCAGGGCGGCGCCATGGCGGCCTCGGGCTCCACCGGGTAGCCCATGCGGATGATCAGAGGTTCCGGGTGGACGGCGAGGATCCTGTTCTCCGCCTCCGCCTTGTTGCGGCCGAAAGGCTGAACGGGAGCGGGCGGGTCCTGCTCCGTGTACGGCCTTCCGAGACGGCCATCGAAGACGTGGGCGGTGGAGAAACTGACGAGCGGAATGCCCATGTCGGCGCAGGCGCGGGCCAGCACGGCAGCGCCATCGACATCGTCGCGCCAGGACCCTTCCGGATCCTTCAGCACCTCCTCGGGCCGGCGGCCAGCGGCGTTGAGCACCGCCCAGGGATCACGCCCCGCCAGCGCCTGCCGCACGGCGGCGGGGTCGGCGATATCCAGTTCGTCGCGGCCGGGGGCCCAGGCCCGCAATCCCCGGAGCTCGCAAAAGCGGGCCAGGGCGCGGCCCAACCGCCCCGTGCCGCCGGTAATCAGCAGCATGCGGGCCTCGTGGGAGGATGGCGACGTGGTGGCCTGGGCCGGCGGCACGTAGTGCCGGCCCGGCCGCCGCCACCAGCCGGGCGTGTCGAGGACCGGGTGCTGGAAAGCCTCGCCGCGCGCCAGGGTGCGCACGGCGTCCGCCAGCACCGTGGGCTGCGGCGGATCGCTCCGGACGTCGAAGGCGCCGGGCTCGTAGAAATTGTCGTGCCGCAGCAGCAGCGAGCGCCAGTCCACGAGGCCGAGCAACGCCCAGACGGTGAAGCCGCGGACATCAACCCCCTCCTGCTTCAGCGCCGACACGCCTTGCCAGGATTCCACCAGCCAGCGAAGCTGCTCGTCGCGTGTGGCACCGTGGTGGATCTCGGTCACGGCCACGGGCAGATGGTAGCGCTCCCACATCTCGCGCAGCCGCGCGGCCGGTCCCAGCATGTTCGGCGGCATCTCGATCCGCACCGCCTCGACATCGGCGTAGCGCTGCAGATGATTGCCGCCATGGTGGGCGCTCGGGTAAAGGTCGAGCCGCTCGTCCAGGTACCGCTCGCTGGTCAGGTAATGGTTCATGCCCAGGATATCGGGCGGGCAGGCGTTCTCCTGGAAAAAGGCCAGATCGGCATCGGTGACGCCGTTCCCGAGCAGGAAACCGTGCAGCGGGTGGTGGCGGTCCACGCGGCCGCACAGCAGGTCAAAGGACAGCCAGCGCCGTTCATTCTCGAAATCCGCCTGGTAGCGGAGCCCCGGGGTGCTGAAGGTGCGCCCGAGGTCATCGGTCTGCACCAGCTTCGCCTCGGGCGTGACGCGGCGGATCGCCCGCATCGCCAGCACCACCGCGCGGCACTGATGGATCACCGCCCGCAGGCAGGACGGATAATCGTCCCGGTGCGGATACCAGTGGCCGTAGAGGGCGCTGAAGCGCGCCGTGGTCAGGGGCTCATTGACCGGCGTGAAATGGCGCAGCCACGGATAGCGCGCCGCAACGCTCTCGGCATAGACGGCGAGCTTTTCCGGAAAAAGCGGGTCCAGCAGGTCCGTGTAGTGCGGGCCGCTGCCGTGATGCACCAGCCCAGCGATGACATCGACGCCGAGATCCCGCAACTGCCGCAGGCGGGCATCGTGCCAGCCCCAGTCGCGTTCCTCCAGACTGCGGGGGGCCACGCTCTCCCACAGCACGGGGTAGCGCAGCGTCCGGATGCCAAGCGCCGCGATGCGGTCCAGATCCTCCGGACGATCGGCGTGGCCGGTTTCCTGAACCTGATCCCGCCACGTGTCGCCGATGCGAACAATGGTGGGCTCGATACCGCCCCAGATCTCGAGCGGCCGCGCAACATACTTCATGTCGCTGCTCAGTTCGCCGCGGCAAGGGCGGCCGGGCCGGCAGACTCCACCTCGCTCAAGGCCGTGTGGATGCGGCGGAACGTCGCCAGGGCCTGCCCGACCACCTGGTCCATGTTGTAGTATCGGTAGGTCGCCAGGCGACCCACGAACCAGACATCCTTTTCCTGTTCCGCCAGGGCCTCGTATTGCTTGTAGAGTGCGGCGTTCTCCGGCCGCGGCACCGGGTAGTAGGGCTCGCCCTCGGCCGCGGAGCGCTCATAGGTCAGGCTTGTTCTGGAATGCTCCTGGCCGGTCAGGTGCTTGTATTCCGTGATGCGCGTGTAGTCCTCCGTCTGGGGATAGTTCACCACCCCGACCGGCTGGTGCCATGGCTTGTCCAGGGTCACGTGCTCGAACTGCAGCGAGCGGTAGGGAAGCCGTCCGAAGCGGAAGCCGTAATACTCGTCCACCGGCCCGGTGAAGATCATCCGCCGAAAGGGGATGATGTTACGGATCTCCTCGAAGCGCGCGTTCAGCATCACTTTGATGCCCGGGTGATCCAGCATCTTCTCGAACATGCGGGTGTAGCCGCCGGCCGGCATGCACTGGAACTGGTCGGCGAAGTAGCGGTCATCCTCGTTGACGCGGGTCGGTACGCGCGCGGTGACCGATTTGTCGAGCTCCGACGGATCGACGCCCCATTGCTTGCGGGTATAGCCGCGGAAGAACTTCTCGTAGAGTTCCCGCCCGACGCGGCTGACCACCACATCCTCGGAGGTGCGGATCTCATCGACCGGCTCGGCCAGCGTCTGCAGGAAAGCCTCGGCCTCCTCGTCGGTCGACAGCGACAGTCCGTACAGCTTGTTGAGGGTCGTGCGGTTGATCGGGATCGGCAGCAACTGGCCGTCCACCTGGGCCAGCACGCGGTGCTCGTACGGGCGCCATTCCGTGAAGGCAGAAAGGTAATCGACGATGGCCTGCGAGTTGGTGTGGAAGATGTGCGGCCCGTACTGGTGCATCAGCACCCCGGCGGCATCGTAGCGGTCATAGGCGTTGCCGCCGATGTGGTTCCGCTTGTCGATCACCAGCACCCGCTCGCCGCGCTGCGTGGCGAGGCGTTCGGCCAGGACGCTGCCGGCGAAGCCGGCGCCGACGATGAGCCAGTCAAACATGGGCCGCGCCTTTCCGGTCAGTGGTGGGAGTGGTGGTGGCCAGGCTGGCGGGCGCGCCGGCGAGGAGGCGGGTTCGCATCAGCAGCGCCATGGCAGCCCAGCTCTGGTCCCAGGACATGTCGGCCAGGTGGCGGTCCACGGCCTTGCGCCACTCCTGCGGGGCGCGGTGCATCACCCTCTCCAGGGCCTGCACGAACTCCTCCCCGGTCCGGGCGATCTCCACCAGGCCGAGGGTGCCGTAGGGCTTCTGGACGTCCCGGATGGCGGTGGAGACGACCGGCACGCCGGCGGCGAGGAACTCCGGCGTCTTGGTGGGGCTGATGAAGCGCGTGGCCTCGTTCAGCGCGAAGGGCATGAACCCCGCGTTCCAGCCGGCCAGGTAGCCCGGCAGCTCGCCATAGGACTTGCTGCCGAGCCAGTGCAGGTTCGCCTTCCGCGGCAGGGTGGCCGGGTCGATCTTCACCACCGGGCCCAGCATCACGATCTGCCAGTCCGGACGCAGCTCGGCGATGCGGTCCACCAGCCCCGTGTCCATCCGTTCATCAACCACGCCGAAGAAACCGATGCGGGGACGGGGGAGGGCCTGCTGATCCGGCGGCTCCGGAAGGCCGACCTTTCTGGCCTGGCCGAAATGCGCCTTGTCGATGCTGCTGGGCAAGGCATGCACGCTGGGATGGCGCGCGCGCTTCGCTTCGTAGAGGCTCTGGCCACCGGTGAAGACGAGGTCGGCCAGATCGAACAGCTGCCGCTCCAGGTCGATCAGCTCAGGCGGCGCGCCGCGGAAGGCGGACAGCTCGTCCATGCAGTCATACACACAAAGATCGGGCTCGCGATGCGCCGAGAAGCGCAAGGCCATCGGCGTGTAGTACCAGAAGACGATGTCGCTGCCGGCATGATTGTCCAGGATCTCGTCGAGGAAGCCGCGCTGGATCTCGGCTGACTGCTTCTCGCTGCACCCGGGGGGCAGCAGGGGAACGCAGATGCGGACACCTTCCGGTTCCTCGTGGATGTCCAGCCTGGCTTCGAGATGTCCGCCATCCTGGATCGGCTCTTCCAGGAAATACACCAAGTAGTCGGTTGCAGCCCTGCCAATCAGATGCTGGGGTCGTTGGCGAACGAAATTCCACCTGAGATGCGAGAAGCAGATCAGAACTTTGGGACGCTGCGACCCTGGGAAGGCAGGTTTTACTGTCATCAACATATGGTTCCGTATGCTCGTGATTTGCGGAAGCATGAGGCCTGCGCAGAACCAGACGATTGACCACTCGGGGTACTTTGAAATCCGAGCAACGGAAGTAAGTTTCGGACATAGAAATTCCGCCGCCGCGGCGCGACAAGAATTCACAAGTTGGTCGAGATTAATTGATGAAGGTCAAAATCGAGACCTTGAGCTTGGCTGCATAATAATCCCAGGGCTTGGCAATGCCAATGGAATATGTCGAAACTTCAAATCAGGGTTGATTTATTGCCGAGAACTATAAGTATTTGGCTACCCGATCGCCGATCTTTGTCTCTGGGACAGACAGTAACCTGCCAATGTCTGTACTCAATGAGTCAATCCCAACGCACACTTTCTTGATCATCACAATTTTCATTCTGAACCGGCGTGGAAGGCTGAAAACCGTGGCAGGCAGCTTCCGCCAGGCCATGCCGGATCTCGGTCCACGCGCCGTGGCCGTGAACCCGGCGGCCCATCCGTCACCAGCCCAGGCTTTCCGGCCCGCCCTTGAAAGGACCCCGCGTATTCCGGGTGATCCAGCCGCCATAGAAATGGCCCGGCTGCGGGATGACGGGCTCGTCGCCCACGAAGCACTGCTCCATCGCCTGGGCATACACGGCCAGATGGTCGCGGATCGCCGCATACGCCGAAGGAGGATCGGGGTAGCTCTAGGCGGCGCGTTCGGCGACCCGATCGCCGGCGCGGATCGTCCAGTACGCCGCCACTCCCTTCCATTCGCACAGGCTGCGGCCGGCGGCGGGTTCCAGACGGCAGCCGGTGAAAGCATCCCGCGGCAGGTAGTAGGTCGGCGGGTGCGATGTCTCCAGCACCCGGAAGGCGGCCCCGGTGGCCGCGATCACGCGGCCCGCGAACACGATGCGAAGCTGTTGGGAGACCGGCTCCACGGCGGGTGGCCTCGGATAGTCCCAGACATTCTCCATGGTCCGGAGATGGGCCCGCACCTCCGGCCCGCAATGGCGCAGCGCCGTGGGCGGCGGGACGGTGCCGGATGGGAGACGCGGTCGTCATGCAGGGGCGGGATCGGGGAAAGCCCTGCCGCGCCCTGGTGGCTCAGTCCGGCCTTCCGCGCAATTGCTGCTCGCGCAGGAAGATGAAGAGGCCGGCGCCGATGATGATCGCGGCTCCGGCCAGGGTGAGGGGTCCGATCACCTCACCGAAGAACACATAGCCGAACAGCATGCCCCAGAGGATCAGCGTATACTGGTAGGGCACCACCACCGACGCCGGCGCGATCCGCAGCGCCTGGTTCACGCAAAGATTGCCGGCGAGCGAGCCGGCACCCAGCATCAGCATCAGCACCAGATCCAGCGCGCCCGGCGGCGTCCAGCCCTGCGCCAGCACCAGCGCGGCGCCGAACGCCAGCGCCGCCAGGAGCTGCACCGTCATCAGCACCGTTCCCGGCGTGCCCGCCAGCTTGCGGGTCGCGATCAGGAAGCAGGCATAGCTGAAGCTGCCCGTGAGGGCGCAGATCGCACCGAAGGACAGTGATCCCGGCGAGGGGTGCAGGGCCAGCACCACGCCGCAGAAGCCCACTGCCACGGCCGACCAGCGGCGCCAGCCGACGCGCTCGCCCAGCAGGAACGGCGAAAGAGCGGTGACGTAGATCGGACCGGCCATGTAGTAGGTCATCACCTCCGCCAGCGGCAATTCGGTCAGCGCCCAGAAGAACAGCGAGGTTTCCAGCGTCGAGAAGACCACCCGCAGCAGCTGCAATCGCGGGCGCGCGGGCCGCAGGAAAGCATGCGGGCCCGCCTGCCGGATGAACGGCGCCATCAGGCAGAGCCCGGCAATGCTGCGCACCAGCAGCAACTGCCCGACGGTGTAGGCCCCCACCAGCCATTTGCCGAGCGTGTCGTTGACGGCGAACAGCAGCACGCCCACCAGCATCATGGCGATGCCGCCGGTGGCGCCCGCCGGCACGACGCCCAGGCGCAGGAATGCGGACACGACGATGCTCCACCCTGTTCCGGCCCTTCTTGCCCGGATGGCGGGAGCCGCCCCCCAGCACTAGCCAGACGGCGCCGCGCTGCAAAGCCCATGATCATCCGGAGTCGCGCAGATCCGCGGCGCCCATGCGCGCCGGCGCCGCCGCCCGGCGTTCAGGCGGCGGGCACCGCCTGGCAGTTCAGCGCCACCGGGCGGTCGCTGGCGAACCACACGGGCGCTTCCGGCATGGCGGAGCCGAGCGCGGCGGCGTCGAGGTCGCGGGTGATCACCACCAGCCCCTCGGGCACCGCAAATGCCCCGGGCATCGGCACCGGCGGGCTGAACAGGGTGCCCACCGCCTGCACCAGCCAGGGTACCCCGGGGCCCGGTGGGCGGATGAAGCCCTTGACCCGCAGCAGCTTCTCGCCGCAGCTCGCCGCGAGATCCTCCAGGAAGTCGAGGCGGTCTTCCCACGACGCGCCGTCCCGGAACCGCACGCGCAGCACCGCGATGCGCGGGTGGGCCAGGATGGCGGGCGGCGGTTCCGGTTGTTCGGGCAGCGGCGGCGGGGCCGCTGCGAAGGCGGCGCGCGCCCGCGCCGCCCGGTCCGCTTCCACGACGCGGCCGGCCAGGGGATTGAAGCCCGCCGCCAGGGCCTCGGCCGGCCCAGCCTCGCAGAGGTCGAGCTTGGTGAGCACGATGGTGCCGGCCGCCGCCAGCTGCGCCGCCACTTCCTCGAAATGCCGCGCGCGCTCGGCGGCCTGGGAGGCATCGCAGGTCGCCACCACCCGGATCGCCAGCCCGAGCGGCGCCAGCGGCATCAGGGAGCGCAGGATCGGGCCGGGCCGCGACAGGCCGGAGCATTCCAGCACGATGCGGCGGAAGGGGGGGCGGCCGCTGCGCTCGCGCTCCTCCACCAGGGCGCGGATGGTGAACACCAGGTCGCTGGTCAGCGAGCAGCAGACGCAGCCATTGGCCAGCATGGCCATCGGCACGCCGCCGGCATCGGCCAGGATGGCGCCATCGACGTCGATGGCGCCGGCCTCGTTGACGATGACGGCGGTGTCGGCGGCCTCCGGCAAGGCCAGCCAGTCCACCAGCAGGGAGGTCTTGCCGCTGCCCAGGAAGCCGGCCAGCAGGATGAATTCGGTGGGCGCCGCCATCAGGCTGCCGCCTCCGCATTCTTCTGTGCCGCCACCATGGAGCGGATGTCGGTCAGCAGCCCGGCCACGTCGAACACCAGCCCGGCGCGGATGGTGTGGCGCAGCGCCTGGCGCCACTCGGCCTGGCCGGTGTCGTCATTGAGGCGCAGCGCGCCGGTGCCGTAGAGCAGCTTCCAGTCTTCCAGCGGGTTCTCGTCCAGCACCAGCAGGTCGGCCAGCTTGCCGACCTCGATGCTGCCGGTCTCGCCGTCGAGGCCCAGCAGCTCCGCGCCCTGGATGGTGGCGGAGCGCAGCACCTCCAGCGCATTGAAGCCGGCTTCCTGAAGCAATTCCAGTTCGCGCACGTAGCCGAAGCCGAAGGTCTGAAAGATGAAGCCGGAATCGCTGCCGGTGCAGACCCGCCCGCCGCGGTTCTTGTAGTCGTTGAGGAACTGCATCCAGCGGCGGTAATGGCCCTTCCACTCGATCTCGTTGGTGACCGACCAGCGGTACCAGTAGGCGCCGTGGCCGCCGCGCGCCGGCTGGAAGTAGCGCCACATGCTGGGCCAGGTGTAGGCGTCGTGCCAGTCGGTGCGGCGAAAGCGCATCAGGTCGCGGTTGGCGTCGTAGATCGTCATGGTCGGCACGAAGGTGAAGTCGATCTCCAGGAATCGCTCCAGCACCTCCTGCCATTTCGCGCTGCCCGGCTCGGCCGCCTGCAGAAAGGTCTGGCCGGCGGCGGAGAAGCGGAAATACTCGTCATTGTAGTTGTAGCCGGCCGGGTAGGACTGCACGACGCGCTCGTCATAGAGCGCTTCCGGCAGGCCGTAATAATGCTCGGCGCTGGTCAGGCCCCATTGCGCGGTGGTCAGCGCGTTCATGCGCGTCACCGCCTGCTGCGCATGGTGGCAGCCGGAGCGCAGGCCGAGCCGGCCGCATTCCTCCAGCGCGGCGCGCATGATGGCCGGCGGGGCGCCGAAGAACTTCACGCCATCGGCGCCGGCATCCTTGGCCTGGCGCAGCCAGTTCCGCGCCTGGTCCGGCGTGTGGATGGTCTTCAGCATATCGTTGACGGCAGGAAAATAAGGATGCGCGCGGATGCGCGGCGCCGCGATGCGATTGGCCGCCGAGGCGTCCCGCTGTTCCGCCACCCAATCAAGGCCGCTGAAGCAGCCCATCTCGCGCACGGTGGTGACGCCATGCGCCAGCCACAGCTTGTACACATAGTCGGCCGGCGCCACCGCGCCGTGCAGCGCGTGATAGGGCACGCCGATATGGGTGTGGCAGTCGATCAGGCCGGGCGTGACGAACTTGCCGTGGCAATCGATCTCGTGGTCGCCACCCGGTGGGCGGCGGGACGGGTTGATCGGCTTGTGCGGCGTGCCGACCGGGGTGATGGCGGTGATGCGGTCGCCCTCGACCACGATGTCGGCCGGGCCCCAGGGCGGGGCGCCGGTGCCGTCGATCACGGTGGCGCCGCGCAGCACCAGCCGCCTGAACGGACCGTCGCCGCGGTCACGGCCGGTGGCGGCCGGCACCGGCGGCATGCCGAGCTTGGCGTTCTTGGCGGTGATCTCGTTGCCGACGGCGGGGTCCGCCGTGATGTCCATTGCGGGCGGCGCCGGCGCCTCGTGCTGGTCGGTCATGATGTTTCCCCGTTTCGTGTCAGCAGCGGTAGCGGCGGCCGAGCGCGGCACTGCCCGCCACGGTCAGCACCAGCGTGATGCCGAGCAGGATGAAGGCGAGCGCCGCGCCGAACGGCCAATTGTTGCCGCGCACGAACTGGTCATACACGGCGGGCGCCATCATCTTGAATTGCGGACCGCCGAGCAGCACCGCGCTGGCATAGGTGTTCATGCACAGCACGAACACCAGCACACTGCCCGCCGCCACGCCCGGCAGCGCCTGCGGCAGCACCACGCGGCGGAACACCGTCATCGGCCGCGCACCCAGATTGGCCGCCGCTTCCTCGGTCTGGCGCGGAATGCCCTCGATCACCGCCGACAGCGTCAGCACCATGTAGGGCAGCACCACGGCGACGATGCCGGCCACCACCGCGCCAGTGTTGTAGAGCAGCGGCAGCGGCGCGGCGATCAGCCCGAGGCCGAGCAGCGTGGCGTTGATGGCGCCGCCATTGCCGAGCAGCGCCAGCCATCCCGCAGCCCGCACCACATTGCCCACCAGCAGCGGAAACAACACGGTGATGGTAGCCAGGCTCTTCCACCGGCCCTGCATGCGGGCCAGCCAGTAGGCGGTGGGAAAGCCGAGGCCGAGCGCTAGAAGCGTGCTGCCGGTGGCCACCGCAAGCGTGGTGAGCAGCACCTGCCGGTAATACGGGTCCTGCACCGCGCGCAGGTAGTTCGCCGCGCTCGTCGCCTCCACCATCATCTGGGTCGGGCTGAACTCGTTCAGCGAGATGCGGAACAGCAGCAGCATCGGCGCCACCAGCAGCAGCAGCACCAGCAGGCTGGCGGGAAGAACGAGCGCGGCCACCGGTCAGCCCTTGAACTGCTTGTTCCAGAAATCGAGGATATCGGTATGGGCGCGCAGCAGGTAGTCGTAGTCAGGCGACCGCAGCCGCGCCTGCTCGGCCTCGCTGAGGCTGATCTGCCGGGCGATTTCCGGCGGCAGGGAAGCGTCGGTGACGGTCGGCAGGTAGCCCATGCGATCGGCGAAGGCGGTCTGCGCTTCCGGCTTCAGCATCGCGTCCAGATAGGCGTAGCCATTGTCCTTGTTGCGGCTGTTGCGCGGGATCGCCGCCTCGAACACGATGGCATAGGCGCCTTCGCTCGGCACCACGTGGCGCAACGGAATGCCGGCCTTCTGCCACATGTAGCCGCGCGCCAGCCACATCGGGGTGATCCACACCTCCTCGCCCTTCAGCGCGGCGGCCAGCGCCTCGTTGGACGGGTACACCTTGGCGTCGAGCGAGCGCAGCTCCATCAGCTTCGCCTCGGCCGGCTTGTAGTCGCCGAAGCCGCCACCACCCGCCATCGCCGCGGCGAAGGTGTTGGTGGAGTACAGGATATCGGAGAAGCCGACCCGGCCGCGGTATTTCGGGTCCCACATGTCGGCGAAGGAGGTCGGCGGCACCGGCACCTTGTCCGGGTTGTACAGCAGCACCAGCGCCGAATAGATGTGCGGCACGGCATAGGGCTTGCGCAGCCCCGGCACGATGCTGCCGGCCCGGCTGAGCCGCCCCATGTCGAGGGTTTCCAGCGTGTTCTGCTGCGCCATCATGTGCATGTCGGTGTCGGACAGGCAGGACACGTCGAAGGTGCCGCGCCGCGCCTGCCGCTCCGCCAGCATCTTGGTCTTGCGCGGATCGGCGTTGGCGACGTCCTGCAGCACCTCGATGCCCTGCGGCGCCATCAGCGGGGCATCGATGTTCTGCCGCAGCAATTCGCCGTAGTCGCCGCCCCAGGTTCCTACCACCACCTGCTTCGCCTGGGCGCGGGCGATGCCGGGCAGTCCGGCCGCAGCCGCGAAGGCGGCGCCGGCCAGGGTCGCGCGTCGGGAGATGATCATGCGTCAGGCTCCTTGTCGGGTTGTGCCGCCGGCAGCAGCCGGGCGGCGGCAGCGTCCCATGAAATCGAAACGGCGTCGCCAGGGGAAAGCCGCCGCATCGGGTCGGCCGCCCCCGGCGTCGGTTGCACGGCCAGCAGCCGCGTGCCGGCCAGATCCAGATGGTATTCGGTCTGCGGCCCAAGATAGGTCACCGCCACGAGCCGTCCGGGCCCATCTGCCGCGGGTGCCACCCGGACATGCTCGGGCCGCAGCGCCAGCACGGCGTCGCCGCCCGCGCCCTCCGGCGCGCCGCAGGGCAGCAGGGCGCCGGAGGCCGTGCGGAAGCGGCCCGGCGTTTCCAGCCGCCCGTCCAGCAGGTTGCAGCGGCCGACAAAGCCGGCCACGAAGGGATCGGCCGGGCGTTCATACAGGTCCTCGGCGCTGCCGACCTGGCGCACGCGGCCGCGCTCCATCACCACCAGCCGGTCGGCCATGGTCAGCGCCTCCTCCTGGTCATGGGTGACGATCAGGGTGGTCAGGCCGAGGCGCTGCTGCAGTGCGCGGATCTCCATGCGCACCTCGCCGCGCAGCTTGGCGTCGAGATTGGACAACGGCTCGTCCAGCAGAAACACCGCCGGGTTCACCACCAGGGCGCGGGCCAGCGCCACGCGCTGCTGCTGCCCGCCGGAGAGCTGGCGCGGCAGGCGGTCCTCCAGTCCTTCGAGGCGGACCAGCCGCAGAACCTCCCGCACCCGCTGCTCGCGCTCGGCGCGCCCGATCCGGCGCATCTCCAGCCCGAAGGCGACGTTGGCGCCGACGCTCATGTGCGGAAACAGCGCGTAGGACTGGAACACCATGCCGGTGTCGCGCGCATGCGGCGGCGCACGGGTGACGTCGCCACCGCCGATCAGCACGCGCCCGGCCGTGGGCTCCACGAAGCCGGCCACCATGCGCAGGGTGGTGGTCTTGCCGCAGCCCGAGGGCCCGAGCAGCGCCACCATCTCGCCCTGCCGCACATCGAGGTCGACGCGCTCCACCGCCACGGAGCTGCCGTAGCGCTTGCCCAGGGCGTCGAGCACGAGGCTGCCCATCAAGGTTCTCCTTTGCGGCGGCGCGGGATCATACGGTCCTCGCGATGGACACGAAGCGGTCGGTGACCAGCAGCAGCACCGCCACCAGCAGGATCTGCACCGTGGCCACGGCGGCCAGCGTCGGATCGACGCGGAATTCCAGGTAGTTCAGCATCGCCACCGGCAGGGTGGTGCGCCCGGGCCCGACCAGTAGCAGGCTGAGTTCCAGATTCTCGAAGCTCTGGATAAAGGAGAACAGGCAGGCGGCGATGATGCCGGGCCGCATCGCCGGCAGGGTGACGCGGCGGAACACGGTGAAGGGGCGCGCGCCGAGATTGGCGGCGGCTTCCTCGGCCGCGCGGTCCATGCCCTGCAGGCTGGCGGTGACCAGCCGCACCGTCCAGGGAATGGTCAGCAGCACATGCGCCGCCACCAGCCCTTGCAGCGTCGAGGTGATGTCGCGGTCCAGCCAGAACTCCGCGCGCAGGTAGAACATGTACAGCGCCGTGCCGGCCACCACCCCCGGCACCGCCAGCGGCCCCAGCAGCAGCGTGCTGATCGCGGCGCCGCCGCGCATCCCGCTGCGCACCAGCGCCAGGGCCGCCGCGGTGCCGAGCGGCACGCCGATCAGCGTGGCCAGGCTCGCGACCTGCAGGCTGGAGATGAAGCCGCGGGCGAATTCCTGCCGGTCCCATGCGTTGAGGTACCAGCGCAGGGTGAAGCCCGACGGCGGAAACGACACGATCTCCTGCCGGAACACGCTGATCACCATCACCGTGACCACGGGCGCCAGCATCAGGGTGAAGGCTGTGGCGACAAGGCCGCCGAACACCAGGCGGCTCGGAGAGGGCAGGGCCACGCGGCGGCCTCCTTGCAGGGTGATGCGCGTCGGCCGACCTGGCCGGACGCGCGGGCGCAGCTCAGCCGCCGGGTTGCTCCGCATGGGCCTTGGCCATCTCGCCCATGCTGGTGAAGCGGAAATCGTAGCGCGGCTGGCCGCCGGGATCCATGGTGGCGCCGAAGCCCTGATCGGCGTGGCGGCGATAGATCCAGCAGGAGGCGAGGCCCATCTCGTTGGCCGGCTTGTGGTCGTGGAACAGGCTCTCGGCGGTGTGCAGGATGTCGGCCTTGCCGATGCCCATGCCGCCGAGCCGGTCGAGCATGTAGTGGAAATTCGTCAGGCTCGGCTTGTAGGAGCCGGCATCTTCGGCGGTGATCACGGCATCGAAATCGACGCCGAGCCGGGCGTTGCTGAAGGCGAAGCTTTCATTGTCGACATTGGACAGGATCACGAGCCTGTAGAAGCGCTTCAGATAGCGCAGCGCCTCCACCGTATCCGGAAAGGCCGGCCAGGCGCGCACCGAGCGGCCATAGGCGACGCATTCCTCGTGGCTCACCGGCACGCCCCATTCCTCGGCCAGCCGCTTGTACACCACGGCCAGCAGGTCGCGGTACGGCTTGCCCGGCGTTTGCGCCTGCTGGCCGGATTCATGACGCGCATGCGCCTGCAGGATCTCGTTGCGCGACAAGGGCCGGCCGACGCGGGAGGTGAGGGGGTGCAGCCCCGCCACCATGCCGCTTTCCCAGTCGATCAGCGTGCCGTAGCAATCGAAGGTGAGCACCTTGAAGTCGCTCAGTCGCATGCGGAGGGTCCTTCCTGCAGGTGTTGCGGCTCAGGCCGCCAGCGTGTTCTTGATGAAGCGCCCAGCCTTCATGATGGCCGGCATGTGGCGGCCCTGGCCGGTCAGCAGCGACAGGTCGGCGAGCGGATCGCCCTGCACCACGATCAGGTCGGCATGGGCGCCGGGGGCCACGACGCCGAGGCGGCCTTCCGCGCCCAGCACGCGCGCGGCGTTGACCGTGGCGGAGCGGATGACCTCGATGGCCGGCAGGACCTGGCCGCGCAGGATGAACTCGTCGGATTGGTGGCGGTGCATCTCGCCCAGCAGATCGGAGCCATAGGCCATCATCACCCCGGCCTCGTGCAGGATGCGCAGCGCCGCCAGGCCCTGTTCGCGCACATCCTCGATCTTGGCGATGGAGGCCGGCGGCAGGCCGAGAGCGGCGCCTTCCTTGGCGAGGTAGTCGAAGGTGACGTTGGTGGGCACCACATAGGCGCCCTTCTCGCGCACCAGCCGCGCCGTTTCCGGCGTGATGAGGTTGCCGTGCTCGACCGAGATCACGCCACATTCCACGGCGCGGCGGATGGCCTCGTCCGTGTAGAGATGGGCGGCGACATAGGTCTGCGCGTTGCGCGCTTCTTCCACCGCCGCGCGAACCTCGTCATCGGAGAAGCCGAGAAAGGCGATCGGGTCCGTAGGCGAGGAGACGCCGCCATTCGCCATGATCTTGATGAATTGCGCGCCGCCCTTGATCTCCTCGCGCGCCACGCGGCGCACATTGTCCACGCCATCCACCACGCGGCCCATGGCGCCGGCCTTGTCGCCGTAATGCTCCACGTCGCGGTGGTGGTAGCGGCCGCGGTAATCGGTGTGCCCGCCGGTCTGCGACAGGGCCTTGCCGCAGATCACCAGCCGCGGCGCCTCGATCAGCCCTTCCTCGATCGCCATTACCAGCCCGTGGTCGGCGCCGCCGAGGTCGCGCACGGTGGTGAAGCCGCGCAGCAGCATCTCCCGCATGATCTTCGCCGCGCGCAGCGCCACCAGCGTGTTCGGCAACTCCGCATTGGCGCCGAGGTCGGCCATGGTGGCGATCACGTGCACATGGCAGTCTATCAGCCCGGGCATCAGGGTGCGGCCGCCAAGATCCACCACCTCCGCGCCGGCGGCGCTGATCGGGCGGTCCGACACTTCGCGGATGGTGCCGTTCTCGACCAGCAGGTGGTGATCGGGCAGCGCCGCCTCGGCGCGGCCGTCGAGGATGCTGGCGTTCCGGAACAGGATGGCGGTCATGATGCGCTCCGCGACGGGATCAGGCGCGCTTGTGCAGCAGCGCGGGGATGAGGAAGGGCGTGAAGGCGCGGGCCAGTTCTACCTGGGCTTCGCTGGTGTAGGCGCCCTCGCGGTCCAGGAGGTTCAGCGTGCCGAGCACCTCGCCACCGAGCTGCGCCGTGACGTTGATCACCGCGCCGAGGCCGAGGCTCTCGATCAGCGCATGGTCGGGAAACGCCCAGCGGATCGCCGCCACGTCACGGCCCAGGAAGGTCTGCTTCCGGTCCAGCACCAGCGCGTCCCAGGGCGTCGGCCCCATGCGCTTGCGGCCCTGCACCGGATAGGCCACGGGATCGGAGGAATACACCCGCTCCACCTCCTCCCCGCCGGCGCAGCGCACCAGCACGGTGAACAGGCGGTGGCCGATCAGGGCGGCGGTGGCCTGCTCCACCGCGCGGAAGGCGGCCTCGGGCGAGGCGTCGCGGGCGATGGCGTCGGTGACGGAGAGCAGGGCGGGAAGCAGGGGATCGCTCATCGGCTGGGTGCCTTCTGGGAACGTTCGGGAAGCAGGCCATCGGGCCGCAGGCTGAGCACCACCACGAGGCCGAGGCCCACCAGCATCTCGCGCAGGGAAGCGCGCTGCAGGGCCGACAGCTCGGGCAGCCATTCGGCGGCGAAGCGGGTGGCTTCCAGAAAGCCGACCAGCAGGTAGGCGCCGACCACCGCGCCGGCCGGGCGCGCATTGCCGCCCGCGGTGACGGCCAGGAAGATGTAGATGGTGATCAAAGGCTGGAACTGGTCCGGGGCGACGTAGCTGGTGTAGTGGCCATACAGCGCCCCGGCGAGGCCGGCGATGGCGGCGGCCAGGGCGAAGGCCTGGGCCTTGAAGCGCACCACGTTCTTGCCGGCGACCGCGGCCACCGTCTCGTCCTCCCGCACGGAGCGCAGGGCGCGGCCCCAGGGCGAGCGCAGCAGCCGCCGCTGCAGCAGGTAGACCGCCGCCACCGCCAGCAGCGCCAGCGCCAGCGTGCCCAGATGGAAGGCCATGCCGCTTTCGCGCCGCAGGAAGCCCGGGATGCCCGAGATGCCGTCGGTGCCGCCGGTGAGCCAGACCTCGTTGGAGGCGACCAGCCGCACCACCTCGGCGAAGCCCAGCGTCACGATGGCCAGGTAATCGTCGCGCAGCCGCAGCGTGGAGAAGCACACCACCAGCCCCGCGACCCCCGCCGCGGCCATCGCCGCCAGCGGCCCCAGCAGCACCGGCGCGTGCCCCCAGGCCACCAGCATCGCCGAGGCGTAGGCGCCCACCGCGAAGAAGCCAGCCAGTCCCAGATTGACCAGCCCGGCCAGGCCCCAGGACAGCATCAGGCTCTGCGCCAGCAGCGCGTAGACCGAGCCCACCACCAGGGCAAAGAGAAGATAGGTCAGCATGCGCTCACGCCGCCCGGCTGCCGAGCAGCCCCGCCGGCCGCACCGTCAGCACGGCCAGGATCACCACGAAGCCCACCGCCATGCGGTAGGACGGGGACAGGGCCAGCACCGTGAACTCCTCGGCGATGCCGATCACGAAGGCGCCGGCCACCGCGCCGGGGATGCTGCCGAGGCCGCCCAGCACGGCGGCGGCGAACACCGACAGCAGCACCCGGCCGCCGAGCAGCGGGTCGATCGCGGTGTCCAGCCCGATCAGCGTGCCGCCGACGCCGCACAGCCCGGCCCCCGCCGCCACGGTGATCAGCGCGATGCGGCGCGGGTTGACGCCCTTCAGCCGCGCCAGGTCGGGGTTGTCCGCCACCGCGCGCATGGAGCGGCCGAGCGGCGTCAGCGCCAGGAAGGCCCACAACGCCGCCATCACCGCGATGGCCACCAGGAAATTGTTGATCTGCTGCGGGCCGATGCGCACTGGGCCCAGCAGCATGTCGCGCGCCAGCGGCAGGTCGAAGGCCTGCAGGTCGTTGCCGAAGGCGAAGCGCAGCGCGTTCTCCAGCACCATGGCCATGGCCAGCGATCCGATCGCCTTCATCAGCGCGCCGCCGCGGCCGAGGCGCTCCAGCGCTGCCGCTTCCAGCAGCACGCCGACCAGCGCGGCCACCAGGAAGGCCGCGGCGACGCCGGCGCCGACCGGCAGGCCGAGCCGTGCATTCACCACCCAGGCGGCATAGGCGCCGGCGGTGGCCAGCGCGCCGACGGCGAAATTCGGGAACCGCAGCACCGCGAAGATGGCGCTGAAGCCGAGCGCCGGCAGCGCCAGCAGCGATCCCGACACCACCCCGTTGAGCAGCGCCTGCAGCCATCCCTGCAGCACGTCCTCCGGCATCAGGCGATCTTCAGCAGGGTGATCTTGCCGCCCTGGACCTGCTCGTAGCGGAAGCGCGCATCGGTGATGTCGCCGATCTCGGTGAAATCGCACGGGCCGGAAGCGCCGTCGTAATCCACCTTGCCGCCGGCGGCGAGCATGCGCAGACCCTCGGCCGCGTTGTTGACCGGCTGGCCGCCGCCCTGCGCCACCTTGCGCAGATGGTCCCTGACGATGGCCCCGGTGGCGCCGCCGCCTGCCGCCATCGCCAATGCGATCAGGTTCAGGTGGTCGTACACCTGGCAGGCATAGGTGTCCGGCGCATCAACGCCCAGCAGCTTCGCGACCCGGCCATAGCCGCCCGATCCCTCGGCGGCGGACGGGGAAAGGGTGTAGATGCCTTCGCTCACATCGGCCGGCAGCGCTTCCACCAGCTGGCGGTTCACGGCATAGGCGAAGCCGAGCAGCTTGCCGCGGTAATTCGCGCGATACAGGTCGCGGATCAGCACCGCCGTGTCGGTGGTGTAGCCGCCCATGACGATGGCATCGGGCCGGCCGCGCAGCACCTGGTCGACCTCGGTGCGGAAGGTGGTCTTCTTGTCGTCGTAGATCAGCGAGGTGGTCTTGCCGCCGGCCGCCGTCACCACCTTGGTCAGCTCGGCGAACTGGGCGTCGGTGAAAGGGGTCTGCGGCGACATGAAGGCCACGGTTTTGGCGCCCACCTCCAGCGCGAATTCGCCGAATTTGCGCCCCTGCAGCGAGGTGTTGGGCTGGGTGCGGATGATGAAGCCGTTATGCGGCAGCCGCGTGATGGAATCCGCGCCGGACACCGTTGCCAGCAGCACTCCGGCTTGCCAGCATACCGGCGCCACCGCGGTGGTGACCGAGGAGGCCCAGGTGCCGATGATGGCCGAGACCCCGTCGATATCGATCAGCTTGCGCGCGGCGCGCAGCCCCGCTTCCGGGTTGGTCTGGTCGTCCTCGGAGATGATGCTGAGCGGCCGGCCCAGCACGCCGCCGGCCTGGTTGATCTCGGCGGCCGCCTTTTTCACCACCTCGGCCATGCCGGGCCCGTAGGACCCCCCCGAGCCGGTCAGCGGTGTCAGCGTGCCGAGCTTGATGGGGCCGTCCTGCTGGGCGCGGACGAGGCCCGGCAGCGCCAGGACGCCGGCGGCGAGAACCGTGCCGCCAAGGAGATGCCGGCGCGAAACATCGGTCATGGGAAGCCTCCGGGCTGCTGAAACGGAACCGGCGCCGCGGCGGGCGCCGGATGGGTGCGGCCGCCCAGGAACAGGCGGCGGATATCCGGGTCGTCGGCCACCGCGGCGGCCGGGCCATCGAGGTGGTTGCGGCCATCCACCAGCACATAGGCGCGGTCGGACACGGCCAGGGATTCGAGGGCGTTCTGCTCCACCATCAGCACCGCGATGCCGGCATCGGCGATGCCGCGCACCAGGGCGAACAGCTCGCTGGCGGCACGCGGGCTGAGGCCGGCGGTGGGCTCGTCCAGCAGCAGGGCGCGGGGCCGCGCCATCAGCGCCATGGCCACGGCCAGCACCTGGCGCTGCCCGCCCGACAGGCTGCGGGCCGCGGCGCGGCGCTTCTCGACCAGCATGGGAAAGCGCGCATAGGCCTCGGCGGCGCGGGCGCGCATGGCGCCGCGCTCGAACAGGCAGCCCATCTCCAGGTTCTCGGCGACGCTCAGCGCGCCGAAGATGTTGCGCTCCTGCGGCACGAAGCCGAGGCCGGCCCGCGCGATGGCCTGCGGCGAGCGGCCGGCCACATCCTCGCCGCCGAGCCGCACCCGGCCGGCGGAAGGCCGCAGCAGCCCGGCCACCAGCTTCAGCGCGGTGGACTTGCCGGCACCGTTCGGCCCGATCACCGACACCAGCTCCCCCGCAGCGGCCGACAGGGCGACACCCTTCACCACCTGCTCGGCCGAGGCATAGCCGCCGACGATTCCTTCCGCCTGCAGCAGCGGCGCCGCGCCGGTCACGCGCGCCCACCGAGATAAGCGTCCTGCACGGCACGATCGGCGCGCGCCTCGTCGAAGCCGCCTTCCATCAGCGTGCGGCCCTGCGCCATCACCACCACGCGCTGGCAGATGCGCTCGATCAGCGCCATGTCGTGCTCCACGATCAGCACGGTGAGGCCGTCCTCCGCCAGGCGCAGCAGGTGGTCGCCGATCTCCTCGGCCAGCGTCGGGTTGACGCCCGCCGCCGGCTCGTCGAACAGGATCATGCGCGGTTCCGTCATCAGGGCGCGGCCGATTTCCAGCAGCTTCTTCTGGCCGCCGGACAGGGCCGTAACTGGATGGTCGAGCAGCGGCGACAGGCGCAACCGCGCCGCCACGGCCAGCGCGCGCTCCGCCAACTCCGCCTCCCTGCGGCGCGCGGCGGCGGAGCCGAACAGCGTCGCGATCAGCGCCTCGCCGGGCTGGCGCGCGCCGTAGACCATCAGGTGTTCGAACACCGAGAGCCGGGGAAAGCCGCGGGCGATCTGGAAGGTGCGCACCAGCCCTTGCCGGGCGATGCGGTGCGGCCGCTCGCCATCGATGCGCCGCCCCAGGAAGCGCACGCTGCCGGCATCCGGCCGCAGCAATCCGGACAACACGTTGAACATGGTTGTCTTGCCGGCGCCGTTGGGACCGATCAATCCCGTGACGATGCCGGGGCGGACCTGGAAGCCCGCGCCATCGAGCGCCTTCAGCCCTCCGAAGGACAGCCGGATGTTCTCCGCCACCAGCGGCGGTTCCGCGCCCGGCAGGGATGCCGCGGCGGTTCTCATGCCACGCCCGCATCGCCGGCACGAGCCCCGGTTGCGCGGAATTCGCGCCGCAGCTGCTGCTTCCAGAAATCGAGCAGCGCGGCGAAGTAATCCGGATCGTCCTTCACTGTGGTCTGCGCGATCATGCCGCGCATCAGGCACATGGTGGCGTTCATCAGAACCAGCGCGTGCGCGGTGTCGACGCCGGCCTGCTTCGCCAGCTCGGCCCATACCGCGTTGAGCCCGGCGTGGAATTCCTTGACCACGACCAGGATGCTGCGACGGAACTCGGGATTGTGGCGGGCTTCCGGCAGGTACTCCATGGTGACGTAGAACAACCGGTCGGTCATCATGCGCCACAGGTGATCGACGATCTCGTCCGCCGAGCCGCCGGATCGCCGGATCTCCCCGGCCATCTGGTGCAGAGCCGCAGTGCAGCCTCGCAACTGGCGTGCGATCGCCGCGACGATGATCTCCTCCTTGGAAGCGAAATGATGCGTCAGCGCGCCGCGCGACATGCCGGCGTGCTCAGCGATCTCCGGCGTTGACATGCGATAGAAGCCACGGTCGTGCAGCAAGTCGATGGTGGCATCGAGCAGCCGCGCCGTGGTGTCCGCGCTTCGCTCGTGCTGGGATCTCCGCACCATGGGCTCCGTCGCGGTTGTTGCAACGAAGCGTGCGCTGCCGACAAGAATACAGTCAAGCCTGTTTGTTTCAGTTTCGTGTGGATGAGGCGGAACAGCCATGGCCGTCTCAACGCGACGTTGAAGTGGAAGCACGGCAGTCCGGTATGCGTTGGAATGCCTGGTCCGGCCCGATCCATCGCCGGGCTGCGCCCGATCAACGTGCGTGGAGGCGATCTCTGTAGTCAGCATTGGAACACGACGCCGACGTGCGATGCCGCGATCATGCGCGATCCGGATGCGATGCGGGAACGACGGCGCGCCGCGGTTGTTGCGGCGCCGGCTGCACGCGCGTTCCGCTGCCTAGCCGGGCAACCGGACTTCCTCCAGCCAGGCTGCCAGGCGCTGTTGTTCCGGTGATGGTTCCGCGAGGCCGCGCAGGGCATCGCGCAGAGGCGGAAGATCGTCGGCCGTGTCGATGTCCCGCCGCGTCGGCAACAGCGACAGGCCGCCACGATTCCGCAGGGCGTATCGCAGCGCGTCGGCGGTGCCGCTGGTGGAGTAGGGCACCGCAGCCCAGGTTTCGGCCGGCACCGGCGCGCGTCCGCCGAACAGCCAGAAGCCGCCATCCTCTGCGGGACCCAGCGTATAGGGGCAGTCCGGATCATCCAGCCGCGCAACGGCCTGCCGGATCAGGGCGGGCGTCAGCGCCGGCATGTCGGCGCCCACCAGCAGGACCCGGTCATGCCGCTTCATCAAGGATGCGTAGATCCGGTCGAGCCGCTGGCCGAGTCCGCCTTCACCCTGCCAGAGCGCCGGGAAGCCGCGCCAGATCCCGGCGTCGCAGCCGGCTTCCTCGGCCACCGCCCAGTAGCCCTGCACCACGTCGTCCGCGCCCCGGGCCGCCGCCGCGACCGCCGCCGCCGCCAGGACGTGGAAGCGGCTGGCGGCCGCGTTCCCCATTCCGGCGGCCAGCCGCGTCTTCAGCGGCGAGAGACCCGGCGTCTTGACGAAGATGGCGATCGCCGCGGTCATGTCGGGGTTTTCCGTTTCAGGCGCCACCAGGCACCGAGCGCCTGCCGGGCGGTCAGCCGCCAATGCAGCCAGGTCGTGCGGAGCCAGCCATGCCTGGCGTATTTGCGGGCGCTGGTGGTCAGGGTCGCGTTGATCTCCCGCAGCGGCAGCCCGGCGCCACGGGCGGCCCAGACCAGCAGGTGGTCCTCGCCATAAGGCGCGGTCTCGTCGAAGCCGCCCAGCCTGTGGAACCACAGGGCCGGCAGCACGAAGCCCTGGTCGCCGAAGGGCAACCCGAGCCGGCGTGATCGCCAGTTCGCGCCGCGCGCATTCCAACGCGCCAGCGCCGGCCCATCCTGGCCAAAGGCCAGGCTGAACCATCCCAGCACCGGTTGGGATCCGCTCATCACGGCCTGCAGGGCGCCCAGGGCGGCCGCGTCCAGCCGGGTGTCGGCATGCAGGAACCAGAGCCATTCGCCACGCGCCGTCGCCGCGCCGGCGTTCATCTGGCGTGCCCGCCCCGCCGGCGTGGACAAAAGGCGCAGGGGCAGGGCGGCGGGCCATGCCTTGGGCAACTCCATCGTTTCGCCGCCGGCCTGCACCAGCAGCACCTCGCTCGCGGCTGGCAGGGCGCAGAGCTGGCCAAGCAGCCCGGGCGCTTCGGTTTCCCCCTGCGCCAGCGGGATGATCACGCTCAGGCGCGGCCTTTCTCCTGGCGGCGTGGTGCCGCCGGCCGTATGGCTGCCATCCGTCCACAGATCCCGGATCATGAGCCAGCCCGCCGCATCATGCCGCCCGCAGGGCCGCCACCTGGTTCTGCTGGGGGCCGGGCACGCCCATCTCCACCTGCTGCGCCATGCCGCACGCTTCCGCCGGGCCGGCCACGCCGTGACCCTCGTGGCGCCCGGGCCGTTCTGGTATTCCGGCCTCGCCACCGGCATGCTCGGCGGCCGGCACGACGCGGCAGCCGACCAGATCGACGTGGCGGCGCTGGCCGCCCAGGGCGGTGTCCGCTTCGTCCGGGACAGCGCCACGGGCCTCAACCGCGCGGCGCGGCTGGTGCGGCTGGCCGCTGGTGCGCCGCTGGCCTACGACGCCCTGTCCGTGGCGCTGGGCAGCAGCGTGGCTCCCTTGCCCGACACCGCGCCCGAGGCACTGCCGATGATCACCGGCGCCAAGCCGATCGCCGGGCTGTGGGCGCTGCGCGAGGCGCTGGAGCGCGGCTTCCGTGCCGGCACCGGACCGGCGCGGATCGTGGTGGCCGGTGGCGGCGTCACCGGCTGCGAACTGGCGGCCAATCTGGCGGCCCTGGTCCGCCGGCAGGGCGCCGCCGCCTCGGTGTCGCTGGTGTGCCCGCCCGGGGAATTGCTGCGGAGCCTGCGGCCTTCGGCCGCGGCCGGCGTCATCCGGGCGCTGCAGGATCAGGATATCATGCTGCGGCAGGATGGGCCGGTGCGGGCCGTGCGGCCCGGCCTGCTGCACCTTCCGGAAGGCCGGCAGCTGCCATTCGACCTTCTGGTGAACGCCAGCGGCCTGGTGCCTCCCGCTGTTCTGCGCGGCTTCGGTCTGCCCCTGGATGCCGGGGGCGCCCTGCTGGTCGACCGGCAGCTGCGCAGCCTTGGCGATCCGCGGGTGCATGGCGCCGGGGACTGCGTCGCGATCGCCGGCCACCCGCTGCCCCGCGCCGGGGTGCAGGCGGTGCGGCAGGCGCCGGTCCTGCTGCACAACCTGCTGGCGGCGTTGGGAACCGGGGCGCCACGAGCCTTCCGGCCGCGACCCGGCGCGCTGTGGATCATGAACCTCGGCGATGGCACCGGATTGGCGAATTACGGCGCGCTGCATTGGCGCGGCCGCCCGGCCCTGCTGCTGAAGGACTGGATCGACCAGCGTTTCATGCGGCGGCACCGCAGCGTCATCCGCGGGTGAGCGTTGTCCGGCGACGGATCAGCAGCGGGGCGATGAGCCCGACGCCGAGCCCCCAAAAGCCGTTGATCAGCACCGGGCGCAGCAGCGACAGGCCGGACAGGTTGACGGGCCGGCCCTTCAACGGCCCGACCACCAGCACCCCCACCACCGTGGCCAGCAGGCCGAGCCCGATGCCCCACAGCCAGAGCCGGCCGCGCAGCCGCGGCATCGCCGCGCCGAACAGCACGCCGTACAGCCCGCCCCAGAAGGCGAGGTTCAGGATCTGCGGGATGCCGAGGGGGGGAACCGCGGCGGTCGGGTAGGGCGCCACCGGCATCATCCCCAGCAGGTAAAGCAACCCCCACATGGCCTGGTGGAAGGTCAGAACAGACATGGCCGCCGCCACGAAGCCGAGCACCGCGCGCTGCACCAGCATTGCTTTCCAACCTTGTCGATTCCCGGCGAGTCTAGGCATCCCCGGCGGAAGCTGGAAAGCGACAATAAATCGCCGCGGCGATGCGCCGCAGCTGAAGCAAGCCGGAGCAATATCGCGTATGAAAGGCAGCGAACCCGGAGCCCGCGCGAACATGGCCTGCGACGCTGGAGTCGGACCGGCATGAGGTGGCAGCGCTTGTGGCCGGTCCTGCTCGTCATCCTGGCACTGGCGGCGGCTTATGGCCTCGGTCTGCAGCGCACCCTGTCCTTCGCCTATCTGGGCGAGCAGCGGCAGTTCCTGCAGGCGCTGGTGGCGGCCCGGCCGGCGGCGGCGGCGCTGGGCTATGGCCTGCTCTACGCCTTGGCCGTCGCGCTGTCGCTGCCGGGCGCCACCGTGCTGACCATGGCCGGCGGGCTGCTGTTCGGCACGCTGGCGGGGGCCGCGGTCGCGGTGCTGGGCGCCACGCTGGGTGCGGTGCTGCTGTTCCTGGCCGCCCGCCACGCGGTGGGCGACTGGCTGGCGGCGCGCGCCGGACCGATGATGAACCGCATCCGCCCGGGGCTGGAGCGGGATGGCTTCAGCTACCTTCTGGCGCTGCGGCTGCTGCCACTGTTTCCCTTCTGGCTGGTCAACCTGGCGCCGGCGCTGGTGCGCATGCGGCTCGGCACCTTCGCCCTGGCCACGCTGATCGGCATCATTCCCGGCACGCTGGTGTTCGCCTCGGTCGGCGCCGGCATCGGCAGCGTGCTGGACGAGGGGCGGCAGCCCGACCTGTCGATCATTCTGCGGCCCGCCGTGCTGTTGCCGCTGATCGGCCTGGCGCTGCTCGCCCTGTTACCCGTGGCCTGGCGCCGCTGGAAGGCTTCGCATGGCTGAGTTCGACCTCGCGGTGATCGGCGCCGGCTCGGCCGGTCTGTCGGTCACCTATGCCGCGGCGCGGCTCGGCCGGAAGGTGGTGCTGATCGAGCGCGACCGCATGGGCGGTGATTGCCTGAATGTCGGCTGCGTGCCGAGCAAGGCCCTGCTGAGCGCGGCCCATGCGGCGCGCTCGGCCCGCGGCGCGGCGCGCTACGGCGTACGCGTGGCCGAGCCGGAGATCGACTGGGCCGGTGTCCGCGCCCATGTGCGCCGCGCCATCGACACCATCGCGCCCGTGGATTCCGCCGAGCGCTACAGCGGCCTCGGCGCCACCGTGCTACGCGCCGAGGCGCGCTTCGTCGAGCCCGGGACGCTGATGGCGGAGGGCCGCCGCCTGACCGCGCGCCGCATCGTGGTCGCCGCCGGCAGCCGCGCCGCGGTGCCGCCCATCCCCGGCCTCGCCGCGCTGCCCTTCCTGACCAACGACACGCTGTTCGACTTGGCGGAGCGGCCGGACCACCTGCTGATCCTCGGCGGTGGCGCCATCGGGCTGGAGATGGCGCAGGCGCATGCCGCGCTGGGCTGCCGCGTCACCGTGGTGGAGCAGGGCCGCATCGCTGCGCAGGAGGATGCCGAGCTGGCCGACGGGCTGCGCGACGTGCTGCAGGCCGAGGGCGTCGCCCTGCTGGAGAACACCCGCGTCACCGCCGCCGAGCCGGGCCCGGTTTTGGTGCTGGAGGATGGCCGGCGGATCGCCGGCAGCCACCTGCTGGTCGCCACCGGCCGGCGCGCCAACCTGGAGGATCTGGGGCTCGACGCCGCCGGCATCCGCGCCACGGCGCAGGGCATCGCCACCGATCGCGGCCTGTGCAGCCTGACGCAGCGCCATGTCTTCGCCGCCGGCGACATCGCCGACCCGGACGGCATCGGCCCGCGCCGGCTGACCCATGTCGCCGGCTACCATGCCGGCATCATCATCCGGCGCGCCTTGTTCCGCCTGCCGGCGCGGCTCGACTACGCAGCCCTGCCGCGCGTCACCTATACCGACCCGGAGCTGGCGCAGGTCGGCCTGACGGAGGCCGAGGCGGCCGGAACGGGCCGGCCGCACCGGGTGCTGCGCTTTCCCATGGCGGAGAACGACCGCGCGATCGCCGAGGGGCGCACCGAAGGCCTGGTGAAGCTGGTGGTGACGCCGGGGGGCAAGCTGCTCGGTGCCGGCATCCTGGCGCCGCATGCGGGGGAGATGATCGGGCTCTGGACCCAGGCGATCGGCCGTGGCGTGCCGCTCTCGGCGGTGGCCGGCATGATCCTGCCCTATCCGACCCGCGCCGAGGCCGGCAAGCGGGTCGCCGGCGCCTTCTATTCCGAGCGCCTGTTCGGCCCCTGGAGCCGGCGCCTGGCCGGCCTGCTCGGCGCCTTGCCCTAGCCGGCGGCGGGCCAGAGCAGACTGGTCTCGGAGCGGGGCCGGCCAGCCAGTGCCCGCTCGGCCGGCGGCAGCACGTCGCGCGAGGGCCACAGGCCGCTGGCCAGGGCCAGCCGGTAATCCGGCGGCAGTCCGGCCTGCCGCATTGCGGCCATGGCGCCGATGTGGTCGTAGCGCAGCGCCCGGTGCTCCACCCGCAGCCCATCCGGGTCCGGCCGGAGCAGCGAGAACCAGCCGCGCGGCGTGCCATCATCGGCGGGCATGCCGATGGCGCCGGGGTTGTGCCAGAGCGCGGCACCGAGCCGGCGGGTGAACGGCAGCCCGCAATGGCCGGCCACGATGCCGTCGCAGCCGGTGGCGGTCAGCTCGTCCCGCAGCGTCTGCTCCGCGGCGGAGGCGAACAGGAAGCGGCTGGTGCTGTTCGCGCCGCCATGCAGCACCGCCAGCCGCCTTCCGGCGATTTCCAGCACCCGTCGCGAGGGCAAGGCCGCCATCCAGGCGCGCTGTTCCGGCGTCACCTGCCGCGCCGCATGCGCGTACCAGGCGCGGGACAACAGGTCGCAGGCGGTGCCGCCCTCGAAGCCTCAGCCGCAATCCGTGTTATCGGCGGCCAGGCTTTCCTCGCAATTGCCGGCGATCACCGCGATGCCGCTCGCCATCACCAGATCCAGCGTCGCCGCGGCGTCCGCGCAATACGCGGCCACGTCCCCTGTGCAGAAGATATGGGCAGGGGGGATGCCCAGGCGCCGTGCCTCGGCCAGTACCGCCCGCGTGGCCTGCAGGTTGGAATAGGGCCCGCCGAAGCAGAGCACCGGCCCATCCGCCCGCAGCACGGGCGCGGCGTCGAACTGGTCGCGGATCATGGTGGGTGGAGCCTTCCCTCGTGCAGCCGCAGGCGGCGGTCGGCGAAGCGCTGTGCCAGGGCGGGCTGGTGCAGGCAGAGCAGCACGGCCAGGCCCTCGTGCCGCGCCAGATCCCGGATCAACGCCAGCACTGCCTCCGCATTGCCGGGATCCAGGCTGGCCACCGGCTCATCCGCCAGCAGCACCGGGGCGCGCTGCGCCAGGGCGCGGGCGATGGCGACGCGCTGCCGCTGTCCGCCCGACAGGCGGTCGGCGCGCCGCGCGCCCAGGCCTGCCAGCCCGACGCGCTCCAGGCAGTCATCGGCCAGGGCGCGTTCCGCCGCCGGCCACAGCCGCAGCGTGGCGCGCAGAAAGCCGACCCGCCCGAGCGTGCCCACCAGAACATTGCCGCGGGCCGAGAGCCGGTTGGCCAGGGCGTGCTGCTGGAACACCAGGGCCGGGCGGGCGGCGGCGGAAACCTGCCCGCTATGCGGCAGCAGCCCGGCGACGGCACGCAGCAGCGTGGTCTTGCCGGCGCCGGACTCGCCCTCGATCGCCAGCACCTCGCCGGGCGCCACCGCAAGGGAGACGCCGCGTAGCACCGCCTGGCCACCACGCCGAACCTCCAGCCCGTCGACAACGAGGCCGCCGGCGCCGATGCGCGCGGCAGGAGGCGCGACGAGGTTCACAGCAGCGCCCGGCGCAGCGCGGCCGAGAGCCGGTCGGCGGTCAGCACCAGCGCCGTGATGATCAGCAGGATCGCCAGCACGCGGGCGAAGTCCAGCAGGTCCACCGCGTTCTTCAGCTCCTGGCCCAGCCCGCCAGCGCCCACCAACCCCAGCACGGTGGAGGCACGGATGTTGAACTCCCAGACATACAACAGCGCCGAGGCGGTTTGCGGCAGGGTTTCCGGCAGCAGCACCACGGTTGCCGCCTGGGCACGGGACGCGCCGGCGGACAACGCCGCCTCGACCGGGGCGAGGTCGGCGGCCTCCAGCGCCTCCGACCACAGCTTGGCGACCGAGCCGGCCGAATGCAGCGCGATGCCCAGCATGCCGGCGAACGGGCCGAGCCCGACGGCGGCCACGAAGATCAGCGCGAACACGAAGCCGTCCACCCCGCGCAGCAGGTCCAGCAGCGCCCGTGCCGGCTGGTACAGCCAGGGCAGGGGAGCCACCGGTCGGGCCGCCAGAATCGCCAGCGGCAGCGCCAGCAGCGCCGCCGCCGTGGTGCCCAGCGTGGCGATGCCCACCGTCTCCGCGGCGCGGCGGGCGAGGTCGGCCGGGCCGGAGAAATCCGGCGGAAAGCCGCCCGCCAGCCAGCCGGCAAGGCGGGGCAGACCGGTCCAGAGCCGCCCGGGATCGGGCGCCACCACCCAGATGCTGAGCGCGTACAGCGCCGCCAGCGCGGCGAGGATCGCGAGCCGCCGCATCAGGCGCCGTTCAGCCGCCCCAGGGCCCGGCCGGCGGCCTCGATGATGGCGTAGCTGTCGGGCGCGGCGCGCTGCCAGCCGGTGTAGTTGGCGGGCATCGCGGCCTTGGCGGCGTCCGCGTCGATGCCGAGGGCGGCGGCCAGCAGCGCCTGCTTCACCTCCGGGTCGAGGTCCCGCCGCACCGCCAGGGCGTCGTTGGGCAGCGGATCGGAGGTCCACACCACCTTCACCTGCTCCTGCCGAACGCGCCCGGCCGCGACCATGGCCGCCAGGTTGCGGTCGTAATCGGTGGCGAGGTCCACCTGCCCATTGGCCACGGCGATGACGTTGGCCGCGTGGGACGCGCCGTCGCGATACCGGAAGTGGCGGCGCGGATCGATGCCGCGGGTCTTGAACCAGTGGTGCGGGATCAGCCAGCCGCTGGTCGAGCCGGCATCGGCGAAGGAGATCGACAGGCCCTGCGCATCCTCGGGGAAGCGGGCGATGCGCAGTTCCGGCCGGCCGATGATGATGGCGTGGTAGGTCGGCTTGCCCTGGTATTCCACCACCGCCAGCGCTTCCGCCCCCGCCCGGTCGCGGGCCAGAACATAGCCCCAGGGCCCCATCCAGGCGCAATCCACCTGCCCATTGGCCAGCGCCACCGCGATGCCCGCCCAGTCGGTGGTCACCGTCAGGTCCAGCGGCCGGCCCACCGCGGCGGCCAGCCGCGCGAAGAAGGGTTCATAGGCGCGGCGGGTGTCGCCGGCCGTCGGCTGGAACGGCCCTACGGCGCAGCGCAGCGGCGCGCCCTGGGCCAGGGATCGGCTCAGCAGCCCCGGCAGCGGCAGCAGCGACGGTGCTGCCAGCAGGATGGCGCGTCGGGTGATCGGCATGGCGGTTCTCACTGGAGGAAGACGCGTCAGCGGCTGCAGGCGGCGCCGCCCAGCACGCAGAACCGCGCGCAATGCGGGTGGTTCAGGGCAACGGGGCGGCTGGCCTCGGCCAGGGTGGCGCCCAGCTCGAAGCGCGGGTCGTAGGCCAGCAGGGTGCAGGCCAGCACCGCCGGCCTTGCCGCCCCCTTGCGCTTCACCACCATGCGCGACGAACTGCACATCACGCTGTCGGGCGACTTGCCCAGGATGCCCCAGCAGGCGGTAGTGATCTCCGGCACGTCGGCCTCCGGGTCCATTTCCGGGAACAGCACCAGCGCTGCCGGGTCGGCCGCGTCGACCGGCAGGGCCTCGGCCTTGAACAGCCGGGCGAAGCCGGCACGCAGCGCCGCCTCGGGCTCGTGCCCGAAGGCCGCCCGGCCGGCGACGCCGATGCGGAACCCGTCGAGCGCCAGCCAGCGCAGCCCGTCCAGGCTCTTGCCGAAGGTGCCGGCGCCGCGTTCCAGGTCATGCAGCGCGGCGCCGTAATGGTCGAGGCTGACGCGCAGCGTGAGCTGTCCGGGATGGGCCGCGTTGATCGCCGACAGCGCCGCCGCATGGCGCTGCATCGGCCGCATGGCGTTGGTCAGCACCAGCGCGCGCAGGCCGCGGGCCAGCACCGCCTCCAGCATCGCCAGCATGTCCGGATTCATGAAGGGCTCGCCGCCGGTGAAGCCGATCTCCTCGACCGGCAACCGGTCGGCGGCGATCTCGTCCAGATAGGCGATCACCTCGGCTGCCGAGATGTAGGCCAGGGCGTCATTGCGCGGGCTGCTCTCGATGTAGCAATGCGCGCAGGTCAGGTTGCACAGCGTGCCGGTGTTGATCCACAGCGTGCGCAGCGCCGAGAGCGCGACATGGGCGCGCGGCTCTCCCCGGGCAGTGCGATCGGGATCGCGGAACTTGCTGGCGGGCAGCGGCGGCGCGGAGACGAGGGGCGAGACGGTCACGCGGTGGGCTCCGTTGTGCTGCCACGATCACCGCCTTCTCGATCCGCCGCAAGCGCCCGGCAGGGAGGCGGGTGTCGGTGGGCCGGATCCGGCATTGCGCTGGATATGGCGGCGCCGGCAAACCCACCACCCCCCCCGCCAGGCCCGGCCGTGGTTGAGTGGCGAGGTTGCGTCCTCTCCTGGGACAGCCGGCACGGCCCGCCTGCCGTTCCGGCGCAGCCCATGCGCGGAAGGACCGGCTTGCTCTGTCGGCAAGCCGGACAACTCGGGTTATCCTCCGGGACGAGGAGCCGGAGCCGCGCTGGCCTTCGGGCCCCCAGGAAGGAGACGACCCGCCATGCCGAACACCACCATCGAGGCCGCCCTGGCCCGCTGCGTCGAGGCGCGCGCCATTCCGGTGATCCGCACCGGCACCGCCCGCGCCGCCGAAACGGTGGTCGGCTGGCTGAAGGAGGCCGGCCTCACCATCTTCGAGATCACCATGACCGTGCCGGACGCGCCGGCCCTGATCCGCAGCCTGGCTTCCGATCCGGAACTGTTGGTCGGAGCCGGCACCGTGCCCGACCGCGCGGCGGGTGAGGCCTGCCTGCAGGCCGGGGCGCGCTTCCTGGTGACGCCCTGGGTGGCGCCTGAACTGGCCGAGCCCTGCCGCGAGGCGGGTGCCGCGCTGATGCTGGGCGCGATCACGCCCACCGAGGTGCGCGCCGCCCGCGCCGCCGGAGCCGATGTGGTGAAGGTCTTCCCGGCTTCCTCCGTCGGCGGCCCCGGCCACGTCAAGGCGCTGCGCAGCGTGTTTCCGGGCGTGAGGTTCTGCCCCACCGGCGGCGTCGACCCGTCCAACATGCAGGACTACCTCGATGCCGGCGCCGCCTTTGTCGGCATGGGCGGGGCGCTGGTGGACGAGAAGCGGATCAATGCCGGCGACAAGGCGGCGATCCAGGCGGTGGCGCACCGGCTGCTCGGGCGCGCCGTGGCATGAGCCTCGACCTGCTGTGCATGGGCGAGCCGATGCTGGAGCTGAACCGCCGCCACGAGACGGCGGAAGGCGAACCGCTCTATCTGGAAGGCTTCGGCGGCGACACCTCCAACGCCGCCATTGCCGCGGCGCGGCAGGGCGCGCGCAGCGGCTACATCACCGCGCTCGGGCAGGATGGGCCGGGCGAGCAGTTCATGGCGCTGTGGCGGCGCGAGGGTGTGGATGCGACCCACATCCATCGCGACAAGGCCGCCAGGACGGGCCTCTATTTGGTGACCCACGGCCCGGAAGGGCACGAATTCCAGTTCTACCGCGCAGGCTCCGCCGCCAGCCGCTACACGCCGGACCTGCTGCCGCGCGACGCCCTTCGCGCGGCCCGGATGTTCTATGCCTCGGGCATCAGCCTGGCGATTTCCACTAGCGCCGCGGATGCGGTGTTCGAGGCGATCCGTACGGCGCGGGAGGCCGGCGTCACCGTGGCGTTCGACACCAATTACCGTGCCAGCCTGTGGCCGGTGCCACGGGCAGCCGCCATGATCATGGCGGCGGTGGCCCAGACCGATATCGCGCTGCCCGGGCTCGATGACACACGCACCCTGATCGGGCTCGAGGATCCTGACGCCATTCTGGATCACTACCTGCGGCTGGGGCCGAAGATCGTGGTGTTGAAGATGGGGAGCGAGGGCACCTACCTGGCCACGGCGGAAGGCCGGGTGCGGATTCCGCCCTTTCCCTGCAAGCCGGTGGATGCAACCGGGGCCGGCGATACCTTCTGCGGCAGCTTCCTCGCGCGGATCCTGGCCGGTGATGCGCCGGAGGTGGCGGCGCGCTACGCCGCCTGCGCCGCTGCGCTGTCCACAGAAGGGTACGGCGCGGTGGCACCGATCCCATCCGCGAGCCGTGTGCGCGCGGCGTTGCAGCAGGCCGGCTGAGTTCCGGCCGGAAGGCCTCGGGCAGAGGGTTCCGGCCAGGACATTCCGGGCAGGAGCGGGCGCCGGGGCATCGCGGCGCCGTTCTGTTCAGCCATCAACGAGGAGCTGGGCCTCGTCATCGAGGCAGGTCCACTCATCCAGCGAATGGCGCATCCGCAGCACCGCTTCGTCCAGGGTTTCAGCGCTCCAGTCCGCCACGTCGCGGAACCAAGCGCCGTCCCGGAAAGCGCGGGCGCGATACCAGCCATCCGCGATAAAGGTCTTGATGGTGAATGGCCCGTGGATGAATTCTGCCGACCTCATGTCAGCCCCCTAATGCATGATGGTCGAAGTATCGCCATCAGATCTTGCCACATGGTAAAGTCGGACAAACAAATTGCGGCCGGCCCATGGCTCCGCTGGACCGGATCGTTCCTCTGACCTAGCTGACGGAGTCATGGCTTTCGCGGCACCGGACGGGGCATGGCACGATAACAGGCGTCCGGCTGAACCGCCGAGCCCTTCCGGCCACCGGGCAGCAGGGCCGTCGGATGGCCGGCGCGCGGCTGTTCCGGCGTGGCCGTCACGATCCCGCTGAAGCAGGACACCGTCGTGCAACCGTGGAGCAGGAAGCATTGGACACGGCCAAGCTCACCAGAATAAATAGTTCACGGAAGCAGACTGGGCGGAAGGGATGATGCTCCTGAATAGGTTCGACTGCGGCCCCGCCTGCCCAGACGATTCATGGTCAACCGGCCCATTTTTGATTGCTGCCGGAGTCGAGGAGCATCACGGGATTGGACGCTGTAGTTCGTGAATTTCATTCCTGCAATGAAAGCACTTCACGACGGTTCTCAAAATTAGATCCTTCTACTCCGCTTTCTCAATAAACCGAGAATGCTTCGTTATCGCTTCAGGCGGTGAATGGGAAAGCGGAATGGCGAAGCGAAGGGCTTGGCTGCCGGGTGACATGACCTTTGGAATGCGCAGCCACCTGCTGGGGCTGGTGGTGGTGGCCTTTCTGCCGGCCCTCGCCGTGGGTGGGATGGCATCCTGGCAAGCGGTGACGCGGCATCTGGAAGGATTCCACGACCAGCTGCGCGACACCGCGCGCGCCCTCTCCACCGCCGCAGACCGCGAGTTCGAGGCCCGGATTGCGGCGCTCACCACCCTGGCGGAATCGCCGCTGCTCGATGCGCCCCTGACCGATCTCTCGGCCCTGCACACGCATGCCCGCCGTGCCGCCGCCGCTCTCGGCGCGCCCATCGTCATCATCGGCCGCAACAATCAGCAATTGCTGAACACCAGCCTGCCGCCCGGCGTGCCGCTGCCACGCACCGGGGCGGAGGACGCCAACCTCGAGGTGCTGCGTACGGGCCGTCCCGTCATCAGCAACCTGATCAACGCGGCCAGCGATCAGGAGCCGGTCATCGCCGTGCTGGTGCCGATCCGGCGAGACGGCCAGATCTTGGCGACCTTGTCATCCAGGGTGACGCCCGAACGGCTGCAAATCCTGCTGGAGGCGCAGGATTTCTACGATGGACGCTTCGCCTCGCTGGTTGATGGTGATGGCCGGCTCATTGCCCGGTCCTCGCAAACCGTGACGCCGGGCAGGGCTGCGGCCCCCTGGTATGTGGCGGGCGTTGCCAGCAACGCTCCCGGCCTGCTCAGCGGCAAGACGGCGGATGGGCAGGACGTGGTCGCGGCCTTCAGCTTCCTGAGCAGCGGCTCAGGGTGGACCGTGGCGGTGGCGGCCCCGGCCAGCCTGTACTCCGCCAGCTGGAACGCTCCGCTCATGGCCATCGTGCTGGGCGGGGGCGCGGCCCTGGCCATCGCCTCGCTGCTCGCCGCCGCCCTGGCGCAGCGCATCGTGCGGCCCTTGCAGGTGCTGACGGACGAGGCGGACGCCGTGGCTGAAGGCCGGCAGCAGGCGCTCGGCGACGCTGGCGAGGGGAGGCCGCCGGCCACGGTGACAGAGTTCAAGGCGCTGCGCGATGCGATCACGCGGGCGGCGCAAGTTCTGGCCGGGCGCAACTCCGCCCTGACGGCGAGCGAGGCGCGGCTGCGCGCCATCGTCGACACCGCGGTGGATGCCATCGTGGTGATCGACGAGGCCGGCATCATGCATTCCTTCAACGGAGCCGCCGAAGCGATCTTCCGCTACCCCGCCGATGAGGTGATCGGCCGCAACGTATCGGTGATCATGTCCAGCGGCGACGCCGCCCGGCATGACGCCCAACTGGCGCGCTACCTGGCCGCCGGGGAGCGCAGGATCATCGGCAGCGGCCGGGAGGTGGAGGGCCGCCGCCGCGATGGCTCGACCGTGCCACTGGATCTCGCCATCGCCGAATGGCGGGACGGCGAGGGACAACGTTTCTTCACCGGCATCATGCGCGACATCTCCACCAAGAAGGCGGAAGACGAGCGGCGCCTGCTGCTCGCGAGGGAGGTCGATCACCGCGCCAAGAACCTGCTGGCGGTGGTGCAGTCGGTGATCCGGCTGACACCCCGCGAAAGCGCCGACGCCTTCGCCCGTTCGGTGGAAGCGCGCGTCATGGCCCTGGCCCGCGTGCAATCGCTGCTAGCGGATGAGAACTGGGCCGGCGCGGAGCTGCATGCCGTGGTGGAGCGCGAGCTGGCGCCGTACCGCCTCGGCAGCAGCGGCTCGGCGGTGCAGATCACCGTGGAGGGGCCGCCGGTAACGCTGGCGGCCGAAACCGTGCAGCCGATTGCCATGATCCTGCACGAGCTGATCGCCAACGCAGCCAAGCACGGCGCATTGAAAGAACTCGGGGGGCAGGTGGATGTCCGCTGGCAACTCCTGCGCGCCGCCGATGCGCCGGGCAACACCATGCTGTTCATGGAGTGGACCGAACAGGGCGGGCACCTGCGCGACGTGGCGCCGCGGCGCAAGGGTTTCGGCACCCGGATGATCACCGCCACGGCGCAACGCCAACTCGGCGGCACGGTGACGCAGCGCTGGGAAACCGGCCGCATGCGTTGCGAACTGATGCTGCCATTATGGCGAACGTCCCGCGGCAGCAAGCTTCCCTTCGGCGCCGGCAGCAGCGTGGCCTAGCGACCGCCGCGAATCGAACCCGCCGCGGGGCGGATGCCTCGACGGGCCTTGCAGGTTGGGCGGCCGGTTCCGCGGCCCACCGACGGGCCGCGAAAGACCCTTCCCGGCATCGCCGCCGCGCCGCTTCAGGAAAGCCCGCGCCTTGCATCCCGCGCGCCTTCAACCGGCGGCAAGCCACAGGAGGGATCGGGCAACCGAGGCGCCGCGCTACCGCTCTCCGCGCCCTCTCGGTGCGTCCGGCCAGCGCCGTGTGCCTGGCAGGTGCGCGGCCAGCGCAAGTCTGGCGGGCTGGCTATTTCCGGCAGCGGCATGCAGGCCGGCATCGGCGCTATCGCCACGCGGCCGCTTGGACGCGGCATCCCGGCGGCGCAAGTCCCTGATCATCACCATATCCCGTCACTCCAGCGGCCAGCGGCCAGCGGCCAGCGACCGGCGGCCTGGATCCCGTAAACAGTTCCGCGGTCGCCGGCCGGATCGATGCTGCTGATGCGGGAAACCTGACTGCGGAGGAGAACGGCAGGCCTGTGCCTGCCGGGCCACGACACCGCAGCCGCGAACCGTCCCGCCGCACTGCCGGCAGGCCAGGCGAACCGCAGAAAAGCAGCACCGGCGGCAACCACCCTTCGCGGCAGCGTGTTTCCAGGCCGTGGCGGCATCTTCCAACCGGAAGTCGCCGGCTCCGCGACCATCACGGAAGGAAGCCCGTCATGAAGGCGCTCGCTTGGCACGGCAAGAACGACATCCGCTGCGACAACGTCACGGATCCCGGAATCGAGGACGCGCGCGACGTCATCATCAAGGTCACATCCTGCGCCATCTGCGGTTCCGACCTGCACCTGATGGACGGGCAGATGCCGGCAATGAAATCGGGCGACGTGCTCGGCCATGAATTCATGGGCGAGGTGGTGGAAACGGGATCGCCGAACCACCGCCTGAAAAAGGGCGACCGCATCGTGGTGCCCTTCAACATCAATTGCGGCGAATGCTCGCAATGCAGGCGCGGCAACTGGGCCTGCTGCCTGCGCTCCAACCGCAACGGGGCGGAAGCTGCGACAATGTTCGGCTATCCGACCGCCGGGCTGTTCGGATACTCCCACCTGACCGGCGGCTATTGGGGCGGACAGGCCGAATATGTGCGCGTGCCGATGGCCGACGTGGCGCCGATGAAGGTGCCTGAGGGCATGTCCGATGAGCAGGCGCTGTTTCTCACTGATATCCTGCCGACGGGCTGGCAGGCGGCGGTGCATTGCGACCTGAAGGGCGGCGAGACAGTGGCGATCTGGGGTGCGGGTCCGGTTGGGCTGTTCACCATCAAGTCGGCGCAGATCATGGGCGCCGAGCGCATCATCGTCATCGAAACGGTGCCGGAGCGCATGGCTCTGGCGCGGCAGGCCGGCGCCACGCACATCATCGATCTGAAGCAGGAGGAGGTGATCGAGCGCATCAAGGAGATCACGGACGGGGAAGGCCCCGATGCGGTGATCGATTGCGTGGGCATGGAGGCGACGGCCGGGCACGGCATGCTGGGCATGCTCAGCAAGGTCCAGGAAACCCTGACCTCCACCCAGCGTCCCTATGCGCTGGAGCAGGCCGTGCAGGCCGTGCGAGGCGGCGGCATTGTCTCCGTTCCCGGCGTGTATGGCGGGCCGATTCCGGTTCACATGGGAGCGGTGGTGCAGAAGGGCCTGACCATCCGTAGCGGACAGACGCATGTGAAGCGCTACCTGGAGGAACTGACGGGGTTGATCCAGCAAGGGCGGATCGATCCGACCTTCCTGATCACGCACCGCAGCACCTCGCTGGAGCAGGGGCCGGAGCTCTACAAAACCTTCCGCGACAAGCAGGATGGCTGCGTGAAGGTGGTGTTCAACCTGAACTAGCGGGCGTTTCCGGCCCGGTGCCGGAACGGGGCAGCGGAGCGGCGGAACCGGCCGCGCGCTGCGCCGCTATTCGGCACCTTCGCCCCGGCACCGCCCTTGGCCCGCCGAGGCTGGCACCGCGCAGATCCGCGGCCAGGATCACTCAGCATCTCCAAGGCCGGGGCATGGCTTCCAGGACATGCCGTCATTTGGGCCGTCCGGCCTGGCGATGCTCACCGAGATCGCGACCCCACGGCAGAACTGTCGCGCCGCTCGCTAGAAGCCCCAGGCCATGGCGAGGTCGCTTGGCTCGAAGGCCGATGGCGAATCATTTCCGACGCCAACTGACCAATAATCCGGCGCCCTCATCATCGATCACCGGCGGCTGAGGCGTGCCGCAGCACCAGCCCCGCGACAGCCGGCATCCCTGCGCGATGGCTGTGGGTCGCCAGCGTCCCGGCAAACTCCGGTCATGTTCCCCGCAATGGCGGCCATTCCTGTTGATGCTCATGCCGCCGGCTTGGTCCGCGAGCTGAGACGGGAGCCGCTGCTGGTTTCACCGCCGAGAGGCCCAGACCTTCGCGAAGATGCACACCGGCTGCTCCGCTTGGGTGCCGGCGCCGAGCGCCGCTCGCCGCGCCAGCGATCCGGATACGAGAGGCTTGCGCGCGGTCGGCAGGTGGGGAGGCGGGAAACGGCACCGCGCACCAGGCAACGCATCGGTCACCTGTCTGGCGGATCCGCCCGGAAAGCCGGCCTCCGGCCCTGCCGACGCGGCAGCACGCCGGTGGTCGTGAAAAGAACAATTCCCCGCTGCACTGAATTGCTGCCGGCCATCGAGGCCGGATGGAAGAACAACGCAGAATCAAGATCCTGTTCGGAGGTGTCCGCAGGCCAAGTCATTCCGCACTTAAAACAATCTCCGGCCGTGCGCGAGTAGCCGCATAGAAAGTTTCGGTAACACGATAAAACCGTTGTGTGCGCCAGCGTCCAACAACTGGCGGCGACTTTCCGGCACAGGAGATTTCCCATGAGAATTTCGAAAATTCAAACGCTTCAGGATGAAAGCCTGCTGACCCTGCGGCATGATCCGCGGGTCCAGATGGCGCTTCGCCTGCCGCGCGCGGTGCAGCCCTTCCTCACCTGGCTCACCGCCAAGCCCGGACCGGAGGAAGCGGTGCGGGAGATCCCGGCGCGCCGCTACGTGATCGGCGGCCTTGCCAGCATGGCGCTGGGAAGCGCGATGAGCGCGGCGGCCCTGCTGCTGGCCATGCCCTGGATGCTGGCGGCGCTGTTGTTGCTGGTCGGCCTCACCGCCACCAGTTCCGGCCTCGGCCTGTACCAGGTGGTGATCTTTCACCATTGCTCGCACGGCACCGTGTTCCGCTCGCGGGAGCGGAACCGGCAGGTGGGGCGCATGGTCTCGGCCTTTCTGATGTTCACCCGCTTCGAGAACTACCAGCACGACCACATGCTGCACCATTCGGCCAACAAGCTGCTGACGGAGGAAGACGAGTTCACCGGCTTCGTGTTCGGCGTCTGCCGCCTGGAGCCGGGCGTGGCGAAGCGCGTGTTATGGCGGCGCATCATCCTGAACCTGGTCTCGCCCGCCTTTCATGCCCGTTTCCTGCTGCGGCGCATCCAGGCATCCCTGTTCAGCGGCGACCGGCAGCACGACTGGATGGCGCGCGCCGGGCTGGCCGCGCCGCTGCTGCTGGCGGCGTTGACCGGCGCCTGGTTGCCGGTGCTGGTGGCTTGGTTCCTGCCGCTCACGGTGCTGCTGCAGATCGCCACCGTGTTCCGCATCCTGTGCGAGCACCGCTTCCCCGACGTCGAGATCATTCGCGCGCGCGGCAAGGCCTTTGTCTGCGCCTCCACCACCGGCGTGTTCCCCGGCGCCATGCCGCCCGCCCGCTCGGCGCGCAGCCTCGGCGGCATGCTGGCCTGGACCGGCTGGTGGGCAACCATGCTGACCGGGGCGCTGTTCGCCCGCGTCTTCGTGATGGTGGGCGACGCGCCGTGCCACGATTTTCATCACCGCCGCCCGGCGACGCGCAAATGGACCGATTATGCGCGGGCCCGGCAGCACGACCAGGATGCCGGATCGCCGGGCTTTCCGGTCAACTACACGGAGAACTGGGGCGTGATCCGCGCCGTGGATGCCAATCTGGCGACGCTGGCGGCCACGCCGCCGGGCGTGGTGGCCTGAAGCGGTTTGGGGCGGCGGACCGTCAGTCCTTCGCTCCGGCCTCCTCCGCCGGCCGGCCTGCCGGGGAGGCCGGATCGGAACCCTCGGCGCTGCGGCCACCGGGCGGCGCGGCGCCACGATGCATCGCTTCCGCCGGCAGAAGCACCGCTACGGTGGTGCCGACGCCGGGCTCGCTCTCCACCACCAGGCTGCCGCCATGCGCCTGCGCCAGCCCACGCGCGATCGGCAGGCCGAGGCCGGTGCCGGTAACGCTGCGGCTGAACGGGTTCTCGATCTGCTCGAACGGCTCCAGCGCGCGCGGGATGTCCTCGGCACGCATGCCGATGCCGCTGTCGCGCACCTCGAGCCGCAGCCCGCCATCCGGCATCACCACCACCTGCACGCCGACCAGCCCTCCCGCGCCGGTGAAGCGGATGGCGTTGCTCAGCAGGTTGTCGAGGATCTGGCGGAACCGGGTGCGGTCGACCCGGATCCACAGCTTTTGCGCCGGAAGTTCGGTGGCCAGCCGCACCTCGCGCTCGGCCGCGGCGGCGCTGGCGGCCCCCAGGCTGGCCGACACCAGCTCCCCCGCCTCGGTCCAGCGCAGCGTCAGCGGCGTGCGCCCGCGCGCCAGGGCCGAGTAGTCGAGGATCTCGTTGATCAGCGACAGCAGGTGGCTCGCCGACTTGAACACGTGGGTGTTGAACTCGCCGACCTGCTCCGCCGTCAGCTGGTAGCGCGAGCCGGTGGCCATCATCTCGGAAAAGCCGATGATGGCGTTCAGCGGCGTGCGCAGCTCATGCGTCAGCGTCGCCAGGAAACGCGACCGGGTGGAACTGGCTTCCTCGGCCATGATGCGCGCCTCGCGCATCTCGACCTCGGCACGCTTGCGCAGCGTGATGTCAATGTAGACCGACAGCGCGCCTTCCACGATCTCCTGGTCGGCATCCTCGAACGGGCGGCTGACATTGCTTTCGCTCTGGTTGCCAAGGATCAGCGCGGTGCCGGTGGTCTCGTCATAGGACCACAGGATGTAGGGCACCCGCAGGATGGCGGTGAGCTGATAGGCCGGCGGCTCGATCCGGGAGCGCGAGGTGGTGAAGAAGAAGGCGGGCACCACCGGCAGCAGCACTGGCACCAGGGCCGGGGCCGGCAGCCCGACGGCATGCATCACGGTGAACTGGCCGCTGCCGCGCGGGTGCTCCTGCAGCAGCGCGGCGCGGTCGCACAGCGTGTTCTCCAGCACCGTGGCCAGCATCGGCGGGCCCAGCTCCTCCGGCAGGTCGCTCTGGTCGATCAGCCGGTAGGCCTCGCGGATCAGCTTGGCCACGGTGCGCGAGCGCCGCGCTTCCCGGAAGGCCTGGCTCTGCTCCTCCTGCAGGCGCAGCAGCCCGGCGCCCAGCGTGTTGCATTCGCGCCGGTAATAAGCGAGCTCGCGCTCCATCTGGCCGGCATCGGCCGGCCCGGCCGACATGGGAAAACGATGGTTCATCAGCCCCGCCGCCGCAGCACCGCGAGCACGCCGGTCCAATCCAGCGGGCGGGAATAACCCCGAAACGGCGCGATCTCCACGCCGGAATAGAAGCCGGCAAACGGCACCCCCTCGGCCAGGCCGGTGCGGACGACCTCGGCTTCCTCCGTCAGCGCGCCGCTGCGGGCGCTGGCCCGGCCGGCGCAGTCAATGTAGAGCGCCAGCAGGTTGTCGCCGCCCTCGATGGCGCGGTTCATGGCCGCCACGCCGTTGCGCGCCGAATCCAGCATCAGCGCGTTGTCGCGGGCCATGATCTGGACCTTGGCGCCGGGAAAGAAATCCGGCTCGAACAGGGTGACCGATCCCGTGGCCGGGCTGGCCCGCAGGATCAGGCGGTTCACATAGGCATTCTCATCATAGGGGGCGAAGGGGTCGCCCTGCTTCTGGCCCAGCGTCGCCACCAGCGACAATTCCTGGCCCTGCGCCTCTCCCAGCCGCAGCCCGAGCATGCGCTCGATGACGCCGAGCGCCGGCTGGCCATCCAGCTCATACACCTCGGCGCCGTCGATCCGGGTGATCTCCATGAAGGTGGAGATCGGGCGGCAGCCATGCAGGATGCTGGTTTCCACGGCGATGCCGGGCGGAAACACCAGGGCCACGGCGGCGTGGTGGCGCAGCACGGCGCCGTCGAACACCCAGCTGTCCGACAGGTTCATGTCGGTCAGCAGCCCGCCGCCGAACAGCGTCACCTCGCGGCCGCCGAGGCCGCGGTGGAAACCCTCGACGATGTGGCTGGCTGGATGCAGCCGCAACGGCAGGTGGCTGGCCACGCTGTCGAACAACAGGAGCACCACGGCGCCATCCTCGGCCACGCCGCGCACGGCGGCTCCCAGCGCGGCGCCTCCCGCCATCTCGTCGGGCAGCAGGTCCTGCACCACCAGCCGCGGCGTCACCTCCGCGCCGCTGAAGCCGATCAACACCAGTTCGAGGCCGCTATAGCCGTAGCCCTGCCGGGTGATGCCCCCGGCGGAGGCGCCGCCCACCACGGGCACGTCGCCCAGCGTGTCGCGCAGGGCGGCGAGCACGGTTCCGGGGTCCAGCTTACCGCCGCAAAAGGCCAGCACCAGGTCGGGACGGTGGCCCAGCAACGGCTTGACACAGGTCAATACCGCTTGGCGTGCATCGCTGTGGCGGGAATAACCAATCTGGATCACACCCACGCGGTAAAGCAAAGTGCGGGACGAATCAATTGGAGGCCGCTCCCGGTGCCTATGGAGTGGCGGGTGGCTCTTCACGTTCTCGTGTGTCTTCCCGCCAGGGTGGAAATGGCCCGGCGCGCCAGGGTCGCCAGGGCCGGCGTGGCGAAGACCGGCAGCGCGGTGAGCGCCATGAACAACCGGCCCTGCTCCGAAAGCAGGGCCGGGCAGGCGGCCCAGACCAGGGTAACGTTGCGGTAGCCCCCGATCAGCACCGCCTCCGGCAGGCTGCGACGCAGCAGCAGCCAGGCGGCCAGGATGCCGGCCAGTCCCGGCAGGCAGGCCAGCGCGGCGAGCCGCAGCATCGCCACCGGCTGCGCCGCCACCAGCGGCCCCAGCCCGTCCATCCTGGCCAGGGCTGTCAGCGACAGCGCCAGCACCGCGCCGCCGGCGCAGTGACGGCGGGCCACTTCCGTGCGCAGCGGCGGCCAGCGCCGCAGCGGCAAGGCCGCCAGGGCCGGCAGCACGCCGAGCAACCACAGCCGTTCCGCCAGCACCGCCGGCTCAACCCCGCCCGGGCTTCCCAGCACCGCCGCCACGGCCGGCACCAGCAGCGGCGCGGCGGCGGTGCTGGCGGCCACCACCGCCAGACTGCGGCCCCCGCCCAGGCCGAGCGCCACGCCCAGGCCGATGGCGCCGGTACCAACCGGCGCCGCCGCGGCAAGGGCGACCCAGAGACGCGCCTCGGCACCGGCACCCAGCAGCCATGCCGCGCCGCAGCCCAGCAACGGGGCCGCCAGACCGAGTGCCAGCACCAGCAGCAGCGGCGGCCCCAGCGCGGCGGCCAGCGAGGGCAGCGGCCCCGGCGGCAGCAGGGGAGGCGCCAGCGCCAGCAAGCCGAGCAGCGTGGTGGCCACCAGCAGGGCCGGCAACGCGCGGTGGGCCAGCGCCGCCAGATCCGGCAGCAGCAGGCCGGCCGCCATGGCCAGCAGCGGCAGCACCGGCACCATGCGGGCCAGGCGCCGCCGGGCCGATCCCGCGCAGGGCAGGTCGCCCAGGGTCTGCATCGCCCCGGACATGGCTCAACGCGACCCGTCGGGCGGCGGCGCGGCCGCGCGCTCCGCCAGCAGCCGCGCCAGGGCGGCGAACAGCAGACCGCGGGCCAAGTCCGCCGAGGCGCCCTCGGCCGGCGGAAGCGGGCGCGCGAATGGCTCCGGAGGCGCCGGCAGCAGGGTCATCAGGCTCAACAAGGGGATCGGATGCACGGGCTTCTCCCGGAGGGGCTGCGAGGCCGCGGAGGGAGCGCCCGGGACCGGCTTTCCGTCCCGAGATTTGGCTGGATTCGGACCGAAACTTTTCCGAAATTGTGCTCGGCGCACCGCGCGTCCCGGGAGGGCTGTGCATGCAGGGCGAGGCTGCACCGATGGGGCCGGCCGAGGCCGTGCTGCGCATTGGCCGCTTCACCCTGGATGCGCGGCGCCGGCTGCTGCTGGGGCCGGATGGCGCCGAGGTGCCGCTGCGGCCGAAAAGCCTGATGCTGCTGCAGCTGCTGGCGCGGCACGCCGGGGCGGTGGTCGGGCGCCGGCAGATCCTGGACGCGGTCTGGCCCGGCCTGGCCGTCACGGATGACAGCATCACCCAGTGCATCGGCGAGATCCGCCGTGCCCTGGGGCCGGAGGGCAGCCTTCTGCGCACCGTTCCGAAGCGCGGCTACCTGCTGCAGCCGGCGCCGGATCCCGCGGCCCCGCCGGCGGTGCGGAGCCGGCGCTGGCGCGCCGCGGCGCTGTTGCTGGGGAGCGGCATGGCGCTGGTGGCGCTGGTGGTCCTGGTGCGGCCGTCGACGCCGGTGGCCTGGCGGCCCGGACCGTCGCCCTCGGCGGTGCTGCCCGTGGCCGATCCGGCGCCGCCACCCTCGGCCGCGTCACCGGCGCGGCTGTTGCTGGAGCAGGGCCGCGCCGCCGCCTACCGCGCGAACGGCAATCGCGGCGAGAACTGGCTCGCCGCGCGGGCCTTGTTCGAGAAGGCGATCGCCGCCGAGCCGGATTTCGCCCCGGCCTATGCCGAAGCCGCCTTTACCCACACCAACATGGCCAATAGTGGCCTCAGCCCGGATCCTGCGGCGGAGCTGCGCGCGGCGGAGGCCCTGGCCGAGCGTGCGGTGGCGCTGGCCCCGGACCTGCCGGTGGTGCATGCCGCCCGCGCCGCGGTGTTCCGCCTACAGCGCCGCCCTTCCGACGCGCTGGCCGCCTATCGCCGCGCCGTGGAACTGGACGAGTCACAACACCCGTCGCGCGCCAATATCGGCTGGATGCTGATCCTGCTGGGCGAGCCGGACGGGGCGGTGGAGCCGGTGCTGCGCTCCATGGCGCTGGCGGAGGCGAACCATCCCTTCACCGGCACCTGGCTGACTTATCTGGGCATCGCCGAGCTGCAGATCGGCCGTGGCGATCACGGCGCGGACCGCTTCCGCCGCGCGCTGGAGCGGCCGGCCTTTCTGTCGCCCGACCTGCGCCGGCTCTACCTCGCGGCCGCGCTGGCGCTGAACGGCGACACCGAGGAGGCGGCGCTTCTGGTGCGCGAAGTGCGGCAGCGCCAGCCCGAACTGACCGCCGCGCGGCTGCGGCAGGCGGAGCTTTCGGATGAGCCGGGCTTTCTGGCCCGCCAGCAGGCGCTGTACCGGGGCCTGGCACTGGCCGGGCTGCCGGACTAGGCCGGCTCAGCCCGAGCCGTCGCTGCCGCCATTCCCTTCGCCACCGCCACCGCCGCCGCCATCATCGCCGAACTTCGGATCCAGCTTCTCGGTCAGCGCCGCCACCTGGCGTTCCAGCGCCGCGAGACGCTCGGCGAGCCGTGCGAGTTCGTTCTGCTGCGCCGAAACGCCGGTGGTGTCGGCGCCGGTGCTGTCCGGTTGGGCCATGGCGGTTTTCCTTCGCGGGTGCGCTCGGGATGATAGCGAAATGAATCCGCCTGTCATCCCGACTGCCGTTCACCGCGATCGCGGCCTGTGCCGCGTTCAGCCGAACAGCGGCCGGAGGTTCTCCCGCACCCGCTCCAGCACCGGGCGATCGGCGGGGCCGGGCTCGAAGCGGGCGCCGGTGATGGTTTCGAAGGCCCGGATATACACGGCGGCGGTGTCGAGGATCAGCGTCTCGGGAATGTCCGGGATGCCGTCCTCGTAGGGATCGCAGCGCGCCGCCACCCAGTTGCGCACGAAATCCTTGTCGAAGCTTTCCGGCCTGTCGCCGGCGGCGAGCCGCTTCTCATAGCTGCCTGCCAGCCAGTAGCGGCTGCTGTCGGGGGTGTGGATCTCGTCGGCCAGCACGATGCGGCCCTCCGCGTCGGTGCCGAATTCATATTTCGTGTCCGCCAGGATCAGGCCGCGCGCCGCCGCCATTGCCTGACCGCGGGCGAACAGCGCCAGCGCATACTCGCAGAGCTGCTCCCATTGCGGCTCGGTCAGCAGGCCCTGTTCCAAGATCTGCCGCGGCGAGAGCGGCTCGTCATGCCCGCCATGAAAGGCCTTGCTGGTCGGCGTGATCACCGGGGAGGGCAGGCGCTGGTTGTCGCGCAGCCCGTCCGGCAGCTTCAGCCCGTACATGTCGCGCTGCCCCGCCTTGTACAGCGTCAGCAGGGAGGTGCCGGTGGTGCCCGCGAGGTAGCCGCGCACCACCACCTCCACCGGCAGGATGTCGAGCCGCCGGCCGATCACCACGTTCGGGTCGGGATAGTCCAGCACGTGGTTGGGACAGATGTCGCGCGTCGCCTCGAACCAGAAGCGCGCCGTCTGCGTCAGCACCTGGCCCTTGAACGGCACGGCGCAGAGGATGCGGTCAAAGGCCGAGAGCCGGTCGGTGGCGATGATGACGCGGCGCCCATCCGGCAGGTCGTAATTGTCGCGCACCTTGCCGCTGTAATGGTTGGGCAGTTCCGGGATGGTGGCGTCGCGAAGTATCTGATGCGCGCTGGCGCGGAGAATGGCCGGGTCCATGGATCCTCGATCCCAGGGTTGCGACACCGCGGCCGGCCCGAAACGCCCAAGCGCCGCCGGACGGCCGCCGGAACCCGGCATCCTAGACGATCCGCCCTGCGCTGTCAGGGCAGGGCGGCACGGCCAACCCCGGGGCGCCTCGCGCATTGTGCCCACAGCGTCACCTCGGCGCGGCACAACAAGGACAGCACCATGAAGGCTCAGGGCAGCGCCGTTTGGCAAGGCGGCATCAAGGACGGCAAGGGCACCATGTCCACTCAGAGCGGCGCGCTGAAGGACGCCCCCTACGGCTTCTCGTCCCGCTTCGAGGGCAAGCCCGGCACCAACCCGGAGGAACTGATCGGCGCCGCCCATGCGGGCTGCTTCACCATGGCGTTGTCGTTGATCCTGGGCGAGGCCGGGCTGACGGCGAGCCAGATGAACACCAGCGCGGACGTGACCCTGGAGAAGCAGGCGGAAGGCTTCGCCATCACCGCCGTCCACCTGACGCTGCGCGCCAGCATCCCGGGTGCCGATGACGCCAGGTTCCAGGAGCTAGCGGCGAAGGCCAAGGCCGGGTGCCCGGTGTCCAAGCTGCTGAAGGCGGAGATCACCCTGGACGCCCAGCTGGAAGGCTGAGTCACGGCAAGGCCGGGGCGCTACGTGGCGCTTGCCTTGCGGCGGGCGCCGGGTCCAGCCTGGGGAGGATGCGGGGGAACGGCGATGCTGATTCGTGACTTCCTGAACATCCTGCTCGACGACACGCTGGAAGAAGCACGGCTGCTTCATGCCCAGGCCAGCGCCCCGGGCGCGGCGCTGGCCTTCGCGGGGGCCGAGCGCGCCGTGTCCGAATGCCGGGAGGCCATGACCGGGGAACGCATGGGCGCCCGGCTGCGGGCGCTGCTGGCCGCGGTTCGCGCCGATTCCGCCCGCGCCGCCGGGCAGCCGGACGAGGCCTTCTGGTTCAGCCGCGAGCTCTACGTGGAATGGATCGCCGAGGTGGTCAGCGTGGTGCTGATGACGGCGCGCGCGCCGGCGATCATTCCGCCCTCCCGCCGCGCCGCCATCGAGGCGGCGCGGCTGATCGGCCTGCTCGGCGCCGCCTGAGCAGCGGCGCCGGTTTCCTGCACCGGGCTCAGGCGCCGTGGGTGCCCGGCGCCTTGCCTTCCCGCCGGCTCAGGCGAAGAACCGCATAGCCGCCGAGCCCCGCCACCAGCGACCCGGCCAGGATGCCGAGCTTGGCCTGATCCTGCAGGGCGATGCTGTCAAAGGCCAGCAGGCTGATGAACAGGCTCATGGTGAAGCCGATGCCGCACAGCAGCGACACCCCGAACACCTGCCCCCAGCTCGCGCCGGCCGGCAGGTCGGCGGCGTTCAGCCGCACCAGCAGCACGGTGATCCCGAACACCCCAACCACCTTGCCGAGCACCAACCCTGCCGCGATGCCGAGCGTCAGCGGCGCGGCGAAGGTGGCCAGGGTGACGCCCTCGAACGACACGCCGGCATTGGCGAAGCCGAAGATGGGCACCACCAGAAACGCCACCGGCAGGTGCAGGGCGTGCTCCAGCCGGTGCAGCGGGGAATGCGCCGGGTCGGCCTCGGGGCGGCCTGGCGTCACCTGGATCGGGATAAAGAAGGCCAGCAGCACGCCCGCCAGCGTGGCATGGATGCCGGAGCGCAGCACCAGCGCCCAGAGCACGACGCCCAGCAACAGGTAGGGCAGCAGGTGCTGCACCCTGGCACGGTTCAGCCCCATCAGCACCGCCAGCACCAGCGCCGCCCCGCCCAGATCCATCAGCGACAGGTCGCCGGTGTAGAACAGGGCGATAACCAGCACGGCGCCCAGGTCGTCGATGATCGCCAGGGCCGCCAGGAACACCTTGAGCGAGGCGGGCACCCGCGGCCCGAGCAGCGACAGCACGCCGAGCGCGAAGGCGATGTCGGTAGCCGCCGGGATCGCCCAGCCGCGCAGCGCCGAGGGATCGTCCAGGGTGAAGGCGACGTAGATCAGTCCCGGCACCGCCATGCCGCCGGCCGCGGCCGCGCCGGGCAGGATGCGGCGGCTCCAGGTGGAAAGCTGGCCGTCGAGAAACTCCCGCTTGATCTCCAGCCCGACCATCAGGAAGAAGACCGCCATCAGCGCGTCGTTGATCCAGTGCTGGAGATTGAGCGGGCCCAGATAGTGGCCCAGCACGGCGAAATAGGCCGGTGCGGCCGGGGAGTTCGCGGTCACGATGGCCAGCGCCGCGGCGGCCATCAGCACCAGGCCGCCGGAGGCGCCGCTGTGCAGGAACCGCCGGAACAAGGAATCGCTCCGGCCGGAGGGATGGGCAAGGGACATGGAAACGTCCTGCGCTCGGGTTTCAATAACCTCCGTTGGCTGTCTCCCGCGCAGGCAGGAGCCTCCGGCGCACGCAGCACACGCCAGAGATTACGGAAAGTACATGAAGCACTCCGGGTTGCCCAGCCCTGGAGAAATATCGGCGTTTCGCGCCATCGCCGCGGCATCCGGCCGAACCCTGTCCGCCGCGCGGCCCAAATCCCCGTGACCCGGCCATCGGGGACGTGGCCGTTGTTGACGTGGCGCCCGGCGCTCCGCACGCTCTCGCTTCTGCATCCGGGAAGGCTGAGCACCATGATGAAACGAGGCATCCTCGCCGCCACGGCGCTGCTGGCATCGCTGTTCGCTTCCCAGCGGCCGGCCGAGGCCGGCGCCACGCTGGACGCGGTGCGCGCGCGCGGCCAGCTGGTCTGCGGCGTCCATACCGGGATCGCCGGCTTCGCCCTGCCCGATGCGCGGGGCGTCTGGCAGGGGCTGGACGTGGATCTGTGCCGCGGCCTCGCGGTGGCGCTGTTCAACGACCCGAACAAGGTGCGGTTCCAGCCGCTCTCCTCCTCCACCCGCTTCACCGCGCTGGGCTCGGGCGAGATCGACGTGCTGTTCCGCACCTCGACCCACACGATGTTGCGCGACGCGACGCTGGGGCTGCGCGCCATCACGCCTTACTTCTATGACGGGCACGGCTTCATGGTGCGGGCCGGCGCCGGCATCGCTAAGGCGTCCGAGATGGCCGGCGCCACCATCTGCCTGATCCAGGGCACCACCAACGAGCAGGTCACGGCGGATTACTTCCGCAGCCAGAACCTGGCCTTCACCCCGGTGCTGTTCGAGCGCACCGACCAAGCCGCCGGGGCGCTGCAGAACAACCGCTGCGACAGCTTCGGCACCGATGCCTCGCAGCTGGCGGCCACCCGCGCCTCGATGCCGAACCCCTCCGACTGGACCATCCTGCCGGAGCGCTTCTCCAAGGAGCCCTACGGCCCTTATGTGCGGCGCGGCGACGATGAATGGTTCGACCTGGTGCGCTGGTACGTCAACGCGCTGATCGAGGCGGAAGAGCAGGGCGTCACTGCCGCGAATGTGGAGGAGATGAAGCGCAGCTCCGTCAACCCCAACACCCGGCGGCTGCTGGGCGTCACGCCGGAACTAGGCCAGGCCCTGAAGCTCGACCCTGCCTGGGCCGCCAACGTGGTGAAGGCCATGGGTAATTACGGCGAGATGTATGAGCGCAGCATGGGCCCGAAAACCGCGGTCGGCCTGCCGCGCGGCGTCAACGACCTGTGGACCAAGGGCGGGCTGCTCTACGCCCTGCCGATGCGCTGAGCCGTGACATCGCCTATGGGGGCGGGATGGACAGCGTCGCTCCTCTCGCCATTCCCGCCCTGACCGCCGGCCGGCCGGCCGAAACACCGGACGGCCTGCTGGCGCGGCTCGCCGCCGCCGGCATCAGCGCCCGCACGGTGGAACATCCGCCGCAGCACACCGTGGCCGGCGGCGAGGCGCTCCGCGCTGGCCTGCCCGGTGCCCATTCCAAGAACCTGTTCCTCCGGCTGCGCCGCCCCGATCCCGAGCCGTTCCTGCTGCTGGTGCTGGAGCAGCACCGGCAGGTCTCGGTGAACGCGCTCTGCCGGCTGCTCAACACCGGGCGCGGCCAGTTCGCCACGCCGGAGGAGCTGTTCGCCGAGCTGGGCGTGTGGCCCGGGTCGGTGACGCCCTTCGGGCTGGTCAACGCGGTGCCCGGCCGGGTGCGGGTGGCGGTTGACGAGGCGCTGGCGCAGGCCGGCACGGCGTGGTTCCACCCGCTGGCCAACACCGCCAGCACCGGTCTCGCCCCGGCCGAGCTGCTGCGCTTCCTCCGCGGCCTGGGCCATGCTGCGGTCGTGTTCGACCCCGCCGCCGCCTGAACGCCGGCTTGCCCCTCCGGGGCGCCTGCCGGGCCCTGTCGCGCCGGCCATCATCAGATGCCGCCTTGCACGCCGAGCCTTCCCACGCATCTATGCAGCAAGGAATTCCTGAACCGGTGCTTTAAGACAATGGACACGATTTTCGACCCGAACCAACCGAAACCGGCTGCGGCCGCGGCCGCCATCATCAAGGACAGCGACTCCAAGTCCTTTATGAAGGACGTGGTGGAAGCCAGCCGCGAGGTTCCCGTCCTGGTGGATTTCTGGGCCACCTGGTGCGGCCCCTGCAAGCAGCTGACCCCGGCGCTGGAGAAAGTGGTCACCGCCGGCCAGGGCCGGGTGCGGCTGGTCAAGATCGATATCGACCAGAACCGGGCCCTGGTGCAGCAGTTGTCCCAGATGGGCCTGCCGCTGCAATCGGTGCCCACCGTGGTGGCCTTCTGGCAGGGCCAGATCGCCGATTTGTTCCAGGGGGCGCTGCCGGAATCGGAGCTGAAGAAGTTCGTCGAGAACCTGCTGAAGCTAGCCGGCGGGCAGATGCCTTCCGCCGATCTGCTGGGCGAGGCCAAGGCCGCGGTGGAAGCCGGCGATCACCAGGGCGCGCTGGAGCTGTTCGCCGCCCTGGCGCAGCAGGAGCCGGAGAATGCCGAGGCCATGGCCGGGCTGGCCCGCTGCTTGATGGCGCTGGGCGAGGAGGAGCAGGCGCTGGCGGTGCTCGACAGCGTGCCGGAGAAGATCCGCGGCCATGCCGAGATCGTGTCGGTGCGATCGGCGCTGGAACTCGCCGCGGAAGGCCGCAAGGCGCGCGAGCGGACCGCCGAGTTCGAGCGGCGGCTGGCCGCCGATCCCGATGACCACCAGGCGCGCATCGACCTGGCCGTCGCGCTGAATGCCGCCGAGGAGCGGGGTGAGGCCGCCGCCGCCCTGCTGGAGGCGATCAAGCGCGACCGTGCCTGGAATGACGAGGCCGCCCGCAAGCAGTTGCTGAAGTTCTTCGAGGCTTGGGGTCCGATGGACCCGGCCACGGTGAAGGCAAGGCGCGGCCTTTCCACGCTGTTATTCCGCTGAACAATGCGAGGCCGGGCATGGATCCGTTCCATCCCCGGCCCGAGGAACTTCCGGCCGTGATCCCCATCTTCCCCCTGACTGGCGGATTGCTGCTGCCCGGTGCGCGGCTGCCGCTCAACATCTTCGAGCCGCACTTCCTGGCCATGGTGGAGGATGCCCTGGCGCATGGCAGGATGCTGGGCATGATGCTGCCCGATCCCGCCCATCCCCGGGTGAATGGCCGCTCCACCCCGTACCGAACCGGCTGCCTGGGGCGGATCGCCTCCTTCGCGGAAACGGAGGACGGCCGCTACCTGATCACGTTGCGCGGCCTCAGCCGCTTCGACCTGCTGGAGGAACTGCCCGAGCGCGCGGACGGCGTGCGCCGGGTGCGGGCGGATTACGCTCCTTATGGCGGAGACCTCGAAGCGCCGGCCGAGGAGGGCGTGGACCGCGATGCACTGCTGCAGGCCTTGCGGCCATATTTCCAGAGCCGCAACATCGAGGCCGACTGGGAAGCGGTGGGTCGCACCGATGCCGTCACGCTGGTGAACTCGCTTAGCATGATGTGTCCCTTCGGCGATGCGGAGAAGCAGGCGCTGCTGACCGCACCCGGGCTGCCGCAGCGGACGTCGCTGCTGATCTCGCTGCTGCGGATCGAGAGTGCCGGGCCGATGGCAGGCAGACTGCCCAGTTAGGTTGGCCGCGCTCCGTTGACGGGCGGCGCGCGGCGGCGCAGGAATCAAGGTGATGACGAACCCATCCGACACCGCTTCTTCCATCCCTCAGGACTCGCCCACCGGCGGCACCGTGGATCCCCGGCTGCTGGAGATCCTGGTATGTCCCGTGACCAAGGGCCCTCTGCGGTACGACCGCGAGCGGGGCGAGCTGGTCAGCGACAAGGCCGGCCTGGCCTATCCGATCCGGGACGGCATCCCGATCATGCTGCCCGATGAGGCCCGCCGTCTCGACGGCTGAGCCGGCGCAGGCGCACCCCCCGGTTCTGGCCGTCATCGGCGGCGGCTTCGCCGGAACCACCCTGGCGTAGCAGGCGCGCCGTGCGCACCCCGGTATGGAAGTGCTGGTGTTCCAGCCGGAGGAAGTGGGGCCGGGCCTCGCCTGCTCGACGCCCGAGGCCAGGCATCTTCTGAACGTGCCGACCGGCGGGATGAGCCTGTTTCCCGACCAGCCGGGCCATTTCGCCGAATGGACACTTCGAAATACCTCGCTGTTAGGGCACTGAGGTGATTTACTGGCTTCGGTCAGCGGAGGCAGTGGCGATGGCGGATCAGCCTGGCTTCTTCGATGTCGATGAGCGGTATGCGGCA
>NZ_QXGS01000160.1 GCF_003604215.1 Teichococcus vastitatis
CGCTTCGGCAGCATCCTTGCTCCCACCGACCCCGATGGCCGTCCCCGCTCGCTGACCTGGCGCGACCTACGGGCAACCTCTCACAATTTGGCTGGTGAGTTTGGCATACCAGCCGAGTTGTGGGTCACAGCGCCCTGCGCCATCCGGATCATGCAGAAACTGGCACCGGGTGCCGAGATCCTGTCCAGCTTTCTGCTGCCCGATCTCGGTCGAGTGCTGCAAGCGGCAGATGATCTGCCTGATGCAGCAGCAGCCTATCTTGGTCTACACCCGCCTGATCAACCCTGGGACGCCCTGACCGACCGGCTGCGACTGTCCTCCCTCCTGCAACCCAGCCTGTTTCCCTTGGGCCGCTGGCCCGGTCCTGGTCTGCATCCTTTGACACTGCTGCAGCAGGCAGCCGTTAACGCGATCACTCGCGATCTGCATCGCGGCGGTCTCATGGCGGTCAATGGCCCTCCAGGTACCGGAAAGACAACCCTGCTGCGGGATCTGGTCGCGAACGTACTGGTATCCCGTGCCGAGCTTCTCGCGGGTCTCGATGATCCAAGGAGCGGTCTAACAGGGCTCAACCTGATGGACTTCGCCGTGGTGGTGGCCAGTAGCAACAATGCGGCGGTGGAGAACATCAGCCTGGAACTGCCGCTGCGCAGCAAGGCACTGGATGAGTCACTCTGGCACGACGAGAAGTTGGAGTATTTCGCGCCCACGGCTGACGCCGTGCTGGGCATCTCCTCGGCAGCACCGGATGCGGAGCGGGCCTGGGGGCTGATGGCGGCGCGACTGGGCAGCGCCAAAAACCGGCGTGCCTTCTTTGACAGGTTCTGGTGGGATGCCGATTGGGGGCTCAACGACTGGCTCAATCTTGTCGGCTGGCCCGATGCCCCGCAGAACCGAAGCAAGCCACTCGGCAAGCTGGCTCGGCGCGACCCACCACTCCGCTCACCTGAGGCGATGGCCGAATGGCGGAAGGCTCGTGACGTTTTCCGGCAAGCCCTGCAACGATGTCACCGCTTGCGAGCAGAGCTAGAGGACATCAGCAAAGCTACATTGCGGCTTGATCAAGTGGAAGCGCAGCTGCCCGCCGCTGAGGAGCATCTGAACACCACCAGCAGGACTCTGGCCTCAGCTGAGCGGGCTGTCACTCAGGCAGAACATGATCACAACGAGCATGCCAGGCAAGAAGCGGCCGAAACTGACAAATTGACCGCG
>NZ_QXGS01000161.1 GCF_003604215.1 Teichococcus vastitatis
CCCTCGGGCCACCTCAGGCACCAACCCCTTCTTGCTGATGAGATACTCTTCGATCGTCCCCTCGGGATGGGTCTTACACCACTCCTCATAGGGCGCAGCAGCGATCACCGTAGCATCAGTCAGGTGATTGTAGGTGGTGTGGATGAACCCCTTCCACATCAGTTCCCGGAGCCGGCCCAAGACTGGCCAGAAGTCTTGGCCCGTATCGCTGTCCAGCACCAGCACGCCGATCTGGGTGGCAGTGTTCTTGGTCCGCTGCAAGCCCGAGAACACGGCTGGGGTGTAGCAGGGTCCATCTTTAAGGCCCACGTCAGCTTGGGAGAACTTTGCCAGAAGATCAGCCCAGACCGCCTCCCATTGCTGGTCCCAGTCTGACTGAGCTCGATGATCCCCGAGCGTCAGCGTGAGAGGGGGAGGATTCAGCGAGCGGTACTCAGAGGCGATCACGCGCTTCGGCAGCTTTAACATGGTTGATACCCGCACTAGGGAGCGTGACTTTTCGCCACTTGACCTACCCATGGTATGGCAGCGCGAATCACTATCGCAATTTCTAGTTTTGATTGTATTATTTATAATAATTCTACTTACGGTTTATAGTATTTTCCTGGTCCGTGTAGGGCAGTCCTGGCAGCCAGTATGAGCGATCCAGTTCCGCCCTGCTTCCTCCAGCCGAACTCAGGAAAGATCACATCATGGCGGCCAAAGAGGACAGAATAACCTCGGAGTTGAGAAACCCTCTTCAATAGCCAATAATTTTGCCAGATCAGCAAGAACAGGTTGTAAAACCTGCAGTTTCATGCGGCGTCGTGCTGTAGGGCGCGGTGCTGATCCAGGGCCTGACTAATGCGACAGACCCTGGAGGGTCCGTGCTGGATCACGGACGGTCGGCAGACCCCGCCAGTAGATCCCGGCACAGTGACCAAGCGACGAAGTCGTCATCCTGCGGCAGGGCTATGCCGTTCTGGCGCAAGCCGACCTGGAACACCAGCACTCCGGCGCTGGCCCGATACCTAATCAGCCCGGCACCCTGCTCAGCGTGCGGCTGCAGCCAGAAGCTCTGGCAAGCTGGATGCCTGGATCGCTCAGCAACCCCCGCCGTTTCCCTCACGGCCGGAAGCGGTGCGGCGGCTGATGGAGATCGGCCTGGCGCAGGATGAAGGGGCCGGCCGAGATGGGGGTGAGCACCGCTCGCCAGAA
>NZ_QXGS01000162.1 GCF_003604215.1 Teichococcus vastitatis
TTCACCCCAAACCGGGTCGGTTCTCAGTGGCAATCAACAGTCGATCCTCTCCGAGGAGAGAAGACCCTGAAGGGCGTCGGCTTTTTCCCTCAGTCAGCTGACATGCCTGAGGTCCTGTGATCATTGAGATCGAGTTCGCAGCTACTCACTGCAGGATTCAGCCGCCCTCGTTGAGACCGGATGGATAGGCCTCCTTTCTTTGGACCCACCGGAAGCCTTCGTGCTTCGTGATTACGGCGATCTGTACGGCTCCCCCAACGGACTTGGGAAGGAACACAGCGAAGCGGATGAAGCCGATGGTGGTCTCGACGAGGAAACGGGCGAGGTCGATCGCGTCCTGGATCGGCATCGCAGGAACCGCGAGCGTCGCGTACAGGTCCTTGGCCAAGCCCGCCTGCAGGCGCTCGCGGCGGGGACGCCGTGGCGCACCAAGGCCTCACCGATGTTGAACCCGGCTCCCAGGATCAGGCGGTTCAGAGCTTCATACTGCCCGTCCCACAGCACACCGAAGCTGCTCTCATCCATGATCTGGCGCGGCGGAGGACAGGTAGGCCCCGCTATATTGACTTCCCACACCTCGGCCAGCGGGCGACCGGCGGAGTAGCCGCACAGGCGCAGCTGAAGGTTCGTCGGATCCGGGCAGGCCTCCGACTTCTCCTCGAACAGAAAGGCACGCAGTCGCCCCGCCGCCTGCGCGACGGTGTAGGTTTCCGGATCGAGTTTCCAGTCGGCATGCGCCGGATCAAGACCGCTGAAGCGCCGCCGGAGATCCTTGAGAAGCGTTTCGATGGACTCGTTGCCGATGCCGCCGGTTCCGGTGGACATCGCTCCGAGGGGCATCCCGTGGCACAGGTTGGCGATCTTGTTCGCGTGTGCGTAGACCTGCCCGCTTCCCATTGAGCCGGCGCTGTCGGCCGCCATGACGACGCCGTCGTTGATCTTCACCGAGACGATGACGGTCATGGGAGCTCCTCGCGATGTCTCGAGTGGAGAGTACCTCCGGGCCTTGGGAGTTTCGACGCTGGTTGCCGAGCAATAGGAACTCGGTCTCAATCCGACAGCTGGTCAGTCCATCGCATGTCCAGCGTCAGGGTCGCGGTGAAAAACACCTGCCCGCTCTCATCGCGAATATCCATCGCGAAGGGGTCGTA
>NZ_QXGS01000163.1 GCF_003604215.1 Teichococcus vastitatis
ATGGCGAAAGCTAAGTTTGAGCGGAACAAGCCGCACTGCAACATTGGCACGATCGGGCATGTGGACCATGGCAAGACGTCGCTGACGGCGGCGATCACCAAGGTTCTGGCGAAGTCGGGCGGTGCGTCGTTCACGGCGTATGACCAGATCGACAAGGCGCCCGAGGAGCGTGCGCGCGGCATCACCATCTCGACGGCCCATGTGGAGTACGAGACGGCGAACCGGCATTATGCCCATGTCGACTGCCCGGGCCACGCCGACTACGTGAAGAACATGATCACGGGTGCGGCGCAGATGGATGGCGCGATCCTGGTGGTGTCGGCGGCCGATGGCCCGATGCCGCAGACGCGCGAGCACATCCTGCTGGCGCGCCAGGTGGGCGTGCCGGCGCTGGTGGTGTTCCTGAACAAGTGCGACATGGCCGATCCCGACCTGCTGGAGCTGGTTGAGATGGAGGTGCGCGAGCTGCTGAGCTCCTACCAGTTCCCGGGCGACGACATCCCGGTGATCCAGGGCTCGGCGCTGATGGCGCTGGAAGACAAGTCGCCGGAGCTGGGCGAGCAGGCGATCCTGAAGCTGATGGAGGCGGTGGACGCCTACATTCCGCAGCCGGAGCGCGCGATCGACCGTCCGTTCCTGATGCCGGTCGAGGACGTGTTCTCGATCTCGGGCCGCGGCACGGTGGTGACGGGCCGCGTGGAGCGCGGCGTGGTGAAGGTTGGCGAGGAAGTCGAGATCGTGGGCCTGAAGGCCACGGTGAAGACCACGGTGACCGGCGTCGAGATGTTCCGCAAGCTGCTGGACAGCGGACAGGCGGGCGACAACATCGGCGCGCTGCTGCGCGGCACCAAGCGCGAGGACGTGGAGCGCGGCCAGGTTCTGGCGGCGCCGGGCTCGATCAAGCCGCACTCGAAGTTCAAGGCCGAGGCCTATGTGCTGACCAAGGAAGAAGGTGGCCGGCACACGCCGTTCTTCACCAACTACCGTCCGCAGTTCTACTTCCGCACGACCGACGTGACGGGCGTGGTGACGCTGCCGGAAGGCGTGGAGATGGTGATGCCGGGCGACAACATCTCGATGGATGTTGAGCTGATCGCGCCGATCGCCATGGATGAGGGCCTCCGCTTCGCCATTCGCGAAGGCGGCCGCACCGTCGGCGCCGGCGTCGTCGCCAGCATCTCCGCCTAAG
>NZ_QXGS01000164.1 GCF_003604215.1 Teichococcus vastitatis
CTGAGGCCGCGACCCGGCCGCCGATGCGGTTCGTCGCCTTCAAGAGCGAGAAGCAGCTCGACGTGCAGATCCTGCACCGGGCGCGCGATCGTCTGGTGGGCAGCGCACCGCGCTGATGAACCAGATGCGCAGCATCCTGCTCGAGCGCGGCATCACCGTGCCGCAGGCGGTTCGCAAGCTCAGGGACGCCCTGGCGGACGTCCTCGCCACGGAGGTCCCGGTCGTGAGCGCCAGGATGGGGCGGCTCCGGGAGGACATGGCGGAGCAGTGGCATCGGCTTGACGAGTGCATCGCCTCGCTCGGTGAGAAATTCGCCGGGATGGCCCACAATGATCCCGCGGCCCGACGCCTAGCGACGATCCCGGGCATCGGCGTGCTGAACGCGACCGCGCTGGTGGCCGCCGTCGACAGCCGCGAGACCTTTGGGCGCGGCCGCGTCCTCGCGGCCTGGCTCGGCCTCGTGCTGCGGCAGGCGACCACCGGCGGCAGGCCGAAGCTGCTTGGCATCACCAAGCGCGGCAGCAAATACCTGCCCAAGCTCCTGATCCAGTGAGCACGATCGGCCCTGCCGTCGCTGTCACGCACCGCGACCCCGCTGGGCAGTTGGTGACGAGGTCTCCTCACCCGCGCTCACGGCAACACGGTCGGTCGCCCTCGCGGCCAAGATGGCGCGCATCGACTGGGCCCTGCTGCGGAACAGGTCGGAGTGCGTCGCCATGCGACAGCCTAGAAACAAGATCGGCCCCTGACACGAACTCGCGGTCAGAGGGCTGCAGAAAGTCTGCGGGTGGCGGACGTGAGATGGCCTGACAGTCACCGGTGTCCCACAAGCCTTCGGCGAAAAATGGCACCTGATGCCGGCCCCTTTATGAAGCCTGCGACGCGCGGATCTCCATCTTGGCCAGGGCTCGACCCTGAGACCGAATACGTTGATGCAGACTGCCTGCGCCAGATCTCAGAAACCGCTTGCCGGCAGGGCGGGCCATACGTTGCCGCCGGTGGCACAGCGATGGGCCCTCACGGGAGTGCTGCCGAGCAGCAGCTCCGCAGGCAGCCCGCCTGCTGCGGCCAGGCCTGGAAGAGCCTCACCCAGACGCCTCTGCCAGCCCATCGCACAAACCGATGATACAGCCTCTTGCGCGAGCCGTAGTTGGCGGGCGCATCAATCCAGCGTCCACCTGGTCGCAGC
>NZ_QXGS01000165.1 GCF_003604215.1 Teichococcus vastitatis
AGCCATGAGGGAGGTTTGGGCATGAGGACGGTAGCGGCGGTGGCGTGGGAGGCGGGCAAGCCGCTGGTGGTGGAGGATGTGGATCTGGAGGGTCCGCGGGCGGGCGAGGTTCTGGTGGAGGTGAAGGCCACGGGGCTGTGCCACACCGACAAGTACACGCTGTCGGGGGCGGATCCGGAGGGGATTTTTCCGGCGATCCTCGGGCATGAGGGTGCGGGGGTGGTGCTGGAGGTGGGCGCGGGGGTGAGTTCGCTGCGGCCGGGCGACCACGTGATCCCGCTGTACACGCCGGAATGCCGCGAATGCGACTACTGCCTGAGCCGCAAGACCAATCTGTGCCAGCGGATCCGGGTGACGCAGGGGCGCGGGCAGATGCCGGACGGCACCAGCCGGTTTTCCTGCCGCGGCAAGCCGATCCACCACTACATGGGCACCTCGACCTTTGCCAACCACACGGTGGTGCCGGAGATCGCGCTGGCCAAGATCCGCGCGGACGCGCCGTTCGACAAGGTCTGCTACATCGGCTGCGGCGTCACCACGGGCCTCGGCGCGGTGCTGTTCACCGCCAAGGTGGAGCCGGGCTCCAACGTGGTGGTGTTCGGCCTCGGCGGCATCGGGCTGAACGTGATCCAGGGCGCGCGCATGGTGGGCGCCGACAAGATCATCGGCGTGGACATCAACCCGGGGCGGGAGGCGATGGCGCGGCGCTTCGGCATGACGCATTTCGTCAATCCGAAGGAGGTCGAGGGCGACCTGGTGGGCCATCTGGTGGAGCTGACCGGGGGCGGTGCCGATTACAGCTTCGAATGCGTGGGCAACACCACGCTGATGCGCCAGGCGCTGGAGTGCTGCCACAAGGGCTGGGGCGTTTCCACCATCATCGGCGTGGCCGAGGCGGGCAAGGAGATCGCGACGCGGCCGTTCCAGCTGGTCACCGGGCGGCGCTGGATCGGCTCGGCCTTCGGCGGCGCGCGCGGGCGCACCGACGTGCCGAAGATCGTCGACTGGTACATGGACGGCAAGATCAACATCGACGAGCTGATCACCCACACCATGCCGCTCGAGCGGATCAACGAGGGCTTCGAGTTGATGACCCGCGGCGAGTCCATCCGCGGCGTCGTGCTGTACTGACCTCCACGGCGCCGGAAGGAGGGGGGAA
>NZ_QXGS01000166.1 GCF_003604215.1 Teichococcus vastitatis
CACCACCGGCAGAAAGCCAATGATGAAGGTGGCCGAGTTAAACAGCATGCTGGAACATCCTTCCAACAAGACATCCGCCGGGACTGGGGCAAGGCTCCCCGGGCATGGTGAGCACGGGCACGGTGAGCACGGGCACGAGGACCCGTTGTTGTTGCGCGATCATGCATCCACTCCGCCGGCAGCCCGGCCATGATGGGCAACGCCCCGCGGCGCGAAGCAGGATCGCGGGTACGCGGATCGGGATCGTTGCGAGCCAGGACGGGTGTGGCCGATGCCGGCTGTCCCGGCATCAGTTCCGATCTGCTCCGCGCGGCCCAAGGCAACAACAGGCGCTTCCATGCAGGCGATTACCGCAGTCACGCATGTCCGCTGCACGGAAAGGGCAGCAGGCCATGTCTTATGCATTGTCCGGCGGATCGGCGGCCGGAATAGCCACCCGGGATTTCACCGGGTCCAGGTTCATAAGTATAAATTAGTAGATTTTTCGCCAACAGTCAGCCACTTATCGGTTCACGTTCTCAGGAAGACCCTGACCCGTGGTTCGCGGCCGGGAGAGTGCGGGAGAGCGCGCCATCGGGCGCCGGTGCGGGAAGGGGACCTCCTTCGCTAGAGGGAATGCCGCCACACCGGGCCGCAATGGACCATGCCGGCTTTCGCGCGCGCAAGCGTTGCCGCCGGCATCCAGGCTGCCGGTCAGACACAAGGTCGTGCCCTGACGATAGGCGCCATGGATCCGGTCGCTGATGCGGACCAGCGCCGGAGACGCGTTCATGCTTCTCGACAGGGAATCGGCCGATCGGGGCCACGGCCCGCCATGGGCCGGCCCGGAGGAACGGCAGGATCGGAACTCCCGGAATCGCCCAACCCTGCATCACGTCCGCAGGATCTGCCGCGGCACCACCGCTCGGCGCTTGCTGGCGCCGATTTGGCAACGACAGGGGCTGAACGGCCCGCGGGTTCGCCGCCGGTCCCCGCGACGCCCGCGCGGCCTTCTTCGATGCGGCACCGCCGCCGCGGATGGCGAACGGCCATCCGCCGGCCGGATTGCTAGTGTCCTGATCGCGAAATTCCCAAGATCATGGGAATGGTGGTAGGAGGCAGCGATGGGCAAACCTGCGGTGTC
>NZ_QXGS01000167.1 GCF_003604215.1 Teichococcus vastitatis
CCGGCTGTTCATGGGAAAGCGGCCCGGGACTGGTGCGACTGGGAGGCGGCGATTGTGGCCGTGACACCGGGCTACAAGCCGCATCCCCGCTACGCCGATCCCGCCTTCAGGCTCGGCTTCGCGCGGCTGGTGACGCATTACTGGCGTCATGCAGCCTGGCTGGAAGAAGATGCGCTGCTTCGGCGGATGTCCCATCTGGCCAACATTCCCGGCATCCTGATCCATGGGCGATTGGATTTCGGGAGCCCCCTGGCCACTCCCTGGCAGCTTGCGCGGGCATGGCCAGGAAGTGAACTGGTGGTGCTCGGCGAGGCCGGACATGACACGCGTGACCCTGGCATGGCCGACCACATCGTCACGGCGATCGGCCGCGTAGCGGTCCTCTAACCCTTCGTGGAGGCGGCCGAGTGACAATCAACGGGCCGTCTGCGGAACAGCATCGAACATCAGGCAGGCAGTGCCCTTTGGTGTCCTGCAATCCTGGCTGGGTTCTCATCCTGGTGCTGACGTTGAAGCCGTTGAGCAGGCGACAGTTACTTCGCAGCACGCCCCGCCGCTTCTCTCCGCGCCGGCTCTGCCAAGGTCGAAGGCTGCCCAGGCGGCATCCACCTCAGGATCATCTGCACGGAGCGGCGCGCCTCGGCGTTGCTGCTGATACCGACGAAGCGACGCCGCAGTTCCACTGCGGCCGCGAACTCACCGTCCGCCTGAAAGGCAGCGTGGATCGCGGCGGCGTCGCTCTCGGAGACGCAGAACATGCTCCACCTTGATGGATGTGTGGCCCCGAAAGCAAGCTGAGCCTTCCATCCTCATTCCGTTAATGAGGTGGATCCTGTTGGCGGCTGCGACAGATCCAGGAGAGGCAGAGAGTCTGAAGATGAACAGGTGCTCATCTGCCGCCGGATCTCACTCACGACGGCGTCTAGATCCGCCAGTACCTGCTCATTCCAGAACCGGATGACGCGCCAGCCCAGCGCGTTCAGCACGGCGGTCTTGCGGGCATCCAGGAAGCGCCACTTGCGCTGCTTATGTGTGTGTCCATCGACCTCAATGGCTAGCTGGTGCTCAAGACTGGCCAGATCCACC
>NZ_QXGS01000168.1 GCF_003604215.1 Teichococcus vastitatis
TCGGCAGGAGCGGTGCCGAACGCTGCCACGGCCGATCCGCCAGCCAGAACTCGCCGCTCATTCTTCACCCGCTCCTAGTGAGACCTGTGCGCAGAAGGGTCTTGCACCTTCCGGTGGCTGAACGAGCGGCCGCTGCTTCTTTCTGCCGGAAGGGGTGGCTGTTTGGCCTGATGATGAGCCTCGAATAGCCGTCTCAGGCCGCAGCCGTTCCGAGAATGCTCGCTGTTCGCTTGAGATTGTAGGCCATGGCGGTAAGGCAGACTTGGAGACTGGCCTTGGCCAAGCCTCGCCATCGCATGCGACGCAGTCCGTAGCTGCGCTTCCAGGTGCCGAAGATCTTCTCGATTCGGCAGCGGACGCGCTGGATGGCGGAGTTCCAGCGTCGGAGCTTGCGCAAGGTATCGTCACCAGGGCGCCACCACATGCCTGTCGCGACAATCCGGGGCGTGCCGCCCCTGGCCCGCAGAGCCGCGCCAAACACCTCGCCCCGGTAGGCGCTGTCGGCACCTCACCAGGGTTCTCCGGCAGGGCGACGCCTCCGGCGCGGCCGTCATGGACATTGCCCGGCGTCACCGCGAGCGCCTCGACAAGCGCGGTCTCCGCATCGGCACTGACATGGGCCTTGAAGCCGTGAATGGCTTTGCGCTTCTGATGACCCGCCCAGGCTGCCTCGCCATCTACGTGGCTCGCGGAGGCGATGATCGTCGCATCGATCAGCGTGCCTGTTTTGACGCTCACTGCTTTGGCCCGGAGCTGGGCGGTCACTGCTTCGAATAGCACCTGGTCCAGGCCTTGGCGCACCAACTTCCGGCGGAGGCGCACGAAAGCCGTGCGCTCCGGCGTCGGCTCCTGGTCGGAGAAGCCGCAGAACCGCCGGAACGAGGCCCTGTCGTCGAGAGCTTCCGCGAGCTTCACGTCAGAGAGGTCGTACCAGACTGCGATCAGCATCGCCTTGAACAAGGCCAAGGGCGGCCAGGCGGGCTCTCCTCTCGCCGCGGCATGAATGCCCTCTAGTGTCCTGATTCCGTAGTTCCTCCGATCGTCTGGGAGCGAAGGCAGAAGCGCTGGATGGCGGCGAGAATGTC
>NZ_QXGS01000169.1 GCF_003604215.1 Teichococcus vastitatis
AACCCTACCGAGAACCACCGTGGTGACCGCCACTTCAAAGGCGGTCAGGTCCTACACCACGTCCAGGAACGCGACCGTACAGCCTGGTCGGCAGCCTGCCACCCGATATGCTGCACCCCCTGGCGGACGAGGTTCGGCAGCAGATGCGGCGTAGTTGACCCGGCGTTATCAGCATCGGCCATGCCGCGGTCGCTGGATCGCCCGGCGGTGATCGCAGGCGGCGGACAGGCGGCACGGCTTGTCGCGACGGGCATGCAGGAAACATCGGCTGGGCGCTGAATTCTTCCTCGCCTCCATCGGCCAGGAGGCCGGCACGACCAGCGCTCGCCCATTGGCGGCAGTTGTTGAAGGGTGCAGGTACCCTGTCGAAGATGGCCCCACTGGAGTTGCTGAGCCGCCTCGAAGTCAATCCCGCCACATCGTGGAGTGATCACCGTTAGGGATGCGAAGACCCCCAAGCAGATTGTCGGACGGTTCAACATGGAGGTGATCCAGAATGGTGACCGTAAAGCCTTCGAGGAACTCGTCGCACCAGGCTTCATCAACCGGTCAGCACCACCTGGAGGTTCGAATGGCCCTGAAGGACTCTGGAACACCTTCCACACCATGCTACGCCCTGCCCTGTCGAACCTGATCGTGACGATCCACGATCAGGTCTCGGAAGGTGGCAAGGTCGTGACGCGGAAGACCATCGCGGGGACCCATTCGGGCAGGTTGATGGAGATCGCGCCAGCAGGCCGGGCCGTCGCGATCGAGGTCATCGATATCGTGCGCATCGAAGATGGCCGCTACGTGGAGCATTGGGGTGTCAATACCTTGCCCGCTCTGCTGGCTCCAGTTGCGGCAGGGCTGAGTTCGCCGCCGTCCAGACGGCCGCCAGGCGCGGCAAGGCGGTGATGGCGGCGTTCAGGGACTGCCGCTCGCGCGTGGTCATACGCGCGGAGCCATCTCAAGCCTTGGCTTACATGCCAGGCGAAGCGCTTGCCGCCGGTGGAAGAGTTTGCTGCGTGCGGAGCCACCTCCCCGTGGTCAGATGATCATCGTCCCTAGTGTCCTGATTCCGTAGTTCCTCCGATCGTCTGGG
>NZ_QXGS01000017.1 GCF_003604215.1 Teichococcus vastitatis
CTGAGGCCGCGACCCGGCCGCCGATGCGGTTCGTCGCCTTCAAGAGCGAGAAGCAGCTCGACGTGCAGATCCTGCACTGCGCGAACTCGGAGTGCACCAACTGGTCGAGCTCCTGAGGCGAGGACGTCCGAGCCTCGATGCCTAACTCAGCCAGGCGGAGCTGGAGGGCTGGTGTGACGAGCGTCTGCCTCAGTTCAGCGCAGAGATGCGCGATGATCTCGACCCGCGTTCCTTGGAGCGCGAAGAGCACGGTCCAGGATCGTGCCGCATAGCCGGCAAGCCCTGCTTCCGCCACTGTGAGGATAGCGGGCTGTCGCTGGCTCCGGTGATCGCCTGCCACGGCTAGGATCCGGATCGTGCCGGCTTCCGCTTGAGGAAAGGCAGTAGGCAGGTTGAGAAAGCTGAAGGTGATGCGGCTTGCCATGAGGTCGCTCAGGGCCGGTCCGCCACCCCTGTAGACAATATGGGTCACCGACACACCTGCCCTCATCTGAACAGGTGGTCTGCCAGGTGCTGTGACCCTCCGATTCCTGCTTGCTCCGCTTCGCGGCGAAGCAGTGAGACGAGACCTTGCAGATCCTGAGCCGGGAGGGACGCTGGAACGCAGAGCGCCAGCGGGATATCTTCCAGCACCGAGACGCCAGCAAAGGCCACACGGTGATCCAGATCGCGAGATGGTACGATCAGGGAGGTCATCACGTGGTTGCTGGCCGATGAGATCAGCAAGGTGTAGCCGTCCGCTGCCGCACGGATGGCTACGCCGTGCCGAAGGCTCCGCCGGCGCCGGCACGGTTGTCGACCATCAAGCTGGTACCGAGCGCTGCCTCCAGGCGGGGTATAGTATCGTTTGATGCACCGGCTGCGAAGGGAACAATCACGGCCACCGTGCGCTTCGGCTATCGCGACTAACCAGCCGCAGGGCGGCAGGAGCCGCCTATAGCGTACCTATCAAAGCAAGACAACTCTTGCGTTGCAGCGCTCGCCGTCTGCGACCGCGTTGTTCCTTCCGCATCGGGCATTCGTTCTCTTTTTGTATTCTTGCGGATAAAGTGCAGAAAACAAACCCATGCTTAAGATCGTTGCATCCCGCAGGATACAAAATAACAAGGTCTGGAGGGTATTTCCTCAGAAAGCTTGACGCCAGCGCCTGCTGTCATTCCCGCCTGCTGAGCCTCTGCAAAAGCCGGCATCATGTGGACTGCCTGCTTCGGAACAGCTGAACTGAGGTGGTCCTCGGGATTCGGGCATTTGGATTAGCTCGGTTAGGCCTCAGAAGGACGGACCCGATGACGAGCAAGCGGACGCGGTATTCAGCGAAGTTCAAGGTCAAGGTGGCAGTGGAGGCGCTGCGGGGTGAGCTGACGACAGTGCGCCTGGCGACCAAGTGGCGGGCCGTGGAGGAGATGGCCGCGGGATTTTCCGGCCGGACAGCGGCGCAGGAGACGAAGTCGAAGGAGGCCGAGGTGGAGAAGCTGCATGCTAGGATCGGACAGCTGCTGGTGGAACAGGACTTGCCCGACGAGAGGCTACGGGGCAGCTGAGATGAGGAGACTGGCGGCCTGACGCCAACCAACCGAGCTTATCCCCTCTACCTAACTGTGCGGCCAATGGGAACCACCTCAGAACAGCTCGGCTACAGCCGCTTGACCATTGTTCTCCGCCCGTTGATCTGATGCTGATCGCACCCGGACAAAAAAAATCAAACGGACTCGGGAGCGCGGCATAGGTGGAAGGCCTACGGAACGCTCCGGGAACCGGGCGCAATGTCGGGCTTGGCGGTTCCGCCGCAAATGCGACCACGGCAGGAACGTTGACTGTCCACATTTACGAAACAAGACCGCCACGGCGCTCCTTGTGCTAACGTGGCTGAAGCGGAACCTCGCCTCTATCGTGGCTCCAGGATCAATCTTTCGCCGCGGAGCGGGGAGGGGTCAGGCAGTGGTCGCCAGCCTCGGAACACCGGGCGTAGGCCGGAGGCCAAACTCGCAACCACAATTCTCCGCAGGATAAACGGAAACCATTCCGGTTCAAGCGAAGACAAGGTCGCCTGCACGCAGATTGCTCACGCCTTCCAGCAGAATCTCACCCGTCTCGTAAACGGCCGGGAAGCTCAGCAGCAGGCCCCTGGCAGTCTGCGTGAAGGTCAGGTCGGCCGCCGAGACGTAGTAGCCGCTGAGATCAATCTTGTCGGTACCAGATTGGAAATCGCGGATGGTGTCACGCCCGCCATTCGCGTCCGAGGCGTCACCGCTGTCGCTGTAGGCGTAGAGGAAGATATCGCTTCCGGCGCCGCCCCGCAGGTAATCGGTGCCGTAACCGCTCGAGATGATGTCGTTGCCGTCGCCGCCGCTGATGCCGTCGGTGCCACTTCCGCCATGGAGAATGTCATGGCCGGCGCCACCCAGGAGCTGGTCGTTGCCACCACCGCCGAAGATGCGGTCATTGCCCGCGCCGCCATCCAGGAGATCGGCACCGTCGCGCTCGGCATAGGCGAAGGTGGCGCCGGCCGTCAGGCCACCGGCCCCGTAGCCGTAAATGGTATCATCGCCGCTGCCGCTCTGCACGAAGTCGCTGCCATAGCCAGCATAGATCGTGTCATCGCCGGAGCCGGAACGGATCGTGTTGTTGCTGAGCTGCGCCGGGGTATCGTGCAGACCATCGCCGTAGATCGTGTAGTTCGCCGTACGAGTAGAGAGGTTAATGTTATCCGCTTTTGCGGAACCATAGAAAATTGGCATGGCTTGTTCTCTCTCGGCACAGGCAGGAACGCTCTGTGGAGAGGTTTACCGGACCACTCGAGTCAATGCTCATGTCGAATCACTAGTATGCACGCATAAGTAGTAAAATACCCGTGAACATACACCATATAATTAATATTCTGTTCACACCTGTTGCCAAGTAGTGAATCAAAGGAACACCGAGCTGACCTGAGCCGCGGCACTTCTGCCAGCGGCAGGTCGCGTCCGTGGCTTGTTTGGAGACGGACATAGCGGGCAGACGGTGTCCGCAAGAGCAGATCATTGGGGTGTTGCGGGAGCAGGAAGCTGGGCTGAAGGCGGCGGATCTCTGCCGCCAGCATGGGATCTCGGAAGCGACCTCCTATGCCTGAGAGGCTAGGTATGGCGGCCTTGGTGTGTTGGAAGCCAAGCGGCTGCTGGGCGAGGCGATGCTGGACAACGCCGTGCTGAAGGACCTCGCCGCAAGAACGTATGGCCCACCCCGTCCGCAAGCAGTTTTGCGACCTGGTCTGATCAGTCTACGCCAACGTATCCGGTCTCGGAGCGACGCCCCGGCCAAGATGGAGATCCGCGCGTCCTGGTCCTCATAAAGTTCACGGCGTCGAGCGCCATTTTTTGCGTCAGGTTTCCAGTACGCCGATCGACTGTCAGGCCATCTTACTTCCACCACCCGCAGACCTCATCCAGCCGCTCGCGCCGGGTGGGCGCGAACGACCGATCCCTGGCGCTACGACATGCTCGTGCCCTGCATCCCGAACCGCTGCCCGCTGCGCAGCACCGCGCAGATGATCCGCGCCAGCTTGGCCGCCAGTGCCACCACCACGGTGTTCACGTGCGCTCGGGCCCGTAGTCCCCCCGCAGCCAGTCACCCAGTGGTGTTTCGGCCGTCGACAAGCTCGGCAGCGCGGCGCGGGCACCGTGGATCAGCATCTTGCGCAGGTACGCATTGCCGCGCTTGCTGATCCCCAGCAGCTTCGGTTTGCCGCCTGTGGTCATCTGCCTGGGCACCAAACCTAGCCACGCCGCCAGATCTCGGCCGCGTCCGAACGTTTCAGCCTTGCCAACCGCGGCGACCAGCGCCGTCGCGTTCAGGGGGCCGATACCCGGGATCGTGGTCAGCAGACGGGCGGCCTCGTCGGTGCGGGCGTGCAGCGCGAACTCCTCGTCAAAAGCCAAGATGCGCCGGTCCAGTTCACGCCACTCCGCCCGCTGGTCCTCCACCAGCAGCCGGGTGCGCGGGCTGAGCGCGGCCTGATCCTCGACCAGCAAGGCTTCGAGGAACAGTTCCAGCTTGCGCCGTCCCTGGGGCACGGTGATGCCACGCTCGAGCAGGATGGCGCGCAACTGGTTGATCAAGGCCGTCCGCTCCCCCACCAGTCGGTCCCTGGCACGATGCAGGCTCTGCATGTCGAGCTGGGCTTCGCTCTTGAGCTCCACGAACCGCATGGCCGGTCGGGTCGCCGCCTCGGCAATCGCCTCCGCATCCCGGTCGTCGTTCTTTTGCGCCTTCACGTAGGGGCGCACGTACTCAGGGGACATCAGCCGGACCTCGTGGCCCTGCTCGCGCAGCCTGCGGCCGAGGTGGTGCGCTCCACAGCAGGCCTCCATCGCCACTACGCAGCCCGGCATACCCGCCGCCAGCTTGGCGATCCCATCCCGGTGCAGGCGCCGCCGCATGAGCACGCGCCCTCCCGCATCCAGGCCGACCACGCTGCAGCTGTTCTTGCCCAGGTCGATCCCCAGCACTGCGATCTGCATTGACCCGCTCCCATTCCTCCAGTTGCCCCCTCAGCCTAGGGTGAGGAAAGCGAGGGGTGGGCCATCCCATAAAGTTCTGACGCCTGCGGCCAAGGCGGGCGGCGGCTCACGCCCGGGAGGTGCATGGGATCAGCCCGTGGCAGACATGTTCGCTGCTCGGCGCCGACCGGACGTCGATCCGCTACCGAACCCGGCGCCTTGACGATCCGCCAGGTTCGGGCGAGGCGGTGGGAACTGGCGGCCGGACGCCGTCGGTTCGGCTATCGGTGGCTGGGGATCCTGCCGGCATGGGAGGGCGCGGTTGAACCACCAGAAGCTGCGGCGGCTGCATGCCGAGGAGAAGCTGCCGGTGCGCCGTCGAGGTGGCGGGAAGCGGGCTGTGGGCCTGCGGCCGCCGATGGTGCTGCCGAAGGCATCGAATCGGCGCTGGTCGCTGGTACTTCGTGTCCGATGCGCTAGCCGGCGGGTGACGGTTCCGCATCCTGGCAGCGGCCGGCGGCTTCAGCCGCGAGTGCCTGGCGCTGGTGACCGACACGTCGCGATCCGGCGCCCGGGTGGCCCGCGGGCTGGACGCCGTGATGGCGCAGCGAGGTCGCCCCCTGATGTGCGCCAGCAACAACGGCACCGAACTCACCAGCAACGCCATGCTGAAGTGGAGCCAGGACCGGCAGGTGGAGTGGCATCCTATCGCCCCTGGCAGGCCGCGGCAGAACGCCTTCGTGAAAGGCTTCAACGGCCGCTTGCGTGACGAAGGCCTGATCGAAACCCCGTTCACCTCGCTGGCTCACGCCCGAGCGGTGCTGGCCAGGTAGCAGACCGACTACAACCACGTCCGGCCGCACTCAGCTCACCCTGGGCTGGACTTTCTTCGGAGAGGTGGAGGTTCCTGATGAGGCAAAGGGAACTCCATGACGCAGCAGAGACGGTTCACGAGGGACTAAGAGGGCGAGGCGGTCCGGCTGGTCCGGACAAACGGGCGGAGCCAGCACGAGATCGCCGCGGATCTCGGGATCGGCCTGTTGACGCTGATTCGATGGATCAGCCGAAGCCGGGACCGGCCAATCGATGCGCCGCACCGCTCCGGACAGGAAGACGTCGCGGCCGGGTTGAAGCGGCTGCGGCGGGAAAACGAGATCCTCCGCCAGGAGCGGGACATCCCCAGGCGGGCCACGGCTTTTCGCTCGGGAGGGAAGTCGGTGAGGTTCGCGCTCGTCGATGCGGCGAAGGAGGAGTTCCCCATGCATCATCTCTGCCACGTTCTTGGCGTCAGCCAGAGCGGCTCCTTTGCCTGGAGGCCGCCTGGCCTGCCGCCGCCAGCACGAGGTGCTGCTCGTCCATGGCCATTCGGCCTTTGCGCTGTCCCATGGCACCTGTGGCAGCCTGCGGATGACGCGGGAACTGCAGAACAGCGGCCTGGCCGTCGGGCGCCGCCGGACGGCCCGCGTGATGCGGGAGAATGGCCTCCGCGCCCGGCAGACGGGGCGGTTCCGACGAGCCACCAACACAGCCACCATGCCTGGCCGATCGCGCCCAACCTGCTGGACCAGGACTTCTCAGCCGATGGCCCCGGCCAGAAGGGGCAGCGACATCTCATGTATCTGGACCGCGAAGGCTGGCTGCATCTGGCGGTGGTCATCGACCTGTTCGCACGACGCATTGTCGGCTGGGCCGTGGCGGATCGGCTGCATCGGGAGCTCGCCCTGGCCGCCCTCCGCAAGGACCTCCTTATACGCCCCCGGCCCCAGGGCTGATCCATCATGCCGACCGTGGCAGCCAGTCCTGCTCCACGGACTACCAGGCCGCCCTTCGAAAGCACGGCCTCCTGATCTCGATATGGGGCACGGGGACTTGCTACCACAACACGGTGGTGGAGCGTTCTTCAAGACGCTGAAGTCGGAACTCGTCTGGCGCACCGTCTTCGAGACCCGCCATGAAGCCAAGCAGGCCATCAGCCGCTACATCGACGGCTTCTACACCCTGTCCGGCGCCACTCCGCGCTCCATATCGCAAGCCCGGCCTAGTTCAAGAGGATGGCTGCCAATCGATCCAACGCCTCCCCACCCAACCAAAGCAAGTCCAGGCGACATCCGCCGAGATTGGCAGGCGAGCCATCAAGTCCCGGATGGCGGAAATCCTTGCCAACCCGCTCCCGCAACGGCGGACAATCATCGAGAATTTTAGCTCAACCTCAAGAAATTTCTGGGCTCAGGTTCACCGATCATGAAGCGGCTCACGCCGCCGCCCGGGAAGCTCTCATCGCAGTGCGCTGGATCATGCCGGAAAGCGTGTGGACCCAAAGCATCGAAGCTCGGGCGTGTTGCCGGAGATGCCGATTTGGCGAGTGTTGGGGAGCTGATGTTTCCGGCTGGGGGGAGGTGAGGGAGGCGAACCGCCTGTGCCACAGAATCCGACGGATGCACCGCATCATCGCTCCGTTCCGAGGGTCGTGATCCTCAATGCGGCTGGAATAGTCCGCGCCCTTGCACGGTCTCAGGTCGCGCCACTGCGCGGACGCTTTCGCAGCGAGCGGACGAAGCCGCGGTTAGCGGCAGTGAAACCGAGCGTCTCGCAAAAAGATGCCAGATCATCGCATTCCTGCTCGGTGGCAATGGTGAGCTGGTCACAGCCCGCCGTGCGTGCCGCCTGGGAAGCGGCCTTGATCAACAGGCGGCCGATCCCGTTCCGGCGCTCCGCCTCATCGACAACCAAGGCGGTGATCTGCGCCACAGGCCGGTCCGCTTGTAAAACGCTGTTCCAGTGAAGAGCGATCAGCGCGCTGACCGCGCCGTTCCACGCGGTGGCCACCAGCACAGTGCCGGACGGATCGCCAAGAACCCGTTCCACACGCTCCGCCACCTGACGCTGTTCCACGCACAGTCCGAGTTGTCGGAGCAGGCCCGCGATCTCCAGCGTATCTGCGGGCAGGGCGGTCCGGACCTCCACGCCCGAGCGACTGCCAAACACCATGGTCCCCCCGTCCGAGCTTGTTGAAAAAGCAGGCTGCCGCGACACAGCCGCCCTGCGCTTTCGTGGAGCGGATCGCTTGGGAAGTCTATGCGCCTTCCCGATCCTGCTGGCGCTTCGACCCTTCACCGGGTCCCAAGGTTCAGGACCTGCCCCCCGGCGCAGAGGAGTTCATGCCGAATGAAGCTTGTCTGTCGTGGAGCCGCGTTCACCGGGCAGAAAACAAAAAGCCCAGGGTTGATCGCCGATTAATCATCGCGACGCGATGGTTGCGGATCAGCCTGCGGCGCGTTCCAGCATGCCGGGCACAGTGTCGCCGTCGCGGATGGAGGTCAGGAGGGCCGCGGCCTTGTCCGCGCCCAGCACGGGCGCAACCAACTCGCGGAACTTGGCGTCGAGTTCGGCATCGGTCAGCGGCTGTTCGGGATCGCCCTTCCGGCTCGGCTGTTCGTGGTCGAAAACGCGGCCGTCCAGCAGCGTCAGGCGAAGGCGGGCAGCCCGGCGCTTGGGATAAGCCTCCGCCAGATCCGGTGCCATGCTGACGGAAACCTTCGGCATGAAGGCGAGCAGGGTCGGATCGCGCAGCCGGGCGGGGGCGAAAGCTTCCAGCCGTACCCCGCCAAGGTGCAGCAGGGCGGCGACGCAGTACTGCACACTGAAACGCGCCTCCTGCTCTGATGTGACAACAGGTCGATCGCACATCTCCGCCGTGGCACGGTAACCGGCGACGTGGATCGCCTCAATATCGTGGGGGGTGAAACCGTGGCGGTCACGCAGCGCCAGCAGCCCATCCAGCGCAGGAAAGATGTGACCACAGCAGCCATGATTCTTGAAGGTCATGCTGCCGATCACGAATTCTTCGTCCAGACCCGAGAGGGCCTCCATCCATCGGCCAGTGGAGTCACTAGTGGCCGCGGCGAAGCCGGCCTCGCCATGCAGCACGTCCGGCGCGCCCGTCACTTCGGCGGCGGCGGCACGCGCAGCCAGGATGCCCGCTTCGGCGGCATGGCCTGCGTGCAGGGGCTTGCTCATGCCCTGACCTCGGAAGGCCTGCTGCAGGCCTCCGCTGGAGGTGGCGGCGAGCGCGATCGCATGGCCGATCCTTACGGCATCGCTGCTCAGCAGTAGGGAGGCGGCCACGGCAGCGCTGATGGTGCCCACCGTCGCCGTGGTGTGCCACATGTGGTAGTGGCTGGGCTGCACCGCGAGGGCGATACGCCCTCCTACCTCGTAGCCAGCGGCCATGGCGCGCAGCAGCGCATCCATGCCGGCGCCTCTCGCCTGCGCCACGGCCAGGGCGGCGGCGATCGTGGGGCTGCCGGGATGCAGGCCGGAATCGCGATGGATGTCGTCGAACTCGAGTGTATGGCTGGCAACGGCGTTCAGCAGCGCGGCATGGCGCGCCGCGCCGCGCTGCCCATCGGCATAGCAGATCGCCTGGCCCTGTCCCCGTTCATCGGCCAGGGCAGCCGCCAGCAAGGTGGCGGGCGCGCGGCGCGTGCCGGGCAAGGTTGCGGCGAACCAGTCCAGCAGTGCCCGCCGGGCGTGGTGCTCCAGTCCTCCCGGCCAGGGGCGCCGGTGCCAACTCGCCGCGTGGACGGCAAGGGTGGTCAGCGGATTTCCGATCACCGTAGGACCACCAGCCCGTCTACAGCGCGGACGCCCTGCCCCTCGGGCAGCACGAATAGCGGGTTGATCTCCGCTTCCAGCAGCCGCTCCCCCGCTGTTCCGGCCATGGTGGCGAAGGCCATGACCGCATCCACCAGCGCCGGCACATCCGCTGCCGGGGCGCCCCGGTAGCCGCGCAGCAGGCGCGCCGCCTTCAGTTCCTCCACCATCGCCTCGGCATCGCCGCGCGCGATCGGCAGCAGGCGCAGGGCGGTGTCCTGGAACAGCTCCGCCGCCACCCCGCCGGAGCCGAGCAGGATCACCGGTCCCAGCTGCGGGTCGCGATGGAAGCCCAGGATCATCTCCACGCCGCCCCGAACGCGCTCCTGCACTAGGAAGCCCTCGGGTGTCGGCGCCCCGGCCTGTTGAAGCCTGTGCAGCATGGTGGCACAGGCGTCCGGCACCTCACCCGCCGCCAGCCCGACGCGGACGCCGCCGATGTCGCTCTTGTGGGCAATGGCGCGGGACAGCACCTTCAGCACCACCTCTCCTGCCAACTCATGCGCCGCGGCCGTGGCGGCCCGCGCATCGGCGGCCACGTGCTCGCGTGTCACCGGCATCCCGAAGCGGGCAAAGAGGGCCTTGCTCTCGGCCTCGTTGAGGTTGCCAGGGGGAAGGCTGGCCAGCACCGACGGGTTCTCGGCCACTGCTTGCGGCGCGGCCGGCACCGTGGGGCGATGCAGGGCTCGCAACACGGTGGCACAGCTTTCCGGCGTGGCGAAGGCGGGGATGCCCTGGCTGTTCAGCAGCCGCACCAGGTGCGGGGCGTGCGGGCTGACATAGGCCAGCACGGGCTTCCCGCTGCGCGCCTGGCACTCGACGATGGCGCCCGCCACGATGTCCGGCGTGGCCAGCGCAGAGGAGCCGATCACCACCACCACCGCATCATAGCCGGGGCTTTCCAGCAGCGCGTCGATGGCGCCGCGGAACAGGTCAGGCCGTAGCCCGGCCAGCGTGACGTCCACCGGATTGCGTCCGATCGCGCCGGGATCCTCGTTCAGCAAGGCAGCCAGGCGCCGGGTGGTCGCCATGTCCGGCGCGGGAACCTCGATGCCGGCCAAGCCGCAATTATCGGCCAGCAGCGTTCCGGCGCCACCCGTGGAGGTCAGGATGGCCACCCGGTTCCCTGCCATGCGGCGCCCGGAGGCCAGGGCGGCCGGGATGTCGAGCAGATCGGTGAAGCTTTCGGCGCGGATCACGCCGCACTGCCGGAACAACGCGTCGTAGACACGGTCCGCCCCGGCAAGTGCGCCGGTATGGGACGTCGCGGCCCGCGCACCGGACTCGGAGCGGCCGACCTTGTACACCACGATAGGCTTGCCCAGCTCCGCCGCGCGTCGCGCGGCCTGCTTGAAGACCTCGGGCCGCCGCAGCCCTTCCATGTAGACGGCGATGACGTCGGTGGCCCCGTCCTCCAGCAGGTGCGTGATCATCTCGCTGCTGTCGATGTCCGCCTCGTTGCCGGTGGAGACCAGCTTGGCGAAGCCGATGCCGCGATCCGCCGCGCGCGACAGCAGGGAACCCAGGATGCCGCCGCTCTGCGACACCACCGAGATGCGGCCGGCGGCGAGGTTGCCCACCTCCAGCGCGCCGGTGGCGGAGAGCATCATGCCGTCCGTCAGGTTCACCAGCCCGATCGTGTTGGGGCCGAGCAGCCGCATCGTTCCGGCGGCCTCCTTCAGGGCTTCCTGCCGGCGGCCGCCGGTCTCATTCGCCTCGCCATAGCCGCTGGCCAGCACGATGGCCGCCTGGCAGCCCTTCGCCGCGAGATCGCGCACCGCCGCCTCGGCCCGCTCCGGGCCCAGCAGCACGATGGCGGCATCCGGAGCGCCGGGAAGCGAGGCGATGTCGGGGAAGCAGCGCAGCCCGGCGATGCTGTCGGTGCGCGGGTTGACCGGCCAGATCTCGCCATCGAAGCCGTATTTCTGCAGATAGCCGACCGGCCTGCCGGTCATCTTGCCGGCATCGGCGGAGGCACCGATCACCGCGACGCTGCGCGGATGCAGCAGGGCGCCGATTCCGTTCATGCCACGCCGCCTTTTCCCTGCGCGGCGCGGCGTTGCGCCACGCCTTCCAGAAATGCCGCGACGGATTCCTGATGCTCGCGGGAACTGTAGCAGATCGCCTGCGCCTGGCTGCCGAGTGAGAAAACCTGCTCCACCGACAGCTCGAAGGTTTGGTCGAGGATGTTCTTGCCCAGCGCCAGGGCGGCGGGGGCGCCGTGGCTCAGTTCGGTGGCCCAGTTGCAGGCGTCCTCCAGCAGCCTCGCGGCGCCCGTGACGCGATCGATCATGCCGATCCGCAGCGCTTCCTCCGGCTCCACCGTGCGGCCGGTGAAGATCAGCTCCTTGGCGCGGGACAGGCCGACGCGGCGCGGCAGGAAGTACATGCCCCCCCCATCCGGGATCAATCCCCGCAGGATGTAGCTCATGGCGAAGCGTGCGTCGTCGGAGGCGATGATGAAGTCGCAGCACAGCGCGACATCGCAGCCGAGGCCGGTGGCCGCGCCGTTGACCGCCGCGATCGTCGGCTTGGGCAGGGAGTGCAGCATGGAGATGGCATGGTGCGTGCGCTGCTGCCGGCGCCAGCCGTTCAGCGCCACCTCACCCGGCGGCACCGACAGGCGGGCCTGCATCGACTTCACGTCGCCGCCGGCGCAGAAGCCCTTGCCGGCTCCGGTGACCACCAGTGCCTTGATGGAATCGGTTCTCGCGACATGGTCCAGCGCCGCCATCAGTTCCGCCCGCATGGCATCGTCGATCGCGTTGCGCGCGGTTGGGCGGTTCAGGGTCAGCACAGCGACGGAGCCTTCCGCCCGAAGAAGGATGGCGTCGGCTTCACCGGAATAGGAGGTCATGATGCTCGGTCCTCGTCAGGATCTCGCGGCTGCGTTCAGCGGCCGCGGCAGGCAGGCGCCTTGGTTCCACGCCCGCAGGCATTCCGTGGCACCCCCGAAATATTGGCGGAAGTTCTGTTGCGTGACGTAGCCGAGATGCGGCGTCAGGATCGTGTTGGGAGCCTCGCGGATCGGATCGCCGGCAGCCATCGGCTCGGGCTCATGCGTGTCGATGGCGGCGCCGCCCAGATGGCCGCTCTGGAGAGCACCGATCAGCGCCGCTTGGTCCACCAGCGGGCCACGCGCGGTGTTCACCAGCAGCGCGCCCCGGCGCATGAGCCCGAGCTCCGCCGCGCCGATGATGCCGCGCGTTGAGGGGCCGAGACCCAGATGCAGCGTCACCACGTCGGCCCGCCGGAACAGCGTGCCTTTGTCGACCAGTTCGGCACCGGAGGCCTCGGCGGTCGCTGCCGTCATGTTCGGACTCCAGGCCAGCAGCCGCATGCCGAAGGCGCGACCGATGGCGGCCACCCCGGCACCGATCCGCCCCAGCCCGGCGATGGAGAGCGTCGTGCCGTCGAGGCCCAGCCCAGCGCCTTCCTGCCACGCACCCTGCCGCAGCCGTTGCTCCTGCTGGGGAATGCGACGCGCGAGAGCCAGGATCAGCCCCCAGGTCAGCTCCACCGTCGGCGAGGCGAGTGATGGCGTGCCGCAGACAGCGACGCCGGCGGCATCGCAAGCGTTAAGATCCAGCGTGCGGTTGTGCATGCCCGTGGTCACCACCAGGCGCAGCCTCGGCAGCCGCCGCAGCAGGGTGGCCGGGAAGGCGCTGCGCTCGCGGATCAGCACGACACCATCCGCGTCGGCGAGCCGGGCCGCCAGATCATCCTCGTTCAGCTTCTCGTTCAGGAAGGTGACGGGCAGGCCGGACCAGTCGGCCGACTCCGGCGCCGCGTCACCGAAATCATCCAGCACCAGGACACGGCGGAGCGGGGCGCGCGGTGTCATTCGGCCCGGATCCCGGCGCGCGTCACGACTTCCTGCCAGCGCTTCCGGTCCACCTCGATGAAGCGGGCGTAAGCGGCCGGGGTGGGGCTCGCCTCGATATCCACGCCTTCCTCGGACAAACGCTGCTTGGCGCCCGCCTCGGCCAGCGTGGCGTTCAGCGCGCCGTGCAGCGCCGCCACCCGATCGGCCGGCAGGCCGGCGGGACCCAGCAGCCCGTACCATGTCGAGGACAGGATCGCCGGAAAGCCCTGCTCCACCGTGGTCGGCACGTCGGGCAGGAACTCCAGGCGCCGCGGGGCGGCCACGGCCACCGCCCGCAGCCCGCCCGAGGCGATGTGGGGCCGGAGCGGCGCCGCGGCGTTGGTCAGGATCTGGACGCGTCCTGCCAGGACGTCCGTGATGGCAGGCCCCGTCCCGCGGTAAGGGATGTGCTCCATCTCGGCGCCGAATTCGAGCGCGAGCAGTGCGCCCAGCACATGTCCCGTGGTGCCCACACCGGGGCTGGCATAGGACAGCGGCGGCATGGCCCGGCGGGCCAGGTCCCGCAGCTCGCCCATGGCGCGGGCCTCGACCTTGGGGTTCACCGTGATGACGTTGGGTGCGTTGCCGATGAAGCCGACCGGCGCGAAATCCCGGATGATGTCATAGGGAACCTTGGGCTGCACCAGGCTGCTGATCAGGAAGCTGCCGCTGCCACCCAGCAGCAGCGTGTAGCCATCGCTGGCCGATGTCGCCACGGCCTCGTTGCCGAGGATGCCGCCGGCCCCGCCACGGTTCTCCACCACAAAGGTCTGGCCGAGCCGCGCGGCCATGCCTTCCGCGATGACACGGCCGACGATGTCGTTGCTGCCACCGGCCGCGAAGGGGATGATCAGACGGATCGGCCGGTCGGGATAGCGCTCCTGGGCGCGAACAGCGGGTGCGTGCAACCCGATCAAGCCGGGGAGCAGCGTCAGGGCCGTACGGCGGTTCATGGGCGTTTGTCCTCCGGTGGCTGACCCGTGCGGCCATGCCACCGGGTTCCGTGTTTCCCACAGTCTCCGCCGGCGAACGAGGTACGCGAAGTCCAAGAGTTTCTTGCCGTACCCCAACCTGATGTTAGGCTAAGCCATGCATCGTCCGATCTTGCCTTTTGAGAGCCTCTGGGCCTTCCGCGTCATCGCGGAAACCGGCAGCTTGACCGCAGCGGCAGCGGTGCTGGGCATCACTCAACCCGCCGTAAGCAAGCGGCTGCGCAATCTGGAAGTGGTGCTGGGATGTCCGCTGGTGCGGCGCGGCGTCAATGCCATTGCCCTGACCGAGGCCGGGCAACATTTCGCGGACGAGTTGCGGAGTGGTTTCACCCAGATCCAGGCCGCCGTGGATCACCTGCGCGCCGAGCGGTCGCCGCTTCGCATTCGCGCCTACACCACCTGGGCACTGCGCTGGCTCATCCCGCGCCTACCGCGCTTCCATGCGGACCATCCGGGCATCGACGTGGAAGTCTCCACATCAACAGCCGTGGTCGATCTGGCGCGGGAGGGCGTGGACGCGGCTGTGCGCACGGTTGCCAAGGGCACGCCGCCGCCGCCAGGAGGGCGGCGCCTGCAGTCTGTGGACATCTCGCCTTTCGCGGCCCCGGCAATGGTTGCAGGTATGTCGGGTCACTGGCCCGCCTCCGCGCGGCTGCTGGGCAGCAGGATCCGTCCCGGGGACTGGGAGTTGTGGCAGCGAGAAGCCGGCTTTGCCGCGACTCAGCCGCCCCTGCTGTTTGAAAGCACGACGCTGGCCATCCAGGCCGCGATGGAGGGCCTCGGCATCGTCATCTGCTCCCCCTCCTTTGTTCGGGAGGAGGTTGAAACGGGGCGGCTGGTGCGCCTCTCGGAAACCAGCATCCCGACGGGCGACCTGTACTGGTTGTTTCTGCCAACGGGTCGTCTCGGAGACGCGATCGGCACCTTTGCGGACTGGCTCGTCCGCGAAGCCCGGAGCTGAAGCCCTGCCTCTGTTCGGGGCTTCCCCATTGCTGGCGGAATTTCTCGCGTTCCGGTGAGGGTGCATACCGACCCCATCGGGGCTGCGCGAGATGAAGCCGGAAGGACTGCTCCGGCATTCCTGGTCGGCCCATGCTCCGGCCGCAGATCATGTCGATGTTTCTAAACAGGTTTATAGATGATGGCGGAGGCAAATGGGTCAGGCGACGATGACGGCGAGCCGAAGCAGAAGCCGCGCCGGCTGATGAGCATCTCCATACGGGTGGCGCTGGCGATCTTCCTCGTCAGGAACCTCGGACGAGGGCTCGGCTGAGGCCGGGTGGTAGTGCAGGATCCCTGCTGCTTCGTCCGGATGCTGGTTCCAGAAGGCAGCCGGTTTCCTCCTGCCGGAGGATCGTTTCATTGGCGTATCGGGCGCTTCATAAAGCGTTCGGGTGGGCCTTGAACGTTCCCTCTGTCAATCGCCTGGGGTAGGATCCGCTTGTTTGATGCAGCATCATTCCGGCACATGACGAGCGGGGCATCGACGGCTGGGGCGGGGTCAATATGGCAAAAGCCCGCCCGGTCAAGAGCCGGGCGGGAAGGGAAGGTTCGTTCGGGTGGCAAGAGACAGGTACTACAATGCACACAACGGCAATTTTAGGTTGTGGTTCCCGGAAGAATACATTTTTCAAGATATAGAAGAAAATGGATCGGACTGGCAGGCGAGCCACCGCGACCATGTCACGACGATCGCTGGCAACGATCGCCGTCGAGCAGGTCGCTGGGGAACCGCGCCTGCTCTCCAGGTTGATCTCCAAACGGTGACCTTCCGTTTAGCTCAGCGGAGGAGAAGCAACGTCTTGCATTCTTTCAAACATGGCCCCGCATGTGACCGCCCCGAACAACAACAGCGCGGCCCAGGGACCGGCTCCGTCGAGCACGGCCCCGAAGAGTGGCGCACCGACCGTTTGACCCGACGCGACCGCCAGGAATGGTATTCCGAGCCCAAGTTCGGGCCGGTCCGGAAGGAGCGCGATGCCCCGGATCAGCAGGACGCCGCTGGAGACAATATAGGCGACCCCGAACAGGCCCATCGCCGCGAAGGCGAGTAGCGGAGCCACCGTGGCAGCCGCGAGGATCCCGTAGCAGAGGGCTATCCCGAAGAGCGCCGCTTGGTGGATCGACCCGATCCCGAAGCGGGCGACGAGCATGCCGGTTGATGATCCGGCGAGCCCGCCGAGACCCAGCGCAATCCAGGCAACCGGAATGTTGGCCTCCGGAAAGCTGAGCACGCTGCGCAGGATATGGGCACCGAATGTCCAGACCGCGGTGCTCGAAACGCCCATCAGGAAGCCAGCCACGCACAAGCCAGCCAAGCCCGGTCGTGCCAGATCCTGTGAGATCCCGGCATCATTTCTTCGCACAGGCGAGCCTGCCGGCAGTGCGAACCATAGCCAGATCGTTATCAGCCCGCCGATCAAGGCGAACAGCGCGTAGAGTTCGCGCCAGGCCGTACCGACAACCATCGCGACGATGCCGGAGAACACGATTCCCGCCGCCGTGCCGGAATTGATCATTCCATTTGCCTTGGGACGCGCGGGCCCGTCGAATCCCTGTGCAACAGCCGCTGCAAGCGGCGGCGAGGTAAAGCCGGTGCTGAGCCCGGCCAGAGCGATCGCGGCCCCCAGCACCGAGGTCGAAGGAGCAAGGGCAACCAGTCCCACGCCGAGCGTTGCGGTGAGGCCTGCCAGCACGGCCATCATTCGTGCCCCGAGCCTCGCACCCAGCAGTGACGCGGCGACGATGCCCACGCAATAGGCGGCGAAGGCCCCGCCGCTCACCCACCCCGCTGCAACGGCGCCGAGCGGTAGGTCCTCCCGGATCTGCGGCAGCAAAAGGCCATAGGCGAAGCGGGCCAGCCCGTAGGACAAGGCCGTCAGCGCGAAGGCAGCAGCGACAAGGTTGCCGCCGCCTTTCAAGGCGCAGATCTCCGCGCCGCCTCGAGAAGCGAGACGGCCGCAGCCTTGGCCTCGTCGATCACAGAGAGATCAGCGACGCTTGCCGCCGCTGTCGCCCCCTCGAACAGAAGCCAGATCTGCGTCGCGAGGCTGTTGTCATGTCGCCTGAGCACCGCCTGCACGCGCGCGGCGATCATATCGCGGAACTCATCCTTTTGCCGCCGGACAAGAGCGACAATCTCCGCGCTCGCACCGGAGAACTCGGCACGGGCGCGCAGGAGCATGCATCCCCGCGCGCCATGCTCCTCCAGCCAATGCCGCTGCGTATCAAACAGCACAGCCACCGCGTCATCGTGATCCCTGGCGCATTCGAGGCGCCGATTGAAGCGGCGATGCCGCTCCTCGAGAACGGCAAGTACCAGACCGTCCTTGGAGCCAAAATGCTTGTACAGCGTTCGAGTGGAGGCCCCCGATGGCGCCAAAACCTTGTCCACGCCGATCCCGCGGAAGCCTTCGACCTCGAAGGTGGCTGCGGCACCCGAGATGATATCCGTTCGCTTGTCCATGCCGATAATGTAAAGCGATCGTTTTATATAGCAAGGCGCTGCCGCCGAATGTCCTGTTTCGGCGAGATCGGCCGTCCACAATCAGCGGATTGATGGTGGCCTCATCCGTTGGCCCGGAGGCTCACCCGCCATCGGTGCATCTGTGACAAAGGATGCCGGCTTCCATGGTCTTGGGGAGGCGTGAATCGTCGGCTTGGACAGGATCCCGAATCCACCAGCGTAGAGGCTGATACAGAGCGGTGACGCCGACAATGGCTTGCCGGTGACACAGGCCAAGCGGTCTCGCACACCGTCGCGCAGTGGGCCTTCATTTGGCGCCCAGTTCTCAGGACCACATCCCTATAGTTCTGACTGCCCTGCCAAGTGCTCGAAGATGGATTTCTGGACGCCATGGATGCCTTCGGTGAACCTGGTTGCTCGCGCGGTCGGATGGCCGTCAACATCATCCCTGCGTCACCGGCAGCGCGAGGGCAGGTTGAACGGTGGCCGTTCACTGTTCGGCACAAGAATCATCTCCATGCAACTGCCGGATCCTCAGTGCCAAGGCATCCCATTGCGCCAGACACTTCGATCCGTTCAGCAGTTCCTTGGAGAACGGAGATCCCTCAAGAGGCCACCGCCTGGGCATCGGACTGATCAGATCCCTGGCGAGGCACCGTCAGTCCTTGCTTCTCCGCCCTTTCTGTTGAGAATCTGAACCAGAGCGGTGGCAAGTTCCCCGGCGCGGAATGGCTTGCTCAGGCGTGGAAGGTCGGCGGCAACGCCGTCATCCTCCGCGTAGCCGGAAACCACGAGCACGGGCAGGTGGGGCCACCTGGTTCGCAGTTGCTGCGCCAGACTTGTGCCGGTGATGCCTGGCATCAGGTGATCCGTTATCAGGATGTCGAATACCTCACCCCGCTCAGCAACCTGCAGAGCGCCTTCCGCCGATGCTGCCTCGATGACGCGATAGCCAAGGTCGCTCAGCATATTGGCCGTGCTCAGCCGTACAAATTCCTCATCGTCGACCAGCAATGCTGTGCCCCGGACCGGCACGGCCGCGGACGTGCTGGATGGTGGTGCCACCGCATCAGGGGGAGCATCGCTCTGCGGCAACCAGAGCTCGACATTGGTGCCGAGACCGGGCCGGCTCCGGATGGTGAGAGCGCCACCCAACTGCAAGGCGAGGCCATGCACCATGGAGAGGCCGAGACCGGTTCCCTTGCCGATTCCCTTTGTTGAGAAAAACGGTTCGATGGCTCGGGCACGCGTAATCTCGTCCATGCCTGTCCCGGTATCCGCTACCGACAGGCAGATGTAGTTTCCGGGCATCAGCCCTGGCCTGTTGGGGCTTACGATGGTCTTCGCGCTGGCTGAGATCCGCAGGGTTCCGCCCTCGGTCATCGCATCGCGCGCGTTCACGCTGAGGTTCAGAAGCGCCATTTCCAATTGGCTGGGGTCGATCTTGGCAGGGGGCAGATCGGCGGGAGTATCGATCGTGACCCTGATCTGCGGACCCGTGGTGCTCGCCACCAACTCGCCCATGTCGCTGACGAGCTTGGCGATGTTCACCGGAATCGCCTGGAGCGGCTGGCGCCTTGCGAAGGCGAGCAGCCGCTGGACCAGTATTTTCGCACGCTCAGCCGCTTGCATGGCAGCGCTGATCAGCCGCTTCTCACGCTCCCCGCCCAGCTCCTTGCGCTGGAGCATGTCGAGTGATCCGAAGATGGGAGTCAGCAGATTGTTGAAGTCATGGGCGACGCCACCTGTCAACTGCCCCATCGCTTCCATCTTCTGCGCTTGGTGCAGTGCCTCCGTACGTTCGGCCACTTGGGCCTCCAGCGTGCCGTTAAGTTCCCGCAGCCGCGTTTCGGCGCCCACGCGCTCAACATGGGCCCAGCAACGCTCGGCCACAGCCTCGACGAGCGAGATCTCATCTTCGGTCCAAGCACGGGGGCGGTCCTGATGGACCGCCATCATCGCGACCAACCGGCCACCTTTCACCAAGGGACAGCAGATGATCGCCGCGATCCCGATGGCCTCGAACATCTCCCGGCCTTCACCGGATTCGAGTTCGGCGGGCACGTCGCGAACCACCAGCGTGCGACCGCCATGCATGCTGGCTGCCGCCCGCGGGCCGAACAAATCGAGGCTGTAGGTTCCCACCGTGCTGATGATGCCGGAGGCGACATAGTCGCTTCTGATGGTGAACTGATCATGATCTGCGCTGACATCGGCGTAGGCGCAGCGCGACACGCCGAGATGCCTGCCGAGCAACCCCGCTGCCTCACTCATGGCAACCGGAGCCTCGGTCGTTCCGCGCAGCCGCTCCTCCACCTCCGCAGTGAAGCGAAGCTGCGTCTCGCTGCTGCGGAGACGCTCTTCGGTGAGCTTCCGGTCATGGATGTCGATCGACGTGCCGACCCAGCCGTCGACCGCGCCTTCGGCGCCGCGGAGAGGTTCGGCGCGGGCCACATGCCAGCGATACATCCCGTCACGCCTGCGGTACCGCACCTCGATCTCATAGTTTGCAGCATGGCGCCTTGCATCGGCCCAGGTTTTCGTTGTTCGTGCCACGTCGTCAGGGTGAAGTGTATCGACCCAGCCACTGGGCAAGGCCTGATCGGGAATTTGACCAGTGTACTCGTACCAACGGTTATTGAGATAGTGCAGCTCGCCATCGCTGGTCGCAAGCCAAACGAAGGCTGGCAGCGTATTGGTCAGCGTGCGCAGCCGCATCTCCGCTTCACGTTGCCGCGCCTCGCCTTCCCGGCGTTCATCGATGTCGATCACGGAGCCGACATGGCCTAGGAACTCGCCATCCATGGCGAAGCGCGGGGCGGCAGCGTCGATCACCCATCGGTAGCTGCCATCGGCCCGCAGAAGCCGATACTCGGCCTGGAACGATGCTTTGGCTGCGATGGCGCTCCGGAAGGCCTGCTCGGCCTCTGCCTTGTCTTCTGGGTGCGTGGCTTCGAGCCAGCCAAAGCCGCCCGTCTGATCAGCCGTTTGACCGGTGAATTGATACCAGCTGCGATTGAGATACGTGCAGGAACCGCTGGGGTCGGTGACCCAGATCATCACCGGAGTCTGGTCGGCTAGATTGCGAAAGCGAGCTTCGCTTTCGCGGAGAGCGTGCTCGGCGAGCACCTGACCTGTCGTCTCGGTGCAGGCGCAGAACATGCCTGCGATCCGGCCATCATCGTCACGCACGGGCGAGTAGGAGAAGGTGAACCAAGTCTGCTCCTCATATCCGTTCCGGGTCATGAGAAGCGGCAAGTTCTCGCGGAAGGTTGCCTCGCCCCGCATGGCGCCGTCGATCAGCGGCGAGATATCGGCCCATACATTATGAAAGCCTCGCCCAAGAGCCCGGGGGTGCTTGTTGCCGAGGATCTGGGCGTAGGAATCATTGTACAGGAAGCTCAGTGCCGGCCCCCAAGCCACGAACATGGGGAATTCCGAGTTCAGCATCAGGTTGACCACGAGGCGGAGCGACTGCGGCCAATTTGCCGGCACGCCGAGCGGGGATGCCGTCCAGTCATGGGCTCGCATCAATGCGCCCATGCTGCCCCCGCCTGCCAAGAACTCGGTCGCTAGTATCGAATCTGGAAAAGACGCCACGCCTGAGGCCTCCGCTGCCCCTGAAATGGTGGGCTCGCGCCTGTAATATATCGAACCAGATCGCGATAGTCATGGAGAATTGCCAAGCTGATGGTTCTCTGGTTTAGCTGGATCAGCAGCGGAGGCTTTGTGATCTATTCACGCGTCCCAGGTGTCGCCCATTGATTCGGCAGACAACTCTTTGTCGCAGTTCACCTCTTGCTTCCTTATCAGGTCTCGCCCGACGGGGTGTAGATGCACGCAATGCTGAGGCTGAGATCTTTGGGAAGCAGCCTGCCGATCCCCGTGCTTGGCGAGCAAGGGTCGACGAATGGTGCGCGGCGCCTGCTTGCGGTGGGCGCGCCACCCTGGTGGTCGACGATGATAATGCTGGTTGTCCGGGATGTCTGGCCGCCGTCATCGTGGCTCGAAGTGCAACGGGAGTGCGGATCCAGGCAGCGGCCTCAGCGCCGGATCAGAACCGCGCCTCGATCGGCCAAGGCCGGTTGATCAATCCGCCAGCCAAGGTTCGCCGCCTGACGGATGACCCGTCGGACTTGACCCTGGGCGGTCCCTCTCATGAAGAACCAGTGCCGCCCGGTCAGGGCCGATGAGCAGCAGCGGCTTCGGTCGTCGCCAGCGATGGCGCGGACGCCAACGTCGGACGACAAGTGTTATCCGTGCAGCAATCGAAAGAGGTGCGAGCGGAGGGAAATTCGTACCCAGAGCATCAGGCGTTCTGCGGCCTTACCTTCTTGGCACACCCTGATCCACGATCAGCAGTTCAACGCTTGCAGGATAATACGACCGATCGTACTATTCTAGCATGAAGTCCGATATGACCCGGCTCCGGCTGCTTAGCCACGGCCTTCGCGCACTGAGTACCGATGGATTGTCGGGCGTGACCCTTGGTCGGCTGGCAGAGGCAGCCAGCCTGTCCAAGAGCGGCCTCTTTGCCCATTTCCGCTCCAAGCAGCAGCTTGAGATTGCTCTCCTCTATGAAGCGGCGCGGTCGGCGCATGGCCATGTGGTTGAGCCAGCCATGGATGCGCCAGCAGGATTGCCTCAGCTCCAGGCCCTGGTGGAGCGGTGGCTGGGTTGGCCGATGCGCGCCGGTCTGCCTGGCGGCTGTCCCATCGCAGCCGCGTTGTTCGAGCTTGATGACAGGGAGGGCGAGGTCCGCGAGCACGTCGCCGCACTTGAGAGGGAGTGGCGGCTCCTCCTGGGCTCCCTCGTGGCTTCCGCAGTGGCGCTCGGGCACCTCCGCAAGGGCACGGACCTGGACCAGTTCGTCTGGGAACTTTGCGGCATCTATCTGAGCCATCACGTTTCAGCCCGCTTCCTGCGCGATCCTTCCGCCGAGGAGCACGCGCGTCTTGCCTTCGGGGCCCTGCTCCGCCGCTCGGGCGCGACGTCGCCCGCCTGATCCTGCCGAAAGTGCTGCGCCTTGCCGACTGTCGCCCTAGTTTCGATCACCGCTGTCAGCTTGGCCTGACCTCTGCATGGAATCTCCCGCGCAGCTTGGTATCTGTCCGGTGCGGCGTATGCATTGCGGCGCCTGTTCCGCGCAAGGATTCCGCCACTTGAGCCACGGCAACCTGGCGCCTGTCGGGAAACGGGTGCCGCGTTGCAATGGAGGGACGACCGGTGACTGACGAGGCTCTGAAGTTCACCGCGACGCAGCAGGATGTCGGCGATGGTGCGCCCGGTGCCACGGCCGCCTTTCCGTATGACCGGATGACGGTGGAGCGGTTTCGTAAGGCCTTTCCCCGCGCCCGGTGGCGCGACGATTTCGGTGCCTGGTTTGTGCCGGGCACGCGGGCGGAACAGCGCCTGACAAAATGGATGAGCCGCGAATGGTCGGGGGTGCTGGCCTATGCCGACCAGCGCGGCCGGGACGCCTTCGCGTTCGAGCCCATCGCCAGCCCTTACCTGGAAGTTGCTGACGGATTTCTGGTTCGAACCCCGTATTCCCGCACGGTCGTGGCTGAGTTACGGGCAGTACCCTGGGCCCGGTGGGATCCCGGGTTGAAGGTCTGGCGCGTGCCGTTCCGCTCGTTCGAGCAGTTGCACAAGCACTGGCCCGCGATTGAAGCCGCTGCCCGATTGGCTGAGCCTGCAGAGCGGCGCAAGCGCGATGAGAGCCGCAAGGCCTCGCCTGAGCAGGCGGACCGCCGATCCGAGGCTGCCGAGCGCCGCCGGCATCGCTATCCGGTGCCGGAGGATGCCATCCCGCCGCTCGGCCGCGTGCTGATGACCCATGCAGGATGCTTGGTGTTTGAGACGGTCACGGGCGAACTGGTGGAGCCCGAAACCGCCGCGCGCTTCTACCCAAAGGTCAGCACTGGACCAGCTGCGCTGGTCTGGACCACTTGGCGCAGGCCCAGCCACGCCGAGTTGGTTCAGGCTTGGCCCGCACGGACGTCGCCCGGCCAAGCCGACAGGGGCCGCGGCTGGTGGCAGCCAACGATCGAAGTGCTGCGTGAGGAACGCCGCAGGGCGGCATCTCTGGAGCGTGCACTGGCGACGCGCCGGGCCGGGCGCGGCATCTTGCCGCAAGGGTGATGATAGTTGGCGGTGTAACCGCCATCCCTGGCGGCAGGGGATCATGCTCTCCGCCGAAAGGTGCCGCTTCGCCTGCTCCGGTGTGAAAGGCACCTGACGCAGCGCCTCACTGTGGGGCGTGAACGGCATCGGCCATCGCCGCGGCCATCATGAGACGCCGGCTTAGCCATTATCCCTGTTCAGCGAGACCTCCGCCACGCCGGCGTACTCCACCGTTGCGGGCAGGGAAGGAAAGGCCGTAGCGCGGCCGGGCGACGGAGAGTCGAGATCCGACAGGGCCGCCACTCCGTTCAGCACCGCCAAGCTGGTGCCGCTGCCTGCGATGAGTTGCCATCGGATCCTAGCATCAACAGGAACGGCGAAGCGCCTTCAGCCGCGTGCCCGGGCGCGAGCAGTGGGCGCCGCGGTTCCGGACACAAAAACCTTTGTGCCTTTTCCTGACCGTATGGCGCCCATGCCACGGCTTACGGTGGAGACGTGCGCATCCCGCCCTGGATCAACAAGGTGAAGGCTTTGATCGCCTCAGGCTCCCTGCACCTGCCGCGAACCACCGCAGCCGAGAGCGCCTCGCCCGCGCCGACCAAGCCGACGCAGCATTGTTCCAGCTCAGCCGGCGATCGGCTGCTGTGTGGCTCCAACACCGATACGAACAAGCGTACACAATTGTCGAGCAATTCCTGAAACACCGCGGCCTTCTCCTCGCTGCCTGCCAGCGCAGCGCCTACCGCGTGGAAGTCGCCATTCATGTCCGCCGCGCAATGGATGTAGGCCGCTGCCAGGATCTCGGCCGTGTTCTCAAGGCTCCGCAGGCTGGTGGCCAGCGCGTCTTGGAACGCATTCATCCACTGTGCGTCGATCCACCGGTAGAGCTCGATCAGCAGCCCCGACCGGGTGCCGAAATGGTCATATGCGACGGGCTTGGAGATGCCCGCACGCGTGGCGAGATGCCCCAGGGTCAGTCGGTCCGCCCCCTCCTCCCGGATGATCCGCAGGGCCGTATCGAGCAGTTGCCGCCGCCGCTCGGGTTTTGAAAGCCGGCGCGGCGCCACCTGTTCGGTCGATGTCCTCATGCTGCTCCCCGCCCCAAGCCACCCTTGAAACCTACCGAAGGTAGACAAAATAGCAAAAGCTACCAAACGTAGCTTCCCCGGGGTCGAGGTAAGGAGGCAAGCCAATGTCATTGGATCCTATTCTATTGATCGGCGGCGCCGGCGTGGTCGGCCGTTGGACCGCGCAGTTTCTGCGCGCCAGCCATCCCGATGTGCCGCTGCTGATCGGTGGCCGAAATCTTGCCGGTGCGAATGACTTCGCGGCCGAGATCGGCCCTGCGGAGGGCGTGGCGGTTGATCTGGCCGCAGGTGATCTCGGCCTCGGCGGACGCCCGGTCAGCGCGGTTGTTGTCTTCTTCACGGATGAAAAAATCGCCGGACTTCGGTTCGCCCAGTCATGGGGCGTGCCCCATGTCAGCATCTCCCCCGGCATCATCGAGATCGCCCCCGAGGTGGCAGCCTATGTTCACGCGCCGCGGGCCGCGCCGGTTGTGCTCGGCACAGAATGGCTCGTCGGCGCCACCACAATTCCCACGCTGACCTTCGCCAGGGCCTTCGGGCGGGTCCGCGACATCACCATCGGCGCCCTGCTCGATGAGCAGGATGCCTTCGGTCCGGCCGCAGGGGCGGATCTGGAGCGGCAGACGAAAACCATGCCCGCGGCGCTGGCCCGCCGCGACGGCGCCTTTGTCTGGCGCGTTGGAGACGACGCGAAGGGTCGCTTTCACGCCGTGGACGGCACCGAGATGCAGGCCACCGCACTATCGCCCTATGATGTCGTCGGCCTGGCGACGGCACTTGGTGCGCCGAATGTCCGGTTCGACCTCGCGGTCGGGATGAGCTCGACCCGCCGCCGCGGCGGGCCGCTGTCGACCGAGATCGTCATCGAATTGACTGGGGAAGACCATGCGGGCCGGCCGCTCCGCACACGCCACGCTCTTGTGCATTCCGGGGGGCAGATGCCGCCGACCGGACTCGGGGTGGCGATGCTTCTCGAACGGCTCCTCGGGCTTGACGGCAATCCGCCAGTTCCGGCTGGCCTCTACTTTCCGTATCAACTGCTCGAGCCGGCCGCCTATCTCGCCCGCCTTCGGCAAAGCGGCGCCTCGATTCTGACGCTGGAACGGCCCTGACGCGAGGGGCCGGTGTCTTCCTCCGGGAGGCCTTCCTACAGGAGACTTCGCCACCAGCGTCGCGTCAGCCAGAGTGCCAGCAGCCCCTCCGCAGCCGACAGCGCAACTGCGTGATGCGCACCGATGGCGTCGGCCAACAAGCCAAGATGCACGAACCCCAGCGGACCGACACCAATGCAGACCGAGAGCAGGCCAAGCACGCGACTCCGCATCTCCGGCGGTGTGGCAAGGAACACCAGCGTGGTCTGCATGATGCTGAACCCCGATCCGCCCAATCCTGCCAGCAACAACGCCGAGCCGGAGGGCAGAGCATGCGGGAGCAGCGCGAACAGCACCATCATGGCGCAGTAGGATGCCACCCCGCCAACAAAGAGGTGCCCATAATGGGTCGACCGTGCATACCAGGCGATAATGACCGCTCCGAAGAAAGCGCCGATCCCATCCATGCTGGTAAGAACGCCGACACCCTGCGGCCCGAGCATCAGGCGGTCCTGACCGATCACCGGGATCATGCTCATCGTCGGCCAGGCGAAGATGTTGTAGATCAGCGTGATGAGCATGACCGCCATCAGGCGCCGCTCGGCCAGCACCAGTGTGATGCCCGCGGTGACGCGGCTCAGCACGCTTCCCGCTGAAGCTGGCATATCATTGCGGTAGTTCAGGCGAAGTGCCGCTGCAATTGCCAGGAGATAGCACAGGGCACTCAGCAGAAAGGCACCTGCGATCCCGGTGGTCGCCAGCAGCAGGCCGCCCAACACTGGTCCGAGCATGCGGCTGGCATTGTTGGTCCCGACATCCACCGACATCGCCGTGCTCATGCGATCCGCACCGACCACCTGGCCGAGCATCATGCGGCGGACGGGATTATCGGCCGCCCAGCTGACGCCGTTGATAAGAATGGCAAGCGCGAGATGCCAGACCTGCAGCGCCTCGGCCAATGCCAGCACTCCCAACGCCAGAGACGCCCCGAAGGAGCCGATCACCATGATCAGGAGTGCGGTCCTGCGCTCCACCCGCTCCGCCCAGGCACCCAGGAACGCGCCGAGCAGCGCCATCGGTACCAGGCGCAGCAGCATCATGAATGCGACGAGAAGCGCCGAGCCTTGTTCCTGATAGACGAAAATGCCGACGGCCGTGGTCTCCAGCCAGCGCACGCCGAAGATCACGAGGCCGATCACCCAGAGACGACGAAAATCCGGAACGGCGAAAACGGCATGTAGCGGTACGCCGCGCGGCTGCGCGGCTCCGGCATCTGGCACCTTGGCGTTCCTTCCCCGGCGGTTATTCTTGTGCTCTTCGGGGATGTTCCACCGTCCTGCTCATCGCGGCAACAGGTCGTTCCAGTCGGGATCTTTCGGAGCGGGTGGCGGTGCGGCCGTGGCAGTGAAACAGGCGGAAGCAGCACTTCCAGGGCCGGTGCCGATCCGGCGGGATGATCGACACGGTTCTCCGGTTCCGCCGCAGGGCAGGTTCTGCAGCAGGGTACTGCCGGCCCGTCAACCGGGAGATCGGTTGGGCGTCAACACGAAGCCGAGCGGCCATCCGGATTTGTCACTCGTCCCGTGGATGTCGCGGGTGCGGGCACCTGATGAGGGGTGCATGAGGTGCGCACAGATCGCCGCTACGGCAGGAACAGCTTGGATCGCCGTGGTACTGAACGCCGTCAGGGGCACGACGGCAGGACGGGACCTGCCCTTGTTTTCCTGCGAGGACCCGTGTGCCGGGTCAGCAATGCTCAAATCCGTAAAGATTTCGCGGATTCTCCACGAGAACACGCGACAGCAGGGAGGTGTCCGCCAGCCATGTGGATAGAGCGTCCAGCAGATCACCATCGTCCGGCATCTTCCGGTCACGAAGCGGGTGCGGCCAGTTGCTTCCCCATAACAGCCGATCGGGTCGAAGGCGTGCCAGCTCCCCGATCAGGGGAATGAGATCCGGGAACGGTGCGTCGCGTTGCGAGGAGCGGTAGCCGATCAGCTTGACCCAGCCGTGCCCCTTGTCCAGGAGACGCAGGATGCCACGGAACACGGGGTCATCCCGTCCCTGGCCTGGATCCAGATCTCCAAGGTGATCCACGACCACTGGTACGGGAAGCTGCAGCAACAACGGCACGGCCTCGACGAACACGGGGCGTGGCAGGAAGACCTGCAGGTGCCATCCATGATCAGCCAGACACGCGGCGAAGTTGCGAAGGGCCGCCACGTCCGGGCCGCGGCCGCTGACCAGATTCAGCCGCAGGCCGCGGATACCCGCGCGGTGCCAGGCAACGATCGTGTTCCGGTCTGGTGCGTCGCATCCACTGGCGGCAACTCCCCGGGCTTCCCTGGAGCCCAGGCGCTCAAGCGCGTCCAGCAGGCAGGAATGATCCAGGCCATAGACGCTGGGTTGGACAATGACGCAGCGCTGCAGGCGGAGGGTGCGCATGACCGCGCGGAACCGGTCGAGGCTCGCCTCCGGCGGTGTGTAGCTCCGGTCCCCTTGAAGCGGGAATTCCCGGTACGGGCCGAAGACGTGGAAGTGGCAGTCACAGGCACCAGGCGGCGCGATGAAGCGTGGGGTACGGATCCTCGGCAGGGGCGCAGGGCAGTCGGGGACCGGCTCATTCATGTTTCTGTCTGACCGGCCTGATGCCTGGCCAACGCCGCCAGACGCCGATCCCGCCAAGCCTGTCGGGCGGCGATGTCCTCCAGCGGAAGGTCGTCTCGCCGGGCTGCCGCGATGCGCTCCACCAAGGCCGCGTCCCAGCGCCGCGGTGGCATCTGATGCTGCAAGGCCTCGTAGAGCGCACCGTATCGCGCGCAGAAATCCCTGATGCCGCCGGGGGCATTGAGGTCAATCGTCTCCAGCGGGCCCATGAACGACCAGCGCGGGCCCAGCGCATGCCTCACCACCGTATCGACATCCTCCGGCTCGGTCAGCCCATCACCGATCATGCGGAAGGCTTCTGCCAGCAGCGCGCCCTGGAGCCGGTTGAGAATGAAGCCATCCACCTCCTTGTGCAGGGCCGCGGGGCGGCGTCCGGCGTCCAGCATCAATTGTCGGGTGCGCAGCATGGCCTGCGCCGTGGTCCAGGGGGAGGGGCAGAGCTCCACCAGCGGCAACAGATAGGGCGGATTGGCCGGATGGGCGACCAGGCAACGCCCGCGTCCCGGAAGAGCCTCCGTGAAGCTGCTCGGGCGCATCCCGCTGGTGGAACTGGCCAGGATCGCCTGCGCCGGAGCCAGTGCGTCGAGTTCGGCAAACAATGCGCGGCGGGTTGCAAGGTCTTCCGGTCCGTTCTCCTGAACATGATCCGCGTCCGAGACCGCTTCGGCGAGCGTCGCGTGATCGCAAATGCGGTTCATGAGGATGCCGGGTGCTTCGGACAGCAGTTGCGCCGTCGCCAGTTCCTCCAGTTTTCGCCGGACCTGATCCATCGCGCGGGGTACCGCCGCCTGATCAGGATCCCACAGCGCGATGCGGTAGCCGGCCTGGGCGAAGGTGATGGCCCAGCCCTGGCCGATCATGCCTGCACCGACCACCGCGACGCGCCGCTGATGATCCGTCATGCCAGGGGCTTTCGTCGGGAACGATGATGTGCGTCGGCAGCGATGCCAAGCATCGTGGAAGGATCCTTTCCGCTCAGCTGAGTTCGGTATGGGCTGTCTCGCGCGGCCGCCAGATGGCCAGGGCAGAGATCAGCGCCGCGAACATGATGAAGAAGGCAATGGAAACAGGAGCGCCGCTCCGTGCGATCATCCAGGACGCGATGAAGGGAGCGAAGCCGCCGAAGATCATGGACTGCAAATTATAGGCCGTGGCCAATCCGGTCAGCCGCCTTGCTGTGGGGAACATCTCAACGAGAGCCGCAGGCATGGCACCAAGGAACAGGCCGCAGAAGCTGGCGAACACGGCCTGGATCATGATCGTGGTCGTGATCGAGCCACTGGCCAGCAGCCATGACAGCAGCGGATAGGCGAACACCAGGGACAGGATGCAGGAGGCTATCAGGCAGCGCTTCCGGCCGATGCTGTCCGACAGCCGCCCGGAGGCGACGCAGCTGCTGCCCATCACGAAAGTTGCGAGAGCTGTCGACCAGAGTGCGGTTCCCGCATCGAGGCCGGCGAAGCGTTGGGTGAAGGTGGGGAAGTAGCTCAGGAACAGGTAGGTGAGGACCGACTGCAGGGCCGGAAAGGCGAATGCGACCGCCATGGCGCGCATCATCGGAAACGTCGCCGCGGCGGAGTGGCCGGGTTCCGCCTTGGCTTTCCTGAAGGCCGGGGTTTCGTGCAATTGACGGCGTGCCAGCAGGCCGAGCGGGCCGATCAGCGCGCCGAGGAGAAAGGGAACGCGCCAGCCCCAGTCGCCCATCGCCTCATTGCCGAGGAGCGTGGTCAGGCCGGCCGCGATGCCGGCGCCCAGCAACTGGCCGGCGCAGATGGCGGCGGGATGGAAGCTGCCGTAAAGGCCGCGCCGGTTGGCTGGGGCCCATTCCACGAGGAAGGAGGCCGCGCTTCCCCACTCACCGCCTGCCGAGATGCCCTGCAGCAGCCGCGCCACCACAAGCAGGATAGGAGCGGCGACACCGATGGTCTCGTAGGTGGGGAGAATGCCGATCATACCGGTGGAGAAGGCGATCAGCCCGAAGGTGAGGAGCAGCGCCGGCTTGCGCCCGAATCGGTCGCCGAACATACCGATCAAAATGCCGCCCAGCGGCCGGGCGACGAAGCCGACGCCAAAAACGGCGAAGGTCGCGAGCAGGGCAGTGGTCTCGTCCCCGGAACTGAAGAACTTCCGTCCAATGATGGCCGCGAGATAGGCGTAGACTGTGAAATCATACCATTCGAGAACATTGCCGATACCGGCGCCGAGCACGGCCTTTGCACGGCCGCGAAAGCCTTCGGCGCTTTCCAGCGGTGCGGAGGCGGAGCCGCCCAGCGGCACGCCCTTGGATGCTGACATGGAGACGCGTCCTACCGTTGATCTTGTTGTGGGGAATGCGGCGCACCGCACCCCATTGGCCGCGATGTTCCGCGCCCGATCCGTTGCCCGCCAATCGATAAGTGAATAACTTCGATCGAAAGATGGAATACCGTGTCATGCCGGCTTCAACTTCGGCCGCCCTGGCCGATCGCGTGCGCCTCAAGCAGCTGAGACTGATCGCCGTGGTCGGCGAGCAGGGCAGCCTTCGCCATGCCGCCACTGTGATCAACGTCACCCAGCCGACCGCCACCAAGATGCTGGCGGAACTGGAAGCCAGTCTCGGCTTCGCCGTCTATGAACGGCGGCCGAGGGGCTTGCACGTGACGGCGGCGGGAGGCGACGTGCTGGCCTTCGCCCTGCGGGTCATGTCGGAGTTCGACCGGCTGATCATGGCCATGGAAACCCGCCGGCGTGGCGGCGGCGACACGCTGACCGTCGGCACCATTCTGGGCGCCACGCCCGACCTGATCGCGCAGGCCGTTGCCGACATGAAGCAGCGGCACCCGCTCCTCACCATCCGCCTCCATGGCGAATCCAGTGACCACGCGCTGCAGCTACTGGCGTCGCGGAGTGCCGATCTGGCGGTTGGCCGCTTCAATGAGGCACGACAGCACAACCTGTATGATTATGAACCGCTCGGTGACGAGGCCCTCTGCATCGTGGCGCGGGCGGGCCATCCCGCGGCCCGCCGGCGCAGGCTCACGCTGGCAGCCCTGGCCGATCAGCGCTGGGTGATGCAGTCGATGGCCACTCCGGCGCGGCAATTGCTGGAGGCCGAGTTCGCCAAGGCCGGCGTTCCGACCCCGGCCGATATGGTCGAGGCGAACTCCATCCTGACGATGATCCAGCTGCTGGAGCGATCGGATGCCGTGGCGATGTTGTCGGAGCCGCTGGTGCGGGATCATGTCGCGGCCGGCCTGCTGCGGCAACTGCCGATCGTGATCGAGGCGAAGCTGAGCGGGTTCGGCATCCTGACCCGCCGCGGTGAGCGGCTGAGCGGCATGTCGGCCGAATTCGCGGGTCTTTTGCGCGGCGTTGCACGACTGGATGCAGCTTGATGCTGGCGATGACCACGTCCCGCTGAGAGCGGAAATGTGATCCAGAAGCGCTTCCATCCTCTGAGAAAATGGGCGATGGAGGTCGCTCGAAGCTACAAAGAGGGCTGGCCCTGCTCCCTTGATCCTGCCGCTCGTCAACACGCCAGCATTCACCGAGCTGGTCGGGTTGAAGGGCAACCTTCCGATACAGGGTGTCAGGGGCTCCCGGATGTGTCTCTCATGATGGCGCGCCAGATCTGAGCCGGCAATCCGCCGCCTGATACGCCGAGCATGGGCGTGTTGTCGCTGTTGCCGAGCCAGACACCAGCCACATAATGTTCGGTGAAGCCGATGAACCAGGCATCACGGCTGGCTGTGGTTGTTCCGGTCTTGCCTGCCGCCCAGAAGCCGGGATCCGCAGCTTGACCGGTTCCTTTCCGAACAACATCCGCGAGCATCTGTCGCATGGCATCGGCATGCTGCGGCGCGACGACTTGCCTGATCTCTGAAGGTGCCGGCAGCACGCGTGTCAATGTTTCGGTGCCGGCTGAATCCTGAACTCTCTGGACGGCATAGGGAATGACCATCCTGCCGCGGTTCGCAATACTGGCGAAAGCTGCCGTCAGATCAACCAGCTTGGCCTCATAGGTACCGAGCGCCAAGTCCCCGGCCTCGCCGGCCGGAACATCCCCGATGTTCAGTGTCTTGATCAGCTCCCGGACTTTTCCGGTATTCTGCATCGCCAGCCGAACTGCGGCCGTGTTGGAGGACTTCTCCAGCGCTGCCGCCAGGGAGATCTCGCCACTGTACCGGTCATCGAAATTCCTGACTGGCCGGCCACCCAGGGTCAACGCAGCGTCGCTGATCCGCGTGTCAGGCGTGCTGCCATCCTGAAGCGCTGCGAGATACACGAACAGCTTGGCCACGGAGCCCGGCTGCCGTTTGGCTTGGGTGGCATGATCCCATTCCTTCTGCTTGTAATCACGGCCGCCCACCAGCGCTACCACCGCGCCGTCATAGCGCATGACGACCACCGCGCCCTCTGCGATGTGGCTTGGCCGCGCGTGCTGGCGGAGTGCTTGTTGCAGGTGCCTATCAGCTGATGCCTGAATGCCCAGGTCCAGGGTAGTGCTTATGGTTCTCGTACCTTGCCGTGCAGTAGCTACGGAATTGGCATTGGCTTCTTTTTCGGCCCAATGGGCGAACCAGCCGATCTGCGTGCCGCGGGGATAAACGCCTCCCCAGGCGGATCTGGATGGAGCGATGCTGACACCTTGCCGTTTGGCGCGGTCCGCAGCCGCCCGTGAGAGATAATTGGCCTCCACCATCTGCTCGATGACCCGAAAGCCTCTGTCGCGCGATACCTCGAGATTGCGGTGGGGGTTGAACCGATTGGGCGCAGGAAGCAACCCGACCATCATGGCGGATTCCAGGACGCTCAAGTTCCGCGCATACTTGTTGAAGTACACTCGCGCGGCGGCCTCGATGCCATATGCATTTCCGCCGAAGAAGACCCTGTTGAGGTACACGAGCAAGATGTCGTCCTTGCTCAGGTTCAACTCCAGGATCGGCGCCAGCACGGGCTCCTCCAGAAGCTTCCGGACGATTGGGCTGTGTTCCTTAAGATAAATCTCTTTGATGGCCTGCTGGGTCAGGGTGCTGCCGCCCTGCGTGCGCCCCGTAAGCGTTGACCAGACAGCGCGGGCCATGGACCTGGGATCCAGCCCCCAGTGTTCATAGAACCGGCGGTCTTCGCTGGCGACCAGCGCATTGATCAGATGCCTGGGAAGCTGGGCAAACGGCACCGGCGGGCCGTAATACGCTCCGCGCGCACCGATGAACTCCCCTTTTGCACTGAGCAGCCGCACTCCGTCTTCGCGATTATGAGCGATCAGCTCATCGGCATCTGTGAACTCCAGCGCCTCGGAACGGCGAGGAGTTCCGGCTGCCAGGCCCAGCAAGGCGAGGAAACCCCGACGATCGAAAGGTTCGTCAACGAACATGGCATTGCCAGCGCATGTCCTCTCCTACACTACGCCGCGTCCGGCGACACTTAACAATATGCGGCGCCTATGCCGGATACGGTCAGGCGCTCGCTGCCTCGGTTCTGCCTGTTGCTCCGAAGACGCGCTTCGCGGCGCCTTGCAAGACCGGACGCAGTTGCTTGGTTTGGGTCCTTTCAGCGCTTCCAAACCGCGCCTCGTCGGGATGAGGGAAACTCCTTTACTGGGATATGAGATGCGAATCCTGGTCGTGGCTTGCGGTACCCATGCAGCAGGACTTCCCGGTTGCCGGGCTCCCGCACACCGCGCATCCTGCGCGATACAGTGGCACATCCTACCGGCATGGATGATGAAGGGAAATCTTATGGCAGGGCAGGGCCGGCGGCATCAGGCCCGGATCTTCACATCCGGGTTTGGCGGGCGGCGCCCGCTGGTTCCCTGCGCGCCGGAAGCATTGGAGCATGCGGCGCAGGCCAGCATGACCCGCCGCGCCTGGGCCTATATTGCCGGCGGCGCAGGGTTGGAACGTACCGCCGCCGCCAACCGTGCCGCGTTCGACCATTATCGGATCCTGCAGCGCATGTTGCGTGACGTCTCGGAACGGAAACTCGCGGTTGAGTTGTTTGGCAGAATCATGCCACTTCCCGTTCTGCTGGCCCCGATTGGCGTGTTGGGCATGGCGCACCGGGAGGCCGACCTCGCTGCGGCCCGTGCCGCCGCGGCGGAGGGCCTCACCTTCATCACCTCCAGCCAGGCCTCCTATCCAATGGAGGCCGTTGCTTCGGCCTGTGCCGGCAGCCCTCGCTGGTTTCAGCTTTACTGGTCCGCGCGGGACGAGGTGGCGGCCAGCTTCCTGCGCCGTGCCGAAACGGCGGGCTACGAGGCCATCGTCGTCACGCTGGATACGACGCAGCTCGGCTGGCGCCCGCGAGACCTGGACGGGGGATACCTGCCCTTTCTGCACGGTCGTGGCATCGCCAACTACGTCTCGGATCCCGCCTTCTGCGCCCTGCCGCCGCCGGCGGCGGATCCGTCCGAGCGTCCTGCGCTCGGCCTCCGCTCCCTGCCGGCCGTGGTTGAGTTGCTGCGCTCGTGGCCTCAGGGCATGCTGCGCGCCCTGTCCTCGCCGACAGCGGTCGTGCAGGCAGTGCAGCAATTCGTCGCGGGCTACTCCCGTCCCGACCTGACGTGGGACGATCTGCCCCGGCTTCGGCAGATGACAAGCCTGCCCATCCTGGTGAAGGGCATTCTGCATCCCGATGATGCCTGCAAGGCGCTGGAGGCCGGCATGGATGGCATCATCGTTTCCAATCATGGTGGTCGGCAGGTGGACGGCGCTGTGGCCTCCCTGGACATGTTACCGGCCGTCGTGGAGGCGATCGGCGGGCGCATCCCCGTCCTGTTCGACAGCGGCATCAGGACCGGATCCGACGTGATCAAGGCGCTTGCCTTAGGAGCCAGGGCGGTGCTGCTGGGCCGCCCCTACATATACGGCCTGGCGCTGGGCGGCGAGGCTGGTGTGCGTGCCGTGTTGCAAGCGCTGGCCGCGGATCTGGACCTGACCCTGGCCCTGATGGGCTGCCGGAGCGTCCACGAGTTGAACCGCTCAGTGCTGGTGGAGCCACACGGGATCGGCGTGACGCCCTCGTCGCGAAGATCTGGATTAGATGGCGAAACGGGCCTGCCGAGATCAAGCTGTTGAGGCCACCATCGGCACGATTGCCAGAAGGAGTGGCAGGCTCCTTTCTCCGCCTCCAGCAGCAGTCTTCCCGAAGCTTCCGGATGTTTCGTCTGGAAAGTCGACAGGGCAGAAGATGCTGGTGATGAACAGAGGAGCACGATGATGACGCCATTTCCAAGGTCAGTTTCACGGGCTCCCCTTCAGAGGTCTACCCCTAGATGCTTGACCCTGCTGATGCCAGGCTTCAACGCTGCATGGCGTCTGCGAAATAGCGCATGACCTGGGAGGCTGGATTAGGCCGCCCGAAATTGAAGCCTTGTGCCTGGGTACATCCAGCTTCCTGGAGGAGACGAAGCTGCTCGCTCGTTTCAACGCCTTCCGCGGTGGTTTCCATGCCGAGCTTCTGCGCCAATTCCGCCACGGCATTGACGATTAATGCACCATCAGCCCGAACTCCCAGATCCTGAACGAAGGATCGATCGATCTTGATCTGATCGAAAGGAAAGCTCCGGAGATAACTGAGCGAAGCGTATCCGGTTCCGAAATCGTCGAGTGCAATGCGAAGGCCGAGTGCCTTAAGCTGATGCAGCGTCTGGATGGTAGCCTCATCCTCCTTCAGCAGGACCGATTCGGTGATCTCCAGCTCAAGACGGCGGGCGGGGAGGCCGCTGGAATGCAGTGCGTCGCGCACCACTTGCAGCAGATTCGCTTTCTCGAACTGCAGGACAGATAGATTCACGGCGACGCGGACGCCAGATGGCCATCGTGCCGCATCGGCACAGGCTTGCTGAATCACCCAATCTCCGATTTCGATGATTAGCCCAGTTTCCTCGGCAACCGGGATGAAGTCGACAGGCGACACCATGCCGCGCTCCGGATGATGCCAGCGTAGCAGCGCCTCGAAGCCGACGATGGAACGATCGGACAGACTGAAGATAGGCTGGTAGTAGAGCTCCAGCTCCCGCCTCTCAAGTGCGCCGCGGAGTTCCGCCTGGATGGCTCTTCGTGCCTCTAATTGCGCCTGCATGTTCTGCTCGAAAAAGCGGACGTCCCGCCCGCCAGCTGATTTCGTGCGGTAGAGCGCGATATCGGCTTTCTTGAGAAGATCATCAGCCTCAATCGCATCGAGGGGAGATAAGCTCACGCCGATACTCAAGCCAACGACCAAGTTCTGGCCATCGATCTCAACAGGCTCGGCAACTTCGGATATTAATTGCTGCGCGAGGATGCGCACGCGCTCAACGTCGCCCATCGAGGGGTAGAGGATCGCAAACTCATCGCCGCTCAGGCGCGCCACTTCGCCATCACTACCGACGCAATGGCGAAGCCGTTGCGCGACTTCCTTGAGCAGAGTATCGCCAGCCGGATGACCCAGTGTGTCGTTAACCTCCTTGAAGCTGTCGAGATCAAGGCACAGAACAGCGAGAGGTTGATCCGACCGGCCGAGGACCGCCAAAGAATGCTCCAGTCTCTCGCGAAACAGGACGCGATTGAGGAGGCCTGTGAGCGGGTCGTAATGCGCCAGATATGCGATTCTCGCCTCGGTCTGGCGGCGTTCTGTGATGTCCTCGTATGTGGCGATCCAGCCCGCGCCCATCGGACGGTGGAAAACAGCCAATGCCTGTCCGCTGCTATGTTCGCAAAAAAAGTCAGCCGCCTCACGCGTACGGATCAGAAGCTCCTGCCTGGCATAGATCTCTCTGGCCAGTGCGGCTCGAGGCCCGCCCTTTCTCATGACGGCCTGCAGAACCATCTGGATCGGAGCGCGGGTGTTCGCGATCTGCTGGGTTAACTCGAACAACTCCAGAAAGCGATGATTGCACACGATCAGGCGCCCATCGGCGTCAACCATGCACAAAGCCTGCGACATGTTGTTCAATGCCGCATCGAAGCGCCCGTTCTGCGTGTCCAGTTGATGCGAGCGATCGAGGAGTTGCCGGTGAACCTGTCGCAGCAGATTATTTCTCAGGAGAAGGAGAATAAACAACCCCAGGCCACAGGCAGCCAGGATCACCATGGCGCCCGAGAAAAACCAGTGCAATTGGCTGAGTTGTCGTTGATCCTCAGCGACAAGATCACCACCGCGCACATTGGCTGCTGCAGCAAGCCTCGCCAGCCTTTGCTCAAATGGTGTCAGCAGCACTAGCATGGCGCGGGAGGTTTGCGGCGCCTCGAGCAAAGGGATCATCGGCTGAACGCGATGGAGAACAAGGTCAAGATCGGCGATGACCGTCGACACCTCAGGGTTCAGGAGGGCGAGATCCCGGACATCCGGACCGGCCAGAACGCTGACGCGGTTGAAGAGGATATCCAGGCGCAGCTGAACCTCATCCTGGTCCACGTCGCTGCCCGGAACACCCGAAGCGGCAATGCGCTGTTCAAGCTTGAGAAGCTCGGAAACAGCCTGACTGGCCACCCATGCTACATTGTACCGCGAGGTCTGCTTCAGCGCGTCCTGCCGCTCTGCGATCAGGTGAGACGTGTAGACAGCAGCCGAAACAAAGATTGCCGCCACGCCCGCCAACGCTGGCTTGAAAATGCGCCAAGCCAGCGTCTTGCTATTTTCTGATTGTCGCAGGGCTTCCGGCATGAACGAAGTTGCCCTCCAAACGTACTGAGGCGCCTATCAGCTCACGGTAAGCCGTGCGAGCTGCCATGCTGACCGGCTGTAGAAACGCTGGTGCTTCAATTCAGGATCGCTGTCGAAAGGATATATGATGAAGAGCGGACCCTTGTCCCTTACGGGCATGTAAGCGCCATCCCGCTTCAGGGCCAGCAGGACATTATACTTCCTGAAGTCGCTGATCGGCAGCTCCGTGCTGTAATCATTCAGAGCGTAAGCGAGCACTCGCTCCCCGAACGCACCGACGGTCTCCATCAAACGATCCATACGCACGCCGTCAAAACGGGCAGTGCCCTGGTACCAGGGCGTTGTTGTCTCGAATGACGTCATGCCGAGGCTCTCCAGCATGGCACGATCGAACTGGGCCGTTTCGCCCTTATTGCGCACGTTGATTTTCCCAGAAATGGTTAGGATAGGCTTCTGGGTGGGCGCGGCTAGAACGGCCGCAGTTGCGGGGCGAGCGACCACACCGGCGAGCGCCGCCTTGGCAGTGTAAAGCCCAAGATTCCGCTTGGTGAAAAGCATAGGATGCCGTGCCTTTTCAGATGTTTAGCCAAGCATAGCCAGTAGCTTACGAGGATTTCCTACGATTGCCGGATGGTAGCTTGCATCTGAGACCGAAGGTTTTCCTTGCTTCCAATTACCAAATCGTGATTTCATACTCAAGAACATTTGATCGTTGCCCGGAGCAGAATGGGCGGATCTGACACCTCGTTGTGGAAAATCTTCATGAGCATGACGATCCGCCGCCTGATGCGCACGCGACTGGGTAACGAAAGCCTCGACCTGTCACTCGATGGCTCAGAAAAGGCCCTGATGGTGGGCTCTGCCGCCGAGAAACTCAGAGAGCTTTTCGATGTCCTGCAGATCGACCATCGGAACGACCACAATACCCGGGACACACCGCAACGGGTCGCCAAGATGCTGGTCGAGGAGACACTTCGCGGGCGCTACGACTCTCCGCCAGATATTACAGAGTTCGAGAACGTTCGCGGTTTCGATCAGCTCATCATCACAGGCCCGATCGATCTCCGGTCAACCTGCGCGCACCACCTGATGCCCATCTATGGTCGGGCCTATGTCGGCATCCTCCCGGATGCTGACGGCAAGATCCTGGGCCTGTCGAAGTACGATCGCATCGTCGATTACTTCGCCGCGCGACTGCAGATCCAAGAGGAGTTGGTGAAGCAGATTGGTCAGCACATCGTCGATCTGACCTCCCCGCGGGGTCTCGCAGTTCGTATCAGTGCTGTGCACATGTGCAAGACTCATCGGGGTGTTCGTGCAAGTCATAACAGCCGGATGGTCAGCAGTTCCTATCATGGCGCCTTGGCGACAGATCAGAGCCTGCGTGAAGAGTTCCTCCAAGAATGTATCGCGCTCGAGCGCGGCTGCTGAGACCGTGCCCTGATGCGTCTCACGCCCTGCAGGCTGGAAGTTCGTCGACAGCTCATCCCAAGGAGGATCGGATGAACGCGGATCTGGCTGTCAAAACTCAAACCGGCCGCAGGCCTCGCGGCGAGACCGCCCTCTACCGCTCCACCAAGACGTACGATCATAGCGAGGGCCTGTCCTGCTGCTTCCGTCAATGGCGGGCCGCCGAATCCCATTGTCGCCTGGTGCATGGATACGCGCTTGCCTTCAAGTTCACCTTCGCGACGCATGAGCTTGACGAGCGGAATTGGTGTATGGATTTCGGCGGATTGAAGGTGATCAGGGCTTGGCTGCACGAGCTTTTCGACCACACAATGGTCGTTGCAGAGGACGATCCGCACCTCAGCGATTTCCAGGCACTGGCAGACAAAGGCTTGGTATCGGTTCGAGTCATGCCCAGCGTCGGGTGCGAAGCCACGGCACAATATGTGTTCGATTTTGTTGCGACCTTCGTGTCGCAGCAGACGCGTTCGCGGGTGTGGCTGGAGAGTGTCGAAGTGAGGGAGCATGGCGGAAATTCGGCGATATACGAGAGCCGCTAATGCTACTCTGATTTCGCTATGACGCTGCAGCCTGACGCGTCGCTTAGCGTTGAACCTTCCTGCGATATTGTCCGCGTCGCCCTACCTCGGGGGAAATGGATTGTGAATAGTGTAGGATGAGCCGAAGCTTTCGCTCCTGACTCTGGTCTCGACGTCAACGTCGCTCGTTGGATCATGTGACCTTCAAGTGCGCTGCCAAGTCACCCGGAAGACTGCTCGTACAGTTCGAAAGCTCTCCTTCGGGCGGACTGACTCAGAAAGCGGCTCCGCTGCCAGTCCGATCTCCAGCCGAGCTAGGTCCGCCTCACGTCGGCAATCCGTGTTCTGGCCTCGACGTGCTCTGGCGTCGACTGGTCAGAGCTGATGCCTTTCCGGTTGCCAGCCGAAGCACCGTTCCGGCGTGCATGAGGCAAAGCCGGGCCTGGGAGGTGGCCGGGGCAAGTTGCCCGGCCATGCTCTCATAGGTCACCGAGTTTGGATCGACCCTTCGAACATGGCCGAATCTGTGGCAGCTGCTGCTGCGGTCACCGGAATCGTGCCAACCCGGACGAGAGCTCCTGGACTTGATTCATTCTGCCCGCTGGCTTGGCCCGCACCGGCGTATCAGCCTGCATTTCATGGATCAGAGATCCCCCGCCGCGACGATATGCTCGATCGCTACCGGGAAGTGCCGCACGCGCACGCCCGTCGCGTGCCAGATCGCATTCGCGATCGCGCCGGCCGTGCCGGTGATGCCGATTTCACCCACGCCCTTGATGCCGAGTGCGTTCACGTGTGGATCTTCCTCATCAACCAGGATCGCCTCGAGCGACGGCACATCTGCATTCACGGGCACACGGTACTCGGCGAGATCGGCATTCACCACCCGTGCCGTGCGAGGGTCCAGAACGGCCCGCTCATGCAGGGCGAAGGACAAACCCCAGATCATACCTCCGTAGTATTGGCTTCGCACGAGTCTCGGATTGATGATGCGGCCGGCGGCAAAGGCGCCCACCAGCCGCGTCACCCGGACCTGCCCAAGCTCTGGGTCCACCTTCACCTCGGCAAAAACGGCGCCATGCGCGTGCATCGCGTAGCGCTCCGCAGCAGTCGGATCCGCGTTGGCCATACCGCGCGCCTCCACCTCCTGCAGGCCGGCGCGGGCGAGGATGTCACCGAAGGCCTCGCTGCGGCTTCCGTCGTCCCACCGGACCAGGCGACCGGAACGCGCGACCACGCCGATATTGCCGGCGCCGAAGAGTGGAGAGCGCGGATCGGCTACCGCGATCTCCGTCAGCCGTGCAATGACCTGCGCGCCCGCGACGTGGATCGCGCCGCCGGCCGTCGCGGTGTGCGCCGAGCCGCCGGCGATGCCTGCATTCGGCAGGTCTGAACGGCCGGCGCGGAACTCGAGCCTGCTGGCGTCGAGGCCGAGGCTTTCGGCGGCGATCTGCGCCAGCGCCGTCCAGGCGCCCTGTCCCATGTCATGCGCGCCGGTCTCGACCAGGCCGGTGCCGTCCTGCCGCAAAACGGCACGTGCTTCGCCCTGGAACATCAGCGCGGGAAACGTCGCGGTGCCGAGGCCCCAGCCGACCAGCATCCCGTTCTCGTCGCGCATGCTGCGCGGCAGGAGGGGTCGCCCCGCCCAACCGAAGCTGGCCGCGCCCTCCACATAGCATTCGCGCAGCGCCTTCGAGGAGAAGGGTTTGCCCGAAACCGGCTCGATCTCGGCGTAATTGCGCAGGCGGAACTCCAGTGGATCCATGCCGCAGCTGTACGCCATTTCGTCGATTGCGCTCTCCAGCGCGATGCTGCCACTTGCCTCTCCGGGGGCCCGCATGAAGCCGGGCGTGCCCGTGTCCAACCGCACGGCCTCGTTCGTCGTCGCGATGGCCGGCGCGGCATAGAGCGTGTGACTTACGCCGGCCGAGGGCTCGAGGAAGTCGTCAAAGCGGCTCGTCGCCGTGCGGACATGGTGATGGATGGCCGTCAGACCACCATCCGCCGCGGCGCCGAGGCGCAGCCGCTGCCGCGTCGGCGCGCGATGGGTGACGGGGCCGTACATCTGCTCGCGCCGCAGCACGAGCTTCACCGGCCGGCCGACCAGCCGCGCGGCGAGAATGCCCAGCACCTGCGGTCCGCTCAGCAGCTTCGATCCGAAGCCGCCTCCGATGAAGGGACTGCGGATGTGGATCTCCTCGGGCTGGATGCCGAACAGCGCGGCCAACCGCATCTGGGTCAGGCTGAGACCCTGGGTCGGCATGTCGAGCGACAAACGGTTGCCTTCCCAGGCCGCCACGACGGCGTGCGGCTCCATCGCATTGTGGAACTGCATCGGCGTCTCGAAGGTGGCGTCGATCCGATGCTCGGCTGCGGCCAGGCCAGCGTCAACATCGCCGTGCCATGTCTCACCTGGGGCGCCGGCGCCGACGACCTCCGGCACGAAGACATCCGCCGCATCCAGCGAGGCCTCGACCGGTTCGGCCTCGTAGCGGGGCGCGAGCAGCGCGGCGCCCTCGGTCGCGGCCTCCAGAGTCCTCGCGATCACCACGGCGATGGGCTGGCCTGCGTAGCGCACGCGGTCATTCTGCAGCAGGTCGAGCCGGAAGGAGAAGGGGACCGATTTGTCGTCCGGGTCCTGCGCCAGCGCCGGGCGATTCGCCGGTGTCATCACCTCCACCACACCGGGATGCGCGCGCGCCGCGGCGAGGTCGAGGAAGGCGACACGGCCGCGGGCGATGCGGGCGGTCGCGAGCACGGCGTGCAGCAGGCCGGGCGGGTGGTTGTCGGCGGCGTAGGACGCCTGGCCGGTGACCTTCAGTACGCCGTCGCGGCGCGTGAGAGGCTGCCCGATGCCGGACCCGTGCCGCAGGCGCGCGACCTCAACCATGGAGACCTCCGGGAAGGGGGGCGAAGGGGGATGCGGGCAGGGCCGGCAGCCGCTCGGGCGTGCCGGCGGCGGCGAGGCGCAGCGCGCGTGCCGCGATGCGTCGCGCCAGCTCGATCTTGAAGGTGTTGTCACCGGATGGGCGGGCCTCGGCCAATGCGATCGTGGCGGCCTGTTGGAACGCGGCCTCAGCGGGTGCAGCTCCGAGGAGGAACGCTTCCGCCGCCCTGGCGCGCCAGGGCTTGGCGGCGACGCCGCCGAGCGCGAGCCGCGCCGCAGCGATCTGACCCTCCTGGATCCGCAGGCAGGCCGCAGCGGACACTACCGCGAAAGCAAAGGAGGTGCGCTCGCGCAGCTTCACGTAGCGCGCATGAGCGGCGAAGCCTGCTGCCTCCGGCGGCAGGCGCAGCGCGACCACGAGTTCGCCAGGTGCCAGAACGCTTTCCCGCTCCGGCGTGGCGTCGGGCAGCAGGTGAAAGTCTGCCAGCGGGACCTCGCGCCAGCCTTCTGGCCCTTCGATCTCCATGATGGCGTCCAGCGCGACCAGCGGGACGCAGAAGTCGGAAGGGTGGGTCGCGATGCAGGTCTTGCTCCAGCCGAGTACGGCGTGCAACCGGTTCTCTCTGCCATGGGCGTCGCAGCCGCTGCCAGGGGCGCGCTTGTTGCAGGCGCTGGCGGTGTCCTGGAAATAGGCGCAGCGCGTCCGCTGCAGCAGGTTGCCACCGGTCGTCGCCATGTTGCGCAGCTGCCCCGAGGCGCCGGACAGCAGCGCCTCTGCCACCGCCGGAAAGCGCCGGCGGAACGCCAAATCATGCGCCAGATCGGCGTTGCGCACGCGCGCCCCGATGCGCACTCCGCCGTCAGGCAGTTCCTCGATCGTGTCGAGGCCAGCCAGGTAATTCAGATCCACCAGCCGGGCAGGGCGCGCGACGCCGATCTTCATGAGGTCGAGCAGGTTGGTGCCGGCGGCGAGATAGGCGCTGCCCGGCTGCGCGCCGGCCGCGACAGCCTCGGCGACGGTGCGCGGCCGGACGTAGTCGAACCGGTTCATGCCGCCGTCTCCTGCGGAGCGCCGGCCATGGTCCGGCTCGCCTCGACCACCGCCTCGGTAATGCCGCGATAGGCGCCGCAGCGGCAGAGATTGCCGCTCATGCCCTCACGCACGCGCTCCGGGTCGTCGCCGGCCTGGCCTTCAGTGATGAGGCCGAGGGCACTCATGATCTGGCCGGGGGTGCAGAAGCCGCACTGGAGCGCGTCATGGGCGATGAAGGCAGCCTGCAGGGGATGCAGCGCTTCGCCTTCGGCGAGGCCTTCGATGGTCAGGATCTCCGCGCCGTCATGGCTGAGGGCGAGTGCCAGACAGGCGTTCACGCGCTGGCCATTCAGCAGGATGGTACAGGCGCCGCATTGGCCGCGGTCGCAGCCCTTCTTGGTGCCGGTGAGATCCAGCCGCTCCCGTAGCAGGTCGAGCAACGTGACGCGCGGGTCATCCAGCTCGACCTGTTGCAGCACGTGGTTGATGGTGAGGGTGACCGACAAGCTCATGCGGAGCCTCCGATGAGGGCGGTGTCAGGGCAGGCCGCCCCGCCCGGGGCCATCTCAGCAGCCCAGTGCGGGACATTGGTCTGGGCACGAGGGACTGCTCCACGCGCCGCTGGAATGTGATAGATGGAGACACCCTCCGCTTGCAAGACGAAAACGGAGGCGCCCTCCATTTATGCGGGAGACAAAGCCTGCCCATGACCGACCGAGCTGCCAATCGCCAACGCAGGCCGCGTGCTGACGCAGTCCGGAATCGCGAGCGCGTGCTTGAAGCGGCCAAGGCCGTGTTCAGCCAGGGAGGGGCTGAAGCCGGCCTGGAAGCCGTGGCCCGGCAGGCTGGCGTGGGTATTGGAACGCTTTATCGCCACTTCCCGACGCGCGAGGCACTTTACGAGGCAGTCTACCGGCGCGAGGTCGAGCAACTGGCCGAGATGGCCCGACACCTCGCCACGGAGTTGCCGCCCTTGCCCGCGCTGCGCCGCTGGATGCAGGCATTGGTGGAGTTCATCGCGACAAAGAAGGGGATGGCCACGGCGCTGGCCCTGGCCGCCCATAAGCCGCCGGAGCTCATGACCTATACGACTGGCCGGTTGCAGGAGGCGATCGGGACGCTGCTGTTCCCGGCGGCCGAGGCTGGCGAAGTCCGCGGCGATGTCGGCCCGGATGAGCTGCTGCGCGCGGTGATCGGACTGTCCTACCTGCAGGACGGGCCCGACTGGCAGGCGCGGGTGATCCGCCTTCTTGACGTCTTCCTGGATGGGCTGCGCCTTCGGCCTGATGCATCCGATGGAAGGCCTCCGACTGACCATTGAGGGGAAGGTGCTGCGCCTGCCCATTCAAGGCGTGGTGGAGTTTCTCGCGGCTGAGCCCCTCACTGCCACGATCCCGGATCACAATCCTGATGTCGCAGCGGTGCAGATGGCCTGCATCGACCGGCTCATGCGCGCGAGATTGTCGTCAGGGAAGGAGCGAAAGGGGCTCGTCACCCGGCCGGGCGGCCACAGTCCTGCTGGCTTCTGGCGAGCATTCATGCGGGAGCCTCGCCGCTCCGCGACCGCGACGTCGCCACGCCATCCACACTTGTCACTTTTGGTCCCTCGGGAAGGCCGACAGTACGTTCATGGCCGGCGGAAACCGCAAATCCGCCGATCCCGGCGGGACCGCGGGAGAAGGCTTCCGAAGATCGTTCCGAGAGGAGTTCAAGACCATTGCGGCCTGGATCCCTCCTCCGGCCTGCTCGTCGCCAGAGGTCCAATTGTGATCGGCCTGCTGGGCGGCGTCCTTCTCCGGGCGGCAATTAACGACGCCTGGTCGACTCTGCGGCGTCGTGCATCTTGAGCATCCCGGCGAGGATGGCGTTGAACGCGTCCGCCGCCTCATAGGACACCCAGTGTCCTGCCTTGGGGATCACCCTCACATCGGCGCCCGGACAGAGGGAACGGATCAGATCCACCCGATCGGCCACGTAGGGGTAGGCGATCGCGTCACGCTCGCCGAAAATGGCGTGAACCGGCACGTTGATGGCCGGCAGCACGTCCCGCACAGCCGCGTCTGACACGACGTTCCGGCTGCGGAAGCGCGCGTGATCGCTGTTCCAGCTCTGGATTTCGAGGGCCAGATCGTCGATCGAGGCGGGGTCGGCGAGCATCAGGCTGGCAAGATTGGCACAATGCGCCGCCATGCGGTCCTGCTCCGACCGGTTGCGGACGGACACCAGCGGCGTCGCCTCGCGTCGTAGCCCGAGCGCCCCGGGGCCGGTGAGGACGACCCTCTTCAGTCCCATCACAGGACGGGCTGCGATGTGCGATGCGATCACCGCGCCGAAGGAAAAGCCCACCAGATCATAGCTCGCGCCTGGTCCGATCTGTGCGGTGATCCCATCCGCGAGGATGTCGGCCAGGCTCCAGAGACTGGTGCCTGCAGGCGGCAGGTCGGACTCGCCCAAGCCTGGTGTATCGGGCGCGAGGACGCGTCGGCTGCGCGACAGAAACAAGATGTTGCGTGCCCAGTGCCGCCAGGACCCGGCGCCTCCATGCAACAAAACCAGAGGCTCGCCCTCGCCCCACTCATGCCAGACGACATGGCCTGCCCCGCACGTCGTTCGCGAACGCCGGGAACCAGCTTCAAGGGTTTCGAGGGAAGGATTCACGGTCGGCATCAACCTTGATGACAATGGGAACGTGCAGGATCAGCGGTGGGCAGGAAAGCAAAGCTTCGCGGCGTGCATCGTACCGTCACACCTGCAGCGCAAACGGGTTCCGGGCCTTGCTTCCCGGAACTTCCCGCATCGCCTTCCTGTCCAGGAGCCATTTCACGAAACGTGTCCATCCGGTGCGGCACGCGGTCTGGCGCCTATCAGGCACGGCAAAATCCAACCTCGCGCTTGAACGGACCGTTCAGTCACGGCCCGGGTAACCCAGCTCCGTGAAGTGGCTAGCAGAGTTGCACGGCTGCGCCAAGCTGCGACCACCACTGGTGTCAACACCCTTTCCATGGCGTCGCAAGGATGTGAATGATGGGGGTCCGTAACTGTTGACCCTGCGCGGTCGAGGCAGTGATTGGCAGGCATGAGGCACCCCTTCGAAGCCACCTGGAATGGGAGCGGCGCCGGGCGCTATCGGTGGTACGGAACATTCCTCTGAGTTCGTTGAGGAGCAGCTCATTCTCCGTGTTGCGGAGAAGCGTAGACCGGCGTCGCCAGCCCCTCGGCTCGTGCCTTGAGTTGCAAAGCCAGATAACGCGAGTAGTGGCGCGACTGAGCGAGATTGCCGCCGTGGAACCAAAGGCCCGGTTGCGCCGTCGGTTTCCACATGTTTCGCAGCTCGCCCTGCCATGGACCCGGATCGCGCGTTGTGCCGCTACCGAGGCCCCAGCAGCGCCCGACTTTCTCCGCGACATCCCTGGAAATCAGGAGCTCTGCCCATTCATCCATCGAGCCATAGCCGGTGGCATAGATGATCGTGTCCGCCGGGAGGATGGTTCCGTCGGACAGCCGCACCCCTTCCGGTACCACGGCCTCGACCGCGCCGCGTGCCAGCCCGATGCGGCCCTCCGCGATCAGCTCGGAGGTGCCGACGTCGATGTAGTAGCCAGAGCCCCGGCGCAGGTACTTCTGCGACAAGCCGGTTCCGTCCTCTCCGAAATCCAGCAGGAAGCCTGCCGCCCGGAGCCGGTCGTAGAATGCCGCGTCCTCCCGCGCGATCTCCTCCCAAAGCGGGCGCTGCAGCGCCGGCTGCACGCGGTAGGGTATGGAGGCGGCCAGAAGGTCCGCCTTTTCAGTGTCGATACCGCTCGCGACCGCCTCTTCGGAGTACAGCGCGCCCCAGCCGCGGCGCAGCATGGTGTCGGTCCGCACCACCAGGGTGGAGGACCTCTGCACCATAGTTACCTCCGCTCCATGCGCCCAGACGTCGGCGCAGATGTCATGGGCCGAGTTGTTGGAACCGACCACCACCACGCGCTTGCCGCGGTAGGCGACGCCGCCGGCGTGCTGGCTGGAATGGTGTTGCTCGCCGCGGAAGCTGTCCGTGCCGGGAAAGGACGGCATCTGCGGCATTCCGGCCATGCCGGTGGCCAGCACGAGCTGCCGGGGGTGCAGCGTCACCGCCTCGCCGTCCCGGTCCACCACGACCGTCCACCGCCCCTCCGTCTCATCGTAGGTGGCGCGCTCACAGCGCGTGCGGTTCCAGCAATCGAGCTCCATGACCTTCGCGTACATCTCAAGCCAGTCGCCGAGCTTGTCCTTCGGCGTGAACACGGGCCAGTGCGCGGGGAAGGGAAGATAGGGCATGTGGTCGTACCAGACTGGGTCGTGCAGGCAGAGCGACTTGTAGCGCTTGCGCCAGTTGTCGCCCGGCCGATCGTGCAGATCGATGACCAGGGTGGGAACGCGCAGCCGCTTCAGCCGCGCCGCCAAGCCGAGCCCGCCCTGGCCGCCGCCGACGATCAGAACCTCGGGTTGCTCGGACCGGCCCAGCCGCCCGGCTTCCTCCTGACGCCGCTCCAGCCAACTTGGCGCGCCGTGCTGACCCGGGAGGGGGGCGCCGCGCTCGCGGGTGGGGCCCTCATGCTCCTCAAAGCCCTTGAGTTCCCGCCCGGCCGTCAGCAAGATCCAGCACAGCCCGTCCCGCAGCCTCACGTACCCGCGGCCGCGCATCGCCGCGGTGTCGAAGGTGATCCAGCCCTCCACGGTGCCGTCGGCCGCCACCTTGGCCTCACCCTCCGGGGCGACGGTGCCGGGCTGCACCAGAGGAGCTTGCCGGGCCACCATCGCCCGAATGGCCTCGCGTCCTTCAGAGGTGTGCAGCGTCCAGGTGAAGGCGACGAGATCCCGCCAATAGGATTCGGCGCCGAACAGCGCGGCAACGGCGGATGCATCCCCCGCCGCGATCGCCGTGCCGAAGCGCGCCACCCAGTCGCGCAGCAAGGCAGTGGCAGGCCGGGCGGCGTCAGCGCGCGACATGACGGAACCCCGCATCCGCGGCTTCGAGCACGTGGTCGATATCTGCCTCCGTATGGGCACAGGACAGGAACATGTTGTGCTTGGGATGCAGATAGGCCCCGTGGCGCAGCGCCTCGGCGCAGAAGGCGTAGCCGCGCTTCCACCCGGGATCGTCGGCGAAGAGCACGGTGGGCATCTGCGGCGGGCCGCTCTGCTCGATCCGCAGTCCGTGCCGGGCCGCCCGTTCCTCTAGCCCGTCGCGCAGGCGCCGGCCCAGGGCGCGCATGAGGGCGGGGCCATCGAGGCGGTGCAGCTCCCGCAGCGTGGCGACCGCGGCCGCCATCGGCACGGCGCCGCACCAGAAGGAGCCCGTGGCGAACACCCGGGTGGCAGCCTCGCGGAAGCGCTCCCGCCCGGTCACGGCCGCGAGCGGATGGCCGTTGGCGATTGCCTTGCTCCAGGCTGAAAGGTCCGGCCGCACCCCCAGTGGCTCCCAGGATCCGCCGAGATCGATGCGGAAGCCGGCGCGGACATCGTCCAGGATCAGTGCCGCCCCGGTCTGGTCGCAGAGTGCACGGATGGCCTGGGCGAACTCCGGCGTGGGCAGCGCCTGAGGCTTCCCCATGTCGTGGCGGAAGGCGGAGGCCATGACCGCCGCCAGATCGGTTCCTGCCATCTCCGCCGCTGCGTGCAGGCTCGCGATGTCATTATAGGAATAGAATACGAGGTGCGCCCGGTCCTCCGCCGTCACGCCGGCCACGCTGGGCGAGCACCAGGGCACTGCACCGTGATACGCGCCGCGCGCCACCAGCACTTTGCGCCGGCCCGTCCCGGCGCGGGCGATGGTGACGCAGTTCGTCGTGGCATCGGTGCCGTTCTTGCCAAACTGGCACCAGTCGGCATGCGGAACCGTGGCGACGACCAGCTCCGCCAGTTCCACCAAAACCGGCGCCGGGCCGTTCATGCAGTCGCCCCGCGCCGCCTGCGCCGCCGCCGCCGCATCGACGGCCGGATGGTGGTGGCCGAGCACGATGGGACCCCAGGAACACATCATGTCGATGAACTGCCGGCCGTCGGCGTCGATCAGGCGGCAGCTTTCCGCACGCTCGAAGAACTGGGGATAGCCTTCCGGCAGAAGTCGCGCATTGAGATGCCCCCAAAGGCCACCGGGGATCACGCGCTCGGCCCGGGCGCGCAGAACCTGATCGGAACTGCTCGCGTGCGGAACCGCTTCGCTGTTGAACATGGCAGCCGCTCCTTCTTCAGGGCTCATGCAACCGATATATCATATATAAAAGATCGTCATCACCCAGTTGCTTGGTTTTCAACCGTCGCGTCGCATATCTTTGGCACCATGCCCCTGACCGCCTCACTTCCCGTCCTGACCCGCACCAGCCTGAACGACAGGGTCTATGAGACGCTCCGCGCCGCCCTGCTCGAAGGGCGCCTGCGCCCGCATCAGCGCCTCAAGATCCGCGACCTCGCCGCCACCATGGGTGTCTCGGAGACGCCGGTGCGAGAGGCGGTCATGCAACTCGTGCGTGAACGCGCGTTGACGCTGCAGACCAGCCGCTCCCTCACCGTGCCGCGGCTCTCGGCCGAGCAATACCTGGAGTTGCGGGAGATCCGGATGGAACTGGAAGGGCTGGCGGCCGCGCGCGCCGCCGAGCATGTCTCCACCCGCGACGTTGCGGCGCTCGCCAGGCTGCATGACCGCCTGCGCAAGGCCGAGGATGCGGGGAACGCGGCCGAGGCGGTGCGCAGCAACTGGCACTTCCACGCCCGCATCTACGAGGCGGCGGCCATGCCGGAACTTTTCCACATGATCCAGGGGCTCTGGCTCCGCAACGGCCCGCTGCTGACCTACCTCTATCCACACGCCGCGCCGTTCTACGCCGGACGTCACCGCCACCTCGACATCCTGGACGCCTTGCGTGCGCATGACGGTCCCGCCGTCCGCACCGCCATCCGGGCAGATACGATCGAGGGCGGCGCGAGGCTGCTGGACATGCTTCGGGAACTGGATGCCGGACGGCTGGACGAGAAACCCTTGGCCTCCGGCCCGGAGCTGGATGCGCTGCGCGCCGTGGCCTAGACCGGCGGAGGGCGGCGATCGGCCCAAGGCCGCGCCGCCTCCAGCACCGCGCCCAGCCGCAACAGATCAAGCTCCGCGCCCCAGCGCCCGATCAGTTGCACTCCGGTCGGCATCCCCGTTTCGTCGAACCCGCTGGGTACCGTCAGCGCCGGGTGTCCCGTCAGGTTGAAGGGGTAGACGTAGCTGCTCCATCCCTGCCGCGTGATCCCGCAGAGTTCCCCCTCGATTTCCACCTCGTCATGCGCGGCGTCGAAATCGGCGGGAAGTGCCGTGCGGGTTAACGTCGGCGTGATCAGCACGTCGAAGCGGTCGAACAGGCGCTGGATCGCGCGGAACAGCCGCGTCCGGGCGTACTGGCCTTCGCGGAATTCCGTCAGGCTGAAGGTCTCGCCGCGCTCCATGAAGGCCAGCAGCGTCGGGTCCATCCTGTCCCGCCACTCGGCCAAGTGGCACCGCTGCGAGATCGCGAAGTTGGCCTGGTACATCACGCGGCCCGGCATCTCCATCCAGTCCACGTCTCCGCCCGCCGCCTCGGTCGCGGCGCCCATGGCCTCGAACACGAAAACCGACGCCCGAAGGTTCGCCGCCACCTCCCGCTGCACGCGCGCGTTGCCGGTGCGTTCCATCACGCCGATCCGCAGGCCGTGCAGATCCCGCCCCGCCAGGCGCGGCGACAAGGGCAGGTCCGCGGCGCCGAGGCTCCAGGGGTCGGAAGCGTCCGGCCCGGCCAGCACGGAGCGCATGGTGGAAAGGTCGGCGATCGTCCGCGCCATCGGCCCGGCATAGGTGTAGTTGCCGAAGGCGTCCGCCCCCTGCTGCCAAGGGATCGAGCCGAGCGTCGGCTTCAGCCCCACGATCCCGCAGCATGCCGCCGGGATGCGGATCGAACCGGCACCGTCCATCCCGAGCGCGATCGGGCCCAACCCCGTCGCGACGGCGACCGCGGCTCCGCCGCTCGACCCGCCAGATGTGCGCGCGGTGTTCCACGGGTTGCGCGTGGTGCCGAAGCCGGGGCCGTCGGTCAGCGCCTTGTGCCCAAATTCCGGCAAGGTGGTCTTGGCGAAGATGATCGCCCCCGCCGCGCGCAGCCGCGCCACGGTCACGTCATCGACCTGTGCCTCCGGTGCGTCGGCGAAGATGGCGGAGCCATAGGTGGTGCGCACGCCCCGGACATCCACCTGATCCTTGATGCTGACCGGGACCCCATGGAGCGGACCGAGCCTCGCGCCATCCTGCACAGCCGCCTCCGCCGCACGCGCTGATGTCAGTGCCTCCTCCTCCAGCAGCACCACGAACGGGTTCAGCCGTTCCTGCACGCGTCTGGCCGCAGCGAGAACGGCCTCGGTGAGCGCGACCGGCGACAGCGCGCCATCCCGGATCAGGGCGGCGGCCCGGGTGGCCGAGGTGAAGAGCAGTTCGTCAGACATGGCGGGATGCCTCCTCGGAGAAGCAGGAGAACCGAAACCTCTTGCTCCTCGTGATATCGGATATATCGTGTATCAACAGTGCGCCGCGATCAAGCAAGGCGCCGCAGAATCGAAGGGGCGTCATGAGCACCATCACCGTATCGAGGCGCGGCGTGCTGGCGGGCGCAACCGCGCTCGCGCTTCCGGCGGCGCTGGGCTCCCATCCGGCCGCGGCGCAGCAGAAGCCGCTCACCGTCATGCTGGAATCCGAGGTCGTCATCCTCGACCCCCACATGACTACCGCCGCGATCACCCGCACCTTCAGCTACCATGTGTTCGACATGCTCTATGGCAGCGATGCGGCGGGGCGAATCCATCCGCAGATGGTGGAGAAGCACGAGGTTTCCGCCGACGGCCTGACCTGGAACTTCACGCTGCGGCCCGGATTGCGCTTCCACGACAACGCTCCCGTCACCGCGGCGGATTGCGTGGCATCCCTTCAGCGATGGGCCCCGAGGGACGCGCTGGGCCGCATGATGCTGGCCGCCGGTGCCAAGCCGGTTGCGAAGGGCGAGCGCGACTTCACGATCACGCTTTCCACGCCGTTTCCACTGATGTTGAACGTGCTCGGCAAACCCAATGCGCCCCTGCCGGCCATGATGCCGGCGCGGGTGGTGGCGGCTGCCGGCGAAGGACGGATCAAGGACGTCATCGGCTCCGGGCCGTTTCGTTTCGTCGCCGAGCGCTGGAGGGGCGGGGACAGCATGGTGCTGGCCCGCTTCGAAGGCTACGTTCCTCGCACGGAGCCGGCCGACTTCCTGGCGGGCGGCAAGACCGTGCACGTGCCGGAACTCGTGATCAAGATCATCGGCGACGACACCACCGGCGCCAATGCCCTGGCCGCCGGCGAGATCGACTACATGCAGTACCTGCCCTACGATCTCATCTCCATGCTGGCCCGCCTGCCGGATGTGCAGGTGATGACCCTGAGGGGCCTCGACATGTTTCAGGGCAATTTCCGCCTCAACGCCGCCACTGGTCCCTTCGCTGATCCGGCGGTGCGCTCCGTGCTCTGGAAGCTGGTGGACCAGAAGGAGATGCTGCAGGCCGCAGGCATTGGTCCCTCCGTACGGCTGGAGCGCTGCACCTCCTTCTTCATGTGCGACGCCCCCTTCTCCAGCGACGCAGGCTCCGACGTTGCCCAGTTCGACCCCGGAGCGGCGAAAGCTGCGCTGGCCCGTACCGGATACAAGGGCGAGCCCGTGGTGATGTTGCAGGTCACGGGCTCCATCTCCCAGGCGGCAGGCAGCCTCCTGGCGCAGCGGATGCGGGAAGCGGGCTTCACCGTGGACGAGCAGGTGATGGACTGGGGAACGGTGCTGCAGCGCCGGGGTTTGAAGGAGGGCTGGAGCGTGTTCCCGGTCTACAGCAACGGCGTGGACATGGCATCGCCATTGACGCACTTCTATATTTCCAACAATTGCGGCGATTATCCGGGCTGGAGCTGCAGCGAGCCGATGTCGGCGCTGCTGACCCAGTTCGCCGCGGCGCCGGACGATGCGTCGCGCGCGCGGATCGCCGCCGCCATTCAGGAGGACGCGTACCGCACCACGCCATCCGTGATGTGGGGCCAGTTCTCCCGTCCCGCCGGCTACCGCCGGAGGCTGCAGGGGCTGGCCCAATCATCCTATCCCATCTTCTGGGGTGTCAGGCTGGCGGCCGCCTGATGATCGTCGATGCCGCCGCGCTTCGCGCTGCCCTGCCTGACACGCGCAGCCCACAGATGCTGCGGGGTCTCGACGAGAAGGTCGTCGTGCACCGGGACGAGTGGGGCATCCCGCATATCAAGGCGCGGACAGAAGGCGATGCCCATTTCGCCCTGGGCTTTGTTCACGCCCAGGACAGATTGTTCCAGATGGAGCTCAGCCGCCGCCGCGCCCTGGGACGGGCGGCAGAATGGCTGGGAGCGGAGGCTGCCGAGAGCGACGCGCTTTGTCGCCGCCTGGGGATGGAAGCCGCCTGCCGCCGCGACTATGCCGCGCTCGGCGGCGAGGCGAGGTCGATGCTCGAGCACTACACCGCCGGGGTCAACGCATTCCTAGATTCCGGCGCGCCGTTGCCGGTCGAATACCTGATGCTCGGGGCTGCGCCGGAACGCTGGGAGGGCTGGCACCCGATCGCGGTGATGCGCCGCCTCGGCCTGCTGATGGGCTCCGTGTGGTTCAAGCTGGCCCGCATCCTGGCGCTGGCGGTCGTCGGCGTGGAAAACGCGGCCAAGCTGCGCTACGACGATGGTGGTGCGGAGCTGCTTTGCATTCCGGCCGGTGCCGTTGGCGAGCGCATGGCGGCCGACCTCGCCGCGCTCCGGCCCGCCATCGGTGCGTTGCTTACGGCCATGGGGCCGGACGAGACCGGCGGCGGCAGCAATAACTGGGCGGTCGGCCCTGGCAGAAGTGCCACTGGCAGGCCGATCCTGGCCGGGGACCCGCACCGCGCTTTCGAGATCCCGGGGATGTACACTCAGCATCACCTGGCCTGCGATGAGTGGGACGTGATCGGGCTGACCGTCCCTGGCGTTCCCGCCTTTCCGCACTTCATGCACAACGCTCGGGTCGCGTGCTGCGTCACTCATGCCTTCGTGGACATCCACGACCTGTTCCTCGAACGCTTCGATGACGGCGATTGCCTGTTCCAGGGCCGCCGCGAGCCTGTTCGCACCCGCACTGAGACGGTCTCTGTCCGCGGCGGGCCGATCATGTGGTTACCATCTGGGAAACCCGGCGCGGGCCGGTGGTGGCCGGCGATCCAGCCTCCGGCGCCGCCCTCGCGCTGCGCTCGGTTCAGTTCGTCGACACTGATCTCTCCTTCGACTGCCTGCCGCGGATGTTGCGCGCCGGGAGTGTTCCCGCGCTGTTCGAGGCAACGCGGGGCTGGGGACTGATCGACCACAACCTGGTTGCCGGCGATATCGAAGGGCGTATTGGACACCGGGTTCGCGCCCTGGTGCCGCGCCGGCCCCGCGAGAACGGCTGGTTCGCCGTGCCGGGCTGGACGGGAGAAGGGGAGTGGGAGGGTTATCTTCCGCACGAAGCCATGCCGGAGGTGATCGATCCGGAGGACGGCATCATCGTCACCGCCAACAATCGCGTGGTTGCCGATGGCGAGCCTTATCTCTGCACCGATTGCCATCCGCCTTACCGAGCCGCGCGCATCGTCGAGCTATTGCGCTCCCTGCCGCGCTTCCGGGTGGATGACGCCGCGGCGGTCCACGCGGATGTGCTTTCTCGGAACGCCGCATTGTTCCAGGGGCGGCTCCGCGGCCTGTCGGTTCCGGCGAACGCGGCCGCGGCCTCGCTGCGCGAGAAGCTGTTAGGCTGGGATGGACGAATGGACGCCGGCTCGGCCGCCGCCGGGCACTACAATGCGCTGCGACGGGCGATGACCGATATTCTTGCCCGCCGTTCGGGGCTGGCGGGGATGACGGCCCATCCCTGGGCCGCCGTGCCGCCGGGTGTGTCGCCAACAGGAAACCTCTGGTGGGCTTTGCCGACGCTGCTCCGGAACGACGATACTGGCATGCTGGATGGGTGGAGTTGGGACGACGTCTTGCGAAGCGCGTTGGAGGCAGCCGCGGCTGCACCGGCTTCGCCCTGGGGGGAGGAGCATCGCCCGGCCTTCCGTCATCCGCTCTCCGCCTTGTTTCCAGACGCCGCGCCGTTGTTGGATCCACCCTCCATGCCGCTCGGCGGGGATGGCGACACGGTCATGGCGGTCGGCCTGGCTCCCGCCGCAGGCCCCACCGCCACCTATGGCTCGCTGTGCCGCTACGTGATGGATGTCGGTGACTGGGAGGAGAGCCGCTGGGCCGTGTTCCACGGCGCATCCGGCCATCCAGGTGGTCCGCACTACTGCGATCAAGCGACGGAATGGGCGGCCTGCCGAATGGTGCCTATCTGTCTGGTTGTGAGACCTCCTTGGCAGCTTCAGCGATGAGGCGTGCGCGGGCGACATCGTCAGGTCCGGCGCGTTC
>NZ_QXGS01000170.1 GCF_003604215.1 Teichococcus vastitatis
GTCGATCAGCCCTGGCGCATCATGTCCATCGGCCTGCGCGAATGGGCTCATGGGTTCTGATCAATGGGATTTGGTATCATTCCTGTGCCGTAGGACGGATCACGATGCTGCCGACATCCACCTCCGGCGGCTGCTCAATCGCGAATGCAATGCCTCGCGCGATGGCGTCTGGCGGGATCGCGATGGCGGATACCCGCTGCTGGACGGCAGCCTTCGCCGTCTCGTCGGTCATCGATTCCGCAAAATCGGTGGCAATCATACCTGGCGACACCTCAGTCACCCGCAGATGAGGACCCGCCTCCTGCCGCAAGGCCTCGGTGATGGTCCGGACCGCATTCTTGGTGGCGGCATAGACCCCCATGGTCGGCACGATCCGTAACCCGGCCGTTGAGACGACATTGACAATGTGGCCACTTCCTTGCTGCTGGAAGACAGGTAGCGCAGCGGCGATGCCGTAGAGGACGCCCTTGATGTTGACGTCGATCATCGCGTCCCAGTCATCCACCTTCAGCGCGTCGAAGCGCGAGATCGGACCGATGCCCGCATTGTTGACGAGAACGTCAAGACGGCCGTAGCGGTCGCATGCCAGCTTGACTAGGGCGTCCAGATCCGCGCGTCGGGTGACGTCGGTCTGCCGGTAGGTGGCCGTGCCACCCGCGCTCTCGATCTCGGCCGCCACGGCCGCGAGGTGAGCGTCGCGACGCCCGCCCAGTACGAGTTTGGCCCCCCGCGTGGCGAGCAGCCTCGCGCTGGCTCGGCCGATGCCGCTGCCCGCGCCGGTGATGGCGACGACTTTCTCAAGGCTCATGGCTGCATCCTTCATTTTGACGAGAAGGTATGGGCACACTGCCGGATGATCTATGCTCAGGGCGCCATGGTTTCATCGCATTCGTCCAGGAACTTTGATGACCCCTTATCCGACGTGCTCGTCACGCTCGGCGCGCGAAGCGTCCGCCGCACGCGGCTGGAGGCTGCAGGGGACTGGGCGCTCACCTTTCCGGCACAGGCGCGGATGAAGTTCGTCGCCGTCCTCCGGGGGACATGCTGGATCATGGTCACAGGGCAGCC
>NZ_QXGS01000171.1 GCF_003604215.1 Teichococcus vastitatis
ATCGGCGTTCCGGCCGGGCACCAGGTGGCGAAGTAGGCCATTTCACCATCGGCGATGTGGCGGCGGATCAGCAGACCGCGCGTCCAAAGCCCCTTCGCTCCTGGACTGAACTCGTCAGCTTCGAGGTCCGCCAGTTCCAGGTACGCCCAGTCATGCAGGCGCTCGCCCTTTGTGCCCAGTCCAGCGGACAGGCGCTGCCAGGCAGCAGGATCGAGACCCTTGGCGATGTCCTCCGCTGCTCCTGCGATTTCAGGCTTGCCGATCCAGGAGTTAAAGGATGACGTCGCGCTGACGCCGAGCACATAGCCCTTGCCCGCGCGGCGGAGCGCCATCTCGATGTCGCCGACGCCATACACGCTATCGGCTGCGACCCAGCCAAAGGGCACGCCTGCGCCGATGGCGCGCTCGATCATGCTGAGCGCCATGGCGGGCTTGGTGGCGAAGGAGGTTCCGGCAGGAACGTGGGCCGCGGACATGCGCGTCGGATCATCCGTCCAGCGCTTGGGCAGGTAGAGGGCACGGTCGATGAAGGCGTGGCCGTGACGTGATACGTAGGTTGCGAACACGCCGATCTGGCAGTTGGTGATCTTGCCCGCCGAGCCGGTGTACTGCCGCCCCACACCACAGGAAGCCTTGCCCTGCTTGAGAAAGCCGGTCTCGTCAATGACCAGTACGGCATCCTCTGCGGCGACATGCTCGATCACGTAGTCTCGCACGATGTCGCGCAGCGCGTCGGCCTCCCAGCGACCGCGGCCGAGAATAGCCTGCTGCCGCCACGGCCCGGGATCGCCCGCCGCCTCGGCTCGCATCCAGCCTGTCTTGCGCCGCTCAGCGCCCAGCAGGCCATCCAGGAACAACCCGGCCGAAGCCGCGACCCGCTCCTGGGTGAACAGCGGCCGGATGCGGGCTTTGACCTCACGCAGCGACGACGCCCAGAGTTCCAGTGTTGTCTCGATCGAGGCGCCTGACATCCATGATCTCCGAATCACGGTCCACCATAGATTCAGAGATCATCCAAAACCGCAACTGTAATGCTA
>NZ_QXGS01000172.1 GCF_003604215.1 Teichococcus vastitatis
GGTGCTTTTGACCGCATCACAGCATTGGCCGCCAAGCTCTTCTCGGTGCCGATCGCCATCATCAGCCTCGTCGATCATGACCGTATCTGGTTCAAGTCCCACCACGGTCTCGGGGTTGAGCAAATCGATCGCGACCCCGGACTTTGCGCTTCAGCGGTGCTGCAAGATGGTCCGTGGATCCTGGCCGATGCCAGTTGCGATGTGCGCGCACTCACCAATCCCCTCGTTGCCGGCGAGTTCGGCCTGCGCTTCTATGCGGGCGTGCCGCTCCGCACGAGCGATGGGTACAATCTTGGTACGCTCTGCGTCATTGACCAGGAACCGCGCGAGGTAACTGATGCAGAAGTCGCACAACTCTCCGACTTGGCTGCCATGGTCATGGATCAGATGGAGTTGCGGCGGGCAGCGCGTCAGACTGTTGCGGAAATGTCCAGCCTACTTGCCCAACGTGATGAACAAGCATCGCGGCTGCACAGAACCGAGCGGCGGCTGAACGCCGTTCTTGACAACGCCAGCGTTGCCGTCTTCCTGATGGATGGCCGACAACACTGTAGCTACATGAACGCTGCTGCAGAGCGAATGACGGGCTATAAGTTTGCTGAAACGCTGGGACGGCCACTGCATGATGTGATTCATCACACCCGTCCCGATGGCTCGCACTTCCCGCTTTGCGAATGCGCGATTGACCGGGCTTTTCCGGAGAAGAAGAACACCCGAGGCGAGGAAGTCTTCATCCATAAAGATGGACATTTCTACCCCGTCGCTTTCAATGCCAGTCCCGTCCAGGACGAGACCTCGAAAACAGTGGGTACCATCATCGAAGTGCGCGATATCTCCGCCGAAAAGGCTGCGGAAGACGCACTGCGTAGCAGCCTCGACCGACTGGCGAGCGAGACTCACACACTTGAAGTGCTGAACCGCACGGGCGCGCAAGTTGCCGCTGAACTTGACCTTGGGAAGCTGGTTCAACTCGTCGTTGATGCTGGCGTGGAGTTGACTGGCGCACAGTTTGGTGCCTTCTTCTA
>NZ_QXGS01000173.1 GCF_003604215.1 Teichococcus vastitatis
GCCGGGTTGCCCCGACATTCCTGCCGCCCCCGTTGACCAGAGCCAGAGAGTCAGATTGGCGCGTCAACAACTAGGTTTTCCGGAATGTCCGTCTGTGACTGCCGAGGATAACGAACGCGCTGCGGCGCTGCATAGAAGGTTGCTGCGATCGGCACCCGCTTCAATCAAGCGGGTGCTCGTAGCGCTTCAGCCCAGCCAGATCCCTTCGTTGATCTCAGCTGCCGTCTGAAGCCGGTTCTCTGCACTTTCCGAGAAGTTCACCAGCAGCTGCTCGCGGGACATGCCGGAGGCGAGGGATCTCCAGCGAAGGGATGAGGGGTCGCGCAGCGCTGACGGCTCCTGAGGTCACAGGCTTCCTTTGAGGCCGAGGGTACTGACAAGCGCGACTAAGCGTTCCTGCTCCTGCGTCATCAGTTCTCGAAGTTGCTCCGGAGTGCCGCCCACGGGTTCGGCGCCGAGTACGGCCAGACGCTCGCGCACATCATCAGCGGCCAGGATGGCGGATGTTGCTGTGTTTAAGGCCGCAATCGCAGGCGCCGGCGTGTTAGCAGGCGCCAGAAGGCAGCCCCATGACGGCGCCGCGTACCCAGGAATGCCAGCGGCGGCCGCGACCGTCGGCAGGCCAGGAAGCAGGTGCGAGGGCTCCGCCCCGGACACGGCCAGCATGCGCAAGGTGTTCGCCTCGACGTGCGGCTGAACCGCCGCGTAGGCATCGAACATCATCGCGGTCCGTCCCGTGATCAGGTCGGCATGCGCCGCAGTGGAGCCACGGTAGGGAATGTGTTCCATCCGGATCCCCAGCCGGTTCAGCAGGTCGGCGGCGGCGAGGTGCGGGTTCGACCCGTTGCCAGAGGAGGCGTAGGCAGTGCGCCCGCCCTGCGCGCGTGCCCAGGCCAGGAACTCCGATACAGTGGAGGCGGGATGCGACGACGGAACCACCATGACGAGTTGGACAACGGTCGCCTGGATGATGGGCTCGAAGTCCCGGATGGGATCGTAGGGCAGCGCCGCGAAGATCGC
>NZ_QXGS01000174.1 GCF_003604215.1 Teichococcus vastitatis
CCAGCGCGACGCTGACACCGACGCCGCCGCCGGTATCCTTGCTGTAGGCGGAACCACCCGTGCCGCCGCCGCCGCCGATGGACTGCAGCACCATGCCCGGGGCATGCAGGCCTTGTGTCGCGATGAAGCCGTGGTTGGCCGCCTGCACGGACGAGGACGTGCCACCGGCGGCGGCGGAGCCGCCGACCGCCATGGACACCGGTCCGATCGCGTCGGCGCTGGCATTGCCGCCATTGCCGCCACCGCCGCCGACCGACTGCGCCAGCACGCCGCTGGAGCGCTCGCCGGAGGTCAGGATGTTGTCGCTCGTCTGCACCGTGACGGAGCCGCCATTGCCGGCGGAGGCACCGCTGCCGCCCACGGTCTGGAGAAAGCCCTTGGCGTCGCCGCCGCTGCCACCGCCGCCGCCGATGCTCTGGGCGAGGATGCCCTGCGCGTTGGTACCGGATGTGACGGTGGTGCCGGCGCTGGTGACGCTGACGCTCCTGCCGTCGCCGCCGCCACCCCCGGCGCCGCCTCCTGCACCGAACCCGCCGGCCTTGCCGCCATCCTGACCCACGCCGCCGAGCGACTGCGCCTGGATGCCCGGCGCCAGGTTACTGGAGGTCTGGATGGTGGCGTTCTTCCAGACGGTCACGTTGCCTGCGTCGTTCCCCCTGCCGGCATTGCCGCCGGAGGAGATTGAGTGTCCGGCCCCGCCGGCGCCGCCCGCGCCACCGAGGGACGTGGCGTAGATCGCGCCCTCGTCGGTTGCGACATTCGTAGTTTCCGGATTGGGGGATGAGAACCACACATTCACGTCGCCGCCCTTGCCACCGCTGGCGCCGTCGCCGCCCTGCGCACTATCGTCCGAGCTGGACTTACCGCCATCGCCGCCGCTGCCGCCCGCGGACGTCGCAGAGATCAGGCTGCCCCCGCTGATGGCGCCGGAGATGGCAACCTGGACGTCCCCGCCATCGCCGCCCCGGCCTCCATATCCGCCATCGTAGCCGGAGCCGAACCCGATAGTGGG
>NZ_QXGS01000175.1 GCF_003604215.1 Teichococcus vastitatis
ATCCGAAACCCCGCATCCACAACCCGGGTCAGATCCTCGTGGCAACCCCGGGTCGGCTCTCAGTGGCAATCAACAGCCTGCCCATCAGCCCTGCTCGGCCGGTTTGTGCGAGCATTCAACGACTTCGCTGAAGGGTAGTTTCGGATCTCGTGCTCTCGCGTGCCGATCAGCAAGCTGGCGCGGTGATTGATCCATAATGACAAAAGCCTGCATCTCGCCATCGAAGCAGCCGGTTCTGCGGCAGCTCGGTGGAGCCGGCTTGGTCGAGCAGGAGTCGTGGCATGGCAAGGCGATGGCGGGCAGTGATGGGAGGGCAGAAAGGGTCCATCAGGGGAGCCTTACCTCTTAGGAGAGCAACTTGGTTGCAATCCACAAGGGCTGTAGCTCGCGACCTTTAATAGTGCTTTCAGCCTATGAAGGTCGGTTATAGGGCGAAGCGTCACTGCGACGGATAGGCTGCCGGACAGGACTGAACGGCGCTACCTGGATGGCGCGGCACGATTCTCCTGCACCCATCGGTGCCAAGCCTTCAAACTGCAGGATCGAGGGGCGGTCTCTGCTCCACGACGAAAGAGAACGATAAGTGTGTTAGCTTCGTCAACACCAACCTGCACGACATAGCGCTCCAGCCCCATGGAAGCCGCCGGCGTCGAGAGAGACCCGATTTGCGGTTGCTGTTCCATGCTCCGTTCCCTTGTGGTCAAAGACTCTGCCTACTGACCTGCTTACGGATCCTCCGTCTCCCGACTGCGCCTGCGGATGGCCAGAGCAATCATGGCTAGAGCAATCTATGTTTACAGTTCCACCTTTTTCCAAGGCGCGAGCTACGCACCAACTCACCCGCCCGGGTCCGCCGTTGCAGAAAGCGGACCCGGGCGGACGACGCGCTACGGCGAAGCCTTCAATGGCGGCCGACCGTGGTGGTGTCGTGTTTCTTGCGGCCTGCCAACCCCGCCAAACCGGCCAAGCCCAGGAGTCCAAGCCAGCCCAGATCAAAACCGTCGTCATC
>NZ_QXGS01000176.1 GCF_003604215.1 Teichococcus vastitatis
TGCGGCGGCGGCGAGAGCGGTGCCATTGTCAGCCTTGAAGCGCCCCTGCGGGCGAACCGTGATGACCTTGTCGCCGTCCATGAACTGCCAGGCTTCGGTTCCTTGCATGAGGGCCTGATGAGCGACGAGCTCGTCCGGTGTCTCAGGGGAACCCTGCGCCTCGATATAGTCCGGGCTCGCGACCAGCTTGCCATGGATCGGCCCGACGCGCCTCGCGATCAGGTTGGAATCTTGGAGGTATCCGATCCGGATCGCGCAATCGAAGCCCTCGGCGATGAGGTCCACGAAGCGGTCGGTGTAAGAGGTGTGGACGTGGAGTTGTGGGTGCCGCCGTGCCATGTCGGCCAGCACCGGAGCGAGGTGAGTGGGTCCGAAGGTCAGCGGCACAGCAACTCGCAAGCGGCCGCACAGGTAACCGGCGGGCAGGATCGTTTCCCTGGCCAGGTCGATCTCGGCGCAGGCTTTGGCCGCATGCTCTCGAAACGTGCTTCCGGCTTCCGTCAGTGCGGCGCCGCGGGTGGTTCGTGCGAGAAGCTGAACGCCAAGCTCCGCCTCAAGCCGGACGAGGCTCCGGCTGACGACGGACTTGGAGACGCCGAGCCGTCGGGCAGCGGCTGACACTCCTCCGGCATCGGCAACCTCCACAAAGGTCCGCAGATCCTCGATGTCCAATTCGGTGTTCCCCGATGCGCGACACAGCGTAGCACCATGGAGGGCTACTGCACCGCAGGCAGCAACGACAACCTTCGTCCCGGGCATCGCCGCGATCGGCGCATGTCCCTCCGCGAACTCGCCCCACTCACAACAGCGGCAAAGGATAGACTCATGACCCTTCGCAATGGCCTGGCTTCGCTACTTCGTCCCGAGGATTCGGTGCTCGTCCTGATCGATCACCAGCCCTACCAGCTGGCGAACGTGAACAGCCACGAACC
>NZ_QXGS01000177.1 GCF_003604215.1 Teichococcus vastitatis
ATCCGGAGGCCGTACGAGGTCTCGTGCTCCTGTCAGGCTATTACTTCCCGACCGCACGGGCCGACGTGCCGCTGTTCGCGCCCCCCGCGATCCCGGTGATCGGCGATGCCATCCGCTACACGGTCGGCCCGCTGGTCGGGCAACTTATCGCCCCGAAGATGATCCGAACCATGTTCGCGCCGGCGCCGGTCTCCCCGGCCTTCACCGACGCCGTGCCAATCCCGATGATGCTGCGGCCCTGGCAGGTCAAGGCGAGCGCCGAGGATGCCGCCACGATGATACCGGGGGCTACTGGCTTCCAGGAACGATACGCCGAACTCGCTCATCTGCCGGTCGCGATCCTGGCCGGCGCCGATGACAGGATCGTCGACGTCGGGCGGCAATCCGCGCGCCTGCATCGGGCGCTGCCGAGAAGTGAGCTGCACGTGCTTCCGGGTCTCGGCCACATGGTTCACCACGGCGCGCCGGAGCGGGTGGTGGCCGCCATCGAGGCTGTCGCAGCGCCGGGCCAGCAGCGGGACGCGGCTTTGCCGGGCTTGTGACATCGTCTGCGCCGACAGAATATCCCGATGAATGGTCTAATCGATCTGACACTGAATTGGGTTCCATGCGCTAGCTCCAGGCCATGCTCTACACCTGCCTCATCCTGACGCGCTGAAATGCCGAGCTTCCTGCCATGGCGGCGGGGTCTGTGATCGGCACCTGGAAGCTGCTGGCGTCAGGCGCATCGTGGTCCCGAGTGGCATCTCCACCCGTGAACCCTGACCTCACAACCCTAGATCTGGATCGGATGCCTCCCTCAGGAGCCGATCTGCGGCGGGCTTATCATCACGCCAAGACGGTGCACCCGGATGTCGGAGGCAGTGTGGATGCGTTTCGGGCGGTGTTCAGAGGCCTTCGGACGCTTGGCGCACCGAGACACTAGTGTCCTGATTCCGTAGTTCCTCCGATCGTCTGGGAGCGAAGGCAGAAGCGCTGGATGGCGGCGAGAATGTCGT
>NZ_QXGS01000178.1 GCF_003604215.1 Teichococcus vastitatis
GTGCTCTGTGCCGTCTTTGTCCCCGTCGGCTTCCTCGGCGGACTGAGCGGCGAGCTTTACAAGCAGTTCGCCATCACCATCTCGGTTTCCGTCATCCTCTCCGGCGTCGTGGCCCTGACGCTGACGCCCGCCCTCTGCGCCGCCATGCTCAAGCCCGGCCACGGCCAGCCGCTGCTGCCCTTCCGCCTGTTTAACCGCGGATTCGAATGGCTGACGCGTGGATACACCTCGGGCGTCCGCTTCTTCCTGCGTCGCGGCCTGCTCGGCCTGCTGTCCTTCGGCATGGTCTGCGTTCTAACCATCACGCTGTTCCGGACCGTACCCGGCGGCTTGGTGCCGGAGGAGGACCAAGGCAACCTCTTCGTAGTGTGGAACATGCCGCCCGCGACTGCGCTGGAGGGCACAGCCGTGGCCGACCGCGAGATCGTGGAGATCCTGCGCGCGGACCCGAGCGTCCGCTCCGTGATGTCCTTCTCCGGCTTCAACCTGCTGTCCAACGCCGCCAGCACCAGCGCGGGCGCGGCCTTTATCGAGCTGAAGGACTGGTCGGAGCGCCCAGCGCCGGAACAGGACGCACGCCTGCTCGCCGGTTCGCTGTTCGGCGCCCTGTCCGAGGTGCGCAACGCCCTCGCCATGGCCTTCAACCCGCCCGCCATCGAGGGGCTCGGCACGGTCGGCGGCTTCGAGATGAAGCTGCTCGACCGCGCGGGCGCCGGGCGAGAGGCCATGACGGCCGCCGCGCAGGACCTGCTGGAGGCCGCCGGCAGGCGTCCCGAATTGGCCGGGCTCAGCACCACGCTGCAGTCCAACGTGCCGCGCTACCGGCTGGACATCGACCGCGACGCCGCCAAGGCCCGCGGGGTGAGGCTCTCCGACCTCTTCGAGACAGTGCAGAGCACCTTCAGCAGCCTCTACGTCAACGACTTCACGCTGCTTGGCCGCAACTACCGGGTCAACCTGCAATCCGAGGCGGAGTTCC
>NZ_QXGS01000179.1 GCF_003604215.1 Teichococcus vastitatis
CCGTGTGGTGCAAGCGCAGCTCCTTGAACACCCGAAGGGTGTGGTCGGTCTTCACGCCCTCTTCGCGAGCAAGGCGGCGCGAGATCTCCGCCGTGGCTGCCTTGATCAGGCCGGCAGCCCGCAGACGCTCCTGGGCCGGGCTGCCTTTCTTCAGAAGATGCGCCAGGGAGTACTCCTCCAGGATGGTGGTGATGTGGTCCGCGACGTCGACGCCTCGGGTGGCTGCCTCACCCTCGAGGGCGAGGGCGGCGTCACTGTCGAGATTGATGGTGTAGCGGCGAGAAAGAGGGGTGTCGGTCATCATGGTCTCCTGATGACCTGCATATACCATATGCATGCATTGAACAAACCAATACACACATGTGGACCAATCTTTTGGATCGTGACCCGGCACTAGGGCTTTCTCGGTGGTGAACAGGTCAGATGGCTGGGCGCGCCGGCATCCGGTCAGGGCGGCCAGCCTGCTGCAAGGCGCCTGGTAGCCCGAGGCCGAGTTGCACCCCTGGAGCAGGAGATCTATGGCCGTGCGGTCGAGTTGCCGACGCGGCAGCTCACGGCGCGCGACCGCTCCTCAGAGCGCGGCTGACCTTCGGCAGAACGCCATCCCTCCCGTTTCCAGGATCCCGGCATGGCTGAACTCACTCCAGAACAACGATCTGCGGCGGAAGCTCGAGGCTGCCAGTTCGTCGTCGCCACCCGAGAGCAGATCGCCGTTATGGCGATGCAGAGGCGGGTGTTCTGGATGGAGGGGAAGGCGTTTCTGGCGATGCGGCCGGACGGGTTCTTCGAAACGGCGGCGACGCTGCAGGGCTTGCTCAAGCAGCCCCTGCCAGAGCGCGCCAGCGCGCCTGAAGCCGCAGTGGCTAGACCAAGTTCTATTGAGGAGCCCGCCGCCGACACAGCCCTCAGAGCCAAGGCGACAGCCTCCGTGGGCAAGCTGCCGGGAACCCCTGCGA
>NZ_QXGS01000018.1 GCF_003604215.1 Teichococcus vastitatis
CCGCCCGGCACCGTCGCCAGCCGCACCGCCGACCAAACACTGGGCACCAACATCAGCGGAACAAACCCCAATAAGGGCTAAGGCGCCCCGAGGCGATGGGATGGGGCCGGCCGCCTCATCCTGTCGCCGCTGTTCCATCTGCCAAGCTCCGAAACTGACCATCCGGTGCGGCGTTCGCTCTGCCATGTTAGACCTACGCTGGCAGACGTGATGCTCGACAGCGTTCAGCTGCCGCAGCGGCGCTTCTCATGCCGGTCGTCCGAAGATCAATAGGATACCGATGCCGAGACGATTGTCAGTCAGCGTGCTCGGCCTGCTCCTGTTGCAAGGCCCGATCTCGGTGCCGGTGTACCAGGGGCTGGCGTTGTCCGTCGGCTCATTCGTCTTCAGCGCCGGAGCGGAGGCGCGGCCGCGCACCAGCGGGGGCTATTCTCGTCCCTCCGGTTCTTACCGGACCCCATCCATGGGTGGATCAGGCAGTTATTCCAGGCCGCGGACCCCCTCATCCGGCGGCTACAGCCTGCCTCGCACCAGCGGTCCGGTGACGCCCTATGGCGGCGGTGTGTCCGCCGGGGACCGCAGCTACAACCGGTCGCAGGCCGCCGATGCCCTCCGGCGCATGCGGGACAGTCAGGCGGCATCGGAGCGCGCCGCCCGTCCCCTGCCAGCACCTGCCCCCCCGAGAGGGACGGGCGGCGGCTTCGGCGTCCCGCCATCTGGCTATGGCGGCGGCTATCGCACCGCACCTGGCGCGAATTACGGCGGGTGGTATCGCGACCGGGGATGGTCGCCGTCCGGATCAGTGCTCACTGGCCCCCGATCGTTCGGCATCTGGGATGCGGCCTTCCTGTGGTTCCTGTTCAGCACCCTGAACCGCCCCGGCCATACCGACTTCTTCCGCAACCACCAGAACGATCCCGGATACCAGGAATGGCGGCAGGAAGCCGAGCGGCGCGCCCAGGGGGATGCCGAGGTCCGTGCCCGGCTCGATGAACTGGACCGGCAAATCGCGCAGAACAATGGCCAGCCCCGCGATCCGAATTACCTGCCGCCCGACGTTCCGGCCGAAGTCGCAACAGGCGGCGACGCGAATGCCGGGCTTGCGGACCGCCGTACTCCAAGTCTTGCCCCCGATGAGCAAGGCGGCGGCATCCCGGCCTCGGTGATGGGGGTCGTTCTGGTGGGGGGTGGCCTTCTGGCGGTGCTGTCCTGGCGGCGCCGCCGTTCCGGGGGTGCGGCGGCCGGATCAGGGGGAGCGGGTGGCATGGGAACAGGCGGAACGCTGGCAAGCGCCGCGGGCATGGTGCGGCGCAAGGTTTCCGGGGAGGACTACAAGCCTTCCCGCTTCCGCGTCGGCATGACGCTGGCGCTGGACCCCACGCCCTTCGTGCTGGCAGCCGGCGCCACTCATGTTCCCGATCCTCAAGGTGCTGGCGAGACCATCAGCGTGGCGGAGGTCGGCCGCATCGGCGGCGACACGCCGGGCGGGCTGGTCCGCCTGTATCTGCCGGGCGACCGCGCCATGTTGCAGCTTCACCTCGGACGGAACAATGAACCCAATGAATGCCGATACTTCGCCCTGCTCGATGAGGTCACCCCCGCGGATGAGGCTGAATGGAGCGTCTGGCTGGACGCGAGGGAGGGCATGATCGGATGGCCGGAGTTCCAGACGCGGGACGGCAAGGTTTATGCCCGCGCCTGGTCGCCGGGGCAGTCGCGCATCGAGCCGCGCCGTCTCGTGGAAGACATCGAAACCGCCCAGGGCCGGCGCAGCATCACGAGCCAGACGATGCTCTACGCGGCGCCGACGGGCCTGGCGGCACCAGCGCCCGGAACGGAATACATCCTGGTTTCCGCCGTGGAGGATGGCGGACAGGCCTGGGTCGAGATCCGCGCCGGCTTCGATGTGAACCCAGCCTCCTTGTCACTGGCCTGACCATCGCAGATCCAAGGAGGAGCCGATCATCATGAACGTGATCTTCGAAACGCTGCAAGCCGGTCTGCCCATCCTGGCCATGCAGTTCGGCCTGACCCTGGCGCTCCTGGCACTGGGTGTGGCGATCTACATGGCCATCACGCCGTTTCACGAGATGCGCCTGATCCGGGCCGGCAACACCGCTGCGGGGATCGTGATGGCCGGCTCCATGCTGGCCCTTTCGATCCCGCTGGCCGCCACCCTGGCCACCAGCCGCTTCACGCTTGATATCCTGATCTGGGGGCTGGTCGCGCTGGTGCTGCAATTGCTGACCTTCGTGATCGTCACGCTGCTGATCCGCGGCCTGCGGGGCATGATCGAGGCCGGCAACCTTGCCGCGGCATGGATGCTGGCGGGCGTGCAGATCGCCGTGGCGCTGCTCAACGCCGGCGCCATGGCCGGCTGACCCAACATCAAAAGGAAGAACAGCATGCTCGCCTTCATTCGCAACCTTGCTGGCGTGAAGACCGATCAGGCGGTGAACAACACTGTCGAGGCCATTGTCCGCTGGGACCCGCAATCGGCGACGGAGGCGGAGCTTCGCACCATGGAGCAGCATCTCGACCAGCTCGGCCTGCAGGTCGCGCAGGCGCGGCAGTCTTATGAGCGCGAGAAGCGCGAGGCTGACACGATCCAGGCCCTGTCGCAGCAGCGGCTGGCCGCCGCCGAGCAGTTGCAGAGCCGAATGGAGGCCACGACGGATCCCGCCCAGAAGAGCGCGCTGGAGCGTTCCCTCGGCACGCTCCTCACGATGCTCGAGGATATGGCGCCGGAGGTGGAGCGGGAGAAGCAGGATGCCGCCGATGCCCAGGATTTCCTGAACACGCTGCAGCAGACCTATGACCAGGCGGGCAGCAAGTTGAAGGCGGCCCGGGCCGAGCTGACACGGGCGCAGCGGAACATGACCCGTGCGGATGCGCAGCGGGAGGCGGCGGAGCGCCGGGCGGAAGCCGCCCGGCAGGCCGCGGGCCTGTCTGGAGCCACCAGCGGCCTGAGCGTGGCGCTGCAGGCCATGCAGGACGCCGCCGCGCGCGATCTGGCGCAGGCCGAGGCCGCCAATGCCAAGGCAAAGCTGCTGGCGCCGACGCAGCCCGAGAAGGATGATCCCAACATCGCCACGGCCATGGATGCCGCCGCCGGACGGCTGCCGGCACCTGTCAACCTGAGCGACCGGCTGGCGGCCATCCGCCAGAAGCAGGGAACGCAACGCCTCATCCCTGGCGGCGGCTGATACCCGAGCGGCGAGGTGCCCGCCAAGGTTCGGCGCCTCGCGACCGCCTGTTGATCGATCCGACAGGCGGCGATGCAGGGTTGCCGGGGTTCAGCCCGTTTGTCCGGCTTGCTTGGCTTCGGCGAGAAGATCCCGGATCCGCTTCGTCAGGAGCCCCAGCGAGAACGGCTTGGCGACCACGTGCAGGCCGGGCTCCAGGCGGCCGTCGCCGATCACAGCGTTTTCCGCATAACCTGTGATGAACAGCACGGAGAGGCCGGGCCGGACGGCCCGCGCGGCGTCCGCGACCTGGCGTCCATTCAGGCCGCCGGGCAGGCCCACATCGGTGACCAGTAGATCGATCCGCGCCTCGGAGCGCAGCAGCTTCAGACCAGCCGGGCCGTCCGCTGCCTCAAGCGCGCGGCAGCCCAGATCTTCCAGCACCTCGGCCACCAGCATGCGCACGGCGGGTTCGTCGTCGATCACCAGCACGGTCGCTTCCCGGCCGATGCCGGGACCCGCGGCCGGCTGCGGCTGCAGCGGCATCGCCTCCTCATCGCCCAGGTGACGTGGCAGGTAGAGGCTGACCGTGGTGCCTCGGCCGATCTCGGACTGGATGCGCACCTGCCCGCCCGACTGCCGAGCGAAACCGTAGATCATCGACAGGCCGAGCCCCGTGCCCTGGCCGATCGGCTTGGTGGTGTAGAAGGGGTCGAATGCCTTGGCGATCACATCGGGCGCCATGCCGGTTCCGGTATCCCCCACGCTGAGGCAGACATACTGGCCGGTGGTCAGGTCCTGTTGCCGGGCCTCGTCCGGGCCGAGGAAGCGATTGGCCGTCTCGATGACGATCCTGCCGCCATCCGGCATGGCATCGCGCGCATTGATGCACAGGTTGAGCAGCGCGTTTTCCAACTGGCTGGCATCAACCAGTATGGTCCAGAGATCGTCGGCCATTATCGTCTCGAGGAGGATGCCCGGCCCCACGGTGCGATGAACCAGATCCTCCAGCCCGGCGACCAGGCGGTTGATCTGGGTCGGCTTCGGATCCAGCGTCTGGCGGCGCGAGAACGCCAGCAGACGGTGGGTGAGCGCCGCTGCCCGCTTGGCGGCGCTTTCGGCCGCCTCGACGTAGCGATCCAGATCCTCATATCGTTGCTGCGCCACCCGGGTGCCCAGCAGTTCCAGATTGCCCATGACCCCGGTCAGCAGGTTGTTGAAGTCATGCGCGAGGCCACCGGTGAGCTGGCCCACCGCTTCCATCTTCTGGCTCTGCCGCAGCGCCGCCTCGGTCTGCTGCAGTTCCGCCGTGCGCTCCTCCACCCGCTGCTCCAGGGTTGCATTGAGCCGGCTGAGCACCCGGGCATTGCGCCGCCGGTCTTCCTCCGCCCGGATCCTCTCGCTGATGTCACGGGACACGCCGACGATCTTCATGGCACCGGCCGAACCGCCGCTCGGGAAGAACCGTGCGAAGCTCGTTTCCCACCACCGGGCCTCGCCTTTCGCGGTCGGGCAGAAGCCCTCCACCCGCACGATGTCGCCCTTGCCGGCCTGCCGGATGGCCGCGCGGAGCTTCCCCTGTTCGAGCTCCGGCCAGAGGGCGGCGAACTCAAGCCCGATAACGTCCGCCTCCGATGTGAATTGATGGAGCGCGACACCCTGCGTGTTCATGAATTCCAGGACGCCGTCCGCCGACAGGATGGTCACGCAATCCGGCGTGGCTGCCAGCATGCTGCGGGTCAGCGCGTCGCTGCGCCGGATCGCCTCCGCTGCCGCCAGCTTCTCGTCGGCATCGAGATGGAAGGCGATCAGCTCCGCGAAGAGCCGGAACATGCCGATCGTTTCCGGCGTGCTGACCTTCGCCGGCCGCGGATCGATGGCACAAAGGGTGCCGAAGAACTCGCCGTCCTTGCGGATGATGGGCATCGAGACGTAGCTCCGGAATCCATACATCGCCGGGGTCGGGTGACCGCAGAAGGCGGGATCCTCGGCCACGTGGTCGATGATCACGGCCTGCCGGTCGCGCCGGACCTCGCGGCAGATGGTGGTCGCGATCTTCAGCTCGTCACCCGGCTTCAGGCCGAAGCCGATCAGGTCCTGCGTCTTGCAGGTGATCCAGCGGTCATCGGTGACTCTGGCGACGGCCGTGAAGCCCATTCCGGTAGTCCGGCACAGAACATCCAAGATGGATCGCACGGCCTCGATCTGGTTGACGGCATCGATATCGTCCTGGAACTCGTGCCGGGTCATCGTGGCCGCCCGCGTCAGCGTCCGCTCAAGGTTGATGGGCTCGGTACCGGCTTCGCCGGCTTTCGCCGCGGCACCAGGCGCAGCTCATGGTCCGCCATGAGCCGCAGCGCGGCCCGCACCACCTCGCTGGCGTTCTGGTATCGGCCGGACGCGACCTCGGCGGTGATGAAGGCATCAAGTTCCGTGGTCAGGGAAACATTCTTGGAAACCTGATTGGGCATATCGTTCCATCGCACAGGCCAGCTCACGATGTCAAAGATGGATATCGGCGCCGGGAAGCCGCCGCGGCCTTCGGACAGATGGAATCTCCAGCCGTGCGGTCATGGCCTTGCCGCTGGCCATCTGCCAGAGCGTGTCTTCGATAACATTTCTGTGCTTCCCGAGGAACTTCGCCCCAGGCGGTCCGGGTGTCCGGTCATGCTGTCACGGAGCATGGGTAGCCGTGACGATCGGCGTGTCGCGGCGGTAGCCTATTGGGCATAGAAGAGATGGCATGAGCGGTTCAGATCGGATGCAAAGGTGAGCGACGTGCCCTTCGGAACCATCGCAGCGCTCTGGCGCTATCCCGTGAGCTCCCTGGGAGGCGAGCGGCTGGAGGAGGTGCCGGTGGCCGCAGCAGGCTTTCCAGACGACAGAGCCTATGGCGTGTTCCACGCCGAGACCGGCGAGATCGCCTATCCCGGCCGCAACCGGCGCTGGGCGACTGTACCTCGGGCCTTCTCCCGCGTGGATTCCCAGGGCAAGCTGGAAATCAGCGGCGACGGGTCCGCGTGGAGCGATCCTGATCAGCCTAACGCCGGCGAGGCGTTTTCGGCTCAACTCGGCTTTCCCGCCGCGATCCGCCGCTATTCCGAGGATGGCGCGGCGCCCCGCTACCAGCGCGCCCCCATCCACCTCCTGACCACCACAGCCTTGCGCACGCTTCGCGCAGCGCTTCCGCATAGCCTCATCGATGAACGGCGCTTCCGCCCGAACATCCTGGTGGAAACATCGCCGGAACTGGAAGGCGTCCCGGAATATGCCCTGCGCGGGCGTTCCTTTCACATCGGCCGCGCCAGGCTGCGTGGCACCGTGGCTTGCGCGCGCTGCGCCTTCACCACGCTGATGCAGGACGACCTCCCCGAGGACCGGGACGTGTACCGCACCCTGCTGCATCATTTCGGCCGGGATTTCGGAATCTACTGCGAGGTGGAGGAACCTGGCCTTCTCAGGGTTGGCGATCACGTGTTCTGAGAAAGGCAGCCGCGGAACGGCGCTTCGGCCGGCGTAGGGCCGAATCGTCCGGCCGGCCATCGAGACGCCACCAGGATGCCGCCGAGCGCACGCGTCAGATCCGCCGGGATGGCGAGCAGGATCGTGCCGGCCACATTCGCGGCGGCCCGGGTGAAGCGGGTCAGGCGCCAGGTCAGGCAAAGCGCGCCGGCGAAGCTGCTCCGCGGCCCGCAAACGGCCGCGCCCGCCTGCGGCCGATGCACGCCCCCGGCGCCGTGCCGCCGGCCCAGAAGCCGGAGCAGGGAGCCCCGCTACCGCGCGGCTGATCTCCGTCGCCCTCTCTCGAAGCGGGGCCGTCCTGTGCGATCGCGTGCATTCGCGAGGATCCCGCGCGACGTCAGGTCTGGTGCCTGAGCGGCAGACGTCCGCTGTTCTTCAGCTTCTCCAGCACGATGGAGGAGCGGACGCGAGCCACGCTGTCATGCGCCAGCAGGATCTCGTTCACCAGCCGCGACAGGCCCTTCAGATCCGGCACGATGGCCTTCAGCAGATAATCGGTGTCTCCCGTCATGGCATAGCCTTCCTGGATGTCGTCGACGCTGGCCAACAGGTCGCGGAAGCGACGGGAATTGTCGCCGCTATGTGCCGTCAGCGTAACCTGGATAAAGGCCAGCACGTGCAGGCCCAGTGCTTCCGCTTCCAGCTCCGCCCGGTACCCGCGAATCAGGCCTGCGGCCTCCAACGCGCTGCGCCGGCGCGAGCATTGGGACGGGGAAAGGCCGATGCGCTCCCCAAGCTGTTGGTTCGTCAGTCGCGCATCATCCTGCAAGGCCGCCAGCAGGCGCAGGTCGAACGCATCGAGCTTTATCAATTCATGCATGGATAGCGCTTTTCTTACACGAATTGTGCGTATCCTAGATGAATGGCAGCCCTTTTGCATACATGTTGCGGGGCCTTGCAGATAGGCTTCCACCTGGTTGATCCGGGGGAGATAATCGATGGGTCCGTTTCCGCATGATGCGCCGCGCCCCTCCATCAGTGACCACAATCCGATGGGCACTGATGGCTTCGCCTTCGTCGAATATGCCCATCCGGAGCCGGACAAGCTGCACACGTTGTTTCGCCAGATGGGCTTCGCCGCCTTGGCGAAGCACCGCCACAAAGCCGTGACGCTGTATCGACAAGGCGACATCAACTATCTGCTGAACGAGGAGCCGGGCAGCCACGCCGTCCGCTTCAGCGAAGCTCACGGACCCTGCGTCCCCTCGATGGCGTTTCGCGTCGTTGACGCCCAACATGCCTATCGGCGCGCATTAGACCTCGGCGCCCAGCCGGCCGACCCGGCGAAAGGGACCAAGACCATGAATTTCCCCGCCATCAACGGCATCGGAGGCAGTCTGCTGTACTTCGTTGACCGGTATGGCGAGACGGGCTCGACCTACGAGGCAGAGTTCGACTGGCTGGGCGGGCGCGAGGCGAGCCCGAAGGGCGCCGGCCTGTTCTACATCGACCACCTGACGCACAACGTCCATCGTGGCCGCATGGACGTCTGGTACGAATTCTACCGGAAGATCTTCAATTTTCGGCAGATCCGCTACTTCGACATCAAGGGCGAGTACACCGGCCTGTTCTCCCGCGCCCTGACCAGCCCCGACGGCCGCATCCGCATTCCCCTGAACGAGAGCGCCGACGACAAGAGCCAGATCGAGGAATATCTACGGGAGTACAAGGGCGAGGGGATCCAGCACATCGCGTGCGGCTGCAACGACATCTACGGCACCATCGAGGGCCTGCGCGAGGCCGGCCTTTCCTTCATGCCCGCGCCGCCGGACACCTATTACGAGCGTGTCGACGCCCGTCTGCCCGGCCATAGCGAGGATCTGGCGCGGCTGAAGAAGAACGGCATCCTGGTGGATGGCGAGGGCGTGGTCGAGCACAAGAAGGCGCGGCTCCTGCTGCAGATCTTCTCGGGCAACGTCATCGGGCCCGTGTTCTTCGAGTTCATCGAGCGCAAGGGCGATGACGGCTTCGGCGAAGGCAATTTTCGCGCGCTGTTCGAGAGCATCGAGGAAGATCAGCTGCGTCGCGGCGTCATCGGCAACCAGCAGCCGGCGACGGCCTGAGCCATCATCCCGGCGCGGCTCGCCTGAGAAGGCTGGCCCTCCATGCGTCCGGCAGCCGGTCGCTCCGCAACATGAGGCCGGACAGGCGCTGTTTCGCCTCTTTCGAAGCACTGGCGCAGGACGCCTGCACTCCCCGCATCGGGAGCACCACGCCGCGGCCCCGTCGGCTGCGCCGCAGCAGCGGGCATCGTGAAACCGCATGTGCAGAGAGCCGTCGGCGAACGGAGATCATGGCTCTCGCACGGATCTGACTCGCGCAGCTCCGACGCACTGAGATGCCTGGCTGAAGGACCCGGTGGCCGGCGCGCCGATCCGTGTTGATCCCTCACGCCGTACCGGAACCGGAGGGAGCCGTTCCCTCGGCAGCACCCTGGCGCCAATACGCCGCGGCACGGAAGCGCCGGCCTGCCAGCCGTGGTTCCGCAGCCCAGCGGTCGCGAAGCTGGCGTGCCGTTTCGGCTTCGCAGGCGGCCCAGGCGGAGACTTCTTCCTCTGGCCAGGCCAGGTTCAGCACGGCTTCCAGCAGCCTCGCGCCACAGGCCGCCCCATCGCGCGGAAGCCAGTGAAGCTCGAACCCGGGCGGGTGATCCAGGAACTGCTGTTCTGCCGCGTTCGCGACTTCGATCACGGCCCGGCCGCGGGCCTCGCGAGGCATCGTCTCCAGGGCGCGGGCGATGGCGGGCAACGCCGTCTCATCGCCGGCGATCAAGGTCCATCCTTGCAGTGGAACATGGCCGCCGCCGGGACCGGTGAGGCCAAGCCAGTCGCCAGGGCGTGCTTTGGCCGCGAAGCGCGAGCCGGGGCTGCCTTCCCCGTGCAGCACGAAGTCGATGTCCAGTTCGCCGGCCGCCGCGTCGATGCGGCGGATCGTGTAGGTGCGGCGCACCAGGGCGCAGCCGTCAAGGCTGGCCTGGCCGTTGGGCGCGAGGCTGGGCCAGGCCGGCTCGCCATCGGCACCGCGGGCCGAGTTCTCGTCCGGGATCAGGATCTTCACATGCAGCATCTCGGCATCGAAGCGGGCCAGCTCTGGGCCTCGCAGCGTCACCCGCCGCATCCGCGGGGTCACATCCGCCACGCGCAGCACGCGGGTGGCGCGGAAATTGTGTGGCCGGTTGTTCGTCCCCGCCGTACGCGCCCCCGCCCAGGCAATGCCCAGCGCCTCGCCCGGGGCGAAGGCCTCCAGATGGCCAGACACCGTGGCCTTGGCTTCCGCCAGAATGTCCGGGGTGGCGGCTTCGATCCGCAGCGCGATCACGCCATCCTTCAGATGCAGCATCGCCCGACCCTCCGGGAAGGCGATGCAGGTCGCTGCCAGCGGGCCTTGGACCTCCAGGCCATGTTCCACCATGTGTTCGCGGAACTTCTCCAGCAAGGTCGCGGGAGAAGCGGCGGTGGCATGGGCCTCGGCGGTGAACGGGAACATGGGGTATCCTGTGGCGGCCGTCACTGCGACTGGGGCGGAAGGTCCGCCCAGTGAGCACCTTGCATCGGGATGGACAGGAAGCGGCTGTTGAGGCTGGCCATGGTGCCGGCGGGATCGAGGTCGCCGCAGCGGTCGGGGTGAAGCCATCGCGCCAGTGCCTGCAGCATGAGCAGGTGGGCCGGGGTGTCATTGAAGCCGTGCCAGATGGCATGGGCGCGGCCTTGCCGGACGGCGCTCAGGCTGCTCAGGCGTTCACGGCGGAGGATCTCTGCCAGCGCCTCCGCCGCCTCCGCCGCCGCCACGCCGGCACCCAGGGGAATCCCGCCACGGCCGGCGAAGGGACCCCCCGTCGCCACATAAACCTGAGGATCCTGGGACAGCACCTGCTCCAGCGACAACTCGCCGGTGGCGCCGGGCAGCAGGCCGGTGCCGATGTTGTGCCCGCCCGCGAAGCGGATCATGGAGTCGAACGCTCCCTGGCCGGGCGATGAGCAGCAGGGCGTGCCGCCGGCATGGGCGTGAACCAGCACGCTGGGCCGCGCCTCGCGCAGCCCGCTCAGCCGCGAGGCGATGGCGCCGAGCTGCCCGGCATAGAAGGCATCGAACGCCGCGGCACGGTCCGGCACGCCGAGGGCCTGGCCGAGCAGTGCCATGCTGGGACGGGTATGCTTCATCGGGTTGATGAAGAAGTCGATCGACACGGCCGGCACGCCGATGGAGGTGAGCTGTTCCGGCATGCCCTGGCCGAGGCTCGGCAGCAGGCCCAGGCTGAACACCACCAGATCCGGCCTGCTCGCCATGATGCTTTCCAGAAGCAGCCCGGAGGCCTGCCCGCGGGAAAGAACCGGAACGGCATCGGCCTGCGGGAAGCGTGCCCGCACGGCGGCATAATCGGGCGGATTCATGCGCCGCAGATCGTCGCCCCAGCCGACCACCAGCGATACCGGATCAGGATGCAGCAGCGCCATCGCCAGGACGTGCCGAGCCTGCACCAGCAGGATGCGCCGTGCCGGCCGCTGCAGCCGAACAACGCGGCCCAGGATGTCGGTGAGGGTGACCGGCGACGCCGCGCGGGCCAGAAACGGCGCCGGCAGGGCCGACAGGCCGATACCCTGCAGCAGGACCCGCCGCCTCACAACGCCCACCTCGCCAGTCGCGGGGCGGGGCGCGGTCCGCGCCGCCGCCTTCCAAGGCCGCAGCCGGTTCGCCGGGGCGCATCGCCTACCATCGCGCGCGGACCGAGCCGAGGATCAGCCGTCCCGTGCCGTAATAGCACGCCGCGGCGGAGGAGCAGCTGGCAACGTAGTCCTTGTCGGCGATGTTCTGCGCGTTGAGCGCGAACTCCAGCCCCTGCGCGCTCTCGAAACGGGCCCCGAGATCGTAGCGCAGGGCGGCATCGAACAGCGTCACCGCATCGACCTTGAAGCTGTTGGTGTCGTTGCCATAGGTGGAGCCGATATAACGACTGCCACCGCCAAGCGACAGGCCGCGCAGCGGACCGTCGCGGAAGCTGTAATTGGCCCAGCCGCTGGCGATGTGGTTCGGCACCTGCGGCACCCGGTTTCCGGCGATGCCGGCGGCGCTCGACTTGGAAACCTCGGCATCGATGAAGGAATAAGCCCCGATCAGGTCCAGGCTGTCACTCAGGCTGGCACGGCCCTCCAGTTCGATGCCGCGCGAGCGGATCTCGCCCTGCTGCACGCTGAACCCCGTGTAGATCGGATCTGAGGTGAGCACGTTCTGCTGCGTGATGTGATAGCCGGCCAGCTGGATGAAGCTGTTGCGGCCGGGCGGCTGGTATTTCAACCCGACCTCATATTGTTCGCCGGTGGTGGGCGAGAAGGTGTCGCTGCCGCGCTGTGGCGCTGCCGTACCGGTGTTGGGCAGAAAGGAGGTCGAGTAGCTCGCATAAGGCGCCAAGCCGTTGTCGAACAGGTAAAGCGCGCCGGCCCGCCAAGTCACCTTGTCGTCGAACTGCGAGGCCTGGCCGGCATTCGCGCCACTCGTCAGATGGGTGGTCGTGCCGATGCTGGCCCGGTCGTAGCGCAGGCCCAGGTTGAAGCGCCAGCGGCCGATGGCGGCTTGGTCCTGCACGTAGAAGCCCAGTTGGTCGAGTTCCTGGTTGGTCAACCCGGCCGGGGAGGTGACGATCGGTGGAATGGCCTGGTAGTAAACCGGCGCGAACAGATCGATGGACGGCGCCGGGCCCAGGCCTTGGCGGGCCCGGGCGGAGGTGCGCTGCCAGTCGGTGCCCAGCAGCAGGGTGTGGCGCAGGCTGCCAGTGGTGAAATCGGCCTGCGCCTGGTTGTCCAATGCGAAGGCGTTGGCATGATCGGACACAAAGGTCGCGCCCCGGTTGCCGGTGCGGTTGTTGGCCACCGAGCGGACCGACAGAACATGGACCTCGGCATCGATATGCGAGTAGCGGAAGTTCTGCCGCACGGTCCAAACATCATCCAGCCGGTGCTCGAACTGATATCCGATGGCGGCCTGGGTGCGGTTGAACCGGTCATAGGCCGGATCGCCGCCGAAGAAATTACGGCCGATCCTGCCATTGGGATTGGGCAGCACCGAGCCGCTGGCCGGCACGAAGTTATAGAACCCGCCTTCCGGATCGTGCTGGTAGGAAGCCAGCACGGTCAGGCTGGTGTTGTCGTCGGGCCGCCAGGTGAGGGCCGGCGCAATGGCGATGCGCTCCTCTTCCGTGTAGTCGTACTGGGTATCAGATTTCCGCGCGATGCCGGTCAGCCGGTAAAGCAGCGTTCCGTCCTCGGTCAGTTCGCCACCGAGGTCAAAGGCGGTCTGCAGCAGGGCATGGCTGCCCGCCTCCAGCCGCACCTCGTTGACGTGATTGGCGCTGGGCCGTCGGCTGACCAGGTTCACCAGCCCGCCGGCGCCGGTTTGGCCGTAGAGCACGGAGGCCGGGCCGCGCAGCACCTCGATGCGCTCCAGCAGCCACGGATCGGTGTTGGGGACGCCAAAGTAAAGGCCGCGGCCCTGACGCAGGCCGTCCAGGAAGTTCACGAACGCTGCGCCGGTGCCCTGGCCGCCGAAGCCGCGCACGAAGACGCTGTCGTAGCGTGCGGAGGGGCGTACCTCGCCCAGAACACCCGCCGTGTAGCGCAACGCCTGGGAAACGCCCTGCGGCGCCTGGTCATCGATCTGGTCGCGCGTCACCAAGCCCACCGATTGCGGCGCCTCGATCAGCGGTGTGTCGGTCTTGGAGCCCGTGGTCGTGACGGGCGCAACATAGCCCGGCACGCTTTCCCAGGAGCGCCAAGCCGTTGCCTGAACATCCACCTGCGGCAGAACGACGAGGTCGCCGGCCGCTGCATCGGTGGATTGCGCCTGTGCCGGCAGGCCCGCCAGGAACAGACACCACGATGCGGCCGAAGCCAGGAGCGACGAGCGAATGGAACGGGTCATGAGCGGCCTCGGGACAAACAGGCGGAACCCTCATGCCATTGATGCGAACGCTTCGCAATATCACCTGAACATGCAGGCGGTCCTCGTCTTCAAGACAGACGTGTCTGAGAAGGGCGTCCGCCACTCCGGGAGCAAGCCGCCCGGGGAGAGGCCAGGTTGGTCAGCATCAGCCTGCAAACGGCTCACTTCGCGCTTTGGCCGTTGCAGAATGTCAAGCACCGCTTTACACCATCACACGATGAGCCGTGCAGCCTCCTCATCGCCCGATCCGGCAGGTCCGTCTCATCCAGGGGTGTTGCTGCGTGACCGGATCCTGCCGGCGCTAAACCTTACGGTGAGCCAAGCTGCCCAGGATCTCGCGACCACCCGACAGAATCTTCATCGTATCCTGGCGGGACGAAGTGCCATCACGCCAGAGATGTCGCTGCGCCTGGAGCGGTTCTGCGGGATCCCGGCGGCTTTCTGGCTGGAGCGCCAGCAGGAGTACGACCTCTCAAGGGCGCAGCATGCCCTGTCCGGCAGCCCGGCCGTGAAATGCCAGCATCTTCTTCCTGACGCCGTCCTGATCCAGCTCGGAGCGAGCCATGAGCGATAACATCGATGCTCCGAACCCGGCACGGACCGGCGTGGTTGGGCTCGACGACATCCTGGCCGGAGGATTGGCGCCCGGCCACCTCTTTCTGCTGGAAGGCAATCCGGGCACCGGCAAGACCACGACCGCGCTCAGCTTCCTGCAGGAAGGCGCGCGGAACGGGGAGAAGGGCCTCTACATTACCCTGTCCGAGACGGAACGCGAGCTGCGCGACGGGGCCCGTTCACATGGCTGGATCCTGCCGGAGAACATCGAGGTCTTTGAGTTGGTGCCGCCGGAAAGCCTGCTGGATGCGGCGCAGCAGCAGAGCCTGCTATATTCCTCGGATCTCGAATTGGGCGAGGCTACACGCCAGATTTTCGAGACCTTCGAGCGCATCCGGCCGGCCCGCGTGGTGTTGGACAGCTTGTCGGAAATCCGCCTTCTGGCGCAAAGCTCGCTGCGCTACCGGCGGCAGATCCTGGCGCTGAAGCATTATTTCGCGCGCTTCGGAGCCACGGTGCTGCTGCTCGATGACCTGACATCGGACACACTCGACAAGACCGTCCACAGCGTGGTGCATGGCGTGATCCGGCTGGAGGAACTGGCTCCGGAATACGGCGCCGAACGGCGCCGGCTGCGGGTCTCGAAATATCGCGGCCGGGCATTCCGCGGCGGCTACCATGATTTCGCCATCAAGCGGGGCGGGGTTCAGGTTTTCCCGCGGCTAGTCGCATCCGAACACCGCGCAGGCTTCGAGCGGCGCAGCATGACCAGCGACATCGCCGAGCTAGATACCCTTCTGGGCGGCGGCATCGAGCAAGGGTCCAGCGCCCTGGTGCTGGGCCCGTCCGGAACCGGGAAAACCTTTTTTGCCCTGCAATTCGTCGCCGCCGCGGTGAAGCGGGGGGAGAAAGCGGCGATTTTCGTCTTTGACGAGGAACTGGGGCTGCTGTTCAACCGGACTCGCTCCATGGGCTTCAACCTCGAGCAGTTGCGCGACAGCGGCATGCTCCATATCGAGCAGGTCGATGCAGCCGAGCTGTCGCCCGGGGAATTCGCTCATCGCGTCCGGGACAGGGTTGATTTCGCGCAGGCCAAAGCTGTGGTGATCGACAGCCTCAACGGCTACCAAGCCTCCATGCCGGACGAGAACGCGTTGATCCTGCACATCCACGAATTGCTGCAATACCTGAACCGCCGGGGAGCCACGACGTTTCTGACCGTTGCCCAGCACGGTCTCGTCGGAGACATGAAGTCGCCGGTCGATATCACCTATCTTGCGGATACGGTGATCCTGCTCCGTTATTTCGAAGCCCTGGGCAAGGTCCGGCGCGCCGTTTCCATCATCAAGAAACGCACCGGGGCACATGAGGACACGATCCGCGAATACCGCATCGGGCGTACCGGCCTCAAGCTCGGCCCACCGCTCGAAGGCTTCCAGGGTGTACTGCGCGGTGTGCCGACCTTTGTTGGCACCGCGTCGCCACTGCTGGACATGCCCCTCGCCAAGTGACCTCCGTGGCCGCGTTTCCTTCGCTGCATGCCCTGATCTACACCCCCCATGGCCGCGACGCGACGATTGCTGAGGCCCTGCTGCGCGAAGCCGGTTGCGCTTCGCGCATCTGTCCCGACCTGGCGCGGCTGGAAGCGGCCCTGGGCGATGATGACTGCTTCGCCGTGGTGACGGAGGAAGCGCTGAGAGGTGCCGATCTCAGCGGCATCGCCGCCCGCATTGCCGCACAACCAGCCTGGTCCGACCTGCCGTTCATTGTTCTGACGCGGGGTGGCGGCGGCCCTGAAAGGAATCCCGCTGCCGCGCATCTGACCGAGGTGCTCGGCAACGTCACCTTCCTGGAGAGGCCTTTTCATCCAACAACCTTTGTCAGCATCGCCCGCTCAGCACTCAAGGGCCGATACCGGCAATTCGAGGCACGCGCACGGATCGAGGAGTTGCGCGAGGGTGAGAACCGCCTGCAGACAGCCCTGCTGGCGGGCCGGCTGGGGTCTTGGGAGTTCGACATCGAGACGGAAACCCTGCAGGCTTCGGCCACCTGCAAGGCGGTTTTCGGCCTTGGACCGGATGCGCCTTTCACCTACCAGGATCTTCTGGCCCGGATCCATCCTCAGGACCGGGGAAGGATGCAGGCCGCGGTTCACCGCAGCATCAGCCAGAATGTCGACTATGCGATCGAATACCGCACGGTTTGGCCGGACGGCAGCATCCATTGGGCGGAGATCCGCGCGCGCATCGTTCGTGACCGAAAAGGAACCGGCTCCCGGCTGGTCGGGGTCTCATCCGACATCACCCAACGCAGAACCGCGGAAGACCAGCTTCGCCAGATGAACGAGACGCTGGAACAGCGGGTATCATCGCGCACGGAGGAATTGAAGCAGGCCCACGATGCCATCATGGCGGAGATGGCGCAGCGCAAGCGCGCCGAGGACCAGCTCCGCCAGGCCCAGAAGATGGAAGCGGTGGGACAGCTCACCGGAGGTCTTGCCCATGACTTCAACAACCTGCTTGCCGGCATCGCGGGAAGCCTTGAATTGCTGCAGATGCGGATGCTTCAGGGACGGACCACCGAACTGGACCGGTTCATCAGAACGGCGCAGGACGCCACGGATCGTGCGGCCGCGTTGACGCATCGGCTGCTGGCTTTCTCGCGAAGGCAGACGCTCGACCCGAAGCCCACCGCGGTCAATGATCTCATCGCCGGCATGGGCGAGTTGATCACCCGTACGGTCGGACCTTCCGTCACCATGGAACTGGTCGCGGCACCCGATCTGTGGGCAACGCTGATCGACCCGAACCAACTTGAGAACGCCTTGTTGAATCTCTGCATCAATGCGCGTGATGCGATGCCGGAGGGCGGCCGCATCAGGATCCTAACGGAGAATGTCCTCGCGGAGGAGGTGTCGGGCGAACCCTCCGGCATCACACCCGGCCCGTACGTGCTGATCAGCGTGAGCGACACCGGAACGGGCATGGCGCCGGATGTCGTGGAGCGCGCATTCGATCCCTTCTTCACGACCAAGCCCATCGGCCAGGGAACTGGGCTCGGCCTCTCGATGGTCTACGGTTTCGTGCGGCAATCCGGTGGCCATGTCAGGATTCAATCGGCGGTGGGGCAGGAGACCACGATTCGCCTTTATCTTCCGCGGCATCTTGCAGGGGTAGAGCCTGCGGCAGCCTTGCGGAGCCCCGCCGCCGCACCCCGGGCGGAACGAGGCGAAACCGTTCTGGTAGTCGATGATGAGCCGAGTGTCCGCATGCTGGTGGTCGAAGTGCTGCAGGAACTCGGTTACGGCGCGATCGAGGCCGCCGATGGTCAGACAGGACTCGACATCCTTCGCTCATCCGCACGAATCGATCTGCTGGTCAGCGATGTCGGCTTGCCCGGCGGAATAAACGGCCGGCAATTGGCGGATGCCGCCCGCACCCTGAGACCGGATCTCAAGGTGCTGTTCATCACGGGCTATGCCGAGAGTGCGGTGATGGGCGGAATGCATCTCGCCCCGGGCTATTCGGTTCTGACGAAACCGTTCTCGCTCGACAATCTGGCGACGCGCATCGGAGGCTTGATCACGAGCTAGGGCAAAACTTCTATGTTGATTCGCTGCGCGGCCCGCCCATCAGGAGGTTGTTGCCGGCGGCATTGCCGGCGCCAGGGCATTCAGCGGAACCGGCTCTGACGCAGCGACGGATGCGCGGAGGAGAGCGTCGCCGCTCCTGCTGCCGAGGCTCGGCCCGATCCTGGCCTTGGAAGCTTAGTTCGCTGCCGCATCCGCTCGGCCAAAAGGGGGAGAAGAGAAGATACAGGTGGGCACTTGATTTATCTCATAAGTAAAATTATGTAAAATACTCGATAGAGCCGTGGCTGCTAATCTGCAACGCCGGGTTTTATCGCACCCGCCGCATGGGAGCAGCATACCGCCTGTCACCGGCCGATCGCGTAGGCCTGCATCAAGCGCGGCGTGGCGGCCGCGATCAGGAACCCGTCCTCCCGCCCCACGGCGCAGACCCGCCCGAGGGACCACGGTGCTTCCACCGACACCCGATGTCCGCGCCGCTCAAGCGCGGCAATGGCATCCGGGCCGATGCGGTCCTCCACCAGCAGGCGCCCCGGTTCGAAGGTGCGCGGGTAAAAGGATTGCGGGAAATGCTTGCTGGTGAAGAGCGGCAGGTCGATGGCCGCCTGCAGATCAAGGTCGTGGTGCAGGCGCCGCAGCAGGACGGCCAGAGTCCATTGGTCCTGCTGGTCGCCACCTGGCGTGCCCAGGGCGAGGTAGCCTTCACCGTTTCGCGTCACCAGGGTTGGGGTCAAGGTGGTGCGGGGCCGCATGCCTGGCCGCAGGTCGCTGGGCAGCCCGGCATCGATCCAGCCCATCTGCCCCCGGGTGGAGATGGCGAAGCCAAGGCCCGGCACGGCGGGCGAGGATTGCAGCCAGCCGCCCGAAGGCGTGGCGGAGATCATGTTGCTCCAGCGGTCCACCACGTCCAGGTGCACGGTGTCGCCCCACTCCACCGGCAAGGGGGCGAAGGTGGGCTCCCCGGCACCAATGCCCACCGGGGTTTCCGCCCCCGCCATGGCCAGGATGCGGCGCATGGCATCGGCGGCGCCGGGCAAGTCGCCGGGCACCAGTTCGAGCGACGCAGCATCCCCCAGCAGGGCACGGCGACGGTCGGCGTAGTCGCGCGACAACAAGGTGCTGAGCGGAATGTCGGACGCGTCGGGATCGCCGTAGAAGACCTCACGGTCGGCATAGGACAGCTTCATGCATTCCACCACCGTGTGCACGAAGCGCTCGCCGGCCGGATCCATGGCCGCGATGTCGAAGCCTTCCAGTAGGGCCAGGCTCTGCAGCAGCGCGGGGCCCTGGCCCCACGGACCCGTCTTGTGCACGGTCACCCCCGCGTAATCGCGTGACACAGTGCGTTCCACCCGCGCCGCGTAGCGTGCGAAATCCTCCCCGCGCAGCAGACCGGCATGACGGCGTCCGGTGGAGTCCATCAGTTCCGCCGTGCGGTAGAAGCGGTCCACCGCCTCGGCGACGAAGCCGCGGTAGAAGGCATCGCGCGCCGCCTCGATCTGGCGCTCGCGATCCGGGCCAGCAGCTTCCGCCTCGGCCAGGATGCGGCGATAGGTGGCGGCGATGGCGGGGGTGCGGAAGCGGGCGCGCGGGCGCGGCACCGCACCGTCAGGAATCCACACCTCGGCCGAACTGGGCCATTCCGCCAGAAAGAAGTCCCGCGCAGCCAGGATGGAGGAGGAAACGCGGGGCAACACGGGGAACCCGTCCTCGGCATAGCCGATCGCGGCTTCCAGCACGGCGCGCGGGCTCCAGGTGCCGTGGTCACGCAGCAGCAGCATCCAGGCGTCGAATGCCCCTGGCACGACGGATGGCAGAAGCCCCGTGCCCGGGACCTGCTTCAGGCCGAGCTCTGTGAAGCGCTCCGGCGTGGCGGCCATCGGGAACGGTCCCTGGCCGCAGATCACCGCGGGCTCCGGCGCGTCGTGGCGCTTCAGGATGATGGGCACCTCGCCACCCGGGCCGTTCAGGTGCGGCTCCACGATCTGCAGCACGAAGCCCGCGGCCACGGCGGCGTCAAAGGCGTTGCCGCCGCGCTCCAGCACCGACATGCCGACGGCGCTGGCGAGCCAATGGGTGGTGGCCACCGCACCGAAGGTGCCGCGGATCTCCGGCCGGGTGGTGAACATGCACGATTTCCCCGAGTTCTGGAACCAATTCAGATTGGTATCATAGTTCAGGCCCGCGCAGGACCCATCGCCAGCTTAACCCTCTTGTTTGGCGAAAGGAACCGCCTGGACTTGTGCGGACCGGTGGACTCATTTAGCAGAGGTTCCATGCCAGCCCGTTCCGCGGCCGATCGTCTCAACACCCACCTGCACGAGGCGGGGCTGCTGTCCGGCGACCGCCTTCCTCCCGAACGCCAGCTCACCGTGCTGCTCGGCGTCAGCCGCCGCGCATTGCGCGAGGCACTGGGCGAGATGGAATTGCAGGGCCTCGTCTGGCGCGGTGTCGGCCAGGGCACGTTCCTTGGACCGAAGCCGCCGCAGCCCGCCCGCGCCGAAACGCGCGCGCGCGCGAGCACGCCGCTCGCCATCATGGAAGCCCGTCTGACGCTGGAGCCTGCCCTGGCCTCGCTCGCCGCCATCAAGGCCACGGCCGCCGATCTGGAGGCCGTGGCGCGCGCCGCGGGACGCGGTGCCGAGACGCGGGATCAGAACAGTTGGGGCCGCTGGGATGGTGCGTTCCACGGTGCCATTGCCCGCGCCTGCCACAACCCGCTGCTGCTCGGCGCGTTCGAGGCGGTGGAAGCCAGCCGCGCCCGCACGGATTGGGGCCGGCTGCGCGCCGCCATCACCACCACGCCCATGCGCCAAGCCTCGGCGCTGGAGCACCAGGCCATCGCCGCCGCCATCACCACGCGCGATCCGTCAGCGGCCCAGCGCGCCATGCGTGCCCATCTTCACTCGGTCCATCTCGCCATCCTGAGCGCGGGCACAGGCTTCGATCACAATCCGGAACCGCGGGAACAACCCGCGGACAGACAGGCCAACACGGTTGAACCCGCTGAGCGAGCCACGTCTCGCAGGACATCACCACCATGAGCAGACCCCTTCTCCCGCGCCGTGTCGCCCTGTCCCTGCTGGCCGCGCCCGTTCTCCCTGCATGGCCACAGGCCACGTGGGCGCAGGAAGGCTACCCGAGCCGCCCCGTCAGCGTGATCGTGCCCTGGGCACCGGGCGGATCGACCGACATCCTGGCGCGGGTCTTGTCGGAGCCGCTGCGCGTGGCATTGGGCCAGCCCTTCGTGGTCGAGAACCGCTCCGGCGCATCCGGCAACATCGGCTCGGCCCATGTGGCGCGTGCCGCTCCGGACGGGCAGACGCTGCTGGTCGGCTCCATGAGCACGCATGCGATGAACGATGCGCTGTTCAGCAACATGCCGTTCAACGGCGCGGAGGATTTCACCCCGGTCGCACTGCTGGCCTATGTGCTGAACACCATGGTGGTGCATCCTTCGGTGCCCGGCGGCACGGTGCCGGAGTTCATCGCCTATGCCAGGGCGAACCCCGGCAAGCTCGCCTATGCCTCCGCCGGGGCAGGCTCCACCAATCACCTCTGCGCCGCGATGTTCGCGCAGATGGCAGGGCTGGACATGGTGCACGTGCCGTATCGCGGGGGCGCGCCCGCCGTGCTGGACACGGTGGCCGGGCAGACGCAATTGCTCTTCTCCGCCGGCACGCAAACGCTGGAGCATGTCCGCAACGGACGGCTGAAGCTGCTGGCGGTGACGGAACAGCGGCGTTCCGCCCTGCTGCCGCAAGTGCCGGCGGTGAATGAAAGCTTGCCGGGCTTCGAAATGGCGGTCTGGTATGGCGCGCTGGGCCCCCGGGGGATGCCGCCCGCGCTGGTGAACCGCCTCAATGCTGAGATCAACAAGGCGCTGATGCTGCCGGAAGTGAAGAACAAGATGGATGCCATCGGTGTCGAGGTGGTGAACGAATCCGCCGCCTCCTTCGCCGCCATCCTGCGCGCCGATGCGGCGAAGTGGCACAAGGTCATCGGCGATCTGGGGATCGACAAGACCGATGCCTGACGATGTTGCTGCGCTGGCCGAGGCCTTCGAGGCCGCGGCGACGGACACGGCGCCGCTGCCCCGGATCCGCGCCGCGGCGCGGATCGGGGCCGAGGGGAGCGGAGTTCGGCTTTGCACCGCCATGCTGTTCGACCGTGATGCCATGGCGGTGCAGCGCATCTACAGTTCCCGGCCCGATGAGTACCCCGTGGGCGGACGCAAGCCGAAGCGGGACACGGCATGGGGCCGCCACGTGCTGCTGCGTGGCCAGCGCTTCGAGGGCGAGGGCGAGGCGGCGATCCGGGCCCATTTCGACGATGCCGACGTGATCCTGGGCCTCGGGCTGCGCAGCATCGTCAACCTGCCGATCCTGCGCGCCGGCCGGTGCGTCGGCACGCTCAACATGCTGTGGCCGCAGGCGGCGCTGGATGCCGGGCACGTGATGACGGCGCGCCACCTGGCGCTTCTGGCCGCGCCGGACTGGTTCTGAGCAGGTCGCCCCCGCCTGCTGTCCACCCAGACGGGGGGCGACGCGCTCACAGCGGCAGCGGCGCGTCGCTCTTCACTTCCTCCATCACGGCATAGGTGCGCGTTTCCCGCACGCCTGGCAGGCCGAGCAGCACGTCGCCCAGGAAGCGGCGGTAGGCGGCCATGTCGCGCACCCGGGTCTTCACCAGGTAGTCGAAGCCGCCGGCGACCATGTGACATTCCAGCACCTCCGGCGCGCGGCTCACCGCCTCGGCGAAGCGGCCGAATACGTCCGGTGTTGTTTTGTCCAGCAGCACCTCCACGAATACCAGGAGGCCGAGGCCCAGCCGGTGGGGATCCACGCGCGCGCCGAAGCCGGTGATCAGGCCATCCTGGAGCAGCCGCCGCGTGCGCTCGCTGGTTGCGGTCGGCGACAGGCCGATGCGGTCTGACAGTTCGAGATTGGTGATCCGCCCCTCGCGCTGGAGGATGGAGAGGATCATGCGATCCGTCTGGTCAATATCCGGCACGATTCTCTACCTGCATGCCTTTTCCTGATGATTCCTGAGGCAGATCGGCCGATTACCTTGTTTGGATCCTCCCTGACCACGGTAAAATACGGGGGTTCCTGCCGAGATGGACGTGACATGCGCCCCGAACCTGCCGCCGCCGGACCCGTGCCCACCCCGTTCGGGGCCTTCCTGGAGGAGGTGCGGACGCAATCGCCTCTCCGCGCCGCCATCACCGAGGCCTGCCGGCGACCGGAAACATGCTGCCTGCCGCCGCTGCTGGAGCAGGCCACGCCGACGCCGGAGCAGGAAGCCAGCACCGGCGTTCTGGCGCGGCACCTGGTCACCGCCCTGAGGAACAAGCGCCGGGGCGGCGGCGTGGAGGCGCTGGTGCAGGAATTCTCCCTGTCCAGCCAGGAAGGCGTGGCACTGATGTGCCTGGCCGAGGCCCTGCTGCGCATCCCCGATACCGCCACGCGCGATGCGCTGATCCGCGACAAGATCGGCGGTGGCGACTGGCGCTCGCATCTGGGGCAGTCGCCTTCGCTGTTCGTCAACGCGGCAACCTGGGGTCTGGTAGTCACCGGCAGGCTGACGGCCACCGGCAACGAGGCAGGGCTCGGCGCCGCGCTGACGCGGTTGATCGCCCGCGCAGGCGAGCCGGTGATCCGTCGCAGCGTCGATCTCGCCATGCGCATGATGGGCGAACAATTCGTCACCGGCCAAACCATCCAGGAAGCACTGGCCCGCAGCCGCACCATGGAAGCCAAGGGCTTCCGTTATTCCTACGACATGCTGGGCGAGGCAGCGGCGACCGCCGACGACGCGGCGCGCTATCTCCGCGACTACGAGGCCGCCATCCACGCCATCGGCCACGCCTCCGCCGGGCGCGGCCTGCGGGATGGCCCCGGCATCTCGGTGAAGCTGTCGGCGCTGCATCCGCGCTATGCCCGCGCCCAGCGAAACCGCGTCATGGCCGAGTTGCTGCCGCGGCTGACCGGGTTGGCCGTGCTGGCCCGCAGCTACGATATCGGCCTCAACATCGATGCCGAGGAAGCCGAGCGGCTGGATCTCTCGCTCGACCTGCTGGAAGCGCTGTGCGAGGACGAGTGCCTGTCCGGCTGGAACGGCGTGGGCTTCGTGATCCAGGCCTACCAGCGCCGCGCGCCCTTCGTGATCGATTTCGTGATCGCGCTCGCCCGCCGGACCAGCCGTCGCATCATGGTGCGGCTGGTGAAGGGCGCCTACTGGGACAGCGAGATCAAGCGGGCCCAGGTGCAGGGGCTGGAGGATTTTCCGGTGTTCACCCGCAAGGTGCACACCGACGTGTCCTACCTGGCCTGTGCCCGGAAGCTGCTCGGCGCGCCGGACGCGGTGTTTCCGCAGTTCGCCACGCACAACGCGCACACCGTGGCTGCCATCCACACCATGGCCGACCCCGCGGCGTGGCAGCCGGGACAATACGAGTTCCAGTGCCTGCACGGCATGGGCGAGGCGCTGTACGAGGAGGTGGTCGGCCATAACCGCCTCAACCGGCCCTGCCGCATCTACGCGCCCGTCGGCACCCATGAGACGCTGCTGGCCTATCTGGTGCGGCGCCTGCTGGAGAACGGCGCCAATTCCTCCTTTGTGCGGCGCATCAACGACCCAGAGGTGCCGGTCGAGGATCTGGTCGCCGATCCGGTGGCCGAGGCCCGCGCGCTGGTGCCACCCGGCCGCCCGCACGCGGCCATCGCCCCGCCGCGCGCCCTGTTCGGCGCGGCGCGCGCCAATGCGGCCGGGCTGGACCTCGCCGACGAACGTCGCCTCGCCGCCCTCGCCAGCACCCTGGCGGAGGGTGCAGGGCCGCTGCTGGCCGCGCCGGATGCCGGGGCCGGACCCGCATCGCGGCGCGACATCCGCAACCCGGCCGACCACCGCGACGTGGTCGGGCATGTGGTGGAAGCCACCGGAACCATGGTGGATGCGGCGCTGGCCCGCGCCACGGCCGCGGCGCAGGACTGGGCCGCCACGCCGGCCGGTGCGCGCGCCGCCATGCTGGAGCGCGCGGCCACGCTGATGGAGCAGCGCATGGACGTCCTGCTCGGCCCGATCATCCGCGAAGCCGGCAAGTCGCTGCCCAACGCCGTCGACGAGGTGCGGGAGGCGGTGGATTTTCTGCGCTTCTACGCCGCGGAGGCGCGCGATTTCTCCGCCGCGCACCGGCCGCTCGGCCCCGTCGCCTGCATCTCGCCCTGGAATTTCCCCCTGGCGATCTTCACCGGGCAGGTCGCGGCGGCACTGGCCGCCGGCAACCCCGTTCTGGCCAAGCCGGCGGAAGAGGTGCCGCTGATCGCCGCCCAGGCGATCGCACTGCTGCACGAGGCCGGCGTGCCGAAGGCGGTGCTGCAGTTCCTGCCCGGGGATGGCGAGGTCGGTGCGAGGCTGGTCAGCGATGCGCGCACGCAGGGCGTGATGTTCACCGGCTCCACCGACGTGGCGCGGCTGATCCAGCGCCAGCTGGCCTCCCGCCTGGGGCCGGAGGGGCGTCCGATCCCGCTGATCGCCGAGACGGGCGGGCAGAACGCCATGGTGGTGGACAGTTCCGCGCTGGCGGAACAGGTGGTGGCCGACGTGATCGCCTCCGCCTTCGACAGCGCCGGCCAGCGCTGCTCGGCATTGCGCGTGCTGTGCCTACAGGAAGACGTCGCCGACCGCGTGCTGGCGATGCTCAAGGGAGCGCTGGCGGAGCTCCGCCTCGGCAATCCCGACCGGCTGAGCACCGATATCGGGCCCGTCATCACCGAGGCAGCCCGCGCCGGCATCCAGGACCACGTGGACGCCATGCGCGCCAGGGGCTTCGCCGTGCATGCGCTGCCGCTGCCCGCCGAATGCGGCCATGGCAGCTTCGTCGCCCCCGCCATCATCGAGATCAACGGCATCGCGGCGCTGACGCGGGAAGTGTTCGGCCCCGTGCTGCACGTGGTGCGGTTCCGCCGCGACGCGCTGCCGGCGCTGCTGCGCGACATTGATGCCACCGGCTATGGCCTGACCTTCGGCGTCCATTCCCGCATCGACGAAACCATCGCCGGCGTGACGGATCAGGCGGGTGCCGGCAACATCTACGTCAACCGCAACATCATCGGCGCCGTGGTGGGGGTGCAGCCCTTCGGCGGCCATGGCCTGTCCGGCACCGGCCCCAAGGCGGGTGGGCCGCTCTATCTGCGGCGCCTGCTGGCCGCCTGCCCGGTGGCATCCCCCCTGCCCTCCACGCCGATGCCGCCGGCAGTGGAGGACTTCCTGGAATGGCTCCGCGGGCGCGGTGATGCGGCGCTGGCGGCCCGCTGCGCGGAGCAGGCCGCGGCTTCCCGCCTCGGGCTGGACATCACGCTGGCCGGCCCGGTGGGCGAAGTGAATCGCTACCGCCTGCTGCCGCGCGGCAGGGTGCTGTGCCAGGCCGCCACGGCAGAGGGGCTGATGCTGCAGGTGGCGGCCTGCCTGGCCACCGGCAACGTCGCGCAGCCCGCCGCCTCGGCGCCCCTGCCTGGGCTGCCGGTCTCCCTGAGGTCGATGGTCCGCCCGGCGGATGCGGCCGGCCTTGGCTCCTGCGCCGCCGTGCTGTTCGAGGGCGATGTTGAGGCGTTGCGATGCCTGAACCGGGAGGTCGCGGCACTGGAAGGCCCGATCATTCCGGTTCTGCTGGCCGGAGAGGATGGCCTGTATCGCCCCGACATGCTGGTGCGGGAGCAGTGCATCAGCACCAACACCGCCGCCGCCGGCGGCAATGCCAGCCTGATGAGCCTGTGAGGAGCGCGGCGAGGCCGGCCCCTCAGGCCGCGCCGCCGCCCTGCCGCCGGCGCAGGCTGCGCGTCAGCGTTTCGGCCTCGTGCCGCGCCGCCTGGACCACCAGCGCAGCAAAATCCCGCACCATGTCGGAGCGCGGCTGCCAGGTCGGAAAGAACAGCCCGTAGGACACCGGAATGGAGGGCGCGAAGGCGCGCATCACCATCTGCGGCGCGGGAGAGGATCGCGCCACGAACGGGTCCGCCAACGCCACGCCGAGACCCAGCGCCACCATCTGGCAGACCACCACGCCGTTCGATGCCTCGAACCGGCAGCGCGGCGTCACGCCGGCATCCCGGCAATGCTGTTCCAACCCCTGCCGCAGCAGGGAACGCGGATGCGTCACCACCATGTCATGACCCGTGAGATCCTCCACCGTCACCTGCGGCAGCGCCGCCAGTGGATGGTCGCGCCGCATCACCGCCACGGCCTCCACCTCGCACAGGGGTTCCACCTTCAGCCCGGCATGTGCCAGCGGCAGCACCGTGACGCCGAGGTCGAAATGCTCCTGTTCCACCACCGCTTCGGCATCCAGGCGGATACGGGTGTCCACCGTGGCGGTGAAATCCGGCACGCGCGCCGCCATCGCACGCAACGCCTCGCCCAGGATCAGGCTGGCGACCTGCGGCGCGGTGAGCAGCCGCAGGTGACTGTCCTTCTGGCCCTGACGGATGCCGCTGGCCAAGCGGGTCAGCGCATCATGGCCGGCCAGCACGCGCTCGGCATGCTGGAAGAACCGCAGCCCTTCCGCGGTCAGCGACAGGCGCCGGTTGTTTCGGCTGAACAGGTCGAAGCCCAGTTCCTTTTCCAGCCCCGCCAGCAGCCGGCCGATCTGGGGCTGCGTGCGCCCGAGCCGCGCCGCGGCCTGCGATACGGAGCCGCTTTCCACGAAGGCCCGCAGCGCGTCCAACGACCGCAGATTGTACAATCCAGCCCCCATTCCTGTGCGTGAAGCGCATGATTTGGTCATGATAATGCATTTGACGCACGCACTCAGCTTCGGCATCGGTGACGGAGCGATGACACCGCCGGCCAGCCGGCCCGGCAGCGAGGCTCCGACATGTCCGACAGCGACCATGGCAGTGCCGCTTGGCACGTGACCCCTTCCGCCTATGCCGCGGCGCGCGAGGTACCCTTCGCGCTGCCCGTCGAGCCGGAATCCCGCTACCTCGCCATGCCGGACGGCTGCCGCATCGCGCTGGACCTCTGGCGGCCGGAAGGCGCCACCGGCCCGGTGCCGGCCATCCTGATCCTGACGCCCTATTACCGCCGCTTCGCCGTGGCGCCGGGCAGCGACGCCGATCCCATTCCCAATGCCGGCAAGTTCGTGCGTTACCTCGTGCCGCGCGGCTATGCCGTGGTGGTGGTGGATGTGCGCGGCACGGGTGCCTCATTCGGCACGCGGGACAGCTTCCGCTCGCCCAAGGAGCGCGAGGATTCGCGCGAGATCACCGACTGGATCGTGGCGCAGCCCTGGTCGGACGGGCAGGTCGGCGCGACGGGCATCTCCTATCCCGGCGCGGCGTCCGACTTCCTGGCCAGCACGGGGCACCCGGCGGTGAAGGCCATCGCGCCGCTCTTCGCAGTGTGGGACACCTATGCGGACAACTATTATCCCGGCGGCATCCTGCTGAAGCAGCTGGCCAAGAGCTATGACGACCTGATGGTCGCCATGGACCACGACCGGCGCGACCTGCTGCGCAACTACGTCTACTACGCCAACCCCGACCTGCGCGGCCCGCATCCGGTGGACGAGGACGCCGGCGGCACGCTGCTGGCTGAAGCCCTGCGCGAGCACCTGGGCAATTTCCGCCAGCCTGACTTCATGGGCGAGTTCCGCTTTCGCGAGGACCCGCTGCCCTACGATCCCTCCTTCAGCTCCGCTTCCTTCAGTCCTTATTCAGTCAGCGAGGGCATCCGCCCTGACGTGGCGGTGCTGGCTGTCTCTGGCTGGATGGACGGCGCGGGCTATGCCAACGGCGCCGTCGCCCGGTTCCTGACGCTGCGGAACAACAAGGTGCACCTGGTCCTCGGTCCCTGGGACCACGGCGCGCGCTGCAATGTTTCGCCCTGGCGGCGGGATCAGGCTCCGGACTTCGCGCTGCTCGGCGCGGTGCTGCGCTTCTTCGACCACTACCTGCTGCGCCGCGATACCGGGCTGGAGGCGGAACAGCCCGTCCACTACTTCAGCCTGCACGCGGAAAGCTGGCACGCCGCCGCCGCTTGGCCGCCGGTGGATACGGTGCGGCGCCTGCATCTCGGCGCCGGTGCGCTGTACGACGCGGCGGGCGAGGCCGGCGCCGAGACGCTGCGCGCCGACTTCGCCTGGGGCAGCGGCACCGGCACTCGCTATGAGCGCATTGCCGGCATCAACAGCACCACCTACTACGCCGATTGGCAGGACCGGGAGGCGAAGCTCACCGGCTGGTCCTCCGCCCCGCTGGAGGACGACACGGAACTGACCGGTCACGGCCTCGCCGATCTTTGGCTCGGTGCCGACACGCCGGATGCCGCCCTTTTTGTTTATGTTTCGGAGGTCGAGGCAGACGGCACGGTGCGCTACGTCACCGAAGGGCTGCTGCGCGCCCTGCATCGCCGTGAAAGCCCGGCGCCGGACCATTATCGCACCACCTGGCCTTTCCGCACCTTCCGGCGCGACGACGCGGCGCCGCTGGTGCCCGGGCAGGCGGAACGCATCCGCATCCCGCTGCTGCCGGTGTCCTGGGTGTTCCGTGCCGGCAGCCGCATCCGGCTGTCCATCGCCGGCATGGATGCCGACCACTGCGCGCAGGTGCCGCACGGCCGCCCGCCGGAACTGACCCTGCTGCGCGGCGGCGACCGGGCCTCGGCCCTGGAACTGCCCCTGCGGCCTGCCCGCTGAACCAAAAGGAAATGCCCATGCAACGCCGCCACTTCCTGGCTGCCTCCGGCCTTCTCGCCACCACCGGCTGGGGCGCGCTGGCGCCGCGCCCGGCCCGTGCCGCCGGTGCGACGTTGCAGATCGGCCTCGGCGGCGCCTTCACCACGGTGGACCCGCATTTCTACCATGCCGTGCCCAACCATACGGTCGCGATGCACATGTTCGAGCGGCTGATCAACCGCGCGCCGGACGGCCGGCTGATCCCCGGCCTGGCCACGGAATGGAAGCCGCTGTCGGACACGCTGTGGGAATTCAAGCTGCGCCCCGGCGTGAAGTTCCATGATGGCGGCGACTTCACCGCCGACGACGTGGTGTTCACCTTCGAGCGTGCGCGCGACGTGCCCAACAGCCCCGGCGGCTTCGGCGGCTTCCTGCGCGCGGTGGAGCGGGTGGAGGTGGTGGACCCGCTGACCATCCGCCTGCACACGCCCGTGCCGGCACCGGACCTCGGCCCCAATCTGACCTATGTCGGCATCGTCTCCCGCCGTGTGGGCGAGAACGCCACCACGGCGGATTATAATTCCGGCAAGGCCGCCATCGGCACCGGGCCCTACAAGTTCGTTTCCTACACCCCCGGCAACCGGGTGGAGATGACGCGCAACGACCTGTGGTGGGGCCCGAAGCAGGGGTGGGAGACGGTGTCGCTGCGCCTGATCACCAACCCCGCCGGCCGCACTGCCGCGCTGCTCTCGGGCGACGTGGATCTGATCGATACGCCCTCCGTCAGCGACCTGCCGCGGCTGCGGGAGGACAAGCAGGTCCAGGTCGCCGCCATTCCCGGCATCCGGCTGATCTACCTGGTGCCCGACCTGTCGCGCGAAGGCGAGAGCCCCTTCGTGACCGACGCCGGCGGCACGCCACTGCCCCGCAACCCGTTCCGTGATCTCCGGGTGCGGCAGGCCTTGTCGCTGGCCCTGCAACGCGATGCCCTGGCCGAGCGCGTGATGCTGGGCACCGCCACGGCCACCGGCCAGTGGATGCCGCCAGGCAGCTATTCCTATGCCCCCGGCGTGGCGTCGCCGCGTCCTGACCAGGAGCGTGCCCGCCGCCTGCTGGCCGAGGCCGGATTGCCGGACGGCTTCCGCCTGACCCTGCACACGCCGAACGACCGCTACCCGAACGATGCCCGCCTGGCCCAGGCCGTGGCGCAGATGTGGACGCGCATCGGCGTGCAGACCACGGTGGAGGCGATGCCCTGGAGCACCTATGCCGCCCGCGGCGGCCGGCAGGAATTCTCCATGGGATTGTGGGGCTGGGGCAGCGCCACCTTCGAGGGCGGCTACATGCTCAGCCAATGCTTCGCCACCTACAGCAAGGAGCGCAGCCTCGGACTGTATAATTACGGCCGCTACAGCAATCCGGAACTGGATGCGCTGACCGTCCGCGCCACCTCGACCGTGGATGACGCGGCGCGCGAGGCGCTGCTGGTCGAGGCGACGGAGAAGGCGATGGCGGACGTGCCGATCATCCCGATGCTGATGTTGCAGAACCTGTGGGCGCTGCGGACGGGCATCGCCTTTTCGCCGCGTTCGGACGAACGCACGCTGGCGATGGATGCCCGGGCGGAGGGATGAGCATGATGCCGCGCCCGGACCCGATGCCGCATCTCGCAAGGCTCGCCCTGGCCCAAGCGGAGGCCGCGCAGCCCGAAGCCACGCTGCGGGCATTGGATGCGGCGCTGGCGGGCGTGGTGGGCCACCGCCTCTGCACCATGCAGGTGCACTACGCTGGTGGCGAGGCCGAGCGCGTGTATTCCAACCTTCCCGGGTCCTATCCGGTGGGTGGCCGGAAGCGGGCCTCCGACGCGCCGCGCATGCGCGAACTCATGCAGCACGGCCGGCCCATCCTGATCCGTACGGAAGAGGAGCTGCGCGCCAGCTATCCCGACCATGCGGGTGCCAGCGCCCTGGGCTGCGGCAGCGCCATGAACACGCCGGTGCGCTGGCAGGGCGTTACGCTCGGCCAAATCAACCTGATGCACCAAGCCGGCTGGTACACCGAGGACGACCTGCTGCTGGTGCGCAGCTTCGCCCAGTTCGCCGTGCCGGTGTTCCAGTTGCTGGCCGGGAACGCCTGACCCCGTCAACCCGATCCGGCGCCGCGCGCCGCAGCCGAAGGAGAGTGACCATGGGCGATGGACCTCGCCGCCGCCACCTGTTGCAGGGCGCGGCCGCCCTCCTCACCGCGTCGGGGCAGGCCGCCGCACAGGGCATCCCATGGCCCCAGGCGCAGCCGATCCGCCTGATCGTGCCATTCGGGGCGGGCGGAGCCACCGACATCGCCGCGCGGGTCATCGCGCAGGAGATGCAGGCCGCGCTCGGTCAGAGCATCGTGCTGGAGAACCGCGGCGGCGCCGGCTCCACCCTCGGCACCGGCTATGTCGCGCGCCTGCCGGCAGACGGGTATGCGCTGCTGATCACCACCATCAGCGGCCTGGCGATCGGGCAGACCCTGTACCGGGACCGCATCCAGTATGATGCGGACCGTTCCTTCGACCACATCGCCATCATGATGGGCACGCCCTACCTCCTCTGTGTCGATCCGAAGCTGCCGGTCCGCAGCCTCGCCGACTACGTCCAGGCCTCACGCGCGAAGCCCATGGATTACGGCACCTCTGGCGTCGGCGGCGTGGCGCATCTGCTGGGGCTGCGGCTGGCGGCATCCACCGGGGCGCGGCTGGAACACATCCCCTATCGCGGCTCCACCCAGGCCATCACCGACGTCATGGCCGGCGTGGTGCCCAGTGTCATGGACAGCCTGACGGCCACCAGCGCGCATATCCGCTCCGGCGCGCTGCGTCCGCTGGCGACCTCCGCGCCGGACCGCTCGCCCGACTTCCCGGAGGTGCCGACCTTCCGCGAGCTGGGCTATCCCGACGTGGTGGCGGATGGGTGGGCCGGCCTCGCTGCGCCCGCCGGCACGCCGCGTCCGATCCTGGAGAAGCTCGCAGAGGCGGTGCGCCAGGCGCAGGCCAGCGCCACCGTGCAGCGCCGCTTCGCCGAAACCTCGACCACGCCCGGCCGCTTCTACCTGCAGGAGGCGCAGGCCTTCGTGCGGCGGGAGGTCGCCGCCTGGGCACCGGTGATCCAGGCCTCCGGCATCACGCCGGACTGAAGCACAGCAAAGGAAAGCAGCGCATGCGCGGCATCGTGGTGGCGGCCCAGCCGGAAGCGGCCGAAGCCGGCGTGGGGGTTCTGCGCCAAGGCGGCAACGCCGTGGATGCGGCGATCGCCTGCGCCTTCAGCCAGGGTGTCGTCGACCCGCAGATGTGCGGCATCGGCGGCTTCGGCGCCATGCAGATCTGTATGCCCAGGCGTGGCGTGCACACCGTGCTGGAATTCTTCGCCCGCGCCCCGCTTTCCGCGACCCCGGGGATGTGGAAGCGGAAATTCATCGGCCAGTCGCTCGACGGCTTCGTCTTCCTGCTGGAAGACCAGTGCAACGACGTCGGCTACGGCTCGGTCGGCACCCCCGGCAATGTTGCGGGCTATGCCGAGGCTTTGAGCCGCTTCGGCACCCTGCCCCTGCGCGACGTCATGCGCCCGGCCATCGCGCAATCCCGCCGCGGCGTGATGGTGCGGCCTTACATGCATTATTATTGGGCCATCGATCACGGCAAGGACGGTCAGGTGAACGTGGCGGACAAGCTGCGCTTCAGCGAAACCGGCCGGCAGGTTTATTTCCGTGCCGATGGCAGCCTGAAGCGCCCCGGCGATGTGCTGCACAACCCCGACATGACGCGCAGCCTGGAACGCATCGCCGAGGGCGGCGCCGAGGCCTTCTATCGCGGCGACATGGCGCGCGAGATCGCGGCCGACATGGCGGCGTGGGGCGGCGGCATCACGCTGGAGGACCTCGCCGCCTATCGCGTGCGCGAGAAGGCGCCGTGCTGGGGCCGTTACCGCGGCCTGAAGGTCGCTTCCAACCCGCCGCCCGCCGGCGGCGGCTCCCTGATCGAGTTGCTGCACATCCTGGGGCATTTCGATCTCGGTGCGCTGGAGCATGGCGGGATCGAGCACCTGCGCATCCTGGCGGAAGCCATGAAGTGGATGACCATCGACAAGGACGCGCATATGGGCGATCCGGATTTCGTCGATGTGCCGCTGGACCGTCTGCTGTCCGACGGCCATGCCGCCGCCCTCGCCGCGCGCATCCGTGCCGGCGAGAAGGCCGAGGTGGCGCGGGCCGAGGAGCCGGGCGATCCGCCCGACACCACCGTGGTCTGTGTGGTGGACGCCGAAGGCAACGCCGTGTCCCTGACGCACACGCTCGGCATCCCTTCCGGAGTCATCACCCCGGGCCTCGGCTTCATGTACAATGGCTGCATGAGCGGCTTCGATCCGCGTCCCGGCCGTGCGGCCTCCATCGCGCCCGGCAAGAGCCGCGGCAGCGCCATGGCGCCGACACTGCTGTTCCAGGACGACGAGCCATGCATGGTGCTGGCGGCGCCGGGCGGCACCTACATTGTGCCGGCGCTGGCACAGGCGATCAGCAACGTGGTTGATTTCGGCATGACCATGGCGGAAGCCGTGGCCGCGCCGCGCATCGTGGCGCTGAGCAACACGATCGACGTGTCCAACCGCATCACGCATGCGGTGAGCGACGCGCTGGCGGGGCTCGGCTACCCGGTCATGCGATCCTATCAGAGCTACGCCTTCGGCGCCCCGCACGGCCTAGCGCTCAAGGACGGCCAGTGGCAGGGCGGTGCCGACCCGCAGCGGGACGGCATGGCGCTCCGGGCCTGAGACCGGCCAATCCCGCGCCGCCATCATGCAGGAGGGCGGCCCAGGATGGATCATGCCGGGAAACAGGCTCCCGGATGGTCTGCCTGCCGGCCCCTCAGGATCCTGGCCGCTGCCGCGCCGCCGTGCGCGCGGCGATGGCACGCGCCCGGGCCAGCAGGGCCTCGGCCCGCTGCACGATGGGGATGTCGATCATTTTGCCGTCGAGGGCGAAGGAACCGCGCCCTGCGGCGGCTGCTTCCCGGTCCATGGCGACGATCCGCTCGGCCCTGTCCACGGCCTCGGCGGACGGGCTGAATCCGGCGTTCAGCGCCGGCACCTGCGCCGGATGGATCGCCGAGGCGCCGACGAAGCCGAAGCTCGCCGCGCGCCGTACCACCTGGGTATACGCCTCGATGTCGGAATAATCCGCCACGGTGCCAATGGTGCCGAGCGGCATCAGACCGGCGGCCGTTGCCGCCTGCAGGATCTGCTGCTTGGGCAGCATCAGCACCTCGGCGGTCGGCTCGCCGCCGATGGCCGTGGCGTAGTCTTCCGCGCCGAGCGACAGCCCCACCAGCCGCGGCGTGGCGCGGGCGATGGCGTGCGCCTGGGCCAGTGGCCCCGGCGCCTCGACCAGTGCGACGAAGCGGATGCCGCCTGCGGGCAGGCCGCGCTTCTGTTCCAGCCGGGACACCAGCTCGTCCAGCAGGCGCAGGTGGTCGGGGCCCTCGGCCTTGGTCACCATGATGGCGTCCACGCCGGGGATCACCGCGGCCTCCAGGTCGCGCACCGCATCCTCCAGCGGCTGGTTGATGCGCACCAGGATGTCCGAGCTTCCCTCCCGCCGCAGCCGCGCGACGGCTGCCTCCACCTTTCCGCGGGCGTCGGCCTTGTCGACGGGGGCGATGCTGTCCTCGAGGTCGAGCTGGATGGCGTCGGCGCCACGTTCATGGGCGCGGGACAGGAAGCGCTCCACATTCACCGGCACGAACAGGCCGGAACGCCAGATGGGATGCGGAACGGGATCCGGATGCGCGCTCATGCCGCCACCACCAGACCGGAGGCCGTTGCCGCCGTGATCTCCTGCTCGTCGAAGCCCTGCGCCGCCAGGATCTCGCGGCTGTGCTGGCCGAGGCGCGGCGCCGGGGCGCGGATCGCCCCGGGCGTGCCGGACAGCCGCGCGGGGATGGCGTGCATGGGGAACTGCTCCATGTCCTCGTCCGGATATTCGGTCAGCAGGCCGCGCGTCTGCACGTGCCGGTCCGCCATGAAGCGGACGATGTCGTTGACCGGGCCGATGGTGACCTCGGCGGCTTCAAAAAAGGCCACATTTTCCTCCAATGTCTTCTCGGCGACAAAGGCGCCGATGATGGCGTCCAGCTCCTCGCCATGCGCCACGCGCTGCTCGTTGGTGCGAAAGCGCGGATCCTCGACCAGATCGCCGCGCCCGATGGAGCGCATCACCCGCTCCGCCATGCCCTGGGTGGAGGCGGACAGGCAGACCCAGCCGCCATCCTTCGTCCGGTATACGTTGCGCGGCGCCGCGCCGGTGGATCGGCTGCCGGTGCGCGGCTTGGTCTTGCCCGTCAGGCGGTAATTCGCCGCCTGCGGGCCGAGCGCGGTGAACAGCGGGTCGAGCAGCGGCAGGTCGATCACCTGTCCCTGGCCACCGCGCATCTCCACCTCGCGCAGCGCCGCCATGGCGGCGAAGGCGCCGGTCAGGCCGGCGATGGTGTCGGCCAAGTACATGGGCGGCAGCACCGGCTCGCGGTCGGCGAAGCCGTTCATGTCGGCAAAGCCGGCAAAGCCCTCCACCAGCGTGCCGAAGCCGGGGCGGCGGGAATAAGGCCCGTCCTGCCCCCAGCCGGAGATGCGGACGATGATCAGCCGCGGCTCCAGCTTCAGCAACTCCTCCGGCGGCAGGCCCATCGCCTCCAGCGTGCCGGGGCGGAAGCTTTCCACCAGGATGGCGGCACCCGGCACCAGGCGGCGGATCAGCGGGATCGCCTCCCTGTGGCGGAAGTCGATGCACAGGCTGCGCTTGCCGCGGCTGTGCACCTTCCAGGCGGTTTCCACCCCGCGGACCCGCCAGCCGCGCAGCGTGTCGCCGTCGCGCGGCTCCACCTTGTCCACCGTGGCGCCGAAATCGGCCAGGTGCTGCGTCAGCGTGTTGCCGGCCACCAAGCGGGAAAGATCCAGCACCCGCATGCCGTCCAGCGGCCCGGGAGCGCCGGGCGTGTAATCGGCGCGGGGCAGGCTCTGCCGCGGCGCCTCGTCAAGCGGCGACATCGGCGCCTCCCCGGAACAGGATGCCGCCCACATGGGGCAGCCAGAGATCGAGCCGGTCCTCGGTGGGCGGCTGCCGCGCCTCCAGCCGCAGAGCGGCGCCGGCCAGATCCAGCCCGACCTGCCACTGGCCGCCGACGTAGGAGCGGCTGGTGACGCGGGTGGCCAGCACCGATCCGCCTTCCATCCGCGCACCGGGTGGCGCCACATGCATCTGCTCGGGGCGGAAGGCGAGGGTCACCCGGCTGCCGGCGGCGGCGGGGCGCTCGGCCACCGCTTCCAGCCGCTGCCCATCGGCCAGCTCCAGCAGGGCGCGACCGCCGGCGGACGCCTCGCCCAGCACGCGGGCGGGAAGGAAGTTGGTGGTGCCGATGAAATCCGCGACGAACGGATCGGCCGGATGCTCGTAGATCTCCTGCGGCGCGCCGATCTGCGCGATGTGCCCGCCATTCATCACCACGATGCGATCGGACAGCGAGAGCGCTTCGATCTGGTCGTGGGTGACGTAGATGGTGGTGAGACCCAGGCGCGTGCGCAGCTCGGCCAGCCAGGCGCGGGCGCGGTCGCGCAGCTTGGCGTCGAGATTGGAGAGCGGCTCGTCCAGCAGCAGGATGGCCGGGCGGTAGACCAGGGTCCGCGCCAGCGCCACCCGCTGCTGTTGCCCGCCCGACAGCTCATGCGGGTAGCGGCCGGCGTAGCGCTCCATCTCCACCAGCGCCAGCACCTCCTCGATCCGGCGTTTGCGCTCCGCCGAGGAAACCTTCCGCAGGGTCAGGGGAAAGGCGACGTTGTCGGCGACGGTCATGTGCGGCCACAGCGCGTAGCTCTGGAACACGAGGCCGCAGCTGCGCGCCTCGGGCGGCAGGTAGATGCCGCGCGCCGCGTCGAAATAGACCCTGTCGCCCACCTGGATGCGACCGCCATCGGCGCGGTCGAGGCCGGCCACGGCGGCGAGCGTGGTCGATTTGCCGCAGCCGGAGGGGCCGAGCAGGGTGACGAACTCGCCATCCGCCACGTGCAGGTTGACGTCCTCGACGGCGGTGACGCCGCCGAAGCGCTTGGTCAGCCCCTGGATGGTCAGGTCAGCCATGCAGCTTCACTCCGAAGATGCCGCGCACGGCGGCGACGCAGACGGCGATGACCGCCACCTGGATGGTCGCCAGCGCGGCGACGAGGCCGACCTCCCCCTGCACCCACAATTGCAGCAGCGCGGTGCCGATCACCTCGCTGCCGGGCGCGAACAGGAAGATGGCGGTGGAATATTCCTTGAAGAAGGAGATGAAGAGGATGGTGAAGCAGCCGACCAGCGCCGGGCGCATCAACGGCAGCAGGATGCGGCGGCTGGTGGTCCACCAGTCCGCGCCCTGCACGCGGGCGGCGCGGTCGAGGTCGTGGCTCACCTGCAGCAGCATGGGCGCCACGGCGCCGATGCCGGCCGGAATGAAGCGCATGGTGAAGGCGATCACCAGGATCCAGATGGAGTTGCGCAGGAAGCCCAGCCCCGGCAGCAGCGCGAAGGCGTAGAAGAAACCGATGCCTGCTACCACGCCCGGCACCGCGCGCGGAAACAAGGCCAGGTAATGCAGCGCGCCGCGGAAGCGGAATTCCGAGCGGTGCACGATGATGGCGACCAGCCCGATCAGTGCCGTGGCGATGGCGCCGCCCACCAGGCTGACCACGAAGGAGTTCCACACCGCACGCGAATACACCGGGTAGTCGAAGATCTGCACGAAATTGGCCGTGGTCAGCACCTCCGCCAGCGGGATCATTGGCGACAGGAAGGCGGTGAAGGCGCGCAGCACCAGCACGCCGATCGGCGCGATCACGGTGGCCAGGATGTAGAGGCCGGCGAGGATGAACAGCGGCCAGCGCAGCCCGCCGAGGCGAAAGGGGCGCGGCCGCGTCGCCTTGCCGCCCAGGGTGATGAAGCGCCGCGTGTTGCCCAGCATGCGTCCCTGCAGCCAGACCAGGAAGCACACCACCGCCAGCATCAGGGCCGCCGCCGTCGCCACCAGGCCGTGATCCGGCCGGGGCGAGGAGATGCCGTTGTTGAACAGAAAGGTGGTGAGCACGGTGATGCCCGCCGGGTCGCCGAAGATCAGCGGGATGGACAGCAGTTCCAGCCCGATGGTGAAGTTCAGCACGGCGCTGTAGGCGATGGCCGGCTTCATCAGCGGCAGGGTGATGCGCCACAGCGTGCGGAAGGTGCCGGAGCCGGACACGCGCGCCGCCTCCTCCAGCGAGGGATCGGTGATGCTGGCGGAGGACAGGCAGTAGATATAGGCCAGCGGCGCCTGGGACACGCCGGCGATCACGGCCATTCCGGTGAGGGAGTAGAGCGTCCAGGGCGCGTCGCCCAGTGCCGATTGCCAGAGCAGGGTGGCATAGCCCGCGGGACCGTACACCGCGTACCAGCCGAAGGAGAGCACCAGCGCCGAGAGGTAGAGCGGCCACAGGAAGAACTCGCTCAGCAGTCGCGCCATCGGCAGGTCGGTGCGGCCGAACAGGATGGCGGCCAGGGTGCCCACCACCTGCGCCACCACCGTGGTCATCGCCGCCAGCGCCGCCGTGTTCAGCAGCACCAGCCCGAAGCCTTCCGTGCGGGCGAGGCGGGCGAAGTTCGCGAGGGTCAGGTTGTACTCGGCGTCGTAGAGCGCACCATCGAGCACCGATTGCAGCAGCACCGGCAGCAGCGGTCCCGTCACCAGCACGAGCACCAGCAGCGCCGTGCCGTACTGGATCGGCACGGCGCGCGGGATGGCCGGGGGCGCGGGCGGCGCCTCCGGCCCGGACATGGCCAGGCTCATCGGCTCAGCTCACGCCATAGGCCTGCTTCCAGCGATCCAGGAAGCTCTGGTATTGCTCCAGGATCGCCGGATTGTAGTCGATGAAGGCGATGTTCTTCTCGCCGCCCACCGCCTCGCTGATCGAGCTGAAGGTGTGGCGGATGCCCTCGCCGGGGCGGATGTCGGGCCGCGCCGGGGTCAGGCCGCCGCGGCCGAAAGCCTGCTGGCCCTCAGCTGCAGCGATGTAGTCGAGCATCAGCTTGGCGGCGTTGACGTTGCGGGCGGCCTTCGGAATGGCCATGCCGCGCAGAATGACGAGCTGCCCGTCCTCGATGAAGTTCCAGCCCAGCACACGGGCCCGGGCCGGGTCGTTCAGCCGCGGCCAGAAGGTGATGGCGGACACGAACCATCCGGCCGCGTACTCGCCGGATGTGACCTTTTCCGTCATCGGCCCGCCGGAGCGTTCCCAGCGCGGCTGGGCGGGGGCGATCTGCCGGAACCATTCCCAGGCCTGGTCGCCGTGCTTCTGCACGAAGCCGAAATTGGCCGAATAGCCGAAGCCGCCATTATGCGCACCGTAGCTCGTCAGCTTGTTGCGCCAGCGGGTGCGGTTCTCCTGCGCCAGGGCCGCGAATTGCGCGAAGCTCCTGGGCTGCTGCGCTTCCGGCACCAGCATCTTGTTGAAGATGAAGACCAAGGGATCGGCCGAGACGGTGTAGACACCCGGCCAGGGCTTTGACCAGGCCGGCCAGGCGGCGGCCTCGGGTGATTCATATGGCATCACCTCATCGCGCTGCTGGAATTCGATCCAGCCTGAGGGATCGGCGGTGGCCAGCAGGTCGGCAGTGCGGCTGTTGGTGCCACGCTCGGCCAGGTAGCGCTCGAACACCTCGCGCGAGTTCGGCAGGTCAAGCGTCTCCACCTTCACCTTGGGATATCGGCGGCCAAAGCCTTCCAGCACCGGGCGCCAGTTCTCGGCCGACATGATGGAGTAGATCAGCAGGTTGCCTTCCCGCTCCGCGTCGGCCACCACTGTTGCGTAGCCCTGCGGATAGGATGAGGGCGCGCCCTGGGCCTCGGCACGTCGTGTCAGGATCAAGGCAGGCAGGGCCAAGGCGGTGCGGCGACCGATCCGGATCATCTCGTGTTTCCTTCCCTTCAGGGCCTCGCCTCACATGGTAGCTCGACCCCCGCGCTCATTGGCGCAATAATTGGCGCCATTACGCTACGCAGGTCTTTCCCGCTGCCGCAATCCTTTTCGCAGGACACCGATCGCAGAATGACCCGTGCCGCCCCGCCGAAACGCCATCTCGCCGCGGAAATCGCCGCCGCCATCCGCTCCGGCGACTACCGTGCCGGGGAATGGCTGCGGCAGGTGGATCTGGAGGAAAGCCTCGGCGCCACGCGCTTCGACATCCGCGCTGCCCTGGCCGAACTCGCCCTGCGCCAAACGGTGGAACACGTGCCGAACCGCGGCTTCCGGGTGGCACAGCCGGATCGGCAGCGCCTTCGCGACATGCTGGCCGTGCGCGTGCTGCTGGAATGCGAAGCCGCGCTCGGCGCCCTGCCCCGCCTCGACGAGGCGGCGTTGCGGCTGCTGGAACGCAAGGCCGACGCGTTCGACCATGCCGTGGCGGACGGCACCACCACCAGCCAGAGCGCCACCAATCTCGATTTCCACGACACGCTATATGGCTTCGCGCCGAACCGTGCCCTGGTGGAGGTGGCGGTCGAGATCCGCGACCGCGCCCGGCTCTGGCCGCTGGTGCTGTGGCCCTCGGTGCGTGCGCTGCGGCGCAGCGCGGAAGGCCACCGGGACATCCTCGCCGCGTTGCGCAGCGGCGACCCGGCACGGGTGGCGCAGAGTGTTCGGGCGCATATCCTCGGCTCCGCCGCCAATGATCCCGATCTGGAAAAGCTGGTGCAGGACTGAGGGCCGGAACGGTTGGCCGCGGCGCTGGCCCGCCCCGGCTCCCGGATCAGCCTGTGCCCTGCGGCCGGTCGGGCTTCTCGTTCCGTGGCGCCGGCCTAGCCTGCAGGCGCGCCTGACCCGGGGTGACGCCGAAGGCGGCTCGATAGGCCGCGCCGAAGGCCGGCGCGCTGGCATAGCCCACCATGGCCGCCGCGCGGGCCGGCGGCACGCCGCGCGCCAGCAGCGCCGCCGCCTCGGCCAGCCGCCAGTGCTGCCGCCAGGCGCCGAAGCTCATTCCCGTTTCGGCACGGAACAGGCGGGACAGGGTGCGGGCGCTGGCGCCGACCTCGGAGGCCCAGCCTTCCAGCGTCAGGTCGCTGTCCGGCCTCTCGCGCAGGGCTTCCGCCAGTCGCAGCAGGCGCGGGTCGCGCGGCTGTGGCACGCCGAGCGGCAGGGTGGGCGCGCGGCCGATCTCGTCCAGGATCAGCGCGGCGAGGTGGCCGGCGCGCCCCTCCGGATTCCATTCGGGCGGTTCCTCGCAAGCCGCCAGGATCAACTCCCGCAGCAGGGAGGAGACGGCCAGCACGGCCACGCCCGGCGGGCCGTGCCGCGCCGCGTCCTCACGCAGGAACAGGGCGCGCATCGCCACCAGCCCCTGCGTCGCCACCGCGTGCGGCAGCCCGGCCGGCACCCACAGCGCCCGCCCCGCCGGCACCACGAAGCCCGCCGTGTCGGTGGTGATGCGCATGACGCCCTGGCTGGCATAGATCAGCTGCACGCGGCGGTGGGCGTGGCGCGGGGTGCGGCCACCATCGGCGTAGTCGCGTCGGAAGCCGGCGAGCGGCCGGTCCACCGCGTCCTGCGGCAACTCGCGGGAGGGGATGATGTAGATCGGTATTTGGCGGGTGGGCGACATGATCTGGCCGGATGTCGGTGTCCGGTCAGGCTATGCTTCCCGGCAGGAACGGCAAGACCGGAACGCCCGCACCATGTCCCTGCACCCTGCCACGCGGCAGATCGCCTTTATCAACGCGGCGCACAGCGCCACCCATTTCAGCCTGCTGATCCTGGCCACCGCCGTGCTCGGGCTGGTGCAGCAGGAGCCGGGGCGGTTCGGCACCGAGTACGGGCCGATCCTGGCGCTCGGCACGGGCATGTTCGTGCTCTACGGCGTGGGCTCGCTGCCGATGGGCTGGCTGGCCGCGCGCTTCGGGCGCCGCGCCCTGATGCTGGCCTTCTTTCTCGGCACGGGCGGCTGCATGGCGCTGGCCGGCCTCGCGCCCTCGCCGCTGTGGATGGCGGTGGCGCTGGCCGGGATGGGCGCCTTCTCGGCCATCTATCATCCCGTCGGCACCGCCATGCTGGTGGAGGCGGCGGGCGACCGGGTCGGGCGCGCGGTGGGGCTGAACGGCGTGTTCGGCAATCTGGGCGTGGCGACGGCGCCGGTGCTGACGGCCTTCCTGGTAGCTAGCCTCGGGTGGCGCTGGGCCTTCCTGGTGCCGGGGCTGCTCTGCGTGGCGGCGGGCGCGCTGTACTGGCGCGAGCCGCCGATCGACATGGCCACGGCGCGCGGCGCGCAGAAGCCCTTTCCGTCCATCCCGCCCGCCGTGGTGCGGCGCGCGGTGGTGGTGGTGCTGTCCATCGCCGCCGTGTCGGGGCTGGTGTTCAACGCCTTCACGCTGCTGCTGCCCAAGCTGATGGAGGAGCGGCTGGCGGCCAGCCCGGACCTGCTGCCGGTGATCGGCGCGCTGGCCTTCATCGTGACCATCTGCGGCGGGCTGACGCAGTTCACCGTGGGGCGGATGATCGACCAGATGACGCTGCGGCGCGTCTTCCTGCCAATGGCGCTGGTGCAGGTGCCGGCGATGCTGGCGCTGTCCTTCGCCGAGGGCTGGCTGGTGCTGCCGTTGGCGGCGGCGCTGGCGGCCTCGATCTTCGGCCAGGTGACGGTGAACGAGACGATGACGGCCCGCTACATCGCGCCGCCGCTGCGGGTGAGGCTGTATTCCATCCGCTTCTTCGTGGGCTTTCTGGGCGCCGCCGCGGCCTCGCCGCTGATCGGCCTGCTGCACGAGGCGACGGGGCGGCTCGACTTGGCGCTGGTGGTGCTGGCCGGCTTCTCGGGCGTGACGCTGCTTTGCGCGCTGTTCTTTCCTGACCATCGGGAAGAACTGCAGCCCGAGCTGTGGCAGGCGCAGGCTTCGCCGGCCGAGTGATGCGGCGGGGCTACTCCGGTCCGGAGCACCAACCGCCCTGGTGAACAGCCGGGCCGAGCCGGCACGCTGATCACCCGCCCTATGGGCCGCCGCATCGCGGGTGATGAGGGATAGCGTCCTGCACCGGCAAGATCCCTCAGGCGCCAGTACCGTGCAGCGTGCCGAGATCACCGCTCTCCAGCCCATCCAGCGGCCCCGCGCCAGCGCCGGTGATCGCACCGAGCAGCCGGCTGCCGCGGCAAGGTGGCAACCGTCATCGGACCCGGCGATTGGTGGGTTTCGGGCCGGAACGGTTCACCCCAGGGAAAAAGCCTCATGCGTGGAGGTCTGGATGCCGCCTCCCACCACCGGGCCGCCGCCTGCCACATGGATCCAGTTCCCCAGCGTCACGGCGCCGAGGCCGTGCCGGGGCGTCGGCATCGGCGCATGGCTCTGCCAGCGATCGGCGGCCGGATCGTAGCTTTCCATCTGCCCATGCACCGTGCCCGTGAGCGAGCCATTCTCGAACCGGCCGGTTTCACCCCCCATGGCCCAGAAGCGCCCGGCCAGCAGCACCAGCCCATGGCCCGAGCGCGGTGTCGGCATGGCAGCCCGTTCGATCCAGATGTCACGCTGGGGCAGGTAGAGGTGGTGCAGCGCGGTGTTGTACTCGAAGGTATTGAAGCGGCCGCCGATCACGTGGATGCCACCCGCATGGGCGATGACACCGGCATGGTCGCGGGCACCGGGCAGTGGCTTGCGGCGCTCCCACCGATCCGCCTGCGGGTCGTAGACCTCGTGCCAGCCGATGCTGGCCCGTTCGCCTGCGGGATCCGTGGCGCCGCCGATCAGGTGAACCCGGCCTTCCAGCACGGCGACCGCGGCGGCACCCCGGGCCCGTGGCAAGGGCGCGATGGAACGCCACCGATCCTCGGTGACCTCGTAAACAAAGGCGCCGTCATGGGCAGCGCGGTTCTGCTCCGTGAAGCCGCCCAAGGCATAGATCCTGCCTTGGTCAGCCACCACGGCGACGTGGTTCGCACCCCGCGGAAGGGGTGCGGCCTCGTTCCAGCGATCGGAGGCGGCGTCGTAGACATGGTGATAAGGGCGGTCGACCCGTTGCTCGGCATAGCCGCCAACAACGTGCATGCGGCCGTTCCATGCCGTGGCCCACGCCATCTCGCTGCGGGGCAGCGGCAGCGGCGCCCGGGCTTCCCAGCGCCCGGGCGGGCCCGGCGGGGCAGGACTTTCCAGCGAACGCTGGCTCAGTTGCTGCTGCGTCAGGATCACCGGCCCTCCGCCGCGGAGCGGTGCCATCTGCTCCGAAGGAATGCCATGATGCGGCACCTGCGCCAGGGCGGGCGCTGCAAGCAGGGTGGCGGAACTGGCGAGCAGGGCGCGGCGGTGCATTGCGGTTCCTCGGCGATTGTTCCGGCGACCTTTGCCCGCTGCCCGGAGACTTCGGGCGGAAACGATCGCGACGATCAGCCGGTCCGGATGCACAGCAGGCAGGGCGCCAGCATGGTCCATGCGACGCGACGGATGCAAGCCGGCGCCATGGCCAGGATGCAACGGGCTTGCCACGAAGAATGTTCGCGCAACGGCGCCCGGGCCCCGGAGCGATCCCGCGATGAGGCTGCCCGCAGATGGGCGGGCGCGCCTTCGGGCCTCAACCGCCGCTGATGGCATTCCTCAGGATCATGACGGGGATCGATCTGCGCGCTGCAACGACCGAGACGTTGATCCCCGCCTGCCCGGAGCGCCCGATGATCCCGCACCGGCTTGGGAGCGGACGGGGGCGCCTGAGCGGCCGGCTGCCGGCGTGGTCAAGTTGTCGCCAGCAGGCAGCGGAAAGTGCTGCTGCCTGTTGATGGGCGCCCTTCCCCGCCTCCGCCTAGCGCCGCACCGCCGACAGCGCCTTGCCGAGAATGGCCAGTGCCTCGTCGAGCTGGGCCTCGGTGGTGACCAGTGGCGCCAGGAAGCGGATGACGTTGCGGTGCACGCCGCACTTGATCACCAGCAATCCCCCTTCTCGCGCAGCATCGATGACGCGCTGGGCCAGGCCGGCATCGGGCGCGCCGGCCGCATCCACCATCTCGATCGCCTGCATGAAGCCGAGGCCGCGCACATCGCCGATCCCCGGGTTCCCGCGCTGGAGGCCGAGCAGGCCAGCGCGCAACTGCACCCCCAGCCGTTCCGCGTGCTCCAGCAGCCCGTCCTGCTCGAAGATGTCCAGCACCGCGAGCGCCGCGGCACAGGCCAGCGCGTTGCCGCCATAGGTACCGCCCAGCCCGCCCGGCTCCGGCGCATCCATGATCGCCGCGCGGCCCACCACCCCCGAGAGCGGCATCCCGCCGGCCAGGCTCTTGGCGACGGTCACCAGATCCGGCCGGATGCCGGCCTTCTGGAAGGCGAACATGCTGCCGGTGCGGCCGAACCCCGTCTGGATCTCGTCGGTGATCAGCACGATTCCGTGCCGTGTCGCGATGTTCCTCAGCGCCTGCAGAAAGGCTGGCGGCGCCGGAAGGAAGCCGCCATCGCCCTGCACCGGCTCGATCAGAAAGGCCGCGACGCGATCCGGGGTGATCGTGGTCGCGAACATCTCCTCGAGCTCCGCCAGCGCCCGTTCCGCGGTGATGCCGCGATAAGGGTTCGGGAAATGCGCATGAAACACGTCGGACGGAAATGGCCCGAAATTCTGCCGGTAGGGTGCGGCAAAGCCGGTCAAGGTCACGCCCAGCAGGGTGCGTCCGTGGAAGCCACCGTGGAAGGCGATGATGCCGGTCCGCTTGGTGTGCGCGCGGGCGATCTTGACCGCATTCTCCACCGCCTCGGCGCCGGAGGTCAGGAACAGGCTTTTGTAAGCCTCGCCCGAGCCGATCATGGCATTCAGCCGCTGCGCCAGGGCGATATAGGGCTCATAGCCGGCCACCTGGAAGGAGGCGTGGCTGATCCGTCCGAGCTGCGCCTGCACCGCCGCCACCACGCGGGGGTGATTGTGCCCGACATTGAGCACGCCGATTCCGCCCACGAAATCGAGGTAGCGGCGCCCATCCACATCCCAGACCTGACTTCCCTCGGCCCGCTCCAGGACTACCGGATGCGCGGTGATGATGCCGCGTGGGACGTTATGCTCGCGCTCGGCCAGCCATGCCTCGTTCCTGGTGATGTCGGGCGAAGGGGAAACCAGCATGGCGTCACTCCGTGAAAAGGCCGATGAAGCTGCGCAAGGCTAGCCGAATGCCACAGCCGGAAGCGGCGTTCTTTGGCGCCATCGCAGCTTCGATGCCCTGCTTCGGTTCCGGAGACCGCAGAAAATGCCGCCCTCGGTGCCGGAGGGCCGGCGGATCTGGCGGTGGGCGCCTTCGCGGGCGGACCGACGTCTCAGGCCTTGCGTAGGTTCCAGAAGAGCGGAAAGGAGGCCGGCACGAGGTCCAGCAACTCGGTCCGGTAGGCCGTGGGGTAGTACAGCTGTCCCAACGGAATGAATGGCACCTCCTTGAAGGCGATGCGCTGCATCTCGGCCGCGATGCGCTTCTGATCGTTTGTATCCGGAGCGTCCAGCCACGCGTCGCGCAGAGCCTCGAGGCGCGGGCTGGTTGGCCAGCCGAACCAGCCCTGCGGGCCGTTGCCGCGAAGCGGCACGTGGCTGGACGGATCCGCCACGGTCAGCCCTTCATAGGTGGTGGTGAAGGCGCTCCAGCCACCCTGGGCCGGCAGTTCCTTGCTGGACCGCCGCTGCACCAGCGTTCCCCAATCCATGCTGGCGAAGTCGACATTCAGGCCGATCTGCTTGAACAGATCCGCCGCGACCTGGGCATGCGCGGCCTGCACCGGATAATCCGAAGGCGACATCAGCAGGACCGGCTCATCCTTGTAGCCGCTGTTCTTCACCATCTGCCGCGCCCTGGCGATGTCGCGCGGGCCTGTCAGCACCTCCAGCCCGGCATCGCTGGCCATCGGCATTCCCGGCGTGAAGACGCCGGCGGGCACATGGAACAGTTCCGGCTCGGCACCGACGGCGGCGGCCATGAAGTCGGATTGGTTTACGACGGAAAGAACCGCCCGCAGCAATTGCGGATTGTCGAAGGGCGGATGCAGGTGGTTCACCGCCAGCATGGCGAGCACGCCCACCTTGTCGTTCACCGCGACCTTCACGTTGCGCATGCCGCGCAGCATGCCGAGCAGGTCGAAATCAGGACGCTGCAGCCAGTCCACCTCACCGGTCTGCAGCGCGCCCACGGCGGTTGCGGCGTCCGGCATGACGATCCATTCGACACGGTCGAAATGCGCCACCTTGCCGCCGGCCAGGAAGCTCGGCTTTTCCTGCCGGGGCACATACCGGTCGAAGCGCGCGTAGATCGCCCTGGAGCCGGACACCCACTCGTCGCGCAGGAAGCGGAAAGGGCCGCTGCCGACATACTCGCTGATCTGCTGGAACGGATCGGTCCGGGAGATGCGCTCCGGCATGATGAAGCAGTTATCGGCAAAGGCGCGCAGCATCAGGCTGTAGGGCTTGTTCAGCCGGATCTCGAAGCGGTTGTCGTCGAGCGCCCTCATCTCCTCGGCACGGGCCAGCAGGGTCTGGCCCAGGGGGCGACGCCGGGCCCAGCGCCGGATGGAGGCGATGCAGTCATTCGCGCGGACCTTCTCGCCATCGTGGAACAGCAATCCGTCCCGCAGAGTGAAGCGCCAGGTCAGGCGGTCATCGGAGAGTTCGTGGCCGGCCACCATTTGCGGCTGGGGCTCGAAGCTCGCATCCAGACCGTACAACATGTCCCAGATCATTGCGCCATGGTTGCGGGCGATGGTGGTGGTGGTCCACACCGGGTCCGGGTTGGCCAGATTGCCCTCAGGCACGAAGCGGAGCACCCGGCTCCGGCCCTGAGCCAGGGCGGGGCGTGGCAGGGCGGGCTGCAGCAGCCCGGTGGCGGCGGCGCCGGCAGTGGCGCCCAGAAGGGTTCTGCGCTTCATGGTCGGGCTCCTGTCAGGTTCCGGCACCACCCTGCGGCGGAAGCCGGAAACGGAAATCTGGCCGCCATCCGGGCAGGGCCACGGTTGGCAGTTCCGGAAACGCGCCGGACTCGATCGGGCGGAGTCACGGGATTCTCGAGCATCACCCGATGTCAGCCTCTCTTTCGACCCAGATCAAGCGTGGCAGCAGCACGGGTCCCGGGTTCATCCGGGTAAGCTGGGGAATCGCGCCTGACGGGCGAAACGGCCTGCCTTTCGAGATGATCCCGTGAGTGCGGCACGCCACCGGCTGGGGCATCGGCGGCCACGAGACCTGAACGGAACAGGCTGGCCGCCTGTCCGCCGGACGGCTTGGCTGCCGATCAGGTCACCTCGCCGAATTGTAGCGCGGCCAGGCGCGCATACAGGCCGCCGGTCCGGATCAACTGGTCATGCGGCCCGACGGCCACGATCCGGCCCTGGTCCAGCACCACGATGCGGTCGGCACGGCGGATCGTCGCCAGCCGGTGCGCCACCACCAGGGTGGTGCGGCCGCGGGACAGCACAGCCAGCGCCTGCTGCACCGCGCGCTCGGATTCCGCATCCAGCGCGCTGGTGGCCTCGTCGAGCAACAGGATCGGCGGGTCGCGCAGAACGGCGCGCGCGATGGCGATGCGTTGCCGTTGACCGCCCGACAGGGTGACGCCCTTGGCGCCCAGGAAGCTCCGCATGCCCTGGGGCAGTGCCTCGATGAAGCCCAGCGCCTCGGCGGAGCGGGCGGCGGCACGGATGTCCTCCGGCGTGGCATCGGGCCGACCATAGGCGATGTTGGACGCCGCATCGGTGCTGAAGATCACCGGATCCTGCGGCACGAGGCCGATCCGCGCCCGCAGCGCCCCGGGCTCCACCGATGCGATATCCACCCCGTCGACCAGGATCCGGCCCTGCTGCGGATCGTAGAAGCGCAGCAGAAGTTGCAGCACCGTGGTCTTGCCGGCACCGGACGGTCCGACCAGCGCGACGGTCTCGCCGGGCTCGATGCACAGCGAGACATCGTGCAGCGCTGGCCGCTCGGGCCGGCTCGGATAGGTGAAGCCGATGTTCCGGAACTCGATGCGGCCGCGCGGCGGACGCGGCAGCGGCGCTGGGCTGGCCGGAACGGCGATGGCGGGCGGCACCCTGAGCAGTTCCAGCACCCGTTCCGCCGCCGCGGCGGCGCGCTGGACCTCGCCCCACAGCTCGCTGACCGTGGCGCCGGAAGATGCCAGCAGCACGGCATAGAACACGAAGGCGGAGAGTTCCCCACCCGTCATCCGGCCTGCCACGACATCGCGCCCGCCGATCCACAGGCTGAAGGTGATGGCGCCGAAGCCCAGCAGGATCACCACCAGGATCTGTGCGCCGCGGCTGGCGATGCGACGCAGCGCGGCGGACATTGCGGCCTCGGCATCCTGCCCGAAACGGTCGGCCTCGCGTGCCTCGCGGCCGAAGGCCTGCACGGTGCGGATCCCGTTGATGATTTCCTCGGCCCGGGCGCCGAGATCGGCAACACGCTCCTGGGCCAGCCGCGACAGGGCCTTCTCGCGGCGTCCGAACAAGATCAGGGGCACCACCACGAGCGGCACCACGAGCACGACGACGCCGGCCAGCTTGATGCTGGTGAGAACCAGCAGCGCAAAGGCTCCCGCCATCATCAGCAGGCTGCGCAGCCCCTGCGAGATCGCGCTGCCGACCAGGGATTGCAGCACGCCAATGTCAGCCGTCAGGCGGGACAGGAGGTCGCCGGTCCGCGCCGTCTCGAAAAAGGCGGGCGACAGGGTCAGAACATGGTTGAACACCGCGCGCCGCAGGTCCGCGGCGACGCGTTCTCCCAGGGACGAGACCAGGAAGAACCGCAGGGAGGTGGCCGCGGCCAGGGCCGCCACCACGGCAAACATGCCGAGGGCCGCCGCATCCAGCGCTCCCTCGCCCTGTCCGCCGAAGCCCGAATCGATCAGGTGCCGCAATCCCTGGCCCAGTCCCAGCGTCAGGCCGGCCGCCGCCAGCATCGCGCCGGCGGCGGCGAAGACGCGCAGGCGGTAAGGGCGGAGATGCGGCAGCATCTGCCGCAGCGCCGCCAGCCCGCCAGGAATGCGCGGCATGGCCTTCAGGACGCCGCCCGCCGGAACGGCACGGCTCGAGCCGGACCAGAGGCCTTGGCCCTTCTGATGACCCCACTGGGGCGATGCTCGTCGGCGAGGGTCATGCTGGCTTCTTCCAAGGGCGTGTCGGACGCCGCGGCGGGGAGCCGCGACGCCCGGGAAACCTCTATTGGCGTTGGGCCCGGCTTGTCCATCGATGCCGGCGGCCGGGCGAAGGCGCATCAACACTGGGGCCGCACTGGGGCCGCGGGCGTTTTTCCGGCTCGACAGGCGCCCCCGAATCGTACTTGTTTTGTTCTTGTTCCTCCTCCTTCTCGGGATGCCGCCGTGCCATGCCACACCAGCCTCAGTTTCTGCTCGATCCCGTGACGGCGCACCGCGTGCGTCATGCCCTGGCCCAGGCGCTGCGCGCCGGCTGCACGGTGCGGGAAGCGAAAGGCGAGGCCCGGGGTTATCTCCGGGCGGTTCGCCCCGCCATGCCGCGCAACCACCTGGCGAACGCGGTCGATGGCCTGCTCGGCGAACTTGATCCCGTGCTGGAGGAGCGGGTCCGATGCGATTCGGACGACGCCAGCGAGCCGCCCGGCCAGCTGCGGCTGGGGATCTGAGGGCGCATCGCGGCCCGCATCATGCGGGTGCCGGCGCTTCCGGCGGGGGCACCGTGCCGGGGCGGGGATCGATCGGCGCCCGCAGCCCAAAGCCACCGACCCGCTCGAACAGCGCCGCCGCCTGCAACGCGATCGCATCCCGCCGCGGCGGCGCCGCGATCTGCAGGCCGACGGGCCGCCCGTAGCGATCAAAGCCACAGGGCACGGCGACGGCGGGGCAGCCCGCCAGCGTGATGGCCGCGTTGATCATGGAGCCGGCCATGTAGTTCTCCAGCTTCACCCCGGCGATGCTGTCCGGATTGCGCAGCATGACGTCGAAGGCGGGGGTGGCCGCGCCCGGCGTGATGAACACGTCGTAGCGCTCGAACAGGGCGGCCATGCGGCGGTAGAAGGCGGCCCGTTCGCGGTCGGCCCAGGCCAGCTGGCTTGGCGTCGCCGCCAGGCCGCGCTCCGTGTTCCAGATGATGTCGGGCTTGATAAGCTCGCGATGCGCCGCCAGCTGCGCCTCCCGGTCCACCACGAAGGACTGGCTGCGCAGGATCAGAAAGGCTTCCCCGAGCTGTCCGAGATCCGGCGCGAACTCCTCGACCACGCAGCCTGCCGCCTCGAAGGCCAGCACCGCCCGCGCGCAGAGCTCGCGCGTTTCGCGGTCCACCGGAAGCTGGCCGTTGAAATCGGGCGAGAAGGCGATGCGCCTCGGGCGTTCGGCTTCGGCGGCGGCGACGGCCTCGGCATAGGTGCGGGCCGGGGCGTCATAGGTCATCGGGTCCAGCGGGCACCATCCCGCCATGGCATCGAGAAACAATGCCAGGTCCGGCACGTTTCGCGCCATCGGACCCTGCACCGAGAGGGGCGAGAACAGGTTGTTGACGCTGCCCCGCGTCACGCGGCCCGGAGAAGGCCGCATTCCCACCACGCCGCAATAGGTGGCCGGCCGCCGCAGGCTGCCGCCATGGTCGCTGCCCTGCGCCAGCCACGCCTCACCGGTGGCCACGGACACGGCGCCGCCGCCCGTGCTGCCGCCACAGGTCAGGGCCGTGTTCCACGGATTGCGCGTGCGGCCGAACACCTCGTTGAAGGTGGAGCCGCCGGCGCCGAATTCCGGCGTGTTCGATTTCGCGACAACGATGCCGCCACGGGCCTCGATGCGCCGGACGAGCGGGTGTGACGCGGCCGGAACATGATCCCTGAAGATTGGCGAACCATAGGTGGTGCGGACCCCCGCCACGTCGGTCAGGTCCTTGATCGTCACCGGCAGGCCGCCGAGCCAGCCCGCGCCGCCGGCAAGCTCCCGCCCTTCTCCCGCCATCAGCCGTTTGGCGTGGTCGCGTGCCCGATCGAGGCAGAGGGTGGGCAGCGCATTCACCTGCGGCTCGACGGCGGCGATGCGCTCAGCGGCCGCATCGATCAGGTCCAGCGGCGACACCTCGCCGCGGTGCAGCTGGGCGACGGCCTCGGTCGCGGTCAGGCGGATAACATCGTCCATCCCGGGAGTTTGGCACCGAGGGAGCGGCGGCAACAAGGCGCCGATGCCAAGTTTGTGCCGGGATCCCGAGCTCCGTGACCGCCGAGACAGCCATCCCGCTGGATCCGGGCGCCTCGGGCCCGGCCTGGACTGCGACGAATGCGCGGGCGCTCCAACGGCCTGCGGTCTGGTCGCCCCTGGCTGGCAGGTTCCCTTGGGGGAACCATGGTCGAGTCGAGGTGGCGGCCATTCCGCACCGCCTGGCGCGGGTTATGCGTGCCGGCTTCGGAGCATCAGGATGCCGGCAGGATATTGTTCCTGCACCAGCGTTACCTTGCCTTCCCGTTCGAGCTCCAGGGCGGCCACGAAGCTGCTGGCGAGGGCGGCGCGACGCTGCACCGGATGATCGCGGACTGCCGGCAGATCGGGCAGGCAGCGGAGCAGGTCAAGCGGCCGGTCATTGTCCAGCAATAGGCGGCGGATATGCGCCAGCGCGTCCGGCACTCGCCAGACCTCCCGCGGCCACACCGCGCCAACCGGAAGGGCCGCCGGCGCTCCTTCCCCCTCACGCGGCTCCAGCACGGCGAGGAGCGCTTCCCAGAAGGCCAGCTGCCGCTCGGCCATGGTATCGGCCATGTTCCAACGCTCGGGCAGGCCACGATCCCAGCGATCCTGGTGCAGTTGCGGGCGCGCAGCGAGCCAGGCGGCCGCTGCCTGGACGCGCAGCAGTTCATTCAGCTGCGCGACGCGGCGGCCCGCCTCGGCCACCGCATCCTCGGCTTCCGCCGCATCGGCGGGTCGCAGCAGCTGCGCGCGCAGCAGCACCAACTGGCTGGCCTGCACAACCCAGTCCCCCTGCCGATCCAGCGGAACATGCCCGGCCGCATCGGCCAGTGCTGCGATGAACTGCTCGATCAGCGGCAGCAAAGGCAGCTTCGCCAGATCCAGCTTGTGCCGTTTCACCAGCTCCAGCAGCAGATCCAGCGGCCCCTCATACCCTGCCACATCGAGCCACGGGGTCTGACCGGCCTCGGCCGCGACGTCACTCCTCGGCATAATGAGGCGTCAGCTCCAGGGAAAGATCCGGCCAGTTCCGCCGCAATTGTTGCAAGGCGGGCCAGGGCGACCAATCGGCCGACCAGAAGGCCACCGCCCAGCGGTCTGTTTGTCGCAGGCGCCGGTCATGTTTCACCGGCAAGGCATGCACCTGCCGCAGTGCCCGGCTGGTGCCCCAGTGCCGCCACAGCCAGTCACGGCTTTCCGGCTCCTCCGGACCGAGCGCCAGCAGCGGCCTCGGAACCGGCAGCAATCGATGAAGGTCAAGCGGGCAGCTGCGATCGCCGGCGGCGATCCGCGCCTGTTCCCGCGCCTCATGCAGGGCCACCGCGTCGCGCAACCGCCGCGCCAGGAGGCGTGCGCCGGGCAGGCTGATCGCCCGCGCTCCCTGAGGGGGTGCGGCAAGGCCGAGAAACCATTCCTCCTCCAGCCGGCCGGCATCGCGCCTCCAGGGGATCGCGCCGGGCCCGGCGGCGGCGGCGCGGAATGCCGCGAGGTCCTGGTGTGTTCCGGTGACGAGGAGGGTATGGCGCAGCCAGTCGGTGGCGCTGGGGACCATGTTGGTCAGAGGTCGAGCAGTCGGGCGGGGCTGTCGCGGGTGATGCGGGCGCGGCGGCGGTAGGC
>NZ_QXGS01000180.1 GCF_003604215.1 Teichococcus vastitatis
CCTATGATGCCGTGATGATGTCCCGCGTTCTGGTGCTGCAGGCGCTCTACAGCCTCTCCGACGAGCAGGCCGAATTCCAATTGCGGAACCGATTGTCCTTCATGCGCTTCGCGAGCCTTGGCCTGCACCAGGCCGTGCCGGACGCCAAGACGATCGGGCTCTGTCGCGAACAGCTCAAATAGGCGGGAGCTATCAAGGGGCTGTTCCGCCGCTTCGACGCGGTACTGGCCGAGCAGGGCTTTCTCGCCATGGGTGGACAGATCATCGGCGCCACTCTGATAGCCGCGTCGCGCGAGAAGCTCACCATCGAGAAGGCCATCATCCGGGAGAGCAGCACGCCGGAGGGCTGGTCCCGCGCTAAGCAGGCGCAGAAGGACCCCGCTGGACGCTCAAGCGCGGCAGAGCCAATCCCAAACCCGAAGGCACACGGCGCCAAGCCATCCAGATCGCCGATCTTCGGTTGCAAAAGCCACATCGACATCGATCGGCGGCACGGGCTGATCCGCCGCTGCCGGAAAACTCTCAGAATGGCCGGACCAGTTTCCCGGTCTAAGGTCAAATGCCGCGGGTGGTGGCGGAAACCCATGTTGCGGGCGACGGGTTTCTCCCTTGCTCCTAGCAAGGAAGATGGCAATGGACGGGAAGCAGGGCGGCGGTGCCGGGGACAGCGGCGAGCGGCACGAGAAGGCGCTGGACATTGTGGAAGCGGCCCTCGACGAATTTGCCGAGGGCAACGATGCGCGGGGTGACGAGCTGGTCCAGGAGGCCAACCGGATCGACCCCACGGCCGCGCAGGAGGTGGCCAGAGATCTTGAGGAGGATGCCGGCTCGGACCCAGGGGCGGCCGAGAAAGCCTAGCGGAGGACCGCTGCACGCTGCGATGGCCTTCCCGGCGTTTCCACGG
>NZ_QXGS01000181.1 GCF_003604215.1 Teichococcus vastitatis
CGATCGAGCGGATGGTGGCCGCGGTAGTGACCACCGAGCCGCGCCGGAACCCGTCCACAGGCAGCGCCGCCATCGATCCCCGGAACCCGCTGAGGCAGCGCCTGCAGGAGCTGGAGGCGGCCGTGCCGGTCCGCGAGATGCTGCGGCAGGATGGCCGGCTGGAGCCGGCGTCACAAGGAGCCGCTCCGCCCCAGCCGCTGCTGCAGGCCGGAGCCCTGCTCCGCCAGCTGTGCGAGGTCTTCGGTGTGGATCCGGAGGGCGACGAGCCGGCGGCTCGTGCGGCGCCGCTGCGACCGGAGCCGCCGAAAGCGCCCGCGCCACCCGCCAAGCCGCCGCCTCCGCCGCCACCCTTGCGGGTGGTCGCGTCAGGGGCGGGGAGCATGGCCACGGGCCGGGGCAAGGTGCGCCAACCGGCGGACCGGCCGGCGGCGCCCCGGCCAGTCCGCCGTCAAACAAAGACCGAGGCGCCCGCTGCCCGGGCCGGCCTGACCTCCGGCAGCTTCTGGGCGCTGATGGACCGGTGGCAGGTGCCGGATGAGCCGGCGCTGGCGCTGCTCGGCCACGCCGGTGGCCTGACCCGCAAGGGCACGCGGCCGCGCTTCAAGCTGGCACCAGCCGAGGCGGAGGCGCTGCAGCTGATGCAGGGGATCGATGCCGGCCTGAGCCGCCTGGCTCAGGATCCCGCGCAATGGCTGCGGCAGCCGCTCGCGGCGGCACCGTTCACGGGCGCCAGGCCGCTCGACTGGATGCTGCGGCATCCGGGGCAGGGGACGCGCGACCTGTCGCAGCATCTGCTGCAAGTGGCCCTGCGGGCATCGCTGAACACGGGCGACGAAGCCTGAAGCCGCGCCGGCGACGCAGCATCGTCGAGCAGCCCGTCGCGCTGCCACCACTCCAACACATGGCGGGCACTAGGCCGCATGAGAGGGCCGTTCGCAGGTCGTCGA
>NZ_QXGS01000182.1 GCF_003604215.1 Teichococcus vastitatis
CCGCTTGCCGACGGGGCGGGCCATACGTTTTCCAGCGCGCGGCGCAATCGCCCCAAAACAAGCCTCAGGCGCCCCTTCACCGTACCAAGCGGAATGCTCAACTCACGGGCAATCTCAGTATGTGACCTGTCGCCGAAATAGCACATCTGGACGACCTGTGCCTGCTCACGGGGTAGAAGATGCAGCGCTTTCCTTAGCTGCTCCTGTTGTGCAGATGAGGCGAACTGCTCCTCCGCGCTCGGAGCACTGTCCTGGGTCACCGGACGCTCCGAAGCAGAGGTCTCGTCCCGGGAAAAGCTTCTGCAGCGGAGCGCATCAAGGCGAAGGTTCCGCGCAATCGCGTAGATCCAAGTCGAGGCCGCCGCCTTCCCTGGGTCAAACAATGCTGCTTTTCTCCACACGAGTATCATCGCTTCCTGCGCAAGCTCCTCCGCCTCCTCATCAACCATACCCAACCGCCGAAAGTATGTCTTCAAGCGCGGCCCAAAGTAAGAGAACAGCGCTGCAAAGGCGGTGCGATCCTGTGACCGTCCCACCGCCATGACGTAGCTTGATAGCACCGCGTCGGTGCAAGCGCGGGACAATCGATGCGGGTGCAAGGACGATGCTCCGCCTAGGTAATATGGGGCCAGCACCTCACTGGATCATTCCGTTCATCCAGTAAGGTGATGATAAGGGAAATATGTGTGCTGGATCCTGCATGCGGCGCAACTCGGTCACGTGAGCGTGACTGCGTGATCCAGCGCATGCCTTTCTCCGTATCTCAAGGAGGTTAACAACAAAGACAGGGAGACGTCACGTTATGAGCAACGTTGGTCAAGGCGCCAGCCATGGTGGTCATCATGGACCTGGATTTGGTAGCCTATTTGACGACCTGCAGGTCTTTACCACTGACTTCACGGCGCTCAACAACTCCGGAGTTGATGGGCAGGCACTTCTATTCCTC
>NZ_QXGS01000183.1 GCF_003604215.1 Teichococcus vastitatis
GATCAGACCCGTGCGGATTGCTGGTTTCGAGAAGAGCGAAAGATCCAGCATCGGGCTTGAAGAGGTCCTCTGCTGCCGCACAAAGACCGCCAGAAGAACTAGCCCCACTGCAAAAATCGCAGCCGTGACCGGTAGTGAGGCATCGGGCTTGATGCCGGACTTGATCGCATAGATTGTGGCCATCAAGCCCGCGACCAGAACCAAGGCCTGTCCGATTGTCCATTTCCCGGTCGCCGGCACATGTGTGCAGGGCAAGAGAAAGTAGGCAAGGAGCCATACGCCACGGCAACCGGAACGTTGATTAGAAACACCGATCCCCACCAGAAGTAGCTCAGAAGAAACCCGCCGACCAAGGGACCAAGGGCGGCCCCCGCAGAGCTTACGGTACCCCAGAGGCCCAATGCGATGCCAAGCTCCTTGCTATCCGCGAACGTGCTGCGGATCAGGGCAAGCACGGTCGGAGCAATCATCGCCCCGCCCAGGGCGAGGCCGCCGCGCGCAGTGATCAGCATGCCCGCGTTGACCGAGTACGCAGCAGCCAGCGATGCCAGACCAAACACTGTAAGACCGATCAACAGCACCGTCCTGTGACCGATACGGTCGGCAAGCGTCCCCATGGGCACCAACAGCCCTGCCATCAGGATTGGGTAGATGTCGATGATCCAAAGCACTTCGGTGCCGGTCGCCTCTAGTGCCAGCGTCAGAGAGGGCACCGCGATATGAAGGATCGTCATATCCAGAACGACCGGCATAAACGCCAGAATCACGACGGTGAGGGCCACCCACCTGCGCCCCGACTTCAGCATGATCATACCTCTACAGAATGAACGCGGCACCGCCGCGGCAATTTGCCTGGCCGCCACGCGAGTGCTTACCAACCTGAGGGAGGCCGTGCCTTGCCG
>NZ_QXGS01000184.1 GCF_003604215.1 Teichococcus vastitatis
CAGCGGCAGTCTCATTTACACACTATAGTTGATAAACTTCATCGCGGCATGCCGTCAATCCAGGGCGCATGGACATGCGTCGGCTGGTGGGCCGCAACTTCGCCCGCCTCCGGCGCGAGAAGGGTCTCACCCAGGAACAGGTGGAAGAGCGGTCGGGGCTGAGCCAGCAATATCTCAGCGGCTTGGAGCGCGGTCAGCGCAATCCGACGGTGGTGACCCTGTTCGAGGTGGCGCAGGCGCTGGGTGCCACGCCTGTGGATCTGATCCAGCCAGACGATGCAGAGGCACCCCGAAAGTCCTGAAGCGTCGGCTAATCCCGCACAACGTGCTTGGTGTAGAACCTGCTGAGCAGCAACCTCTGGGTGTTGAAGCCGTATCGTCGGGGCGGATGGTCGTGCAGCTTGTTGCAATAAGCGGTACGAGATATTCTGATGTGGCCGGTTCCGCGGCGAGCTGTGTCATCCGCGGGTTCCAGAGCAACAATGTCCGTCCTCGGGCTGCCGCCGACGCCGTCCGACACATCCACTGGAGCATGTCTGAAGACGAGCCATGGGTACGCGCGGCATGCTCAACGCGATCAGCCTGGTGCTGAGGGAATAGTGTCGGCCTCAGCCTCTAGCGCAGCACGAACAAAGGCCGCTGCGCGCCGGGTGACTCACGCTAGCGTTGCGCACTCCAGATGGCCGCTTATGATCCCTGTGGTGCCCCGGGCCGGAGGATGGGTCCGGCTTCTGATGTGGCCCGAGCATAGACCGTCGCATCCGGGGCATCTTCCTGCCACCAGCGCCGACAACCTTTCCGCGGTGTGGCAGGACGAGCAGCAGATCGCCTATATCGAGGTGCCCGGTCCAGGGGGAATATCGTCGTCCCCGGCGGAAGGCGCATCGCGGCCATCCACAGATGCGCGCCGGGTTTGAGCGTCCCCGAC
>NZ_QXGS01000185.1 GCF_003604215.1 Teichococcus vastitatis
TCCATGCTGGCCATGGAGGACGAGGCCCGGCAGGCCCGGTGCGGGCTGTGGTCGCTTCCGGAGGCGGAGCGGGTGCCGCCCTGGGCTTGGCGCCGGCAGGAGCGCACCACCGGGCAGCCTGCCCTCTCCTCCACGCCTCGCGTCTCGGCGGCTTCCGGAGCCAGTGGCTTCGGCTGCGGCGGCAAGCGCCTGTGCCGCGAGATGACGAGCTGCGCCGAGGCACGCTTTCACCTGCAGCAATGCGGGTTGAGTCGACTGGATGGCGATCGTGATGGCGTGCCCTGCGAGAGCCTCTGCCGGTAGGCAGCAGGCACAGTCCTTGACTTGGCAGCCATGGCGGCCAGTGGCGATACTCAGCCGATGTTCTGGTACGACGCACAGGCCAAGACCTTGGTGCCGCGCTATGAGGCGGTGCGGCCGGAGGCGTTGCATGGCTGGTGGCGCGACCTGCCGCCGGCGGCTCCCGCGGCCCTGCTCGATCTCGGTGCCGGCAGTGGCCGGGACGCCGACTAGCTCGCCTCGCTCGGTCATGAGGGGTCGCCGCCGAGCCCTCCGCCGCCATGCGCGCCGCTGGCCAGCGCCTGCACCCCGATCCGCGGATCCGCTGGACCGGCGATGCCCTGCCGGAGTTGCCCGGCCTGCTGCGCAGCGGGCTCGGCTTCGACACGGTGCTGCTCAGCGCCGTCTGGCAACATGTGCCGCCCGGCCAGCGCGCCCGCGCCTTCCGCAAGCTCTGCACCCTGCTCAAGCCGGGCGGAGGTGTCCTGGACCGGCATGGCGCTGCGCCTGCCGGATGACGGCACCTTTCCCACCCGGCCGCCCCCCAGAGCTGTTGGTACGAAGATCTTTGCCTTTGCTCAGATTGTTCCGTCAAGGAGCGCGCTCAAGCTGTCGCGGATGCCGCTCCA
>NZ_QXGS01000186.1 GCF_003604215.1 Teichococcus vastitatis
CAGCGGTTGCAGCCCGCATTGGATGACATCGCCTTGGCGATAGATTCGGTGAACGACTTCCGCGACCGCCCCACAGGCGCCGTCCGGATAAACGCGCCGATCCCCGCGCTGGAAATCTGCCTCGCGCCGCTGCTGAGCCCCTTTCTGGCAGCCAACCCGGATGTCTCGCTGGAGTTGGTGAGCGATGCCGCGCACGTCGACATCGTGGAGGGCGGCTTCGACGCGGGCGTGCGCTTCGGCGAGGATCTGGCGCGCGACATGATCGCGGTGCCGCTGGGTGGCCCGCTGCGCTACCTCGTGGCCGGGACGGCGGACTATCTGCGGCGGCACGGCGCGCCGGAGCAGCCCAAGGACCTGCTGCGTCACCGATGCGTGCGGCACCGCTTTCCCGGCGGCAGCATCTTTCAATGGGAGTTCGAGAAGGACGAGCGGAAGGTCACCATCACGCCCGAGGGTCCGCTGACGGTGAACGACCCGCGCATGACCTTGCGCGCCGGGCTGGACGACCTGGGCCTGATCCGTCTGCCTGAGGAATACCTGCAGCCCGGCATCACTTCTGGCCAGCTTGTGCCGGTGCTGGAAGACTGGTGTCCGCAGTTGCCAGGCTGGTTCCTGTACTATCCCAGTCGCCGTCAGATGTCCTCCGCGTTCCGGACCTTTCTCGACTTCGTTGGGCGGAGCAGGCCTGTGCTGGCCCGGGCGGAGTAATAAACAAGGGCAAAGATGGCCGAAAGCGAAACGGCTGCTTTCAGGCAATCGGATGACCAGAGCAGACGTTCGTCATGTCCGCATGTGCTGCTTTTATCGCTCGCCCGCTGCTCCTCATACCAACTCCCGATGGTCGTGACTCACGACGGGGGCTTCCCCGACACGGGGGTGATGTGATTCAAGCTGGTGATCC
>NZ_QXGS01000187.1 GCF_003604215.1 Teichococcus vastitatis
AACACCTGCACGGCGGCCGCCATGCCGCCCACCTCGTCACCGCGACCGGCGCCCGGGATCAGCACCGCCATGTCCCGATCCGCCAGGCGGCGCATCGCCGCCGTCATGGCGCGAACTGGAGCTGCGACACCACGGACCATGGAGGTCCCGGCGAGGACACAGACGACCACCATCATGGCCAGCAGCACTGCGATCCAGGTCACAGCAGAAGCGCCAATCGCGGCGGCTGCGGTAACCACGCTGTCAGCTTGACGTTCCTGGTGCGCAGCGGCTTTCTCGATGGCGCTCCGCAGGCCTACACCCTCACGCCGGATACCGCCCGACAGGGCGGCCTCGGCCTTTGGTCGATCGCCATCCTGAACCAACGGCGCCAGAACACGTTCCGCAGCTTCGAAGCGCTCCCAGCCAGACCGGATGCCGTCCGCAAGCTGTCGTTCTTCGCCGGAGCTCAGAGTGGCCTCGTAGTCTGCCAAGGTCGTGGTGAACTTCCGACGCGCGTCGGCGCTGGACCGGGCCAGATCCGCCTGCTCATCAGGAGTTTGAGCAATCACCAGCAAGCCATCAGTCAAACGGATACGCTCGAGCTGAACACCCATGCCCGACAGGAGGCGCAGGTCACCGACCTTGTCATTGATCTGGGCTGTGGAGGCATTCAGCTGACGCACGTCAACAACCGCCCACACTCCCAAGGCTGTGCCGCAGAGCAGTACCCCGGCAAAGGCCGAGATGACCTTGGAGCGAATGCTCAGATTGTTGAAGAGGCCCATGTCGATGACTTTCATGAACAGGTTTTCATCAACACTGGGGCCTAATGGTTAATACCAATCCCATTGATCAGAACCCATGAGCCCATTCGCGCAGGCCGATGGACATGATGCGCCAGGGCTGATCGACGAGCCT
>NZ_QXGS01000188.1 GCF_003604215.1 Teichococcus vastitatis
CGGGTCCTGGTCAGGTTGTATTCGTACGCAGAACCCCGCTGTCCGCGTCGCTCCGGCTGCCCTGAGCGCAGTTCCAGGCCCCGCAGCTTCCTGGCATGCAGGGCGGGCCTGACCCCGGCATAATCCTCGCCCTTGGCGAGCATGTGCCAGACGATCACGACGAGCTTACGGGCAACAGCGACGGCAGCGATGTGGTTGCCGCGCCGGACCGCGACACGCTGGTAGAATGCCCGTAAGGGGCCTGGACCACGCAGGGCCTGCCAGGCTGCTTCGACCAGCATGTGTCTCGCATGCGAGCGGCCCTGCTTGGTGATGCGCCCGTGCTGGAGCCGTCCTCCGCCGGATTGATGGACGCTCGGGTTCAGCCCGATATAGGCGACGAGTTGATCCGGCCTCTGGAACCTGGAGATAGGCCCGATAGCTGCCGACAGCCCGAGCGCCACCACCATGTCGATGCCGGGGATGGTCATCAGGCGCTTGATGGTGGCATCCGCCAGGGCATCCCGCGCCAACCCGCGCTCCACGACCTTGAGATCCTCGCCCAGGCGATCATACTCGCGCAGGTGCCGCTCCACCGCGTCCTGCTCATCAGGCGGCAGGGGTTGGGCCAGGAGCCAGGCACGTCCCCGGATGCCGAACAGCTCGGCATGCGGACACTGCGGCATCAGATGAGCATGCAGGATCGACTGGGTGATGGTCTTGAGCCGCACCCGCTGGCGCACGATCTGGTTGCGCCGCGTGACCTGCCGGCGCAGCGCCTGCGTCCTCGCGTCCGGCACCCAAACCTCGGGCAGGAAGTTGCTGGCATAGAGCTTGGCCAGCACCGTCGCATCGATCGTGTCAGTCTTGATCTTGGCCTGCGCGATCAGCCGCACCTGCCGCGG
>NZ_QXGS01000019.1 GCF_003604215.1 Teichococcus vastitatis
GGTGGCGGGACAAGGCACCGTAGCCGTTGCGGTGCCCGTGCAGCGCGAGATCCGTGCTTCGGCGCAGGCTCTCGATGTCGGAGAAGCCGCACCAGTTGAGGCTGGCCATGACGCAGCTGCCGCCTTCCCTCGCCACGAGGTCGGCGTGGCGGCGCATGGCGTCCGTCTCGTCCGTGATGTTGAAGGCCACCATCACGTTCTTGCCCGTGCGGTCCCGGTGGCGGTGTACCGCGGCCATGACGGCGGGGATGCGCTGCGCCAGCGGCGCGTGGTCCGGGTTCGCGCTGATCTCATCGTCCTTGATGAAGTCGAGCCCGGCCTCGCAGAGGCGCATGACCAAGGCGGCGGTGTCTTCCGCGCTCAGCCCCACATTCGGCTTGATGATGGAGCCGACCAGCACGCCGTCCTTCACTCCGGCCAAGCGCCGCGTACCGGCCAGTCCCTGCGCCGGCATGGCGAAGCGGCGGCGATAGGCCGCCGGCAGTTCGATGGCCTCCAGCCGCAGCCCTGTGACCTCGCCAAGGTCGAACAGGTTGCCGGCGACGACCGAGGCCAGCGTCGGCAGGTTGGCGCCCACATTCGCCACGGGAAAATCCAGCGTGATCCGGGCGAGGTGCCAGGGCCCCGGCACCTCGCGGCGGGTCAGCCAAGCGTTCGGCAGCGAGGGCACGCCCGCCTCGTCCCGTTGCTCTACCGAGACCACCACGGCGCGGGCGCGCTCGCGCAGCGCGTCGGTCTCGCCTTCCACCCGGGTGAAGGTGCCGCAGGACTGCTCGCCCGCCATGACCTCCGCGACCTTCGCGGGGTCGAGCGGCGTCTCGATCAGGTAGGTGGCGCGGAAGCGATCGTCGCGCATGGGCTCAGAGCTTCGACAGGTCGGGAAACGGACGGACGGGATTGCTGCCGTCTCAGTTCTCGGAGGCTTCGCGGATCAGGCGGAACATCTCGCCCTTGGGCCCCGCCACCTCCGACAGCTCGATCACCGTGCCGGGGTGGTAGTGGGTGTCGAAATATACGAAGCGACCGCGCTCGCCGACTTCGCCGCTCATCACGGGCTTGAAGCCTCGCGCGGTCAGGCGCTCCAGGTCGGCATCGTAGCTGTCGGTCCAGTAGGCGACGTGCTGCAGCCCGCTGTGCCCGGCATCGGTGAAGTCCTTGTACATGGAGGGCCCGTCGTTGCGGCACTGGATCAGCTCGACCTGTACGGGGCCCGGATTGGCGAGCGCCACGGAGTTGTGCGGCTCAAAGCTCTCGCCCTTGTAGCGGTAGTTCCGGATGGGCACGCGCGGGTTGTAGAAGAACGGCCCGACGCCGAGGCTGCTGCTCCAATAATCCATGGCGGCCTCGATGTTGGGCACCACGTAGCCGAGCTGGCGGATCTGGCCGAGAAAGCGGCTCATCGTTCGTATCCTGCTTGGGAGAAGGTCGGGGAGCGGCTCAGAGGAAGCCGATGGAGAACCAGGGTATGGCGGCGACGAGCACGAGGCCGACCAGCAGGGCCGCGACATAGCCCCAGATGTAGCGGAGGCCTTCGTCCGGATTCACCTTGCTGGTCGCGCAGGCGCCGTAATAGCCGACGCCGAAGGGCGGGGCGAAAAGGCCGATGCCCATCGCGAAGATCACCACCATGGCGTAGTGCACCTCGTGCACGCCGGCGTCCCGGGCCAGCGGAAACAACAGCGGACCGAAGAGGACGATGAAGGCGACGATGGACACGGCCAGGAAGCCGTAGGCGCCGCCCGGGATCGCCGCCATCAGCCGCGCCAGATCCTGCGAGAAGCCGGATTGCGTCAGACCCCAGGCCATGGCGGTGGCGCAGCCGACGATGAAGATGATGGCGCCCGTGAGGGAGGCCGTGTCGGCCAGCATCGGGCCGATCCGGCGCCAGTCGAACTGGCGGTAGACGAGCAGGCCCATCAGCACGGCGTAGCCGATGCCGATGGTTGAGACCTCGGTGGCCGTGGCGACGCCTTCCACCACGGCGGCGCGGATGATGAAGGGCAGCGCGATCGCCGGCAGCGCCACCACGGCGAGGCGCGCGACCTGCGCCCAGGACGGGCGCGTGATATGGCTCAGATCCTCGTGCCGGTAGCGCCGCCAGACGACAAAGCAGAGGCACAGGCCGAGCACCAGGGCGGGCACCATGCCGCCGGTGAACAGGGCGGCAATGGAAACGCCGGTGACGGAGCCGATGGTGATGAGCACGATGGAGGGCGGGATCGTCTCGGTCTGCGCGCCGGTCGCCGACAGCAGCGCCACGAGGTCGCCGGGCTTGGCGCCGCGCGCCTTCATCTCGGGGAACAACACGGGGGCGATGGCCGCCATGTCGGCGATCTTGGAGCCGGAGATGCCGGAGACGAGGTACATGGCGCCGATCAGCACGTAGGACAGCCCGCCGCGCACATGGCCGAGCAGGCTGGCCAGGAAGCCGATCATGGCGCGCGCCATCCCTGTCATCTCGATCAGCGCGCCGAGAAACACGAAGAGCGGCACGGCGAGGAGGATGAGGTGCGACATGCCCTCATCCAGCCGCCCCACCACCACCAGCAGCGGCGTGGAGGTGGTGCAGGCGAGATAACCGAAGGTGGCCAGGGCGAAGGAGAAGGCGATCGGCACACCGGCGAAGACGTTCACCGCCACCACGCCGACGAAGAAGACCAGCAGGTTCACCTGCCCCAGCGGCCTCAGCACCGGCCCGGCCCACCAGAAGGCCAGTACCAGCGCCGCCGTCAGCACCGCAGCCAGCGCCACCGCGACGGGCTGACCAAGCCGCAGCAGCCGCACCAGCCCCACCGGCACCATCAGCGCGAGGCCGACCGGCAGCGCCGAGGCGCGCCAAGCATTGCTGATCTCCAGCGCGGGGGTGACGATGAAGGCTTCCTCCTGCGCGTATTCCAGGGCGTGGTGCAGGACCAGCAGGACGAAGGCGAGCGAGGCGGTCAGCGCCAGCGCCTCCAGCAGCGCGCGCGGGCGCGGCTCGACGCGGGTGACGAGGCCGGTCATCCGCATGTGCTCGCCGCGCCGCAGCGCGACCACGGCGCCAAGCATGGAGAGCCACAGGAACAGGATCGAGGCCAGCTCATCCGTCCAGATGATCGGCGCGTAGAAGACGTAGCGGGCGGTGACGCCCGCGCCGAGGATCAGGATCTCGGCCAGCACCAGCGCCGCCGCCACAGGCTCCAGCGCGCCGCCCAGCAGGCGGTCGGCGCCGATGGCCAGGCGCGCCGCCGTGCCATGCGGCAGAGCGACGGGATCGAGCGTCGATGCGTGACCGGCCATGATCCCCCTCCCCTCAGGCCAGCTTGCCGACGGAGGCCTTGAGCAGGCTCCAGGCCTCGTCCCCGAAGCGGCCCTTCCATTCATTGTAGAAGCGGGGGCGCGCAGCTTGGCACGGAAGCTGTCGGGCTCCGTCGGGTTGAAGGCGAGGCCCTTGGATTGCAGATCCGCCTGCACCGTGGCGTTCAGCCCGGCGATGTCGCCGCGCTGCTGCAGCCCGGCCTCGTTGATGGCGTTGGAGACGATCCGCTGCAGGTCGGCCGGCAGCCCGCGCCAGGCGCGGCCATTGGCGATGAACCAGTAGCCGTCCCAGATATGGTTGCTCAGTGCGCAGCTCTTCTGCACCTCGTAGAGCTTGGCGACCTGGATGATCGGCAGCGGGTTTTCCTGCGCGTCCACGATCCTGGTCTGCAACGCGGAATACACCTCGCTGAACTGCAGGCTGGCCGGCGCCGCGCCGAGGCCGCGGAACATGGAGATCGAGAGCGGGCTGACGGGCACGCGGATCTTCAGCCCGTCCATCGCGGACGCGTCCGTGATGGCGCGGCCGCTGGTGGTCATCTGACGGAAGCCGTTGTCCCACATCTTCTCGAAGGCATGGAGGTTCACGCGGGAGATCGCCTGGCGCACCGCGGCGCCGACACCGCCATCCATGGCCTTCCAGACATGGTTGTAATCGGTGAACACGAAGCCCAGCGCGTTGATGGCCGCCACCGGCACCAGCGTCGCGATCACCAGCGCGGAGGGCGTGAAGAAGGTGATGCCGCCGCTGCGCACCTGGGACAGCATGTCCGTGTCGCCGCCGAGCTGGTTGTTGGGGAAGATCTTGATCTCCACCCGCCCGTTCGTCTCACGCGCGATGCGGTCCACCGCTTCCTGCGCGCGCAGGTGCAGGAGGTGGGTGACGGGCAGGTTGTGGCCGTACTTCCACTCGAACTCGGCGGCGCGGGCCAGGCCGGGCGCACCGATCAGGGCTGCCGCGGGAAGCCCTGCGGCGGCGTGCAGGGCGGTTCGGCGCGTGATGGTCGTCATGATGGCGTCCTCCCTCAGATTCTTGATGCGAAATGATGTTTTTCGAGGTACCGGCACGCTATGTCAGAGGTTCCGGTAGCGTCAAACATGTTTCATGATGGATTCTGATGGATTTGTTGCCCCCTTCGCGCATTCGCGTGCCCGACGTCGCCCGAGAAGCCGGCGTTTCCACCGCCACCGTGGACCGGGTGCTGCATGGCCGCCCGGGCGTCCGCCCGGTGACGGTGGAGCGCGTGGTGCGTGCCGCCGCCGCCCTGGGCTACATCCTGGACACCAGCCCCTACGCCGCGCAGGCGCGCCGCCCGATGCGGCTGGTCTTTCTGCTGCCGGAAGGATCCAACCGCTTCCTCTCTATGCTGGGCCAGCTGGTGGGGGAAACGCGGGCGCGGTTCGAGGCCTTCGGCATGACGGCGCGGAGCGAGTTCATCCGCAGCTTCAATCCCGAGCTGCTGGCCCGCGCGCTGCGCGATGCCGCGCGGGAGGCGGACGGGATCGCCTTCATGGCGCTGGAGCATCCCGCCGTGCGCGAGGCGGTGAACGCGCTGGCCGAGGCAGGCACGCCGACCGTGACGCTGATCTCGGACATCGCGAACACCCGGCGCGCCGCCTATGTCGGCCTGGACAACCGCTCCACCGGCCGCACGGCAGGCTACCTGATGGCGCGCTTCATCGGGCGACGGCCAGCCAAGGTGGCGATGATCGCCGGCAGCCTCAGCTACCGCGCGCATGAGGAGCGGGAGATGGGCTTCCTGCACCTCTTCGCCGAGTTGTTCCCGATGATCGAGGTGGTCGGGCTGCGGGAGGGGCATGACGACGAGGCGAAGAATCACCGCCAGGCGAGGACCCTCCTGGCCCGTCACCCCGACCTCGCCGGGATCTACAACATCGGCGGCGGTGCGGCCGGCATCGCCCGCGCCCTGCGGGAAGCCCGGCGCGAAGCGGAAACCGTGTTCATCGGGCATGGGCTGACGCCCGACACGCGCGCCCTGCTGATCGATGGCACGATGGATGCGGTGATCACGCAGAACCCGCGCACCATCCTGATGGATTGCGCCACGATCTTCGACAACCTGCGGGCCGGCAGGGAGGCCATGGGCGGCGTCGGGCGCTCCATCAGCGAGATCATCCTGCGCGAGAACCTGCCATGACCTCGACGGACGCCCGATCAGGCGGGAGGCCCGGCCCGGCCTGAATGAGGCCGCGGCGCCGGACCTTTCCGCGCCTGCACGGCCGATCGCCGCCCCGGGCAATCAGGGAGCGAATGCGGGTTTTCCGGCATGTTCCTCCGGAGCCTCAAGGGAGAGCGGAGGCCATCCGCGCGTCGCGCAGGCGACAAGCCCCGGATCGCCATGGAGCGGGATCCTCGATGCTGCGGGGTTACCGCGCGTTTCTGTGGTTTCGTTTCCCTTCAACACCGGTCTAGTCTCCACGGCTAAGCCATCGGACGTATGGCTATCGGATAACCGGGGAGACGATCATGAATCGCAGGATGTTGCTGGGCGCCGGTCTGGGCCTTACCGGCTTCGCCATCACGGGACGAGCGCAGGCGCAGGCCATCACGCTCAACGGCGCGTCGCAATTCAACGACGAGCATGCCTTCACGCGCTGCTTGGTCCGCTTCGAGGAACTGGTGAAGCAATACTACGGCAAGCCGATTAACTTCACACTCCACAAGAACAGCAGCCTGGGGCTGGAGAAGCAGTACTTCGAGTACATGGCGCAGGGCCGGGCGGTGGATTACGGCATCGTCTCGCCGGCGCATATGTCCACCTTCTCGCGTGCCGCCCCCTTCATCGACGCTCCGTTCCTGTTCCGCGACTTGGCGCATTGGAACCGGGTGCTGGATCAGGACATGCTGAAGCCGATCGCCGACGAGGTGGAGAAGCGGGCCCGGGTCATGCTGATCGGCTATGCCGGGGGTGGCGTGCGCAACATCTTCGCCAGCCGCCCCGCCGGCAACCTGGAAGCCTTGCGCGGCATGAAGGTTCGTGTTCAGGGCGCGCCGATCTGGAGCCGCACCTTCGCCGCCGCCGGCATGTCGCCCACCGTGATCGCCTATAACGAGGTCTACAACGCCATCCAGAACAACGTGATCGAAGCGGGGGAAAACGAGGCCGCGGGCGTCGAGCAGATGCGCTTCTATGAGGTGGCGCCGCACCTTTCAATGACGCAGCACGCCATCACGATCCGGCCGCTCTGCTTCTCCTCCGCCACCTTCTCCCGCCTCCCGGCCGACCTGCAGGCGGCCATCCGCCGCGCCGGAACGGAGGCCTCGGCCTATGGCCGTCAGATCGAATCCACCGAGGACGGGCAGAAGATCGCGGCGCTGGAGAGCGCCGGCCGGCTGAAGCGGGTTGCTTTCACCGACCGGGACGCATTGCAGCAGAAGGTCGCACCGGTGCTCGACACCTATGCGCGGGAGATCGATGCGGAGGCCATCATGCGTCGCATCGGCGAGGCCACGAGCTGAAGGGACGGTTGCAGCGACCCCCACCCCTGAGCCGGACGAGACCATGATCGAACCTCAACGAGCGGGGCCGCTGCGGCGCCTCGCCGACGCCTATGCGGCGCTGCTGCGGGGCCTGCTGGGCTTCAGCGTGCTGGTGCTGGTGTTTCCCGTCAGCCTGCAGGTTTTCTCGCGCTACACCGCCGTAATCCCGCACTACATCTGGACCGAGGAAATGGCGCGCTTCGCTTTGGTATGGATGGTGATGCTGGGCGCCATCCTGGCGGTGCGCGAAGGTACCCACTTCATCGTGGACGTCTTTCCCGTGCTGTCGCCGCGCTCGACCGCGGTGATGGAACTGGTCTCCGGCGCCTTTGTGCTGGTGATGGCCGTGGTGTTCCTGTTCTGGGGATGGGAGTTCACCGAGTTCGCCTTCTACCGCATCAGCGAGATGGCGGAGCTGCCACTTTGGCTGATCCATATCGCCTGGCCACTCGCCGGCCTGTCATGGCTGCTGTTCATGGGGCAGCGCATGGCCGATGCGGTGGTCCTGCTGCGGGAGCGCACCGCATGAGCGGTGCTGTTCTGTCCGCCGGCACGGCGGCAGCCATGATGTTCGGTGTTTTCTTCGGATTAATGGCGCTGCGCGTGCCCGTGGCCTTCTGCCTCGGGCTCGCCTGCCTGCCGATCATGCTGATCGAGCCGCACCTGTCGCCTTCCATCCTGGTGCAGGAAACCTTTAACGCCTACAACAGCTTCATCCTGCTGGCCGTGCCGTTCTTCCTGCTCACCGCCAATCTGATGAATATCGGCGGCATCACCGACCGGCTGATGCGGCTGGCGCGCGCCATGGTGGGACACTTCCCGGGCGGGCTGGCGCAGATCAACGTTGTTCTTTCCTTTTTCTTCGCCGGCATCTCCGGCAGTTCCACCGCCGATGCCGCCAGCCAGAGCAAGGTGTTCATCGAGGCGCAACGCAAGGAGGGCTACGACGACAGCTTCTCCGTTGCCATCACCGCCGTGTCGGCGGTGCTCGCCGTGATCATCCCGCCATCCATCCTGATGATCGTGTGGGGCGGCGTGCTCAGCGTATCGATCGGCGCGCTGTTCCTGGCTGGCGTGGTGCCAGGCCTCCTGATCGCCGGAGTGCAGATGGCCACGGTGCATGCCTATGCCAAGCTGCGCGGCTACCCCACCTATCCGCGCGCCACGCTGCGGGAGCTGGGCAAGGCGTTGTTCGTTTCCGTTCCTGCCTTGACCACGCCGTTCATCATCATCGGCGGCAAGCTGTTCGGCTGGTTCACCGCCACGGAATCAGCCTGCATCGCGGTGCTGTATGCCGGCGCGCTCTCTCTCCTGGTTTACCGCGAGATGGACATGAAGGGACTGTGGGAGGCGCTGCTCGATTCCGGGCGTCTGGCCGCGGTGGCCCTGTTCTGCGTCGGCACGGCCAGCGCCTTTGGCTGGCTTCTCGCCTATTACGAGATCCCGAAGGTGTTGCTGGCGGGGGTTGAGGCCTGGGGCCTGGGACCGGTCGGCGTCGGCCTGTTCATCGCCGCGGTGTTCCTGATCACCGGCTGCTTCCTGGACGCCATCCCCGCCATCATCATCGTCGGCAGCATCCTGCAGCCGCTCACCGTCTCGGCCGGGATCGATCCCGTTCAGTTCGCCATGATCGGCATCGTGTCCCTGGCCTTCGGCCTGGTCACGCCACCCTATGGTCTTTGCCTGATGATCGCTTGTTCCGTCGCAGGGATGCGCATGGCGGATGCCCTCAAGGACACTTTCATCATGCTGATGCCGATGCTGGCGGTGTTGCTGCTCATCATTGTCTGGCCAGCAGTGGTGTTGTTCCTGCCGAGCCTGGTGTCACCGGAATTCCTGAACTGAACCTGGCCTCGGTACCTGCCTGAACGGCGGTACCGGATGCCGCCCTTCTTCCGCCATCACGCCCGCCCTCACCAACATCGAAGCCGAGCAGGGCAGGCGGATGCGGCCGCGGCCAGCCAAGCACACTGGCCCGCCGGGGCTCCCCCCGGTCCGTGACTGCCCCTGGTAGCGGAGCATGCCGGGCGGCAGCCATGCGGCGGCGAAGGTGTAGGTGTGATGCCGGCGGCCCGCCTGGAACAGGCGGAGGCCGACGGATCGCCACCCAGATCGATCCCGCCTGATGCGCCCCCATCCGGCAACGCCGCGCCGTCTCACGACCACGCGATCCGGTCGATCCGCGAGAAATCGACCTCCGTGCCGTCCGCGAAATGGATGTGGCCGGACACGGGCTGGTCGAAGGCCATGGCCTGGTCCTGGCTCAGGGTCACCGCGGCCGGCGTCTCGATCTCCAGGGTCCAGGTGCCGGCACCCGGCGCACCGGCGGCGACCAGCTCGATCTGGTCCGTCCAGGCGCCGGTGCCGCCATCGATGATGTCGTGCCCGCCGCCCGCGGAGATCAGGAACAGATCCGCGCCGGTGCCGCCGGTCATGGTTTCGGAGGCTGCCGTGCCGACAAAACTGTGACCTTCCACCTCGTCCGGATTGGCGGCGCCCACCGCCAGCGCCACGCTCTGCTGCGCCGATGCAGCGCCGCCACCATCCGTGAGCGTGACACTGATGGTGCGCGTGCCTGCGGACAAGGCGCCGGTGCTGTTCTCCAGCACCAGGGCCTGCAGAACGGCGGCATAGACGCCGGGAGTGGCAGGACCGCTGAGCCGAAGGATGCCGGTGCCGGCGTCATAGGCACCCCCCACCACCTCGATGCCCGTATCGCCGATCATCAGGCGGCCGTTCTGGCTGGCGAGGGCGAAGCCCGCGAGATCCAGCTGGTCTCCCTCCAACGCGCCAGCAAGGATGATGGTGGCCCCCGCGAGCACCGTGCTGTCGACGTCCGACGCCTGGGCGCCACCCAGCGCGGGAGTGGAATCACTGCCCGCCGCGCCATGAATCGCCGTGGCAAGCTCCAGCACCGGCGCATCGCTCACGGCCGTCATGGTCAGCCTGAAGGAAGCGGAGACGCCGGCCACGCCGCCCGATCCGGCTTCCTGTGCCGTGGCCTGGGCGGAAAGGATCACGCTGCCGTTCCAGTGGGCGGCGGGCATGATCTCGAGGCCCGGCAGGTCCTCACCCGACACGCGCCACTGACCGTTCCCCAGCGCTTCGCCGCGATTCAGGCTGAAGCCCTCCGGCAGGCCGCCGAGCGTGACGGACAGATGCTCCGAGCCGTCGAGATCCACCAGCATGGCCCGGAGGTCGAGCGGCAGGCGAACATCCTCGGTGCCCGCGAGGTCCTTCACCACCAGCAGCGGCGTGTCGGCCACGCCGGTCACGCTGACCTGGAAGCTGGCCCGGCTGGTGGCCACCGCGCCATTGCCGGTTTCCCGGGCATAGGCCAGCAGCGTCAGCGCCATGGTGCCGTCCCAGTCGGCCGGCGGCATCAGGGTCAGGCCCGGGAGCTGAGCGGCGGTCAACGTCCAGCTGCCATCGCCATTGTTGAGACCGGCGGACAGGCGGGCGCCCGTCGGCAGCCCTTGCAGCACCACGGACAGCACTTCGGACCCATCGGTATCCGCCAGGGCGGCGGCGAGGTCGAGCCGCACGGGCTGGTCTTCCGGCGTGGCGGCGTCCGCCACGCTGACCATGGGCGCATCCGCCACCGCGGCCACCGGCAGCACCAGCGTGCGCGTGGTGGTGCGGGTGTCGCCATTGGCGGCTTCCCGCACCGTGGCTTCCACCGTCACCTGCAGCGCCGCATCGGAGTCGGCGGGCGGCACCATGGCCAGATCCGCTAGCCGCGCCGGGTCCGCCGCCCAGCGGTTGCCACCCAGCGCCGTGATGCCCGTCCCCGCGAGGCTCGCCCCGGGCGACAGGGTGAGCACCACGCCCAGGAGGGATTCGCTGCCATCCGTGTCGCCCAGGGCGATGCTCAGCCGCAGCGGCACGGCCGCGTCCTCCGCGGCCGCACCCGGCGCGGCGGCAATGATGGCCTCGTCCGCGACGGCGGCCACCTCGATGCGCAGAGTGGCCGGGGCCGCTTCCGCCATGCCGCCCGTTGCCTCGGCGGCGATGCCGTGCACGGTGAGGCTGATGACGCCGCTGAGATCGGCGGGCGGCATCAGGCGCAGGCCGGCCAGCTCATCGGGGCTGAGCACCCAATCGCCGGTCAGCGGATCCTGCTGCCCGGCGGAAAGGGTGGCGCCCGGCGGTACCCCCGCGATGCGGATGCCTAGCGCTTCGAAGCCGCCGTCATCATTGGCGCTGGTCAGGGTGATGACCAGCGGCACGCCGGCGTCCTCGCGGGTGGCGGCATCCACCACGCCCAGCAGCGGGATCTGGGCGGTGGCGGGACCCGAGCCCGGATCTGCCGCACCGCCGCCTCCGGCCGCTTCGGCCACCGTCACGACGAGGCTTTCCGTCCGCAGGGCGGCGTCTCCGTCATGTTCGCTGGCCTTGGCCGTGACGCGCAGGGCGAAGCTGCCGGCGAAGCCCGCGGGCGGCAGGATGGAAAGGCCCGCCAAGGCTGCCACGGGCACGCGCCAGACCCCCTCACCGGCCGGCACGCCGGAGGACAGCACGGCGCCCGCCGGCACGTCCCGCACCCAGACGTGCAGCGTTTCCGATCCGTCCCCGTCGGCGAGGGACGCGGCGATGTGCAGCGGGATGCCGGCCGGCGACGCCTCGGTACCGCTGCGCCCGACGCCGATGGAGTCGGTGAGCGTGAGAACCGGCATGTCCGCAATGCCGGCGGGATCCACCGTGACCACGCCACCGATCTGCCGCCGCACGCCGCCGGTGTCCTCGACGGTCATGCTGAGGCGCAGCGTCACGGCCGCGTCGTCATTTGCCGGGAGTTGCAGGGTCACGCCGTGCATCCGGGCGACGCTGACATGGTACGTGCCATCTTCCGCGGCGGTCACCACGCTGGTGTCGGCCAGGCGCAGCACCGCCCCCGGCGGCACGCCGCGGATCAGGATCTCGCCCGTCAGGCGCTCGGACCCGTCGCGGTCGGTCAGGCCGGGATCGAGACGGAGGAGCACCGGCCGATCCTCGGAGCCGCCCATGGTGCCCCAGTTGCCCGAGCTGCCGTCCAGCCCGCCCACGGCCGGCATGTCCACCACGGCCCCGACCTGCACCGCCAGGGTGGCGGTGCCGCGTGCCTGGCTGCCGCCGCGCTGTTCCTGGGTCACGGCCGTGACGGTGAGCAGGATGCTGCCGGCGAAATCCGGAGGCGGGCGGAGCACGGCCACCGCGGCTTCCGCCGCGGTGAGGGACCAGGCTCCCGGCCCATGATAGGTGCCGGTGGAAAGGGTGGCGCCGGGCGGCAGGCCGGAGACCAGGAAGCTCAGCCGCTCCGAGCCATCCGCGTCCGGCATGATGGCGCCGATCCGCAGCGGAATGCTTCCGTCCTCCGCCCCGGCTGCCGTGAGGTTGGCGGGCAGCGGCGCATCGGCCACGCCCCGCACCGTCACCGGCAGGTCCACCGGCGTGCTCTCGGCCTTGCTGCCATTGACTTCCACGCTGATGGCGGAGACGCGCAGGATGATGTCGTCATCGGACTGCGCCGGCGGCGTGATGGTGAGGCCGGCGATCTGTCCGGGCTGCACGAGGATGCTGCCATCGGCCTGCCGCGCCAGCACGAGGCCGCCCGCGCGCACCATGGCGCCGGCCGGCACATCGGACAGCCGCAGCGCGGAGATGCGCTCGGACCCGTCGGTATCGGTCGGCAAGGCGGTGATGTTGAGCGGGATCGCGGTGTCTTCATTGCCGATCGCGGCCACCGCCTTCACCAGCGGCGCGTCGGCCACCGCCGCGACTTCGACGGTGAAGCTGCGGGTCACCGTCGAGGTGCTGTTGTTGTTGTCATGTGCGGTGGCCTGCAGCTTCAAGGTCAGGCTGCCCGCGAAATCCGGCGTCGGCGTGAAAGCGAGGCCGGGCAGGTCCGCGGGGTTCACGGTCCAGCTTCCATCCGTCTGGCGCTTGCCATGCGAGAGGCTCGCGCCAGGCGGAACTCCCAGCACCTTGAGGGTCAGCGTTTCCGAGCCGTCCAGATCGGTCAGGGCGGCAGAAAGGTTGAGCGGAATGACGGCGTCCTCCAGCCCGGCCGCCCTGGCCGCCGTGACCGCGGGAGCATCGGCCCGTGCGTTCACCGCCACGCTGTTGGAGCCGGTGACCACCCGGCTGACGGTGACGCCGTTGCCGGTGTCCGTCAGCGTTGCGGTCAGGGTGAGGGCGAAGTCCTTGTCGCTGTTGTGCGGCGGGATGATGCTGATCCGCCCAGCCCTGAGATCGCTGGTCGAGACTTCCCAGCAGCCCGGAGCGATCTGCGTGCCCGCGGTGAGCATGGCGCCGGCCGGCACGCCGGCGATCTGCGTCACCGCCGACCATTGCTCGGAACCGTCCGCATCCGGCGTGGAGAAGCTCGGGCGCAGCACGATGACGGTGTCTTCCGTTCCGCTGGCACGGCCGGTGATGCTGCCAGGGTCCGCCACCGGATTGAGGCTGACGGTGAAGCTGGCGGCGCTGGACGCGGCGGGCTTGCCGTCCCGTCCTTCGGTGGCGATGGCGCTCAGCGTCATGGTGAAGCTGCCGGAGAACTGTGCCGGCGGCGCCATCGACGCGCTACCGAGCTGCGCGGGCGTGAACAGCCAGGTGCCGTCCGCCTGGCGCGTGCCGGCGCTGAAGCTGGCGCCTGCCGGCACGCCGCTGAGCACGAAGCTCAGGCTTTCCGAGCCATCGGTGTCCCGCAGGGCGCCACCCAGCCCGCTCAGCGGCAACAGCGTGTCCTCCCGGCCCTGGAGGTTCCGCACCGTCACCGCGGGGGCATCCGCCACGGCGGTGACGACAACCATGTGGCTGCCAATCACGGTCTTGCTGTCTTCGGCGCCGTTGCCGCGGTCGGTCACCACGCCGGAGATGGTGAGCGCGATGTCGGCATCGCTGTTGGCCGGCGGGGTGATGGTGATCCGGCCGTTGCGCAGGTCATCGGTCGCCACGCGCCAGATGCCCGGCGCGATCATCGTGCCGCTGCTCAGCACGGCCCCGACCGGAACGCCGGAAACCTCCACGATGGCGCCAAAGGTTTCCGAGCCGTCCCCATCCGGGTTGAAGCAATCGGGGCGCAGCACGATGGCGGTGTCTTCCGCACCGGTCGAGGTACCGGTGATGGTGCCGCCATCCACCACCGGATTGAGGCTGACGGTGAAGCTGGCAGCGCTGGACGCGGCGGGCTTGCCGTCCCGCCCCTCGGTGGCGATGGCGCTCAGCGTCATGGTGAAGCTGCCGGAGAACTGTGCCGGCGGCGCCATCGACGCGCTGCCGAGCTGCGCGGGCGTGAACAGCCAGGTGCCGTCCGCCTGGCGCGTGCCGGCGCTGAAACTGGCGCCTGCCGGCACGCCGCTGAGCACGAAGCTCAGGCTTTCCGAGCCATCGGTGTCCCGCAGGGCGCCACCCAGCCCGCTCAGCGGCAACAGCGTGTCCTCCCGGCCTTCGAAGTTCCGCACCGTCACCGCGGGGGCATCCGCCACGGCGGCCACCTCGATCCCCTGGGTGCCGGTCACCAGGCGGCTCACGGAAAGCATGCCCGCCTCGTCCGTGACAAGGGTGCCGAAGGTGACAGTGAAATCATCGTCGCTGTTGGCCGGCGGGCGGATGCTGATCTGCCCTGCCTGCAGCGCGGTGGTGGGCACCTGCCACACGCCCGGCGAGGTTTCGCTGCCCATGTTCAGCAGCGCGCCGGCGGGCAGGCCCGAGATGGTGGTGACCGCCGCCCAGGTTTCGGAACCGTCGGCATCCATGTCGAGAAAGGCCGGGGAGAGGCCGATCCAGCCATCCTCCCGGCCTGCGGTCGGTCCGCTGTTGATGGCCGCATCCACCGCCGCTTCGAAGCTGACGCTGAAGCTGGCCGCCTGCGTACTGCTGTCGCCATTCGCCGGCTCCGTGGCCGTGCCACGCAGTGTCAGCGTGAAGCTGCCGGCGAAATCCCGCGGCGGAAGCAGCGACGCCCCCGCCAGTTCGGCCGGGCTCAGCACCCAGCTGCCATCCGCCTGATGGCTGCCGGCGCTGAGGCTGGCACCGGCGGGAAGGCCGCTCAGCACGAAGCCGAGCGTTTCGGACCCATCATCGTCCCGCAACGCGCCACCGATCCCCGTCAGCGGCAGCGGCGTGTCTTCCCGGCCGTGCAAGGCCTGAACGGTGAGCAGCGGCGTGTCCGCCACGGCGCGCACCGGGACAACCACATCCGCCTCGGTGACGCGGCTGTCCTCGGTGCCGTCCATGCTGGTGACGGCGAAGGTCAGGCGGAGAGTGGCGCCGCTGTCAGGCGGCGGCCGCACGGAGAGCGTGCCGGAGCGGAACGCTTCCAGCGGCACCTCCCACACGCCCGGGGCGGTTTCCGATCCGTGCGAGAGCAGCGCTCCTGACGGCAGGCCCCGCACGGTCAGCACGGGAGCGAAGCGCTCGGAACCATCGATGTCGGTCAGTGCCAAGGTGCCGCGCAACGGGATCCAGCTGTCCTCGGCACCCTCGCCGTCGGCGACCAGCGCCACCGGGTCGGCCACCGCGCGCAGCTGCACGGAAAACGGCACCTCCGTGACGGCGATGTCGCCATTGGCCTCCCGCGCGGCGGCGCGCAGGGTCAGCTGCAGCATGCCGGCCTGATCGGCGGGAGCGGCCAGGCTCAGGCCGGAGAGTTGGGCGGAGGACAGCAGCCAGGAGCCGTCCACCTGGCGTGCACCGGCCGAGAGCGTGGCGCCGGCCGGCACCCCGAGCAGCTGCACGGACAAGGATTCCGATCCGTCCGTGTCCCGCAGGGCGGCGGAAAGGTCGAGGATAACGGGCTGGTCCTCCAGCCCGGCGGCGTCGGTGGCCGATGCCGAGGGAGCATCGGCCACCGCCGCCACTCGCACCTGCAGCGGTTCCGCCACCACCGCGAGCGCATCGGGGCCGTCCCGCACCGCGGCTTCCAGCCGCAGATGGATTGTGGCGTCGCTGTTGACGGGGGGGCGGATGGCCACACGCCCGGCGGCCAACTCGGCCTGATCCACCGCCCAGCTGCCGTTGCCCAGCGCCCGCCCCTGGGACAGCATGGCATCCGCGGGCACGCCATGCACCAGCACCTGACCGTCCCAGAATTCCGAGGGGTCCAACGGTGTGCCGAATGCAGCCTGCAAGGTGATCCACTGGTCCTCGCTGCCCGCCGCGAGGCCGGCCAGAACCGCGCCGTCCACCACGGGCGCCACCTGCACGGAGAAACGCGCGTCGCTGGCGACGATGCCGCCACTGCTGTCCTGGGCGGTGGCGCGAAGCGTAAGTTCCAGGCTGCCCGAGAAATCCTGCGGCGGCGTGATGCTGAGCCCGGCCAGCTCCCCCAGGGCCAGCTGCCACGAGCCATCCGCCTGGGCGGAGCCGGCGGACAATGTGGCGCCCTCGGGCAGGCCGAGGATGCTGATCGTGACCGCCTCGCCCTGTTGTTCCGCGGCCAGCGAGACGGACAGGTCCAGCGCGATGGCCATGTCCTCGCGCCCGGATACCGACCCGGCAGCCACTTCCGGGGGCGGCCCCGATGCGGGTGGCTCTGGTGCCGGTGGCTCTGGTGCCGGTGGTGGCACCGCAGGTTCCGGCTCGGCGATATCCACAGGCTCGCCGGAGGCGTCCTCCGGAACCGGTGTCTTCAGGGGAGGCGCACCCTCCGGCTCTGGCATCGCCGGAATGGCTGGCGCGGGCGCGGCAGCAGGTCCGGGCGGAGCCGCTGCCGCCGCGGCATCGCCGTTCTGCTGATCGCCCCGGCCTTCGCGGCGGCCATTCCCGCTCACCCGGCTTACCGGCGGAGGCATGTCCGGCAGCGTGGCCGGATGACGATCGGGGAGAGTCGTTTCCCCGCCATTGTCGGCCGGTGCGTCGGCCGAGCCCGTCACGGTGTCCGCGGCAACGGGCAGGATGAGGGGAGGAGGGGATGTTCGCGCCCTGGCCGGAACCGCGCTGCCACCCGGCTCCGCCAGTTCCGGAGTGGAAACGGGCTGTGCGGCCATCTCCGGTTCCACCAGCGGGAGGGCCGCGGCGATTGCGGCATCGGGCGCAGCGGCCAGATCGGCACCGCTGTTCGGGGCACCGCCCGCGCGGCCCTGGGCCCCCGCCAGGCCATCCGCCGCCACGGTGCCGCCCGCCAGGGTGCTGCTGCCCGCGCCGTCGCCGGGCACGAGCATGCGCTGCACCGCGCGCAAGGCGCGCAACGCTTCCTCGTCCACCGCCGAGGATTCGAGAGGCAGCGAGGCGGAAGGGGCCGGATCTGTCATGGGGGTCTCAGCGCTCGTGGAAGGACGCTGCCATCGCCGAGTAGATCGGCTTCAGCAGGTACTGGAGCACCGTCTTGGCACCCGTCGTGATATCCGCCTGCACGGTCATGCCGGCCGTGAGGCGCGCCAGGCGCGGGTCCTGCCCCACATGCTGCTGGCTCAGCGCGATGCGCGCGCGGTAGTGCGGCTGCTTCTGCTCATCCAGGAAGGTGCCGGCGGAGATCCGCTCCACCTGGCCGGACACGGTGCCGAAACGGGCATAATCGAAGGCCTGCACCTTGAGGTTCACCGGCTGGCCCGCGGCAATGAAGCCGATGTCGCGCGGCGAGAGCCGCACATCCGCGACCAGCGGTGCGTCCTGCGGCATGATCTCCGCCACCACTCCGCCGGGCGGCACCACCGTGCCCGCCCGATGCACCGCCAAGCCGCGCAGGATGCCGCCGATGGGCGCGCGCAGCACCGTGCGCTCCGCCCGGTCCTCCAGGCGGCGCACTGCCTCAGCGGTTTCCGCCGTTTCAAGCGCCACCCGGGCGGCTTCCTGGCGGGCCTCGTCCGCGGCGGTGGATTGCAGCTCGACGATGCGCGCATCCACTTCCGCCAGGGCGCGCTGGGTGGAGACGTGCTGCCCGGCCAGCCGGTCCCGCTCAGCCGCCGCGGCCATCAGCATGCGCCGCGCTTCCAGCACCGCGATCCGGGTGGTCAGGCCGCGGCGCGCCAGCTCCTCGCGCGTCACGAGTTCCCGGCTGTGCAGCGCCACCTGCCGGTCCAGCGCCCGCACCTGCCCTTCCAGGGTGGTGAGGTCGTTGCGCCGCTGCGCCGCCTGTTCCCGCAACACCGCCCGCTTGTCCGCGAGCGCGCGCAGGCGGGCTTCCAGCGCGGCGCGCTGCGGCGCCACGAAGACGCCGGTGCTGGGGAGCGGCATGGCCACGGCACTACCCTCTGCGGCGGCGGCGAGGCGTTGGGCCTGCAGCTGGAGGGATTCCAGCCGCAGCCGTGCCTGCCGCAGTTCCGTGTCCGCCGTGGCGCCGCTCATGCGCAGGATGGGCTGTCCCGGCGTGACCAGATCGCCCTCCTCGACCAGCACGGCGCTGACAATGCCGCCTTCCAGGTGCTGCACAGGCGCGGGCGCGGCGGCGGGCGCCATCTCACCCAGGCCGACGGCAATTTCCGGCACCCGGGTCAGGAAGGCCCAGACCAGCAAGGCCAGGAACGCCACGGCCGTGCCGAGCACCACCATGCGCTCCAGCCCATGCACCTTCACCTCCTCCAGCGCCAGCACATGGCTTTCCGGCCGCGGCTGGCGGCTGGCACGGGGAAGCGGCGGCAGGACCGAGGGAGCCGGCTGCGCCGGCGCAACGGAAAGGGTCATCGGGATCTCTGGCTGAACACGGGCAAACGGGCCGGCGCCGGGGCGGCGGCGGATGCGAGTTCCTCCACCACGCCATCCCTCAGGCGCAGCACGCGATCCGCCAGGCGCACATGGCTGGGCCGGTGGGTCGCCATGATGATGGTGCAGCGCCCGCGCCGGGCGGCGATCACGCGGGTGAAGGCGTCGGCGCAGGCATCGTCCAGGCCCGCCACCGGCTCGTCCAGCAACAGGATGGGCGCGTTCCGCAGCAGGGCGCTGGCGAGGGCAATGCGCAGCAGGATGCTGCGTGGCAGGCGGCCGCTCTGATTGTCTCCTACCCGCGTATGAAAGCCGTCCGGCAGCGCCTCGATGGCCTCCAGCACACCCGCCTCCGCCGTCGCGGCGCGCAGATCCTCATCGGATGCGGTGGCTTGGGCCAGCCGCAGGTTCTGGGCGACCGTTCCGTAGAGCAGCTCCGGGGCCTGCGGAACCCAGCCGATGTTGCGCCGGAGCACGGCGGGATCGAAGGCCCGCACATCATGGCCATCGATGCGCACCACGCCACCCTGCGGGCGGTAGAGTCCGGCCACCAGCTTCAGCAGGCTGGACTTGCCCGAACCTTCCGCGCCGACCACCGCCACCACTTCACCCGGATGAATAACAAAGGTTGCGCCGGCAACCACCGGTTCCGCCTGCTGCAGGTAGCGCAGCGTGACGCGGTGGAACACGATGCCGCCCTTCTCCGGCGGCGCCATGCGGGCTTCCAGCGGCCTGGGACGCTCGGTTTCCAGTGCCATCAGGGAATCCACCTGCTGGATGGAAGCCTGGGTCTGCTCCCACCGGGACAGCATCATGAAGCCGGTCTGCAGCGGGCCCAGCACGCGCCAGATCAGCATCATGCCCGCGATCAGGGCGCCGGCGCTCATGCTGCCGGCAAACACCGCCAGCATCCCCACCACGACGGCGGCCAGGCCGGACAGCGTGACCAGCGCCTGGCTAGTCGCCAACACCGCACCGGACAGCGTGCTGACGCGTGCGGAGGCGGAGGCGGCGGCGGCGGCGGCGGCGGCGTAGCGTTCGATCCAGCGGCTCTGCGCCCCCGCCAGCTTGATGGTGCGCACGGCTTCCAGCGCTTCCACGGCCAGCACTTCGCGCCCCTGGGTGGCCCGCGCGGCCTCGGCGATCGCGTGGCGCATTGGCGCACGGGTGAGCAGAAACAATCCCGCGAGCCCCACCGCGGTGCCGAGCGGCACAACCGCGATCCAGCCGCCAAGCGCCAGCATCAGTGCCATCACCAGCAGCGTGAAAGGAAGATCCAGCACCGCCACCGCGAAGCTGCCGGTCAGAAATTCCCGGATGGCGGCGAAATCCCGCAGCCGAGACACCTGCGCGGCGGTGCCTGCCCGCTCCACCAGCGCCGTAGGCAGGGACATCAGGTGGCTGAACACGGCGCCCGACACCAGCCAGTCCAGCCGTTCGCCCAGCGAGAGCAGGGCCCGCTGGCGCATGGCGCGGAACGCCGCCTCCGTCAGCACGGCGCCGGCCGCGCCGGTCGCCAGCATCATCAGCGTGTCCGGGCTGTGGCCGGCGATCACGGTGTCGAACACCACCATGGTGAAGGCAGGCACGCCGAGCGCCGCCAGCGCCATCACAGCGCTGGCGCCCAGCAGGCCCGGCAGCTGGCCCCGGAAGCGCCGCGCCACGCTGGCGAACCAGTTCTGCCGCACCGGCGCGGCCGTTTCGCCGCGCAGCAGCAACAGGGTGCCGCAGAGGCCGGCGGCGGCACAGGGCACCGCCTCTCCGGTGGCGCCGTCCAGCCGCAGCAACTGGTCGAACTCATTGCAGTACAGGACGGCCGCCGGCTGGCCGGGCGCCAGCAGCACAGCCGGAAGCTGGCGCACATCCAGCCCGCCCCGGCGCAACCGAGACACCACCGTGGGATAGCCGAGGATGGCCAGCGAGTTGCGGAAATCGGTCACGTCGATCTCTGGCTTCGCATGCGGCAGGGCGGCGAGGAGATCGTCCGCGCCACCCGGCCATTCCAGCAACCACAACAGGGCGCAGAGGCAGCGCGAGAGATCCGACGGCGCCAGCAGGGAGGGCGGCATGCTGATCGGCGCACGGAACCGCGGGTCATCGATGATGCTCATGTCAGGACCCGCCAGGCGGTGAGCGGCGTCATCCCTGCGCCTCCAGGCGGCCGTCCCGGATCGCCAGGACGCGGTCGGCGATGCCGAGGGTGGATCGGCGATGGGTGACCACGAGCACCGTGACGTTGCCCCGCAGTCCCGCCAGCAGCTGAGCGAGCCGCGCATCGCCATCCGCGTCGATCTGGGCGGAGATGTCGTCCAGCAGCAGAATGCGCGGCGCTTCCACCAGCGCCCGCACCACGCCGATGCGCTGCGCCGCGCCGCGAGGCAGCGGCATGCCCGCCATGCCGACCGGCGTGTGCCAGCCGCCGGGAAGGGTGCTGGCCACCTGATCCAGGCCCAGCTCGGTCGCGAGGCGCAGGGCCGCGGCCTCCCGATGCGGCTGATGCAGGGTCAGGTTCTGCAACAGGGTTCCGCGCACCAGCATGGGATCCGGCGGCACCAGTGCGACGACGCCGCACGCCGGCACCGGATCGACGAGGGCAAGATCCTGCCCGTCGATGCAGACCCGACCTTCATCTGGCTGCACCTCCCCGGAGACGATCCGCAGCAGGGTTGACCGGCCGGCCCCGTTCGCACCGGTAATGCCGATCACCTCGCCCGGCCGGCATTCCAGCGACAATCCGTCGAACAGCCAGCCGGCTTGGCCGTGCAGCCGAACGCGCACATCGCGCAGCACCACATGGCCGGCCGAAACCTCCAGCACCGGGCGCGCAGGCTGGCGCTCATCGGGAAGAGCGCCGATCTCGCCCACGCGGCGGCGGCTTTCCGCCACCGATTGGAGGCGGGACCAGACGGCGATGCCGCCCAGGAGCGGCTGCATGGTGCGGCCGACCAGCATGGTGCAGGCACCAAGGCCGCCCACGCTGAGCTGGCCGTCGAGCACCATGCGGCAGCCGAAGGCGGCCACAGCAATGGTCGCCACCTGCGCCAGCAGCAATCCACCCTCCTGGCCCGCCGTGGTGACCTGGCCCTGCACCCGTCGCATCTGCGCCGATCCGCCCTGCAGGCGCTCGTAGCGCCGTTCCAGCAGCGGCTCGGCACCCAGCAGCTTCATGGCATTGATGCCGTGCAGCGCGTCGAACAGGAAGTTGAAGCGTCTTTCCTCGGCGAGGGCCAGGTTCTGCGCCGCGCGCCGCACGCGCGCGCCGGTCAGGGCGGCCAGCAGCGCGATTCCGCCGAGCAGGCCCAGGGGCACCAGCACCAGCGGACCGGCGAGATACCAGACGCCCAGCAGGTAGAGCAGGGCGAATGGAAGATCGAGCATCGCCTGCAGCGCGGGGCCGGACCAGGCCTCCCGCAGGGTGCCGATCGCCGAGAGCCTTTCCGCGTAGTAACCATTGCCGTGCGCCTCAAGGGCCGCAAGAGGCGCACTGAGCAGGCATTGCATGGCCTGCCTGTGCGCCCGCGCTTCCGCCGTCGCGGCCACCCGGGCCAGAATGCGGCCGCGCACCTGGCGGAGCACCGCTTCCAGCAACACGGCAACAGCCACGGCTGCCGCCAGCGCAGCCAGGGTGCCCGTCGCCCCGTTGGGCAGGATCCTGTCATAGACCTGAAGCAACGCGATCGGCAGCGCCAGCGCGAGAAGCGTGACCAGCAGCGTGGCGGTCAGCACGGGCGGTAGGAACACCAGGCCGAAGCGGCTCACGACCTTTGCGAAAGGCCCCGTCAGCCACAACCGGGCCTTGCTCACCCGGTCGGGCAGAGGATGTGCGACATCGGCCATGTTGCTCTCACACCTCCTCCGGCTGGCCTTGGCGACCACGATCAGCCGCAGGAATCGGGGCGAGCGGGATGCTCATGCCTGTCGGCCAGCGGCAGGGGCAGATTAGGGCGGCCGAGGCGGGCATTGTGCGGCGGCGGTGCCTCAAAATCGCGGCGGGCAGGTTTTCCGGGTGGCAGCCTGGCTGCGGAGGCGCGGTGCCTGAGGCCTGTTCTGGACCAGCGTCGCCTTGCGTGGAGACAAGGAAGCGGGCCCGCAGGTGCGCCGGAGACACGATGTCGCACCGGGGTTCGCTGGCCATCGCCGGTCCTGCCCGCCGGGGCGCGCCGCCGGGGCGCAGGTTCCGGCCATCGGTCACCGGGTTCGCTGCGGCATCCTGCCCGTGGCGGACGGCGCAGCGCCGCGCGCGGAGGCAATGGGTGGATCGAGAGGATCACCCTGGAAAGGCTTTGGCAGAAGGACGGGTGCGTCCGGGATGGTGGAGGATGTTGGGGGCCGCGTTCCTGCGCAGCCGGATCGAAGCTGGCGCGACTAACCTCCGCAGCCGCCGGCATGAAGCAGCCGGCCGCCGTGCCGCCGCTGCCGTGCTGCGGCTAAGGGCTGGATCAAGTTCCTTCGCGCGGCGGCACATCGAGGCGCGCCACAACGCCCTCGAGATCTGCCGTGGGCGCCGGATACCGCGCCATCACCAGAGGATCATGTCCCGGAACAATGTGCGCCGGGCTTTCGGCGGCGGCCCGCAGCCGGTCGAAACCTTCCAGCATCTCGCCGACATGAAACGCGGTGCTGAAGGGCCGGCCGGACTCCATGTTCTCGTAGAAATGGGTGACGTCCGACGCGAGCACCACCCGCCCCCTCGCCGTATCCACGGAAACAAATTGCAGGCCCGCCGAATGCCCTCCGCAGGGGTGCAGGCGGAGGCCCGGCCAGGGCTCCTGCAGGCCGTCATGGAAGATCACCCGGTTGGCATAGTTCATCCTGACAATGCCCACCACATCCTCGACCTCGAAGGAATGGGACAGATGGCGGTGACGCATGTAGCGGCCGCAGGCGTAATGGATCTCCTCCTCGCGCAGATGGAAGCGCGCATTCGGGAAGCGGTCGAAATTGCCCACATGATCGTAGTGCAGATGCGTCAGGACAACATCCTCGACCCGCTCCGGCTCCACGCCGACAAGCCGCAGCGCATCGACCGGGCAGCGCAGAAACTCCCGTCCACGCTTCCGGGCCATCGCGGCGGTGAAGCCGGTGTCGATGACGATGGCGCGTCCGTCCCGGACGGCAACCCAGGAGAAGTAATCCATGGGCATGGGCCCGTCATGCGGGTCGCCTCCGATGAAGTGTTGCGCCCGCTGCGCATCGCGCCTCGCGTAGCGGATGGCGTAGAGGGACCAAGTCATGACCGGTCCGCCCCGTCCGCGTCGAGCACCGCCTGCAGCTCGCCGCGGCCGACGGCGATCTCCACCCCGGCCCGCTCGAGTTCGAGCAGCATGGCGGAACGGGAATCCCGCTGCCCCCAGCCGCGGTTCAGGGCCTCGGTCATCTCCTCCAGCGTCAGCGCCGCCATCCGCATCGGCACGCCGACCTCGCGGCCGAGCGCGCAGGCAAGAGACACGTCCTTGTGGGCCAGGCGCAGCTGAAAGGCGGGGGGATCATAGGTGTTGGGCAGGAATTGTTCGGTCACGCCGTCATAGGTGCGCCGCCGGCCATGCACGCCCTGGCGGATCGCGGCGAACAGCGCGAGCGGCTCGAGGCCCGCCTTGGCACCCATGGCGAAGACCTCGGCCATGATGACGTTCAGCGCGTAGCCGGACAGGTTGTGTGCCAGCTTCGCGATGCTGCCGGCGCCGATGTCGCCGACCAGCACGGCCCTGTCGCCCATGGCATCGAGCAGCGGGCGGCAGCGCCCAAACACCTCCGCGTCGCCGCCGACGAAGAAGGCGAGCTTTCCGCTGGCGGCGCCACGCGGCCCGCCGCTGATCGGCGCATCGAGAACGTGGATCCCCCGGGCCGCGCCGGCGGCGTGGATCTCCCGGACGGTGGAGACGGCATTGGTGGAGATGTCCACCAGAACGGCATCCCGGCGCATGGTGTCCATCAACTGGGCAGCCACCGCCCTCACCTCCGCCGGACCCGGCAGCGAGGTGAAGACCACCTCGCAGGATGCGCCCATCTCCGCGGGCGAGGATGCCCATTCCGCCCCGCCGGAGAGCAGCGCTTCCGCCGCCTCGCGCCGCACGTCGTGCACCACCAGTTCGACGCCCGGCGCCCTGGCCAGGTTCGCGGCCATGCTGGCGCCCATGGTGCCCAGGCCGATGAATCCGACACGCATGGCGGTCAGGCCTCCCGCTTCTCGAGAACCTCGGTCAACACCTGCGCGCCGGACATCGCGGCGGGCCAGCCGGCATAGAACGCCAGATGCGTGATCAGTCCGGCCAATTCCTCCTTGGTCACCCCGTTGTCGAGGGCGCGCCCGACATGCACGGCAAGCTGCTCCGGGCGGTAGGTGGCGACAAGCGCCGCCACCGTCACCAGACTGCGGTCCCGCTTCCCAAGGTCGGTGCGCTCCCACAGGTCGCCATAAACCACGCCCTCCGTGTAGGCGACGAGGGCCGGCACCGTTTTGCGGACACGGTCCCGCTGAGCGGATTGCGGGATTTTCGGATCGGTCATGGCGTGGCTCCCGTGCCTTGTTGAAGGCCGAGCTTAGACCCAGTTTTCCCGCATCATCAAGATATCAGCAGATTGTCGGACAAAATTCTTGAGGCACCTGAGTGCCTGTGGTTACCTGCCCCGGCAACGAAACCATCCGGAGGAACCATGATGCGCCGCGCAGGATTGCGCCCGGCCCTTCTGCTCGGGATCGCCTTCTTCCTCACGGCCCACGCTCCGGCGCGGGCGGAGGAGTTTCCCTCGCGCCCCGTCACCCTCATCGTGCCGTCCGCGCCCGGGGGAACCCTGGATGCCCTGGCCCGGCTCATGGCGCAGGGCATGGCCACGGATCTCGGGCGCAACGTCGTCGTGGAGAACGTCAGCGGCGCGGGCAGCGTCGTCGGCACGCAGCGCCTGGTGCGGTCGGAAGCCGATGGCTACACCATCGGCTTCGGCAACATGGGATCGATGGCGGCGGCCGCGGCCTTGGGCACCGACCCGAGTTTCGATCCGCGCCGCGACCTGGCGCCGATCAGCCTCGTCGCCAATGTGCCGATGGTGCTGGCGGTGAGCCCGACATCAACGGTGCGGGACCTGGGCGGGCTGGTCGGCCGGATCCGCTCCCGTGGCGAGGAGGTGACCTTCGGCACGCCCGGCACCAACACCACCGGTCACCTGGCGCCCGCCTACCTCCTTTCCATCCTGGGGGCCAAGGCCATGCTGGTGCCTTACCGGGGCGCGGGGCCGGCCATGAGCGACCTGGCCGCGGGAACGGTCGAGGCGGTGATCGACCAGACGGTGACCATGATCCCGGCGCATCTGGGCGGCACCGCGAGGGCCCTGGCGGTGACGGGAACCGCGCGCATCCCGCAGCTGCCCGACGTGCCGACCTTTGCCGAGGCCGGGGTTCCGGCCTTCGACATGGTGATCTGGAATGCCATCGCCGGGCCGCGCGGCCTGCCGGAGGCACGGGTGGAGCGACTGCGCGTGGCCATCGAGGCGGCGCTGGCCAACCCGGCCGTGGCCGAGCGCCTCGCCGGCCTGGCCGCGCAGGTGCCGCCGCCCGCCGAGCGCGGGCCGGCCGCGATGCGCGCCCGCATCGCGGCCGATGTGGAGCACTGGACCAAGGTGGTCGGCCAGGCAGGCCTGGCGCCGCGCTAGCGCCGGCCGAAGCGCCGGGAGGATCACCCGGGCGCCTGCGCCATTCCGCGCAGGCGCTCCAGGATCACCTCTGAAACCTCGATCGCCCCCTCGGCCAAGCGCTCGGCGCGCAGGGCGGCCGACCGGTCGAAGGGCATGCGCACCGGCGGGCCGCCCGGCACGGGACGCGTGGCGCGGACAAGGTCCGCATAGTCCGAGGCCTTCTGCTTGAAGATGTCGACCGGCCCCAGCAGGTCCGGCCTGAAGGCGATGATCAGGAAGCCGAAGCCGGACAGGTGGTCCGGCATGGCGGGGGATCCGGCGATCATGCCGAGGAGCTGGACGGCGATGCCCAACCCGCTGCCGCGGTGGCCGCCCCAGGCCACGAAGGCCCCCTCCAGCGCGGCGCCGGGATCGGTGGTCGGGTTCCCGGCCGCATCATAGGCGGTGCCCGGCGGCAGCTTCCGCCCGAGGCGGCGCGCCATCACCGCCTGGGCGTGGATGACGTCGGAGATGCCGATGTCCCAGATGACCGGCCCCTTCTCCCCGGGAAAGCCGAAGCAGATGGGATTGGTGCCGAACCGCGCCTCCGTGCCGCCGGCCGGGGCGACCCAGGGCGTGGCGTTCGAGGCGATCATGACCGCGAGATCCGCGGCCGTCGCCATCTCGGCGTAGAAGGACAGCATGCCCGTGTACCAGGTGTCCTGCGCCCCGACCAAGGCGATGCCGCTTTCCCGCGCCTTGGCGATGGCCAGGCGGGTGGCGCGGTGGCCGACCACGTAGCCGACATTGTCGCCGCCCGAGATGCTGGCCGACACCGCCGTCTCCGACAGCACCTCGACCGGGCGCTCCTGGCGGCGCAGCCGTTCGAACCGCTCGGCGATGCTCACTACCCGTGCGAGCCCCGCATAGCCCAGCCCGCGAAGCTCGCAATCGAGCAGGTGCTCGGCGACCAGCGCCGCATCCGCCTCCGGCAGGCCCTGGCCGCGGAGGCCGCGCTCGGCGAGTTGCCGCGCGTCTTCGATGGCTATCCTCATCCCGTTCCTCCGCTGGCTGGCCTGGCCGTTTCTCAGTGCATGACCATGCCGCCATCGGCGACCAGGGTGGCACCGTGCACGTAGGCAGCCTCCGGCGAGAGCAGCCAGGCGATGGCGGCCGCGATCTCCCCGGCGGTGCCGAGGCGGTTCATCGTGGTCATGCCCTCGATCCGCGCCCGGAACGCCTGGTCGGCCAGGGGTTCGGCGGCGAAGGGCGTGTCGATCATGCCGGGGGCCACCGTGTTCACGGCGATGCCTCTGGGGCCGAGCATCCGGGCGGCGTTCTTGGTCATCGCCAGCACCGCCCCCTTGCTGGTGGCGTAGGCCACCGTCCCGGCCAGCCCGCCGCCGCGCAGCCCGGCGATGCTGGCGACGGTGCAGATCCGCGCGCCCCGCTCCATCATGGCCGCGGCCTCGCGCATGCACAGGAAGGTACCGATGACGTTCACCTCGTGCACGCGGCGGAAGGTGTCGGCCGTCGCAGCCTCGAAGGGCGTGGTGTCGAAGATGCCGGCGCAGGTCGCGAGGGCATCCAGCCCGCCCAGCGCCTCCCGCACCGCGGCGAAGGCGCGGGCCACCGCCGCCTCGTCCGCCACGTCCACCGGGATGACGGGGTTGTCCGGTCCCGCCACGGCGGCGGCGGCGTCCGTGTTGCGGTCGAGGCAGGCGACCCGGTGGCCGCGGCTGATGAGAAGGCGCGCCGTGGCGGCGCCGATGCCGCTCCCGGCGCCGGTGATGGCGATGCGCATGTCATGGACCTCCGGAATGGGCCCGGCCGTCGGGCCGGGCCTGCCTCAGCGCTTGAGCCAGGTGATCTCGGCCATTGCCGAATCCTGCGGATACACGGTGAGCGGCTTGTTGTTCTGCCACTGCACCACGACCGGCCCCGCCGTTTCGCGCAGGCCGTTGGCATCGAACTTCACGCGGCGGCCCGGATAGTACAGGGCGGCGCCCTCCGTGATGTCGATGGTGCGCAGCGCCTCGGCCACTGCCCGTCGGTCGGACTTGCCCGCCTTCTCCAGCGCGTCGCGCATGATCCACATGTCGCCATAGGTCGCGATGCCGTTCTGCCCCATCCAGGGCTCGCCCGTGGCCGCCTTGAATTCCTCGATGATCTTGTCCTGGCCCTTGGCGTCCCAGTTGCCGACCACCGTGATGAAGCCCTCCATCTGGGCGGGCCGGATGTTCTGCAGGAGGTCGGACTGCGCCATGGCGATGCCGCTGCCGATGGTGGGCACCCGCCCGCGGCCGAGGCCGAACTCGTTCATCTTCTCGATCAGCAGCTTCACGTCCGAGATCACGGTGATCGGCATGATCAGCATCTCGGGCCGTGAGGAGCGCACCTTCTGGATCAGCTGGGTGGCGTCCGAGAGTGGGGGGGTGAAGGTTTCGTCCATCACGATCTTCACGCCGAACCCCGCCGAGCCTTCCCGGATGGGCTGGACGAAGGACAGCGAGGAGGCCGTGTTGTCGGTCAGGATGGCGACCGTTGCGGGCCGCTTGCCCGTGGCCTTTTCGGCCAGGTCGAGCATGATGGGCAGGGTCACCTTCGCCTGGTCGCCGGCCCGCGCCGAGGTCTGGAACACGTAGCGGAAGCCGCGCGTGGTGATGAGGTCCGAGTAGCTGAGGGTCAGCATGGGCAGCTCGGCCCGCTCGGTCACCTCCGTCGCCGACAAGGTGAAGGACGACAGATAGGCGCCGGAACAGGCGACGAGGTCGGGGTGGTCGGCCACCATGCGCTGCGCCGCGTTCTTGGCCTTCTCCGTGGAATCGCCGGCGTCGAACAGGTGGAGATCGAGCTTCGCGCCGCCGAGCGAGGGCACGCCACCCTGCTCGTTGATGTGCCGCACCCCGATCTCGGCGCCCATGCGCATCAGCTGCCCGAAGCGGGCATAGATGCCGGACAGCGGCACCAGCAGGCCGACCTTCACCGTGCCCGGTGCCTGGGCGCGGCCGGACCCCGGCGCCAGCGCCGCACCCGCCACCGCCGCGGCGCCCGCCATGAGGCGCCGCCGGGTTGTTCCCCGTTCCACGACCCCGATGCCTTGCATTGTGGTGTCCTCCCCTTGCCGGCGCCGCTTTCCGGGCGCCCTGTGTTGCTACATGCCGAGATAGGCCTGCCGAACGCGATCGTCCCTGCGCAGCTCGGCGTGGGTTCCCTCCAGCGCGATGCGGCCCGCCTCCAGCACGTAGCCGCGGTCGGCGGATTCCAGCGCCTCGGCGACGCGCTGCTCCACCAGCAGGATGGTCAGCCCCGCCTCGCGGTGGATCTCCGCCAGGCGCTCGAAGATGAACTCCGCCACGGCCGGTGCCAGGCCCATGGACGGCTCGTCGAGCATGAGGAGGTGCGGCGAGGAGGCGAGCCCCCGCGCCACCGCCACCATCTGCTGCTGGCCGCCGGACAGCGTCCCGGCCAGCTGGCTCCGGCGCTCGGCCAGGATCGGGAACCATGCGAGCACCCGGTCCAGGTTCCGTGCCCAGTCGCGCCGCCCCGCCTCGGTGCTGGCGCCCATCTCCAGGTTCTCCATCACCGTCAGCGAGGGAAAAAGCTGGCGGCCTTCCGGCACATGGGCAATGCCGAGATGCGCCCGCCGCGAGGCCGGAACGGCCGCGAGGTCGGTTCCCTGGAACCGGATGCGGCCCGAGCGCGTGGCCACCGTGCCGGAGATCGCCTTGAACAGCGTCGTCTTGCCGGCGCCGTTCGGGCCGACCACGGCCACGAACTCGCCCTGCCCGACGCGCAGGCTCACGCCCTTCAGCACCGGGGTGCCGCCATAGCCGGCGTGCAGCTCCTCAATCTCCAGCATGGGCTATCCACTTGCTTCCGAGATAGGCCTCGACCACCGCCCGGTTGCCGGTGACCTCCTGCGGGAGGCCCTCCGCCAGCACGGCGCCGTTGTCGAGCACCACGAAGCGGTCCACCAGCCGGACCATGGCGTGCAGCGTGTGCTCGATGATGACCACCGTGACACCCTCCGCGGCGACGCCGCGGATGACGCCGAGCAGCTGCTCGACCTCGGGTGCCCCGAGCCCCGCGAAGGTTTCGTCCAGCAGCAGCAGGCGGGGATTGCCCGCCAGGGCGCGCGCCAGCTCCATCAGCCGCAGGTCGAGGTTGCTCAGCGCGCCCGCCCGGGCATCCTCCATGCCGCCGAGGCCGACGCGCCGCATGGCCCGGCGGGCCATCTCCCGCGCCTCCTCCGCGGAAGCGGCGTGGACCTGGGCGCCGCTCATGACGTTGTCCGCCACCGACATGCGGGCGAAGGGGCGCACCACCTGGAAGGTGCGCCCGACCCCGGCCCGGCAGAGGCGGTTGGGCGCGACGCCCGTGACATCGCGGCCATCGAGCAGGACACGCCCGGCGTCGGGCCGCACAAAGCCGTTGAGCAGGTTGAACAAGGTGGTCTTGCCCGCGCCATTCGGGCCGATCACGCCCAGGATCTCGCCCCGTCGCACCGTGAAGCTCACCTCGCGCACGGCCCGCACACCGCCGAAGGATTTCGAGACGCCTTCCGCCCGGAGGATGGCCGGTGCTTCCGGGCCCGGGGCGGTGCGCGCCGCCGGCGTGGGTGGCGCCGCGGGGCCCTCGCGTCCCTGCGGAACGGCCTCCGGCCCGCTGCCCGCGCGGCGCCGGCGCAGCAGGTCGGCCGCCTTCCAGTAGAGGCCCTCGGGCGCCAGAAGAATGACGGCGATGATGGCGGTGCCGAACACCACGCCCTGGATGCCGGGCAGCACGGCGCCGAACCGGGCGTGCAGCGTCTCGCCCAGGGGAATCAGCACCAGGGCGCCGAGCACGGGCCCCCAGACCGTGCCGACGCCGCCGAACATGGCCACCGTCAGGGCCTGGGCGGAGATCAGCATCCCGAACACCGCCTCGGGCGTGACCACCAGCAGGATCACCGCGTGGAAGCCGCCGATGGCGCCCGCCAGCGCGCCGCTCAGCGCGATGGTCACCAGCTTGAGCCGCCGCGTGTCGATGCCCACCGCTTCCGCGGCCGCCTCGTTCTGCTTGATGGCCATCAGCGCCATGCCGTAGCGGGACCGCTCCACCAGCCGCATCGCCAGCATGGCCGCGAGCAGCAGGCCGAGGGCGATGAGGATGTACACGCGGTGGTCGGCGAACTGCATGAACGCCCAGCCGCTGTCCCGCATCAGCGGCAGCGACACTTCCTGGTAGCCGAGCCACAGGAACACGTTCAGCAGCGCCAACGGATAGGCCAGCATGGCCAGCGCGAAGTAGTGCCCGCGCAGGCGGAAGGTCGGCAGGCCGATCAGCAGCCCCGACAGCCCGCCGACCAGCCCCGCCACCGGGATGCCGAGCCAGGGCGTCAGCCCCGCCTTCACGAAGAGCAGCGCGACCGTGTAGGCGCCGAGGCCGAAGAAGGCCGCATGGCCGAAGGAGATCAGCCCTGTCATGCCGGACAGCAGGTTCCACGACAGGCCGAAGATGGCCCAGACCGGAACCAGCGTCAGGGTGAGCTGGTGATAAGAATTCTCCACCGTCACGGCGAGCAGCGCGTAGACGGCGCAGAAGGCCAGGATGGGGAGCAGGATGCGCGGCGCGCCCAGGGGCCGGAACATGGCGCTCAGGTCCTTTCCGACACGCGGCCGAGCAGGCCCTGGGGCCGCAGGAACACCACCAGCAGGAACACGGCGAAGATCGCGGTGTTCTGCAGCTGGGTAGGCAGCAGCAGGGCCGAGCATTGCTGGATCACGCCGATCAGCAGGCCACCCCAGAAGGCGCCCACCGTGGAGCCGAGGCCGCCCAGCACCACCCCGGCATACATGATGATGACGAATTCCAGCCCGACATAGGGCGTGAACGGGTAGCTGGAGGCGAGCAGGCCGCCCGCCACCGCGGTGATGGCGACGCCGAGGCCGAAGGTGAGGCGGTGCGCCCGGTCGACGTCGATGCCCATGTAGAGGGCGGCCTGGACGTTGTCCGCGGCCGCCCGCAGGGATTTGCCGGTGCGCGAGCGGGTGATGAGCAGCACGAGCAGGGTGACGATCGCCACGGCGACGACGGCGCCCCAGGCGCGGGCCTGATTCACGAACACCACCAGCGCCCCGCCCGCGAACTCCAGTTCCCAGGCTTCGGAGGACAGCTCGCTCGGCACCGAAACCGGGACGCTGCCGAACAGGATCTGGCCGCCGCTCTGCAGGATCAGCGACAGGCCGAGGGTCAGGATCAGCTGGGCGTAGTGCCCCTCCCCTTCCAGGTTGCCGACGCGGGTGCCGGTAACCCGCGAGACCAGGAAGCGCTGCGCCAGGTAGCCGAGCACGAAGAGCACCGGCGCGGCGAGCAGCGCCGCCACATAGGGCCCGGCGCCCTCGCCCAGCAGCGCCCCCAGCCCGAGCAGCGTGAAGATGTGGAAGGCGGCGTACATGCCGACCATCATGAAGTCGCCATGGGCGAAGTTGATGACGCGCATCACCCCGAAGATCAGGCTGAGGCCGACGCACATCAGGCCGTAATGGGCGCCGAGCAGGAGGCCCGCATTGAGCGCCTGAAGGAAGCCCTCGAGCTGCAGCATCACGCCGATCCCTCCGCCGGAGCAGCCAGCAGGTCGCCGATGGCCCCGGCATCCTCCGCCGCGGGGAGGCCGTCGACGAAGCGCAGGATGGCGGCCGCCCGCGCCGCGCCGAGCGCGTCGGTCGCCGCCCGGGCGCAGCGTTCCCGCACCTCCTCCGCCGTCGCGGGCACCACGTCGCCGAGTGTCACGGCGACCCTGCGCCCTCCGGCCGTGACCTCCACCGTCGCCCCCTGGCGCGCCGGAAAGGCCGCGGTCAGCGCCGGATCCTCCTCAAGGCTCGCGCAGGCCAGCAGGCGGGCCAGCCCGGCATCCGGGGGCAGCGCGTAGTTGGATTCGTCGACCGTGCCGCGCAGAAGCGCGGCGCAGACGCCGAACTGGATGCTCATCTTGGCCTGCAGCAGGCGGTCGAACGGGCCGGTGCTGTCGCAGCCCGGATAGCGGGCGGCCGCCCTGGTGACGCGGATGCGGATGTCGCTGATCTCCTCCGACCGGAAGCCATGCACGCGGAGCAGCCGAAGCGCCGCCTGGCAGGGGGTCTGGGCGAAATTGCAGGCAGGAACGGGTTTGTTGTAGACGGCCATGATCTCCGGCGGTTCTTCGAAGAAGCGGAGGTCGCGCGGCGCGGCGGCGCGGCGAAACCCGGCGAAGAGCCCGGCCGGGCCGTCGAGCGCCGTGGTGGACGCCTCGGCACCCAGTTCCGCCAGCCGCGCGGCGGTGACGGCGGAACGCGCGGCGAAACCCGGGTGGAAGAACATCTCGGTGCCTCCCGTGGCGGGCCACTCGTTGAGGCCGCCCGTGGCGTTGGCCGCCAGGCCGATGGCGCTGGCGGCCCGCTCCGGACTGAGGCCGAGCAGCACGGCGGCGGCGGCGGCGGCACCGATCGGCCCGGTGATCCCGGTTGGCCGGAACAGCCTCGCCAGTTCCGTGTCGAACAGGGCGGCGCCGATGGTGGCGCCTACCTCGTAGCCGGCCACAGCCGCCGAGACGAAGGCTTCGCCGGCCGGCCTGCGCAGCTGGGCCAGGGCCAGAAGGGCCGGGAACACCACCACGCCCAGGTGGCTGATGGCGCCCGCATGCATGTCCTCCCGCACCAGGCCATGCGCGAGAACGGCGTTGGCGAAGGCCGCGTCGCCGGCCGGGGCGCGGTGCGCGGCGCCGATGACCTGCGCGCCGTCCGGCACCGGATGGGCCAGGGCGGTGGCCTGCCGCCCCCAGGGCAGGTCCCGCGATTCCAGCGCGGCGCCGATGACGTCGAGCAGGCAGGTCTGCACCTTTGCGACGGTGTCGGACGCAACCTGCCGCGGCTCCAGCGCGGCCCGCGCGGCGCGCAAGGCCAGCGGCGGGTTCGCGGCGGCCGCGCTCATGCCCGCCCTTCCGGCGGCGAGCGGGGAACCGTGGTTTCCTGTGGCACTGGCGCCCTCCCATCCGTCCTGTTCCCGGACGATGCCCAAACCGTCGTTCCCGATCCGGAACTTGTCAATAATTCCCATATTGTCTGACAAAAAATTTTGTGGTGGTGAGGCGGCGGACGCGCCGTGGAACGGCATGGGCACGCGCCGGAGCTTGGCCCGGGCCAGTTCCGGGGGAGTGATGGTGCCTGGCGCGGCGGAAACCTGGCCCGCCGCGCCGCGTGGTCAGGCCGGCCTGCTGCCGAGCGTCTCGCCGGCGAGGCGCTCCGAGAACTGCGCCATGGCGGTGTGGTCCTGTCCCGGGCCCAGGAGGCCCTGCGCGCTGGCCCACATCTCGCGGCACAGCGCCGCGAAGGGTGTGGGCGTGTTGGTTTCGCGGCCTACTTCGAGCGCCACCGAAACATCCTTGGCCATCAGGTCGAGGCCGAACCCCGCATCGAAGCTGCGCGACAGGACGAACTGCTTGAACTTCTTCTGCGTGCTGTTGTTCATGCCCGTCGAGTTGTTCAGCACGTCCACCATGACGGCCGGGTCCAGCCCGAAGCGCTGCCCGATCAGCAGGGCCTCGACGCCGATCAGGAAGCCGGCCGCCCCCATCAGGTTGTTCAGCGCCTTCATCGCCTGTCCCGCGCCGGTGCCGCCCACATGGGTCAGGGTGGTTCCCATGGCCTGCAGGAGCGGTCTGGCGCGCTCCACCTGTTCCGCCTCCCCGCCAAGCATGATGGCCAGTTCGCCGGTGCGGGCGCGCGGAACGCCGCCCGATACAGGAGCGTCGATCATGGCGATGCCGCGCGAGGCGAGCGCGGCCGCGAAGCCCCGCGTCGCCGTTGGCACGCCGGAACTCATCTCGATCACCAGGGCACCCGGCGCGATGGCGTCGCCCATCGCCTCCAGCGCCTGTCCCACGTGCTTCGACGTGGGCAGGATGGTGATCACGGCGTCCGCGCCGCGGACCGCGGCCGCCGCGTCCGCCGCGGCCACGCCGCCCACCTCCGCGGCAAAGGATTGTGCACGTCCGGGCGCAGCGTCGCAGGCGACCACCTCGAACCCGGCCTCGACCAAGCGGGCGGCCATCGGCCAGCCCATGTTGCCGACGCCGACAAAGGCGACCCGGCGCAGGTCCCGGGCGCTCATTCCGCGGGACGCGCGGGCTCGCCGCTGAGCGCGCCCTCCTTCACCAGCACCTCATGCGCCGCCTTGAAGGCGTCCAGGCCGGCGGGGATGCCGCAATACACCGTGGCATGGAGGAGGATCTCCTTGATCTCCTCCACGGTGACGCCGTTGTTCAGGGCACCCTTCACATGCAGCTTGATCTCGGGCGTGCGACCGAGGGCCGTGAGCATGGCCAGATTCATGATGCTGCGCGTCTTGCGGTCGAGGCCGGGGCGGCTCCATGCATAGCCCCAGCACCATTCGGTGGTGATGCGCTGGAAGGCCATCATGAAATCATCGGCCTTGGCGATGCTGCCGTCGACGTATTCCGCGCCGAGTACGGCCCTGCGGACCTCGAGACCCTTGTCGAACCAGTTGTCGTCGGACATGCCGTTCCTCCCGAATGGACAGGAGACCGTATGCTCCTGTATGATTGTCGGTCAATGTGATTGTTGACGTAATGCAGGCTTTTCGGCTGGACGGGAACCGGCGCAGCAACCACATTGCAGTGCATCATGGCGCGGGCCGCGCGGAGACACGGAGGAGAGATGCCCAACGACGGAACCCTGCGCGTCACGCCGCAGCCCGTGCGGCGGCAGGTCGAGGACCGGCTGCGCGACGCCATCGCCAGCGGCCGCTTCGCCCCCGGCGAGCATCTCTCGGACCGCAAGCTGTGCGACCTGTTCGGCGTCAGCCGCAGCGTGATCCGGGAAGCCGTGCGCCTGATGGAGGCGGAGGGGCTGGTGGAGGTGGTGCCCAACCGGGGACCCTTCGTGTCCTACCTCTCGCCGGCCGACGCGATGCAGGTCTACGAGGTCCGAGGCGTGCTGGAGGCGCTGGCGGGTCAGGGCTTCGCCGAGCGTGCTTCCGAGGCGGAGACGGCCGAGTTGCGCGCGGTGTTCGAGGAGATCGCCGCGTCGCACAGCAGCACCGACCGGGTCGCCCTCCTGGGGCTGAAGAGGCGCTTCTACGACGTCCTGCTGCGCGGCTGCCGCAACGCCTATGTGGCCCGGATGCTGGACCAGCTCCTCAACCGCAACACCCAGCTGCGCGCCACCACCCTCGCCGATCCGGACCGGCTGCCCCGCACCATCGAGGAGATCCGCCGCATCGTCGAGGCCATCGAGCGCCGCGACGGCGAGGGCACCTGGGAAGCCTGCCGCGAGCATGTCCGCCAGGCGGCGCGCGTTGCGTTGCGCATCCTGAACCACCAGGCCCGCGAAAAGGCGGAGGCGGGGCGCGCCCGGGCCATCGAGGCCGGCGCCGCCGAATAAAGCCCTAGCGCACCGAGGAGAAGGCCGTCGGCTGCAGGATCAGGTTGCTGATGCTGGCGACGATGGCGCCGTTGGCCTCGGTTTCCGCGCGCCGGGCGATCCATTCCGGGTCGGCCTGGAAGGCGTTCCACTTCGCTTCGCGCTCGCCAAGGGAATCCCATTCCAGCAGATAATACAGGTCCTGGTTCGAATCGCCGACGGCGACGGTCCAGAAGCCGGCCTGCCGGATGCCGTGCTTCTGCCAAATGCCCAGGGTGATGGTTTCGAAACGCTTCAGCAGGTCCGGCAGGCGCCCAGACACGCAGTGGTAGATTCGAAGCTCGTGGATCACCGTTGTTTCCTCCGTCCGGCCGGCACGGCCGGCCTGTTCTGCCTTGCAATCCCCAGCCGTGCCATTCCTGGTCCGACTGCCGGCCCAGGCAAGCATCAAAATAATTGTATGGCAATCAGCAATCCTTGACAGCTCTCTGCTGAGGCGGAACGTTTCCACCTGGATCCAGAGCATGGGACCGCCGCCCGGCGCCGCGGCCCTGTGGCTGGCCGGAGGAAACATCCCGTGCGCACCCGAACCCCCGCGCCCGCAGCCCGCGCGACGGCCGGGCGCGCGGCGCACGGCGGCAAGACACAGGAACAACAGACATGGCCCAGCTGACACGGCGTCGGCTTCTCGGGGCGGCCGCCGCCCTCCCCCTCGCCACCTCCGCGCTCGCGGCCTACCCGGACCAGGCGGTGCGGGTCATCGTTCCGTGGAATGCGGGCGGCCTCGCGGACGTGGTGATCCGCGCCATGGCGCCTGCCATGTCGGCACGCCTCGGCCAGGCCGTGGTGATCGAGAACAGGCCGGGCGCCAATGGCGCGGTCGGCACGCAGGCGGTGGCGCGCGCCGCGCCGGATGGGCACACGCTGATCCTGGCCAATGCCGAGACCCATGCCATCAACCCGCTGATCTACCCCCGGCTGCCCTACGACCCCGTTGCCGATTTCATGCCGGTGACGCTGTTCGCCCGTGGCCCCTTCGTGCTGCTGACGCGCCCGGGCTTCGGCACGGCCGACCTCGATGCGTTCCTCGCCCGGGTGCGCGCCGACCCCGGCCGGGTGAGCTTCGGCTCCTGGGGTATCGGCAGCACGTCCCACCTCGCCATGGAAGCGCTGGCGAAGCGCGCCGGGCTGCGGATGCTCCACGTACCCTACACCGGCGCCGCTCCCGCCAGTACGGCCCTGATCGCGGGGCAGATCGACGCCATGTTCCTCAATGCGGGCCCGGCCGAGGCGGTGGCGCGCGACGGCAAGGTGCGGATCCTGGGCGTCGGGGCGCCGGCGCGCATCCCGCTGCTGCCGGACACGCCGACCCTCGCCGAACTCGGCATGCCGGTGAATGCCGGCAACTGGTTCGGCCTGCTCGGCCCCGCCCGCATGCCGGCGGCGGCGGCGGAGCGCCTCGCCGCGGTGGCGGCCGAGGGGGTGGAAGATCCCGCCGTGCGGGAGGTGTTCCGCGCCCAGGCTGCGCTGCCCGTCACCACCTCGCCGGACGCCATGCGCTCCTTCATCGCCGAGGACCGCGCATCCTGGGCGGAGGTACTGCGCGACCTCAACATCCGGCTGGAGTGAGGCCGCCGGCCGGTGCGGCGGGCGAGGCGCCGCGCACCTCCACCCCTGCCCACTGCTCGACCACCTTCGCGATGGAGGTGAAATCGCTGTCAGCACCGAATGCCGCGCTGGTTACCGCCAGCATCTGCCGCACCGCGCTGCCGACCACCATCGGCACGCCCATCGCCTCCGCCTCATCCACGCAGAGCCGCACATCCTTGTGCGACAGCCCCGTGGTGAAGCCGAAATCGAAGCTGCGCGGGATCACGGCGCGCGGGAATTTGTCCTGTGTCGCGCTATTGCGGCCGCTGCTGTTGTTGATGACCTCGCACATCAGGGACGGATCGAGGCCCGCCTTGACGCCCATGGCGATGGCCTCGGAGGAAATCGCCAGCGCCGTGGCGGCGAGCAGGTTGTTGCAGAGCTTCAGAACCTGCGCCTGGCCCGCGCCTTCGCCGCAGAAGAACGGGTTTCCCAGGCGGCGCAGCATCGGCTCGACGGCCTCGAACTCGCCGCGGGGCCCCGACACCATGATGGCGAGGGTTCCCTTCTCCGCCCCCGTGATGCCGCCGCTGACCGGCGCGTCTACCGAGGCCTTGCCGGCATCGGCGAGCGCCGCGGCGACATCCCGCGCGACGCGGGGACCCGTGGTGGAGAAATCCACGAAGCGCGTCATCCGCTTGCCATGGATCGCGCCGTCCGGGCCGAGCGCCACGCTCCGCACCACCTCCGGTGTCGGCAGGCTGGCCATCACAGTGCCGGCTAGTTCGGCCACCTCGGCGGGGCTGGCGGCCGCGCGGGCGCCGCGGGCGACCAGGGGCCGCATGGCGGCGTCCGATCGGTCAAACACCACCAGCCCATGCCCGGCATCGAGCAGGCGTGCCGCCATGCGACTGCCCATCTGCCCGAGCCCGATGAACCCGACCACCTCTTGCGCCATTGTTTCCCTCCCTGGCCCAGGCCGGGCCTGGGTTCGGGTCTATGCAGGGTGGCCGGGCGGCACAAGGCGAAACATGGTATCGATACCAGAAATTGCCTGCTCAGGTGCTGCCGCGCTGCACGATCTCGAAGCCCAGATCGACCGCCACGGTTCCGGCGGCGCGGCCCTCGATCCGGTCCAGCAGCACCTCGGCCCCCCGCCGCCCGATCTCGGCCCGGGGCAGGCGCAGCGTGCTCACTGGCGGCACGACGTGGCGCAGGATGTCGATGTCATCGAAGGCGGCCAGCGCCACCCGGGCGGGAACCGCCCAGCCACGACGCTGGCATTCGAACAGCGCCCCCGCCGCCAGAACATCGCCGGCGAAGAACACGGCATCCGGCGGCGCAGGAGATTGCAGCAGGCGGACCACCGCCTCGGCGCCCGAGGCGAGGCCGGGCGGCATCTCCATCAGCAGCGCCGGATCGGCCTCCAGGCCCACGGAGGCGAGCGCCGCGCGATAGCCCCTCTGCCGGTCCCGGCTCCGCTCATTGCCGGCGGAGGGCAGCGTGACACAAGCGATGCGGCGGTAGCCCAGGCGGTGCAGGTGCAGCGTCATGGCCTGGGCCGCCGCCTCATTGGAGTAGCTCACCACCATGTCGAGCGGCTTCGCGGACAGGCTGCCGGTTTCCACCACGGGAATCCCGGCGCGGCGCAGCATCGCGGCCGCAGCCTCCGTGTGGTGCACGCCGTGCAGCATCAGCCCCGCGACCCGCTGGGCCAGAAAGGCGGCGACCAGCGCCTCCTCGCCCTGCGGGCTGTGCCCGCACTCGCCGATCATCAACTGGTAGCCGGCAGCGTGCAGCACCGCGGACACGCCCTGGATCGTCGGCGAGTAGAGCGAGTTGTCGAGGCTCGGGACCACCATGCCGACCACATTGGTCCGCATCGAGGACAGGCCGCCGGCCAGGCGGTTCGGCACGTAGCCGACGGCCCGCACGGCTTCCTCCACACGCCGCAGCACGGCGGGGGACACCTTGGACGGATCGCGCAAGGCACGGGACACGGTCATGGGCGAGACACCAGCCCGCTGCGCGACGTCGCGCATGCGGGTTGCCGCGCCCTGCGCACCGGCATCATCCGGCATGGCGACGGACGGGCTGGGAAACATCACGGGAAAGGAAACAACCATGGCGGCTGACGAGGCGACCTACGAGATCCACGCGGTGCGCTACGCCCGGCACGACCGGCCGGCGCATGAGAACTTCATCGGCGGCGACCCGCACGACAATGCGCCCATGCCGCTGGATTACTTCGTCTGGGCGATCCGGGGCGGCGGCCGGACCTTTGTGCTCGACACGGGCTTCGACGCGGAGGTGGCGCGGCGGCGGGGCCGCCAGCTGCTCCGCAGCCCGGCCGAGGGCCTCGCCACCATCGGCGTCGACGCCGCCTCCGTGCCGGACGTCATCCTGTCCCACATGCATTACGACCATGCCGGCAATCACTCCATGTTTCCCGCCGCCTGCTACCACGTCCAGGACCGGGAGATGGCATATTGCACGGGGCGCTGCATGTGCCACGGCATCCTGCGCCAGCCCTTCGAGGTGTCCGACGTGCAGGCGATGGTCGGCCGGGTCTTCGCCGGACGCGCCCGCTTCCACGACGGCAGTTCCGAACTGGCTCCGGGCCTGAGCCTGCACCATGTCGGTGGCCACTCGCTGGGCCTTCAGGTGGCGCGGGTCCGGACGCGGCGGGGCTGGGTGGTGCTGGCCTCCGACGCCACGCATTTCTACGCCAACCTCCGGCAACGCCGGCCCTTTCCCATCGTCGCGGACGTGGCCCAGATGCTGGAGGGCTACGACACCCTCCACCGGCTGGCCAGTTCGCCCGACCACATCATCCCGGGCCACGACCCGATCGTGCTGGAGCGCTACCCGGCCTCCGCCTCCGGCCTGGAGGGCATTTCCGTGCGGCTCGACGCCGATCCCCTGCCTGGCTGAGGCGTGGCGGGCGTGGTTCGGTGCCGCCTCAGGCTGCCGACCAGCCGCCATCCACCGGAAAGGCCGCGCCCGTGACATCCCGGGCCGCGGGCCCGCACAGGAACGCCACCAGATCCGCCACGGCGCCGGCCTCCACGAAGCGGCCTGTCGGCTGCTTGCCGCGGAGCACCGCCTCGGTGGCCGCCGCAGGGTCCAGCCCGCCGGCGACCAGCCCCGCGATCCGTTCCTCAATGCCCGGCGTCAGGGTGGTGCCCGGGCAAAGGGCGTTGCAGGTGATGCCCTGCCGCACCGTCTCCAGGGCCACGGCGCGCGTCATGCCGATCAGCCCCGTTTTCGTGACCACGTAGCCGATCCGGTCCGCCGCCCCGACAAGGCCGTAGATCGAGGACATGTTGACGATCCGGCCCCAGCCGCGGGACCGCATGCCCGGCAGCGCCAGGCGGATGGTGTGGAAGGCCGCCGACAGATTCACCGCGACGTCGAGGTCCCAGTGTTCCGGCGGCATGGCGTCCACGGGCGCGAAATGCCGCACGCTGGCCGCGTTGTTGACCAGGATGTCCAACTCGCCGGCAGCCCCGAGCAGGCCGGCGATCTCCTCCGGTCGCGACAGGTCGGCGCGCAGGTACCGGGCCGCCGAGCCGGTCTCCCGGGCGATTGCTTCCGTCGCCGCGTCGCCCTCCGCCTCACCGGCGAGGCCGTGCAGCACAACGGCGCACCCGTCCGCCGCCAACCGGCGGGCGACCGCGAGCCCAATGCCGCCGGTGGATCCGGTGACCAGGGCCTGACGGCCGCGAAGAACGTCGCTCACGCCGGGGAACCGCTCGCAAAGCGTTGCACCATGGCATTGACCCTCCCCCGTTTCTGCTTCAATCGTGGTATCGATAACAAGGAGGCCCTGCAAGCATCATCCGAACGCCGGGGCCCGGAGGAACCACATGCCCGCAATTCCGCGCCGCGCGGCGCTGGCTGCCCTTTCCGCCGCCCTTGCGGCGCCCCGCGTCGCCCGCGCGCAGGCCTGGCCCTCCCGGCCCGTCCGGCTGGTGGTGCCCTACGCGCCCGGCGGCGGCACCGACATCTTTGTGCGCGCCATGTCGGATGGCCTGGCGCAGGCCCTCGGGCAGACGGTGCTGGTGGAGAACAGACCGGGCGCGAATGGCGCGATCGGCTCAGAAGCGGTGGCGCGTGCCGAGCCGGATGGCTACCTGCTGCTGGTCGACACGGGCAGCCACGTCATGAACAGCTACGTCATGCCGAACGTGCCCTACCAGCCGCTGCGGGATTTCTCCCCCGTCGCCCTGCTGTCGCGCTACCCGCTGTTGCTGACGGCCTCCGGTCATGCCCCGTTCCGGGATGTTCAGGGCCTCGTGGCGGCGGCGAAGGCGGCGCCGAGGACCATCGGCTTCGGAACCTCGGATGCGGCGATCTCGTATGCGGGAAACCTGTTCACGCGGCTGGTCGGAGTGGAGATGGTGGAAATTCCCTATCGCGGCGCCGCGCCGATCCTGAATGACCTCGTGGCGGGTCACCTGCCCACCGCGTGGAACAGCACGGTCGCGGCTGCGCAGCATCTGGCGGCTGGCCGGATCCGCGCCCTCGGCGTGACCACCGCGACGCGGACCCCCCTGCTGCCGGATGTTCCGACCCTGCAGGAAGCCGGCGTGACCGGGTACGACTTCGCCGGCTGGTACGCGATGCTCGGCCCCGCCGGACTTCCCGCCGCGGTCGCCGGGCGCCTGCACGCGGCGGTGCTGCGCGCCCTGGAGGATCCGAGGACGCGCGAACGGCTCACGGGCATCGGTGCCGATCTCGGCGTGCTCGCCCCCGCGGAGCTGGCGTCGTTTCTCCGCGAGGATGATGCGCGCTGGGTGCGGGCCTCGCGCGATGGCCTGATCACCCGGGCGCAATGACCATGGCGCCACCGGAATCCGTTCCCGCCGCCGCGGCGCTGGGCGCCTTTGTCGCCGGGTCCCGCTGGGATGCGATCCCTCCTGCCCTGCGGCACGAGGCGAAGCGCTCGCTCCTGAACTTCCTGGGCTGCGCGCTGGGGGTGTCCTCGGACCCCGCCGTCGCGGCCGCCGCGCGGGTCATGGCGCGGTTTTCCGGAGGCGGGAGGGCCACGGTTCTCGGACGGCCCGAGCGGCTGGACGAGATGGGCGCATCCTTTGTCAACGCACTGGCCGGAAACCTGCTCGACTACGACGACACCCACCTGGAAACGGTGATCCACCCGACCGCGCCCGTTGCCCCGCCGCTTCTGGCGCTGGTCGAAGCGAACGGGCACACCGGCGCGGAGCTGCTCCACGCGTTCGTGCTGGGCGCGGAGGTGGAGTGCCGCATCGGATGCGCGGTTTCGCCCGGCCACTATGATCGTGGCTGGCACATCACTTCCACAGCCGGGGTCTTCGGAGCGGCGGCGGGCTGCGCCAGGCTCCTCGGACTGGGTGCCGTCCGGACCGCACACGCCCTCGGGATCGCCGCCAGCCAGTCAGCCGGCCTTGTCGAGAACCTGTCCACCGCCGCGAAGAACGTCGGCATGGGCAACGCCGCGCGAAACGGGCTGCTCGCCGCGCTTCTCGCCCGGGAAGGCTACACTGCGGCGCCGGCGGCCATTGAGGGTCCGCTCGGCTGGGCCAGGGCCATGGGGGATGTTCCGAATCAGGAACGAATCGCTGGCGGGCTCGGCAGAAGCTGGGAATTCGCGCGGAACACCTACAAGCCCTATCCCGCCGGCATCGTCTTCCACGCCGTGATCGATGCCTGCCTGGAACTCCGGACAAAGGTGGCGTCGCAGAACATCGTCGAGGTGAGCGTCGAGGGCGACCAATTGCTGCTGGACCGGGGCAACCGCCCGGTCCGCACCGCGCGCGACTGCCGGGTGAGCATCCATCATGCTGCCGCAGCGGCCCTAGTGCGGGGAGCCGCGGGAGTGGAGGAGTTCTCGGCCAGCGCGCTGAACGATCCCACCATCGCGGCCTTGAGGGAGAAGGTGCGGGCTGGGCTGGATGAAAGCCTGCCCCGGGGTGCTGCGCGCGTCAGCCTGCGCTGTGCCGATGGCCGGGAGTTTGCCGCGCTGGTCACTCAGGCCCGTGGAAGCGCCGGGCGGCCTCTCGCCGACAGCGAGCTGGACACCAAGTTTCGCGAAAACTGCGCCAGCGCGGGACGGGGCACGGAAGCCGGGCGCTGGCAGGAAGCCATCTGGGGCCTTGAAGCGGAAGCAGATCCGGCACGCCTGCTGCGCTCGATGGGACGCCCAGCACCGGCATGATCGCATGTCGGAGAGAGCTTCTTCGCCTCCAAGCCGTCGGCAGGACCGGATGCGGCAGAAGGCTCACCCGATGCATGTCGCATCGAAGCCTGGGCGCTCGATATGAGCGGACCTGCATCAGGACATCGAAAGAGTATGGGCGCTGCAATCCGTGTTGTTTCGGAAGTTCCTTTGCTCTGCACAGTTTTCGCCGGGAGACCGGCCCGAATCTGGCTCCGGCGGTGGCGGGCGCCACGCGGAGTCTGGGCATGAAGGCAGGCCGCCGGGGACATCAGGATGGCGCAAACCGCCCGACGCGCAGATGCTCAGTAAGATGCATTCGTGAAGATGCGAGGAGCGGTGGCCCGGCCCGTGCCGTTGCGCCAGAGGGCAAGGCACTCGTACCGTGTCATGGTCGCCTGGCAACTCGCATCAAAGGCCGCGCGATCCTGCTGGCGCTGCTTGGTTTCTTCGAGGGCCAGCATGCTGATCACCACGGTACAGGCGATCAGAGAGATCCAGGCAGCAGCATAGGCAAACAGGCGAACAAGGCTCATCGATGCAATCCTGGGGATGGCAGGCGGAGGAAAATATTGGAGCGGCCGGCTCGCCGGGGGAGCTCAGCCGGATGTCCGGCGACGCCGGATTTCAGGAGCTGTAGGGCAACCTGGAAGGGCCCCATTGAGCGCCGCCATCCTGCAGAGCGCGATACTCGGCGGCAGCCGTTTCGAGGGCTTCTTTCACCACCGGTCCGGCAATGAACCTTTCGAAAAGAAAGATGGCTGCGGCAGGGATGATCAAGGCGATGATGATCAGGTCGATGTCCACGATCGATGCTCCGGGAGCCGCTTGGTCAATGCTGCGGCTGAGCAAACTGTCTCACAAGCCGCCGGAAAATGGCTATCACGGCCAAGTCAATGACAGGAAAGTGCGGTAACCTCTTGCCAAGGTCGGTTTCACTCAAGACAACGGGGCGGACGCGGGGAAATACACCGGTTGCCGATGAGCCGGGCCTAGCTGGAACTGCGTCCTGCGACAACAGCAGCGCGGTACTAGGCGGCATCTCGTTGTGGTTCCAGGCCCGGCAGCCGGAACTGCGGCGGGCATCGGGTTTCAGCCGCTTCACCCGGATTGATCGGAACCCCTCGATGGCACTCTTCCCTTTCGCACTCGCAGCTCCCGGAAGCAGCGTCCGATGCGGGCCCACGTCGTCACCCAAATGAACGTGCCGATGATCGGGAGCCGTGCAGCATCATGGGCTTCGCTGACAGAACAACCATCCCCCCTGACGCAGGTTGGGAACCGGCGTTTCGGATGACTTCCCGAGGGCTCGCAACGCCATCTCCCGTGGCAACGGGCGGAAAACACCCGCGTTAGGGGGTGCATGGTTGACGATCCCAAGACCCGACCCGTCGAAATCGAGATCAAGTTCCTTCTTCCTGATGGTGCGCACACGGCCCTGGAGACGCATACCTTGCTGCGCTTCGCGGAAACCCGGCCGCCCCGACGGGAAATGACGACCTACTACGACACCGCGGAACACGCGTTACGCGCCGCAGGCGCCGCCCTGCGGGTCCGTGAGGCCGGCGGGCGGTTTGTTCAGACCCTCAAGCAACGCCAGGGAAATGGCGTCTTTACCCGCGGTGAATGGGAATGGGAACTGCGGGATGGCCAGCCGGATCTATCGCGGCTGAGCGATACGCCTGTCGGGGATCTTGCCGGAAGCGCCGTTCGGTCGGTTTTTTCCACCGAGGTCACGCGGACCGTGCGCTGTCTGCGTGTGGCCGGCGGGCTGGTGGAGATCGCCACCGATCTGGGCTGGCTCCAGGCCGGAGAACATACCGAGCCGATCCGCGAAGTGGAGCTCGAGCTCAAGGAGGGCGATCCGGCGGCACTCCTCGCCGCAGCCAACTCGCTCCAGGCGGCGCTGGACTTGGTCCTGAGCGCTGAAAGCAAGGCCCAGCGCGGCTGGCGCCTGGCCACGGGTTCTCTGGCGGAGCCGATCCATGAGAAGGCGCCCTCGGTTTCGCCGGATGGCAGCGGGTCCGCGGCCTTCCAGGATCTGGTCGCCGTTCTCCTGGCCAGCCTGGTCGGGAACCAGCCGGCCGCTTCCTCAGGCTCGGCCGAGGGCGTGCACCGGATGCGCATCGCGGTGCGCCGCCTGCGGACAGCACTGGTTCTGTTCCGTCCCCATCTAGCGCAGGAAACGGAGGCTCGGTTCACCGAGGCGCTCCGACGGCTTGGCCGCATCCTGGGCGAGGCGCGGGACTGGGACGTGTTCTGCTCGGAAACGCTGGAGGAGGCCGAGAAACAGGACCTGCCGGCGCCCCTGATCCGCGCCCTGCGAAAGCCGGCCGAGGCGGAACGGCAGGCCGCGCATGGGCGGCTGAAGGAGGAGCTGGATCAGCCATCCCTCACCCGGCTGGTGCTCGACCTCTCGGCCTGGACACGGGATGCATCCGCATGGCCGGCTCGGGGAAGCGAGGCCCTTGCCAGCCCCGTGGCTGATGTTGCGCCGGATCTTCTGGGCCATCTGCGACGCAAGGTCAGGAAGCGCGGCCGGCGGATCCGCCATCGTTCCGAGGAGGAGCTGCACGACCTGAGGAAGGCCCTGAAGCGGCTCCGTTACGCGATCGAGTTCCTGGTGCCCGTGCTCAAGAGGCGGCGGCTGAAACCTTATCTGCGCGCCTGCAAGGAACTGCAGGAGGAGCTGGGAATGATTAACGACGCGGCCATGGCTGAGGCCCTGGCCAGACGTCTGGGCGAAGCGGATCCCGCCCTCCGACCCGCGGTGGAGACCCTGGAGGGCTGGGCGGAGGCCCGGCGCACTGCCGCAATCGGCCATCTCCATGCTGCGTGGCGGATGTTCAAGGCCGCGCCGCGGCCGCGTTTCGTGCGGGAATGATGACGTAGGGGCGGCTGACAAGCGGCCCATGCAGCAGATCGCCTCTTCCCACAGCATTCCGGCCTTCGCCTGCTGATCCGGTTTTAGTTCCTGCCGAACAGCAGCAGGGTCTGACCCGCTCTTCGCTTCGGCAATGGCAGGCTCTTCAGCATCGATTGGCACCTCGAAGGATTTAACGGCGCGCCGGAGGCCTTGTTCTGGACGACAGCCGATGAACAATGGATGGCCGGCCGGTGGCTTGCACCGCCACGGCCCAGGAACGCACGCTCCTTCAGCGGATTTCCTCGGCTTCCCTTGAAGCCGCGCAACCTGCTTGCGAAGCGAGGCGTTCCTCAGGTCCGGTTCCAAGAACGCGAGAGTGGCTGCGCTACGATGGCATCATTCGAGGGTGATCCTCCCACCGCGGCGGCGCCGAAGGCACTCCTGGATCGCAGGGAACTCGCGCTGGTCGCTGTTGAGAGGACGCGGATGCCGATGGTGATCACCGATCCGCGGCAACCGGATAATCCCATCGTGATCGCCAATCAGGCATTCCTGGATCTCACCGGTTATGAAGCGGATGAGGTTGTCGGGCGGAACTGCCGCTTTCTTCAGGGTCCGGACACGGATACCACGGCCGTGGAGAAGCTGCGGCGGGGCCTGGATGCCGGCCGTGAACATGTCTCGGCCGAGCTTCTCAATTACCGCAAGGATGGCTCGTCCTTCTGGAACGAATTGGCCATCAGCCCCGTGATGGGCGAATCCGGAGAACTGATCTACTACTTCGCCTCGCAGCGGGACGCGACCGAAACCCGCCGGATCAAGCAGCTGGAAGCTGCGGAGCGGCTCCTTCTGATGGAGATCGACCACCGCGCCATCAATGCCCTGGCCATCGTCAAAAGCATCGTCCGTCTCAGCCAGGCCGAGACGGTCGCAGACCTGTCGGCTTCGCTCCAGGGCCGGATCGAAGCGCTCGCACGCGCGCACCGGCTTCTGGCCGGCACGGGCTGGATCGGCGGCGATCTTGAAACGCTTCTCGCGGAAGAAATCCCCGGAGCCTTCGCATGCCGTGTGTCGGGCAGCGGACCTTCGGTCATGCTTCCTTCCGCCTGCGTGCAACCGCTCGCACTGGTTCTGCATGAGATGATGGCCAACGCCGCCCAGCACGGCGCGTTGTCGCGCTCAGACGGCGAAGTCATCGTGCAGTGGAAGGAGGCAGGAAGGCAGCTTCTTCTGGACTGGCAAGAGAACGGCGCGATTGGCCTGCGCTCCGCGCCGGAGCCGCGCTTCGGCCTGCGCATGCTTCTCGGCCTCGTGGAACAGCAGATGAACGGTAGCGTCGCCATGACGGGATCCGATCAGGGCCTGCGAATAGGAATCAGCCTGCCCCTCCATCATCGGACCGATGACGGCCCGATGAACGGTGGTGCCCGCTGAGCGGCAGGTGGCTGAGGCTGCCTCCGTCAACCCAATCTTCTGATGTTCGAGCCCTTGGATGATTCGGATGCATGCCCCAGGACCATGGTCCGCAAGCCGAGGAACCGTGTTGCGTGTCGGCAAAGTAGGCACAGGCATCACCATCTGCGGCGTTCACCGCATCGGGGTTCATGCCGAAATCGGAATGTTCCTGGAGCCCGCTGCGAATGCCAGATTGATCGCTGCCGCCCCGATCTTCTCCAGTCCTGCATGGCGCTGTTGGCGATATGCCAGGTGAGCGATGAAATGGGCATCCTCCATGAGGTGTCGATGGGGGCCCGGCTTGCTGCGCTCAAGGCGACCACGCCCTGAATGCAGGCGGCCGCTTGACCGGGAGCAGGCCCGTAGTATCCTCCGAATGCTGGTTCTTCCGGTCCCAGTACTATGGTTCAGCAACCTTGCTGCTCAACCCGATTTACAGCGCCTTTCAAAACCTGGACGGACGGTAGGGCCGCACCAATCTGAGGGGCATGGCGAAGCCCCTGATTTCTGATGAACTCTGGTCGGTCATTGAGCCGCTGTTGCCGCCGGAGCAGCCCAAGCCTAAAGGCGGACGACCCGTTGTATCGCCCCGGGCTGCCTTAAGCGGCATCCTCTTTGTGCTGCGCTCCGGCATCCCCTGGGAGATGCTGCCGCAGGAGATGGGCTGTGGATCCGGCGTCACCTGCTGGCGGCGACTGCGAGACTGGCAGGAGGCCGGTGTATGGGACCGGCTGCATCGGGAGTTGCTGCGACGCCTACGCCAGGCGGATCGGATCGACTGGAGCCGGGCCTTCATGGACAGCGCATCCATTGCAGCCAAAAAGGGGGTGCCGGAACGGGGCCGAACCCGACGGATCGCGGCAAGGCAGGCACCAAGCGGCACCTCGTCACGGACCGCTGCGGCATCCCGCTCGCTTGCCTGCTGAGCGGTGCCAACACGCACGACAGCAGGCCCTTCGAGGATCTGCTCGACGCGGTGCCGTCCATCTCAGGCAAGCCGGGCAGGCCTCGCCGCAGGCCGGACAAACTGCACGCCGACAAGGCCTATGATCATCGCCGATGCCGCCGCGCCTGCCTCCGGCGCGGCATCAAACACCGGATCGCGCGCCGCGGCATCGAGAGCAGCCAGAGGCTGGGCAAGCACCGGTGGATCATCGAGCGCACCTTCGCCTGGATCAACCGCTTCCGCCGTCTGGCCATCCGCTACGAACGCAGGCTCGACATCCACCACGCCCTCACCGCGCTCGCCTGCTCCCTCATCTGCCTCAACGCGCTTCAGGGTAGGTTTTGAAAGGCGCTGTTAACCGCTATTCTCCTTTCGCGAATACTGACAAGAAAGAGGCGGCGATGCTGGAGGGTGGCCCCCAAAATCTGGATATGCGGCAGATTTCCCGCTCCCTTGGTGTTGTCCTGAGCTTTGCCCAGGGTGACTTTTTGTTCCGGGAAGGCGACAAGCCGCATTGCATGTACATCCTCCTGGAAGGGGAAGTGGAAGTTCGCCGGCGGAACCACGTCATCGAGCGGATCGGGCCCGGGCAAGCCTTAGGGATCCTTTCCCTACTTGACGAGGAGCCCCGCACCGTCACCGCCGAGGCTCAATCGCCTTGCGAAGTCGCCGCGATCGATATGCGTCAGTTTCGCTTCGCCGTCGATGAAGTTCCGCATTTCGCGTGGTGGGTGATGCGCGAGCTGGCCCACCGGCTTCGGACTACTAACGCTGCACTCTGAAGCGCCAGGGCTCTCCCGCGCCATGCGACGCAGGATATGCGGCAGCGCGCCACGCAGGCATTACGCCGCGACCCCAAGATGCATCGATCCCTACCGAAACACGGCCGATGACTTCCGGAGGCGACGGCGTAAGCGGGTCAAACGAGGATGCTCGGCTTGTATCCCGCACTTGAGACTTATGCATCAGGCCGTCTTTCGGTGGAAGATGACCACACACTCTCCTGGGAAGCCTGCGGCGATCCTGTTGGCATACCGGCGCTGGTTCTGCATGGAGGGCCAAGCTCCGGCTACCAGGCATGGCAGCGCTACTTTGATCCCGCTGCGGCCCGGCTCATTAACCAACGGGGATGTGGCCGGAGCATCCCGCATATAGGTGCCGCGAATGCTCCCTGAGCACGGACACCACCAGGCCGCAACGCACGCCGGTCTTGCTGGCCTACGGGTCCGAGCATCCCTTCCGTCACGGTGGACCGGCGCAGGAGTGAAGGCCGCGCCAATGCCACCCCCGGTGCCGCTGTTGGATGTCATGCCCATGACCTGCGGCACCTGTGGACTACGGCCAGGCTTCATAACCAATCGCCGACGATGGCGGCGAGATGGACGGCAGCCAGGAGGTTGGTAGCCAGCCTGTTGTAGCGGGTGGCGACGCGACGGAAATCTTTGAGACAACAGAACATGCGCTCGACGGCGTTGCGGCCACGGCAGGGGACCGGGCTGAAACAGCACTTTCAGGGCCTGTTCCGCTTCGGCGGAATGTTCGACACGGCGCCCTGCCTCTGGATCTGCTGACGGATGGCATGGGTGTCGCAGGCACGGTCGGCTATGACCAGGCTAGCGGATGGCAGGTTCCGCAACAGCACTTCAGCAGCGCGGCAGCCAGCCGCCTGACCGGGTGTCAGGACAAAGGCGAGCGGGCGCCCCCCGGTCCTCACTCAGAGCCTGGATTTTGGTGGTGCGGCCGCCCCGGCTGATGGCGGGCGCCTGGATCTTCTGCTCCCTTTGCCGCCGGTGGCACAGCGATGGGCCCTCACGGGAGTGCTGCCGAGCAGCAGCTCCGCAGGCAGCCCGCCTGCCGCGGCCAGGGCCTGGAAGAGCCTCACCCAGACGCCTCTGCCAGCCCATTGCACAAACCGATGATACAGCCTCTTGCGCGAGCCGTAGTTGGCGGGCGCATCAATCCAGCGTCCACCTGGTCGCAGC
>NZ_QXGS01000189.1 GCF_003604215.1 Teichococcus vastitatis
AGCGCCTTTCAAAACCTGGAAAAGCGGCAAGGCTGCGCCGATCTGCCGGTCATGGCGAAGCCCCTGATCTCGGATGAACTCTGGTCGGTGATCAAGCCGCTGTTGCCGCCCGAGCGGCCCAAACCGAAGGGCGGACGGCCGGTTGTACCGCCCCGTGCCGCCCTGAGCGGCATCCTCTTCGTGCTGCGCTCCGGCATTCCGTGGAAGATGCTGCCGCGGGGATGGGCTGTGGATCCGGCCTCACCTGCTGGCGGCGGCTGCGGGACTGGCAGGAAGCTGGGGTGTGGGACCGGCTGCACCGGGAATTGCTGCGGCGCCTGCGCCAGGCTGATCGCATCGACTGGGTCTGAGGCACTGCCTCAGACGGCCTGCGTGGACAATGCGTCCATCGCAGCGAAAAGGGGAGCGCCGGAACCGGGCCGAACCTGACGGATCGCGGCAAGGCAGGCACCAAGCGTTACCCCGTCACGGACCGCTGCGGCATCCCGTTCGCTTTCCTGCTGAGCGGCGCCGATACTCACGACAGCAGGCCGGTCGAGGATCTGCTCGATGCGGTGTCACCCATCCCAGGCAAGCCGGGCAGACCTCGTCGCAGGCCGGACAAACTGCATGCCGACAAGGCCTACGATCACCGCCGCTGCCGCCGTGCCTGCCTCCGGCGCGGGATCAAACACCGGATCGCGCGCCGTGGCATCGAGAGCAGCCAGAAGCTGGGTCAGTCAGCACAGGTGGGTCATCGAGCGCACATTCGCCTGGATCAACCGCTTTCCGCCGCCTGGCCATCCGCTACGAGCGCAGGCTCGACATCCACCATGCCCTCACCGCGCTCGCCTGCTCCCTCACGTCCCTCAACGCCCTTCAGAGTAGGTTTCGAAAGGCA
>NZ_QXGS01000190.1 GCF_003604215.1 Teichococcus vastitatis
ACCCGAAAAAGACGACCGGCATGGCGCAGCTGCACCGGTGGGCCATCCGGGTTCAGTGTTGTCACGACCACCGCCAACGGCACCCGCAACAGCCGGATCGGGCGGATGGCGCGGCCCCACGCCGCCGGGACGCCAGGATCAGCGTAAGCATCCGCGGGCGCCGCGGCGTATTCTGGCCAGTGGCTCAGCAGCGGCGCCTGCCGGACGATGGCGATGCGGTGCCCGGCGCGATCCAGCAACTCCCGCAGGGCGCCAGGCTGCGGGGCGGCGCCGTCGTCGCCACGGCTCAGCAGGGCCTGGGCGCGGCTGACCGGCTCCGTCTCGGCGGCTTCCAGCATCATGCGCTCGAAGCCCAGATCCGGTTCCAGCTGGCCGAGCACTTCGGCGAACAGCCGGGCCAAATGCTGGGGGGCATGCGAAGCGGCGCCGGTGCCGATCGCCACCTCCTGCACCACGTGGTCGACCCGGAAGCCGCGCAGCACCAGGCGGCGGGCGCCCTGGCCGGCCTGCTCCAGCGACCGGCACAGCTCCTCCAGCAGCGTTTCCAGCACCCGATCGATGGCCGGGCGGGTGACGATGGGTTCGAGCAGGTTGCGGGACGCCACGAAGACCGGCGGCGGCCGCACCGGCTGGATGGAGCGCGGCCTGGTGCCCAGGGCGTCGTCGAGGGCGTCGAGCAAGGGGCGGCCAAAGCGGCGCGCCAGCGGCCCTCTCGGCTGGCGCAGCAGGTCGCCGACCCGCATGAGCCCGAGGCGGGCCAGACCCTGGATGATCTCGGGCGGCAGGCGCAGCGCCGTCAGGGGCAGGGGGAGCAGCGCCGCCTGCTCGTCACCCGGGGGCAGCACCAGCGGTCGGGGCGCGCTGCGCGCC
>NZ_QXGS01000191.1 GCF_003604215.1 Teichococcus vastitatis
GCATCGGGAGAGCCGCCATGGAGCAGTATGTCGCGCTGGATGTCTCGCTCAAGGAGATCAGCGTCTGCGTGATCGACGCCGCGGGAGCCGTGGTGTTCGAAGGCAAATCCGCGGCCGAGCCCGCGCTCCTGATCAAGCTCATCCAGGCCAAGGCACCGCGGTTGGTGAAGGTCGGCCTTGAGACAGGAGCCACCTCTCCATGGCTGTACCACACGCTGACCTCTGCGGGACTGCCGGTGGTGCTGATGGACGCCCGTCATGCTCATGCCGCACTGTCGATGCGGCCGACCAAGTCGGACCGCAGCGATGCCCGCGGACTGGCCGAAATTCTGCGGATGGGCTGGTACCGTGAGGTCGTGGCCAAGAGCTTCACCTCGCATGAACGCCTGGCGCTGCTCGCGGCCCGGCGCAGGCTGGTCACCATCCGCACCGACCTGGACGCGCAGCTCCGTGGCCTGCTCAAGACCTTTGGCCTGATCCTGGGCCCTGGCAACACGGACGCCCTGGTCCGCCGTGCCGAAACACTGGCCGAGGGGCATCCGGTGATCAGCGCTCTGGTAGCCAAGCTGGCCGAGGTGCGGCGGCACGTCGTGGCGCAGGTAGCAGCGCTCGACCGTGACATCCGCCGCCTGGTGCGCAGCGAGCCGACCCTCAAGCGGTTCATGACCGTGCCTGGCGTCGGGCCAATCACCGCTGTCGCCTTTCTCTCCACCATCGACGAACCGGAGCGGTTCAAGCACGCCCGTGATGTCGGACCTTACCTGGGGCTGACACCGACCCGCTATCAGTCAGGCGAGACGGACCGGCACGGCCGCATCTCGAAGTGCGGTGACGCCTTCACCCGCACCTGCCTCTACGAGGCCGCCAA
>NZ_QXGS01000192.1 GCF_003604215.1 Teichococcus vastitatis
CCTCGCGCACCGCCCGCACCAGGGCGATGTCGGTCTGCTCGGACATGCCGATCTTGACCTTGAAGCTGCGATGGCCGCGGTCGAGGTAGGCCCGCGCTGCCTCGGCCGCCGCCGCCGGCTCGGCGGCAAGGATGTACGCGGCCATCTCCACCCGGTCCCGCCACAGCCCGCCCCACAGCCGGTGCAGGGGCTGGGCGCAGGCGTGGCCGAACGCGTCCCACATGGCCATCTCCACCGCGCAGATGGCCATGACGGCGGCACGCTTATGGTGGTAGTAGCCCGCGCCGAGGACATGGCGGTGCAGCGCCTCCGCCTGGTCCACCGACTTCGTCAGCGCAATCGGCAGAACCACCCGTTCCAGCACGGCGGGGATCGCGTCCAGCAGCGCGATCGTCTCGCCCCAACCCACGGTTCCGTCCGCGGTGGTGAGCCGGACAATCAGGCGCGTCGTGCCGCTGCGTCGCCCCGAGGCCCATTCCATGTCCGAGCGGAACGGCATGCGCACCATCCAGTGCCGTGCCTCGGTGATCCTCAGCGCATCCTGCATGACTATGTCCCACCCGGCGCTGGAGACCCGGAGCGGGGCCGGCATGCGGCGGGCGGCAGGGAAGGGGTCAATTTCGGACTCCGGACGAGGTTCGCTCGGGCTGGCGCGCCAGAATAATCGGGGTGCCATACCCCTGCCACCGTGATACGATTCGACCGTAAAACGATCGGATTTTGTTCGGAACTTCTTCAGGTGGAGGCAGACAGGAGGGTCTCGGGGATGGCACTCTCGGGTGAAGGCATGGCGTACCGGCTGGACGGTTTTCTCCTGGACACCGCACGCGGCGCGTTGCTGGCTCCCGGTGGGCAGGAGATCG
>NZ_QXGS01000193.1 GCF_003604215.1 Teichococcus vastitatis
ACCCTGATCGCCGCGCCACGCCAGAAGCTCACCGTGGAGGAGAAGGCCACCATCCGCGAGGGCGGTACGCCGGCGCATTGGTCGAAGGCCAAGCGGGCACAGAAGGATCGTGATGCGCGGTGGACCCTCAAGCGCGGCAGGACCAAGCCCAAACAAGGCCATCAGCGCAGGCCATCCAGATCGCGGTGCCGATCTTTGGCTACAAGAACCACATCGGCATCGACCGGCGGCACGGGCTGATCCGCCGCTGGACGGTCACCGATGCCGCCCAACATGATAGCCGCAGCTTTGCTGGCCTGCTCGACCCCGAGAACACGGCCAGCCGCGTTTGGGCGGACACTGCCTACCGCACCAGGCGCAATCTGGAGGTCTTGGAACGCCGCGGTCTGAGCGAGCGCATCCAGTTCCGCCGGCCACCTCGGCGCAAACTCTCTGAGCAGCAGGCCAAGGCCAATGCCGCACGCGCCCGGATCCGCTCAGGCATCGAGCATGTTTTTGCCGCCCAGAAGCACCGCATGGCGCTGTTCGTGCCCACCATCGGCCTGGACAGGGGCCCAGGTGAAGATCGGCATGGCCAACCTGGCCTATAACTTCACCCGCCTCGCCTGGCTCAGCGCCCGGACTGCGCCCGCGTAACCCTACAGCGCCGGCAAAAAGCGGCACCCGTCGTTCAAAGCCGCTGATCCGACCCTGTCAGCAGAGGCACGTCGCAGCCTGAGGCGATGGTCCTGCTGCCGGGCCGCGCAGCAGTCGGTAATTCAAGGCGTCCAGATGATCGACAGCACCAGCATCCGGGCGCACCACTGCGCCGCCGGCGGAAGGGGGGCCTCATCGACAGGGTCTTGGGCGCTCGCGAGG
>NZ_QXGS01000194.1 GCF_003604215.1 Teichococcus vastitatis
CAGCCGAGGAGCAGCGTACCCTGATTGCAGTCTTCACCGGCCGCACCACCGACCGCCCGGCGCCGCCTACCCCCACGCTCGACGCGTTGCGCCTGCCGGACACGCTGCCGGTTCAGCTACCCTCCGAACTGGTGCGGCAGCGACCCGATATCTTATCCGCTGAGGCAGCCTTGCAGGCGGCCAATGCCCAGATCGGCATCGCCGCCGCCAACATGCTGCCGCGGCTGACGCTGACTGCCAGCTACGGGACGGCTCAGACCGCAGGAATTGACGCCTTCACGCCACAGGGCCTCATCTGGTCCATCGCCGCCGGACTGACGCAGCCCCTGTTCCAAGGCGGCAGGCTGGCGCGTCAACGTGACGCCGCCATCGCGGCGCGGGACGCCGCGGCCGCCCGGTATCGCGGCACGGTGTTAGGTGCCTTCAAGAACGTGGCGGACGCGCTCCGTGCCATCGAACTCGATGCGGAAGCCCTGCGGGCCCAGAACGAGGCGGCGCACGTGGCCGCGCAGTCGCTGGAGATCGCGCGGCAGCAGCAACGCCTCGGCGCTGCCACGACGCTGGAGGTGCTGACTGCGCAACAGGCTAATGCCCGGTCCCGCATTGCCCTGATCCAGGCCCGTGCGGCCCGCTTTAGCGACACGGTCGCATTGTACACCGCACTAGGTGGCGGTCTGAGCAGTCTAGATGTCGTGCAGGCGAACGCCTCGGCTCCCACGCTCCGGCTGGGAACATCCCATCCAGACAGTGGCAGGCCATGAGCCCCGCGACCATCGGCCTGCCCGGTCAGCACGGCGTGAATCCGGCAAGGCACGGCCTCCCTCAGGTTGGTAAGCACTCGCGTGGCGGCCAGGCA
>NZ_QXGS01000195.1 GCF_003604215.1 Teichococcus vastitatis
CTTCAAGGTCAAGATCGGCATGTCCGAGCAGACCGACATCGCCCTGGTGCGGGCGGTGCGCGAGGTTATTGGCCCAGACCTGCACCTGCGCGCCGACGTCAACGGCGCCTGGACCCCGGGAACAGCGAGGCGGATGCTGGAGCGCCTGAAGCCCTTCGACCTGCAGTACATCGAGCAGCCGCTCGAGCTGGACGACCTCGCCGGAACCGCGCTGCTGCGCCGGATGCAGCCGGTACCGATTGCGCTTGACGAGAGCGCCTACACGCTGTCCGACATTGGCAACATCGTCCGCACCGAGGCGGCGGACGTGGTCCTGCTGGACCCGCATGAGGCGGGCGGACTCTGGCAGGTGGTCAAGCAAGCCGCGGTGTGCGAGGCCGTCGGCATCCCGGTCACGTTGCATTCCGGCGCGGAACTCGGCCCCTCGCAAGCAGCCTACCTCCACCTCGCGGCCGCGATCCCGAACATGACCATCGCGCTGGACACCGAGTACGCGTTTCTCTCGGGTGATGTCGTCACAGACGGCTTCCTGCTGGAGGATGGCTGCTTCAGGGTGCCCACAGGTCCTGGCCTGGGCGTCACGGTGGACGAGGGCTTGGTTGAACGGCACTCCGTCACCCGGATCGAGGGAGCCTACCTCGATGACAGGCGTCCCGGGTGGTTTCCCACGAAGCCGGCTTACTGAAGGTAGGAGGAGGTGGCCCATGCTGCAGCGTGTCACGCGTCGTGCCGTCCTGGCCGTCCCGGCCCTTGCCGGCCTTGCGCATGCGCGATCCGCCTGGGCGCCTGACCGGCCCATCCGGATCGTCGTACCCTACACCGCAGGGGGCGCCTCGGATGTCACG
>NZ_QXGS01000196.1 GCF_003604215.1 Teichococcus vastitatis
GAGCGGATCGTCTCGCTCGGTCGCCGCGACGCCCGGGGGCGTGTCGCCTACCTTCTCTGTGAGCTACTCTGGCGCCATGCTGCGGTAGGTTTGACCGATGGCGACGTGTTCAAGCTTCCGCTGACGCAGATAGAGCTGGGCGATACGCTCGGCCTTACTCCGGTGCATGTGAACCGCGTGCTCAAGACGTTTCGTGAGCGCGGCTTGATTTCAATGGATCAGCGGATGCTGAGCCTGTTGAAGGTCGATGAGCTGCAGGCCCTGGCAGGCTTCAACAAGGACTATCTTCACCTCGGCGGTGCCTCCGCGGAGGTCGTCCGCTATTTCGATGCCCTTGAGAAGGACCAGCACAGCAGGACGTCCGATGCTTCGCGCTGACGCGTGATCCATAAAGCTTCTGTTAGAGCTTGAGCGCCGGATCAATCTGCCGCCCCGCCCTCAGGATGGCCAGCACCCGGTGCGCCAGGAGGTCGAGCTTGAAGGGCTTGTCGATCACCTCCATGCCGGGCGGCAGCGCCGTGGCGGGGTAGCCGGTGATGAACAGCACCGGCAGGCCTGGGGCGTGCTCACGCACGGCTTCGGCCACCTGCCGCCCGTTCATGCCGTTCGGCAGCCCGACGTCGGTGACCAGCAGGTCGGGCCGCGCGGAGGCCAGCACCCGCAGCGCCTCCGCTCCGTCTTTTGCCTCGAGGACCTCCAGGCCGAGCGCGCGCAGCTTGTCGGCCGCCGGGCCACGCACCGCGCCCTCGTCGTCGACCAGCAACACGGTTCCGCCCGCGCTGTGCAGCGAGGATGGACGCGGCCTGGGCACTTCGTCTGCCGCCGCGACGTTCTCATGCAG
>NZ_QXGS01000197.1 GCF_003604215.1 Teichococcus vastitatis
TCGACGTTGAGCACAGAATCGGTGCCATCGCGACCCTCGACCTGGTCGAAGACCCGAGGTCCGAACCGAAGCGGCTGCGTCTGAACCGCGTACTGTGCTCGCAGTCCCAGGAGTGTCACAGTGTCGATGCCGTAACTGCCGTTGAAGCTGTCGTCCCCCGACCCACCCGGCGCGAACACGTCGTCTCCCGACCCGCCGGTGACGATATCCCGCTCGGCGCTGACGTCGTTGTTCAGGAAGATGACCGGCAGCATCTCACTGCTGCCAGGAGGCTCCTCAAGGCCCTCAAAGCGTGAGATGCCGGAGATCGCCTCGAAGCCCCACAGCGTTTCGGGCAAGCCATCCGAGGCGGTGTTCTCGACGGCTCCGATCGTCAGGTACTTCGGTCCGACTTCGCCCGCCGCGAAGTGGATCACCGGCGGGCGGGCGGGGTCGTAGCCAAAGAACTGCGCGGCGATCCCGTCCTGCTCGATGGGCGGACGGAACACGAAGGTTGCCTCCCGCGTGGTGTCGGTGCGGTCGAAACGAATGGTGGCGGACTGACCCTCAAGAATGGCGATTCGGGACCCGGCATAGGTTTGGGGCAGTTCAGGCAGCGTCACGCGGATGGCGGCACCGGCGGGGTCAAACATGGGCAGCGGACCAGGTAAAGGTGGCGTCGACGCTGGTCATCCGGCTCTCCCATGAACTCGCCCATGGTTTTCCCGTAGATGGCGCAGTGGCAAATCACGAAGCCCGGCAGGAGACCGCAGAACAATCAAGCTTCTGTTCCACACGGAGCCGTGGTGGCAGCCGGGCGTGCCAGCGATCCTCTGGAA
>NZ_QXGS01000198.1 GCF_003604215.1 Teichococcus vastitatis
TGGTCGCGATGGGTGCGCCGAAAGGTCAGCGCGGTGATGAACACGGCGAGGAAGCCGTAGCAGTGGATGATCTCGGTCAGCCCATAGGACACCAGCGTCGCTGACAGGCCGATCAGCCCGTCACCGGTTCTGGCGAGCTTGTTCTCCGTCGGCACGTGGAAGGTGAGCCAGCCGAAAGCGCGCCCGATCAGCCATCCGGCCACGATGCCGGCGCCGATTTCCCACAGCACGCGATAGGTGAGCCATTCAACGAACCAGGGCTGCCCGGTGCCGGCCACGGCGGCCAGGGTGATCGCCAGATGCACGAAGGGAAAGGCGAGGCCGTCATTGAGCCCTGCCTCGGAGGTCAGGCCGAAGCGGACTTCGTCCTCCTCGCCGGTCTTCGGTGGCCCGACCTGCACATCGGCGGCCAGCACCGGGTCGGTGGGCGCCAGGCACGCCGCCACCAGCAACGCCGCCGCCCAGCCCAGGCCGAGGCCCCATCCGGCCAGCAGGGTGATGGCGGCGATGCCCAGCGGCATCGTCACCGCCAGCAGCCGCCAGGTCACGTGCCAGCTCCGCCAGTTGAGGAACCGGTCGAGCTTCAGGCCGGCGCCCATCAGCGCGATGATCACCACGAACTCGGTGAAGCGTTCGGTGATCTCGGGATAGGTCATCGGCAGCGGGATCAGCGTCACCTGGGGAAGCGAGAACAATGCCGCCCCGATGCCGATGCACACGATCGGCAGTGACAAGGGCAGCCGCTTCAGGGCCAGCGGCAACCAGGCCACCAGGGCGATCAGCACGCCGAAGCCGGTGAGAATCAGGATGTA
>NZ_QXGS01000002.1 GCF_003604215.1 Teichococcus vastitatis
GCCTTCACCCCAGCAGAATGCGCCAACTACTTCACCGCCGCCGGATATGAGCCGGAGTAGGTGGAAAATGCTCTAGTTGGCCCGGATGCTGGCCGGCATCCGGCGGAAGCGGCCAGTGGAAACGCCGCCTCAGGACACCACGCCCGGCACCAGCCGGATGCGCTGCTTCCGCTGCGCCGGCATCCAGCCATGCGCCCGGATCACCGCATTGCTTTCCACCGGCCGGCGCCCCTCCGCCAGGGACCAGGTGATGTGAAAGGTGGACCCGTCCGGCCGATCAGTGGTGCCGTCGATCTCCACCACCAGCGCCTGCACCCCGGCGCCGTCATCGGCCTCGCCCAGCACGAGCCCGTCGGTGACCCGGCGCAGCCACTCCGCGGTGTCGGCACCCTTCATCGTCACGTGGTGGGCGATGAGGCGTGGATAGCGCGGCGGAAACTGCCGCAGCAGCGCGTTCCGATCCTCCGCTGGCAACAACCAGCCGCGTGTCGCCTTGCTCATCGCTCCGGCCTTCATCACCGTGGCGGATCCCGGCGGAGAAGGGTTTCAGCGCCGGCATCCGCCGTTCAGCGCACCGCCGCCCCACTCGGCGGGCTTCCCGTCAACGGTCGTTCTGGGCCTGAAAATTCTTGTTCTGCTGCGACACGCTGCCGACCTGCCGCGGATCCACCGTCGCGGTCCCGGCACCGCTTTCGACCGGCCGCATGCCGTGCGCGGCCGTACGGCCCGCGCCGGGGTGGTGCCGCATCCGGTTGGCGCGTTTCATCTCAAGGGCGCGCCGGGCGATCTCGCCCTGGCTTCCGCGGCGGTCGGCATCCTCCTGCCGCGTCAGCTGGCGGTTCACCCGCTTCAAGGCCGAGGCGAAGACCTGCTTCTTTTCCGTGAGCCCGCTCGGGTCGCGCGCCGGGGTGGCTCCGCGCGGCTCGGCCTTGCCGCGAGCTTCCCGGCGGCGGGACCGGCCCAGGTCCCGGGCCTTGTCGCGGAAGTTCCGCAAGCTGCGGGCGACCTCCACCAATTCGCCACGCTCGAGTTGGCAGATCACCGGGTACCGGCTGCGTTCCACGGCAGACAATTCTGCGCCGGTGAGAATGCGTCGCTCGTCGGCAATGGGGCGGCTCATGCGATCTCCTTCTGGTGCGCCGCCCGGTCTGGCGGCTTCATGAACATGACAAAACGTTCATGAAGCCAGGGTTTCAATGAGTCGCGGCCGGCCTGCCCGCCATCTTCCGATCGCGCGCGCGGCGCGACAGCATGTTCAGGCCCTCCACCAGGATCGAGAAGGCCATGGCGGCGTAGATGTAGCCCTTGGGCACATGCGCCCCGAAGCCTTCGGCGATCAGCGTCATCCCGATCATCATCAGGAAGGCGAGTGCCAGCATCACCACCGTGGGGTTGTGCTTGATGAAGGTGGCCAGCGGGTCGGCGGCCAGCAGCATCACCGTGACGGCGGCCAGCACCGCGATCACCATGATGGGCACGTGCGGCGTCATGCCGACCGCCGTGATGATGCTGTCGATGGAGAAGACCAGGTCCAGGATCAGGATCTGCACGATCGCCGATCCGAAGGTCAGCCCGGCCGCCTTGCCGTCGAACATGTCGCCCTCGGCCGGCGGATCGACGTTGTGGTGGATCTCCTTGGTGGCCTTCCACACCAGGAACAGGCCACCCGCGATCAGGATCAGGTCGCGCCAGGAGAAGGCGTGGCCGAACAGCTCGAACAACGGGGCGGTGGCGCGCACGATGATGGCGATGGTGCCGAGCAGCGCCAGCCGCAGGATCAGCGCCAAGGCGATGCCGATTCGCCGCGCCCGCGCCTGCTGCTCCGCCGGCAGCTTGTTGGTGATGATCGAGATGAAGATCAGGTTGTCGATCCCGAGCACGATCTCCATCGTGACCAGCGTGGCGAGTGCGATCCACACGGCCGGGTCGGCGGCCAGGGCGAGCAGCGAATCCATCAGGGGACGGTTCCTTCGGGATGGGTGGGGGCGAAAACCTGGACGGCCCGCGGCAGCAGCCTGAAGCGGGCGGGAGTGCTGGCGTTCAGCTCGCCATCGGTGTTGATCGGCATTGGCCGGCGGGTGCGCACCTCGCATTCCGTGGTGTGGAAAGTGCGGACGTCCTTCCATTGGCCGTGGGTGCCGCGCCGCAGATAGGGCAGCAGCGCCAGCAGCCGCCACCAGTGATCCAGCTCCAGGCTGTACACGTCGAGCTTGCCGTCATCGGGCCGCGCATCGCTCGCCACCGTCATGCCACCGCCGTAATGCCGCCCATTGCCCACCGAGACCTGGATGGTTTTGCCTTTCTCCTCGGCGCCGTCATGCCGGATCCAGACGGTGAACGGCCGGGACCGGCGCAGCAGCCGGAAAGCGGCGATGGCGTAGCCCAGCTTGCCCCAGCGCTTCTTCACGTCCTGGCCGAGGTCCCGCGCCAGCTCTGCGCTGAAGCCGATCGAGGCGACATTGAAGAAAGGGATGCCGTTCACCTCCCCGAGGTCGATCGGGCGGGGCGGCACGCCCGCGATGATGCGGGCCGCCTCAACGGGGTCGGGCGGAATGCCGAGGCTGCGTGCCAGATCATTGGCGGTGCCGAGGGGCAGGATGCCAAATGGGAGGCCCGTCTCGATCAGCGCCGGCGCCGCGCCGTTCAGGGTGCCGTCGCCACCGCCGAGGATCACCGCCCCGATCTCCGGCCGGGCCTGGGCGCGGATCACGTCGGCCGCCATCTGGCCCGGGGAACAGGGTACCTCCTGCAGGATCCAGCCGGCCCCGCGCAGCACGTCCAGCGCTTCCTCGATGGCGGCGCCGCCATTGCGGGCGTTGCGGTTGACGATCAGCAAGGCATGTCGTGCCCCGATCGTGGTCAGGGCCTCTGCGCTGGACGCGGCCCGCTCCTGCATAACTGCCCCCTGTCCGAATGCTGCCGCAGATTGCGATAAACTGTCGCCGGCGCAATGTGCAAAGCCGCAGAAGCTCGGCAGTTTCCGGCAACTGTTCCGCCCCGGCGGCGTCTGAGCCCTGTCCGCTGCCGAGGAACCGACATGCCCGACGGTCTGCCCTTCCATCGTCAACTGCGCGCGCGGTTCGGCTGGGGACAATTCGTCACCCTGGCGGCCCTGCTTTGCTGCGCCCTGGGGCTGTGGGGCTTCGCCTGGCTGGTGGACGAGGCGCTGGAAGGCGACACCCGTGTTTTTGACGAGACCATCCTGCTGGCCCTGCGCAACCCGGCCGACCGCTCCGACCCGATCGGGCCGTTCTGGCTGGACATCATGATGCGCGACTACACCGCGCTGGGCAGCCACGCCGTGCTGATCCTGGTCGGGCTGCTAGCGCTGGGCTACATCCTGTTTCTGAGGAAATGGGCCTCGGCGCTGTTGCTGGCAGTTTCGTTCGGCGGCGGCATGCTGCTCAACAGCCTGTTGAAGCAAGGCTTCGACCGCCCGCGGCCTGGCCTGGTCGCGCATCTCGCCGAGGTGCATACGGCCAGCTTCCCGTCGGGCCATGCCATGCTGTCCGCCACCTGCTACCTGACGCTGGGCACGCTGCTGGCCGGCGTGACCCGGTCGCGGCGGCTGAAGGCTTATGTTCTGGGTGCCGCGGTGATGCTGGTGGTGATCATCGGGGCGAGCCGGATCTATCTCGGCGTCCACTGGCCGACGGATGTGCTGGCCGGCTGGGCCCTGGGCGCGGCCTGGGCCATGGGGTGCTGGCTGGCGCTGCGGGCCTGGGTGGCGTGGCAGGGTGACTGGCCGGCGACACCGGATCAGGCGGGCCGGCCACCGGCGGCCGGCGATCCGCCGCCATGACGGGGCGGGCGGGCCCACGCCGGCATCGCCTTGCCCGACCGGAGGCCGACCTCATCCCGCCGCCCGGCCGCGACCCGCGCTAGAGCCCGCCTGTCGGGCTCCAGCCCTGGTCACGCATGCAGCTGGCCACCACGCTCTCGCGCAGCCCCGCATTGGCATCGCGGGTGCGATATTCCGGCCATTGGAAGCGGGCGCCATCGTTGCGGCAGGCCCGGCCATCAGCGGTGCATTCGGTGCGGGAGGGGATCCAGGCGCCGGAGCGGGCAATGGTGTTCTCCCACACCGGCGGCACCGCGGCCTCGGCCCCGGCCTCGCATTGCCGCAGCGTGGCCCGGCGCTCGGCCGTGGAGGCTCCGGGCTTGCTCCAGCTGGCGCAGCCGGACACCAGAAGCAGGGCGCAGCAGGCCAGGCGGTTCCAGGACATTGCCATGCGGGTTCTCCCTCGACCGGTCAGGCCCGCATTCTACACCAAGCCTGCCGCTGAGGCGCACTCTCCGGATGGCGGGATCGGTGATCCTGCCGAATGACCCATGAGCGGCCTTCACGAGGCCGGTGGCAAATTGGATCACCTGGAGCCAGCCGCAATAACGTATGTATGCAAATGAACTACTCGCTGTGAGGCACAGCGGAGAACTTAATCTCTCGGTTGACGCGGCGCGGCGGCGATCCCTACAGTCACAACAAGCATAATAAAAACGCCAACAAACCCAGGAAAACGTTCATGATGATAGTTGCCGCCGCCGGCATTACCTGGAGCCTGATGGGGATAATGCTCTACTGGGCCCATCAGGACTCGTCTTTGCGCCCAGCCGCCCGGCGGGTAGCGCCTCCCGCAGTCCCCAGCCTCGGCATGATGCCCGCCGAGTAGGCCGAGCCGGCCGGAGTTGCCATCTGGTCCTTCCGCCCGGGCCGGCCGCCTTCCGCCGCCGGACTGGCCGCGCCGGCAGTGTTCGCTGAACGATGCTTAGTCTCGTCCGCGATGGGCAGATGTAAGCCGGTCCAGCTCGGCATGCAGCTCCGCGGCCATGCGGGCACGCATCATCGTCTCGCCCACGGCATCGCCCTGAAGCGGGACCATCTGCAGAAGGTGGTCCAGCGAGGCCTTCAGGCCCTCCAGCCTCCCCGCCAGCGTGGCCGTGTCGGCGCACTGCTCCCTCACATACTGCCGCAACAGATCCCGCAGGTCATCACTGACGGTGGACATGGGCGCTCCTTCGCTGAGCACAGCATAGGCGCGACCCCGCTCCGGCCAGCCTCAAGTTTTGATCAGGAGGCGGATCCCTGGCCCTGTCCACTTGTTCCCGATCACCGGGCATCGGGCTGATCCGTTTCCGACCCTGCCACCCAATGCAGCCCCAGGTTGCTTTTGGCAGCCCGGGCGCCTACCAGAGCTCCAGCAAATCAGTCGATCGGCTCAGCTGGTGTCAGCCGCCCTCACCAGCGAAGTGAGCCGTCCGGGTGGATGGTCCCAGCATCATGCCAAACATGGCCAAGCAGAGCCGGCTTCTTCTGGCATCTGCGATCGCAGTTCCGGCCCTGGTCTTCGTGACAGCGGCCACGTGGAACCGCAACGAAGTGCTTCGTGACAGCACCAGCACCGTGGAGCGAACGGCCGCGGTGATGCATGAGCATGCCGCGAAGGTTTTCGATACGGCTGAACTGATCCTGGCCCATGTCGATGAACACACCCGGTCGATGTCGCGGGATCAGATCGTGGGGCCCCAGACCAACGCATTCCTGGCCCGCGCGATCGCGTCGCTGGACCAAGTAGTGTCGGTCTGGATCACCGATGCGGACGGTGTTGTGCAGGCCGGCAGCCAGCCCTGGAGCAAGGACGTCCGCCTGTCCGACCGGCCATTCTTCCAGGCGCATGTCAACAATCCAGCAGAAGAAACGCAAATCGGTTCCTGGTTCGTGGGACGCGCAACGGGGATCCCATCCTTCGCGATGAGCCGGCGGCGCACATCGCCTGATGGATCCTTCAACGGGGTCATCCACGTGTCCCTGAGCCCGGAATACTTCCAACGATTCTACCAGGACGTCATCCCGCCCACCACCTTCGCCGCAGTCCTGGCGCGGAGCGACGGCGCCGTGCTGGCCCGTGAACCGCAGGTGCCTGCCGGCCAGACCGTGGTGTTCTCCCCGGGCAATCCGCTCCGGGCCGCCATGGGCCGGGGGCAAAGCATGGGGACCGTTGTCACGGCCTCGGCGAGCGATGGCGAGGAGATCATTCTCGCCTTTCGGCAGATCGGCTCCCGGCCTGCCTATGTGGCGTATGCGGCCAAGACTGACGCCCTGCTGGGCCGTTGGCGCCGGAACCTGCTCACCTATGGTGCCGTGGCTCTCGCAGCGTCCCTCGTGCTGGTGCTCGTTTCACTCTTCACCCTGCGCCGGATGCGGGCGGAACGTGCCGCCCTTCAGTTCGCGGCCGAGGAAGGCCAGCGCCGCCTGGCCATGGAAGAACGGTTGAAGCAGACCCAGAAGATGGAGGCGCTGGGGCAGCTTGCCGGCGGCGTTGCCCATGACTTCAACAATGCGGCCGCTGTTGTTCTCGCCGGCCTGACATTGCTGGAGAAGCGGCACGCCAGGTTGCTCGATGAGGGTGGTGCCGAGGTTCGCCGGCTCATCGCCGGCATCAGCGAAGGAGCCGAGCGCGGCGCGATGGTGACACGTCGCCTCCTGACGTTCTCGCGGCGCGATGAGCTGCATGCCGAGGACGTCGATCTGGCCAGGTTCGTTGACGACCTCGAAGCCGTCCTGATGATCAGCCTTCCGCCCGGAATGAGCATTCGAGCAAAGGTCGAGGGCACGACGCCCCACGCCCATGTCGATCCCGGACAGCTTCGAACCGTTCTGATCAACCTGGTCATCAATGCGCGTGATGCCATGCCGGCAGGCGGCACGATTTCGCTGGGAGCGGAGCCGGGCGGAGCGGTGGTCGGTGAAGCCGACGAGGATCGCCCTCCCACGGCGCCCTTCGTGCGGATCTTTGTGTCGGATACGGGAACCGGGATGAACCAGGAGACGCTCAAGCGGGCGGCGGAACCCTTCTTCACCACCAAGCCTTCCGGTCAAGGCACCGGGCTGGGACTGTCCATGGCGCATGGCTTCGCCGCGCAATCAGGAGGATCGATGCGGATCGAGAGCGAGCCCGGGCAGGGCACAACGGTGTCCCTCTGGCTGCCCGCCTCCCGGAATGCCGCAACTCCGCCAAAGCCACCGGGCGATCAGCGTCAGCGCCGGGTGCATCGCGGCGTGGAATGAACTCGCCTCCCGAGGCTGCCGACCTGCAAGCGAAGCCGGTCCGACGCAGGAGCGGCACGGCTTCCGTTCCGAGAGCGGGCGAGGCCCCTTCTTCCCTGACACCTCCGGACAGCAATCAGCTGCCGAATGGCTTTGCGAACCGGATCTGTTCAGGATGATGCCGGGTGAGGGGATCGAACCCCCGACCTTCGGTTTACAAAACCGCTGCACTACCGCTGTGCTAACCCGGCAGATTGTTGATCAAGAGGGGCTCCAGCGGATCCCCCTCCCAAACACAGGTATCGTCCGAGTTGAATAATTCACCTCGGCGCGCCGCGCTCCTTTTCCCCGGTTTGCCATAGCTTTTCAAGCCCGCAGCTTCAGGTTCGAAGTGCTGCCGAACTTGTCCCTTACCGGTGAGGATGTTGCTGGGAATGACATCTGGAAACATCGTTTCCGGATCTTCGTGCCGCCGGAGATCAAAGCATCGATTTCCCTGGTTTCATCTGACATCGAGGCCGCCACCCGCTGCACGGACGAACATGGCCGGACGTCATGGATATCTTGGTGCTCGTGTCGCGGCCGTGGGTTCGTCGCGTCTTCAGCATGCGGGTCGTCCGTGATCTGAGCTGGACGAAGGACCTGCTCGGTTCGTTGTGGATCGCGCGGCATCCCGGCCCGGGCCCGTTCGGTCCGGTCATCGCCCGGGATCAACTGTCTGGCCCGCGCTTGCCAGCATGGCTGTTGCTTCGCCTCCACCGAAATCCATCAGGTTACCCGGTTGGAACGGTGGGGACCGGCCAGGCCGTGTCACGAAGCCTCGTCGTCCTTTGGACCACAGGATGGCGAACTCCGGCTCCCCCTTTACTCTGCCCGCGACGTCACAGGGCGCAGCCCGTCTGGCATGATGATCCTCCCCGCAGGCCTGGCAGACGCTTCGCCTCCGGATGGCGGCTCATTCAGAACCTTCGTCCGGGAAAGGGGGCAGGCAGATCGGTCGATACAACACCGCATCCGAGCGCAACCATGACGGTGATCGCTGTACGCAGCGCGAGACGGTCAGGGCAGACGACCTGTACCTGGTTCGCGTCGAGGTACTTGACCTCGCCGATGTCCGACCCGAGCACCTGAAGGTTCACGTCCTCCACGGGCAGCATGAGAACCGCGTTCTGTGTCACGGGTGTTCCTCCTGACCACTGGCCTGCCGCATGATCTCGGTTGCTTGCCATAACGAGCATACAACCATAACGGGTGCTTTCTTGAAGTTCACAAACTGCTGAGAGGTTTCAACACGAACGCTCCCGGAGCATGGTTTCCGATCCACCGGCGGCGCTGATCTGCTCCGGAACCGGAACCCCCATTGACCGAACAGGCCAGAGAATCCGGCCACAGGAGCGCCCATGCCAATCGTCACCACGACCCTTGCAGGACAGGATGCTTCGGAAGGTCCGGTCCTCGTGGCCGAAGGCTACCCGGTCACGTTTGAGTTTGTTCACGACGACCCGGCGGACGCCACGAGCTTCGCCTTTCGCCCTCTTTCCGAGGACAGCATCGCCGATTCGCGGCAATATCTGGGCTACAGCACGCCCATCACCGTGAGCTTCGCTCCGGGAGAGACGGGTCCGAAGACCGTGACGCTGAACACCGCCGAGGATGATGCTCCCGTCGCACCGTCCTGGATGGTGTGGGGGCTGGAGGCCGTTGAGGGGGTGGACGAGTTTGTCGGACCAGCAACAGGCTACGGCGCCCCGGAATTCTTTCCGATCGCCGTTTCAAACAATGATGGCGGCCCGGACGCCGACCTGATCGAGGGAGGCGACCGGGACGACGTGTTCTCCGGACAGGGCGGGAACGACGTAATCAGCGGCCATGGCGGCACCGACACCGCCCTTTACCGGGGGCCGTGCGCGGATTTCACCGTGACCAGGGAAGGAACCACCGGCCAGGTCGAGGATGGCGTGGCCGGCCGCGACGGCATCGACAGCCTGGATGGCATCGAGCGCCTGGAATTTACAGATGGCACTCTGGCGCTGGATGCCGATGGTCCGGCCGGCCAGGCCTACCGGCTCTACCAGGCCGCCTTTGCCCGCGATCCCGATGTGGACGGCTTGCGGCACCAGGTCCAAGCCCTGGATGAAGGGCTCGGCCTGTTGGCCATCAGTTCCAACTTCCTCGATTCGTCGGAATTCACCGGACGCTACGGGACGAGTCCGTCCGACGCGGAATTCGTCACCCTGCTGTATCGCAACGTCCTGGCCCGGGAACCCGAGGAGGTCGGCTTCCAGGCGCACACCGCCGGCCTGGGCAACGGCCTGACGCGCGAGCAACTCTTGGTGAACTTCTCGGACAGTGCGGAAAACCGGCAGCAGACCGCCGCCGAGATCAGCGACGGGATCTGGCTGGGCTGACAACAGCCCTCCGCCTGGGCGTCGGCTGCGAGGCCGCCGGGCCTATCCGATGGAGGCCGCACGCAGGTGTGGTCGTCAGCCGGCGTGGCCCGCTTCCGCCACGGCGGCGCCCGGCACCCAGACCTGCCCGTCGAACAGCCGCCGCGCCGTGCGGTAGAAGGAGCCGGCCCGGGCCACCCAGGTGCCGCCCGCCTCCTGCAACACATCGGCACCCACCGTCAGCACGCCGGACGGCATGCCGATGCGCAACGCTTCCTGCCCGGCTTCCGGCGACAGCGCCTCGGCAACCAGCGTGCCGCTGATCCGGGCGGCAACGGCCGTGCAGAGCGACACGGTTAGCGGCAGGGCGCGGTGCGGCTGTCCGTTGGACAGTACGCGCGCCACGAGGTCCACCTCGCCTGCCCGCACCACCTCGCCCGACAGGGTGCGGCCTTCGGCCGGCGGACTGACGAAGCCGATATAGGGCACGCTGGTGATGCCGCGGGCCGCCTCAACGTCCGGCGCGATGCCCATCCGCACCGAAGCCTGCAGCCGGATCGCCTGCAACAGCTCCAGCATCGCGGGATCGGCTTCCAGCTCGTCCGGAAGTTCCAGGCCGGTCAGGCCGATGTCGCGCGCGCGCACGAAGACGGCGGCGTTGGCGGCATCCACGAGGGAGGCTTCCAGCCTGCCGAAGCCCGGCACCTCCAGCACGTCCAGCACCGCGCCGCTCGGCAGCAGCCGGCCGGTGGTGGCGCCGCCGGGCTCCACGAAATCCAGCCTGATCGGCGCGCCCGTGCCGCCCACGCCGGGAATGGCGAGGTCGCCATCGTAGCGCGGGCGGCCATCCTCCACCGGGAAGGTGGCGTGGATGATCTTCTGCGTGTTGGTGTTGAAGATGCGCACCCGGGCCGTGTCGCCCTCCGTCCGCACCAGCCCTTCCTCCACCGCGAAGGGACCGACGGCCGAACTCATGTTGCCGCAATTGCCCTTGTAGTCGACGCGCCGCTCTTTGATCAGCACCTGCGCGAAAGTGTAGTCGATGTCGGCGTCGGCGCGCGGCGAGGGCGCCAGCACGCAGACCTTGGACAGCGAGGAGACGCCGCCGCCCATGCCGTCGAGCTGCCGGCCATAAGGGTCCGGCGTGCCCATCGCCGCGGTGAAGATTGGCGTCCAGGCGGCGCGGTCACCGGGCAGGTCGCGGGCGTGCAGCATCAGCGCCTTGCTGGTGCCGCCGCGCATGAAGACGGCGGGAAGGGAACGCTGGATCATGGGGTTTCCTTGTGGGTCCGGTTCTTGTTGATCTGATTCGGGGAGGCACGCTCCGCCCGCCGCAAAAGCCGCACCTTCTCCGCGCCCGCCTGGGCCAGATGGCTGGCCAGAAGCTCCGCCGCCGCGCCGGAGGCACCCTCTTGCAGCCGTTGCAGGATGGCCAGGTGCTCGACGCATTGGTGGCGCACCCGCTCGCGGTCCAGGATGGCGCGGTATTCCACCAGCCGGCGCAACTGGTTCTGCCGCACCACCATCTGCAGCACGAAGCGGTTGCCCGACAGCGCCGCCAGGGATTCGTGGAAGGTGGAGTTGGCGGCGAACAGCTCGGCGTCGCCGGCGCGGAACACGGCACCTCCCACCAGCGCCTCCTGCTGCGCTCGCAGCCGCGCCAGCACGGCCGGGTCGGGCGCGAAGCCCGGCAGATTGAGCGCCGCCGGCTCCAGCACGGCGCGCAGGGTGTAGCTCTCGGCGCAGGCCTCCGGCCCGTCGATCATCGGCAGAAAGGACCAGCGGCGGGACGGGCGCTGCTCGATCCAGCCTTCCTGGGCGGCGCGCGCCAGCACCCGGCGCAGCGCGTCGCGCGCCAGGCCAGTGCGGCGCATCGCTTCGTTCTCCGACAGCACGGCCGGCAGCTCGCCCGCCAGCCGCGCGCGCGCCAGGGCAAGGTAGGCGCGTTCCTCGGCCGGGGCATCGGGGCGGTGGCGCTCCAGCGCCAGCTCGGTGGCATCGCGCGCCAGGAACAGGCCGCGGCGCGGCGGGCGCGGCACCAGGATGCCTTGTGCCGCCAGATGCGCCAGCGCGCCCCGGATCGGGGAGCGGGAGGTGCCCAGCACCGGTTCCAGCGATTGTTCCGTCAGGTGGTGGCCGGCGGTCCATCCCTCAGCCCGAATGTGGTCAAGGACGCGGTGCGCCAGCAGCACGTGCAGCGATCCCATGGCCCCTTCCTGCCTCCATCCGAGCTTTCTCTTGTACGATACCCGCTCATGGTACAAAACACCAGTCGAACGGCCGCCCCGGTTCCCAGCACCCCCTGTTTCCCGGTCCCCCCTGTCCCAAGGAACGCCCCGCATGGCTCCCTCCCCTGCCCTCCAGACCCTGGACGTCGGCGGCCGCAGCCTCCGCTACGTGCCCATCGCCGATGTGCCGGAAGTGGAAACCCTGCCGGTCACGCTGCGCATCCTGCTGGAGAACCTGCTGCGCCAGGCCGCGCTGCGCGGCGCCGACACGGCGGCCGAGGTCCGGTCGCTGCTGAACCGCGAGGTGGGCGCCGGCATCACCTTCTACCCGGCGCGGGTGTTCGGCCAGGATATCCTCGGGCTGGTGATGCTGGTGGACATGGCGGCGATGCGCGACGCCGTGGGGCGCGCGGGCGGCGACCCTTCCACCGTCTCGCCCCAGGTGCCGATCGACGTCATCATCGACCATTCGCTGCAGGTGGACAGCTGGGCCAACCCGGATGCCGCCCGCATCAATCTTGCCCGCGAATACGACCGCAACGGGGAGCGCTTCGCCTTTCTGCGCTGGTGCTCGTCGAGTTTCGAGGGCGTGCGCGTGGTGCCACCCGGCAAGGGCATCATGCACCAGCTGCACATCGAGCAGATTGGCCGCGTGGTCTGGACCGACAACACGCCGGAGGGCGAGGTCGCCTACCCCGACAGCTGCGTCGGCACCGACAGCCATACGCCCATGGTGAACGGCCTCGGCATCCTTGGCTGGGGCGTCGGCGGCATCGAGGCGGAGGCGGTGATGGTGGGCAAGCCCGTCGCCATTGCCCTGCCGGAGGTGGTGGGCATCGAGGTGACGGGAAGCCTGCGCGACGGCGTGCTGCCGACCGACCTGGTGCTGGCGATCACCGAGAAGCTGCGCTCCCTCGGCGTGGTTGGCAAGTTCGTCGAGTTCTTCGGTCCCGGCCTCGACGTGCTGTCCCTCGGCGACCGCGGCATGATCGCCAACATGGCGCCCGAATACGGCGCCACGGCGGTGTTCTTCCCCGTTGACCGCCGCGCGCTTGACTACATGCGCGTCACCGGCCGCGACGAGGAGCAGGTGGCGCTGGTGGAAGCCTATTGCCGGGCCCAGAAGCTGTGGCACGACGAGACGGTGCCGGCGCCGCGGTTCGAGACGGTGCTGACGCTGGACCTCGACAGCATCCGCCCCGCCATCGCCGGCCCACGCAACCCGGAAGACCGGCTGGACCTGGAAACCGCCCCCGCCGCCTTCGCCGAGCACCACCGGCAGATCGCCGGCCGCCCGATCGACCCGGCCCGCCGCTCGCCCGTGGCCGGCAGCGATTTCGCGCTGTTCGACGGCGCGGTGGTGATCGCCGCCATCACCTCCTGCACCAACACCGCCAACCCGGCCAACATGATGGCAGCCGGGCTGGTGGCGAAGAAGGCCGTGGCGCGCGGCCTGCGCTCCCGGCCCTGGGTGAAAACCTCCCTGGTGCCGGGCAGCCAAGTGACCGCCTCGGTGCTCGAGCGGGCTGGGCTGCAAGGCGACCTCGACGCGCTGGGCTTCCACATCGCCGGCTTCGGCTGCACCACCTGCAATGGCGGCTCCGGCCCGCTGCCCGAGCCGGTGGTGGAGGCGATCGAGGGCGAGAAGCTGGTCACCACCGCCGTGCTGTCCGGCAACCGCAATTTCGAAGGCCGCATCCACCCGAATGTGCGTGCCGCCTACCTCGCTTCTCCGGCGCTGGTGGTGGCCTATGCGCTGGCGGGATCGCTGACGGTGGACATCACGCGCGACCCGCTGGGCACCGGCGGCGACGGCCAGCCCGTCTACCTGCGCGACATCTGGCCCAGCGCCGCCGAGGTCTCGGCGGCCATCGAGGGCGCCTATGCCCGCGACCTGTTCGTGGAGAAATATGCCGAGCTGTACGAGGGCGGCGAGCCCTGGGACGCGCTGGCCCGGCCGCACAGCGAAAGCTTCGCCTGGGAGGGCGACAGCACCTATATCCGCCGCCCGCCCTATTTCGACGGGCTGACGCGCGAGGCACCGCCGGTTCGCGACATCACCGGCATGCGGCCGCTGGTGATCCTGGGCGATTCCATCACCACCGACCACATCTCGCCCTCCGGCGCGATCAGCCTAGGCACGCCGGCGGCGGATTTCCTGCTGTCCAAGGGCGTGCAGCGGAAGGACTTCAACAACTACACCACGCGGCGCGGCAACCATGAGGTCGCGGTGCGCGCTACCTTCGCCAATATCCGCCTGCGCAACCGAATGGTTCCCGGCATCGAGGGCGGCGTCACCCGGGTGATGCCGGAAGGGACGCAGATGCGCGTCTTCGAGGCGGCGCAGGAATATCTAAGGCGCGACGTGCCGCTGGTGGTGGTGGCGGGGCGCAACTATGGCTGCGGCTCCTCCCGCGACTGGGCGGCCAAGGGCGTGGCGTTGCTGGGCGTGAAGGCGGTAATCGCCGAAAGCTTCGAGCGCATCCACCGCACCAACTTGGTCGGCATGGGGGTGCTGCCGCTGCAATTCGCCGCCGGCACCACGGCCGAGACGCTGCGCCTCGACGGCAGCGAGGTGTTCGACGTGATCGACCTCGCCGGCAGGATCGGCGTGCGTGCCGAGCTGCGCTGCGTGATCCACCGGGCCGACGGCAGCAGCGACACCATTCCGCTGACGGCGCGGCTGGATACGGCGGAGGATGTGGAATACTGGCGCCATGGTGGCATCCTGCCGCGCGTCTGGCGCTCCTACGTCACCGGCACCCCGATGCGGGACGCGGACAGCGACACCGCGCCGCGGACGGCCCGCGACGGCACCGGCCCGGGCCGCGAGCTGCCCGATGCCTTGCCGGCCAGCGACACGCCGAGCGAGGCGCAGGGCCCGGCCATCGGCTGACAGCGGCCGGAACGGTCAGGCGGGCGTTTCGGCGCGCGCCGCCTGCCCGGCCGAGGCCCGCCACAGCGCCGCCAGCTCGCCTAGCGAGGTGACGATGGGGTGGCCGGTGGTTTCCTGGCGCAGCTGCGCCAGCATTGCGCTGTCGGGCCGGGCATGCCACACGCCGATGGCGATGCCGGCCTCCGGCAGCGCCTTCTCCCAGCGGCGGATCATCAGCCGGACGCTGGCCGCGCTGCTGCCTTCCTCCAGCACCGAGATGCAGCACAGCCGCGTGCGCGACGCGAGGTCCGGCGGCAGCTCGGCGCCTTCCGGCGTCATGGCCGCCGCCACGCCTTCCGATTGCAGCGCCAGGGCCGCGATCGAGGCCGACAGGTCATCCAGCCGGCCGCGCCCGGCGGCGCACAGGCAGAGCGGCGCATCCGCCGGCAATTCCGGCACCGGGGATTCCTTCTGCACGGCGTCCAGCAGGCTGGCGGTCTGGACCCGCACCTGGTCCAGACGCTCTGGCTCCAGCTCCTCGCGCGACCAGTCGTGATCGGCCAGCGCCAGCGCCGGCAGCGCCACGCCGTCCAGATAGGCGGTGAGCGATGGCGCCTCGCGCAGCGTCAGCCGCGCCTGCTCCAGCAGCGCGGCGGCATTGCCCTGCAACGAGCGCTGGTAGAAGCTTTCCTCCGGCCGCAGCGAAGGCCGGTCGCCCAGCATGACATCGAGGAAGCCGAGACTCGGCACGTGCCGCCCGAGCACCACCAGCACCACGGTGAGCGGCATCGCCAGCAGCAGGCCGATCGGTCCCCAGATAAAGGTCCAGAACACCGCGGCGATCACCACCGCCACCGGCGACAGGCCGGTGGAGCGGCCGAACACCATCGGCTCCAGCACATGGCCCATCATCGGCTCGGCCAGCAGAAACAACACCAGCACCCAGATCGCCAGGCCCCAGCCCGGATCCACGGCCACCGCCAGCAGCAATGGCGGAATCAGCGCGATGAACAGGCCCAGGAACGGCACGAAGCGCATCAGCCCGGCCAGGATGCCCCACAACGCCGCGCTGGGCAGGCCCAGCAGCCACAGCACCACGCCGATAAAGGCACCGAGCGCCGCGTTCAGCGCCACCTGCGCCAGAAACAGCCGGGACAGCCGCCGTGCCGTGTCGTTCAGCGCCACGGTGGTGCGGTGCAGGTCGCTGCTGCCGGCCAGACGGATCACCCGGTCGCGCAGGTCCTCACGGTACAGCAGCACGAAAATGGCGAACAGCACCACCACGCCGGCGGTGGCCAGCGGCGCCAGCACCGGCCCGGCCAAGCCCTGGATCACCTCCAGCGGCGTGGTGCCGAGGTCCGGCGGCATCGTGCTGTTGCCGGCCGGGGCGGCGTGGCCGCCGCTGCGCGCGCCGGAAGGAAGGCTGTCACCCACCATGCTGCGCAGATCCTGCAGCACCAGCTGAACTTCCTGCATCAGCTCGGCCAGGTGCAGGTTCTGCAGCTTCTGCCGCAGGTTCTCCTGGTAGGCGGGCAGGCCGCTGACCAGACTGCCGGCCTGCCGCGCCATCACCATGCCGATGCCCAGGATGGCCCCGGCACCGAGCAGCACCGACAGCACCACCGCCAGCGCATTGGGCAGAAACACGCGGCGCAGCACCGTCACCACCGGCGCCAGCACGAAGGCCAGCAGCACCGCCAGCACCAGCGGCACGATCACGTCGCGGCCGAAATACAGCCCGGCGATGATCAGCGCGGTGGACAGCAAGCCGTTCTGCAGCGCGCGACCGGGCTTGGCGGCCGACGCGGCCTGGGGAAGTATCATGGGTGGTGCTCCTGCGGCCCAGCCGGTAGGGCATGAACCGGCTCCATCAACGCCGCAGCGCCCAAGGTGGTTGAGGCCAGACCCATAAGGTGAAGCTTCGGTGACGCGGTGGTGAACCCCGCGGCCGTGCCGCGCGTTACCGGTGGCAACCCTGGAACCTACGGCCTTGCCCACTTCGCCATCCGCCGCGCCTTCCGCCAGACTGACGCGCCTTGCCCTGCCCGCCGCCCTTGTTCTGCTGGCGCTGTCCATCGGCCTCGGGGTGGCCGAATGGCGCCTCGGCGCCGCGACCCGCCACCAGATCGCCCAGGCCTCGGCGTCTGTGCTGCAGGCGGAAAGTCTGCTCTCGGCGATGAAGGACATTGAAACCAGCCAGCGTGGCTTTGTGCTGGTGGGGGACGAGGCTTATCTGGAGCCTTACGAGGAGGGCCGCCGTCAGGTGGCGGAACGCTTGGCCGCGTTGCGAACGGCCGCCGAACCCTCCGGCGAGACGCCATCGATGAGTCGCCTGCGCGAGTTGCTGGACGCCAAGCTGGCCTGGACGGCGCAGAACATCGCCCTTTACCGCCAGCAGGGCCGTGACGCCGCGGTTCGCATGATCGAGACGCGTGACGGCAAGCAGCTGATGGATGGCATCCGTGGCGAGGTCAGGACCCTGCAGGCGGCGACTCGCGACCACCAGTTCCGGCTGGAGCAGCGCGACGCGCGCCGGGCGCCATGGCTGGCGGGCTCCTCCCTCGGCGCGGCGGCGGCGGCCTGCCTGCTGCTGGCGCTCTACGCGCGCAACCGTCGCCGGGCGGAACGGCGCGCCACCGCTCTGCTGGACGGCGTGATGGAACATGCGCCGGTGGGCCTCGGCTTTCTGGACCGCGGGCTGCGCGTAAGACATGCCAACAAGACCCTGGCCGAACTGGGCGAACGCGTGCTCGGCACGCGCGACGGCACCCTGCCTGAGGAAGCGCGGCAACAGATCGAGCCGCAGCTTCGCCGGGTGCTGGAAGGGGGCAAGGCGCAATCCGACGTGGAGGTGACGCTGCGGCCGAATGGCAGCGCCGCCCGCCACCTCCGCATGAGCTTCTTTCCGCTGCATGACGGCAGCACCCTGGCGCAGCACCTCGAAGGCGTTGGGCTGACGGCGGTTGACATCACCGCCCGCCGCCGCATGGAGGACCGGCTGCGCCGCAGCGAGGCTCGGCTGCGCCTGATCATCGATTCGGTGCCGCAGCTCGCCTGGATGACCGACGACCAGGGGGAGATCCAGTGGTACAACCGCCGCTGGTTCGACTATACCGGCAGCACCATGGAGGAGATGCGCGGCTCCGGCTGGCAGAAGGCGCATCACCCGGACTATCTGGAAGCCGCCACCCAGCGCTTCCGTGCCGCCATCGCCGCCGGCGAGCCGTGGGAAGACACCTTTCCGCTGCGCGGCGCCGACGGCCAGTACCGGTGGTTCCTGTCCCGCGCCCTGCCGCTGCGCGACGCGCCGGATGATGAATTCCCGGATGGCAAGCTGATCGGCTGGTTCGGCACCAACACCGACATCACCGAGATCCGCCAGGCTGAGGAATCCCTGGCGCTGGCCAAGGACGCCGCCGAGGACGCCAACAAGGCGAAGAGCCAGTTCATCGCCAACATGAGCCATGAGCTGCGCACGCCCTTGTCCGCCGTGATCGGCTATTCCGAGATGCTGGAGGAGGAGGCCCAGGATCTCGAGGATGGCGAGAACTTCCGCGAGGATCTGGCCAAGATCAAATCCAACGCCCGCCACCTGCTGTCGCTGATCAACGACGTGCTCGACCTGTCCAAGATCGAGGCCGGCAAGATGGAGGTGCAGCCGGAGGATTTCGACACCGCCGGCCTGCTGCGAGAGGTCGCGGACACGGTGGAAGCGCTGGTGGCCAAGAAGCACAACGCCCTGGTTCTCGACCTTGCGCCGGATTTGCCGGCCATGCATTCCGATCCGGTCAAGCTGCGGCAATGTCTGTTCAACCTGCTCGGCAACGCCGCCAAGTTCACCGAGGCGGGCCGCATCACCCTGAGCGCGCATCCCGACCCGCAGGAGCCGGGCTGGCTGGTGTTCCGCGTGGGCGACACCGGCATCGGCATGACTCCGGAACAGCTGGACCGGCTGTTCCAGCGCTTCACCCAGGCCGACAGCTCCACCACTCGCCGCTTCGGAGGCACCGGACTCGGCCTCGCCATCACCAAGGCATTCTCCAGCATGCTCGGCGGCAGCATCACGGTGGACAGCAAGCCTGGCCAGGGCACCTGCTTCACCATCCGCCTGCCGGCCGACCTGCGCGAGGTCCGCGTCGACGAGGCCGATGGCGCGGTGCAGGCCGGCGGCACCTCGCTGGCGGCGGAGGAGGCGGAGGCGGCCGACCAGGCCGGCCTGGTGCTGGTGATCGACGACGATGCCGCGACGCGCGACCTGCTGGCCCGCTTCCTCAAGCGGGAAGGCTTCGCGGTGCGGGTCGCCCCCGACGGCAAGGCGGGGCTGGAGATGGCGCGGCTGCTGAAACCCGCCGCCATCCTGCTCGACGTGATGATGCCGCGCCTGGATGGCTGGGGCGTGTTGTCGGCCCTGAAGGCGGATCCTGACCTCGCCAACACCCCGGTGGTGATGGTGACGGTGGTGCAGGAGCGCGGCCTGGCCTTCTCGCTCGGCGCCGCCGACTACCTGAACAAGCCGGTGGAATGGGGGCGCCTGAAGCGCGTGCTCGATCGCTACCGCCTGCAACCTGCCCCCGGCGTGGCCCTCGTGGTGGAACAGGACACCGAGCAACGCGGCGAGCTGCGCCAGTTGCTGGAGCAGGAAGGCTGGAAAGTGGAGGAAGCCGAGAACGCCGCTGCCGCCCTGGGGCGCATGGCGATGCAGCCGGCGCCCGGCCTGCTGCTGGTGGAAGTGCAGGATGGCGGCCCGGGCGACGGCTTCGGCCTGATCCAGGAGCTGCGCCAGCGTGCCGAATGGCGTTCCCTGCCGATCATCGCCATGACCGAGGGCACGGCCGACGAGGAGGAGCTGCGCCGCCTGCGCACCGCCGTGCACGAGGTCACGCCCGGCGAGGACAGCATCCCGGCCGAATTGATCACTGAGTTGCGCCGCATCGCGGCAACCGCGCCACGCACGGCGGAGGCGACCATCACCCGTCCTGAAGGAGGCACGCCATGACCAAGATCCTGCTGGTGGAGGACCACGAGGAGCTGTGGGATTTTCTGTCACGCCGCCTGCGCCGCCGCGGCTTCGAGGTGATCCTGGCGCATGACGGGCAGCAGGGCGTGGACAAGGCCACCGCCGAAACGCCGGATGTAATCCTGCTCGACATGAACCTGCCGGTGATGGATGGCTGGACAGCGGCGCGCACGCTGCGCGGGCAGGACAGCACGGCGCGGATCCCGATCATCGCGCTGACCGCGCATGCCATGTCCGGAGACCGCGCAAAGGTGATCGAGGCCGGCTGCGACGACTACCACCCGAAGCCGGTGGATTTCTCGCGCCTGCTGGAGCAGATCGACACCGTTCTGCTGCAGCGAGAGGAAGGCTGAGGCCAACCATCCGGGCGCTGCGCGGTTGTGGAAGCGGCAAACCTTCCGGAAAAGGAACCGCGCATGCCATTCGCGAAAGCCCCCGACGGAACCGAGATCTTCTTCAAGGATTGGGGCAGCGGCCGGCCCGTGGTGCTGATCCATGGCTGGCCGCTGAACGCCGATATGTGGGAATACCAGGCGCCGGTGCTGGCCTCGGCCGGGCTGCGCGTCATCTCCTATGACCGCCGCGGTTTCGGCCGCTCCGGCCAGCCCTGGAGCGGCTACAACTACGACACCCTGGCCGACGACCTGGCGGCGGTGATGGATCACCTGGATCTGCGCGACGCCACGCTGGTCGGCTTCTCCATGGGCGGCGGCGAAGTGGCGCGCTACCTGTCGCGGCACGGCGCTGCGGGACGCGTCTCCAGGGCCGTGCTGGTGTCCGCCGTCACGCCTTTCCTGCTGCGCACCGCCGACAATCCGGATGGCGTCGACCGCTCCGTCTTCGACGGGATGATCGAGGGCCTGCAGAAGGACCGGCCGAACTTCCTCGCCACCTTCGGCAAGCAGTTCTTCGGCGCCGGGCTGCTGACCTTCAGCATTTCCTCGGAGCTGCTGCAATGGGCGTCGATGCTGGCCCTGCAGGCCTCGCCCAAGGCGACGATGGATTGCGTGCGCGCCTTTTCGGAAACCGATTTCCGGGGCCGACCTCGCCGGGATCGCCGTGCCGACGCTGGTGGTCCATGGCGAGGGCGACGCCACCGTGCCGATCGGCGTGTCCGGCCGCCGCGCCGCGCAGATGATCCCGGGCGCGCGGCTCGTGGAATATGCCGGGGCGCCGCACGGCCTGTTCTTCACCGAGAAGGACCGGCTGAACCAGGACCTGCTGGCGTTCATCCAGGGCTGACAGGTGCCCGGCCTACCTAAGCCCACAGTTCACGCGCCGTTCACGCGCCCCCGGCGGCCCGGATCGGCGGGTCGCCCTCACCGCGCCGCCAGTGGCCACACCCAGGCGATCAGCGGCACGCCCACCAGCAGCACGATGGCGGTGAGCGGAGCGCCCAGCCGCGCATAATCGCCGAAGCGGTAGCCGCCCGGCCCCATCACCAGCGTGTTGCACTGGTGGCCGATGGGGGTCAGGAAGTCGCACGCCGCGCCCACCGCCACCGCCATCAGGAAGGCATCGGGGCTGAGGCCGAGGCGCGTCGCTAGGCTGGCGGCGATCGGTCCCATCATCAGCACCGTGGCGGCATTGTTCAGAAACGGCGTCACCGCCATGGCGATCGCCATCATCAGCCCCAGCGCGGCGAGCGGCGGGATGCCGCCCACCAGGGCTTCCAGCCCGGCGGCGATCAGGTCGGTGCCGCCGGTGCTCCGCACCGCCTCGCTGACCGGGATGAGCGCGCCCAGCAGTACCAGCACCGGCCATTCGATGGCGTCGTAAGCCTCGTGCGTCGAAAGGGAGCGCAGCAGCAGCAGGATCACCGAGGCGCCGAAGAACGCCATGGCGACCGGAACAACGTGCAGCGCCACCAGCAGCATGGCGCCGCCCAGCACGATCACCGGGATCCAGGAGCGGCGGCTGCGGCCGAGGGTGATGCTGCGCTCCGTCAGCGGCAGCACGCGCAGGGTGGACAGCGCCTCGGCCATGCCGCCGGCGCCGCCGCGCAGGATCAGCACGTCGCCAGCGCGCAGCCGCAACGTGTCGAGGCGCTGCACCACGCGCGTGCCGCTGCGGCTGACGGCCAGCAGCCCGACGCCGAACCGCTCCTGCAGCCGCGCCTGCGCCACCGTGGTGCCGAGCAGCGCGGATTCGCCGGTGATCACACCTTCCACCACGCTCGCCTCCTGCCCCTGGGTGCTGCCGCCGACCAGCTCCAGCCCGGCGCGCGCCACGATGCGCTCCAGATCCTCCGGCTCGCCGCGCAGCAGCAGCGTGTCGCCGTCGCGCAGCGTCCATCCGGGCGTCGGCAGGAAGCGGCGGAAACGCTCGCGGATCACGGTCGCAACGGTGATGCGGCCCTCCCCCATCTCCTCCAGCCGCGCCACGGTGGCACCATCCAGCACGCTGCCGGCGGGCAGCCGCGCCTCGGTGGTGTAGTCTTCCAGCGTCACCGCCGCATCGAGGCCGCCTCCGCCGCTCCGGCCGCGCGGCAGCAGCCTCCAGCCCACCGTCAGGAAGGCCAGGCCGCACAGCGCGATGCCGAGGCCCACCGGCGTGAAGTCGAACATGCTGAAGGGCGTGCCCGTCACCTCCTGCCGCACGCGGGCGACGATGATGTTGGGGGAGGTGCCGGTCAGGGTGATCAGCCCGCCGATCAGCGAGGCAAAGGCCATCGGCATCAGCAGCGCCGAGGGCGAGGTGCCGGTGCGCCGCGCCAGCTGCAGCGCCACCGGCATGAAGATCGCCAGGGCGCCGATGTTCTTGGTGAACACGGAGGCCACCAGCACCGCTCCCGCCAGCGCTGGCACCTGGGTGTTGGCGTCGCGCAGATGCGGCAGCACCGGGCGCATCATCCGCTCCACCGCGCCCGAGCGGGCCACCGCGGCACTGACCAGCAGGGCGGCGGCGACGATGATCACCACGTCGTCCGCGAAGCCCTCGAAGGCCTTGTCCACCGGGATGATGCCGACCACCACCCCCGCGAGCAGCGCCAGCAACGCCACCAGATCATAGGCGATGCGGCCCCAGATGAAGAGGCCGACGGTGACGCCGAGGATGCCGAAGGCCAAGGCCTGATCCAGGGTCATCCGCGCCGGGACCATGCAGGGAGGGCGGGAGGGTGGCACATGCGCGGGTGGTCCTGTTCAGCGGAAGGCTATGCCACAACCCGGCCCTTCCCAGCCGGTTGCGGCGGCGCAACCAGGAAGCGCACGGTTCCGTTGCGCCGGACAGGAGACCCAGCGCATGACCCTCGTGATTCAACGGCTGTTCGCCATGTTCTCGCCCGCCGCGGCGCCCCGCGACGGCGACAGCCAGGCGCTGGCGGAACAGGCGCTGGAGATGCCGGCCGATCTCGCAGTCGCCGCCCGGGCCGAGGCGGCAGCCGGGGCCGCGCAGCGCCGCGGCGCCGCGCCGCCGCCGCCCTACCGCGTGCTACAGGAAGCCGTGGCGGCCAAGCTCTTGCACGCCTGGTTGCAGAACCGCCACCAGACGCTGTTTCCCCTGGCGCTCAACCTGCGGAACTTGAAGCCCGAGGTCAGGGCCCTGCTGGTTGAACTGCTGGCGGCGGGCGCCCGCATGGCCAGCCTGGAGGAGGATGGCGTGTCGCAGCGGGCCTCGGCCGTGCTGGCCACCATGGGGGGCGGCGCGGAGGAGGCGGCGCTGCTGGATCGGGCGCTGCAACAGCCGCAGCCGTTGCCCGGCCTGCTGGATGGTGCCCGAGACGCCGGGCTCGGCGCGCATGCCTACGCCGCGGCGTTGCTGTTGGCCGGGCGCAGCGGCCGGCTGGAGCGGGCCTGGACCGATTACCTCGCGGCACGCTTCGCCTTGCCGGCCGAGCTGGTGCTCGACCTGGAGCGGCGCAGCGGCGGGCGACGGATCAGGCGGAAGCCTCGGTAACTTCGCGCAGCGCCTGCTGCAGCGCCTCGTTGTCCAGCATCAGGCGGCGCGACAGGTCGGCCAGAGTCACCCAGCCCACCACGCGCTCCTCGGCATCGCGTACCGCCAAGCGCCGGATGTTCTGCGCCGCCATCAGGTCCATGGCCGTTTGCACGGAATCGCCGGGACGGCAGGCGGTCACCGGGCTGGTCATGATGTCGCGCACCCGGATGGCGGTCGGCGCATCGCCCTCGGCCACCACGCGGTACAGGATGTCGCGGTCGGTGACGATGCCCAGCAGGTCCTCCGGCTTGCCGACCGGCAAGGCACCCACATCCAGCTCCCCCATCATCTCCGCCGCCTGCTGCACCGTGGCATCGGGCGCGATGAACTCCACATCGCGGCTCATCAGGGCGGCCACTTCCATCGGCGTCATGCTCCATCCAGAGCAGCGGCAACCCGCCAGCGTGGCGGCGGGTTGCGCCGGGCGAGGTCAGGCGGCGCCGGAACCCACCGTCTGGATCACCTCGAAGCCCTCGAATTGCGGCGGGCCGAGGTAGAGCGGCCTGGTGCCGCCGGCGCCGCGATGCGCCGCGCGGAACGCCTCGGAGCGGGTCCATTCCTCGAAATCCGCCTTGCTGCGCCAGATGGTGTGGGAGGCGTAGAGCACGTGGTCCTCCCGCGACGGGCCACGCAGCAGGTGGAACTCCACGAAGCCCGGCACGGTGTGCAGGTGGGATTCGCGGTTCATCCACATCTGCTCGAAATCCTGCTCGGCGCCGGGGGCAACCTGGAAGCGGTTCATGGCGATGAACATGCGGGCACTCTCCTGTTCGGCTGCGCCACAGATGGGGCCGGATGCGGCGCGGTCCAGCCGTTTCTAGAGCAGCCCCGCGAAGGGCAGCACGGCGACCATCTCGCCCGCCACGACGCCGGTGCCGTCCTCGGGCAGCTCGGCGAAGGCATCGCTGCCGGTCAGCGAGGTCAGCGAGGCCGAACCCTGCCGAGGGAAAAGCCGTGCCACCGGCAGCCCGCCGGGCGCGGCCTCCAGCGAAACGCGCAGGTATTCGCGCCGTCCCGGCTTCTTGCGGTGGTCGAAGCCGGCGCGGGCGGCGAAGCGCGGCAGCACCTCCGGCCGGGCGCCGCACAGCCGCATCGCCAGCGGCCGCGCCAGATGCAGAAAGGCCACCATCGCGGCCACCGGGTTGCCCGGCAGGCCCAGCACCGGCGTGCCATCCACCACGCCCATCGCCGCCGGCCGGCCCGGCTTCACCGCCAGCCGCCAGAAGCGCAGCGTGCCGCAGCGGGCGATGGCGCCGCGAACATGATCCTCCTCGCCGCCGCTGATGCCGCCCGAGGTCAGCAACAGGTCATGCGCGGCGGCGGCGTGGCGCAGCGCGCCCGCGGTGGCCTCGGCGTTGTCGGGCAGGATGCCGAGGTCCACCGGCTCCACCGGCAGGCCGGCCAGCAGGGCCAGCAGCGCGAAGCGGTTGCTGTCGAAGGTCTGCGCGGGGCCGAGCCGGCCACCCGGCGCCACCAGCTCGTTGCCGGTGCTGAACACGCCGATCCGCGGCCGCGGCCGCACCGCGAGCTCCACCTGACCCAGCGCGGCGGCCAGCGCGATCTCCGCAGGCCCGAGCCGCGTACCTTCGGCCAGGGCCTCGGCATCCGCCGCCATGTCCTCGCCCGCCATGCGGCAGTTCGCGCCCGGCGGCAGCACCAGGGCGAGACCCTCCGGCAGACGCAAGGCGGCGCCCTCGACCCGCGCATCCTCCTGCATCACCACCGTGTCGGCACCAGGCGGCAGGGGAGCGCCGGTGAGGATGCGGCAGGCCTCGCCGGGACCAAGGGGCGCGCCGGGGGCCGTGCCGGCGGCCAGCCGCCCCGCCAGCGGCAGCACCGTGGCGCCCCGTGGCGACAGCGCGGCATGGCGAAAGGCGAAGCCATCCACGGCACTGTTGCTGAAGGGGGGCAAGGCATGCGGCGCCCGCAGCGGCGCGGCCAGCACACGGCCGCGCGCGGCCTGCAGAGGCACCAGTTCCCGCCGGGTGGGGATCGGCACGCCGGCCACCACTAGGGCCGCCGCCGCCGCCACGTCCAGCGACGCGCCGCCATGCGCGAAGCAGTCGGCGCTCAGCCCCGCCATGGGCCGGGCCAGGGCGCCGCGTGCTGCAGCACCAGCGCCGCCACGGCCTCCACATCGTCCAGCGCCGCATGCGGCAGGGTGGCCCGCGGCGGCACGTCGGAGGCCACGGCGCGGATCGCCGGGTCCTCCGGGTGCAGCCAGGGCTTGTTGTTGGCGGCGCGGTGCACCTCGATCTTCGGGTGCCGGTCGCGCTTGAAGCCTTCCACCAGCACCAGCTCGACCGGGTCCAGCTTCGCCAGCAGCTCGGCCAGGGGCGGCTCGGGGGCGCCGCGCAGCTCCGTCATCAGCGCCCAGCGCGTGTCGGAGGAGACCAGCACCTGGTGCGCGCCGGCCTGCCGGTGGGTGTGGCTGTCCTTGCCGGGCTGGTCCACGTCGAAGCGGTGATGCGCGTGCTTCAGCGTGGACACGCGCAATCCCTGCCCGGTCAGGCAGGGGATCAGCCGGGCGAGCAAGGTGGTCTTGCCGGCACCGCTCCAGCCGGCCAGTCCGATCAGGCGCATCGCCCGCCCTTAGGCCCTGGCCCGGGACGCGGCAAGGGTGCGCGGCACCGTTCAGTGATGGCCGGCATGCCCGTCGGCCGTTCCGGCCCCGCCGGAGCCATGCTGCATGTGCTGCATGCCCGGGATCTTGGCCGGGTCGACGTGAATGGCGTCGGCACCGCCGGGATACTGCGCCATGACACCGTCCATCAGGGCGATCTGCTGCGTCTGCTCGGCGATGATCTCGACGTTCAGCAGGCGAAGGAAATTGTTCCGTGCGTCGTTTCCGGCATTATAGGTTTCCGCCATGCGCACGGCCGCAGCATGGTGAATGCGCATCGATTTGGCGAAGCGCAGATCGGCTTCCGAGATGGGGGCGTTGCGGTTCAGCAGGCCAATCGGCGTGGGACCGGGGATGCCCATGAAACGCGTCTCGGGTCCCAGTCCCTCCACGCCCACCGGCCGCATCACCCAGCCGCCCAGAAGATCCCGCAAGGGCTGGTCCAACTGTTCCGCCACCTTGTCCAGCAGCGTGATCTCGAAGGCTTGGCCAGCGAGGATGTTGCGCGCGAGGTCGCGCAGCAGCGGGTTCCGCGCTTCGGGATCCTCGAGGTACTGGCGCGACAAGGTCAGCGCCCCGGCATGGTGCGGCCGCATGCCAGCGACATAGCGGCGGTCGGCGGCGATGCCGGCCTCGGCCGTGGCGCGGCTGGAGATATCCCACCACGTCACGAGGAGTGGACCATCATCGTCGCGCGCAGGATCGTAATCGCGGCCGACCCGGCCCTTGTCCTGTGCCAGCGCCGACGCGGTGGCACCCAGCAGCAGCACCGCCAGCACCAGCCAGGAACCGGCCCGGCATCGCAAGGAGGTGGTGTTGCGCATCATCGGGGTCGCTCCAAACTGGGTTGGTACCGCGAAGGGTTCGCCCTTCCCAAGCCACCTCCGCACAGGAAGTTGCACCGATGAGCAGCACCAATCTCCGCATCCTGCTGAAGGCCCGGCCGCAGGGCCGGCCCGGCCCCGAGCATTTCCAGCGCGCTGAGGAGCCCCGGCCCGCGCCGCAGCAGGGCGAGGTGCTGGTGCGCCACCGCTTCCTGTCGCTCGACCCCTATATGCGCGGACGGATGAGCGATGCGCCGTCCTACGCCGCGCCGGTGGCGCTGGGCGCGGTGATGGAAGGCGAATGCGTGGGCGAGGTGGTGGAAAGCCGGCACCCTGGCTTCACCGCCGGCGACTGGGTGCGCGGCGCGCGGGGCTGGCAGCAATGGTCGGCGGCGCATGGCTCCACCCTGGTCAAGCTGCCGCGGCAGGTTGGCGTGTCACCTTCGGCCTATCTGGGCGTGCTGGGCATGCCGGGCACCACGGCCTGGATCGGCACCACGGAGATCCTGCAGCCGCGCCCCGGCGAATGCTTCGTGGTGTCGGCGGCCTCCGGCGCGGTGGGCGGCGTCGCCGGGCAGATCGCCAAGCACATGGGCGCCCGCGTGGTGGGCATCGCGGGAGGCGCGGAGAAGTGCCGCTTCGTCACCGGGGAACTGGGCTTCGATGCCTGCGTCGATCATCGCGGGGACCTCGCGACGGCGCTGGATGAGGCCTGCCCGAGCGGCATCGATTGTTATTTCGAGAATGTGGGCGGCGCGGTGCAGGCCGCAGTGTTTCCACGCCTGCGCGAGTTCGGCCGCATCGCCTTCTGCGGCATGGTGGCAGAATACAACCAGATTCCCGCACCACCCGGCCCGAACCTGATGGCCCTGGTGCGCAAGCGTCTGCGGCTGCAGGGCTTCCTGGTGAACGACCATCCGCGCGCCTGGAAGCAGTGGGGCGAAACCGGTGCCACCCTGCTGCGCGACGGCAGGCTGCGCTTCCGTGAAGATGTGGTGCAGGGCCTGGAAAACGCGCCGGAGGCCTTTGCTGGCCTGCTAGAAGGCCGCAATTTCGGCAAGCTGGTCGTGGCGCTCTGAAGATCGGGATGCGCCGGCCCCCGCTTCCGGGGGCCGGCGCGGAGCCTCACGCCCGGGTGCTGCGGCCGGCGACCATGCGGTAGATCGCCAGCAGGATCACGGCGCCCACCACCGCGCCGATGAAGCCGGCGCCTTCGCCGGCCCGGTACCAGCCCACCGCCTGGCCCAGATAGGTGGCGATCACGGCGCCGACGATGCCCAGCAGGGTGGTGATGATGAAGCCGCCCGGATCGCGGCCCGGCATCAGGAACTTCGCGATCAGCCCTGCCAGAAAGCCGATGATGATGGTGATGATGATGGACATGCTGCTGTCTCCGCATGAGCCCGCGTCGCCGCGGGCCCGCTTCCGGTTGAGGAAGGGCCGGGGCAGCCTGCCCCAAGCCCTTTCGGTTTCCTGACCGGCCGGCGCCGCCACCGCGACCACCGCCTTGCCATTCTCGATGTTTCGGAGGGTTTCCCCATCCGGCCCCCGTGCAACGTGCCGCAATGGTGCCGGTTTCGCTACGACGGCCCGGCTTGTGCGGTTCCCGTGAGGATTCTGCTACCGGCCACATAAGTGGCGCGAACCACCCGCTCGTCGCCCAGCGTCATCAGCACGAAGAGTTTCTCCGCCAGGTCGCGGCACCGGGCGGTGCGAAAGCGCAGCAGCGGCGTGGCCTGCGGATCGAGCACCACGATGTCCGCCTCGTATCCGGGTGCCAGCCGGCCGATGCGGTTCTCCAGCGCCAGCGCCTCCGCCCCGCCCAGGGTCGCCAGGTAGAAGGCGTGCAGCGCCGATAGGCCGTCGCCGTTCAGCTGCGCCACCTTGTAGGCTTCGCCCATGGTGCGCAGCGCCGAGAAGCTGGTGCCGGCGCCAAGGTCGCTGCCCAGTCCCACTCGCACCGGCCGGTCCGCCCGTTTCGCGGCAAAGACGCGAAACAGCCCGGAGCCGAGAAACAGGTTGGAGGTCGGGCAATGCGCCAGCGCCGAGCCGGTCTGGTGGCAGCGGCACAGCGCCCCTTCCGACAGGTGGATGCCATGACCGAACAGGGCGCGCGGACCGGTCAGCCCGGCGCGATGGTAGACGTCGAGGTAGTCCGATGCCTCGGGAAACAATTCGCGCACCCAATCCACCTCGGCGGTGTTCTCGGCGATGTGGGTCTGCATGTAGCTTCCGGGATGCGCCCGCCAGAGCCGCCCCGCCGCCTGCAGCTGCGCAGGGGTGGAGGTCGGCGCGAAGCGCGGCGTCACGGCATAGAGCTGCCGGCCCCGCCCATGCCAGCGCAGCAGCAGCGCTTCCGATTCCGGGATGCCATGCCCCGGCCCGTCCAGCAGGCCGGGCGGAGCGTTGCGGTCCATCAGCACCTTGCCGGCGATCATGCGGGTGTTCAGCCTGGCAGATTCGGCAAAGAATGCTTCCACCGACGCTGCATGCACGGTGCAGAACACCGCCGCCGTGGTGGTGCCGGCGGCCAGCAGCTCGCGCAGGAACAGCCGCGCCACGCGGGCCGCATGCTCCGGATCGGCGAATTCCAGCTCGGCCGGAAAGGTGTAGCGCTCCAGCCAAGCCAGCAGCTGCTCGCCATAGGCGCCGATCATCCCGGTCTGCGGGTAGTGCACGTGGGTGTCGACGAAGCCGGGGCAGAGCAGCGCTTCCGGGTGATGCGTCACGGGCAGGCCGGCCGCCGCCTCGGGCGAATATGGCCCGATGCTGGCGATGTGGCCGTTCTCGATCACCAGCAGCGCGTCGGGCCAGTGTTCCAGCGCCTCGGCCGGGTCGGACAGAAAGGGATCGGCGCGAAAGCTGATGGCGCCGCCGCGCAGGGCGTGGCGGGGCGGGGCGGGCTCGGGGCGGGGAACAGGCAGGGTCCGGTCTTGCGGCATGGGGCGCATCATGCACCGGCCCCGCCCCCGGCCGCGAGCCTGGCCGGATCGCCCGGGGGCGGGGGCGGCCAGGCGGCGAGGCGCGGCGGAAGACCTGCCGCGGGGCTGCGCCTGCCCTGAATCTGCCTTACACCCCTTCCATACCCACGCCGAGTCCTGAAACACGTCATCCTGGCCTGGCGGATGGCGCCGCTCCCGGACGTCAAGCGGGGCGCCAGACGAGTGGAGCCGATGCTGTCGACCTTGCCGAACACCCTTCTCGCCATTGCCCTGTTGTTGATCGTGGTCAGCGCCATCCAGCCGCTGGCGCGGCGCATGATGTTGTCGTCCACCGTGCTGCTGGCGGTGGTGGGCGTGCTGCTGGGCGGCGGCGCCGCCTTTCTGTTCAACACCCCGCATCTGGCGGCGCTGGACCAGGCCGCGGGCACGCTGCTGCGCTTTCCCGTCAACGCCGAGGCGTTCCTGTATATCTTCCTGCCGCTGCTGGTGTTTCACGGTTCGCTGTCAATCGACGTGCGGCGCCTGGCGCGGGACTGGGCGCCAGTTCTGGTGATGGCCGTGGTGGCGGTGCTGGTGACCACGGCGGCGATCGGCTTCGCGCTGCAGCCGCTGGCCGGGGTGTCGCTGACCGCCTGCCTGATGCTGGGCGCCATCGTCGCGACCACCGACCCTTCCGCGGTGGTCGGCGTTTTCCGCGAGATCGGCGCCAACAGCCGCCTGACCCGGCTGGTGGAAGGCGAAAGCCTGCTGAACGACGCCGCCGCCATCTCCATCTTCACCATCTTCCTGGGCCAGCTCACCGGCCAGCACAGCCTGGCGCCGGCCGAGGTGGTGCTGAGCTTCCTCACCTCCTTCATCGGCGGCCTGGCGGTGGGCTTCCTGATGGCCCGCGCCATGCTGTTCGCGGTGCCGCTGATGGGCGGCAACCGCACCGCCGAGGTGTCGCTGACCCTGGCCCTGCCCTACATCGCCTACATCGTCTGCGACCATACGCTGCACTTCTCCGGCGTGGTGGCCGCCGCCGCCGCCGGGCTGACGGTGAGCGCCGTCGGCCCTTCCACCTTCCGCCCGCGTTCCTGGCAGTTCCTGCAGGACATCTGGGACCAGCTGTCCTTCTGGGCGTCCTCGATGGTGTTCATCCTGGCCTCGATGCTGGTGCCCCGTCTGCTGCTCGGCATGCAGCAGCGCGACCTGCTGCTGATCGGCGTGGTGATCGTGGCGGCCATGGCGGCGCGCGCCGCCGTGCTGTTCGGCGTGATGCCGCTGCTGCGCCATGCCAAGCTGTCGCAGCGCGTGCCGATCCCGTTCAAGGTGACCATGCTGTGGGGCGGGCTGCGCGGCGCCATCACCCTGGCGCTGGCCCTTTCGGTGACCGAGAACCCGCTGGTGCCGCAGCGCGTCCAGCAATTCGTCGCCATCCTGGCCACCGGCTACGTGCTCTCCACCCTGCTGGTGAACGGCACCACGCTGCGCTTCCTGGTGCATGCGCTGAAGCTCGACCGGCTGTCCGCCTCCGATCAGGCGCTGCGCAACCAGGTGGTGGCGATCGGCCTCGGCGAGGTGCGCGACAAGCTGCGCCGCACCGCCGGCGAGCTGGCCTTCTCCGCCCCCGCCACCGCGCATGTGGTGGAAATGTACGACCGGCGGGTCAAGGTGGAAACGGCGGCCAACACCTTCGATACCGCCATCGGCGACCGCGACCGCGTCACCCTCGGCCTGATCACCTTCGCGTCGCAGGAGCGCTCGCTGCTGCTGGAGATGTTCCAGGAGCAGGGGCTGTCCCGCCGGGTCATGGAAACCCTGCTGTGGACCGCCGAGAGCATGATCGACGGGGCGCGCAGCGAAGGCCGGCTCGGCTACATCCAGGCGGCGCGGCGGCGGCTGCAGCCGAATCTGCGCTTCCGCCTGGCCCAGGGGCTGCACCGGCAGTTCCGCATCGATACCCCGCTGATGCACTGCATGGCGGAGCGCTTCGAGATGCTGCTGCTGTCGCACCTCGTTTCCGCCTCCATGACGCGCTTCATCCGCCGCCGCATGGAGCCGGTGCTGGGCCATCGCGTGACCGAGGTGGTGGGCGACATCGTCGGCCGGCGCGAGGAGCTGCTGCAGGACGCCATGGAAACCCTGCGGCTGCAATATCCCGGCTACGCCGAGGCGCTGGAGACGCGCATCCTGCGGCAGATCGGGCTGCGGATGGAGGCCGAGGAATACGCCACGCTGAAGCGCGAATCTCTGGTGGGCGAGGAACTGCATGACGAGTTGATGCGCGGCCTCGATGCGCTGCGCGCCCAGGTGGCGCGGCCCCTGCAGTTCAACATCCAGTCCGGCCTCGACAAGCGGATCGAGGAGTTCCCGATCTTCGCCGCCCTGCAGGACGCGCTGCTGCACGACCTGGCCATGAGCGTCACCATCCGCTTCGCCGTGCCGGGCGAGTGGATCTTCCGCCGCCGCCAGCGGGCCCGCTCGGTGTTCTTCATCAGCCGCGGCGAGGTGCTGCTGCAGGGCGATGGCACCGAATTCCCGCTGACCCATGGCGAGTTCTTCGGCGAGGGGGAGCTGCTGGACAAGCGCACCCGCCGGCGGACCCGCGCCCGCGCCACCAGCTTCTGCCACCTGCTGGAGCTGGACGCCGCCGCCTTCCACCGCCTGCTGGCGGAGGCGCCGGACCTAGCCGGCCGGGTCGAGCGGGTGGTGGAAGCGCGCCGGCCAGCGGCGGTGCCGGAACCGCCGGCCGTGCCGGGCCCGGTGCTCGGGTTGGACGGGTTGAGCGAGGCGCGCCTGCCGGGCTGAGGCGCGGCGGACCCGTTCAGGGCGCGGCGGGCTGCGGCCCCGGAGCCGGCTCGCGCAGCAGCGCCGCGAGGCGCTCGGCCAGTTCTTCCGGATCCACCGGCTTGTGCAGCAGGATCAGCGGCCCGGCCTCTGCCGCCTCGCCCAGCGCATGGTCGGCGGCATCGCCGGCATAGCCGGTGATCAGCAGGGCCGGAAGGTTGGGCCGGCGCTGACGTGCGGCGCGCAGCACCGCCAGCCCGTCCATGCCGGGCATTGCCAGATCACTGACCAGCGCATCGCAGGTGGCGGTGCTTTCGAGATGCACCACGGCGGCCGGGCCGTCCGCCGCCTCGAACACTGTGTAGCCCTGCTCGCGCAGCACCAGGCTCAGCACCTCGCGCACCTGCGCCTCGTCATCCACCAGCAGGATATGGCCGGACGCATGGGCGGCCTCAGTTATGCCGGCCGTCTCCCGGACATCCCGCGCCGGGGCGACCGGCAGCCACAGCAGCACGGTCGTGCCCCTGCCCAACTGGCTGCGGATCGCCAGCGCGCCGCCCGATTGCTCGGCGAAGCCCTTGGCCATGGCGAGGCCGAGGCCAGTGCCCTTGCCCTTCGGCTTGGTGGTGAAGAACGGCTCCATCGCCTGGGCCAGCGTCGCCGGGTCCATGCCACTGCCGGTATCCTCCACCGCCACCGACAGGTAGCGGCCGGGCTCGAGCGCGGCCGAGGCATCCACCGCGTCCTCCGGCCCGACCTCGCGCAGGCGGAAGCACAGGCGGCGCTCGGAGCTGGCCTGCATGGCGTCCCGCGCGTTGATCGCCAGGTTGATCAGCACGGTTTCCAACTGCGCCCCGTCCACCATGGCCGGCGGCACGCCGGGGGCGAGGTCCAGCTCGATATTCACCTCGCGCCCCAGCGTGTGGGTGAGCACCTCCTGCAGCCCCTGCAGCATCTGGTCGAGCCGCACCGGCACGGCGCGCAGTTCGACGCGGCGAGCAAAGGTCAGCAGCCGCCGCGTCACCGCGGCGCCGCGCTCCGCCGCTTCCTGCATCATGCGCGACAACTTGCGCACCGCCGCCTCGTCGGCCGGCCGCTTGCCCATTAGCTTGGCGCCGCCCAGAACGGCCTGCAGCACGTTGTTGAAATCATGCGCGACGCCGCCGGCGAGCCGGCCCAGCGCTTCCATGCGTTGCGACTGCACCAGCCGCTGCTGGGTCGCTTCCCGTTCCCGGCGCGCCTGCTCCAGGTCGTGCAGGGTGCGCCGGCGGTCGAGCCACAACAGCGACAGGGCCAGCGCCGCCAGCAGCAGCACGGAGAAGGCCAGTGCGGTCGCCCGCAGCGCTGGCCGGACGAAATCGGTGCCGGCGATCTCGTTCTCGGCGTCCAGCGACACCAGAACGGCCAGCGGCACGTCCTCGACGATGCGGAACGCCGTGAGCTTCTCGCGCCCGTCAGCGGGCGAGCGCAGGCTCAGCGCGCCGTCATGGCCGCTGTTGAGCACCTGCATCAGCGGATCGGAGGGCGGCAGCACGTCGCCCGGATCCTGCGGCGCTTCCTGGCCGCGCGCCAGCACGGTGCCGTCCCGGCGCAGCACCAGCGCGGCGTTGCGGCCACCCAGGCTGAGCGTGGTGAGGTCCTGCGACAGCCGCTCGGGATCCACCGATACCACCAGCACGCCGGCCTGCTGCCCATCCTTGCCGAGCAGCGGCCGGGTGAATTGCAGGCTCTGCTGCCCGGAGATCCGGCCCAGCACGGGGGCGCTGACATGAAGGCCCGGCGCTTCGCCCGATTGGTGTGCCAGGAAATGCGGCCGGTCGCCCAGATACACCGGCCGCCAGCCCGGCGCGGAGGACCAGGCGAGCCAACCGTCATTGTTGATCACCGCGACCTGCAGCACGCCGAAGCGGCGGCAGGCCGGCACCGAGGTCAACTGCGCCTCCACCAGCGACACCGATTCCTGCGTGCCGCTCTGTTGCAGCAGGTGCCGCGTCTGCGCCAGGTCACCGAGGCCGCGGATCCCCTCCAGCATGCGCAGGAGGTTCTGCTCGATCGCCTCGGCCGCGACCTGCGCGCGGGCCAGCGCGGCGAGCTTGGCATTGGCCTCGACGCGGCTGGCGCTGCGCTCGGCCACGGTCCAGGCCGTGGTTGAACAGGCCAGCCAGCCAACCAGCGCCAGGATCCAGATCGCCGGCCCCTTTGGAGCTAGCAGGCCGCCTGTCTTGTAGATCGGCATCCGCAGCGGGCAGGCTCCTGTGCGGGCGCGGCCGGGTGGCGGCAGCGCGGGGAAAGGATCGCTGTGCTGCCGGACCAGAACGGCACCACGTGCCACCGCCCCCCAGGATCACTCCGGGTCGGCGGCTCGACCCTTCCAGATGCTACGGAAGCCCGGCTTTATCAATGTCAAAGACTCGTGGGCACATAACGCCACACGCTGGCGGGCGGCAGGTTCAGCGGCGTCCAGGCTTCCCGCCGCGCGGCCAAGCCGAGCCGGCGCCAGGGCAGTGGCGAGGTGACGCAGTAGCTGTACAGCAGGAAACCCTGCCCCGGCGCCACCGCCTCCACCGCCGCGACGAAGCGGCGCTGGCGTTCCAGGGGCAGCAGCACCAGCGGGATGCCGCAGATCGCAGTGCCGACGCGGCCATGCAGCGCGGCCGGCAGGATCTCCGGCAGGGCGAAGGCGTCGCCGCTTAGCACGGTCACGCCCGGCAGGGTGCGCCGCAGATGGGCGGCCATGCCCTCCTCGATCTCCACCACCACCAGCTGGCGCGGCGCCAGGCCGTGCTCCAGCAGGGCGCGGGAGATGACGCCGGTGCCGGCGCCGAGTTCCACCACCACCTCGTCCGGTGCACAGCGGGTCAGCCGCGCGATGCGGCGGCACAGGGCGGGGGATGACGGGGTGATGCTGCCCATGCGCAGCGGGTTGCGCGCCCATTCGCGCAGAAAGGTGCCGCGCGCGGGCTGGCCGGCGGGGCGAGGCGGGGATGCGAGGCGGTCGGGGCGAGATTCGGCGAAAGGCTCGGACAAGCGGCGTCCTCCTGCAGCGCCCGCTGCTCAGTGGCGGGCCGGCGTCATGGTGTCGCGGAACCGGGCGGCGCAGGCTTCCCAGGACCAGCGCTCCGCGTGGCGGCGGCAGGCGACGCGGTCGGCGGTCAGCGCCGCGAGGCAGGCGGCGCGCAGATCCTCGTCCAGCGCGCCGACCTTTTCCGGTGCGGGCCCGATCACGTCGAGCGGCCCGGTCACCGGAAACGCCGCGACGGGCGTGCCGGAGGCCAGCGCTTCCAGCAGCACCAGCCCGAAGGTATCGGTGCGCGAGGGAAACACGAACACATCCGCCCCGGCATAGGCGGCGGCGAGATGGCCGTTGTCCAGACGTCCGGTGAAATGCGCCTGGGGAAAGCGGGCCTGCAGGGCGGCGCGCTGCGGCCCGTCGCCCACCACCGCCTTGCTGCCCGGCAGGTCGAGCGACAGAAAGGCGGCGATGTTCTTTTCCACCGCGATGCGGCCGGCATACAGGAACACCGGCTGCGGCAGGTGCGCCCAGGGATTGCCGGGCTGCCCCGGCGCCGTCACCGGGCTGAAGCGGCGCGTGTCGACGCCGCGCGACCAGGGGGTCAGGTTGGTGAAGCGGCGCCCCCGCATCTCGGCCGCCAGCGACGGCGTCGCCACCAGCGTGGCGGCGGAGGCGGCGTGGAAGCGGCGCATCACCGCCCAGCTCCAGCCCACCGGCACGCGGGTGCGGGCATGCAGGTATTCGGGAAAGCGGGTGTGGAAGGAGGTGGTGAAATGCCAGCCGCGCCGGCGGCAGATGGCGCGCGCCGCCCAGCCCAGCGGACCCTCGGTGGCGATGTGGACGGCATCGGGCGCGAACTCGTCCACCAGCTGCGCCAGCCGCCGGCGGGGGGCGAGGGCCAGGCGGATCTCGGCATAGCCCGGCGTCGGCATCGAGCGGAAGCGGTCCGGTCCGATCACCTCCACCGTGTCGCCGCCGGCGCGCAGCAGCTCCACCACGGTGGACAGCGTGCGCACCACGCCGTTGACCTGCGGGAACCAGGCATCGGTGATCACCAGCAGCCGTGCCGGCAGGCCGGCGATCACCGGCGGGGCTCCGAAATGCGGAAAAGCATCGGCGGCGATCAGGCGGGCAATGCCAGGCGGGAGGGCGGCAGCGGCGCCGCCGGCCAGGGCGAGAGGCGGTTCTCGGCCGCCCAGTCGATCAGCTCGAACCGGCCATCCGCGTGCTCCACCAGCGCGGTGCAGGATTCCACCCAGTCGCCATCATTCATGTAGAGCACGCCGCCGATGTCGCGCATCTCGGCATGGTGGATGTGGCCGCAGATCACGCCATCGAAGCCGCCGCGCCGCGCTTCCAGGGCCAGGGCGGATTCGAAGCGGTCGATCGCCTTCACCGCCCCCTTCACCTGCCGCTTCAGCCATTGCGAGAGCGACCAGTAGGGATAGCCGAACTTGCGGCGCACGAGGTTGAAGTAGCGGTTCAGCGCCAGCGCCAGGTTGTAGGCGCCGTCGCCCAGCAGGGCGAGGAACTTGGCATAGCGCACCACGCTGTCGAACTCGTCGCCGTGGATCACCAGGAAGCGGCGGCCATCGGCGGCGGTGTGCTCGGCGTTCAGCGCCAGCTTCACCCCCGCCATCTCCAGCCCCAGCCAGTTGCGGAAGATCTCGTCGTGATTGCCGGGGATGTAGGTGACGGCGGTGCCGGAACGCGCTTGGCGCAGGATCAGCCGGATCACCTCGTCATGGTGGGCGTCCCAGTACCAGGTCTTGCGCAGCCGCCAGCCATCGACGAAGTCACCGACGAGGTACATCTGCTCGCATTCGGTGCGGCGCAGGAAATCTGCCAGGAAATCCGCACGGCTGCCGCGCGTGCCGAGATGCGCATCGGAGATGAAGATGCTGCGGTAGCGGCGCTTCGCGATGGGGGCAGTCCTGCTCTGGTGCATGGTCATCCAGCTGCTGCGGTATGGCCTGCATAGGCTCAACGGGCGCGGGATGGCGTGACGTTTTCCTGACAGGCAGCGGGTTTTCATGAAGTTTCGGCGACGCCGCGTTTGACGCGCGACGCCGCCCGCACCGCGCACCACATTGCGCGGCAAGCCGCATGAAGCCCCAGGAATGACGACGCTGCACTCCATCGCGCCGCTGATCGTGTTCAATCCCGCCGCGGGCAGCCGCCGCCGCCAGAAGCTGCGCCGCGCCCTGCGCCTGTTGCCGCATGCCGAATTGGCGGAAACCGCCGCGCCCGGCGATGCCGAGCGCATCGCGCGGGAGGCCGCGCGTTCCGGCCGGCCCTGCGTGGTGGCGGCCGGCGGCGACGGCACCATCGCCGAGGTGGCGGCGGGGCTGGCCGGCAGCGACACGGCGCTGGGCATCCTGCCGCTCGGCACCGCCAATGTGCTGGCGCAGGAGCTCGGCCTGCCGATGCTGCCGGAAGCCGCCGCCGCCTGCCTGACCGGCGGACGGGAAGCGCTGCTGTGGCCGGGCATCGCCCGCTTCGCCGATGGCCGGCAGCGCCTGTTCGTGCAGATGGTGGGCGCCGGCTTCGATGCCGCCGTGGTTCACAACCTTGATCTGCGGCTGAAGAAGGTGCTTGGGCGCGGCGCCTATGTCTGGCATTCGCTGCGCGAGCTGCCGCGCTACCGCTTCGCGCCGATCGCAGCCTCGCTGGACGGCGCGGCGGCCGTGCCAGCTTCGGCGCTGGTGATCAGCAAGGGGCGGTTCTACGCCGGGCGCTACATCCTGGCGCCGGGCGCGAGCCCGGCGCAGCCCGGCTTCCACGTGGCGATGATCCAGGGCGGCGCGGCGCGGGCCATGCTGGCCGGTGCCCTGCTGCCCTTCGGCCTGCTGCCGCGGCTGCCCGGGCTGACGCTGCACCGCGCTGCGCATGTGGCGCTCACCGGGCCGGAGGTGCCGGTGCAGGCCGATGGCGATCCGGCTGGCACCCTGCCCCTGACGGTGGAGGATGCCGCCGGGCCGCTGCGCGTCCGGCTGGCCCGCGAGCCGCTCTGGGCGCCGGGCTGAGGCGGGCGATCAGCCGGCCAGTTCCATGCCGGTCAGCGCCGCCAGCGCCTCCGCCACGCCCGGGGCGGCAGCCAGGATCGGCGCCCCCTGCCCGGCCGTGTTCTGCCGGAGAAAGGGGCTGGTGCGGGCGCCGGCTTCCGACAGCACCGCCAGCGCGGCGGCCACGTCCCACAGGTTGATGTGCCGCTCCACATAGGCGTCCAGCGCGCCGCAGGCGACATCGGCCAGGCCCAGCGTGCCGGAGCCGCCGGAGCGCAGCATCGCCCCCTGCCCCATCACCGCCTGGCACAGCGCGTGGTAGGCCTCGTTCGCCACGCGCGGCGACCAGCCGCATTCCACGATGCTGCGCCCCAGCGCATCCGTGGCGGCGGCGCGGATCGGCCGGCCGTTCAGCGTCGCGCCGCGCCCCTCGGCGGCCAGGAAGCACTGGCCCAGCTCCGGCGCGACGATGGCGCCCAGCACCGCGCGATCCCCCGCCACCAGCCCGACGGACACGCACCAGCGCTGCCCGCCATGTGCGAAGTTGGAGGTGCCGTCGATCGGGTCCACCACCCAGCGCAGCGCGCCGTCGCGGTGCAGCCCGGCTTCCTCCCCCTGGAAGCCATCCTCCGGAAAGCGCTCGCGCAGGGCGTCGGAGAGGAACCGCTCCACCGCGCCATCGGCCTCGGTCAGCCAGTCCTGCGCGCCCTTCAGGGTGATCGCCGCGCTGCCGGGCGCCGGGCGCAGCCGCAGCGCCAGCCCGGCCGCTTCCCGCGCCAGGGTTTCCGCCTGCCGCAGGCGTTCGCTCAGATCGGTCATGGTGCAAGATCCTTCCGCCGCCAGCCTAGCAGCCCGCGGCCGGCGGCGTCAGGGCGTCAGGCGGCGACCAGCGGCCGCATCGCCGGATAGATGCCGGGCATCAGCCCGAGATCGTGGCGCCGCATTCCCTGCGGCTGCACCAGGCGGCATTCGTGGCGGCCATCCTCGTGCAGCAGGTGCTCGAGGTAGCCGACCGGCTTCTCGCCCACCGGCAGCTGCCAGGTGTCGCCCACCATGAAGGCGGCGGCCGGCGCCCAGACCTGGCGCAGTCCTTCCACCGTGCCGCGGTCCCGGTACTGGTGCACATGCCCCGAGGCGATGAACCGCGCCGGATGCCTGGCCAGCAGGTCGAGGATGCGGCGGCGCGGGCGCGGCTGCACCGCCCAGTAGGTGATCTCCTCCTCCGCCACGGTTTCCTCGCAGAGCGGCTTGTGCAGGAACAGCGCGACGGCACGGCCGCCGGCGGTGGCCAGCGCCTCCTCCAGGAAATCGAACTGGTCCTCGTTCTGCGGCAGGTCGGTGCCGGTCAGCAGCGTGTTCAGCCCGATCAGCCGCCAGCCCGGCACGTCGCGCCGGAAATGATCGGCACCCAGGATGCCGAGCCAGCGTGACAGCCGCTCCGCATCGGCGGGCGTCGGGCCGTTCAGCTGCGGATCATTGCCGACGTCGTGGTTGCCGGGAATGGCCAGCCAGTCGAGGCCGAGCGCCGCGTGCTTCTCCCGCGCGAAGGCGAGGTCATCCCGCTCCAGCTCGCCATGCGCCGACAGGTCGCCGGTGTTGACCACGAGATCCGGCGCATCGGCCCGCAGATGCTCGGACAGCACGTCGAAATTCGCGGTGAATTCGGGGTGCTGCTCCGACAGGTGCGTGTCGCTGATCTGCGCAACGCGGAACGCCATGGCTCAGGACCTCCGCGGCAGCAGGCGGCGGACCTCGGACGCCATGTCCTTCTGCACCTCTTCCGGCGTGGCGCGGCTCTCCACGAGGCGGGCCAGGTTGTCCACCATGGTCTGCGTCACGCGCACGCTGTTGCTGCCGGGGAAGGCATACCAGGGGATGGAAACCGGGATCTGCTTCACCGACGGCACGAAGAGCGGGTTGTCGCGGTAGAACTGCGCCAGGTATTGCGGATCGTCGATGGCGATCTGGTTGCAGGGAAGGTAGCCGGTGTTCTTCACCATCATCGCCTGTCCCTCGGGGCCGGTGGAGAAGCGCAGGAACTTCCAGGCGGCCTCGCGCCGGGCCGGGTCCTTGGCGCACAGCATGCCGGCGGCGCCGCCCGTCGGCAGGCGGCTCGTCTCCGCGTCGATCACCGGCATCCCGGTGGTGCGCAGCTCGAAATTGCTGCCGACGCCGGAGGCGGTGCCGCGCACCAGCGCCGTGGTCTGGAAGATCATGCCGAGCTTGCCGGCGGCGAAGGCCTGGCGCGCCGCGGCGGCCGTCAGGTTGGGCATGCCGGCCTGCTTCACCATGCGCTCGATCAGCTTCAGGGAAGCGAGGCCTTCCGGGCCGGCGAAGCCGACATCGCTCTCATCCGCGCTCAGCATCCGCCCGCCATGGCCGAACAGCAGCGCGGAGAACATCCAGTCGTCACCGTTCCAGGTGTACCACATGCCCTCATGGCCATCGCCCAGCGCGTCGATCTTCGCCGCCAGCGCCAGCACGCCGTCCCAGTCGCGCGGGAAATTGTCCGGATCGCCGCCGGCGCGCTTCACGAGGTCGGCGTTGTAGTAGCAGATCGGGTTGGAGGCGGCGTAGGCGAGGCCCGCCTGGATGCCGCCGAACTGGCCGAGCGCCAGCAGGTTGGGCGTGTAGCCGGCCTTCGCCGGATCGCCTTCGGCGCGCAGCAGCGGCGACAGGTCCTGGGCGATGCCGCGCTCGGCGAAGACGCGCAGCCGGTTGAAGCCTTGGTAGGACAGGTCCGGCAGCTGGTTGGTCGCCGCCTGGCGCAGAATCAGCTGCGCGCCTTCCTCATAGTTCGGCGTGGTGACCGTTTTCACCGCGATGGCGGGCTCGCGCCGGGCGAACTCCGCCAGGATGGCGTCGTAGCTCTCCTTATAGATGAAGGGCTGCGCGTAATGCACCGTGATCTCAGTGGCGGTCTGGGCGCGCAGGATGGCGGGCATCGCCAGGGTGGCGGGCATGGCCCAGGCGACGCGGATCGCGGCGCGGCGGGTGATGGTGGTGTTCATGCGGAAGCTTTCCGGAAACATGCGGGTCAACCCTTCAGGCCGGTGGAGGCGATGCCTTCGACGAAGCGGCGTTGCGCCAGCAGGAAGGCGATCACGAGGGGGGCCGTCATGATCATCGCGGCGGCCATCAGCGCGCCGAAATCATCGCCCGCCTCGGCCGAGCGGAAGAACAGGACGCCGAGGGCGGGGGTCGCGTGGCTGTCGCCATTGGCGATGATCAGCGGCCAGAACAGGTCATTCCAGTGCGCCACGACGGAGAAGATGGCAAAGGCGGTGGCGGCGGGCCAGGCATTCGGCAGCACCACGCGCCAGACGATGGCCATCTCGCTCATGCCGTCGAGCCGCGCCGCGTGGATCAGGTCGTCCGGCAGGGATTTGAAGAACTGCCGGAACAGAAAGATGGCGAAGACCGAGATGGTGAAGGGCGCGATCAGCGCGGTGTAGGTGTTGAGCAGCCCCACCTGGCTGAAGGCGACGTAGAGCGGCAGCGCCGGCACGTGGGGCGGCACCAGCAGGCCCAGCATCACCGCGCCGAACACCAGCTCCCGCCCGCGGAACCGCAGCTTGGCCAGCGCGTATCCGGCCGGCACGGCGAACAGCACCTGGAACAGCAGGATGCCGCCGCACACCACCACGCCGTTCCACAGGTACAGCCCGACCGGGATCCGGGCGAACACCTTGCCGTAGTTCTCGACGGCGAAGAAGCGTTCCGGCCAGAGCGACAGGGAGGCGCGGAAGATCTCGTCCAGCGGCTTCAGACTGGCCGCGGCCATCCAGATATAGGGCATCAGCATCAGCAGCCCGGCGGCGGCCAGGAACAGCAGGCGCGGCAGGTCGCGCAGCAGGGAGGTGCGCTCAGGCATAATGCACCCGCTTGTCGAGGATCCTGGTCTGCAGCCACATCAGCGCCAGCACGATGCCGAGGAACACCAGGGTGATGGCCGCCGAGTAGCCGATGCGGAAATAGGTGAAGCCTTCCTCGTACAGCGTGTAGAGCAGCACCTGGGACGCCTTGTTCGGCCCGCCCTGGGTCAGCACCGCCACGGTGTCGAAGACGCGCACCGAGCGGATCATGGTGATGGTCAGCACGAACAGCGTGGTGGGGCCGAGCAGCGGCCAAGTGACCAGGCGGAAGCGCTCCCAGGCGGACGGCACGCCATCCACCGCCGCCGCGGCGTAGAGTTCGCGCGGAATGGCGGTGAGCCCGGCCAGGAACAGCACCAGGTTGAAGCCGAGATTTTCCCAGATGCCGATGCCGGCCAGGGCCAGCAACACCGTGTCGGAGGAGGACAGCCAGGCCGGCCCCGCGATGCCGAGGCCGCGCAGCGCCGCGTTCAGCGGCCCGATGGTCGGGTGCAGCAGGTATTGCCAGGCCGAGGCCATGGCGACGCTGAGCGACACCACGGGCAGAAAGAACACGGCGCGGAACAGGGTGCGGCCGCGCGTGCCGGCCTCGATCGCCAGGGCCAGCACCAGGGCTCCCAGGATGGAGCCCGGCGTCACCAGCCCGACATAGATCAGCGTGTTGCGCAGCGATTGCAGGAAGCCGCGGTCGTCGAGCATCTCGGCGAAATTGCCGAGGCCGATCCAGCGGAAGCCGTCGAGGCCGAGTTCGTAGTCGGTGAAGGCCAGCGCGGCGGTGGCCAGCGTCGGCAACAGCAGCATCAGCAGGTAGGCAATGACGGCCGGCAGGCACAGCGCCCAGGCGGCCAGCGCCTCCCCGGCAGCGGCGGCCCGGAAGCGGGGCGCGGCGATGGCGAGGTCAGACAAGCGCCGGCTCCCGCGCCACGGCCAGCTCGGCGCGGCAGCGCGCGCCGTCCGGGCCGAACAGCAGCGCCGCCTCCGGCGCGAAAGCCAGATGCAGCTCGCCCCCCGGCTGCGGCAGGTGGCCGGCCGCCTCGGGCGGCAGGCGCAGCACCAGCGGCGTTCCGCTGGATTCATGCCGCGCGTGCAGCAGCACGGACTCGCCCAGGAACTCGACGGCCTCGGCTCGGGCCACCAGCCCTTGCGCGGCGGGAACCAGAGCCTCGGGCCGGACGCCCAGCGTCAGCGCGCCCCGGGCGGCGCAGCGCAGCCCGACCGGCAGCCCGGCGACGCGCACGGCGCCATCCGTGCCCGCTTCCGCCGGCAACAGGTTGATGCGCGGCGAGCCGATAAAGGTGGCGACGCGCAGCTCGGCGGGATCGGCATAGATCTCGCGCGGCGGCGCCACCTGCAGGATGCGGCCGGCCTGCATCACCGCCACGCGGTCGGCCATGGTCAGGGCCTCGGACTGGTCATGCGTGACGTACAGGGTCGCGGCGCCGGCGCGGCGGTGGATGGCGACGATCTCGCGCCGCGTCTGCACCCGCAGGCTGGCATCGAGGTTGGAGAGCGGCTCGTCCATCAGAAAGGCGGCGGGCCGGCGCACCATGGCGCGGGCCAGCGCCACGCGCTGCCGCTGGCCGCCCGAGAGCTGCGCCGGGCGGCGATCCAGCAGCGTGCCCAGGCCGAGCGCCCCGGCCGCCATTGCCACCTCCGCAGCGATGCCCTGCCGCGCGGCGCGGGTGCCGGGCAGCACGCCGCCCAGCAGCGGCAGGCGCTGCCACGCGTTCAGCCGGCGCATGGCCAGCGGCACGGCGATGTTTTCCGCCACCGTCAGGTGCGGGTACAGCGCGTAGGACTGGAACACCATGGCGACGTCGCGCTCGCCGGCGCGCAGGGCGGTGGCCTCGCGCCCCTGGATCTGCAGCGTTCCCGAATCGGCGTGCTCGATGCCGGCGACGATCCGCATCAGCGTGGTCTTGCCGCAGCCGGAAGGCCCGACCAGTGCGACGAACTCGCCCGCCGCGACGCGCAGCGACACGCCATGCAGCACGGTGGTGCCGTTGAAGCTCTTGGTGACCGATTGAAGATGAATGCCGGACAAGCCGTGCTCCGCGCCTGGGGTTCGGCGCGGCACTTAGCCCGTGGCTGTGACAGCCCTGTTCGGCTTGCGTGAAGCTTTCATGTCCATGCGGCGGCAGGCATCAGCCGGCGAGGTCCCCGCTCCGCGCCAGCAGCACACCCCTGCCCCGCAGGCGATGGCTGCCGGCGTCGGTCGCTTCCGGGGTGATGCCGCGGCAGGCATCCTCCAGCAGCACCACCTGGTAGCCGAGATCGGCGGCGTCCTCGGCCGAGAAGTCGGTGCAGTAGCCCCGCGCCAGGCCGGCCACGAAGATGCGGCGGATGCCGCGCTCCGAAAGGTAGCCGTGCAGCCCGGTCGGCGTGGTGCGGTCGTTCTCGCGGAAGGCGGAATAGCTGTCGATGCCGCGGCGGAAGCCCTTGCGCAGCACCAGCTGGAACCGGCCCGCCTCCAGCGCCGGATGCAGCGCCGCGCCCGGCGTGTTCTGCACGCAATGGTCAGGCCAGAGCACCTGCTCGCCATAGAACAGCCGCACCGTCTCGAAGGGCGCGCGTCCCGGATGCTGGCTGGCGAAGGAGGCATGGTCGGCCGGATGCCAGTCCTGCGTCGCCGCGGCCTGGTTGAAGCGCGGCAGCAGGCGGTTGATCACCGGCACCACGGCATCGCCGCCGGGCGCCGGCAGGGCGCCGCCTGGCATGAAGTCGGGCTGCACGTCGATGGCCAGCAGCAGGTCGGTGTCAGGCGCGATGCGGATCATGGCGGCGGCCCCTGGACATGCCGGCTCTCAGCGGAACGGCGGCGACCACATCAGCCCGCCATCCCGGGCCAGCCGGTTGCGGCCACGGTCGATGCCCACGGGAGTCATGTTGCGCTCCCAGATCTCGCCATAATGGCCGACCGCGGTGATCGCCTTCAGCCCCCAGTCGTTGTTCAGGCTCAGCGCTCGGCCGAAATCGCCGGTGGTGCCGAGCAGCCGCTGCACCTCGGGGCTGGGGTCCTGCAGCCGGGCCGCAGCGTTGGCGGCGGTGACGCCATGTTCCTCGGCGGCGATCAGGGCGTTCAGGGTCCATTTCACGATGTCGGTCCAGCGGGCATCGCCCTTGCGCACCAGCGGGCCCAGCGGCTCGCTGCTGACCGTCTCGGGCAGGATCACGTAGTCATCCGCCTGGGCGCCCTGCGCGGCGCGCACAGCAGCCAGGCCGGTGCGGTCGGTGGTGTAGGCGTCGCAGCGGCCGGCCACAAAGGCGGCGGTGACCTCCTGGAAGCTCTCGATCACCACCGGGGTGAAGCGGATGTTGTTGGTGCGGAACCAGTCGGCCAGGTTCAACTCGGTGGTGGTGCCGGGCTGCAGGCAGATGGTGGCGCCATCCAGCTCCCTGGCGGAGGACAGGTTGAGGCCGCGCTTCACCATGAAGCCCTGCCCGTCATGCACCAGCACCCCGGCGAAGGTCAGGCCGATGCCGACGTCGCGGGCGAAGCTCCAGGTGGTGTTGCGGGACAACAGGTCGATCTCGCCCGATTGCAGGGCGGTGAAGCGGTTCTGCGGCGTGGTCGGCACGAAGCGCACCTTGCCGGCATCACCGAGCACGGCCGCGGCCACGGCCCGGCAGAAATCGGCATCGATGCCGCGCCACTCGCCCCGCGAATCCGCCTGGGACAGGCCGGCGACGCCGGTGGAAACGCCGCAGGCCAGAGTGCCGCGGGACTTCACCGCCGCCAGCGTATCGGCGGCGGGCTGCTGCGCCCAGGCCGGGGCGGCTGCGGCCAGGGCCAGGGTGAGGCCGGCCAGGGCATGAAAGGGGCGGCGCATGATGGAGAACTCCCGCTGGTGTCGCGCAAGCTGCCAACCCGCCGCGGCAGCGGCGGTTTCGCCCGCCCGCGCGGCACTGCCCTGGCGTTTTCGCGGGGCACCAGCCAGGGCGTCGCATTTCTGTAAAAACGCCCGTTGACGCCACGCTTCGGCGCCCATAAAAGCCCGTCCACGCCATTCGGCGGTTCGCCTCCTTGCCCAGGTGGTGGAATTGGTAGACGCGCTGGCTTCAGGTGCCAGTGACCGCAAGGTCGTGAAGGTTCGAGTCCTTTCCTGGGCATATCTCCCCCGCCTCCTCCGGCACTGACTGCATCGCCGGACGCTGCTGAGGAGATGATGGCCAAGACCCTGTTCACACCCGCTTCAATGATCAAGCTGCACCGGCACGACCTGCCGCCCGGGCTTGATTTCGGTTCCGTGGTTGCCGTGGACACGGAAACCATGGGCCTCGATCCGCGCCGCGACCGGCTGTGCCTGGTGCAGCTCTCGGCCGGCGACGGCACGGCGCATTGCGTGCAACTCGTGCCCCCCTCCCTGGGCGGGCGCGGGGCCGATTGTCCTAACCTGAAGGCGCTGCTGATCGATCCAGCGGTGGTGAAGCTGTTCCACTTCGCCCGCTTTGACCTCGCCATGCTGCGCGCCGGGCTCGGCATCGAATGCGCCCCGGTGCGCTGCACCAAGGTCGCCGCCAAGCTGGTCCGCACCTTCACCGAGCGGCATGGATTGAAGGAGCTGTGCCGCGAGCTGCTGGGAGTGGAGATCTCCAAGCAGCAGCAATCCTCCGACTGGGGAGCCGCCGAGCTGACGCCCGAGCAGCTCGCCTATGCCGCCTCCGACGTGCTGCACCTGCATGCCTTGTGGGCCACGCTGGAAGGCTTGCTCCGGCGCGAAGGGCGGCTGGAACTGGCGGAAGCCTGTTTCCGCTTTCTGCCGACCCGGGGGGCGCTGGATCTGCTCGGCTATGACGATCCGGATATTTTCGCGCATTAGGCGTTATCGGTTGAAATCGCTGCGGCACTGGCATGATTTTTGATTGGGCTTCGCGCAACCCGCGTTGACCCCGGCGCCCCCCCGCCCCATACAAGGCGAGTGAGGCCCTTTCCGAACTTCCTGAACCTGTCGCGCCCTGGCCGCGGCTTCCGGATCGCCGTTCCGGGGCCGGCATGAGCATGGCCGTTCCGCCACGGGACATCCCGGCCGCGCCGGTCCGGAGCAGCGGGGGCCAGAGCCGCTCGCGCATGCTGCAGCCCTCCCGCGCCCGCATGGTGATGAACGAGGGCGCGCTGGCCCGCCGCCGCTTCTTTGTCCGCTTGGCCAAGTGGCTGCTGCCCGTGGGCGCGCTGGCCTTGCTGGCGGTTGTGGCCTTGTGGCCGGAATTCGACAGCGCCGAGGATCGTGGCCGGCTGGCCTTCCGCCGCGCCGGGCAGACGACCACCGATGCCATGCGCCTGTCCACCGCCCGCTACCAGGGCATCGACGAGCAGGGGCGGCCGGTCAACGTCACGGCCGACCGGGCACAGCAGCGCGAACAGCAGGACCTGATCGACCTGACCCGCCCGCGCGCCGACATGGTGAGCAGCAGCGGCGCCTGGGTTCTGCTGGAATCGGAAGCCGGCGAATACGCCCGCGACAAGGATGAACTGGATCTGGCCGGCAAGGTGACGCTTTGGCACGAGGATGGCAGCACGCTCCGCACCGAGGCGGCGCATATCGACCTGAATGCCGGCAGCGCCGAGGGCGACCGCCCGGTGGCGGCGCAGGGCCCGTTCGGCACGCTGGTCAGCCAGGGCTTCCGGCTGGAGAATCGCGGCCAGGTGGTGGTGTTCACCGGCCAGGCCAAGGCGGTGCTGGAGGGCGGCCGATGAGGCGCATCCTCGCAACCGCCGCGCTGCTGGCCATGCTGGGCATCGAGCCGCTGGCGGCGCAGGCGCTGGACATGACGCAGGGCGGCCCGATCGAGGTCACCGCCAGCAACGGCATCGAGTGGCGCCAGCAGGAGCAGGTGGTGATCGCGCGCGGCAATGCCCGCGCTGTTCGCCAGGGCGTCACCGTCACCGCCGACCGGCTGATCGCCCGCTATCGGCCGCGCGGGGGCCAGCCGGCTGCGGCGCCGGCGGCGGGCGGTGAGCCCTCGCCTATGTCGGGTGGCGAGATCTGGCGGCTGGAAGCGGAAGGCAACGTCAAGATCGACAGCGCCACCGACCATGCCGAGGGCGACCGCGCGATCTACGACATGGACCAGGCGGTGCTGGTGCTCACCGGCCGCGCCCTGAAGCTGACCACGCCGCAGGAGGTGCTGACCTCCCGCGACAGCATGGAATACTGGCCGCAGAAGCGCATGGCGGTGGCCCGCGGCGCGGCGCATGTGGTGACGCAGGACCAGCGGCAGATTTTCGCCGACACGCTGGTGGGCTATTTCCTGGACGGCAATGCCGCGCCGGCGCAGCGCCCGGCCAACGCCGCCGCGCGCGGCGGCCCAGCTGGTGCGGCAGGGGGAACCCCGGCTGAAGGCAGCCAATTGGAGCGTGTCGAGGCGTTCGGCAATGTCGAGATCCGCACCCCCGCCGAAGTGGTGCGCGGCGACCGCGGGGTTTATTCCGAGCAGACCGGCATGGCGCGGCTGCTGGGCGGCGTCCGCATCACTCGCGGGGACAACCAGCTGAACGGTCAGGAAGCCATCGTGAACATGCGCAGCGGCGTGGCCCGCCTGGTGTCCACCCCGGGCCAACGCGTGCAGGGGCTGATCATCCCGCAGCAGGGCCAGGAAACCGCCCCTCAAGGGCAGACCCAGGGACAGATCCAGGGGCAGCCTCAAAGGCAGGGCCAGCCTCCCCGGCAGGAACAGCCGCAGGGCCAGGGGCGCGGCCGATGAGCGCCGGGCTGAAGGTGGTGGAAGGCGAAGGCGGCCTGGTCGCCCGGGATCTCGGCAAGCGCTACAAGAAGCGGCCCGTTGTGCGCGGCGTGTCGCTCAGCGTGCGGCGCGGCGAGGCGGTGGGGCTGTTCGGCCCGAACGGCGCCGGCAAGACCACCACCTTCTACATGATGACAGGCCTGGTGCGCCCCGACCAGGGCCAGGTGTTCATGGACGGGCAGGAGGTCACCACCCTGCCCATGTATCGCCGCGCCCGAATGGGCCTCGGCTACCTGCCGCAGGAGGCCTCGATCTTCCGCGGCCTCAGCCTGGAAGACAACATCCGCGCCGCGCTGGAAGTGGTGGAGCCGCAGCGCGAGCGGCGCGAGCAGATGCTGGACGAGCTGCTGGTCGAGTTCGGCTTGACGCATCTGCGCAAATCGCCGGCCCTGGCGCTGTCGGGCGGCGAGCGCCGCCGCTGCGAGATCGCCCGCGCCCTGGCGACGCATCCGGCCTACATCCTGCTCGACGAGCCGCTGGCCGGCATCGACCCGATCGCGGTGGGCGAGATCCGCGACTTGGTGAAGCACCTGAAGAACCGCGGAATCGGCGTGCTGATCACCGACCACAACGTGCGCGAGACGCTGGAGATCATCGACCGCGCCTACATCCTGCATGATGGGCAGGTGCTGATGGAGGGCACGCCGGCCGACATCGTGGCGCATGAGGGGGTGCGCCGCGTGTATCTGGGCGAAAGGTTCAGCCTGTAGCATGAACCCGCTGCACCGGTTCCGTGCGGCACCTTTTCGTTCAGGCCAGGCTCCGGACCGGGCGGCCTGAGCGGTGGCGATCGGTCCGCGCCTGGATCTGCGGTTCACGCAATCCCTGGTGATGACGCCGCAGCTGCGGCAAGCCATCAAGCTGCTGCAATCCTCCAACCTGGAGGTCAGCGCCTTTGTCGAGGAGGAGCTGGAGCGCAATCCCCTGCTGGAGCGCGACGAGCGGCCCGACGCGCCGCCGCTGGAAGCGGCCGTGCCGCGCGAGCCGTCCGTGTCCACCCCCGACAGCTTCGACGGCGCCAGTGCCGCCACCCTGCCGGCCGAAGCCGAGTCCCCGCTGGACATCCGCGACTGGTCCAATGTTTATGACGGCGAGCCGGCGCGGGGCGGCGGCCGGGCCGATTTCGAGGATGATTCCCGCGGCATCGAGGAGCTGGCGGCGAAGCGTCCGCGCACCCTGCGGGAAGAGCTGGCGGAGCAGGTGCGGCTCACCTTTCCCGACGCCGGCGACCGGCTGATCGCGGCGCAACTGATCGCCCTGCTCGATCCTGCCGGCCGCCTTGCTCCGGAGGATGGAGCGATCGCCGCCGCCATGGGCTGCGACGCGTCACGGGTCGCCGCCATCCGCGGACGCATGCAGCGCTTCGAGCCGGCGGGGCTGTTCTGCCGTTCCTTGCGGGAATGCCTGGCCGTGCAGCTGGCGGAACGCGACCGGCTGGACCCGGCCATGAGCGCGCTGCTCGACCACCTCGACCTGCTGGCGCGGCGCGACCTGCGCGCCCTGATGCGGATCTGCGGCGTCGATGCCGAGGACCTGGCCGACATGGTGGCGGAGCTGAAGCGGCTCGATCCCAAGCCAGGCGCCGGCTATGACGCGACGCCCGCCCTGGCGCTGGTGCCGGACGTGCTGATGCGCCCCGCTCCCGCCTGGACCGCCCCTGATGGCACGCCGGAAGCCGCCTGGATCCTGGAACTGAACCCCGAGACGCTGCCGCGCGTGCTGGTCAACCGCGGCTTCCACGCCCGCGCCCAGGTCAGCGCCACGCGGGAGGAGCGGGCGTTCCTGTCGGAAAAGTACCAGGCCGCCAACTGGCTGGTGAAAAGCCTGGAGCAGCGCGCCAACACCATCCTGAAGGTCGCCGCCGAGATCGTGCGCCGCCAGGACGGCTTCTTTCGCCATGGCGTTTCGCACCTGCGGCCGCTGATCCTGCGGGACGTGGCGGAGGCGGTGGAGATGCATGAATCGACCGTCAGCCGCGTCACCGCCAATAAGTACATCGCCACGCCGCGCGGCAGCTTCGAGCTGAAGTATTTCTTCACCACGGCCATTGGCGGCACCGCCGGTGAAACTTTCAGTGCCGAGGCGGTTAGACATCGTATCCGGAGCATGGTCGCCGCCGAGGCCCCGGACGATGTCCTCAGCGACGATGCGATCGTCGCAGCTCTTCGACGTGAAGGTGTGGACATCGCCCGCCGAACGGTGGCCAAATACCGGGAAGCGTTGCGCATACCTTCATCGGTGCAGCGCAAACGGGAGAAGGCCGTCCCGGCCTGACCCGGTGCGGGCGCGACCCGCCCGTTCCGCCGTCCCATGGGACGGCCCTTCCAGCCAAGAAGGAGGGGTTACTTCACATGCACATCGTCGTCGCAGGCAAGCAGGTCGAAACCGGCGAGGCCCTCAAGGTCCACGTCGCCGAAGGCCTTAACAACGTGACGAAGAAATACTTCGATCACGCGCTGGAGGCCTATGTCACCTTCAGTAAGAACCGAGCATTCTTTGCCTGCACCGTCGACATTCATGCCGGACGCGGCCTCAGCCTGCGCGGGGAGGGCGAAGGCCCCGACGCCCACCGCGCCTTCGACCAGGCCGCCGCGCACATCGCCAAGCGCCTGCGCCGCTATCGCCGCCGCGTCAACGAGCATTCGCGCAACCAGGCCACCGACCGGCTGCCGACCACGGCGGAGACCGCCCGCTCGGTGATCCTGGCCCAGGCGCCGGACGAGCCGGACGAAACCATCGATCCCGACATCCTGCTGGACCGCGTCGGCGATGACGGCGTGTCCGGCGCCGACTCGCAGGATGGCCTGGACGGCGCGGATGGGCATGACCATGGCACCGTGATCGCCGAAACGCCCACCGAGATCGCCCGGCTCACCGTCAGCGAGGCGGTGATGCGCATGGATCTCGGCCAGATGCCGGTGGTGATGTTCCGCAACCAGGTGAGCGGCCAGCTCAACGTCGTCTATCGGCGGCCGGATGGGCATGTCGGCTGGATCGATCCGCAGGCCGGCTGAGCCGGCCGCAGGAGCCGGTGCGCCAGGGAACTGATACGCCAGGGGGGCACAGGCCCCCTGGATGTCCTGGCGGAAACGGCGCGGCCAGGCCGCGCCGCGTCAGGTTAGCGGCACATCAGCACGGGGATGTCGGCGTTTTCCAGCACGTGGCGGGTGACGCCGCCCAGGATCAGCTGACGCAGCCGCGAATGGCTGTAGGCCCCCATGCAGAGCAGGTCGGCACCGAAATCGCGCGCGCCGCCCAGCAATCCGGCGCCCACTTCACGCGTCAGGGGCTTGAAGGGCACCGCCTCGGCCTGGATGCCGTGCCACCGCAGATAGGCCTGCAGCCCTTCGGCGCCGGGGCCACGACGCTGGTAGTCGTCGCTGTACAGGATGCGCACCGCCTCGGCATGGTGCAGCCAGGGCAGCGCGGCGGCGACCGCGGCGGCGCTCTCGGCGGTGCCGTTCCAGGCGCAGCAGACCCGCTTGCCGATGGTGTCCGGCGCCTCGCGCGGGGCGATCAGCACAGGCCGGCCGGAATCGAACAACACGGCGTGCAATGCGTCGGAGGAGGACACATCCTCGTCCGCTTCCGGATGCGGCACCACCGCCATGTCGTAGAGACGGGATTGCTGCGCCACCACATCCTCTTCCCGCCCGGCGATTGATTCGAAGGACAGGGTGGGGCCGTCGCTCTTGGCCGCGGTTTCGGCGGACAGCGCGATGGTGACATCGCGGCCCTGCACGAAGCGTTCGAACAGGCCGCGTACCCGGCCGGCCCGCTCACCGCTTTCGCGCTCCGTCGCCGCCATCATTTCCTCGATCATGGCGCCCGACAGCCCTTCGCCGGCCAGCGGCGCCACGTCGCGGGCATCCACCCGCACATGCAGGCAATGCACGTGGCTGTGCCAGGTGCGGGCCACCATCAGCGCCGTGTTCAGCGCAGCCTCCCCCGCGGCGGTCCCGGTCAGGGGCAGCAACAGCCGGCGATAGGCCATGGCTCGATACTCCTTTGATCCAATCCGGCGCCCAAACCCGTGCCGAAGAATGGGGCATCGCCTGCATAACACGGCCAAGCCCCAGTTGTTCCAGTGGGCCCATCTCCCTGGCGGCGCAGGGGCGCCGGACATGACCCAGGCTAGAGCGGGAACGGGCCGAAGCGGAATGAAATCTCGCTCAGGCCCGCGCGCCCACGGCGGCGTGGCTCAGGGAAAGGCGCGGCCGATGCGCCAGCCGCCGCCCGGCGCCGCGTCGAACATGCGGCGGTCATGCAGCCGGAACGGCATGTCTTGCCAGAACTCGAAATGGAGCGGCAGCAGGCGGAAGCCGCCCCAATAGGGCGGGCGCGGAATGGCCTCATCAGGGAAACGCTGCTCCACCGAACGCAGCGCGGCTTCCAGCGTGGCGCGGCTGTCGATCGGGCGCGATTGCTGCGATGCCCAGGCACCCAACCGCGACAGGCGGGGACGCGTGGCATAATATTGGTCCGATTCCGCCTCGGTGACGGCCTCGATGTCTCCTTCGATGCGGATCTGGCGGCGCAGCGACTTCCAGTGGAACAGCAGAGCCGCGCGCGGATTGGCCAGCAGCTCGCCACCCTTGCGGCTTTCACGATTGGTGAAGAACACGAAGCCGCGCTCGTCGAGCCCCTTGAGCAGCACCATGCGAGCGGAAGGAAAGCCATCCGGCGTCGTGGTGGCGAGGCACATGGCGTTCGGGTCGTTGGGCTCGCCGGCCTCAGCCTCGGTCAGCCAGGCGCGGAACAGCGTGAACGGATCGTCGGATGCGTCGGACGCGGTCATGCGGCCCCCTTGCCCAGTTGAGGTCGGTGTGCCACCACCGGTTGGCCCTTGCAACGGGGATGCCCCGCCCGGTCACCCTGCCAACCCTGAGCCAAACGGTCCTGCCCATCCATGGAAGCTGACGCCCCGCATCCCAACGGCCCCGCCACCGGCACTTTGATGGCGGGCAAGCGCGGCCTGATCATGGGTCTGGCGAACGAGAAGTCGATCGCCTGGGGGATCGCCCGTGCCGTGGCCGCGCAGGGCGCCGAGCTGGCCTTCACCTATCAGGGCGAGGCGCTGCAGAAGCGGGTGCGGCCGTTGGCCGCCAGCCTCGGCAGCGACATCGTGCTGCCCTGCGACGTGGCCGACGAGGCCAGCGTCGATGCGGCCTTCGGCGCCCTGGAACAGCGCTGGGGCCGGCTGGACTTCCTGGTGCACGCCATCGCCTATGCCGACAAGCAGTACCTGCGCGGCCGCTACATGGACACGCCGCGGGACGCCTTCCTGCAGGCGATGGACATTTCCTGTTATTCCTTCGCCTCCGTGAGCCGCCGCGCCGTGGCGCTGATGCCGGAGGGCGGCGCGCTGCTAACCCTGACCTATCTCGGCGCCGAGCGCGTGACGCCGCACTACAACGTCATGGGCGTGGCGAAGGCAGCGCTGGAGGCCAGCGTGCGCTACATGGCCGTGGACGTGGGCGACCGCAACATCCGGGTCAACGGCATCTCCGCCGGCCCGATCAAGACGCTGGCCGCCAGCGGCATCGGCGATTTCCGCTACATTCTGAAGTGGAACCAGTACAACTCGCCGCTGAAGCGCAACACCACCATCGAGGATGTTGGCGGCGCCGGCGTGTTCCTCCTGTCCGATCTCGGCAGCGGCGTCACCGGCGAGGTGCTGCATGTGGACAGCGGCTACCACGTCGTCGGCATGAAGGCCGTCGACGCGCCGGATATTTCCACCGTCTAACGGCGAACCGCGGCCCGGCCATGCCGGGCGCGCGGAAACCTCCCGCACCCCTCACCGTTTTTCCCACCATGCGGCCATGCCGGCCGCGTGAAACGGAGGGCATGCATGAGCCAGCAGGATACCGTGCCGGAGCAGCCGCCCCTGCCGCCCGCGGCGCACGGGCCCACACCCAACAGCGGCCAATCCACCGAAGCTGCCTCCAGCGAGGCGGAAGCGGACGCCGCCATGGCCGAGGAGCAGGCGCGCAAGGAGCGGGCCGGGCAGGCCGGAGCCAATCTCCGGTAGCCATCTCCTTCCGAACGATCAGGAGTTCCATCGATGAGCAAGGCCCACATGCCGCCGGTGCCGCCGGAGAACCAGCCCAAGGTGCCCGGCGCCGACCGCGAATCTCCTGCCGCCAAGGCGGAGCAGAAAGCGCGGCCGCAGAACAACATCCCGCAGAACCAGGGCCGCAGCGCCGACATCCAGCAGAACACCACCCACCAGGGCTACCAGCAGGACCGCTGAACGGCCGCACCGACAGGAGAAGGCAGAATGCCCGCCCACGATCCCGACACCGAGCGCCATGGCGGCCCCGGCAGCAGCCACCAGAACCGTCAGGACCCGAGCAAATCCGCGCCCACCGGCCACAAGGGCGGCGGCCCTGACGAAGGACCGACGCCGGGCTCCTCGACCAACAGCCGCAACAGCCGCATCTCGGGCGGCGGCGGCGAGCGCGACCGCCACCACGTCCACGACACCGCCGAGAAGTCCTGACCCCAGCAAAGGAAGCCAGCATGGCCGACCAGCAGAATCGTGACGGCGCGACCCAGAAGGACAGCGGCACCATCCGCAAGTCGCATCTGGGCCAGGCCGAGCAGCAGGAAGTGGCCAGTGGCACCATTCGCCAGCCGATCCAGCCGGGCGAGGTGCAGCCCGGCGAGATGAACGAGCTGGCCCAGACCCTGGGCGGGCCCGTGGACGTCTTCCCGGCCGGCGGCCGCCGCAAGACGCCGCAATCGGGCGGCTGAGCCCCCCTGCTCGCGGATTAAGCGGCGGCATGGCCCTTGGCCTTTGCCGCCGCTTTCAGCATAACCGGCGCTCGTCTTTCGCGCCGGTGCGTTCATGTCCCACAACAGTTTCGGCCATCTGTTCCGCGTCACCAGCTGGGGCGAAAGCCACGGCCCGGCCATCGGCGGCGTGGTGGATGGCTGCCCGCCCGGCATCGGCCTGTCGGAAGCCGATATTCAGCCTTTCCTGGACCGTCGCCGGCCCGGCCAGTCGAAATTCGTCACCCAGCGGCAGGAGCCGGATCAGGTTCGCCTGCTGTCCGGCGTGTTCGAGGGGCTGACCACCGGCACCCCGATCGCCTTCATCATCGAGAACCAGGACCAGCGCAGCAAGGATTACGGGGAGATCAAGGACCGCTTCCGCCCCGGCCATGCCGACCTGACCTACCACCTGAAATACGGCGTGCGGGATTACCGCGGTGGCGGCCGCTCCTCGGCCCGGGAAACCGCGGTGCGGGTGGCGGCGGGCGCGGTCGCCCGCAAGGTGCTGGGCGACGCGGTGGCAGTGCGCGGTGCCATGGTGGCGATGGGACCGCTCGGCATTGACCGCACCCGCTTCAACTGGGCCGAGGTGGTTCGCAACCCGTTCTTCTGTCCCGACCCGCAGGCCGTGCCGCTGTGGGAGGAAGCGCTCTCCGCCACCCGCAAGGCCGGCAGCAGCCTGGGCGCGGTGATCGAGGTGGTGGCGGAGGGCCTGCCGCCCGGCCTCGGCGCGCCGCTCTATGGCAAGCTGGATGCCGACATCGCCGGCGCGCTGATGAGCATCAACGCGGTCAAGGGGGTGGAGATCGGCGAGGGCTTCGGCGGCGCCGCGCTGGATGGCGAAGCCAATGCCGACGAGATGCGCATGAACGCGGATGGCACGGTGGAATTCCTGTCCAACCACGCCGGCGGCATCCTGGGCGGCATCTCCACCGGGCAGCCGGTGGTGGCCCGCTTCGCGGTGAAGCCCACCTCCTCCATCCTGACGCCGCGGCAATCGGTGGACCGCTCCGGTGCCGAGGTCGAGGTGCTGACCAAGGGGCGCCACGATCCCTGCGTCGGCATCCGTGCCGTGCCGGTGGGGGAAGCGATGCTGGCCTGCGTGCTGGCCGACCACCTGCTGCGCCACCGCGCCCAGAACCCGGATGCGCCGACGACGACGAGGCTGCCGCGCAACTAAACGTGAGCGCCGCTTGGGGATGGTCAACCCTGCGCTTGACGCTGCGTTGCCGCCTCCGGGAAGGTAGCAGGGTCCGATGGGAAGGGGGCTGAACACGATGCAGCGCGCCGACGATGCCTCTGGCCACCAGGACTGCCTCGGCTTCCTGGCCCTGGCCGGGGAAACCCCCTGGCGGCTCCGCATGGCGGAGATCGCGCGGGGTGCCGTGCCGAATTCCTGGTCCGGCCGCGCCCGGCAGCAGCGGCATGCCCTGGAACTGATCCTCTCGAAGCTCGCCCAGCCGGAGAATGGCGTGACCCCCAACCGGGCCGAACGCCGCATCATCGCCCTGGCGCGCGACGCCGTGGCCCTGGCCGACACCCTGCCGGACCCGCCGCGCGAGCGGTTGCGCCAGCGGCTGCTGGAAGGATTGGTGGGCGAGGCCACCTTGATCCCGCTGTTCCACATGCTGCGCGAAGCGGCGCGGCAGCGGGCCCGCGGCTTCACGGTGCATTTCACCGGATTGACCGACGACACGCCGCATGACCTGGTGCTGGAATATGGCGAGGCCCGCGCCGAACTGGTGTGCGAGACGGTGTCCGCCGAGGAAGGCCGTCATCTCAACCGTGGTGACTGGTTCACCCTGGTCGACAGCGTAAATCCGGACCTGCAGAACTGGCTGGCGGCCCATCCCGGCCGGTACCTGCTGAAGATGACCCTTCCCGACGGCATCCAGAACCCCGCGGAACTCGCCACCCTGCAACAGCGCGTCAGCACCATGCTGGCGGACCAGAAGCGGCAGGACACCAACGGTGCCGCCGTGCTGAAGCTCGATCCATTGATGCTGGCCGGAGTGCAGGCTGCGGGAGCAGGCTTCTCGGCCCAGCTCCGCAACCAGTTCGGCCCCGACGCGCATCTGGCGGTCACCAGCGACGCCACCGGCAGCAACGTGTTCGTCATGGCAGCGCGCGCCGGGCGGGAGAACGCCATCACCGCCGCCATCACCCGCCGCCTGGCCAGCTGTGCCGCGACCCGCCTGTCCGGCACATGCGCCGGCATCATCTCCGTCTTTCTGGAGGATGTGGACCGCTCCGAATGGCGCAACCTGCGCGACACGCTGGAGCTGGAGGGGGGCGTCCGCCGCTTCTACACCACGCCGGACGCCGCGCGGATCACCGCCGCCAGCTGCGTCACCCGCATGGAGATGTTCGACTGCGCGCCGCCCGATGCCGCGGAACAGGGCGAGCTCCGCTTCCGCAACCAGTCGCACGCGCAGGCCCAGCGGCCCGAACTGCAGCCCGCCATCGTCTCGCTCACCTGAAGCGGGGCGGGAAATTCTTGTCTGGTCACGAGGATGTTTCGTCGCAGCGCTGTAACTTTCTGCATCATGCTGCATTGCACGAACTCCTCAACCGCCGTGCCAAAGACGAGATCGACGATGTCCGAGCGCGACATGGAAGCCAAGCTTCTGGAGCTTGACCGCCTGCTGAACGACCCTGAAGTCCGCATGGATCCGCATCGGGTCTGGTCGCTGCTGCAGGAAATCTCGACCGCGGGCAAACCGGCGGTGCCGCGCGCCGCCTGATGGCAGGCGGCCTCCCGGCTGCTAGCCGGCTTTCCGGGCGGCGATCAGGAATTCCCGGTTGCCTTCCGGCCCCAGGATCGGACTCGGCTCGATTCCCAGCACCGTCCAGCCCGGCAGGCCCGACCACCAGCTCCGGACGCGTTCGCAAACCTCATCATGCACCGCCGGGTCGCGCACCACGCCACCCTTGCCCACCTTGTCCGGTCCGGCTTCGAATTGCGGCTTGATCAGCGCCACGGCCCAGGCCGCCGGTGAAGCCAGTGTCAGCGCGGCGGGCAGCACGGTGGCCAGCCCGATGAAGCTGGCATCGCACACCACTACCCCTGGGGCTTCCGGGATCAGCGTGGCGTCGAGCCTGCGGGCATTGGTTTTCTCCAGCACCACCACCCGCTCATCACTGCGCAGCTTCCACGCCAGCTGGCCATGCCCGACATCCACGGCATAAACCCTGGCCGCGCCGTGATGCAGCAGCACGTCGGTGAAGCCGCCGGTAGAGGCTCCCACATCCACCGCCACCCGGCCTGCCGGGTCCAGCCCGAAATGCTCCAGCGCGTGCGAGAGCTTCATGCCGCCGCGGCTGACCCAGGGGTGTTCCTGCCCCTTCACCTCCAGCGGCGTGTCCTCGGCCACAGGCTGGCCGGGCTTGTCCACCCGGCGGGTGTTGGAGAACACCTTGCCGGCCATGATCAGCGCCTGGGCCTTGGCGCGGGATTCCACCAGCCCCCGGTCCACCAGGGCGAGGTCGGCTCTCTGCTTGGGCATCGTTTCGCACACTCCCGGGACGGAACCAGGGGCGACACCCCCGGAACCCGCCAGGGTGACGACGTCACCCCGGACCCCGCCCGTCTTGGAACCAGGTCTCAGGCGCGGGCCGGCATCGCCCCGTTCGCGCGGCCCAGCGCCGCCACCGCCGTCTCGACGATCGAGCGCGCCGAGAGGCCGCATTGCTCGTATTGCAGCTTCGGCGTGTCGTGGTCGATGAAGGCGTCCGGCAGCACCATCGGGCGGAACTTCAGCCCGGCATCGAAGGCGCCCTTCCAGGCCAGGTGCTGCATCACCAGCGCGCCGAAGCCGCAGACCGAGCCCTCCTCGATGGTCACCAGCACCTCGTGCTCGCGTGCCAGCCGCTCCACCAGATCCGTGTCCAGGGGCTTGGCGAAGCGCGCATCGGCGACGGTGCAGGACAGCCCGCGCAAGGCCAGCTCCTCCGCCGCCTTGAGGCATTCCTGCAGCCGGGCGCCATAGGAGAGCAGCGCCACGGTGGTGCCTTCCCGCAGCACCCGACCCTTGCCGACCGGTAGCACCGTGCCGCGGGCGGGAACCGGGATCAGGCCGAAGCCCTCGCCGCGCGGAAAACGCAGTGCCGTCGGGCCATCGTCATAGGCAGCGGCCGTGGCCACCATATGCGCCAGCTCCGCCTCGTCGGCCGAGGCCATCAGCACCATCTCGGGGATGCAGCCGAGATAGGCGATGTCATACGCTCCGGCATGGGTCGCGCCATCGGCGCCGACCAGCCCGGCGCGGTCCATCGCGAAGCGCACCGGCAGCTTCTGCAGCGCCACGTCATGCACCACCTGGTCATAGGCGCGCTGCAGAAAGGTCGAGTAGATGGCGACGAAGGGCTTGATCCCCTCGGTGGCCAGGCCTGCCGCGAAGGTCACGGCATGCTGCTCGGCGATGCCGACGTCGAAGGTCCGCTTCGGGAAGCGCTTCTCGAACAGGTCGAGCCCGGTGCCCGACGGCATGGCAGCGGTCACCGCCACGATCCGCTCATCCGCCTCGGCCTCGGCGATCAGCGACTGCGCGAACACCTTGGTGTAGGTGGGCGGGCCCGGCGGCGCCTTGCTCTGCGCGCCGGTGACCACGTTGAACTTGGACACGGCGTGGTACTTGTCGCTGGCCGCCTCGGCCGGAGCGTAGCCCTTGCCCTTTTGCGTCACCACGTGCAGCAGGATCGGCGCCCCCTCCTCTGCGTCGCGCAGGTTGCGCAACAGCGGCAGCAGGTGATCCATGTTGTGGCCGTCGATCGGGCCGACGTAATAGAAGCCCAGCTCCTCGAACAGCGTGCCGCCGGTCAGCATGCCGCGCGCGAACTCGTCGGCCCGGCGGGCGGCGCGCTCCAGCGGCGCCGGGAAGCGGCGGGCGACCTTGGCCATCACCTCGCGCAGCGACAGGAAGGGCCGGGAGGAGATCAGCCGCGACAGGTAGGCTGACATGGCGCCGACCGGCGGCGCGATGGACATGTCGTTGTCGTTCAGCACCACGATCAGGCGCGACTTCATGGCGCCGGCATTGTTCATCGCCTCATACGCCATGCCGGCGCTCATGGCGCCGTCGCCGATCACCGCGACGACGTGGCGGTCGTCGCGCCTGCCGCCGCCGTTCTTGCCGTCGAGCCACTTCAGATCGCGCGCCACCGCCATGCCGAGGCCGGCCGAGATCGAGGTGGAGGAATGCGCGGCCCCGAAGGGGTCGTACTCGCTCTCGGAGCGGCGGGTGAAGCCCGACAGGCCACCGCCCTGGCGCAGGGTGCGGATGCGGTCGCGCCGCCCGGTCAGGATCTTGTGCGGATAGGTCTGGTGGCCGACATCCCACAGCAGCCGGTCCTTCGGCGTGTCGAACACCGCATGGATCGCGACCGTCAGCTCCACCACGCCGAGGCTGGCGCCGAGATGCCCGCCGGTCTGGCTGACCGCATGGATCGTCTCGGCCCGCAGCTCATCGGCCACCTGCTTCAACTGGTCGGCGGAGAAGTTCTTCAGGTCGGAGGGCACGCGCACCCGGTCGAGCAGCGGCGTGTGCGGAGCCTGGTTGGGGGGGTTCGCCATCAGGACCTCCGGTGAATGGTGTAGGCGGCCAGCATCCGCAACAGATCGGCCCTGTCGCCGAAGCTGTCGAGGTGGGCCGCGGCCTGCGCCGCCAGGCGCTCGGCCTGCAGGCGGGCACGCTCGAGCCCGAGCAGCCCGACCAGCGTGGCCTTGCCGGCGCCGGCGTCCTTGCCGGTCGCCTTACCGGTCTCCGCCGCCGTGGCGGTGGCGTCCAGGATGTCGTCGGCGATCTGGAAGGCGGCGCCCAGTTCGCGGCCATAGGCCAGCAGGCAGTGCCGCTGCATGCCCGGCGCCTTGCCCAGGATGGCACCGGCCTCGGCCGAGAACTCGATCAGCTTGCCGGTCTTGAGCACCTGCAGCCGGCCGATCGAGGATTCAGTGGCGGGCTCGGCACTGTTCTCGGCCAGCATGTCGAGCATCTGGCCGCCGCACATGCCGCGCGGCCCGGCGGCCTGGGCCAGGCGCAGGCACAGCTCGGCGCGCACGGCGGAATCGGAATGGGTGTCCTCATGCGCCAGCACGGCGAAGGCCTGCGCCTGCAGCGCGTCGCCCGCCAGGATCGCGGTGGCCTCGTTGAACGCCTTGTGCAGCGTCGGCTTGCCGCGGCGCAGGTCGTCATTGTCCATCGCCGGAAGGTCGTCATGCACCAGCGAATAGGCGTGCAGCATCTCGATGGCGGCGGCGACGCGCAGGGCCGAGGTGCGGGACACGCGGAACTGCGCCGCGCCTTCCAGCACCAGGAAGCCGCGCAGCCGCTTGCCGCCCCCCAAGGCCGCATAGCGCATGGCGGCGTAGAGCGGCGCTTCCGGCCCTTCCTCGGGCGGCAGCAGCGTGTCCAGCGTGGTTTCGATCTCGGCCACCGCGGCGGCGAGGGCGGCGAGCAGGGGCGAGGCGGTTTCCGGGGCGGCGCCGCTCATGCGCTCAGCCCATGTCCCGCAAGCCGGTGGCGCTGCCGTCTGGGCCGGACACGATGGCCTGCACCTTGCCCTCCGCCTCGGCCAGCTTGGCCTCGCAATGGCGGCGCAGCGCGGCGCCGCGCTCGTAATCGGCGATCGCTTCCTCCAGCCGGGATTGGCCACCCTCCAGCTTGCGGACGATGGCATCCAGCTCGGCCAGGGCATCCTCGAAGGACAGGGCGGAAACCTCCGGCGGGGTGATCGTCTCGGGCATCAACGGGAAACCTTGTGCAGCAATTTAGCCATTCATCAGCGCGCGAACATGCGCCGCGGCGCTGCTGGCCAGCGCCGGCAGATCATAGCCTCCTTCCAGCGTGGAGACGACCCGGCCGCCGCAGATGCGGTCCGCCAGATCGCAGATTCGCCCGGTCACCCAGGTGAAATCCGCCTCCCGCAGCCGGAGCTGGGCCAGCGGATCGCGGGCATGGGCATCAAAGCCGGCCGAGATGATGATCAACTCCGGCGCGAATTGCTCAACCGCGGGCAGCAGGACGTCATCCCATGCCGCGCGAAACAGATCCGGCCCCGCGCCGGGCGGCAGGGTGGCGTTGCGAACGTTGCCGATGCCGCGCTCGCTCCCGTGCCCGGTGCCGGGATAGCAGGGCCATTGGTGGCTGGAGGCGAACAGGATGGCCGCATCGCGCTCCACCACCGCCTGGGTGCCGTTGCCGTGATGCACATCGAAATCCAGGACGGCCACGCGCTTCAGGCCATGCACGGCGACCGCGTGGCGGGCGGCCACCGCGGCGTTGGCGAACAGGCAGAAGCCCATCGGCCGGTCCGGCTCGGCATGATGGCCGGGGGGGCGCACGGCGCAGAAGGCGCGCTTCACCTCGCCCCGGCACACCGCATCCACCGCGGCGATGCCCGCCCCGGCGGCGCGCAGCGCGGCGGCGGCGCTGCCGGCGGTCATGCCGGTGTCGCCATCCAGCGCCAGCCACTCGCCGTCCGGCGGGCGGATGTTCAGGATGGCGCGAACATGCTCGGGGCGGTGCACGCGCAGAAGCTGCTCCTCGGTCGCCTCCGGCGCTGGCTCGCGCAGCAATAGGGTGAATTCCTCGGCCTCCAGCGCCTGCAGCACGGCCCGCAGCCGGTCCGGGCATTCGGGATGACCCGGCGAATTGCTGTGCTCCAAGCAGGCCTGGTGCGTGAGCAGCAGGACGTTCATCCGGCCAGCGGTCCGTCCCGCTCATCTTCCGGCCGGTCTTCCCGGCGGCGCAGGGTGAACCGGAACATCCCCGCGGTTTCGCTGAAGCTCACCAGGGCATGGCCGGTCTCCCGACTATAGGCCTGGAAATCCTTGACGCTGGCCGGATCGCTGGCCAGCACCGTCAGCCGTGCCCCCGCGGGCATGCCACGCAGCGCCCGGTTGGCGCGCAGCACCGGCAGCGGGCAGGTCAGCCCCTGCAGATCGAGCACGGTTTCCGGCACCGTCACGGCAGGCCTGGCCGGAGCCGGACGGCCATTACCGGGCTTGCCAGCTTCGGGCTTGCCGGGGGCGGACTGCCTGGCAGCGCCGGGCCCATCGGCGGCGGGTTTCTCAGAGGTGGATTTCTCGGAAGCGGATTTGGAAGGGGCGGGCATGGGGCCGGACTGCACCACCGCGGGAAGTTCGGCGCAAGCCGGGCTCATGCGGCCACGACCCGCTCGGCCAGCACTGCCTGAGCCGCCATGGCCGCGCCGGTGCCGCGCCGGAAGGAAAAGGAGAGCGGCGCCTCGCCGGCCCGGTCCCACACCTTCAGCTCCTCGTCGAGATCGGTGGCACCGCCGGCCTCCACCGAGAAGCGCGTCACGGCGCGGTAGGGCACGCTGAGGATCTCGGTCTTGGAGCCGGTCATGCCCTGCCGGTCCAGCACCATGATGCGCCATTCGGTCAGGGCGAAGCCGTCGCGCACCGTCCGGAAGGCGGCCAGAACCTGTTCGCCCGGCAACAGCGCTTCCTGGAAGCGCGGGCCCAGAGCGGCCGGTTCGACGCGGCCGGCATCGCCGGTGACGGCACCCAGCAAACGGCCCAGCACCATGGTCCGGCCTCCCCTGCCTGTTCACCGGCAAACATAGGCCGCGGCCGGGCCAACGAACAGGGGCGACCCTATGCGTGCGGCAGGCCGGCGCTTATCCTGCGGCGCCATGACGCTTCGCATCGGCATCGACCTTGGCGGCACCAAAACCGAAATCGTGGCGCTGGACGCGCGGGGCGTGGTCCGGCTGCGCCGCCGCGCCGCCACCCCGGCCGATTACCCGGGCATCGTGTCGGCGATCACCGGGCTCGTCGGGACGGTCGAGGCCGAACTGGGCGGGCGCGGCAGCATCGGGCTCGGCATTCCCGGCAGTCTCAGCCCACGCGACGGACGGGTGCGCAACGCCAACACCCAGTGCCTGAACGGGCAGGCGCTGGACCGCGATCTGGCGGAAGCGCTCGACCGCCCGGTGCGGATCTCCAACGACGCCAATTGCCTGGCGCTCAGCGAGGCGGCCGATGGCGCCGGCGCCGGCCACCGCGTGGTGTTCGCGGTGATCCTCGGCACCGGGGTCGGCGGCGGCGTGGTGGTGGATGGAAAGCTGCTGGAAGGGCCGAACCGGGTGGCCGGCGAGTGGGGCCACACCCCGCTGCCCTGGATGACGCCGGCGGAGCATCCCGGCCGGCGCTGCTGGTGCGGGCTGTCGGGCTGCCTGGAAACCCTGCTCTGCGGTCCGGCGCTGGCCGCCGACTGGAAGGGCGAGGGGCAGCGCGACGCTGCGGGCATCGAGGCCGCCGCGGCGGCCGGCGACCCGGCGGCGGAGGCGGCGCTGGAGCGCTACACTAGCCGGCTGGCACGCGCCCTGGCAGCCACCACCAACCTGCTCGACCCCGACGCGGTGGTGCTGGGCGGCGGATTGTCCAACTTGGAGCGGATCTATGCCGAGGTGCCGCGCCGCATGGCGCCGTTCATCTTCGGCGACGCCACCGGGGTGCGGCTGCTGCGGGCAAGGCACGGCGATTCCTCGGGCGTGTTCGGCGCGGCGCGGCTGTGGGACCATGGCTAGGCAGCGTTGAAACGGCCCTGCGGCCCCGACCACCCGCCCCTCCCGCGCGAAGGCCTGCCGCATCGGATGCGACTTCATCACGCGCCGGCACCCGGCTGCCGCCGCCGCTATTCCCCGCCCGGCAGCGCCCGGTATGGCAGCGGCGCGAAGCGCGTGGCATGCCAGGATACCTCCCGCCACACGCCGCCGGTCATGTAGGGATCCTCCGCCCACCACGCCTGCGCCTGTTCCAGGGTCGGGTGCGCGGTGATCGCCATGGAGCCGCACATCCGGCCGCCCGGCGCGTCCAGGATCGCGCCGCCCAAGGCCAGCGTGCCGGCCTCCGCCGCCGGCCGGACGCGGCCGAGATGCGCCTCGCGCACCGCCAAGCGGCGGGCCGGCGCCCCGGCATCCTGGCCATCCCGGGCAAGGGCGACCGTGTGGGTGGCCTGTGCCGGCAGGGCGCCACAAGGCAATGGCCGGTAAGGCAGCGGCGCGATGCGAAAGGCCTGCACCGCATGGCTCCGCCAGATGCCGTTCCGCCGGAACGGCTCCCGGTCGAGGTATCGCTCGGCTGCTTCCGTTGACACCAGCATGAGGCTGCCCCGGAAACCGCCGGCCGCGTCCAGCAGCGGCACGCCGAGAAGCAACTCCCCCGCCTCCGCCATCGGGCCGATCAGCGCCAGATGCTCCGCCCGCACCGCACCGATCCGTGCTCCCGCCTCGGCCGAGGCCTGCGCCACGATCAACCGGCATTCCATCGCCGCGTCTCCCTTCCGCAGATCAGCGTCGCGTCGATCATTACCACCGGAAAGCGGCTCCAGGGATGGTTGCTGATGCGGAGGCGGCGGTCGTTGCCGTGGTGTTCTTGTTCTATGATGCCGCCATGCCCGCCCTTTGCCGCGATTGCACCACTCTCCTCGACAAATCCGGCCCTTCCTGCCCCGTCTGCGGCGGCCGCCGGTGGGTCCGGCATGCCGAGCTGGCCGACCTCACCATCGCCCATATCGACTGCGACGCCTTCTTCGCCAGCGTGGAGAAGCGCGACCGGCCGGAATTGCGCACCATGCCGGTGATCGTGGGGGGCGGGCAGCGCGGCGTGGTGGCGGCCTGCTGCTACCAAGCGCGCATCAAGGGCGTGCGCTCGGCCATGCCGATGTTCAAGGCGCTGGCGCTGTGTCCCGGGGCCGTGGTGATCAAGCCGCAGATGAGCAAGTACGCCGAGGCCAGCCGCGCCATCCGCACCCTGATGATGGATCTGACGCCGCTGGTGCAGCCCTTGTCGATCGACGAGGCGGTGCTGGACCTGTCGGGCACCGCCGCCCTGCACAAGGCGCCACCCGCCGCCGTGCTGGCCCGCTTCGCCCTGCGGGTGGAGCGGGAGGTCGGCGTCACCGTCTCGGTCGGGCTGGCGCCGAACCGGCTGCTCGCCAAGCTGGCGGTGGAGCGCGACAAGCCGCGCGGCTTCGCAGTGATCGGCGCGGCGGAAGCCGCCACCCTGCTGGCGCCCGAGCCGGTGTCGGTGTTGCCGGGAGTGGGGCCGGTGCAGGCGCGAAAGCTGCAGGCGCTCGGCCTGGTGACGCTGGGGCAGCTGGGCAGCCTGTCGCCGCGCGAGGCGGCGGCGAAGCTCGGCGAGGACGGTCCGGCGCTGGCCGCCCGCGCCCGCGGCGAGGACCGGCGCCGGGTCGACCCGGCCCGCGACACCAAATCCATCAGTGCCGAAACCACCTTCGAGCGCGATCTGCGGGCCGTGCCGGAGCTGGAGGCGGTGCTATGGCGGCTGTCGGAGAAGCTGGCTCGCCGGCTGAAGGAAAAGGACTTCGCCGCCGGCGGCGTGGTGCTGAAGCTGAAAACGGCGGGCTTCGCCCTTCGCACCCGGCACGCCCGGCTCACCGCGCCCACCCGCCTGCCTGACACGCTGTTCGCGGCCGCCCGCCCCCTGCTGGCACGCGAGGCCGACGGCACCGCTTTCCGCCTGATCGGCATCGGCGCGCAGCCCCTGCTATCCGGCGACGGGGCGGACCGGGGCGACCTGCTGGACCTCGAATCGCCGCGCCGCGCCGCGCGCTGGAACGCCATGGAACAGCTGCGCGCCCGGTTCGGCGAGGCCGCGGTGATGCGCGGCATCGTGGCGAAGCGGGGCTGAGCGATTCCGAATAGACCGCTTGCCGGCTCAGGATGTATGATGACCAGACATCATCCAGGAGGAAGCCTTCCATGACCTCAATGACCCCGGCCGAGATGGCCCAGACGATCGGCAGCGGCCTGCTGTCCTTCCCGGTCACCCACTTCACCTCCGATTTCCGCTACGACGCCACTCCCTATCGCGAGCATGTCGGCTGGATGCTGGGCCATGGTCCGGCCGGGTTGTTCGCCGCCGGCGGCACGGGCGAATTCTTCAACCTGTCGCCGGCCGAGATCGCCGTGGTGGTGAAGGACGCGGTGCAGGAGGTCGGCGGCAAGGTGCCGGTGATCGCGCCCGCCGGCATGGCGACCCCCATCGCTTGCGATCTGGCCCAGTCGGCCGAGTCGGCCGGCGCCGACGGCCTGCTGCTGCTGCCGAACTACCTGGTGAATTCCGAACAGGCCGGCCTGGCCGCGCATATCGAGGCGGTGTGCCAGAGCACCAGGCTCGGCGTCATCGTCTACAACCGGGACAATGCCATCCTGAACGAGGACACGCTGGCGCGGCTGTGCGAGCGCTGCCCGAACCTTGTCGGCTTCAAGGACGGCGTCGGCGACATTGAGCTGATGACGCGCATCTACGCCAAGCTCGGCGACCGGCTGACCTATGTGGGCGGCCTGCCCACCGCCGAAACCTTCGCCCTGCCCTATCTCGAGATGGGGGTGACCACCTATTCCTCGGCGATCTTCAACTTCGTGCCGGACTTCGCCAATGACTTCTACGCCGCGGTGCGCGCCAAGGATGCGGCCAAGGTGTACCAGGGCCTGCGCGACTTCGTGCTGCCCTACATCGCCATTCGCAACCGCAAGAAGGGCTACGCGGTGTCGATCGTGAAGGCGGGCTGCGCCGCCGTCGGCCGCCCGGCTGGCCCGGTGCGCGCGCCGTTGACCGATCTCGACGCGGCCGAGATGGAAATGCTGAAGGCGCTGATCGCCAAGCTGCCGAAATCGCTGGCGCAGGCGGCCTGATCAGCGGCAGGGTTGGATAGGTCTCCGGCCATCGCCGGGGGCCCGACACGCGGGCCGGGGCCTGAACAGCCCCGGCCCGCTGCCGTTCAGCTCCGGGCCGTCGCCACCGCCGCGCTGGCGGCCTGCAGCAGGATGCCGCTGTCGTTGGAGATGGTGCAGAGCTTGAAGCCCATGCCGATCATCTTCTTGACATAGCCGGCACTGCCATTGTGCAGGCCGACGGCGATGTTGCGCTTGCCGGCCTCGTTCAGCACGCGCTCGTAGATGCGCAGGATTTCCGGCTCCTCGCGGTCCAGCGCCGGCTTCATGCCGTAGGACAGGCCGAGGTCGGACGGGCCAATATACACCCCGTCGATGCCCGGCACGTCGAGGATGGCCTCGAGGTTGTCCACCGCCTCCTTGGTCTCGATCATCGGGATCACCGCCACGTCCCGGTTGGCGGTGGCGAAGTAGGTGCCCGCCTCGCCGTAGATGCCGGCGCGGATCGGGCCGAAGGACCGCGTGCCCTCGGGCGGGTAGCGGCAGGACCAGACCAGTTGCTGCGCCTGTTCCGGCGTGTTGATCATCGGGCAGATGACGCCCATGGCGCCGGCATCCAGCACCTTGCCGACGATGCCCGGCTCGTTCCAGGGCACCCGCACCATCGGCGTCACCGGGTGCGGCTGCATGCCCTGGAAGCAGGCCACGGTGGACAGGTAGTCCTGCACGCCATGCTGCATGTCGACGGTGAGGCTGTCGAAGCCGGCCTGTGCCATCACCTCGGCGGCATAGGCACTCGGAATGGCCAGCCAGCCATTCACCACCGCCCGGCCTTGCGCCCAGGCTTCCTTGACCTTGTTCACCATGGTTTGTCCGTTTCCTCGTGGGCTTGGAAGCGAAACGCTAGGCCCCTCCTTCCGGGGGGTCAACGCGTGGAGGGGTTTCGACCGGCCCTGAGCGTGACTTTTCCGCCGCCGGGGCCAGATGAGGCCGGAACTTCGGAGTGTGTTCATGGACAGCGTGACCCAGGCCCTGTTCGGCGCCACCGTGGCGGCCGCCGGCTTCCACCGCACGCTCGGGCGGCGGGCGGTGGCGGCGGGGGCGGTGCTCGGCACCGTGCCGGACCTCGACGTGGCGGTGGGCTGGGTGGCGGATGGCTTCGCCAATTGGCGGCATCATCGCGGCATCACCCATTCCATCCTGTTCGGCCCGGTGGTGGGGCCCTTCATCGGCCGCGCCATCGCCGGGTGGGAGGCGCGCCGCCGCGGCTCCGCCGACCCTGTCCGGATGCGCGCCTGGATGTGGCTGTGCGTGCTGGTGCTGCTGACCCATCCGGTGATCGATGTGTTCACCAGCTACGGCACGCAACTCCTGGCACCGCTCTCCGACCACCGCTTCGCGCTGAACGCCATGCCGATCATTGATCCGATCTACAGCGCGGTGCTGTTGCTGGCGGTGCTGGTGGCCGGGTTCAGCCGCCGCTCCGACCGCGCCGTGCCGGCCGCCGCCCTGGCGCTGCTGTTCATCACCGGCTGGACGCTGCATGCCTGGGCGCAGGGCGAGCGCACCGTGCAACTGGCCCGCGCCCAGCTGGCCGGCAGCGGAATCACCGCCACCTCGATCGAGGCCTATCCGCTGCTGTTCCAGCCCTGGTACCGGCGGATCGTCGCCGAAGCGCCGGACGGGCTGCGCATCGGTCGCCACAGCCTGCTCGCGCCCGGCCCGATCCCTTGGACGCATGTGCCGCAGGAACCCGACCCACGCTTCAGCACGGTGGCGGCACTTCCCGAAGCGCGGCTGCTGCGCTGGTTCGCCCGCGGCCATCTGGCCTGGAGCGTGAACCCGGCCCCCGGCGGCGGCAGCGTCGTGGAAGTGTCCGACACCCGCTATGGCATGGCGGACAGCAGCCTGTTGGGGTTCTGGGGCATCCGCGTGCCGCTGGACGCCGGGGGACGGGTGCTCGGCCGGGCGGAAATCTTTACCCGCCGCCCCGCCGCCGACGCGGCGTTCCTGGGCAGGTTCTGGCGGGAGCTGACGCAGGGCCCAGGGTCCGGCCGCGCGCCGGCCGGAGGCGGCTGACCCGGCCTGTTTTTGAGCGCCGGCCCTGGATTGCCACGTTCCGCGGGCGTAGCTTGGCCCCCCATGTCATCCTGGCGCGTGTCCTCCGAAACCGGCGAGCTGCGGGACGTCCTGGTCTGCCGGCCGGACCATTACCGCTGGCTGCCCACCAACAGCATCGCGCGGCGCACCTTGTCGGAAGCGCGGCAGGCGCCGGCGCCGGCGCACCTGCTGGCCCAGCATGCCGAGCTGGTGGCGGCAATCCAACAGGGCGGCGCCACCGTGCACCACCTGACGCCCGAGGCGCACCTGCCCTACATGGTCTATACCCGCGACAGCGTGGTGGTGACGCACCGGGGCCCGGTGCTGTGCCAGCTGGAGCGGCCGCAGCGCCGCGGCGAATATGCCGGGCTGATCGACTTCCACGCCGCGAACGGCAGCGGCTTCTGGCGCAAATCCTCCGCCGGAACGCTGGAAGGCGGCGACATCCACGTGATCCGCCCAGGCTTGGCGGCGATCGGCCATTCCGGCGGCCGCACCGACGAGGCCGGCGCCGAACAGCTCGCCGGCTGGCTGCGCGCGGAAGGCTGGGAAGTCCGCCTCCAACCCTTCGACGAGCACTTCCTGCACCTCGACGTGTTGTTCTGCATGGCCGCGCCGGGCCTGGCCGTCGCCTGCACCGAGGTGCTGGACCCGGATTTCATCGGCTGGCTGCGGGACCACGGCATCCGCTGCATCCCGGTGCCCTACCGCGACGCCATGCAGCTCGGCTGTAACATCCTGGCGCTGGGGCGGGACCGGGTGGTGTCGGCACGCGGCAGCACGGCGCTGAACGCCGCGCTGCGCGCCGAGGGCCTGACCGTGCTGGACCCCGAGCTTTCCTTGTTCACTCTGGGCGGTGGCGGACCCCATTGCCTGACATGCCCGCTCTCGCGGGAGGAGTTCTCCGCATGACCGTTGCCACCCACCCGCTGGATGCCGTGCTGGCCGCCGCCCGCGCCTTTCTCGGCGAGCGCCTGTCCACCAATGCCTCGGTGCGCGAGCAGCACGCCAAGGGCGAGGACGCCAACCCGCCCGTGCTGCCGGACGCCGTGGCCTTTGTTGAGAGCACCGAGGAAGTGTCGCGCCTGCTGGCGCTGTGCAACACGCACGGCGTCGCGGTGACGCCGTTCGGCGCCGGCACCAGCCTGGAAGGCCATGTGGTGCCGGTGCGGCGCGGCATCAGCCTGGACCTGTCGCGCATGGCCGCGATCCTGGAAGTCAACCCCGAGGACATGGACTGCTTGGTGGAGCCGGGCGTGTCGCGCCACCAGCTCAACGACCACCTGCGCGACCAGGGGCTGTTCTTCCCCGTCGATCCCGGCAGCCATTGCAGCCTGGGCGGCATGGTGGCGACGCGCGCCTCCGGCACCAATGCCGTGCTGTACGGCACCATGCGGGAGGCGACCATGGGGCTGGAGGTGGTGCTGGCCGATGGCCGCGTGATCAACACCGGCGGGCGGGCGCGCAAATCCTCCTCCGGCTACGACCTGACGCGGCTGTTCGTGGGCTCGGAAGGCACGCTGGGCGTGATCACCAAGATCCGGCTGCGGCTGCAGGGCATTCCGGAGGCGACCACCGCCGCCGTGTGCCAGTTCGACAGCCTGCAGGCGGCGGTCGAGACGGTGATCATGACCATGCAGGCCGGCGTGCGCGTGGCCCGCATCGAGTTGGCCGATGCCGACCAGATGCGCGCCTCGATCGCCTATTCGAAGCTGCCCTACGAGCCGCTGCCGACCTTGTTCCTGGAATTCCACGGCAGCCCGTCCGGTGTGCGGGAACAGGCCGAGGCGGTGGAAGCGATCGCCAGCGACATGGGCGGCCGCGGCTTCGCCTGGGCCGAGGATGCCGAAACGCGCAGCAGGCTATGGAAGGCGCGGCACGATGCCTGGTGGGCGGCCAACGCGCTGTATCCCGGCTGCCGCGGCATCACCACCGATGTGTGCGTGCCCATCTCGAGGCTGGCGGAGGCCATTGTCGGCGCCAAGGACCTGGCCATCGCCGCCGGGCAGAACACCTGCATCGTCGGGCATGTGGGCGACGGCAACTACCATTGCGTGATCCTGTTCCCGGCCGACGACCCGCAGGGGCTGGAGAAGGCCTGGGCGCTGGACCGGCAGATCGTCGCCGCCGGCCTGGCGCTGGGCGGCACCTGCTCGGGCGAGCACGGCGTTGGCCTCGGCAAGCGCGAGTTCCTGGTGCAGGAGCACGGCGCCGACGTGCTCGACGTGATGCGCGGGCTGAAGGCGGCGATGGATCCCAGGGGCATCCTGAATCCGGGCAAGATGTTCCCCGAGGCTGCCTGACCATCCGGCGGGGCATCGGGCGCCGGTGTCCCGCAGATTGTTTCGCCCGGCAACGTTCCCGCGTGACAAATCGCGGCCTCTCCCCGAAAATAGCGGAAAATCGATGCGCGCCCGCAACGCCTTCGATCTGGGAAAAGAGAAGTCCGAGATGATCCGCCGCCAATTGCTGACCGGAAGCGCCGCCTTCGGCGCCGTTGCCGCGACCGCCACCCTGTCCGCCCCGGCCATCGCGCAAAGCGCGCCGGAGATCCGCTGGCGCCTGGCCAGCTCCTTCCCCCGCTCGCTGGACACCATCTGGGGCGCGGGCGAGCACGTGGCGAAGCGCGTCGCCGCGCTGACCGACAACAAGTTCCAGATCCGTGCCTTCCCGGCGGGTGAGCTGGTGCCCGGCCTGCAGGTGGCCGACGCGGTGCAGAACGGCACGGTGGAGTGCGCCCACACCGCCTCCTACTACTTCGTCGGCAAGGATCCGACCTTCGCCTTCGACGGCGCGGTGCCCTTCGGCCTGAACATGCGGCAAACCAATGCATGGTTGCAGCAGGGCGGCGGCCGCGACGTGCTGCGCGAGTTCTTCGCCGGCTACAACATCGTTTCCATCCCCGCCGGCAACACCGGCGCGCAGATGGGCGGCTGGTTCCGCAAGGAAGTGAAAACCGTCGCCGACCTGAACGGGCTGAAGATGCGCATCGGCGGCTTCGCCGGCAACGTCATGCAGAAGCTCGGCGTGGTGCCGCAGCAGATTGCCGGCGGCGACATCTACCCGGCGCTGGAAAAGGGCACGGTGGACGCCGCCGAGTGGATCGGCCCCTATGACGACGAGAAGCTCGGCTTCAACCGCGTCGCGCCTTTTTATTACTTCCCCGGCTGGTGGGAGGGCTGCCTGAACCTGTCCCTCTACATCAACAAGGCCAAGTATGACGAGCTGCCGGCGCTCTACCGCGAGGTGCTGGAAAGCGCCTGCCGCGACGCCACCATCGAAACCATGGCCAAGTACGACGTGCAGAACCCCGCGGCGCTGCGCCGGCTGATCGCCGCCGGCACCCAGCTTCGTCCCTTCCCGCGCGAGGTCATGGCCGCCAGCTACAAGGCCGCTTTCGAGCTGTATGACGAGACGGCGGCCAAGAACGAGAAGTTCAAGACCATCTACGAGCAGTGGCGCGCCTTCCGCGACGAGCAGTATGGCTGGTTCCGCGTCGCCGAGAACAGCTTCGACCAGTTCGTCTACGCGATGTATGCGCAGGAAGCGCAGCGCCGCTGAGGCGGGACCTTTCGTTGGAATAAGGAACACGGGCTTATGGGTGCCCTGCTTGCTTTCAGCCGGGTGATGGACCGCGTCAGCCATGTTTTCGGTGAGGCGGCCTCCTGGATGGTGCTGTTGAGCTGTGCGATCAGCGCGGGCAACGCCACTATCCGCTATGGCATGAACTATTCGTCCAATGCCTGGCTGGAGGTGCAGTGGTACCTGTTCGCCGGCATCGTCATGCTCGGTGCCTCGTACACGCTGCTGCGCAACGAGCATGTGCGGGTCGATCTGGTGTTCGGCAACCTGTCGCCGCGCGCCCGCCTCTGGGTGGATGTGTTCGGGCTGGTGCTGTTCCTGCTGCCGGCCATGATGCTGCTGGCCTGGATGACCTGGCCGTTCTTTCTCGACAGCTTCCTGCGGAACGAGGCCTCCTCCAATGCCGGCGGCCTGCTCCGCTGGCCGGTGAAGATCCTGCTGCCGCTGGGCTTCCTGCTGCTGTCGCTGCAGGGCATGTCGGAGCTGATCAAGCGCGTCGCGCTGCTGCGCGGCGAGCAGCCGGATACCGAGGTGGTCACCGAATACCACCGCCCCGACCAATAAGCGCCACCTCGTAGAGCGGATCACCCTTTCCAATGCTGACCCTTGAGATGATGCCGCCGCTGATGTTCGGCGGCCTCGTCGTGTTCCTGCTGATCGGCTTTCCGGTGGCCTTCTCGCTCGCCGCAGTGGGGCTGTTCTTCGGCTTCATGTCGATCGAGCTGGGCTACTTCACCTCGGCCTATCTCGGCAACCTGCCCTTCCGCGTGTTCGGCATCATGTCGAACGACCTGTTGCTGGCGATCCCCTTCTTCACCCTGATGGGCGCCATCCTGGAACGCTGCGGGCTGGCCGAGGACCTGCTGGAAGGCACCGGTCAGCTGTTCGGCAAGGTGCCTGGCGGTCTCGCCTATGCCGTCATCCTGGTGGGCGCGGTGCTCGGCGCCATCACCGGCACCGTCGCCGCTTCCGTGATCGCCATGGGCATGATCTCACTGCCGATCATGATCCGCTACGGCTACGACATGCGCATCGCGACGGGCGTGATCGCGGCTTCGGGCACCATCACCCAGGTGATTCCGCCTTCTCTGGTGCTGATCATCCTGGGCGACCAGCTCGGCAGAAGCGTTGGCGACATGTACGCGGGCGCTATCGGGCCGTCGATCCTGCAGGTGACGTTGTTCCTCCTGTTCATTCTCGCGACGTCCATCCTCCAGCCGCACAAGGTGCCGGCCTTGCCGCCCGAGGCGCTAGGAACCCGCGGCTGGCCGCTCTACTGGCGCGTCATCAAGGGGATGGTGCCGTCGGTGGTGCTGATCTTCCTTGTGCTCGGCACCATCTTCCTCGGCCTGGCGACGCCTACCGAAGCGGGCGCGATGGGCGCGGTGGGCGCCGTGGGGCTGGCGGCCGCCAACCGCCGCCTGAGCTGGACGCTGGTGAAGCAGGCCATGGACAACACCATGCGCATCACCTGCATGGTGATCTTCATCCTGGTCGGCTCCACCGTCTTCTCCCTGGTGTTCCAGGGCGTCGATGGCTCGCTGTGGATCGAGCACCTGTTGTCGCACCTGCCGGGCGGCCAGGTCGGGTTCCTGATCTTCGTCAACATCTTCATCTTCTTTCTGGCGTTCTTTCTCGACTTCTTCGAGATCGCCTTCATCGTGGTGCCGCTGCTGGCCCCGGTTGCCGCCAAGCTGGACATCGACCTGGTCTGGTTCGGCGTGCTGCTTTGCGTGAACATGCAGACCAGCTTCATGCACCCGCCCTTCGGCTTCGCACTGTTCTACCTGCGCGGCATCGCGCCCAAGACCGTGCGGTCGAGCGACATCTATTGGGGCGCGATTCCCTGGGTCGGGCTGCAGCTGATCCTGGTGGCCATCGTGATTTTCTGGCCGGAGAGCGTGACCTACTGGCTGGACAAGGGAACGGGCGTCGATCCGGCCTCGGTGCGCATCGAGGTGCCGTTGCCCGACATGCCGAGCGACGACGCGCCCATCATCTTCAAGTAAAGGCGGCGACGTGCTCCGGGACAACGGGATCGTTCCGGAGCGCGGCACGACCGGACCGTCGCCCCGCATCCGCCGGCCATGAACCTCCGGCAGCCGCGGTCTCGGCCCATGCGGCTCCCGGAGCCCGCGATGACGCGGGAGTGTCGCCTCCGCAGAATAACGAGCCCGGAATGGCCCACCGGGCCGCATCCCCGCCCGCGGCGCGTCAGTCCAGCACACCCCTCACCAGCACGATCTTCGTCCGCTCGCTGCCGATGCCGAAATCGTCATCGTTGATCAGCATCAGCGTTCGGTCGGGCAGAACCGCGACGCCTTCCAGCTTTCCTGGCAGTTCCAGGTGCTCGGCGCTGTCCAGCACCAGGCGCTTGGCCAGCGGCGTGACCTCGGTGCCGGCGAGGTCGTTGCGCTGCTCCAGGCTCGGCGCGGTGGCCGCCTCGTCCCAGGAACTGCCCAGGATGTCAGTCGCCCCGCCGAGCCGCACCTCGTATAGCTTGGTGGTCTTTTCCGTCCGCTCCAGCACCAGCAGCCGGTCGGGACCGAGCCAGCTCATCTCAGAGATGCGCGGATCGTTCTGCTTGTCCGACGGATCATTGCGGAAGCTTTGCGGCGCGTCGAGCTGGTACACCCACTCGCCCGTCACGCGGTTATCGGCCGGGTCATAGCGCAGCAGCCGGGTGTTGCGCGCGGCGCGGTAGGCAGCGGCATCCGGATTGGCCAGCGGGTTCTGCAGAACCGTGTACAGCGTCGCGCCATCGGGCGTGCCGGCGATGCTCTCGATGCCGCGATTGGATTGCCGCCTGGCCAGGATGGCGGGCAGGCCCTCCACCACCTCGTAGCCGGCGCCGGAAAACTCGCCGGCGGTGCCGGCCGGCACCACGCGGCGGCGGATGCGACCATCGGGCGCCACCTGCACCAGGGAGGGGCCGTTCTCCTCGCCGATCCAGGCGGTGCCGTCCGGCAGGCGGATCAGACCCTCGGCGTCGATGGCGGACACGTCATGGGCCAGCTTGCGGCCCTGCCCGTCCAGCGGCTGTTCGGTGCGGCCCGGCAGCGGATTGGTCAGGCCGGTGATCGGGCGGCCATCCCGTGTCTTCAGCGCGATGGACTCGAACACCTGGAAGCGCCGCTCGGCCGGCAGCAGCCGCACGCCGTAGAGGGTGGGAGCATAATCCGGCACCGGGTAGAGCCGCCCCTTCGGATCGGCGGCGCAGATCCGCGCGGCGGGCAGCCCGGTGACGGGCTCGGCATCGCCGCAGGCGATGTTGGGGCCGCGGTCGGACAGGGTGTAGACGATGTCCACCGGATCGCCCGCACGGTGATGGGCGGCGCTGCCGATTCCCACGCTGAGATCCAGCGTCCTGCCGCCCTCGAAGGCGAAGCGGCCGAGGCGCAGGACCGGATCCTGGCTCTCCAGCACGGTGATCTCGGGCGCGGCCCGGGCGGGGAGGTTCCAGGCGGGCAGCAGCAGGCAGGTGCCGAGCAGGAGGCGACGCATCGTCATGATCCAGATCTTCGCAACAACTCGCGCAGGCTAGGCCCGGCGCCGCCGCCCGGCACGTGATCGTTGAATGACCGCTCCGCCGGCCGCCGGTCACCCCGCCATCAGCGCGCGGTAAGCCATCTGGTCGTCATGCATGCGGCGGAACACGGCGTATTTGGCATCGTGGAACCGCCGCACCGGGCCGCCCCCCGCCTCGATCACCGCGCCGGCGCGGCTCATCGCCGCCATCGCCGCCGGCAGGTCCGGCTGCACCCCGCCTGCCACGGCGCCCAGCATGGCGGCGCCGAGCAGGATCGCCTCCGGCTCCGCCGGCAGCACGATGCGGCAGCCGGTGGCATCGGCGTGCTCGCGCAGGAAGACCGGGTTCTTGGTGCCGCCGCCGCAGGCCAGCACCGTGTCGATGCGGTAGCCCTGCTCGTTCAGCGTCTCGATGATGTGCCGCGTTCCGTAGGCCACCGCCTGCACGGTGGCGAGGTACAGCACCGCGAGGTCGTCCGCCGTGGCTGAGAGCCGCAGCCCGGACACCATGCCGCGCAGCGAGGCATCGGCGCGCGGCGAGCGGTTGCCATGGAAATCGGGCATCACGTGCAGCGCGTCGGTGAGCAGCGCCGGGAATGGCAGCCCGCTGGCCAGTGAGGCGACGCGCTCATTCAGCGCCTGGTAGATGCTGGTGCCGGCCTGCCGCGCCGCCTCCGCCAGGGCCGGATAGGCGGCGTGGGTGGTGATCACATGGTCGATCAGCGCGCCGGTGGCGGATTGCCCACCCTCGTTCAGCCACAGCCCCGGCTGCATCGCGGAATAATACGGCCCCCACACTCCCGGCACGAAGCGGGGCGAGGCGGACACCGCCATGTGGCAGGAAGAGGTGCCGCCCACCAGCGCGACGCGACGCAGCAACGCCGGCTCGTCCGGCGCCGCGCCGTCCAGCGCCGCGCCGATGACCCCGAGTCCCCCGGCATGCGCGTCGATGGCCGAGGTGCCGACGGCGATGCCGGCCGGCAGCCCGAACTCCGCCGCCGCTGCCGCGCTCAGCCCGCCGCCGATCGGATGGCCGACCGGCAGGATGGCGGTGCCGATGCGGCGGAAATCGTCCTCCACCAGCTCCTCCAGCCCGATGGCGCGGAAAAAGCCCTCATCCCAGCGCCCCTCCTGGCCAAGATAGGTCCATTTGCAGACGGTGGAGCACAGCGAGCGGGACGCGCTGCCGGTGGCGCGCCAAGTGAGGAAATCCGGCAGGTCGAAGAAATATGCGGCGCGCGCCCAGGCCTCCGGCAGGTGCCGCTTCAGCCAAAGCAGCTTCGGCGTCTGCATCTCCAGCGACACCTTGCCGCCGACATAGCGCAGCACATCATGGCCGCCGGCGTTGATCAGCTCCGCCTCGGCACCGGCGCGATGGTCCATCCAGACGATGATGTCCTGCTCTGGCGCTGCATCGGGGCTGGCGCTGACCGGCGCCCCCGCCGCATCCAGCACCACCAGCGAGCAGGTGGCGTCGAAGCCGATGCCGCGCACGGCGGCAGGATCGAGCCCCTCCATGGCCGCGCGCACCGCTGCGCCCACCGCAGCCCAGATATCGGCCGAGGATTGCTGCGCGAAATCCGGACGCGGCCGCCACATCCGGATCGGCCGCACCGCCTGCGCCAGCATGCGGCCTGCGGGCGTGAAGGCGGCGGCGCGGGCACTGCCGGTTCCCACATCCACGCCGATCAGGATGGTCTGCATCGGATTGCTTCTCCTGCAAGGCCGGATCAGGCGCCGGCGGGTGCGGTGTCCAGCCGTGATCCGGCGCGCAGCAACGGCGTCGCCGCCTCCGGGCGCTCCAGCGGACTGGTTACGATGCGCTCAAAGGCCGAGACGGGCGCGAAGAAGGCCGGCTTCAGCCGGCCAAGCTTGCTGCTGTCCACCACCAGCACCGATTGCGCGGCGGAGGCGATGGCGGCCTGCTTCACCGGCACCTCGTTGAAGTTGGTGCAGGTGACGCCGCGCGTGGCATGCACGCCGCCGGCCGAGAGAAAGGCCTTGTTGATGCGCAGGCGGCGCAGGCTGGCCAGCGCCTCGTCCGAGGCGAAGGTGGCGGAAGCCGGATGGAACACTCCGCCCAGCAGCACCAGCTGCGTTTGCGGCCGGCGGCTGAGCAGCTGCGCGATGTTGAGGGCGTAGCAGGCGACCGTGAGGAACAAGCCGGGGGGAAGGGCTTCCACCAGATGCGGCATGGTGGTGCCGCAATCGATGAACAGCGTGTCGCCCTCCTCCACCAGGCTGGCCGCCCGGCGCGCGGCCTGGCGCTTGGCGGCGGCGTGGCTGTCCTGCTCGCGCTCCAGCGCGTAGCCGCGGCGGGAGGGGCCGTCGCCGAGCGGAACCACATGGCCGCCCAGCAGGCTGAAAGGCTGGCCGGTGCGGGCCAGATCGCGCCGCAAGGTCATGGAGGACACGCCGAGCGCCGCCGCCGCATCCCCGAGCCGGGTCGGGCCGCCCTGGCGCAGCATGTCCTGCAACTGCGCCAGCCGGCTCCTGCGCCGCAGATCGGAGGCGCCGAGAGGTTCGCCCTCCGCCATTGTGCTGTCCCCTGGACGGTGCCCGGCTTGACGGCCGGTCCCCTTAATGTGACGATTATAACAATAGAAACAAAACTAACAATCTGAGGGGCGGCCGTTCACGCGACGTTCCTGAGGACCGCCATCTCCATGATCCATCCCGTCGCCACACCCCGGACGCCCGCCGAACTCGCGCCGCTGATCGACCATACGCTGCTGAAGGCCGATGCCACGGAAGCGGAGCTGCGGCGCTACTGCGCCGAGGCGGCGGAGCACCATTTCTGCTCGGTTTGTGTCAATCCGGCCCATGTGGCGCTGGTGGCCGGCGCGTTGCGCGGCACGGGGGTGAAGACCTGCTCGGTGGTGGGCTTCCCGCTCGGCGCCACCCTGCCCGAGACCAAGAAGGCCGAAACCGCGAGCGCGGTGCGCGATGGCGCCGACGAGATCGACATGGTGATCAACATCGGCGCGCTGCGCGACAACAAGCTCGATGCGGTGCGTGCCGACATCGCGGCCGTGCGGGCCGCCTGCCCCGGCAAGGTGCTGAAGGTCATCATCGAGACCTGCCTGCTGGATGACGAGCAGAAGCGCACCGCCTGCCGGCTTTCGGCCGAGGCGGGCGCCGATTTCGTCAAGACCTCGACCGGATTTTCCACCGGCGGCGCCACGGTTGCCGATGTGGCGCTGATGCGCCAAACGGTGGGCCAGGCGCTGGGTGTCAAGGCGTCGGGCGGCGTGCGGACATGGGATGCGGCGCAGGCGCTGATCGCCGCCGGCGCCACGCGGATCGGCGCCAGTTCCGGTGTCGCGTTGATCACCGGCGCGCCGGCCGCCTCCGGCAGCTACTGACAGGCAGGGCCTGACCAGGGAAGGAAATAAGCAATGGTTGAGTTCAACAGGCGCTCCTTCAATGCGCTAAGCGGCGCGGCGATGATGGCGGCGATCATGGGCCGTCCGGCCTGGGCCCAGGGAACATCGGGCGGGGCGGCGGTGGATGCCAGCAAGGTGTCCGGAGACATCAACGCCAAATCGGCCAAGAAGCGCGTCATTGCGACGGTGGTGAAGGTGGACGGCATCGCCTGGTTCGACCGCATGCGCGCGGGCGTCACGCAGTTCGGCCGCGACCAGGGCCACGACACCTGGATGATCGGTCCGAGCCAGGCCGATGCCGCCGCGCAGGTGCAGCTGGTGGAAAGTCTGATCGCCCAGGGCGTCGACGCCATCTGCATCGTTCCCTTCTCGGTCGAGGCGGTGGAGCCGGTGCTGCAGAAGGCGCGGCGCCAGGGCATCGTGGTGATCTCGCACGAGGCGGCGGGGCTGGAGAACATCGACTACGACATCGAGGCCTTCGACAACCACGCCTATGGCGCCAAGCTGATGGAAGTGCTGGGGCGCGACATGGGCGGCGAGGGCAAGTACGTCGCCACCGTCGGCAGCCTGACCTCGCAGTCGCAGATGGAATGGATCGACGGCGCCGTCGCCTACCAGAAGCAGCACTTCCCGAAGATGCAGGAGGTGACGCGGCGCATCGAGACCTATGACGACGCCACCACCGACTACAACAAGCTCAAGGAAGTGCTCACTGCCTATCCCGACCTGAAGGGGATCGTCGGCGCGCCGATGCCGACCTCGGCCGGCGCCGGCCGTCTGATCGCGGAGCGCAACCTGAAGGGCAAGCTGTTCTTCTCCGGCACCGGGCTGGTGTCCGTCGCCGGGCAGTACCTGCGCAACGGCGACATCAACTACATCCAGTTCTGGGACCCGGCGGTGGCCGGCTACGCCATGAACGTCCTGGCGGTGATGGCGCTGGCCAAGAAGGACATCAAGGCGGGGCTGAACCTCGGCCTCGCGGGCTATGAGAGCCTGCAGGTGCCCGATGCCAAGAAGCCCGGCGTGCTGGTTGGCCAGGGCTGGGTCGGGGTCACCAAGGACAACATGGCGCAGTATAATTTCTGAGCCCAACTTCTGATCCGGAACGGGGCGGCCCCGCGCCGCCCCGTTTCCTGTGCAACGGACCCGCATGACCGCACCGCTGATCGAACTGCGCCACATCGGCAAGAGCTTCGCCGCCGTGCGCGCGCTGGATGACGTATCCCTCAGCATCGGCCGGGGCGAGATCCACTGCCTGGCCGGCGAAAACGGCTCCGGCAAGTCGACGCTGATCAAGGTGATCTCCGGCGTCTGGCAGCCGGATCAGGGGGAGATCCTGATCGACGGGCAGCCGGTGGGCGGGCTGACGCCGCGCTCCGCCATCGCCCACGGCGTGCAGGTCATCTACCAGGATTTCTCGCTGTTCCCGAACCTCAGCGTGGCGGAGAACCTGGCGCTCAGCAGCGAGTTGCAGGAAGGCCGCAAGCTGGTGTCCTGGCGCCGCGTGCGCCGGATCGCGGCGGAGGCCATCGCCAAGCTCGGCGTCGACCTCGACCTCGACGCGCTGGTGGAAACGCTGCCCACCGCCGGCAAGCAGCTGGTGGCCATCGCCCGCGCGCTGATGTCGGACCCCCGCCTGCTGATCATGGACGAGCCGACCACCGCGCTGACCGGGCGCGAGGTGGAGGCGCTGTTCCGCGTGGTGCGCGACATCCAGTCGCGCGGCATCGCCGTGCTGTTCGTCAGCCACAAGATGCGAGAGATGCTGGAGATCAGCGAGCGGCTGACGGTGATCCGTTCCGGCCGCGTGGTCGCCGCCGGCCCGATCTCCGAGTTCGACGAGAACAAGATCACCCGCGCTATGACCGGCCAGGAGATCGCGGCGGAGGGCTATCGCTGGAATGGCGATCCGCGCGGCAAGCCGCTGCTGGAAGTGGCGGCGCTGAGCATTCCCGGCCAGCTGGAGAACATCGCGCTGCGCATCATGCCGGGCGAGATCGTGGGCGTGTCCGGCCTGCTCGGCTCCGGCCGCACCGAGCTGGCGCTGACGCTGTTCGGCATGAAGCCGGGCTACCAGGGCCGCGTCCGCATCGACGGGCGTGAGGTGCGGCTCGACAGCGTGCAGGAAGCCATCGGCCACGGCATCGCCTATGTCCCCGAGGACCGGCTGACCGAGGGCCTGTTCCTGACCCAGACCATCGACCGCAACATGCTGGTCACCTCGCATGACCGGCTGTCGCGGGGCGGCGTCATGCAGGGCGGCCGCGCGGCGCGCGAAGCATCCGGCATGATCCGCGAGATGGCCATCGCCACCCCGACCGGGGACCGCCCGGTGACGCAGCTCTCGGGCGGCAACCAGCAGCGCGTGGTGATCGGCCGCTGGCTGATGAACGATCCCCGCCTGTTGATCCTGAACGGCCCGACCGTAGGCGTCGATGTCGGCTCCAAGGCCGGCATCCACCGCAAGATCCGTGAGCTGGCTCAGTCGCGCGGGCTCGGCGTGCTGATGATTTCCGATGACCTGCCGGAGCTGGTGGACCATTGCAACCGCATCCTGGTGCTGCATCGCGGCCGGCTGGTGTCCGACACCCCGGCGGCGGAAACGAACGAGGCCAAGCTGAGCGAGATGCTGGGAGCGCTGGCATGAGGTCCCTGGCCCTCGCCCTGCGGCGGCATCCGGAATGGATGGTGGCCGCCGTGCTGGTGGTCGCCGTGGTGACGATCGGGCTGATCAACCCGGTGTTCTGGCAGCCCGCCAACATCTTCAGCCTGCTGCGCGCCTCGGTGATCACCGGGATCCTGGCGCTGGCCGTGCTGCTGGTGATGCTGTCGGGCGGCATCGACGTGTCCTTTCCCGCCTTCGCCATCGCCGCCATGTACCTGACGGTGCGGGCGATGGTTGCCTGGGGCTTTGACGGCGTGCTGCTGCCCTTCGCCATGGCGACGGCCATCGGCATCGGCCTCGGCCTGGTGAATGCCGCCTTCGTGCATTACCTGCGCATGATCCCGCTGATCGTGACGCTGGGCACCGGCACCGCGGTGCGCGGCTTCATTCTGGGCGTGGTCGGCACCAGCCAGATCAACATCGACCAGATGCCGCCGCTGCTGATCAACTTCGCCCGGCAGGACCTGTTCACCGTGACGCAAGCGGATGGCAGCCCGGCCGGCCTGTCCGCCATGGTGCTGCTCTACGCTGTGATCGCGCTGCTGGTGCATCTGATGCTGCGCCACACCATGATGGGCCGCTCCATCTACGCCCTGGGCGGCGGCGAGGAGGCGGCGCGGCGCGTCGGCTTCAACACCCGCCGCACCACCTTCTTCATCTACGGCCTGGCCGGCGCGCTGGCCGGCTTCGCCGGCCTGCTGCACGGCGCCATGATCTGGACCGCCAACCCGCGCGACATGGTCGGACTGGAGCTGGACGTGATCGCCGCCGTGGTGCTGGGCGGCGCCTCGATCTTCGGCGGGCGGGGCAGCGTGATCGGCACGATGCTCGGCGTGCTGACGCTGGTGGTGATCACCAACAGCCTGATCATCCTGGGCGTCGACACCACCTGGCAGCGCGTGGTGGTGGGCCTGATCGTGATTGCGGCCACGGCGGCGACCGCCTGGCGCGACCGCAAGCGCATCGCCTGAGCAGGGGCACCGCATCATGACCGCGATCACCCGGCGCCTGCGCCGCCTCGACACCAACCTGCTGCAGCTGGTGCTGCTGACGGTGCTGATCTTCGCCGGCATGGCGGCGCTGAACCCGGACCGTTTCCTGCGGCCCTATGTGTTCGAATCCATCACCTTCATCGCGCCGGAACTCGGCCTGCTGGCCATCGCGATGATGGTGGCGATGCTGACCGGCGGCATCGATCTCTCGGTGATCGGCATCGCCAATCTGGCCTGCATCCTGGCCGGGCTGTTCTTTCACGCGGTCGGCGCGCCGCGCGGGCCGGATCTGGTGAACCTTTCCTGGCCGCTGGTGGCGGCGGGCATCGGCATCGCCTTGGGCACCGGGCTGGTCGCCGGCGCCATCAACGGGCTGTTGATCACCCGACTGCGCGTCACGCCGATCCTGGCCACCATCGGCACTGGGCAGGTGTTCACCGGCATCTGCCTGGTGCTGACCGGCGGCCCCGCGGTGGTGGGCTTTCCGAGGCTGTGGGGCCAGATCGGCAACGGCACCGCCTTCGGCATCGCCGTGCCGCTGATCGTGTTCCTGGTGGTGGCCGGGCTGGTGTGGTTCATCCTGTCGCGCACCGCCTTCGGCATCAACCTGGCGCTGATCGGCACCAACGCCCGCGCGGCGGCCTTTGCCGGGCTGCGCACCGGGCGCACCGTGTTCCTGTCCTACGTGCTGACCGGCGGGCTGGCCAGCATTGCCGGCATCCTGCTGTCCGGCCGCACCAACGCGGCGAAATCGGATTACGGCGTGTCCTACCTGTTGCAGGCTGTGCTGATCGCGGTGCTGGCCGGCACCAACCCCGCGGGCGGGCGCGGCTCGGTGCCGGGCATCATCCTGGCGCTGGTGGCGCTGATGCTGCTCTCCTCGGGGCTGCAGATGATGCGCTTCTCCAACTTCCTGGTGGACCTGATCTGGGGCGGCTTCCTGCTGCTCTCGATCGCGCTCGCTGCCTGGCGCAACCGGGTGCGCTGAGCATGACCGCCACCATTCCGCTATTCCCCGAACTGGCCACCGAGGCCGAGCGCCGCGTGCTCACCGCCGGCGAGTTGACCGCCGGCCTGTTCCGCTACGGCACCGGCGTCCCGGCGCTGCGCCTGCGCAACGGGCGGGGCGAGGTGGTGGTGCTGCCCTGGATGGGCGGCATGATCTGGTCGGCCCAGTTCGACGGCGTCGACCTCGCCATGCAGAGCGGCTTCGACGCGCCGCGCCCGGCCTCCACCATCGCCGAGACCTATGGCTGCTTCGCCTTCCACAGCGGGCTGCTGCGCAATGGCGTGCCGTCGGCGGAGGACGACCATCCGGCGCATGGCGAATTTCCCTGCGCGGCCATGGACCGCGCCTTTCTGGAATGCGGCGAGGATGAGGGCGGCGCTTTCCTGCGCCTCGTCAGCGTGCGGGAGCACGTGATGGGCTTCGGCGCGCATTACCTGGCGCAGCCCCGGGTGACGCTGCGGCCGGGCGATTCGCTGTTCGACATTGGCCTTTCCGTGCGCAACCTGTCGGGCAAGCCGATGGAGTTGATGTATATGTGCCACGTCAACTTCGCCTTCGTGCCCGGCGGACGATGCGTGCAGCCGGTACCCTTCACGCCGGAGCGCACCGTGGTGCGCCGCGCAGTGCCTGCGCATGTGCGGCCCGATCCCGGTTACCTGGCGCTGATCGACGATCTTGCGCGCGACCCGGCGCGCATGGCGGTGCTGGGGGAGCCGGAACTCTACGACCCGGAGCAGGTCTTCTACCTGAAGCGGCCCGGCACTGATGCGCGCGGCGACACCCACCTGATGCTGCAACGGCCGCAGGGCGATGGCTTTGCGCTCTCCTACCCGCCCGCCGCCTTCCCGCACACGGTGCGCTGGATCCTGAACGACCCGGACCAGAAGGTGGCGGCCTTCGCCCTGCCCTCCACCTGCGAACCGGAAGGCTACGCGGCGGAGCAGCGCAAGGGCCATGTGCGGCAGCTGCCGCCGGGCGGGCAGGCCGAGTTCCGCGTCCGCGCCGGCTACCTCGACGCGGGCGGCGCCGGCCGCATGGCATCCTTGATCCAGGGGCTGGAGGAAACGCGGCCATGAGCACGCGCATCGGTGTGGTCGGCAGCAACATGGTCGACCTCGTCAGCTACATCGACAGGATGCCGGAAGCGGGGGAAACCCTGGCGGCACCCTCCTTCGCCATGGGCCATGGCGGCAAGGGCGCCAATCAGGCGGTGGCCGCGGCCAGGCTCGGCGCCGAGGTGCTGATGGTCAGCCGCGTCGGCGAAGATCTGTTCGGCGAGGGCACCATCCGCAACCTCCGGGAGCTCGGCATCGACACGCGCCACGTCTGGGCGGTGCCGGGCCAGCAGAGCGGCGTGGCGCCGATCTTCGTGGAGCGCTCAGGCGAGAACCGAATCCTGATCATCAAGGGCGCCAACGAGCACTTGCTGCCCGCCGACGTGGGCGCGGCGGCCGCCGATCTGCGGCAATGCGGGCTGATCCTGCTGCAGCTCGAGGTGCCGCTGGACACCATCTACCACACCATCGCCTGGGCGGCGCGCGAGGGCATCGAGGTGCTGCTGAACCCGGCCCCCGCCGTGCCGGAGCTCGACGTGTCGCGCATCCTGGCCGCCTCCTTCCTGGTGCCGAACCAGACCGAGCTGGCCATCCTGACCAACATGCCCACCGATACGCCTGCGCAGGCCGAGGCGGCGGCGCGCAGCCTCGTCGCGCGCGGGTTGCGGACGGTGATCGTGACGCTGGGCGCCGATGGCGCCTTGCTGGTGACGGACGGGCCGGCCGTGCACATCCCGCCGGTGCGGGTGCAGCCGCACGACACCACCGGCGCCGGCGACGCCTTCATCGGCGCTTTCGCGCAGCACTATGTCCGCTCCCGCGACGTAGCGGCGGCGATGCGCTGGGGCGCCGCCTATGCGGCCGATTCCATCACCCGCCCCGGCACGCAGAAGGCCTTCGCCGACCTGGCCACCTTTCAGCGGTTTCGCGCGGCATGCGGCCTTACCTGAGGGTCGGGCCGGACATTGCTGGGATGGTGCCGACCGGCGCCGCCCCGCCCTGCCCCGCCGCCCAGCCCGGCAGCGCCCGGAGATCCCAGGCCCCCACCGCCAGCCCGAGCACGGCGCCGAACTTGAAGCCGTGGCCGGAGAATCCGCTCATCACCACGCAGCGCTCGCCGACCGGCTCCACCACGAAGCGCTCCTCCGGCTCCACGTCGTAGTAGCAAGCGCGCGCCTCGAGAACGCGGTAGCTTTCCGCGTCGCGCAGGCGCGGGCGGGCCAGTTCCAGGATAGCTTCCGCCTCGGCGGCGAGGGCCTCGCGCGGGTCCTCCGCGTCGCCGTGGCAGGAGAAGCGGTGATCGCCGATCTTCAGCCGCGTGCCCTGCACCGGCGGCACGGCGTAGAAGCCGCCCGCTGCCGACAGGTCCAGGATCATCGGCGCGGCGGCCCAGGCGGCGCGGTGCTGCGGCGGCGGCTCCAGATACACCACGATCTGGCGGGACGGCGTGACGCGCGCCGACAGGCCGGGGATCAGGCGCGGGGCCCAGGGGCCGGCGGCCAGCACCAGCCGTCCGGCCTGCAGGGTGCGGCCATCCTCCAGCACCAGAACGGCGCGCGCCGGGTCCACCGCCGTGGCGCGGCCCCGGATGAAGCCGACGCCGCGTTGCCGCAGATGCGCCGCCAGCAACGTGACGATGCGGCCGGCCAGCAGCACACCGCCCTCCGCCATGTGAAAGGCGTCGTCCAGGTCGGCGGCCCGGATCATCGGGAAGTGTGTGGCCAGGTCGGCGGCGCCGAGGTCCCGCACCGGGTGCCCGGCGCCCCGCAGCGTGGCGCGGCTTTCATCGAGCCATCCGGCGCCACCATCGCCCAGCGCCAGAACGCCGGTGCGGGCATAGGGCACCTCGCCCAGTTCCTGCCAGAGCAGGTCCCAGGCGGCATAGGCATCGTCCACCATGCGCATGTAGCCGGCGGCGGCACCATAAGCGTGGCGGATCAGCCGGTGCTCGTCGACGCTGCTGCCGCGCGGGTTAGGCACCGCGTCCTGTTCCACCACGGTGACGGAATGCCCAGCCCGCAACAGGCCCCAGGCGGCGGAAAGGCCCATGATCCCGGCCCCGAGGACAAGCGCGTCTGCCATGCGGCACAGCATGCGCCGCAAACCCGCGATCTGGCCAGGGGCCTCAGCCGCGTACGGTCAGCACCAGCCGCCCGGCCATGGCCTCGCCAGGCTCCAGCACCCGCATGCTGCCCAGGGCGGCGAAGTGCGGCCGGTTGATCACGTCGGGAACGTGGCTGACCGGCTCCAGGCAGATCACCGGCCGATCCTCAGGGGCGAAGAACTGCAGATTGCCGGCCCAGTCGCCCTCCGCGGCCAGGTGAAGGGACAGGTCGGGGCGGCGCAGCGCGGCCTCGCCCGTCCAGCCGGCGAAATGCCGGTCGATCCCCAGCCATTCGGACTCACCGCCATCCAGCCCCGGGGTGCTGAACGCTTCCACCGGAAGGCTGCGCGCATCGGTGCGGAACGCCGAGCCGGTCCGCAGATGCACCGAGCAACCCGCCGGCCGCGCGAACCAGGGATGCCAGCCCAGCCCCATCGGGCATGGCTCCGCTCCCATGTTGCGCAGGCTGAGCGCCATCGCCAGCCCGGCCTCGCCCAGCGTGACCTGCAGCCGCGCCGCGTAGTGGAAGGGCGGGCGCGAGAGGGATTGCACCAGCACCGCGTCCTGGTCCAAGGCCTGTTCCACGGTCCAGGGCGCATCGCGCCCCAGCCCGTGCAGGGCGTTGCCCGCCGCCTCGTTCACCGGCAAGTCGTAGGTTTTGCCGTTCCAGGGGAAGCGGCCGCCATCCAACCGGTTGCACCAGGGCAGCATCCAGAAAGCGCCCTGCGCCGCCAGCAGGTCCCGCCCCCGATGCTGCAACAGGGTCAGGGACGCGCCGCGTTCCGGCGCCAGTTCCAGGCTCCAGGGACCTGCCGCGAGGCGCATGACGGTCCCTCAGTCTTCCAGGGCGAAAGGATCGCGCGGGCTGGGCGTTGCGCGGCTGTAGCCGGTGCCGGTGTAGCCGCCGCCCTGGTAGCGCTCCACCACCGGATTGCCGGACAGCTTGTTCTCCACCGCCGCGCGGTAATCCTCGGCGGTGTCCTCCGGCTCCCAGCCGATGCGGTCGCGGTGGTCGGCGCCCCAGAAGGTGGCCGGGTTGCGGCTGGCGCCCCAGACCACGGCGTGGCCAAGCTTGGGCGCCTCGATGAAGCGGGCGCAAAGCCGGGTCAGGTCGGCATAGGACAACCAGGTGGCCAGCATGCGCGCATCGGCCGGCTCCGGAAAGGAGCTGCCGATGCGGACATTGAGGTTCTCGACCCCGTGCTTGTCCCAGTACAGCCGGCCCATCAGCTCGCCATATGCCTTGGACAGTCCGTAGAAGCTGTCCGGGCGGAACTCGCAGGTGGCGTCGAGCCTGGCCTCGTTGCCCTGCGGCCGCTCATGGAAGCCGATCGCGTGGTTGGAGGACGCGAACAGCACCCGCGCACCCTCCCGGCGCGCCGCCTCGTAGATGTGGTACAGGCCACGGATGTTGGGGCCGAGCACCGTTTCGAAGGCCTGATCGGTGGAACAGCCGCCGAAATGCAGAATGGCGCCGCAGCCTTCGGCCAGCTGCAGGATGGTGACGCCGTCATTCAGGTCGGCGCGCGTGAAGGTGGCGCCCTCCGGCAGCGCGTCCGGAAAGGGCGTCAGGTCGGTCAGGCGCAGGGTGTAGCCCTGCGCCGCCAGGTCGCGCGCCAGCACACGGCCGAGATTCCCCGAGGCGCCGGTGAGCAGGACAGGTTTCTGGGGAGCAGTCATCGGTTCGGATCCCACGGTTCAGGCGCCATAGCCGAGCAGCAGGCGCGGCAGGGTCAGAGACACCGCCGGCCAGTACGTGGTCAAGGCCAGGGCCAGCATGATCGCGAAGTAGAAGGGCAGGATGGTGCGCATCACCTGCTCGATGCGGATCTTGCCGATGGCGCAACCAACGAACAGAACCGCGCCAACCGGTGGTGTCGTGAGCCCCATGCCCAGATTCATCATCATCACCATGCCGAACTGCACCGGATCCATGCCGATCTGCTGCACCACGGGCAGGAAGATCGGCGTGGTGATCAGGATCAGCGCCGCCATGTCCATGACGCAGCCGAGCAGCAACAGGCACACATTGATCATCAGCAGGATGAGGATGGGATTGTCGCTGATCGCCAGCATGCCGCGCGTCAGCATGTCGGCGAAGCCGTACAGCGCCAGCAGATAGGCGAAGGCGGTCGCGGTGCCCACCAGCAGGAACACCACCGCCGTGGTTCGCACGCTGGCGGCGACGGCCACCAGGAAGTTTTCCCAACTCAGGTTGCGGTACACCAGGAGCGTGACCAGCACAGCCCAGATGGCGCCGAAGGCGGCGCTCTCGGTCACGGTGAAGACGCCGCTGAGCACGCCACCCAGGATGATCACCGCCGTCATCAGCCCGGGCAGCGCGTCGACAAAGGTCCAGGCGAGGTGGCGGAAACCGGCCCAGCCTTCGGACGGATAGCCCCGGCGCACCGCCACGACATAGGCGGCGATGCCGAGGCCGAGGCACATCATCAGGCCCGGCACGATGCCGGCGATGAACAGCGCCGTGACCGAGATGCCGCCGCCGGCCGCCAGCGAATACAGGATCATGTTGTGGCTGGGCGGGATCAGGATGCCGGCAATGGAGGACGTAACCGTCACCGACACGGCGTAATCGACGCCGTATCCCTTGGCTTTCATGGCCGGGATCAGGATGGTGCCGGTGGCGGACGTGTCGGCAACCGCGGAGCCGGAAATGCCGCCGAACAGCATCGAGGTGGACACATCGACGATGCCGAGGCCGCCGCGCATCCAGCCCACCGCCGCGCCGGCCAGGCCGACCAGGCGGCGGGCAATGCCACCATGCAGCATGATCTCGCCGGCGAAGATGAAGAACGGGATGGCGAGCAGCGAGAACATGCTCATTCCCGCGGTCATCTGCTGGAACGCGACCGCCGGGCTCAGCCCTTCATACAGAAAGCCGCAAAGGGCCGCGAGGCCGAGGGTGAAGGCAACAGGCACGCCGGACACGATGCCGAGCACGAAGACGCCGAACAGGATGAGCAGACCGATTTCCACGAGGCGGCTACTCCAGATAGGCGCCGGCGCGCTGCGCCGTGCGTTGATGGTGATAGGCGAGCAGCACCTGTTCGATCGAGAACAGCACGATCAACGCCCCGCTGATGGTGATGGGCAGGTAGGTCCAGACCTGGCTGATGCCGAGCAGCGGGATGCGAATGCCAACCGAGGTTTCGATCAGTTCCCAGGACCATACCGCCATCGCCAGGCCAAACAGGCCCACAACAACATCGGAGGCGGTCTCCACCGCCCATCTGGCCCGCTCCGGCAGCGCCTCGCGGAAGCCGAGCACGGCGAGGTGAAAGCGCTCCCGCACGCCAACGGCGGCAACCGGCAGGGCGATGGTGACGATGGCGAGCGTGGCGGTGCGTTCCACCCAGGTCGGCGTGTCGTTCAGTACGTAGCGGCCGAACACCATCCAGCCCATGATGGCGATCAACCCGACCAGGGCGACGCCCGCGGCGGCGATCACGGCCTGCGACAACAGGTCGAGCAATCTGGAGAACAAGCGCAACTCAGGAAGTCTCCCCGGGCAAGAGATCATGCGCAGCATCGGGATGACGGGACGGCGGATGGCCCGCCGCCCCCGCCGCTCAGCGCGTCTCGCGGATCTGCTCGACCAGCTTGGCCATGCGCGGATCGGAAGCATACTTGTCGTAGACCGGCTTCATCATTGCCGCCCAGGGCGCACGGTCGGTGATCTCGGTCACCTGGGCGCCGCCCTTCACGACCCGGTCGCGGGAAATCTTCTCGCGCTCCGCCCAGAGTTGCCGCTGGTAGGTCGCGCTCTCGCGCGCCGCATCCTTCAGCAGCTTCTTGTCGGCATCGTTCAGCCGGCGCCAGCGTGTGGCGGAAACGGCCAGGACCTCGGGCACGTTGGAGTGCTCGGTGGTGGCGAAGTACTTGGCGACCTCGAAGTGCCGCGTGCTCTCATAGGAGGGCCAGTTGTTCTCGGCCCCGTCCAGGACGCCGGATTGCAGGCTGGTGTAGACCTCGCCGAAGGGCAGAGGCGTCGGGTTGGCGCCGAGGGCCCGCATCAGGTCGATCCAGAGATCCGAGGTCTGCACGCGGATCTTCATGCCCTTCAGGTCCTCGGGCTTGGTCACCGGACGGCGCGTGTACATGCTGCGCGCGCCGGCGTCATACCAGGCCAGCACGACGATGCCGGCCTTCTCCAGATCGGCCGCGATCTCGTCGCCCACCGGGCCATCGACCACCTTGTGCAGGTGATCCACGTCCCGGAACAGGAAGGGCAGCGTCAGCACCTGGGTGGAGGCCGCGAGGTTGTTCAGCGGGCTGAGGTTGAACTCGGCGAAATCAATCGAGCCGAGGCGCATCTGCTGGATGGCCTCATCCTGCTGGCCAAGCTGCGCCGAGTGATAGGGCCTCAACCGGATGCGGTTGTTGCTGCGTTGCGCAACCAGCTCGGCGAACCGATCCATGCCCTGGGACACGGGGTAATCCGGCGGATGGATGTTCCAGCCGCGCCATTCCTGCGCCTGCGATGGCGTCACGCTCCAGCTAAACACCATGGCTGCGGCAGCGACCGCTAATGTAATAAGACGTCGCGTCATCATACGTCTCCCCTCAAATCTTGCTTGTTGTCAGCCTGAGCCGAAAAACCGGCTGTTGTCAATTTCCTGTTTCATCTCCCGGGCTTGCCGCGCGTCGCCCTGCGCCGCAGCATGCGATGCCTGTTCAGAGCCGGAGCCGTCCGCATGCCGCATCGATCCAACAGTCTCCCCGCCGCCGCCGAGGCGCTGGCCTCCGGCCGGACCACGGCGGAAGCCCTGACGGAAGCCGCTCTCGAGCGCATCGCCGATCCTTCCGGGGAAGGGAGCCGGGCCTTTGTGGCCGTGCAGGCGGAGGCGGCCCGCGCCACCGCGCGCGCGATGGACGCGCTGCGCCGGGTCGGTCGCGCGCCGTCCCGCTGGGCGGGCATCCCGATCTCGGTGAAGGACCTGTTCGATCAGCAGGGCGTGCCCACCCGCGCCGGTTCGGTGGCGCTCGATGATGCCCCGCCGGCCGCGGCCACGGCGCCGGCGGTGGCGCGGCTGGAGAGGGCCGGTTTCGTGGTGCTGGGCCGCACCAACATGGTGGAATTTGCCTTCAGCGGCCTGGGCGTGAACCCACATCACGGCACCCCTCTCTCGCCCTATGACCGGGCCACGGGAAGGCTGCCGGGTGGTTCCTCGTCCGGCGCCGCGGTGGCGGTGGCCGATGGCATGGGCCTCGGCGCGCTGGGTTCCGATACCGGTGGCTCCTGCCGGGTGCCGGCGGCGCTGTGCGGCATCGTCGGCTACAAGCCGACGGCGCGGCGCGTGCCGCTGACGGGCGTGCTGCCGCTGTCTCCCAGCCTGGACAGCATCGGGCCGCTGGCCAACAGCGCCGGCTGCTGCGCCGTGCTGCACGGTTTCATGGCAGGGGCCGAGGCCAGCGAGCCGCCGACTGCCGCGTCGGTCGCCGGGCTGCGCATGGCGGTTCCCGAACACAGCTTCCTGTTCGAAGACCTGGAGCCCGCCGTGGTTGACGCCTTCGGGCGTGCCGTGGCGCGGCTGGAAGCGGCCGGGGCGCGGATCGTGCGCATCGACCTGCCGGAACTGGCGGAGATCCCGGCCGCCAATGCCAGGGGCGGCTTCGCGGCGGCGGAGTCCTACGCCTGGCACCGCCAGCTCATCGCCGAGCGCGGCGATCGCTACGACCCGCGCATCATCGCCCGCATCCGCCGCGGTGCCGCGATGGACGCTGCGGATTATCAGGACTTGCTGGCCGCGCGGGCGCGCCTCGTGGCCTCCGCCGCCGCCCGCATGGCCGGCTTCGACGCCGTGCTGTGCCCGACCACCGCGCTGACGCCGCCCGCCATTGCCGCCGTTCAGGATGAGGCGGAATACAGCCGCATCAATCTTCTGCTGTTGCGCAACACCGCTGCCTTTAACTTCCTGGATTCCTGCAGCATCAGCCTGCCCTGCCACCGCGCGGGCGAAGCCCCCGTCGGCCTCATGCTGACCGGGCCCCATGACGGGGACGCCGCCCTGTTCGCCGTGGCCGCCGCGGTGGAGGCGGCGCTGGTGGAGTAGGCGACAGCTTCCTGGCCTTCAGGGCTTCCCACCGCCCTCCGCAGCCGCTAAAGAGGGGCTGGCGAGGACCCGTAGCTCAGCTGGATAGAGCGTTGCCCTCCGAAGGCAAAGGTCGTACGTTCGAATCGTATCGGGTCCGCCATCTTCTCCATCGATGCCGATGGCGCTTCGGTCATGCGCCTCAGGACTTCCGGCTGCGTCGCCGGAAGCTGGCCATGATCTCCGGCAAGGTCACCGGGCGAAACGCCCAGGCATCCACACCGACATCGCATTGACGCGGCATGGGCGTCAGCCGGCCATGGCTGTGCCCGTGGAGGTTGACCGCTCCACGTCCCATGTTGCGCCAACTGCGGAAGGCGTAATGACACAGCACCAGTTGGTGGCGATCGATCTCCAACTCGGCATAGTGCTGCGTGCTCGACCAGCCGGACAAGCCGACGCAGCGTGCATCGTCATTGTTGCCAATCACTAGGTGCTTGCGGCCGGGCAGCCTGGACAGCAGGTCTTCCATGGCATCCTCCGATCGCCCGATCGCGAAGTCTCCCAGGTGCCAGACGTCGTCCTCCGGCAGGATGAGCGCCGTCCAGTGCTGCTCCATCGCCTCGTCCATCGCCGCAACCGAGGAGAAGGGCCGGCGGTAGAGCCCGCGCGCGCCGCCATGCCCGAAATGCGTGTCCGCCGTGAAGTAGGTCGCCATGCATCCTTTCCATGTGGACCGGCCTTCGCATCGCCCTCACGCGATTGTCGCGCGAGCCGCCGGGCATTCCTTGATAAACGTCCGGCTTTGTCGAGGATCCATAGCGCAGCCCATGATGATGTCGCAGAGGCCACCGCGCCCCGCTTTCCTGATCCGGCTGATGAGCGTCGGCCTCCTCTTCGTGCTCGGTGCCGCGATCGCGTACAAGATCAAGCGCATGCTGCAGCTCAATGTCTTTCCCGATGTCGACATGGTGCCGGACGAGGAGTTGAAGGCGCTGCTGCATTACAACGAGGTGAAGGAAGCCGTGATCTGGTTCTTTCACCTGGTGTTCTGATCGCCCTCCACCGCACGGTTCCGACAGCTTTCTCGGCCTGAGGTCCTGACCTTGCATCAGGGAGTGATCCTGCGCCGCAGCCCCGATGCGCCGCCGTGTCACCGACCATCAAGGCGGCTTGCGACGGGGGCGGGATCCTGGACAGCATGATGCGCAGGATCCATCAGGCACCGGGCAGCGCATTTGCGTTCAACCGGCAATGGCCTGCGCGTGGCCCGGGTGCCTAAGCCTCCACCTGACACGGCAGCCAGGGTGCCGCAGATCCAGCACAACTCATCCTGGCGATCGGCCAGAATGCCAAGCTTGTGGTGCGTCCGACCAGAGTAAAGCGTTTTTCCATTCCGGAACCGGACGAATATATCCTGATCGACACACGAGCATCCGGTGCTGTCTTGACACGGCAAGCAACTTCATCTTGAGCGGAGACCCATGGCTCAACGGACCGGCCTCATGCGTGCGCTGTCGCGTGCTCCCCTCAACCTCCTGATCCCGGCAGCCCTGTTGATCCTGTCATCGCTCTGTTGCGGGGGGATTGTGAGCGTTGTGAGAACGGCGTTGGCACCACTGGGCGTTGTTCATCCCCAGCCGGGCCTGCGCCAGGAACTGGCCGCCACGGTGCGACGGATGAGCCCGTCCTTGCCAATGGTCATCCAACCTGGGTCCTATCTCGTGGCCATGTCGGCGCAGGAGAACCGGCTCAAATGCCGCAACGAAGCGACGTTTTCCCTGCCGTTCCGTGAACGCGACGCCATCCTGCCGGAGATCGCCGAGGCGCAGCAGGCATTCGACTGCAGGACCTTCCAGGGCACCCTAGCCCGCGGGGTGGAGATCGAGCATCAGGTCACGGATGCGACCGGCTTCACCTTTTCCACCCGCACCACGGCCGCCGATTGTGCCAGGCTGGCCCTGGCGCGCCTGTCCCACTGAAGCTCGGGCTTCCAGACATCGCCTTCAGGCCGGCAGCAGCAACTGAACGGTCGGCCGCGTGGCTGAAGCAGTTAAAGTAAAAATGGTCGTTTGACTTCGCTGCTCAGCCAATCGGAGGCGGCAGCAGCCATTCCCGGCAATCGGCTTTCAACAATGAGCGCTGCGCCAGCTGGGAAATGTGATGCTCAAAGACGTGGATGACCGCGAAGAGCGCCGAGAGGCCCATAACAAACGAACCCATGCTCATCTTGGATGGCTCCAGCGTTTCCGCGATATCAAGAAGCGAACCGGTGGGCGAGTTTTTGCACATCCGGTTCACCTGTAAACTTGGCAATCCCGAGTCAAACCAAAACGTGATCGAAACTTCTTCGAATTCAGCCGTCGAACACGTCAAATGCGGATCCGACATAGAACCCCCGAAGCAACTCCCACAGAAAGCAAGACAATTTCCGCCGAGCTTCCGGTTGCCACCGGAATATTGAACGTGTCTGCGGGCAGGCTTTGTTGGCCTGCGCCTGCGCCTGCACGCACGCGACGCCTGCTGAAGTATGATGTGAGACTCGGCGTAGCGTGTCAGATCGGCTCGCGGGGAGAGCCTCGGCCCAGAACACGCGACGGCGCATCCGGCATGTGAAGGTCGGGGTCGCCGCCGCCGGCACCTTCCAGATGCGACTTCAGGCTTTGCAGCGCGGCCTCCGCTGCATAGCGGGCGGCATCTTCCGGCGTTTCCGGTCCGGTCGGATCGGCGGGCTGCGCCGTGTCGCGCCGGGTGGTCAGGGTCAGCACGGTGGCGTCGCCGCTCTCGGCCACATGCCACTCCCCCTCGGGATCGAACTGCCAGCGGATCCGCTTTTCGGCGGGGCTCGCCTGCAGCCCCTCGGTCGGTAGGCTGCTTTCCTCCCGCCGGAGGTGTGGCAGCCAGTGCCGCAGGTTCGCTGGATCCGTCAGATACGCGAACACTTCCTGGGCCGGACGCTCGATGCTGATGCTTTGCTGCATGTCGCACCGAACGCGACACAACGGAGACGGTTGCGAAACCGGCTAAAGCATCCGCTTGAGGCGCAGCAGGCCCATCGCGGCGATCGACATGGCGTCCTTGAGGGTGCCGTCGCAGATCATGGCTTCCACCTCGGTCAAGGCGAAGTCGCGGCAGATCAGGTCCTGCTCCGTGGCTTCCGGCCGGCGCGGTCCCTGGGTCAGCCCGGTGGCCAGGAACACGTGGCCGCGCTGGTTGCAGTAGCCGGCCCCCTGGAAGATCTCGCCGGCATAGGCCATGCGACCGGCGACCAGCCCGGTTTCCTCCGCCAGTTCCGCCGCGGCCAGAACCTCGGGGGAGGTGCCGGGACGGGTTTCCCACATGCCCATCGGCATCTCCCATTGCCGCAGCTGCACGGGATAGCGGAACTGCTCCACCAGCGTGATGCGGCCATCCTGGAACGGCACCACCACCACGAAGTCGGACCGCTCCACCACGCCGTACAACCCTTCCGAGCCGTCGCGGCGGCGGATGATGTCTTCCCGCACCCGGGTCCAGGGATTCTCATAGGCGATGCGACTGGACAGCGTGGTGATCTCGTCGCTCAAGGCTGGCATCCTTCTGCGGCAGTCCGGGCCGGCGTCATAGGGCTGGCAGCGCAGCCAGACCAGTTCGCATCACGCTCAACGGCCGGAAGCAGCCATGCCTGCGGCGTGGTCCGGCTGCGGGACCGGCGCCGGAACCGGGGCGGGCGGCTGTGAATAAGCGGAGGACACCGCCTCACACCATCCTCGCCGATCGGCCGGTCGTTGTTGCCGCTGTAGAACAGGCTGGCGACCCGGTTCTCCTCAACGCGGAAGGTCGCCCTGCAATGCGAGCCGCTGCCGCCGACCGTGTAGCCGCCGCCCACCACCGGCAAGGTGACCTCCACCCCGCCGGCAGAGTCGTTGTTGACGTTGCAGGTCAGGATCTGCGTGCGGTCGTCGATCCGGGTCGCCTTGTCGGCAACGCCGGCGCAGCTCTGCAGATCGGCCAGCGTCATGCCGACCATGTTGATCTGCGCCCGGTGCGCCATGCGGGAATCGGAATAGCCACAGCCCGACAGCACGAGCAGGGCGGGAGGATCGTCTTGTGGCTCATGCGGGCTCCTCTGGCCGGAGGTGAATGCCTTTACGGACCCGCATGTTGCATCGCAACAAACCATCAACCCGGTGCCTGCCCACCCCGGACGATGCGATAGGGCAGCAGGCCGCGCTCCGCAGTGCCCACATCGAGGCGGTGGCCGACCGGCGGCATGGCCCGGTGCCGGCACTCGGCGCGCTCGCAGGCACGGCAGCCGGGGCCGATCGGCACCGGGGCCTGCCGGTCGTCCAGCGCCAGCCCGGCCGCATAGACCAACTGGTCGGGATGGGCGACCTCGCAGCCCAGGCCCACCGCACCCTCCCGCGGCGGGCTGAGATAGCCACCGCCTCCGCCCACCGTGCGCGCCATGCAGAGATAGGTTACGCCATCCGGCATGCGCGCCAGCTGCACCAGCACCCGGCCGGGCTGGGCAAAGGCCTGATGGATGTTCCACAACGGGCAGGCGCCGCCAAACAGCGCGAAATGGAAGCGCGAGGCGCTGGAGCGCTTCGACACGTTGCCGGCGACATCCATCTTCAGGAAGTAGAACGGCACGCCTTCCTCTCCCGGCCGCTGCAGCGTGCTGAGGCGGTGGCAGACCTGCTCGAAGGACGCGCCGAAGCGGCGTTGCAACCGCTCCACGTCGTGGCGCAGCTCGCGCGCTGCGGCGCGGAACTGGCGGTAAGGCAGCATCAGCGCGCCGGCGTAGGAATTGGCCAGGCCGACCCGCGCCAGCGCCCGCGCATCCGGGCCGGAGAACGGCGCCCCGGCCGCCATGCGGTCGATCGTCTCGCCCTGCTCCAGCAGCCCCACCACATGCGCCAGGTAGAACAGGCGGCTTTCGGGCGCCATCTCCTCCGCCAGCAGCAGGCGGCCGGTGGCGCGGTCCAGCCGCCACAGCACGCCGCTGTCCGGGCCGTCGCGCAGCGTCTCGGCCACAACCACGGAATGCCGGGCGGCGAGGTGCCGTTCCAGGTCGAGGCGCAAGGTCTGCGGGGTGAAGCCGCCGGCTTCGAAAAGCTGTTCCGCCGCCTCGTCCAGGGTCGGAAAATAATTGTGGCGCGACTGCACCCAGTCCTGCACCTCGTCATATGGCAGGCGGGACGCCGGGTCGGCGACCCCATCATCGGCCAGCCGGGCGCGCAGGGCGCGATGCTCCTCCTCCAGTGCGCGGTAGGCGCGGTGCAGCGCCAGGAAACGGGCGGCAACGGCGGGCGCGGCGCGCAGCGCGGCATGCGCTTCCGCCGGCTCCACCGCCGGCCTGGCGCCCGGCAGCGGGTCGGCCAGTGCTTCCCGCAGGTCGCCGAGCCGGCGCAGCTCGTCGGATTCGGCGAAGTAGCCCGGCGCCACTTCCAACAGCACGCAGAGCCGGTCCAGCACCTCCCGCGGCAAGGGACGCTGATCGCGCTCGATCTGGTTCAGGTAGGAGGGTGACAATTCCAGCAGGCCGGCCAGCCGCGCCTGGGTCAGGCGGCGCCCGGTCCGCAGCCGCCGCAGCCGTTCCCCGGCATAGATCTTCGCCTGTGGCCCGGACATGCGCGCGATCCTTCGCAATCTTCGCAGAGTATGCGGCGCGGCGCGGCATGAATCAGCAGGAAAGCCCCTTCACCCCTGCCCTGGTTTTCGCGATCTTCGCAACACAGATCCGGCCCGTCTTGTCAGGCCGCAACCACAGGAACAACCGGAAGCCCCATGAGCGAAACCGCCCCCACCGCCCCGAAGGCGAAGAAATCCGTGGCCCTGTCCGGGGTCCCGGCCGGCAACACCGCGCTGTGCACCGTGGGCCGCACCGGCAACGACCTGCATTACCGCGGCTATGACATCCTGGAGATCGCCGGCGCCTGCGAGTTCGAGGAGATCGCCTACCTGCTGGTGCATGGCAGTCTGCCGGACGAGGCGACGCTGCGCGGCTACAAGGCCAAGCTGCGCAGCCTGCGCGGTCTGCCGCTGGCGGTGCGGCTGGCGCTGGAGGCGATCCCGGCCGCCGCCCACCCGATGGACGTGATGCGCAGCGGCGTCTCGGCGCTCGGCTGCGTGCTGCCGGAAAAGGACGACCATGGCCATGCCGGAGCGCGCGACATCGCCGACCGTCTGATGGCCTCGCTCGGCTCCATGCTGCTCTACTGGTACCATTTCAGCCACAATGGCCGCCGCATCGAGGTGGAAACCGACGACGACAGCATCGGCGGCCACTTCCTGCACCTGCTGCACGGCTCCATACCGCGCGAGTCCTGGGTGCGGGCGATGCACACCTCGCTGAACCTCTACGCCGAGCACGAGTTCAACGCCTCCACCTTCACCTGCCGGGTGATCGCCGGCACCGGGTCGGACCTCTACTCGGCCATCACTGGCGGCATCGGCGCGCTGCGCGGACCCAAACACGGCGGCGCCAACGAGGTCGCCTTCGAGGTGCAGAAGCGCTACGACACGCCGGACGAGGCGGAGGCCGATATCCGCCGCCGCGTCGAGGCCAAGGAAGTGGTGATCGGCTTCGGCCACCCGGTCTACACCGTGTCCGACCCGCGCAACCACATCATCAAGCAGGTGGCGCTCGAATTGTCGGACGAGGCCGGCTCCCGCAGGATGTTCGACATCGCCGACCGGATCGAGGCGGTGATGGCCGACACCAAGCGGATGTTCGCCAATCTCGACTGGTTCAGCGCCGTGTCCTACCACATGATGGGCGTGCCGACCGCGATGTTCACACCGCTCTTCGTGATCGCCCGCACGGCGGGCTGGAGCGCGCATGTGATCGAGCAGCGCATCGACGGCAAGATCATCCGCCCCACCGCCCACTACACCGGGCCGGAGAACCGCCGCTTCGTGCCCATCGCCCAGCGCACCGCGGAGAACAGCTGAATGCCCTATGTGATCGCCGACGACCTGCCCGACGCGCCCGCCGGCCAGCGCTTCCGCGCCCTGCTGGAGCGGCCGCAGATCCTGCGCATGCCGGGCGCGCATCTGGGCATCGCCGCGCTGCTGGCCAAGAAGGCGGGGTTCGAGGCGCTGTACATGTCCGGTGCCGCCATGTCCGCCACCATGGGCCTGCCCGACCTCGGCATGATCACGGTGGATGACGTGTCCTGGCACATCCGCCAGGTGGTGCGCGCCGCCGGGCTGCCGGCGCTGGTGGATGGCGACACCGGCTATGGCGAGGCGCTGAACGTCATGCACATGGTGCGCGCCTTCGAGGAGGCGGGCGCCGGCGCGGTGCATCTGGAAGACCAGCTGCTGCCCAAGAAATGCGGCCATCTGAACGATAAGAAGCTGGCTGATGCGCGCGACATGGCGGCCAAGGTGGCCGCCGCCCGCCGCGCGCGGCGCAGCCTGGTGATCATTGCCCGCACCGATGCCGCCGCCAGTGAAGGCATCGACGGCGCCGTGGCGCGGGCGAAGCTGTACCTGGAGGCCGGAGCGGACGCCATCTTCCCCGAGGCGCTGACCACGGCGGAGATGTTCCGCGAGTTCGCCGCCCGCATGCCGGGGGTGAAGCTGCTCGCCAACATGACGGAGTTCGGCCGCACCCCCTTCTTCACCGACCAGGAATTCGAGGCCATGGGCTATTCCATGGTGATCTGGCCGGTCAGCCAGTTGCGCGTCGCTGCGAGGTCGATGGAGGAGCTGTATGCCGCCATCAACCGCGACGGCGGCACCCACAGGATGGTGGACCGCATGCAGACCCGGGCCGAACTGTACCAGACCATCGACTACGCCGCCTATGAGGCGCTGGACTCCACCCTGATCCGGACCGTGGTGCCCGAGGCCATGCCGGGGCGCTGAGCCTTGCATCCTCGGCGGGGCGGCCCGAAACACGGGCTGTTCCGCCGGAGACCTGGTTTGCTGGGATATCTGATCCTGCTGGCCGGCCTGCTTCTCGCCCCGCCCGGCCAAGCGTTGCCCGGCCCGGCCGCCGCGCTGCCCGGCTGCGGAACGGCAACGCTGCTCCATCCTGCGGATCCGGCGGCGGCGGAACCGCATCGCCAGGCCTGCCGCCAGGGCCGGGACATGGCGGCCCTTGGCTGGCGGTTGATCGGGTACGGCGTCGACACGCTGAAATACGGCATCGGCCTGGTGCTGATCCTGCTCGGCGCCATGCTGGTCGGCATCGGCTGGGCCGTGTCGCTGGTGGAAGCACTCTTCTGCTGATCGGCGATGGCCAGCGCGAACGTGACCGCCCCCGGGGGTGCTTCCACCCTGGTCTTGCAGCCGCCCGATGACCTAGGTTACCGCCATGTTAGAAGATTGGGTTTCCGCCTTCGATGTCTGGGTGCGCGCCAATGCCGCCTGGGCGGCACCAGCCACGTTCGTGATCGCCTTTCTGGAGTCGTTCCCGGTGGTCAGCATCGTGGTGCCCTCCACGGCGCTGCTGCTGGGCATCGGGGCCCTGATCGGCACGGACATGCTGTCGCCGGGACCTGTGCTGCTGGCCTGCATCATCGGCGGCATCCTGGGCGATGCCGCCGGCTACTGGCTGGCCCGCGCCATCGGTCCCCACGCGGTGCGCCGGCGCCTGCCGAAATCCTGCCGCCGGCCCTATGCCTGGTCGGTGGTGGTGTTTCGCCGCTGGGGCTGGTGGGCGGTGTTCATCGGCCGCTTCCTCGGCCCGATGCGGGCCGTGACGCCGCTGGCCGCCGGTGTCACCGGCATGCGCAACCTGTCCTTCCAGAGCGCCAACATCCTGTCGGCGGTGATCTGGGCCCCGCTGATGCTGATGCCGGGCAGCCTCGGCGGCTGGCTGGCCAAGCAGCTTGGCCAGGACCCCGACCCGGTGGCGATCGGCGCCACCCTGGCCGCCGCGGTGCTACTGTTCCTCGGCTGGCAGCGGCTGCAGCCGCGCATCGTCGCGATGGTGAAGGCGCGCCTGGAGGTCGGGCCGCAGGGCTGAGCTGACGCGGAACCGTCACACGCGGATCGCCTGACCCGCCCTTGCGGCGGTCCACCGGGGCGGGGCATGGAGCGGGAATTGCAGCGACATGCGCTGTTCCGCCCACGGGAGCCCCGCCTTGGACATCCTTCTCGGCCTCGGCCTGATCCTGCTGCTGGTCGCCGTCAGCATCGTCATCTCATTGTCGGAAATCGCCTTCGCCGCGGCGCGGGACACCCGCCTGCGCGTCCTGGCGCAGTCGGGCGAAACCCGCGCCGCGCGCTTCCTGGCCCTGCGGGCCGAGCCCGCCGGCGTGGTCACGGCGCTGCAGATCGCGGTCAACGCGGTGGGCATCCTGGCCGGCGTGGTCGGCGAAGGCGCGCTGACCCCCGGCCTGTCCCGCCTGCTGGCGCTGGCCGGCGCCGGCTCCTGGGCGGAGAACCTGGCGTCCGTCACCTCCTTCGTGGGGGTGACCTCGCTTTTTGTTCTGTTGTCCGACCTGGTGCCGAAGCGCGTCGCGATGATGCAGCCGGAGCGCGTCGCGGTGGCGGTGGGCTGGTTTCCGGCCGCCGCGCTGAAGCTGCTGCGGCCGCTGGTCTGGGTGTTCTCCGGCCTGGCGGACGCGCTGATGCGGCTGCTCGGCCTGCCCACCTCGGCGCAGGCCGAGGAAGTCACGCCGGAGGAGCTGCGCGCCACCCTCGCCGCCAGTGCCGAATCCGGCACGCTGGATGCCAGCGAGCACCGGCTGATCGAGAACGTGCTGGCCATGCGGGAGCGCACCGTCACCTCCGCCATGACCCCACGGGACGAGATCATCTACCTCGACCTGCGGGAATCGCCGGAGGAATGGCGCGACAAGGTGCGGCGCGATCCTTACTCCCGCTATCCGGTCTGCGATGGCGGGCTGGACCACGTGGTGGGCTACACCCGCGCCGAGGACGTGCTGGTGGAGGTGCTGCAGGCCGGCCCCGGCGCGCTGAAGCCCGACGCGCTGAAGCCCGGCATGCCCGACAGCGCCGCCCGGATGCGCCGCGACGCGCCTTCCGTGCCGGAGACGCTGGATCTGTGGGAAGTGCTGGCGCAGTTCGAGGCGCAGGGCGCCGGCTTCGCCCTGGTGGTCAGCGAATACGCCGTGGTGGTGGGGCTGGTCACCTACAAGGACGTGCTGGCGGCGCTGGTGGGGGGGCTGGCCGATCCGTTCGAAGAGCGGGTCATCGTCCGCCGCGACGCGGATTCCTGGCTGGTGGATGGCATCGCGCCGATGTCGGACGTGGCCATGGCGCTGGGCACCGAGGCGCTGCCGACCGACGGTCCCTATCACACGGCGGGCGGTTTCGTGATGCACCGGCTGCGCCGCGTGCCGCGCAAGGCGGACCGGGTGGAAGCCGCCGGCTTCGTGTTCGAGGTGGTCGATGTGGAGGGCTTCCGCGTCAACCAGCTGCTGGTGACGCGCAAGACCTTGGCGCCGCTGGCGCCGCCGACGGGCTGAGGTGCCGCCTCAGCCGAAGGTCGAGAGCAGGTCGTCCACCTGCGCCGGCGTCAGTTCCCGCGCGTTCTGGCCGCGCAGCATCAGGGCCAGCTTGGCGGCTTCCTCCAGCTCCTCGGCGGCATAGACCGCGTCCACCAGCGACTTGCCGGACACCACGGGGCCGTGATTGGCCAGCAGCACGGCCCGCGCGCCCTTGGCAGCCTCGTGGATATCATTCTCCATGGCGGCGTCGCCCGGCCGGTAATAGCGGATGATCGGCAGGGTGCGGCCGACGCGCATCACGAAGTACGGCGTCAGCGGCGGGATCGGCATGGCGTCGCCCGGCGCCGCCAGGCAGCCGATCGCGGTGGCGTGGGTGGAGTGCAGGTGCACCACGGCCCCCGCCTCCGGCCGTGCGGTCAGCACGGCGCGGTGCATGAACACTTCCTTGGACGGCTTGTCGCCGCCGACATGATTCCAGCCCGCATCCAGCTTGCTGATACGATCCGCCTCCAGCCGGCCCAGGGATGAGTTGGTCGGCGTCATCAGGTAGCCATCCGGCAGCCGGACGCTGATGTTGCCGGCGCTGCCGACGGAATAGCCCCGTGCGAACAGGCTGGCGCCCAGCTCGCAGAGGAGGTCACGCAGTTCGGACTCGGTCATCATGCGGTTCCATGCAGGTTGGGCATTGCGACAAAACCGGGTCGGCAGGCCGGAACGCGGGCGTCCTGGCCTGTCCGTCAGCCGAAGAACATGTTCAGCACCAGCAGCGTCACCAGGGAGGTACCCCAGCCGATGGTGCTCGGGATCGACCAGGTCAGCATCTGGTGCTTGGCGCTCTTCACCCCCAGGATGCGGTTGATCACCCAGAAGTAGCTGTCGTTGAAGTAGCCGAACACCATGGAGCCGATGCAGGCCGCCTGCGCCGCGAATACCATGTTGACGTCGGGAATCTGCGCCAGGATGGGCGCCGAGATGGAGGCGCCGGTGATCATGGCCACCGTGCCGCTGCCCTGGATCAGCCGCACCAGGCTGGCGATCACGAAGGGGATCAGCACCGCCGGCAGCGGCAGCGTCGCCACCCATTCGCCGATATAGGTGCCGACGCCGCTGTCGCGCAGCACCGCGCCCAGCGCGCCGCCGGCGCCGGTCACCAGCATGATGATGCCGGCGCCCTCGATGCCCTTTTCCAGCTCGGTGACCGTGTCCTGGCGGGACAGGTTGCCGGCCAGGCCCCAGACGGCCAGGATGACGCCGATGCCGACCGCGATCACCGGGTTGCCGATGAAGGCGCTGGCCTGCACCCAGAAGGCGGTCCTCAGGGCGGTGTCGCCGCTGGCGGTCACCACGCCCGACACCACCGTGTTGATGAAGATCAGCACGATCGGCACCAGGATCGGCATCATGGAGATGCCGAGCGACGGCAGATCGGCTTCCCGCTTCGCGGCATCCTGCTTGAACTGGCCGAAGGCGCCGGACAGGGATTCGCCGGTGTCCACCTCGATCATCCGCTCGATCCTCGGGCCCATCGCGCGGGCATAGAGGATGATGGTGAAGGTGGCCGGCAGCGTCAGCACCACGCCCCAGAAGATCATCAGGCCGATGTCGATGTTGAAGATGCCGGCGGCGCCCAGCGGCCCCGGCGTCGGCGGCACCGCATGGTGCGTCAGCATCAGGCCGCCCGCGAGCGCGATGCCCAGCGTCAGCACCGAGCGGCCGGCGTTGCGCGCCAGCGCGCGGACCAGCGGGTTGAGGATCACGAAGGCGCTGTCGCAGAAGATCGGGATGGAGACGATGTAGCCGGTGGCCATCATCGCCCATTCCTCCTTCCTCTCGCCCAACCAGCGGACAAAGGTGATGGCCAGCTTCTCGGCCGCGCCCGAGATCTCCAGGATCCGTCCCATCATCACGCCGAAGCCGATCACCAGGCCGATGGTGGACAAGGTCGAGCCGAAGCCGGTGGAGATGGAGCGGACCACCGCATCCGGCGCCATCCCGGCCGACAGGCCGGCGATGGAGGCGGCGATCACCAGGGCCACGATAGCATGGATCTTGGTGCGCAGCACCAGGAAGATCAGCAGGCAAATTCCGAGGACGAGGCCGACAATGGCCCCCGGCCCCACCGCGGACGCGGCAGCGTTCATGGAAGTCTCCAACACTTATCGAAAGATCCGCCGGGCCCGGCGCCCGGCGGCAAGCGCTTCAGCGGACGAATTCGTCCTTGTACTGGCGCACCACGGAGTCGAAGTCGCCATCGCGGGTGAAGCCCAGCGCCAGCGGCCGGCTGACATCGAAATCACCGGGCCAGGAGCAGACGATGTCGATGATGCGCTGCTCCGGCTGCTGGCTGACCAGGGCGCGCGGCGCGGTGCCGCCGACCCGCTCCAGGCTCTGCAGCATCTCGCCCACGGTGACGCAGATGCCCGGCAGGTTCAGCACCCGGTTGATGCCCAGTGCCTCACCCTCAACCGCCAGCGCGTGGACGAGGTTCGTCACCACCGCGTCGGGCGAAGACAGCCACATCTTCGTGTCCTGCGGAACCGGGCAGTTGGAAGCCTCGCCATTCAGCGGCTCGCGGATGATGCCGCTGGCGAAGGAGGACGCCGCCGAGTTCGGCTTGCCCGGCCGCACCACGATAGTGGGCAGGCGGCAGACGCGGCCGTCGATGAAACCCTTGCGGGAATAATCGCCCACCAGCAGCTCGCCGATCGCCTTCTGCGCGCCGTAGGAGGATTGCGGCAGCAGCGCCAGGTTCTCCGGTACCACCGCCGGCATCTCGCCGCCGAATACCGCGAGGGAGGAAGCGAAGATGAAGCGCGGCCGGTTCCCGGTGGCGCGCGCCGCTTCGAGCAGGGCGCGCGTGCCGTCGATGTTGACGCGCATGCCCGTATCGAACTCGGCTTCCGACTGGCCGCTCAGCACCGCCGCCATGTGATACACGGCGCCAGTCCCGGCGGCGACGACCTGCCGCGCGAAGGCGGGATCGGCGATGTCGCCGGTGACGGAGCGGACCCGCGCATCCGTCACCGGGCAGGGTGCCAGATCGACCGACAGGATGCCGTCGAACTCCGGCACGCCCTTCTGCCCTCGGCGTGCCAGCAGGGCGCGGATCAGGCGGCTGCCGAGGAAGCCGGCGCCGCCGGTGACGACGATATCCATGGAGGTCTTCATGCTGGGGTCTTCTCCCGGGTCGGTTCGGCCCGGACCACGAGGTTCGGCGGTGCCGCGATGTGCAGCGCGATGCCGCGCTGGCGGATGGCGGCGCACACCGTCTCGGGCAGGCCGGGATCGGTGACGATGGCGGACAGCGCTTCCAGCGGCACGGCGTTGAAGGTGCCGATGCGCCCGTACTTGCTGCTGTCGGTGACAAGGATGCTGCGGGTCGCGCTCTGCGCGATGGCGCGCTTCACCGCCACCTTGTTCTCCGACGGCGTGGACACGCCGCGCATGCCGAAGGAGGAGGTGGAGATGAAGGCGATGTCAAAATTGAAGCGGCGGATGGCATCCGCCGCCGGCTCGCCGACGCAGGAATGGTTCTCGCGCTCCACCTGCCCCCCCGTGTGATAGAGGCGGCAGCCGGCCTGCCGCGACAGAAAGGCGGCAATCACGAAGTCATTGGTCACCACGGCGATGTCCTCGCGGCCGGCGAGCAGCCGGGCGATTTCCAGAGTGGTGGTGCCGGCGTCGAGGTAGACCACCATGCCGGGCTCGATCATCGCCGCCGCCGCGCGGCCGATCGCTTCCTTCTCGGCATGGGCGAGAACGGCCTTGGCGAGGTGCGAGGGCTCGTCGACGATCTTCTCCGGCAGTCGGATGCCGCCGGCGACCGACATCACCCGCCCCTGGCGTTCCAGCAGCTGGATGTCGCGTCGCACGGTCATGTGCGAGACGCCGAGCAGCTCAACCAGTTCGTTGATGCTCAACACCCCGCGGCCGGTCAGCCGGGAGACAATCAGGTTTTGCCTCTCGGCTGGAATCATGGTCAGCGGGCGCGAAAGGACGCAAACCAGCCCAGGCCGGCGGTGGTGTCGCCACGCGGATTGTATTCGCAGCCGATCCAGCCCTGGTAGCCGGTCTTGTCCAGCACGGCATAGAGGTGCGGATAGTTCAGCTCGCCCTCGTCCGGCTCGTGCCGCTCCGGCACGGAGGCGATCTGAACATGGGCGAACTTGCCCGCCATCTTCTCGATCAGCCGGGTCAGATCGCCATCCATGATCTGGGCGTGGTACAAGTCCAGCTGCACCGACACGTTGGGCCGGCCCACCTGCTCGACCAGCTCCATCGCTTCCAGCTGATGGGCGATGAAGTAGCCTGGCATGTTGCGGCTGTTGATCGGCTCCACCAGCAGGGTGATGCCTTCCTTGGCCAGCTCGTCCGCGGCGTGGCGGAAGTTCTCGACAAAGGTCTTCCTGCAGGCGTCCCGATCGAGGCCGTTCACCATGCCGGACATGCCATGCACCGTCTTGCAGTTCAGGGCCCTGGCATAGCGGATGGCGATCGCGACGTTGTCGCGGAACTCCTGCTCGCGGCCGGGGATGGCGGCCATGCCGCGCTCTCCCTGGGCCCAGTCGCCCGGCGGCATGTTGAACAGCGCCTGAGTGAGATTGTGCTTCTTGAGCTCGGCGGCGATCGCCTCGGGCTCGTGCTCGTAGGGAAACAGGAACTCGACGGCCTCGAACCCGGCCTCGGCGGCGCGGCCGAAGCGCTCCAGGAACGGCACCTCGGTGAACATCATCGACAGGTTGGCGGCGAAGCGCGGCATGGTGGTGGTCCTCCCGTTATGCGGCGGCGGATTGCGCGTCGAAGAAGAAGCGCTCCTGGCCGAAATTGCCCGATTTCAGCGCGAGCGACAGGTTCCGGCCCACGGCCCGCACCCACGGCACGCCCGGCGCGATCTGCGGCCCGATGGCGAACCCCTTGATGCCGAGGGACTGCGTCACGATGCCGGAGGTTTCGCCGCCGGCGATGATGAACTGCTCGAAGCCGGCCTCGGCCAGCCGCCTCGCCAGCGCACCGAAGGTGCGCTCAACCGCCTCGCTGGCTTCGGCGGCACCGAAGCGCTGCTGCACCTCCCGCAGTGCCTCCGGCGGCAGGGTGGCGTAGACCATCGGCGCCAGCCCGTCGCGCGGCTGCGCCTCGACCCAGACGGCGAGTTCGCCGGCATAGACGTCATCCTGCAGGCAGCGTGCCACATCGACCGCGAGGGACGGCGCCGCCTCCCGGTAGGCCGCCACCTGCGCATTGGTCATCTGCGAGCAGGAGCCGGACAGCACCACCGCGCGGCCCTGCACCGGCCGGCCGGCCTCGGCCGCCTTCGCCGCATCGCCGCGCAGGTCGGTCCAGGCGCGCGCCATGCCATCGGCGAGGCCGGAGCCGCCGGTGACCAGCTTCATGTCGGACACTGCCTCGCCCATGGTGACGAGATGCGCGTCGTTTAGCGCATCCAGCACGGCGTAACGCACGCCCTTGCTCTTCAGCGCGGCGAACGCCTCGCGCACCGCCTGCGGGCCCTGGTCCATCACGGTGCTGGGGACGTTGCCGGCGCGACCGCGGGACTGCGCCTCCATGACGCGCATGATGTTGCTGTCGGTCATCGGCGTCACCGGGTGGTGGCGCATGCCGGATTCGTGCAGCGGCACGCCGTTTACGAACAGGTACCCGTTATAGATAGTGCGGCCATTCACCGGCAGCACCGGGCAGATCACCGTGAAATCCTCGCCAAGCGCCCCGAGCAGCGCATCGGTCACGGGGCCGATATTGCCCTTCGGCGTGCTGTCGAAGGTGGAGCAGTATTTGAAGAAGAATTGCGGGCAGCCACGCGCCTGCAGCCAGCGCAGCGCGGCAAGGCTTTCGTCGATGGCCTGTTGCGGCGGGCAGGACCGCGTCTTCAGGCTGATGACCACGGCATCCGCATCCACCTGCAGCGCCTCGTCCGGCACGTCGTTGAGCTGCACGGTGCGCAGCCCGTTGGCCACCAGGAAACCGGCGATGTCGGTGGAGCCGGTGAAATCGTCGCCGATGACGCCGAGGCGCATGGTCACTTCTCCTGCTTCTGACCCGGCAGCGTGATGCCGGCAAAGGTCTTGATCACCGCCGCGTCATCCTCCTTGCCGTAGCCGGCGTTGGAAGCGTTGGCGAACATGGTGTAGGCGGTGCTGGCCAGCGGCAGCGGGAAGCCCAGCGTCAACGCCGTTTCGGTGACCAGCCGCAGATCCTTGACGAAGATGTCCACGGCCGATTTCGGGGTGTAGTCGCCGTCGACCACATGCTTCATGCGGTTCTCAAACATCCAGCTGTTGCCGGCGGCATGAGTCACCACGTCATACATGGTATCGAGCGGGATGCCGGCACGGGCGGCCAGCGCCATCGCCTCGGCGCCCGCCGCGATGTGCACGCCAGCCAGTAGCTGGTGGATGATCTTCACCGTGGCGCCGAGGCCGATCTCCTCGCCGATCTCGTACACCTTGCCGGCCACCGCATCGAGCACCGGGCGGAGCCGGTCGAAGGCGGCTCGGGAGCCGGAGGCCATCACCGTCATCTCGCCGGCGGCCGCCTTGGCGGCGCCGCCCGAAACCGGGGCATCCAGCATCAGCAGCCCGTGCTCGGCCAGGCCGGCGCCGATCGCCTGAGCATCGGCGGCCGAGATGGTGGCGGACACCATGACGCCGGTGCCCGGGCGCAGCTTCGCGGCCAGCCCGTTCTCGCCGAACAGGACGGCCCGGCATTGCGCGGCATTGACCACCAGCAGCAGCACGGCGTCGAGCTGCGCGGCGAAGGCCGCGGCATCGGGGCCGACCGCCACGGCGCCCGCCCTGGCGAGGCTGTCGCGGACGGCGGGGTTCAGGTCACTGCCGTAGGTGCTCAGCCCCGCGGCGATGCAGGAACGGGCCGCGCCCATGCCCATGGATCCCAGTCCGATCACACATACGTGATATTCGTTCCTTGGCACCATGGCGACGGTCCTTGTGAATTCCTGTGCAAGCTTGCGCAGATCGGCGCTTCTACTCCGCTGCCATCCCGCGTGTAAGAGAGATTTCACAACAAATCTTCACAGCTTCCGGCGCGAAGGCGTCGCCCTACTCAAGCGTTGTTAACCGCGAGAATGCTTCCCTGCGGGCACCGCTTCTTTGGAATCGACCGCGCCATGAGTTTGTTCCTGAACAACCTGACCATTCGCGCCAAGGTGGTCGCCGCCTTCGCCATTGTTCTGCTCGGCACCGCCGGCATGGGTGGCTTCGCCTTGCAGCGCCTCGCCCTGGTAAACGCCGCCGCCGAGGATCTTGCCACCAACTGGCTGCCCAGCAGCCAGGTGCTGGGCAATGTTGCCCTGGAATTCGAGAAGCTGCGCGCCCGCGAGTCGCAGATGCTGTTACGCAGCGGCGAAAAGGCCGAGGCATCCGCCCGGCTGGTGGTGGAAAGCACCACCCTGGTGGAGGAGGCGCTGCGCCAGTACCGCCCACTGGTGTCCACCGGTGAGGAAGGCCGCCTTGCCGCCCGGATGGAACAGGAATGGCAGCGCTACCGCGCCGTGTCACAGCAGATGCTGGCAGCCTCCCGCGCCGGCCAGCAGGCCCAGGGCAGCGAACTGTTGTTCGGCGCCGGCAGCGCGGCGCTCGGCGGTGTCCGCGATTCCATCAAGGCGGTGCGCGATCTGCAGAGCGCCGGCGGCGAGGCCGCGGGCCGGCTCGGGCGCGAGCTCGGCGCGTCGACCCGGCTATGGGTGGAAATCGCCCTGGCGGTTACCGCGCTGCTCTGCATCCTGCTGGGCGTGGCCGTGGTTCGCGGCGTGGCCGGCCCGGTGATCGCCATGACGGCGGCGATGCGGCGCCTGGCGGAGCGTGACCTGGCGACCGAGATCCCGGGCCGCGGTCGCGGCGACGAGATCGGCGGCATGGCCGCCGCCCTGCAGGTGTTCAAGGAGAACATGATCACCGCCGACCGGCTGCAGGCGGAACAGGAAGCCGCCCGCGCCGGTCGCGAGAAGCGCGCCGCCACGGTGGATGCGCTGGTGCGCGGCTTCGAGCAGCGCGTGGGCGAGACGGTGGGGGTGCTGTCCTCCGCCTCCACCGAGTTGGAAGCCACGGCGCGCGCCATGTCCGCCACTGCGCAGCAGACCAACAGCGAGGCCGGCGAGGTCAGCCATGCCGCCGCGGATGCCAGCAGCGGCGTGCAGACCGTGGCCGCCGCCGCCGAGGAGCTGAGCTCCGCCATTGGCGAGATCAGCCGCCAGGTCAGCCAAGCCTCCGCAGTGGCCGAGCGCGCGGTGGGCAGCGCGCGCCAGACCGACGCCACGGTGCGGGCCCTGGCCACCGGCGCCAGCAAGATCGGCGAGGTGGTGGGGCTGATCACCACCATCGCCGGCCAGACCAACCTCCTCGCGCTGAACGCCACCATCGAGGCGGCCCGCGCCGGCGAGGCGGGCAAGGGCTTCGCCGTGGTCGCCTCCGAGGTGAAGAACCTGGCGCAGCAGACCAGCAGGGCGACGGAGGAGATCGGCGCTCAGATCGCGCAGATCCAGGCGGCGACGAACGAGGCGGTGCATGCCATCCAGACCATCGCCGGCACGATCGACGAGGTCAGCGCCATCACCGTCACCATCGCTGCGGCGGTGGAGGAGCAGAGCGCCGCGACCGGCGAGATCGCCCGCACGGTGCAGCAGACGGCCCGCGCCACCGGCGCGGTGACGCAGAGCATCTCGGCGGTCAGCCGCGGCGCCAACGACACCGGTGCCGCCGCCGCCCAGGTTCTCTCCGCCGCCGCCGAGCTGTCCCGCCAGTCGGAGAACCTGACCGGCGAGGTGCGCGGCTTCGTCACCGAGGTGCGCGCCGCCTGACACGATTGAGGCAGGCGCGCGCCTGCCTCCCGCTTTCGGGACTTGCCCCCGGTCGGTCATTGACCCAGCTTCGTGGCACCGGTCCGCAAGAGGCCGGAACGGAGGAGAAGCAGATGACACCGGACGACAATCTTCGCGTGCTGCGTCAGCAGGTCCGCGCCGCGCGGCGTGAACACATCGCGGGCGCGCTGGGACAGGTTCCGGCCGACCCGTCGCAGGACCGCCTGCCCCGGGTCCAGCGCATGCTGGCCAACCTCGACCAGGCGCTGCACCTGCCGCAGCCCGCCCACAAGACCACCGGCCAGCCGCAAGGCTGAGCGCTCCGGCGGCGCCGGGCTCAGGGCAGCAGGGCGCCCGGCACCGCCAGCCCGGCCGACTCCCCGGCAAAAGCGGCCACGTTGATGCCCAGGATGGCCCACTGGCCCGGCGCCCGCTCCGCGAGAAGCGGCGCGCCGCTGGCGCCGCGGGTGCCGGCGCAGTCATGGCGCAGCAGGGCGACGCCGCCGGCGCCCCGCACCACCCCGGCCAGGGCGCAATCCGGATCGGCCAGCAGCACCTCGGCCCGGTCCTGCTGATAACCGCCGAGCATCAGGCGGGTGCCGCGTGCCGGCAGCGCGCGCATCACCTCGAGCCATTCGCCGGGCGCGGTGGCCAACGGCACCGCGAGGTGCAGCAGCGCCCAATCGGCAGCGGCCGGCCCGCGGCGGGCGGGATCAAAGCCGGGCGCGACCTGCAGCCGCACCGCGCGCGCCGCGGCCCGCCAGCGGCCCCGCTCATAGCCGAGCAGCATGTGCACCGATCCGGGCTGCACCAGTCGGCCGCTGTTTGGCGCCACCAAGCAATGCGCAGCGGTGAGCACGGTACGGGGCCCGATCAGCGCCCCGGTGCAGCGCGCGCCGAGTTCCGTTTGCACGCGGCCGAGCGCCCGCCATGGCGCCATGCCGGGCTCCATCACCCGGCGCGGGTCGTGGCTGCCCAGCCCCGGGCGAAGGGGCGGTTCGGCCTGGAGCGTCGCGATGCCTGCTGCGCCGCAAAACAAGAGCGTGATCGCCGCAACCCGTGTCTTGCGGCTCAATGTTAACGCCGCGTTAAACTTGCTGCTGAACAATCCGGTCATCTCATTCCGGCCCGAGACCCGCCCGATGCCATCGCGTATCCACCTCCATCCGCTTCATGCTCTCGGCCTGCGCCTGGGCCGCATCATGCGAATCCTGTCGCGCTGGACGCGTCGCGACGGCTACAGGCCCGAGCGGCGGTACATGCGCGGCCGCGTCTGAGCCGGCAGCGTCCGGGCCGGTTGTTCAGGGCAGCTCGACCCGCGTTTCCGCTGCGCCGCGATGCACCGCGAGGCCGGCCGCCCGCAGCGCGGCCTCCGTGGCATCGTCGGTGGGCCAGTTCACCGTGATGTTGCGGCCGTCGAGCAGCAGCAGCGGCACGCCATGCGGCAGGTCGCCGGCCGGCATCACCAGATCCAGCAGGGCGAGATCCACCTCCGGGCGGCCCGGACGCACCGGGGCGGTGGCGCGGATCTCCATCTTCAGCGGCTTCTTCACAGCCAGCGCCAGCACCGGGCGCACCGCTTCCAGGAAGCGCCCGGAATCGGTTTCCGCCTGTTCCTGCGGCCGGCCCAGACGGAAATAGCTGCGCAGCAGCGCCTCCATCTCCTTCATGCCCTGCTGGGCCCGTGCCATGCGGAGGGCCGACTTGTCCTCCGGCGGCAGGGTGTTGGCGACGCTCTCCAGGTTCACCTGCAGCACCATGAAGAAGTTGTTCAGCGCATGCTGCATCGGGCGGGCGAGGCCCGCCATCCGGTCCGGCGCGTCGGTCAAGGCGGTGTCTCCTGCAGCACGTCGTGGAACAGGCGCGCCGGCAGGCTGCCGCCGCTGACCTCGTTCATGGGACTGCCATCGTCATTGCCCAGCCAGACGCCGATGACCAGGGGGCCCATGCGGCTGCCCGCGATGCCGACGAACCAGGCATCACGGAAATCCTGGGTGGTGCCGGTCTTGCCGGCCACCGCGCGGCCCGGCAGGGCGGCGGCGCGGCCCGTACCCTCCCGCACCACGGCACCCAGCATGCGGCGCATCGCCGCCGCCAGGGCGGGCCGCAGCGCCGGCTGCGGCGCGGTGCGGGGCACCGCCAGCAGCCGCTCTGCGGCCTCGGCCCGCTGCACGCCGTAGGGCGTGACCCGGAAACCGCCATTGGCAAAGGCGGCATAGGCGGCGGTCAGGTCGAGCAGGGTCACTTCCGCGGTGCCGAGGGCCAGCGACGGATGTTCGGGCAGGCGTCCCGCCACGCCGAGACGCCGCGCCACCGCCGCCACCTCGCGGGCGCCGCCACCCTGCAGCAGCAGCCGCACCGCCGCGGTGTTGACGCTGTGCGCCAGTGCGTCTTTCAGCGTGATCATGCCGCGGGACCGCCAGGAACCATTGCCGGGCGACCAGCCGCCGAGGCTGAGCGGCGCATCGGACACGCTGTTCTCCGGCCCCAGCCCGCGCTCCATCGCCGCCAGCCAGACAAACGGCTTGAAGGCCGAGCCGGGCTGGCGGCGCGCCGCCGTGGCGCGGTTGAAGGGGCTGCCGCGATAGGACCGGCCGCCAGCCATGGCCCGCACCGCGCCGTCCCGCGCGTCCAGCACCACCACGGCACCCTGCCCGACCCCGGCGGCGCGGCCGGCTCCGTCCAGCAATGTTTCCAGCCGGCGCTCCACCACGGCCTGCAGCCGCAAGTCCAGCGTGGTGCGCAGCACCAGGTCGCCCGCGCCGGGGTAATCCTCGGCCAGATCGGCCTGCACCCAGTCGGAGAACCAGCCGGCATCGCCGGACGGCCGCAGCGGCAGCACCATGCGCTCGGCTTCCAGCGTTTCCTGGCGCACCGTGATCAGGTTCTCTTCCCGCATCGCCGCCAGCACCTCGGCGCCGCGCCGGATGGCGGCATCGGGGTTGTTGCGCGGGTTGAGGCGGGAGGGCGCCTTCGGCAGCCCGGCCAGGATCGCCGCCTGCCACAGCGTCACGCGGCGCGCCGACACGCCGAAATACAGCCGCGCCGCCGCATCCACGCCATAGGCCCCGCTGCCGAGATAAACGCGGTTCAGATAGATCTCCAGCAGCTGGTCCTTGGTGAAGCGGCGCTCCAGCCAGAGCGCCAGCATGGCTTCCTGCACCTTGCGGCGGAGCGAACGCTCCGGTGTCAGGAACAGGTTCTTGGCCAATTGCTGCGTCAGGGTGGAGCCGCCCTGCACCACCCGCCCGGCCCGCAGATTGGCCACCGCCGCGCGCGCCAGCCCCACCGGGTCCAGCCCGGCATGCGACCGGAAGCGGCGGTCCTCCACCGCCATCAGCGCCGCCGGCACGAAGGCGGGCAGCTCGGCCAGCCGCGCCGCCTCACCGTACAGATCACCGCTGGCGGCCAGCAGGCGGCCATCCCGCGCCTCCAGCATCACCGACGGGCGTCGGGTGGCGGCCAGCACCTGCTCCGGGCGCGGCAGGTCCCAGGCAAACCACAGCAGCACCAAGCCGAGGGCGAGGCCGCCCCAGATGCCCAGCAGCAGCAGGGCGCGAACCAGCCTGCCGAACAAGGGCGGCGATGCAGCGGAGGTCGAGTTCACCAGGGACAGCGGCGTGCCGGAAGCTCAAGGGGCCAGGGAAGCCTGCCATATGTGGCGCCCCGGCCCCGGCTCACAGGGCGGCGGCGCGCGCCGCGGCGATTTCCCCGGCAGGCGCGGCGCCCGGCAGACCCCGGAGCACCTGTTCCGCCCCATAATTTCGCCCAAGTTCAAGGCAATCTTGGTTGGATCAAGCTTTGCAGGCGGAATCCCGGCGTGTTGTCCTCCTTGTCCAAGGTCCTCGTCACCGGAGGTGCCGGCTTCATCGGTTCCGCGCTGGTCCGCCATCTGGTGGCGGGGCGGCGCCACCGCGTGCTCAATCTGGACAAGCTCACCTATGCAGGCACGCTGAGCTCGCTGGCCGCCGCGACGGATGATCCGTGCCACGAATTCGTGCAGGGCGACATCGGCGATGCCGGGCTGCTGGCGCAGCTCTTCGCCCGCTTCGATCCGGATGTGGTGGTGCATCTCGCCGCGGAAAGCCATGTGGACCGCTCGATCGACGGGCCCGCCGCCTTCGTGGAAACCAACGTGGTCGGCACCTTCGCCCTGTTGCAGGCGGCGCTGGCCCATTGGCGCGGGCTGCCGCCGCCGCGCCGCGAACGCTTCCGCTTTCACCATGTTTCCACCGACGAGGTATACGGCTCGCTCGGGGCGGAAGGGCGGTTCACCGAGCAGACGCCCTATGACCCGCGCTCGCCCTATTCCGCCAGCAAGGCGGCGTCGGACCACCTGGTCAGCGCCTGGCACCACACCTACGGGCTGCCGACGCTGATCACCAACTGTTCCAACAATTACGGCCCGTTCCACTTCCCCGAGAAGCTGATCCCCCTGGTGACGCTGCGCGCCCTGGCCGGCGAGGAGCTGCCGGTCTATGGCCGGGGCGAGAACATCCGCGACTGGCTGTTCGTCGAGGACCATGCGCGCGCCCTGGAAGCGGTGTTCGAGCGCGGCGCGCCGGGCGAGACCTACAACATCGGCGGCGATGCCGAGCGCCGCAACATCGACGTGGTGCGCGGCATCTGCGCCATTCTCGACCGGATGCGGCCGCGCCCCGACGGCCTGCCGCATGCCGGGCAGATCCGCTTCGTGCAGGACCGGCCCGGCCACGACCTGCGCTACGCCATCGATGCCGGCAAGATCCGGCGGCAGCTGGGTTGGGCGCCGCGCGAAAGCTTCGAGAGCGGGCTGGAGAAGACGGTGGCCTGGTATCTCGGCAACGAAGCCTGGTGGCGGCCGATCCAGGAGCGGACCTATGCCGGACAACGCCTCGGGCTGAAGGGCTGAACGCCATGAAGGGCATCGTTCTCGCGGGCGGCACCGGCACGCGGCTGCACCCCGCCACCCTGGCGGTGAACAAGCAGCTGCTGCCGATCTACGATAAGCCGATGATCTATTACCCGATCTCGGTGCTGATGCTGGCCGGCATCCGCGAGATCCTGGTGATCTGCTCGCCCGAATTCCTCGACATGTACCAGCGCCTGCTGGGCGATGGCAGCCAGTATGGCGTGTCCTTCGCCTACGCGGTGCAGCCTCGTCCGGAAGGGCTGGCGCAGGCCTTCGCCATCGGCCGCGACTTCATCGGCGATGATTCGGTGGCGCTGGTCCTCGGCGACAACATCTTCTACGGCGCCTATTTCTCCGACACGCTGCGCGCCGCCGCCAGCCGGGTCAGCGGCGCCACCATCTTCGCCTACTATGTCGAGCAGCCGGAGCATTACGGCGTGGTCGAGTTCGGCGAAGGCGAGCAGGTGCTCTCGATCGCGGAGAAGCCGAAGCAGCCGCGCTCGAACTGGGCGGTGACCGGGCTGTATTTCTACGACAACCGGGTCATCGACATCGCCGCCGGGGTGACACCCTCAGCCCGTGGTGAGCTGGAGATCACCGATGTCAACCTGCGCTACCTCGAACTCGGCCATCTGAAGGTTGAGAAGCTGGGGCGCGGCCATGCCTGGCTCGACACCGGCACGCATGACTCGCTGCTCGACGCGGCGGAGTTCGTGCGCACCATCCAGCAGCGCCAGGGCCTGCCGATCGCCTGCCTGGAGGAGATCGCCTTCTACAACGGCTTCATCGACGTGGAGCAACTTCGGCGGCGCGGCGAGATGTTTAGCAAGACCTTCTACGGTCAGTACCTGCTGCGCCTCGCCGCGCAGCAATGACCGTCGGGCTGCGTGCTGGACCACCTTCCGGCAAGCGGCTATGAGGGCGCGTCTGCAGCATGGATCCAGGAGAGGCCCATCGTCCGGCTGGACCCTTTGAACAGCGGCTCATGCTCGGAGCGGCGCGGCGGGACCGAAATGGGGCGCCGGACTTCCGGGGCACTGCGCATGGTGCTGCAGGCGGCCGGCACGGATCGCCACGAAACGTCCGGCTCCTCCCGCCAGGGCGTTCCTGAGCTTTTCAGGGCAGACTGGGTTTTTCCAGGTTTCACATCGCAACACCGTGGCAAATAAGGGTTCGGAATGGCGCGCGCGCTCATCACTGGCGTGACAGGACAAGATGGTGCTTACCTGTCGCAACTGCTGCTCGATAAGGGTTACGAGGTCTTCGGGCTGCTCCGCCGTTCCGCATCGGCCGATGTTGTGGGCGAGCGGCTGCGCTGGCTGGGCATCATAGATCGCGTGAAGTTGATCGACGGCGACCTGCTGGACCTGTCCTCGCTGATCCGCATCGTCCAGGACGTGAAGCCGGATGAGGTCTACAACCTCGCTGCCCAGTCTTTCGTCAAGGCGTCCTGGAACCAGCCGCTGCTGACCGGTCAGGTGACCGGCATGGGCGTCGGCCACATGCTGGAAGCGGTGCGGCTGGCGGCGCCCGAGGCGCGCTTCTACCAGGCCAGCAGCAGCGAGATGTACGGCCTGATCCAGGAATCCGTGCAAAGCGAGACCACGCCGTTCTATCCCCGCAGCCCCTACGCGGTGGCCAAACTGTACGGCCATTGGCTGACGGTGAACTACCGTGAAAGCTTCAAGCTGCACGCCTCCTCGGGCATCCTGTTCAACCATGAAAGCCCGCTGCGCGGCATCGAGTTCGTGACCCGCAAAGTCACCGACGGTGCGGCCCGCATCAAGCTCGGCCTCGCCAAGGAGCTGATGATGGGCAATCTGGACGCCAAGCGCGACTGGGGCCACGCAAAGGACTATGTCCGCGCCATGTGGCTGATGCTGCAGCAGAAGGAGGCCGATGACTACGTCGTCGCCACCGGCCGCACCACCACCGTGCGCGACATGGCCCGCATCGCCTTCGCCCATGTCGGCCTGAACTACGAGGACTTCATCCGCATCGACCCCGCCTTCATGCGGCCGGCCGAGGTGGATGTGCTGCTCGGCGATCCAGCCAAGGCCAAGCAGAAGCTGGGCTGGGAGCCGGAGATCTCGCTCGAGGCGATGATCGAGGAGATGGTCGAGGCCGACCTCTTCCGCCACCGCTCGCGGATGCAGTGAGCCGGTCGCCCGGACCGTGAGGATCCTTGTCACAGGCGCCGGCGGCTTTGTCGGCGGCCACCTGATCCCGCGCCTGCGGGCGGCGTTTCCGGAGGCGATGCTTCTGGCGGCCTCCCGCAGCGGTGCCGCGAACGGCTGTGACGAGGGCTTCGCCCTGGATCTGCTCCGCACCGACGAGCTGGCGGCGGTGCTGCGGGAAGCGCGTCCGGACACGGTGGTGCACCTCGCGGCGCAGGCCAATGTGCAGCTCGGCTTCGCGGATTCTCTGGGAACCTGGAAGATCAACCTTCTGGGCACCCTGGCTCTGGCCGACGCGGTGCGCCAGGCCGTGCCGCAGGCCGGCTTCATCCAGGCCTCCTCGGCCGAGGTTTACGGCCTGTCCTTCCAGTCCGGCACCGCCTTGACCGAGGATGCGCCGCTGCGCCCGGCCAACCCCTACGCCGCCAGCAAGGCGGCGGCGGATCTGGCGATCGGCGAGATGACGCTGCGCGGGCTGCGCGCCGTGCGCCTGCGCCCCTTCACCCACACTGGGCGCGGGCAGTCGCCCGGCTTCGTGGTCTCGGCCTTCGCGCGCCAGATCGCCCTGATCGAGGCCGGGCAGCAGGAGCCGGTGATCAAGGTGGGGGCGCTGGACCGCTGGCGCGACTTCCTCGATGTGGGCGATGTCTGCGGCGCCTATGTGGCCGCGATCGACGCGTTGCGCGATCCCGCCTCGCCCGCTTCCGGCGCGGCCTTCAACATCGCCTCCGGGCACATGGTCCGGGTGGGCGACGTGCTGTCGCAGCTGGTGGCCCTCAGTTCCGTGCAGGTCACGGTGCAGGAGGAACAAACGCTGCTGCGCCCGACGGACGTGATCAGCACGCTGGGCAACAGCGACGCGGCGCGCCGTGTGCTGCATTGGCAACCGCGCGTGCCCTTTGCCGAGACCCTGCAAGCGGTGCTGGAGGATTGGCGGCAGCGTGTCCGCCAAGTGGAGCCGCCGCCGGCCCGCTGAGGCGGACCGGCCCCAATTGACCGGCCAGCCCTCAGAAGGAGCCCAAGCGGTGGTGGTGCACCGGCGCCCGCACCGGTTTCTCCGGGTCCGCCGCGGCCTCCGGCGCGCCAGGGGGCGGCAGCAGCGCTTGCCGGACCACCTGGGCGGCTTCGGTCCATTCCACGCGGCGGAACTCCCGCACCACCTGCGCTTCCCAGGCCTCCAACTGGGCGGGATGTTCGATCACGTCGCGGATGACTTGGTAGGCTTCCGTGGAATTCTCTGGATCGAAGTAACGCGCCAGCGTCCCTCCGGCCTCGGGAAGGGAGGTGCTGTTGGACACGATGCAGGGCTTGCCGAAGGACAGGCTCTCCGTCACCGGCAGCCCCCAGCCCTCGTAGAAGGAGGGAAACACGGTGAACAGGCAGCCGCGGTAGAGCTGGCCCAATTCACCATCGGAGGGGTTCTCGATCACCACGATCTTGCCCTCAAGGAAGCCGGCATTGCGCAGCTGCTGCATCAGGTCGTCCACCAGCCAGCCGATCCGTCCGGCGAACACCAGCGTCGGCACCGCCTCCGGCGGCATCTCGTCCAGCAGTCGCCGCCAGACCCGGAACAACAGAAGGTGGTTCTTGCGCGCCTCGATGGTCGACACGATCAGCGCATAGCTTCCGGCCGGCGGCAGGCGCGACGCTTCCGCGTCGTCCAGAACGGCGGAAGCTTCCGAGGAGAAACCGGTCCCCATCGGCACCACGACGGGCAGGCGCCGCAGCGTCTGGCCGCGCTGCGCGGCGAAGCGCTCCACATCCGCGGCGCTGGCATGCGAGATGGTCAGAACGTCGTCCGCCAGCGGCAGCACCGCGCCCAGCCATTCAGAAAAGATGCGGACCAGCCCGGCATCGCACCATTCAGGACGCCGCAACGGAATGATGTCGTAGATGAGGAGGGCAAAGCCGACACCCTTGTCGCGCTTCAGCCTGCTGATGATGCGGCCATATTCCGGGTGAAACCAGGGCGATCCCAGCACCGCCAGCACGTCGCCCGGCTGCACTTGCGCCTCGAAATCCATCCGCTCCGCGGCCTGCGGCGTGCCCTGGCCGGGATCCCTGCCGGCGGCCGGATCCGGTCGCGCCGCGGCCGCGCGCCGCCGCACGCCCTGCAGGGCCGCCCTGCCAGCGGCCGCGGCGGCGCGCAGGGCATCCACCTGGTGCCGCACCGCCTGGGACAAGGGAAAGCGGAAATCGGGCGGAAGCCGGTAAGCCAGCTTCTTCAGCGGCCCGCGGGAGCCTTCCTGGGAGGCGACTATCCCGCGCTGCACCGCCGCCCGCCGCGCCGCCGGCCGGACACCAGGGTCGGTCAGCCCGGCAAACAGGCTCGACACCTCTGCCCAGCCGACGCAGCGGAACGTGCCCTTGGATGGAACATGACGCAGGAACCCGATGCTGCCGCCATCGGGATCGTTTTCCGCCAGGGCACGGCACAGCTCGTATTCGACACGCTGGATGCCGCTCGGGCGCGGGTTGAAGCGCGCGTATTCGAACAGGTCCTCGACATCCACCCAGATCTTGCCAGCCAAACCCTGTTCTCCTTTGCGGCCCTGCAAGACTGGTCAGCATCGTCGCAGGACCATGTGACAGACGCGTGGCAAAGCTCTCCACGCCGCAGCCACCGCTTCGTTGCAGCCTAGGTCGCGCTTCCGCCGATCAAGGCTGCGTAATCGGGAACCGGGAATGGCACCGGCGGAAAGCTCCGGGGCCCCAAATCGGCCAGCCGCCGCAGGGCAGCCGCAGCGGCGGCCTCGTCCGGCTCGGCCCAGCACATCTCCGGATGGTGGTAGGTCGCCTGCGGATCCTCCGCCGGCACCAGCCGCGCCGGCACGCCGAAGCAGCCCGGCCCGTGCATGAAATCCGTGTTGCCCGACCATTCGGTGGCGATCACGGCGCGGCCGAGCCGCATCGCCTCGGCGATGGCGAGGCCGTAACCCTCAGCGCGATGCAGCGACAGCACGGCGTCCACCGCGCGCATCAGCGCCCAGCGATCCGGCTCCGGCAGGGTCGCATCCACCACGCGGATGTTGGGCGTGGCGGCGGCGATGGCGGCGATCTCGGCCCAGGCGGCGCCGGCCTGCGCGGTGCTGTGCGTCTTCAGCACCAGCAGGCGGTCGGGACGGTCGCCAAAGGCGGCGCGATGGGCGCGGATCGCCGCCATCGGGTTCTTGCGCGCGATGGAGGAGCTGGCGTCAAACATCACCAGGCTGACGAAGGCGTCCTCCGGCAGGCCGAAATCCGCCCGGCCCCGTGGCGAAGGGTCCGGCGCCGGCACGGGATAAGGCACCACCCGCACCGGCAGTGGCACCGCCGCCTCGACAGCCTCGGCCACGAAGCGGCTGCCCACCCAGATCTCATGCGCGAAGCGGAAGCCGTGGCTCCAATCCGCCGGCAGCCGCGGCAACTCCCACGCCCAGACGGCGATGATCCGCTTGCCGGCCACGGCGCGGCGTCCCAGCGCCCGCATCGCCCAGGGCAGCATCGGCCCGTTCACGTGCAGGATCAGCGTGCCGGGGCCGGGCGCGGGCGGCACCATCGGTACGGCCTGCCCACCCTGGCGCAACGCCGATGTCAGGTCGGTGGCGTGCGGGTCGAGGCCCTGGTCACGCATCGCGGCCAGCATGCGCTGCGCACCGATGCCGAGGCCGGTGGAGGTGGACAGAAAGCCCGCCACCGTGACCGGCCCATCGCGGTCAGGGTGTCGGGATGGACGCGGCGCCAGGGCCGCCATGCCGCCGAACAATAGGCCGCGGCGCAGGCCGCGCGGCAAGGTCTGCCAGATCCGGTGCACCAGACTCATGCCACGCCTTTCCGCCGCAATCCGTCGATCAGGGCGGCGGCGGCGCCATCCCAATCGGCGCCGCCGCCATGTTCCAGCGCGGCCCGGCGCAGCGCGGCGCGCCGGGCGGGATCGGCGAGGCTGGCCAGGGCCATGGCGAAGGCTTCCGGCGTCACGGCACCGGCCACCACGCCGCCGCTCTCCGGCCGCACCTGTTCCACCAAGCCGCCGACGGGCGTCGCCACCACCGGCAAGCCCATCGCCTGTGCCTGGGATACCAGGCCCGACTGGCTCGCCTCGCGATACGGCAGCACCACCACGTCGGTATCCCGCAGCAGGGTCAGGATCTCCGGCTCGGCCACCCAGCGCGACTCGACGCGAACGCCGGGCAGGGCCGACAAACCCGGGGCGCAGCTCTCGGCGCTGCCCTCCCCCACCACGCGCAGCTGCACCGACAGGGAGGGATAGGCGGCGTGCAGGTGGCGGATGCTGTCCCGCAGGAGGTCGAGCCCCTTATAGGCGCGCATGCGGCCGAAGAAGAGCAGGCGCAGCGGCCCCTCCCCCATGCGCAGCGGCGGCGGCTCGGCGGCGCCCAGCAGGGCAGGCATGGGCATGCGGATCTGCGGCAGGGCCGGGAAGCGGGCGCGCAGCGCCGCCGAGACGTGGTCCGACAAGGCAACGGCCGCCGCCGCCGCCTGCATCTCGCGCCGAAGGCGCCAATCCCACAGCAGGGCGGGATCGCCCGGGTGCGGCGCCGCATCATGCACCACCGGCACGAAGCGGGCGCCGGTGCGCCGCAGGCCAGGGGCCAGCAACGGCGTCCAGAGATGGGTCATGGCGGAAATCACCGCGTCCTGGCCCCGTGCCGCCGCCGCCAGGGTGCGCCCCCGCGCCGGGATCCGCGGCAGCGACAATGCGAAGCCGCGCCGGTCCCGGTAGGTTTCCACGGCCTGGCAGCCCACGCCGAGCGCACGAAACGCCGGCAGCAGCTCGTTCTGCGCCGAGAGCGAGAGCGAGAGCTCTACCTCCCGCTGCCGCGCCAGGGCGCGCGCCAGTTCCAACGCGAATTGCGCGCCGCCACCGCGGCGGCCCCAGTACCAGAGCATCAGGCGCATCGTGCGGGTTCTGCCGGTCAGCCCGCCACCGGCTCGGGCCCCAGGATCTGCTCCACCGGCCCGTCGGCCACCACGCGCCCGGCATCCAGGCGCATCGCCCGGGTGCACCAGCGGCGGACGATGCCCATCTCGTGCGTCGCCAGCACCAGCACGTCGGCGCCTTCCACCAGCCGGCCGAGGCGCTGCTCCGCCTTGGCCATGAAATCGGCATCGCCGGCCAGGAACCACTCATCCATCAGCAGCACCTGCGGCTTGATCGCCGTGGCCATGGCGAAAGACAGCCGCACCGTCATGCCCGATGAATAATTGCGCACCGGCACATCGAGGAACTCGCCGAGGCCGGAAAACTCGGCCACCTCCTCCGCCAGGAGCTGGGCCTCCCGCTCACCCATGCCGCGGTACAAGCCGCGCAGCACGATGTTCTCGCGTCCGGTGGCGTCCATGTCGAGGCCGGCACCCGGGTCGATCATCTGGCCGATGATGCCCGCCACCTCCAGCTCACCCGCCACCGGCTCGTAGATGCCGGCGAGCGTCCGCAGCAGGGTGGTCTTGCCGGCGCCGTTGTGGCCGATCAGCGCCACCCGCTCGCCGCGGGTGATGGAGAAGTTGAGGTCGCGCAGGGCGGACACCACGACGCGGTTGGCGTCGTCCGAGCGCATCCGCAGCGGCGAGGAGGCCAGCAGCCGCTTCTTCAGCGAGCGGGCGCCCATGTGGTAGAGCGGGAACTCGATCGAGACGCCGCGGGCGATGATGTGGGCCATGCCGTTACACCCAGAACGCGACGCGGCCGCGGAAGCGCACAAAGAAGGCGAAGCCGACGGCGCAGTGGACCACCGTGTAGCCGATCGCCGTCAGCCACACGGCCAGATTGCCACCGCCCTCGATCAGCGGCCCGCGCACCAGTTCCAGCAGCGTGTAGAAGGGGTTCAGCAGCAGCAGCCAATGGTATTCCGGGCTGAGCAGCTGCGGCTTCCAGATCACCGGCGTCATGAAGAAGGCGATCTGCATCACGCTGCCGACGATCGGCGCGATGTCGCGGAACCGGGCGCACACCATGCCCAGCAGCAGCGAGGCGCTCAGCGCGTTCACCGCCAGCAGCAGCAGCCCTGGCAGCGCCAGCAGGCCCGACCAGCCCGGCAGCACGCCGAAGATCAGCAGCACGATCACCACCAGCGGCAGGTTGTGCGCCGCCACCAGCGCATTGCGCGTGACGCAGCGCAGCGCGTGCACGGTGAAGGGCAGCGGCATCTGCCGCACGATGCTCTCGGCGCTGGTCAGGCTGGTGCAGGCCTCGGTCACCATCTGCGCCAGCATGTTCCAGAGGATCAGGCTGACCGCCAGCCAGGGCAGGTATTCGGCCAGCGACATCTGGAACAGCGTGGAATACAGCAGGCCCAGGCTGGCCAGCATCACCGCGGTGGACAGGGTCAGCCAGAACGGCCCCAGCACCGAGCCGCGGTAACGGTTGCGCAGGTCGAGCCATGCCAGCGCCCCGGCCAGCCGGCGCTGGGCGAAGCCCTGACGCAGGTCGCGTAGGGCGCGGCTCAGACGCTGAGGATCGGCGGCGTTGAAGCGCACGGAAACCGGCGTGCCGGGCGGGGTGACATGGGCGTCCATGGGGCGCTCCTATAGACGCAAAGCCGGGGTGGGCCAATGCCGCCGCCGTTCGGGCGGCCGCGCGGCGGCCATGCGCCGCCTACAGCCCCATCAGGTCCAGGGTGCGGCCCACCACCTTGGCTTCGTCGAACCGCTCCAGCGCCAGGGCGCGGCCGGCGGCGCCCATGCGGCGGCGCAGCGCCGGATCGGCAGCGAGGCGGGACAGCGCCTCCGCCAGGGGCGGCACTGCCGCGGGCGGCACCAGCAGGCCGGTCTCGCCGTCGCGCACCTGCTCGCGCGGGCCGCGGATGCCGGTGGCGACCACCGGCAGGCCGGTCATCATCGCCTCGATCACCGACATGGGCAGGCCCTCGAAATGGCTCGGCAAACAGAACACGTCTGCCGCCGCCAACACCCGGCCCACATCCTCGCGATAGCCAAGGCGCCTCAGGCGCGGTCCCAGCACCGCCTCGGCCCGGGCGAATTCCGCCGCCATGTCGGGGCCATGGTCGGTGGGCAGGCGCTCCCCCACCACCCAGAGCACGGCGCCAGGCACGGCTTCCATGGCGCGCAGCAATTCCACATGGCCCTTGTGCCGCACCAGGCGGGACACGATGACCACGACGCAATCGTTATCCGCGGCGCCCAGCTCGGCCCGCAACGCGGCCCGCACCCCGGCATCGGGACGGAAGCGCAGCGGATCGCGACCGTTGCGGATGCCCACCGCGCGCGGCGCGATGCCGAGGCGCCGGGCATCCGCCGCTTCCTCCTCGGACACGGTCATGAACACGTCGGTCAGGCGGCCGCCGAGTCGCTCCAGCCACAAGGACAGGGTGCGCCGCCACCACGGCCCGGGCTGGTTGAACAGGAAGCCGTGCCCGGTATAGGCGACGCGCCCCACCCCGGCGCGCCGCGCCGCCAGCCGCGCCAGCAGGCCGGAAATCGGCATGTGCGCGTGCACCAGGTCGAAGCGCTCCTCGCGAAACAGCTCCAGCAGCGCGCGATAGGCGCGCCATTGCGCCAGCGGGTTCAGCGACCGCGCCATCGGCACCGGCACGATGCGGAAGCCTTCCCGGCGCGGCACCTCCAGCAGCCTGCCTTCGGCGCAGATGCCGACCACCTCGTGCCCGCGGGCGCGGGCGCCGCGCATCACCGGCAGCACGAAGTGCCGCAGGGAGAAATCGACGTTGCAGACTTCGGCGATCTTCAAGGCGGGACGACCTTCAAGACGGCGGGAGCCGGCCTATTCCGCCGGGCCGTCGGATGGCGCGGCCGCCGGCCCCTTGGCGCCGGAGGCGGCGGGCTGCGGCACGCTGACGCGGCTCAGCGCCCATTGCACCGAGGCGGTGCCGGCCTCGGCGCTCAGCACGATCTGCGAGGACCGGCGCGGCTCGCCGGCCATGAACACGCTGTCTTCCACCGCCAGAATCGCTTCCTTGGCGCGGAACCGCCAGGACGCGCCGGATGGCAGGCGGAGCAGCACGGTGTTCTCAGCCTCCTGCCGGCTGGCCACCACGCCAGGATGCAGGTGGAAGCGCACGGTGAAGCCCGGCAGGTTCTCGCCTTCCACCGCGTCCTCGCCGCGCAGGTCGTCGCCGGATTCCGACAGGTAGAGGCGGCGGCGATGAACGGCGCCGAAGCCGCGGCGATAGCCGTCATGGCTGGCATCCAGCCATTGCGCGCCATTGGCTTCCTGGCGCTCGGCCTCCACCGATTCAGGGCGGCGGCCGAGGCCGTCCTCGCGCAGTTCGCTGCTGTTGGTGTCGGACAGCACCAGGGTGGAATGCGCGGCGGTGGCGCGCAGCGCGTCCCGCCAGGGACCGGGATCGGCGGTGGCGGCGCCGCAATTGGTGATCAACCGGTCGCGCCCCACCGACATCTCGAAGGACAGGGTCCCGGCGTGGTGGAACCGGTCGGCGCCACGCGGCAGCCCGGCGGGGCCCGTGGCGGCACGGCCGGAGGGCGGCGGGCCGCAATCGGCGATCACCAGGGTGCGCCCGGCCTGCAGGCGCTGGAACCCGGCCTCCGCCAGGATCAGCGGCGCACGGCCGCGCGCCTGCCCCTGGGTCAACACCAGATCCACCAGGGAAGCGCCGTAGTCGCGCGTGCCGTTGAACAGCGCCAGGCCACCATCGCCGTGGCGGAACAGCCGCAGCGCCGGCGCGGCGCGGTCCAGCGCCAGCCCCAGATGCGGCGGCGCTTCCAGTCCGGCGCCGTGCAGCAGGTTGCGGATCTCGATCAGGTCCTGCACCGCCAGCAGCAATTGCGCCGGCGAGCGTTCCACATGGGCGCCGTCGGGCAGGATCTGCCGCTCGATCTCCTGTGGCAACACGCGCAGGCAGCGGGCGACCCAAGCTTCCTCGCTCAAGGCCACCGAGGCGGCGAGGCCGCCCTTCAGCGCCACCAGCGCGCCACGGTGCCGACCCTCGGCCGGAAGCGCCACCACCAGCCCGCGCGCATCCTGCGCCAGCCGCACCATCAGGGCGCGGCGAAAGCCGTCCTCGGCGGTGGCGGCCAGGAAGTCCCAATGGCCCAGCCAGGCCGACAGGCGCGCCCCGACCACGTCCGGCACGGCGGCGATGCCCTCGCCCCCGCCATGCGCCAGCCAGTCCGCTGCGAGGTCGCGGGCGCGCAGCCGGGCGCCATCGGTGCCCAGCGCGCGCAGGTCGCGCAGCCAGGCGAAGCCGTGCACCGCGGCGCGCCAGAGCACCGAGCCGTCCTGTGCGGCCCAGCCCTGCCCGCCCTCGGCGGCGATCGTCAGCGGGCGCACCGTGCCGGCCACCTCGCATTCGCCCCGCAACAGGCGGTGGCCGCGCGCCGCATCGCCGGGCCACAGGTCGCGGAAAGCCCGGCTCGGCGCCTCGGGCACCTTCACCGGCTTCAGCCCCGCCACCATGCGGCGGGCGCCGCGCAGCCATTCGGCCATCAGGCGCGGCCCGCGCGCAGCGTCGCGATCGCCGCGGCGTAGTCCGGCGCGCCGAACACGGCGGTGCCGGCCACCAGCACGTCGGCCCCGGCTTCCAGGCAGAGCGGTGCCGTTTCGGCGGTGACCCCGCCATCCACCTGCAAGGCGATCTGCCGTCCGGACGCGTCGATCATGCGGCGCAGTTCCCGCATCTTGGGCAATTGGCTGGGAATGAATTTCTGGCCGCCAAAGCCCGGGTTCACCGTCATCACCAGGATCAGGTCCACCAGGTCCAGCACCGGCTCCACCAGGGCAGCCGGCGTGGCCGGGTTCAGCACCACGCCGGGCGAGCAGCCCAGCGCGCGGATGGTCTGCAGCGAGCGGTGCAGGTGCGGCCCGGCTTCCGGATGCAGGCTGATCCGCTCGGCGCCCGCCTCGGCGAAGGCCGGCAGCAGGGGATCGGCGGGCGAGATCATCAGGTGCACATCGAACGGCAGGCGCGTGTGCGGGCGCAACGCCTTCACCACGGCCGGGCCGTAGGAGATGTTGGGCACGAAATGCCCATCCATGATGTCGAGGTGCAGCCAGTCGGCACCGGCGGCCTCGATGGCGGCGATTTCCTCCCCGAGACGCGCGAAATCAGCGGCCAGCAGGGACGGGGCGATTTTGACGGGGCGTGACACGCGGCAAGTTATGCCCGCGCCTCCCGGTATGGACAAGGCGCCACGAGGGGGAAGCGCCTCGTTGGCGTTCAACCGGAAGCTGTTCAACCCGGCTTGCGGAACCGGGCCACGAAGAAGCCGTCCAGTCCGCCCTGCTCCGGCCAAAGGTCCGGGCGGGTGCGCACCCAGCCTTCCGGGGTCAGCGCCGAATCCAGGCCAGGCAGCTCGTCCGGCCGCACCGGCTCGGGCGCGAGGCCGCTGGCGAAGGCGGCGCGGGCCTGCGCCTCGCCTTCCTCCGGCTGCAGCGAGCAGGTGGCGAACACCAGCCGGCCGCCCGGCCGCAGCAGCTTCGCCGCCGCCTGGATCAGCGTGGCCTGCAGTCCGGCCAGGGTGGGAACATCACCCGGACGCTTCAGATGCGGCACGTCCGGGTGCCGGCGGATGGTGCCGGTGGCCGAGCAGGGCGCGTCCAGCAGCACGGCATCGAACTGCGCGCCCGGGTTCCAGGCGGCGGCATCGGCCTGCACCACCTCGGCGGCGAGCCGCAGCCGCGTCAGGTTCTCGCGCAGCCGGCCGATCCGGTGCGCGTCGCGCTCCACCGCCACGACCTCCGCCCCGGCGGCGGCCAGCTGCGCCGTCTTGCCGCCGGGCGCCGCGCACAGGTCGGCCACGCGCTGGCCGGCCACGGCGCCCAGCAGCCGGGCCGGCAGCGCGGCGGCGACGTCCTGCGCCCAGGCATCGCCGGCGGCGAAGGCGGCGATCTCGGCGATGCGGGTGCCGGCGGGATAGCGTGCCGTGCCGGTGGGCAGCATCAGCGCCCCCTCGGGCGGCGCGGTGCCGGGCCGCAGCGACAGGTCGAGCGGCGCCGGCAGCCGGTGCGCGCGGGCGATCGCCCGCACCGCCGGGCCATAGGCGGTGTGCCACGCGCTCCACAGCCAGCCGGGAGTATCGAGGCGCTCGCCATCCAGCTCCTCCAGCGTGGCGGCGCCCTCGGCGGCGACGCGGCGCAGCACGGCGTTCACCAAGCCGGCAAAGGGGCGCGGCACCAGGTCGACGCAGCTCGCCACCGCCGCGTGGGGCGGGGTGTCCAGCAGCAGCAGCTCGGCGGCACCGATGCGCAGGGCGTTGCGCACCTCCGGCGGCGGCTCGCGGCGCAGCAGCGGCTCCAGCACGGCATCGAGGCTGCCGAGGCGGCGCAGCACGGCGGCGGCGATGCGGTGGGCGGCGGCACGGTCCCTCGCCTCGGCGGCCGGCAGAGCGTCCAGCGCCTCTTCCAGTGCGCGGTGGCGCTCCAACACCGCGGTCACCAGGGCCAGGGCGGCGCTGCGGGTCGGGTTGCGCGGGCGGCCGCCCGATGCGGGGCGCGCGGAGCGAGGGCCGGAGGGGCGGGAACGGGACGAGCTCATTGCCAGGGGCTATGGGCCGGAAGGGCCCGTCCTGTCGAGCCGTTCCGCATGCGGGGCGGGCTGTGCGGGGCGCATGGCGCGATGCCCGGCCGAAGGCGCGATGTCAGGCCAGGGCCACCCAAAAGATCAGGGCGCCCGCCGGCAGCAGCAGGAAGGGGCTGGCGCGGGTGGTCATCAGCAGCACGGTGGAGGCGGCGGCCACCGCCCAGGCCAGCCAGCCACCCTCGGCGACGCGCAGCAGGGTGGCGCCGGCGGCCAGGATCATGCCGGCCGCCACCGGCGCCAGGCCGCGCTCCACCGCCTTCTGCCAGGCGGCGCCGTGGGTTCGCCGCCACAGCCCGGCCAGGCCCCAGACCAGGAAGGAGGACGGGGTGAAGATGGCGAGAGCCGCGAGCAGCGCGCCCCACGGGCCCATGGCCTCGAACGCCACCATGGGCGACAGCAGCGCCCCGGGCCCCGGGGTGAGCCGCGAAAGGGCAAACAATTCCAGGAAGCGGGCATCGCTCATCCAGCCTTGCACCTCCACCGCCTGGCGGTGCACGTCGGACACGATGCTCTGCCCGCCGCCCACCGTCAGGAAGGACAGCGGCAGGAACACCAGCAGGATGCGCCAGAACGGATGCTCCATCAGCCGCCACCCCTGCGCGACATCGCCCAGGCCGCCTGTGCGATGCCGAGCGGGGCCATCACCAGCACCACCCAGATCAGCGGCAGCCGCAGGGCGAACAGGGCGACAAAGGTGGCGGCGACGATCGCGGCGGGCGCCACGCCGCGCCGGGCGGCGCGCCAGGCGGCGCGCAGCCCCATCTGGATCGACAGGCCCAGCGCCGCCGCCGCCACCCCGGCCAGCATCCAGTGCGCCGCCGGGCCGCGCACCGCCTCCCCCGCCAGGGCGACGACGCCGAGCGCCAGGATCAGTGCCGGCACCACCATGCCCAACGCGCCGGCCAGGGCGCCGCGGCCGCCGCGCAGCCGATAGCCGATCCAGATCGACAGGTTCACCACGTTCACCCCCGGCAGCGCCTGGCAGAGCGACAGCCCGTCCAGGAACTCCCCTTCGGTCAGCCAGCGGCGGTTGCCGACGAATTCCCGCATCATCCAGCCGGACAATCCGCCGCCGAAGCTGGTCAGCCCGACCTTGCTGAAGGCCAGAAAGATCTGCATCAGGCCAGGAGGTGGTGCGTCCGCCCGTTCCGTTGTCATCCTGCGCTCCCGCTGCCTGCCGCGGTTTGTTGCTATACACCGCGCCGCGAAAGGCTCTACAGCCCGGGCATCATGGCGTTTTCCCCGCGCGACTTCCTCGACCGGCTGCCGGAGATGCGGTGGCCGCGTTCCGGCCTGACCCTGCTCTGCCTGCTGCTGTGGCTGCCGGGCTTCTTCACCCTGCCGCCCGGCGACCGCGACGAGAGCCGCTTCGCCCAGGCCAGCCGGCAGATGGTGAACAGCGGCGACTACGTCCGCATCCGCTTCGGCGAGGAGGAGCGCAACAAGAAGCCGGTGGGCATCCACTGGGCACAGGTGGCCTCGGTGAAGGCGGCGGAAGGGCTCGGCCTCGGGCATCGCGGGCAGATCTGGCCTTATCGGCTGCCCTCGCTGATCGGCGCCTGGCTCGCCGTGATGGCCACCTTCCATTGGGGCCGCGCCCTGGTGGGGCGGCGCGCCGCCTTTCTGGCCGCCGCGATGCTGGCCTCCTCCCTGGTGCTGGTGGTGGAAACCCACATCGCCAAGACCGATGCCGCGCTGCTCGCCACGGTGACGGCGGCGATGGGGCTGCTGGGGCGGGCCTATCTGGCACCCGGTGCCTTCACGGCGCGGCAGGCGGCGGCGCTGTGGGCCATCCTCGGCGTCTCGATCCTGCTGAAGGGGCCGATCGGGCCGCTGGTGGCGCTGCTGGCGGGGGTGACGCTGGTGGTAGCCGACTGGAAATCGGAGCGCGGCGGCGCCTGGCTGCGGGTGCTGCGGGCCGGCTGGGGGGTGCCGCTGATGCTGGCCATGACGGCACCCTGGCTGATCGCCATCGGCCTTGCCACCGAGGGCCGCTTCTTCGCCGAGGCGGTGGGCGGCGACATGCTGGGCAAGGTGTCCTCCGGCGAAGAAGCGCATGGCGGCCCTCCCGGCTACTACCTGCTAACCTTTCTGCTGACCGCCTTTCCCGCCGCTTTTCTGGTGCTGCGGGCCCTGCCCGCCGCCTGGCGTGACCGGATGAACCCGGCGACCCGCTTTCTGCTGGCCTGGATCGCGCCGTCCTGGCTGATGTTCGAGGCGGTGGCGACCAAGCTGCCGCACTACACCCTGCCGATGTTTCCGGCCCTGCTGCTGCTGACCGCCGGCTGGGCGATGGACCCGCTGCGCCGCCCGGCGCCACGCTGGCTGGCCGGGCTGGGCTTTGGGCTGTTCGCCCTGGCAGTGCTGGCGCTCGGCCTGACGGCCCCGGTTCTGCCCTGGATCGCCGACCGCCGCATCGATCCGCTGGCGGTGCTGGCGCTGCCGGCGGCGCTGCTGCTGCTGTGGGGGGTGTGGCGGGCGCTGCGCTGGGGACCGGCGCAGGCGGCGCTGGCCGCTGCGATCCTGGCGGTGCCGCTCTACGCCGCCATTCTGGGCGGCACGCTGCCGCGGCTGGAGGCACCCTGGATCGGGCCGCGCCTCGCCGCCGCCCTGGCGCTCAGCGCGCCGTCGGGCGAGGTGCAGGGCGCCTTCGGCATCGTTGGCTATCACGAGCCGTCCATGGTGTTCGCCACCGGCACGGCCACTGCCCTGCTGCGGGATGGCGGGGCGGCGGCCGGCTTCCTGGCCGGGGCGCCGGGCCGCACGGTGGCGGTGGGCGACCGCGACGTGGCGGCATTCCGCGCCGCCGCCGGGCAGCGCGGCCTGACCTTGCGCGAACTTCCCGTGGTGGAGGGCTACAACTACACGCGCGGCCGGCGATTGAAGCTGCATCTGTTTCAGGGAACCGCTGGATGATCGAGTGGATCACGCGAATGGTGGGGGAGGCCGGGCCGGCCGGAGTGTTCTTCCTGATGTTCCTGGAGAACCTTTTCCCCCCCATCCCGTCCGAGCTGATCATGCCGCTGGCCGGCTTCGCCGCCGCCGAGGGCCACATGGGCGTCGTCACGGCCGTGCTGTGCGGCACGGCCGGATCGCTGGTCGGCAATGGCGTCTGGTACGAGGTGGCCCGCGCCATCGGCAGCCATCGCATCCGGCCGCTGGTGGCGCGCTACGGCCGCTGGTTCGGTACCTCGGCCGAGGAGATGGACAAGGCGGAGGCGACGCTGCGGCGGCACGGCCCGGTGGCGCTGTTCTTCGGCCGCATGCTGCCGGCGATCCGCACCCTGATCTCCATCCCGGCGGGCCTCGCCCATATCGGTCGGCGGGTGTTCTACCTGTGGACCGTGCTGGGCAGCCTGTTGTGGGTCACGCTGCTGACGGGCGCCGGCTACCTGCTGCGCGACCAGTACCGCAAGGTGGAAGCCTTCATCGAGCCAATCAGCTATGTGGTGGTGGCCGCGGTGGTCGGCGCCTACCTGTGGCACCTGTGGCGCACCCGTCGCGCGGCGCGCAGCTGAAGCGGAAGCGAAGCAACTTGTTGGTGAAGTTCGCGTTGGACCGCCAGACCGTCATGTCAGGCGGCTTCACGCGTCAACAAGAGGAGCTTTCCCGCCATGCATCACCGCAAGATCCTGTCGGCCATCACCGTTTCGGCCGCCCTGCTGGGGCTGGCGGCATGCGACCAGGCCCGTTCGGTGGACTCCAACACCGCGCCGACCCGTGCCTATGACCGGGCTACCGGCGTCAACACCTCCGGCGCCTATCCGGCGCAGAGCGATGGCACCCGCGCCAATCCCGCCGGCACCGAGGGGACGCGGGCATTGGACCGCGCGGCAGGCACCAACACCTCCGGCGCTTACCCGTCGCAGAGCGATGGCACCCGTACGAACCCGCCCGGCACCGCGGCCACCCGCGCCTATGACCGCGCCACCGATTCCAACACCTCCGGCGCTTATCCGCAGAACTCGGTCCGCTGAGGCCCCGGCACCCGGGCAACCGGGCGCCGAACGCAAAAAGGGGCGGGAGGTCTGGACCTCCCGCCCCTTGCTTGTGCCGGCGGCGGGTTCAGGCCCAGCCGCGCCCGGCCACCAGCGAGATCAGGAACAGCACCAGGAAGATGACAAACAGGATCTTGGCAATGCCGCTGGCCGCGGAGGCAACCCCGGAAAAGCCGAGCACGCCGGCCACCAGCGCGACGACAAGAAAGATCAGGGTCCAGTAGAGCATGGCGACGCATCCTTGCGATCGGTCGGAGAAGGTGCCGGGGCCAGATTGGCGCCGGCGAACAAGCCGTCGGGCCTCATTGGCGGCAATCCCGGCCGGCCCCTGCAGAGATGGAGCCCCTGCCGGAGCAGGCCAGCCCGGTCCGCGGGCCGCTGATCCGATGTTCTGGCAAGGAACGGCCTCCCTCCGTGGGACCGGCCGAACACTCTGGTGCCGGCGGTGCTCAAGCAACGTCGCGCTTGAGCCGCCGGTTGCAGCGTCAGCCGATGGGTACGGTAGAGCACACGGCCTGATAGGTGGCGATGGCGAGCGCCAGCGGCTCGAAGGGCTTCGAGATCACAAAGGCCGGCTCCACCTGCTCCGCCGTCAGCAGCCGCTCCGGATAGGCGGTGACAAAGATCACCGGAACCTTCAGCCGCTCCTGGATGCGGTTCACCGCGGTGATGCCGTCACCGCCGGCACCGAGGTTCACGTCGGCCAGGATCAAGCTGGGATTGCGGTCCTGAGCCAGCCGCACCGCCTGCGTCTCGGTGGCGGCGACGCCCACCACCCGGTGGCCGCAATCCTCCACCAGCTGCCGCACATCCATGGCGATGATCGGCTCATCCTCGATCACCAGGATATCCGCTGCGGTGGCGCTGCGCAGGGCCTCCCGCGCCTGATGCAGCTCGGTTTCCGCCACGTCGGGCGGCACCCCGACCACCTGCGCGGCATCGTTGAGGTTCAGTTCCTCCAGCGCGGTCAACAGCAGCAACTGGCGGTGGCGCGGCGAAAGATCGGCGCCCGCCGGCGGAACCGGGGGCAACGGGGCCAGGCGGGTCACGCCGGCATACAGCGCCAGGCGTGGCGGAAGGGATGGCAGCCCGGCCCGCAACGCGTCGGCCACCAGGGCATCGCCGGATTGCTGGCTGCCAGTCAGGGCGCGAGCGTAGCGACGGGCGGGCGGCAGGCTGCGCAGCAATTCGGCCTGAGTGACAGCATTCGTAGCGTGCATAGCGTGGCCCTCGTTTCGGTCCTTTTAGTCAGCAAGACCGCGATCGCATGGTGATGACAAGTAAAACAGACCCGATCCGCGCCGGGCTGGCCGGGCTGCTGCCGGATCTGCGGGCCTTTGCCCGCTTCCTGGCGCGCGACGCGGCCCTGGCCGACGACCTGGTGCAGGAAGCCATTCTGCGCGCGTTGCGCGCGGAATCCCAGTGGGACCCTGAAACCAGCCTGCGGGCCTGGATGTTCCGTATTCTGCGAAACGTCTTTCTGGAACAGATGCGCCGCCGCGGCACTGAGCGCCGGGCACTGGAGCATCTGCCCGACCCGGACCGCCCGGCGCCGGCAGCCCAGGAAGCCCGGCACGCCGTGTCCGATCTCGCGCGTGCCATGGACACGCTGCCGCTGGCGCAGCGCGAGGCACTGATCCTGGTGGGAGCTCATGGGCTCTCACATGAGGAGGCCGCGGCGGTGTGCAATGTGCCGGTCGGCACCATGAAGGCGCGGGTGGCACGGGCACGTGGTGCGCTGGCCCGGCAGATGCCCGAGGACGCGCCATGAGGCAGCAGGCGTGCGGAGTGCGGCACCGGCAGTGCTTCGGCGCGAACTGGGCCAGTCAGAACAGATGTCATGGATGGATCCGGCCGGCACAACAACGGGGGGACCCTCTCGTTTCATGCTTAAATCGCATGCCTGCCATGCGTCAGTTACATGAACGCGTTGCAACTGGTTTTCCGGCCTGTGCATTGGTCGAACATGCAAAGCGAGCACAGCACCATGAACAGCATGACCACCAAGCCGATCGCTGCCGTTGCTGACGCGACTATCCCGAGCTTCCACGACCAGCTGGTGGCCCTGCTGCCGCGCCTGCGGGTGCAGGCCGTGTCCATGACCCGCAACCGTGCGGATGCCGATGACCTGGTCCAGGCGGCCGTGAGCAACGCGCTCGCCGCCCAGCACAGCTTCACCCCGGGCACGAACTTCGGCGCCTGGATGTTCCGCATCCTGCGCAACCGCTTCCTGTCCGACATCCGCCGCCGCCGCGACACCTGCGACATGGACAACGCCCCGGCCGAGGCGCTGGCCCGTCCCGCAGCGCAGGAAGACAGCTTGGCCCTGCGCGAGCTGCGCCGCCGCTTGGCTGATCTGCCGGCCGATCACCGCACCGCGCTGATGCTGGTCACCGTGCAGGGTTTGTCCTACGAGGAAGCGGCCGAGGTGATGGATTGCGCCGTGGGTACTGCCAAGTGCCGCGTGTTCCGCGCCCGCCGGCAGCTCGAAGCCTGGCTGATGGGTGAGCAACCGACCGCCCGTCGCGGGGCTGGCAAGGCGAAGGCGGCCGAGGCCACGCGCCGCAGCGAAGCCCAGCGTGCGGGTCGGACCACAGCCGAGATGCGGGCCATGCATCCGGGAAGCTGATGGACGAAGACGAGGATAAGCGCATGTTGGCGGACCCGGCCGTGGAGGGTAACCGTCCGAGGTCGGGCCGGTCGCGCAAGCGCGTGCCCGACGCGGCGTTCGAGAAATGGCTGCAGCACGGGTTGCACGCCATGTATGACGACGTCGCGAATGAGCCGATTCCCGAGGAATTGCTTCGGCTGATCGCTGAGAAGCGGACCGAGGACCCGAAGCAGTGATCTCCCCGGCTCGGCCCGAAGGGCCGACGCTGGGGTCTATGCTTCGCGGCGTCCGCGGCCGCATGCTGCTTCTCCTTCTGGTGGCCAGTGTCCCGGTGGTGGGAATCGCCGGGGCCAATGCCGTTCTGAGCTACGAAGCCGAACTGGCCGCGGGCCGACGCGAAGCGGCCATCCTCAGCGAGGTGGCGGCGGCCCGCCATGGTGCCACCATCGAGGCCCTGCGCCAGACTTTGGAAGGGCTGGCGCGCAACGGGCAAATGCTCGAAGGGGTACCCGCGCGCTGCGAAGCGCTGTTGCGCGGCGTGGTCATGCTCTACCCGCAGCGCTACCGCGACTTCTGGGTGCTGGATGACCAGGGCCGGGTCCGCTGTGGCGCCAAGCTGGCCGGCCCGCTGGGCGAAGACACCCTGCCCCCCCTCTACAGCCGCGGTGAATCGCTCGAGCAGGAGCGCTACGTCCAGGTTGCGCAGCAGGAGCAGAAATTCACCATCACCCCGTTTCGCCGCAACGCCAACAGGCCGCCCGTGCTGATCGGCGCGGTGCCCATCCTCCAGGATGGCCAGGTGGCCGGCGTGGTGGCCGGCAGCCTGCTGCTCGACGCCTTCGTGCGCAGCGAAAGCGCTGCCTCGCCGCAGCGGCAGCAACGGGTTTGGCTGCTGGACCGCGAGGCCGTGGCTCTGCCCCTCACCCCGGCCGGTGCCATCGAACTGCCGCCGGCCGAGACTTTGCGGAACATCGCCACTCCGGGCAGCCCACGCTCACTGGAAACCCGGGCCCAGAGCGGCGCGCAATACGCCTACGCCAATGCGGAGCTGGCACCGGGCCTGCGCCTGCTGGTCGGGCTGCCGACCGGGGAGATCCGCGCCGCGGCCAACACCGTGCTGCTGCGCCGCGCGCTGGAACTGGCCGTGTTTCTGCTGGCCTGCCTGATCGTGATCGTGGTTGGTGCCGACTTGGCCATCGCCCGACCGCTGCGCATCCTGGCCGCGCGGGTGCGGCAATGGCGGCCCGGCGCCCCCTTCGGCGCCCGGCCCCTGCGCGGCGAGCCCGACGAGGTGCGCGCCCTGGAGCAGGCGGTGACCGAGGCAGCGAGCGCCATCGGCGCGCGCGAGGCCGAGCTGCGCGCCACCCTGCGCCAGCGCGACCTGCTGATGGCCGAAATCCACCACCGGGTGAAGAACAACCTGCAGATCGTGGCCTCCCTGCTGAACCTGCAGGCCGGGCGTTTGCGCGATCCGAAGGCGCGGGCCGAGTTCGCCACGGCGCGGGATCGCGTGCAGGCGCTGGCGACGCTGCATCGCCACCTCTACACCAACCAGACCTTCGAGGTGATCGCGCTGCGCCCCTTCCTGGAGGAGCTGGGCCAGCAGCTTTTCGCCGCACTGGGCGAGCGTCCGGGCCAGCGCATCCGGCTGGTGGTGGAAGCCGACGAGCTGGAGATCGTCACCGATCAGGCGGTGTCGCTGGCGCTGCTGATCACCGAAACCGTCACCAACGCCATCAAGCACGGCTTTCCGGATGCCCGCAGCGGCACCGTCACCATTTCCGTGCATGCGGCGCCGGCGGCCGAGGATGAAGGTGAGGAGGTGACGCTGCGGGTGCTGGATGACGGGCTGGGGCTGCGGCTGGATGATGAGGAAGCCGGGCAGGGCATCGGCCTGACCCTGATCCGCGGCTTCGCCCAGCACCTAGGCGGCGAGATGGAGATCCACCGCGAGAACGGCACGGAGATGGTGGTGCGCTTTCCCCTGCGCCGGCGCGAGGCCGATCCGGCGCTGGTGCCGGCCGAAGCTTGAGCGTGGGCGAAACCCCCAGCTTGGCCTTGCGTTGGAAGGCCGAGAAACAGGAGTGATGCCTTGATGCGCAAGTTCTTTGCCGCCACCCTTCCCATTCTGCTGCTGGCGGTGCCGCTGGTGGCGTGCAGCGAAGGCCCTGCGGAGCGGACCGGAAAGCGCCTCGACAATGCCGGCGCCGCGATCCGCGACACCGTTGATCCGCCGCGCGGCCCGGTTGAGCGCGCCGGCCGCAGCATCGACCGCGCCCTCGACTAAGACGCCCGGCCCGACAGAACCGGTTCACACCAGACTAGGAGCCATCGCATGAGCCGCTATTCCTCCATGGATCTTTCTTCGGTCGAGGATCGCATCGCCGAACTGCGCCGCAAGGTGGAGTCGCTGATGAGCGAGCAGGTGAGCCCGGCCGTGTCGCGCGCATCCGGTCGTGCCCAGAACCTGGCGCATCAGGCCAGCGATGTGACCCGGCGCGAGGCGGAACAGGTGTTCGGCCTGGTGCGGGAACGCCCGGTCGTCACCATCGCCGTGGCGGTGGGGGTCGGCTTCCTGATCGCCAAGCTGCTGCGACGCTGAGCCGCGGATGCGTGCGTTCCGCCTGACGGCCGCCTCGCTGGAGGCGGAGCGCGTCCTGCTGACCCTGCAGGCGCAGCGCACGGCGCGGCGCGTCGTGTTCGGCGTCGTAGCCGCCATCATGGCCGGCTGCGCGCTGGCGATGCTGCACCTTCTGGTCTGGGTCTGGCTCGGCACCTGGACGCCGTTGCAGCGCGTGTCCCTGCTGCTGGGAGCTGATGTGCTGCTGGCGGCGATCTTCGGCACCCTGGCCCTGCGCAGCACGCCCGGACCGCAGGAGGTGGAGGCCAGGGTGCTGCGCGACACCGCCTTCGCCCAGGCTCGCTCCAGTCTCAGCCTGCTGCCGCTGATCGGCACCGTCGCCACCTCGCCCCTGATCGCGGCCGCGGTGGGCCTGCTGCGCCGCCGGCGCTGAGCCGGCGCCTCAGTCCAGAAGGCGGCGCAGCAGGGCGATGAGCGTTGTCCGCTGCGCCTCCGTCAGCGGCTTCAGCAATTGCTCATTGGCCCGCCGGCCCTGTTGCACCGCCTCAGCGAGGATCGCCTCGCCTTCCGGCGCCAGCGACAGCACCACGGTGCGACGATCCAGCGGGTCACGGGCGGTCCGCAGCAGCCCGCGGTCGCGCAGCCGCGCCACCACCCCCTGGGTGGTCGCGGGGTCCAGGGCCACGGCGCGACCCAGGGCGTTCTGCGTGGCCTGCCCGAGTTCGGATAATTTCAGCAGCGTGGCGAATTGGGTCGAGGTTAGGCCGCCGACGGCGCCCCGGTCCTGGAACAGCGCCGCGTGGCGCTGGTGCGCCCGGCGCAGCAGGTGTCCGACCGATTCGTCCAGGCTGTAGCCGATCGGCTTGGACAGAGGCGGCTCCTCATCCCGCACGGCATCGGCGAGCAGTGTCAGGTCACGGTCGATGATGGCGAGGTCCCCGGGCTGCGATGGTGGACGGGCAACGCACCTTCCCCTTCGCACACCGGGCCGTCAACCATCCCTACCGCGCCGCAATATTACCCCGCGAGAAGTTGCAGCGCGAAACCCACCAGGGTGATGAGGCCGAGGCCGGCCGCCACCAGGGCTGTCCGGTCGGCATGCCACATCAGGCGCTCAGCCAGGATGGAGGCGAGTTGCCGGCGTCCTTCCAGGCTGCGGAGCTTGCGCGCACCCTGCCCGGCCATGGCTTGCAGGCGCCGCCACACCAGGCTTCGGCGTGGATCCTGGTAGGGCGCGCGCAGCGCTGCACCCCACAGACCCAGCCACAGGGCAGCCGTCATCAGCGCACCGCTCTGGAGCGCCAGCAACGGTCGCGCGGCCAGCCCGGCCATCACCAGGGTGATCCCCAGGGCAATGGCGCCGAGAACGCGGCGGATGGAATGGTCAGCCAGAGCGCGGAGCGTGTCCATGAGGCCCCCTTCAACCCCTTATGCTGACGCCGGCGACGCGAAGATGCCAGTTGCTTTTCATACCTGCAGGACGCCGACCTGATTTTTTGCTGCCGGCGGCGTGCCGGCCGGCCCTGTCCTGGGAACGGCTGCGGCGCCGCAGCGTTGCAGGCGACCATTCTTCAACCGTGGCGCGGGCGTGAGCGCCGCCGTGTCGCGGCACCCGTTGGTGCTACAGCGAACCGCTCCGCGGCCCCGGCTCTCCCCTGGGAAGATCCTGAAATCTGTTGCGCTTCTGGCGTGAAACCGGATCAATACCGCGAGGCTTCCGCAGGCGCACAACGCCTCGGATCGGGCGATCCGACGCCGGCCCGGCGGCTTTCCGCCGCCGGCCGGCAGCACCAACTTGGCCGCGTGACTCAACACGCGGCGGCGCAACAAGAACAACCGGGGCTGCGATCCTCGCATCCCGGAGGGCAGGAAGAGTTCACCCATGGGCGCAACGCACCCCAGAGCCGCTTCGGACAATCGCCCGATGTCGCGCGAGGAACGAAAGGTCATCTTGGCCTCTTCGCTCGGCACGGTGTTCGAGTGGTATGATTTCTACCTCTACGGTTCGCTCGCGATCTTCATCGCCGCCAAGTTCTTCACCGTGCTCGGCGCCGATGGCCAGCCGATCTTCGATGAGGCCACGCGCAACATCTTCGCGCTGCTGGCCTTCGCCGCCGGCTTCCTGGTGCGCCCCTTCGGCGCCCTCGTATTCGGCCGCTTGGGCGACCTGGTCGGACGCAAATACACCTTCCTGATCACCATCGTGATCATGGGCGCCTCCACCTTCATCGTCGGCATCCTGCCCACCGCCGAGCAGATCGGCATCGCCGCGCCCGTGATCCTGATCGTGCTGCGCTGCCTGCAGGGGCTGGCGCTGGGCGGCGAATATGGCGGCGCCGCGACCTACGTGGCCGAGCACGCGCCGCATGGCCGCCGCGGCTTCTACACCTCCTTTATTCAGATCACCGCCACGGGCGGGCTGTTCCTGTCGCTGATCGTGATCCTGAGCACCCAGGCGATCACCGGCACCGAAGGCTTCCGTGAATGGGGCTGGCGCGTGCCGTTCCTGGTGTCGATCGTCCTGCTCGCCATCTCGGTCTGGATTCGCACCCAGATGGAGGAAAGCCCCGCCTTCAAGAAGATGAAGGAGGAGGGCACCCATTCCAAGGCGCCGCTGACCGAGGCCTTCGGCCAGTGGAAGAACGCCAAGGTGGCGATCCTGGCTCTGTTCGGCCTCGTCGCCGGCCAGGCCGTGGTCTGGTACACCGGTCAGTTCTACGCGCTGTTCTTCCTGGGCTCGGTGCTGAAGGTGGACAGCTACACCGCCAACATCCTGATCGCCTGGGGCCTGCTGCTCGGCTCGGGCGGCTTCGTGTTCTTCGGCTGGCTGTCGGACAAGATCGGTCGCAAGCCGATCATCCTGGGCGGCTGCCTGCTGGCGGCGCTCACCTATTTCCCACTGTTCAAGCTGATGAGCGCGGAAGCCAACCCCGCCCTGCACGCGGCGCACCAGAACATCCCGGTGGTGGTGCAGGCCGACCCGGATAATTGCTCCTTCCAGTTCAACCCGACCGGCACCGCCCGCTTCACCAATTCCTGCGACACCGCCAAGGCGGCGCTGGCGCGGCTGTCGGTGAACTACCGCGTCGAGGATGCCCCGGCCGGCAGCGCCGCCGTGGTGCAGGTCGGCAACACCAGCATTTCCACCACCGATGCGAACTTCGTCCAGGCGCTCGGCACCGCCGTCACCGCCGCCGGCTACCCGGCGGCGTCCAATCCCACCGTGGTGAAGCTGGCGCACCCCTTCGACATCTTCCGCGAGCAGTCGGGCGTGCTGGTGCTGATCCTGGCGGTCCTGGTGATCTATGTCACCATGGTCTACGGCCCGATCGCCGCGGCGCTGGTGGAGCTGTTCCCCACCCGCATCCGCTACACCTCCATGTCGCTGCCCTACCACATCGGCAATGGCTGGTTCGGCGGGCTGTTGCCGGCGACGTCCTTCGCCATGATCGCGCAAACCGGCGACGTGTATTACGGCCTCTGGTATCCGGTGGTGATCGCCCTGGCGACGGTGGTGATCGGCCTGTTCTTCGTGCCGGAAACCAAGGACCGCGACATCTTCGCCGAGGACATGGCGAACCGGCCTTCAGGCAAGCCGAACCCGCTGCGCGCGCGGAGCTGACGCTCCGACCCGCCGCCGCCCTGACGGGCGGCGGCAGCCGGGAAAGGCGTTCCAGCCCCGGCCCTGCCATTCCCCGGGAATGGCCAACAATGCGGTTCATCGGCGGGAGGGTTCAGCATGCCGCAAGGCTATGACGCCATGGCGGCGTCCTGGCGCCAGGATCCCGAGGGTTACTGGCGCGGCGCCGCCCAGGGAATCGACTGGTCGGTGCCGCCGCGGCGCATCTTCGACGCGGCGCAGGACCTCTATGGACGCTGGTTCCCGGATGCCCGGCTGAACCTTTGCCACAATGCGGTGGATCGTCACGTTGCCGCCGGCCGCGGCGCGCAGCCGGCGCTGATCTGGGACAGCCCGGTGACGGGCAGCCAGCGCCTCATCCGCTACGACGAATTACAGGACATGACCGCCCGGCTGGCCGGTGCCCTGGCGGCCCGCGGCGTGGCGGCGGGCGACCGGGTGGTGATCTACATGCCGATGGTGCCGGAGGCGGTGGTGGCCATGCTGGCCTGCGCCCGGCTCGGCGCCGTGCATTCCGTGGTGTTCGGCGGCTTCGCGGCGGCGGAGCTGGCCGCACGCATCGCCGATGCCGCACCAAAGGCGGTGATCGCCGCTTCTTGCGGCATCGAGCCGGGGCGGGTGGTGAAGTACAAGCCGCTGCTGGACGCGGCGCTCGACCTGTCCCCGCACAAGCCGGCCACCTGCCTGATCCTGCAGCGCGACAGCTGGCGGTGCGAGTTGCGGGCCGGCCGCGACGAGGATCTGCTGGAGGCGATGCGATCCGCTGGCCCGCACCCCTGCGTCGAGGTGGCCGCCACCGATCCGCTCTACATCCTCTACACCAGCGGCACGACCGGCAAGCCCAAGGGCGTGCTGCGCGACACCGGTGGCTACGCCGTGGCGCTGCACCATTCCATGGAACTGCTCTACGGGCTGAAGCCCGGCGACGTGTCCTGGACGGCCAGCGATGTCGGCTGGGTAGTGGGCCATTCCTACATCGTCTACGGGCCGCTGCTCGCCGGCTGCACCAGCCTCGTCTACGAGGGCAAGCCGGTAGGCACACCGGATGCCGGCGCCTTCTGGCGCGTCTGCGCCGAGCACGGGGTGACGGTGCTGTTCACCGCGCCCACCGCGCTGCGCGCCATCAAGAAGGAGGATCCGGAGGGCCGCCACCTCCGCCAGCACGATTTGTCGAAGCTGGAGGCGCTGTTTCTGGCTGGCGAGCGCTGCGACCCGGACACGGTGACCTGGGCGCAGCGCCTGCTGGATCGCCCGGTGATCGACCATTGGTGGCAGACCGAGACCGGCTGGTGCATCACCGGCAATTTCCGCGGCGCCGGGCTGTTCCCGCCCCGCCCCGGCTCGGGCGGCAAGCCGGCCCCTGGCTATGACGTGCGTCCACTGGACGAGGCGGGGCGTCCCGTGGCGCCGGGGCGGAGCGGCACGCTGGCGATCCGCCTGCCGCTGCCGCCGGGCTGCGCGCCGACGCTGTTCCGGGCCGAGGCGCGCTTCCGCGAAGCGTATCTCGACGCCTTTCCTGGCTGGTACAACACCGGCGACGCCGGCCTCATCGACGGGGATGGCTATGTGTGGGTGATGTCGCGCACCGATGACATCATCAACGTCGCCGGCCACCGCCTGTCCACCGGCCAGATGGAGGAAGTGCTCGCCAGCCACCGGGATGTGGCGGAATGCGCGGTGGTGGGCGTGAGGGACGCGCTGAAAGGCCAGGCGCCGCTCGGCCTCGTGGTGCTGAAATCCGGCGCCGACCGCGACGAGGCCGAGCTGGAGGCCGAGCTGGTGGCGCTGGTGCGGGAGCGCATCGGCCCCGTCGCCGCCTTCAAGGCCGCGCGGGTGGTGCCGCGCCTGCCCAAGACGCGCTCGGGCAAGATCCTGCGCGCCACCCTGCGCAAGCTGGCCGATGGCGAGCAGCCGGCCGTGCCGCCCACCATCGACGACCCGCTGATCCTGGACGAGATCGGCACGGTGCTGGGCGTGCGCTGAGGCGCGAGCCCGCGGCGCCGCGCCCGGCCAGGAGATCGCTCGCTCCCCCGGCCCTTCGGCGCCGATCAGCCGACGCGGTTGCCGATCAGCTCCTCGACCACCGTCGGATCGGCCAGCGTCGAGATGTCGCCCAGGCTGTCCGTCTCGTTGGCGGCGATCTTGCGCAGGATGCGGCGCATGATCTTGCCCGAGCGCGTCTTGGGCAGGCCCGGCGCCCATTGGATGGCATCGGGCGAGGCGATCGGGCCGATCTCCTTGCGCACCCAGGCCACCAGCTCCTTGCGCAGCGCCTCGGAGGGCTCCTCGCCCGATGTCAGCGTGACGTAGGCGTAGATGCCCTGGCCCTTCAGCTCGTGCGGCATGCCGACCACGGCGGCCTCAGCCACCTTCGGGTGGGCGACCAGCGCGCTCTCGATCTCCGCCGTGCCCATGCGGTGGCCGGACACGTTCAGCACGTCGTCGACGCGGCCGGTGATCCAGTAATAGCCATCGGCGTCCCGCCGCGCGCCGTCGCCGGAGAAATACTTGCCGGGGAAGGTGGAGAAGTAGGTCTGGATGAAGCGCTCATGGTCCTTGTAGACGGTGCGCATCTGGCCGGGCCAGGAGTCCAGGATCACCAGATTGCCGTCGGCAGCACCTTCCAGCAGCTGGCCCTCGCCATCCACCAGCGCCGGCTGCACGCCGGGCAGCGGCAGCGTGGCCGAGCCAGGCTTCAGGTCCACCGCGCCCGGCAGAGGGGAGATCAGGATGCCGCCTGTCTCGGTCTGCCACCAGGTGTCGACGATCGGGCAGCGCTCGTCGCCGACCACGCGGTAGTACCAGAGCCAGGCTTCCGGGTTGATCGGCTCGCCCACCGAGCCGAGCACGCGCAGCGATTGCCGCGACCACTTCTTCACCGGCGCCTCGCCTTCCCGCATCAGGGCCCGGATGGCGGTGGGCGCGGTGTAGAAGATGTTGACCTTGTGCTTGTCGACCACCTGCCAGCAGCGGTCGACGCCGGGATAGTTCGGCACGCCCTCGAACATCAGCGTGGTGGCGCCGTTGGCCAGGGGTCCGTAGACGATGTAGCTGTGCCCGGTCACCCAGCCGACATCGGCGGTGCACCAGTAAATCTCGCCGGGGCGGTAGTCGAACACCAGCTCATGCGTGAAGGAAGCCCACACCATGTAGCCGCCGGTGGTGTGCAGCACGCCCTTCGGCTTGCCGGTGGAGCCGGAGGTGTAGAGGATGAACAGCGGATCCTCGGCCGACATGGGCTCCGGCTCGCAATCGGCGGCGGCGGCCTCGGACAGGGTGTGCCACCAATGGTCGCGCCCTTCCTCCATCGGCACCCCGCCGCCGGTGTTGCGCACCACGATGACGTTCTTCACCGAGGGGCAGGATCGCAGCGCCTCGTCTGCGTTGGTCTTCAGCGGCACGGTGCGGCCGCCGCGGCGGCCCTGGTCGGCGGTGATCAGCAGCGTGCTGTCGCAATCCTGGATGCGGCTGGACAGGCTGTCGGGGGAGAAGCCGCCGAACACGATGGAATGCACCGCGCCGACACGGGCGCAGGCCAGCATCGCCACCGCCGCCTCGACGATCATCGGCAGGTAGAGCGTGACGCGGTCACCTTTCTTCACCCCGAGCGAGCGCAGCACGTTGGCCATGCGGCAGACGCGTTCGTGCAGCTCGCGGTAGGTGACCTTGCTGTCGCTGTTCGGGTCGTCGCCTTCCCAGATGATCGCCACCTGGTCGCCGCGCTCGGCCAGATGCTGGTCGAGGCAGGAGACGGACGCGTTCAGCACGCCGTCCTCGAACCACTTGATCGAAACGTCACCCTCGAAGGAGGTGTTCTTGATCCGGGTGGGCGGCGTCATCCAGGCGATGCGGCCGGCCTCCTCGCGCCAGAAGCCTTCCGGATCGCGCGCCGCGCGCTCAGCCATCTCGGCCCGGCGGGCGGCGTCGACGCGGTTGCCCTGGGCCAGCTCGGGCTTCACGGGAATCACGCTGTGATCGGTCATTCGAACTCCTCCCGGAGTGGCGGTGGGGGCGACGCGGCCACCGTTTCTGTTTGCCTGCATTGGACCCGGGCGCCGGCGGCGCCGTCAAGCGCCGGCAGGGTGCGGCGCGGTTGAATGCGCAGGCGGCCTGACGCAGCGCCGCGGCGGTCCGCCGTCAGGCGCCCGCATCGGCCGGGACGCGGATCATGCCCCCGACATCGATCCGCGCCGGCACCGCTTCCAGGCTGTCCCCCATGCAGGGGCCGGACAGGCAATACCCGTCCTCGATGCGGAAGCTGGCGCCATGCACGGAGCACAGGATATGGCGGCCGGCGCCGTCGAGGAAACGGTCCGGCATCATCTCCAGCGGCACGCCGATATGTGGGCAGGAATTGACGTACACGAACACGGCCCCGCCGCGACGCACCGCCAGCAGCCCCATGAAGCCGCCGGGCCGGCCCGGAAAACCGCGCGCCTTGCCATCGGGAATGTCGTGCAGGGGGCAGAGGATGCGCTCCTCGACGGCGCCAGTAGTGTCCATGGTCTCGCTCTACACCGCCGCGCCATCGGGCGGGAGAGGGCGGGAGGCGCGGCCTGTTGCGGATCCGCGCCACCGGGCTCAGTTCTGCGTCAGGCCCTTGCGGTCTTCATTCCGCGTTTACCCGCGTGGCGCAGAGTGCGGCGGCATTGGAGGAGCGGAGCGATGCGGTGCGGGCGGATGGGATGGAGCGGCTTGCTGGCCGTGATGCTGGCCTTGCTGCCCCTGGCGGCCGAGGCGCAATACCTGACGCCGCGCCACGGCCAGGCCTATGGTGGCGATTTCGGTGGCCCGGTGCCGGACCGCTTCATCGAGCGCCGGGGCGGCACGCTGCGCCATTATGACAGCTGGGGCACCTATGAAGGCCGGACCGAGCGTTCGGCGGGCGGCGGGGTGGTGCGGCATTACGATGCCGACGGACGCTATCTCGGCCGGGACGAGGTGAACCGGGATTTCCGCCGCCGCCCGCCCAGCACCGGCGCCTGGGGCTCCAATGGCCAGGACGGGCAGGGCAGCCCCGGCGTCCAGCTCTACCTAGACCCTGGCCTGATGCAGCCGCCACCGGAGATGCGACCGGAGTTCCCGGCCAGCCGCGGCACGCCCTGGTTCAACAACGGCAGCCGCCGCTAGCTTCCGCCATTCCGGCCGGGGCCGGGCGTCAGCCGCGCCACCCTCCCATGGCGCAGAGCACGCCCCAGTGTTCGGCGCTGATCGGCATCACCGAAAGGCGGGATTGCCGCACCAGCGGGATGCCGTCCAGCCGCGGCTCGGCCTTGATGGCCGCCAGGGTCACCGGCTCGGGCATCGGCCCCACGGCGCGCATGTCGGTGCACACCCAGCGCGGCGCCTTGCCCTCCGGCACATCCTCGGTCGGGTCGGGATAGGCTTCGCGCACCACCTCGACCACACCGACGATCTCCTTGCCCACGTTGGAATGATAGAAGAAGGCCAACTCCCCCCGACGCATCGCCTTGAGCTGCGCGGCGGCCTGGGCATTGCGCACGCCGGTCCAGGGCTCGGTGCCGTGGGCCACCTGCTGCTGCCAGGAAAAGGCGTCCGGCTCGCTTTTCACCAACCAGAAGGCCATCAGCCGGCGATTCGCGCGCCGCCCGAGAACACCTGACGAAACGGGCGGATGCTCACGGCTCCGAACAGCCCGGCCAGCGCGTAGGGATCGTTCGCCGCCAGCGCCTCGGCCGCGGCCTGGTCGGCCACATCCACCAGCAGCAGGCTGCCGCAGGGCTTGCCCCCGGCATCCAGCACCGGGCCGCCCTGGATGATCGTGGCGGCATGCCCGTCGAGGTATTCCAGGTGCTTCGGCCGCGTCGCCATCCGCAGATCGAGAGAGTCGGGCTTGTCCTCGCACTGGATGGCGAACAGCATGCGGCGCTTCCTTTCCGGCCTTTCCGCCGCGCCGGAGGCGGCGCGACTGTGGCATGACGTAACCGGCCATGGCGGACGCTTCAATCCTGGCGCGGCTGGGCTTAGGTTGCGGACCGTGAGCACCCCTGCCCCCTCCTCGCCGCGCCCGCTGGCCAGCACCGCCCCACGCGGCGGCGGCCTGCACCGCTTCGCCAATCCCGGACGCTTCCTGCGCCTGACCGACCGGCTGCTGCCCTGGCTGTGGGGCTTGGCCGCCGTGGTGCTCGGCGCCGGCACCGCCTGGGCGCTGTTGTTCTCGCCGCCCGATTGGCAGCAGGGCGAAACGGTGCGGATCATGTACGTGCACGTGCCCATGGCCTGGCTGGCCATGGGCGGCTATGCCGGGCTGGCCGTCGCGTCGCTGATGTCGCTGGTCTGGCGCCACCCGCTGGCCGACATCGCGGCGCGTGAATTGTCCCCGGCCGGCGCCATGGTCACCGCGCTCTGCCTCGCCACCGGCAGCCTGTGGGGCCGGCCAATGTGGGGCACTTGGTGGGCCTGGGATGCGCGGATGACCTCCGTTCTGGTGCTGTTCTTTCTCTGGGTCGGCCATGCCGCCCTGGTGCGCGCCTTCGACGAGGAGGAGCGTGGCGCCCGTGCCGGCGCCATCCTGGCGCTGATCGGCGCGGTGAACCTGCCGGTGATCAAATGGTCGGTGGACTGGTTCAACACGCTGCACCAGACCGCATCGGTGACGCGGATCGGTGCGCCGGGCATGCACACCGGCATGCTGTACCCGCTGCTGGTCTGCACCATCGGCTTCACCCTGCTGTTCGCCGCGCTGGTGCTGGCGCAGGTGCGGGCGGCGGTGATGGAGCGGCGGCTGCGGCAGGGGCAGCTGGCCCAGGCGCGCCGGCAGGAGGGCGCGGCATGACGCAGCACTGGTGGCACGTGGCGATCGCCTGGGGGCTGGCAGCCCTGGGCTTCGGGATCATGGCGTGGCTGGCCGCACGGCGGCACGCTGCGGCGAAGCGGCGCCTCGCGCTGCTCGGGCCGCGCGAAAGGAGGCTGGGGTGAAGCTGTCGCGCAAGAGGCGGCGCCTGTGGATCGTGGTGCTGGCGGGGCTCGGCCTCGGCACCGCCACGGCGCTGACGCTGACCGCCTTTCAGGACAATCTGGTGTTCTTCCTGGCGCCGAGCGAGATCGCCGGCAAGAACCCGGGGCCGGAGCGTGCCTTCCGCCTTGGCGGGCTGGTGGAGGCCGGCTCCCTGGTCAAGGACACCACGGCGGATGGCCGGCCCGAGGCGCGGTTCCGCGTCACCGATGGCCCGGCCACCGTGCCCGTCACCTATGTCGGCGTGCTGCCCGACCTGTTCCGCGAGGGCCAGGGCGTGGTGACGCTGGGCAAGCTCGGCCCAGATGGCCAGTTCCGCGCCTCCGAGGTGCTGGCCCGCCACGACGAGACCTACATGCCGCCCGAGGTCGCCGCCGCGCTGAAGCGCACCGGCCATTGGGACCCGAAGAACGGAGCGCCGCCGCCGGCCGCCTCCTGGAATACCATGGAGCCGGCCCCCGCCCGGCAGGGCAGCTAGAACCGCATGATCGGCGAACTTGGACATTTCGCGCTGGCGCTGGCCTTTGTTCTGGCCTTGGCGCAGACGGTGCTGCCGCTCTGGGGCGCGGCGCGGCGCGACGGGCGGATGATGGCCGCCGCCGGGCCGCTGGCCCACGGCCACCTGCTGGCCTGCGCCGCCGCCTTTGGCGCGCTGCTCTATGTGTTCGCGGTGAACGACACCAGCGTCGTCAACGTGGTGCAGAACAGCCATTCTGCCAAGCCCATGCTGTACAAGCTGGCCGGCGCCTGGGGCAACCACGAGGGCTCCATGGTGCTGTGGGTGCTGATCCTGGCGCTGTGCGGCGGCGCCGTGGCCGGCTTCGGCCGCGATCTGCCGACCGCGCTCAAGGCACGGGTGCTGGGCGTGCTGGGTCTGGTGGCGGCGGGGTTTCTTCTGTTCATCCTGGTCACCTCCAACCCGTTCGGCCGGGTCTGGCCGCCTCCCGCCGACGGGCAGGGGCTGAACCCGGTGCTACAGGACCCAGGCCTCGCCTTCCATCCGCCGCTGCTCTATCTCGGCTATGTCGGCTTCGCCGTGACCTTCGCCTTCGCTGTCGCGGCGCTGCTGGAGGGCCGCGTGGACGCCGCCTGGGGCCGTTGGGTGCGGCCCTGGGCGCTGGCCGCCTGGAGCTTCCTGACGCTCGGCATCGCGCTCGGCTCCTGGTGGGCTTATTACGAGCTCGGCTGGGGCGGCTACTGGTTCTGGGACCCGGTCGAGAACGCGTCGCTGCTTCCCTGGCTGGCCGGCACCGCGCTGCTGCATTCCGCCGTGGTGGTGGAGAAGCGGGAGGCGCTCAAGGTCTGGACCGTGCTGCTGGCGCTGCTGGCCTTCGGCTTCTCGCTGCTCGGCACGTTTCTGGTGCGCTCGGGCGTGCTGAACTCGGTGCACGCCTTCGCCAACGACCCGGAGCGCGGCGTGTTCATCCTCGGGCTGCTGGTGTTCTACATCGGCGGCGCCTTCGCGCTGTTCGCCTGGCGCGGCCCGGCCATGGCTCCCACCGGCATGTTCTCGCCGCTGTCGCGCGAGGGCGGGCTGGTGCTGAACAACCTGCTGCTCTGCTCCGCCGCGGCGGTGGTGCTGGTCGGCACGTTGTGGCCGATGTTCGCCGACCTGTTGTTCGACCAGAAGATCTCGGTCGGCCCGCCCTTCTTCAACACCGCCATCCTGCCCCTGACCGTGCCATTGGTGCTGGCCATGGCCGCGGGGCCGCTGCTGTCCTGGAAACGCGCCAGGCTGTGGCCGGTGCTGGAACGGCTGTGGTGGGCGGCGCTCGGCGCCGCCACCGCGCTGCTGCTGTGCCTGTTCCTCGCCGGCTGGCGCGTCGGCCCGGCGCTTGGCTTCGGCGCGGCGATCTGGCTGATCCTGGGCGCGCTGGCCGACCTCGCCGACCGCATCGCCCTGTTCCGCCGCCCGGCCGCCGCCTGGAGCCGCGCCGGCGGCCTGCCGCGCGCCGCCTGGGGCGCGGCGCTGGCCCATGCCGGGCTCGGCGTTACCCTGCTGGGCATCGCCGGCATGGGACTGGCCACCGATCATCTGTCCGCCATGCGCCCCGGCCAGAGCGTGGCGCTGGGCGGGTATCAGTGGCGGCTGGACAAGGTGGAGGACGCGATCGGCCCGAACTGGTCGGCCCGCCGCGCCACCGTCACCGTGCTGCGCGACGGCGCCACCGTCACCGTACTGCATCCGGAACGCCGCTTCTTTCCCGTGGGACGCTCCACCACCACCGAGGCCGCCATCCACACTGGCCTGTCCGGCGACCTGTATGCCGTGCTGGGCGAGGAACAGGACGGCGCCGCCGTGCTGCGCCTGCACCACAACCTGCTGGCACCGTGGATCTGGCTGGGCGCGCTGATCATGGCGCTGGGCGGGGCGATCTCGCTCACCGACCGGCGCATCCGCGTGGCGGCGCCGGCCTCGAAGCGCGCGGCGGCCCTGGCGGCGAAGGCATGACCGCCACAATGACGGGAGCCTCCGCATGTCCCTGACGTCCCGCCGCGCCCTGATGCTGGCGCCGCTCGGCCTCGCGGTGGCCGGGGGCGCGGGCTTCTACGGCATGCTGCGCGGCATCGGCACCGGCAGCTACGACCCGCGCGGCGTGCCGTCCGTGCTGATCGGCCGCACGCCGCCGGACTTCGCCCTGCCGCCGCTGCCGGACAGCGGCAAGTCCGGCTTCGCCGCCGCCGAATTGCGCGACCTGCCGGGGCCGGTGCTGGTGAATTACTGGGCCTCCTGGTGCGTGCCCTGCATCATCGAGCATCCGCAGCTGATGCGCCTATCGCGCGAGGGCGTGCCGATCTGGGGCATTAACTACAAGGACAAGCCGCGGGATGCCGGCGCCTTCCTGGCACGCCATGGTGATCCCTTCGCGCGCCTGGCGATGGACGAGCCGGGGCGCGTCGCCATTGACTGGGGCGTCTATGGCGTGCCGGAAACCTATTTCATCGACCGGCAGGGCATCATCCGCTGGCGCTGGGCCGGGCCGGTGACGCCGGAGGTGCTGGACGGGGACATCCGCCCGCTGTTGCGGCGCTACGCCTGATGCGCCGGTTGATCCTGGCCTTGCTGCTGCTGGCCGGCCCTGCCTTTGCCGTCGGCTCGCCCTCCGAGATGCTGCCCGACCCGGCGCAGGAGCAGCGGGCGCGCGCCATCGGGCGCGAGCTGCGCTGCATGGTCTGCCAGAACGAATCCATCGAGGAAAGCCAAGCCGGCCTGGCCCGGGACCTCCGGCTGATCGTGCGCGAGCGCGTGGCCGCCGGCGACAGCGACCAGGCGGTGGTGGCTTACGTCCATGACCGCTACGGCGACTTCGTGCTGCTGCGGCCGCCCTTTCGCCTGGCCACGGCGGCGCTGTGGGGCGCACCCTTCCTGGCACTCGGCGCCGGACTGCTCGCCATCCTGCTGCTGCGCCGCCGCGGCGCCCCCTCCGAGCCGGTGCCGCTGAGCCCGGAGGAGCGCGCCCGCCTCGCCGCGCTGGAGAAAGACCCCACCGCATGATCTGGGCCCTGTTTCTGGGGCTGGCCGCGCTGGCCCTGGCGCCGCTCGGCTTTGCCTTGTTCCGCCCGGCGCGGGTCATCGGCCGCAAGGAAGCCGACCTCGCCCTGTACCGCGCCCAACTGGCCGAGCTGGACCGCGAGCGCGCTGCCGGGCGGCTGGAAGAAGCGGCACACCGCGCCGCAATGCTGGAAGTGCAGCGCCGCCTGCTCTCCGCCCCCGACATGGCCGTGCCGGGACGGGCCGGCCGCGGCGCTGCCGTGATGGCGGCCTTTCTGTTCCTGATCCCGGCGGCCGGCTTCGGCCTGTATCTCTGGCGCGGCCATCCCGACATCCCCGCCGCGCCTTTCCGCGAGCGCCAGGAAGCGGCCGCCCGTGACGATGCGCTGCTGGTCCAGCTTCGCGCCCGGCTGGCGCAGACGCCGCCCAACATTGAGGCGGCCCGCCAGGGCTGGATCCTGCTGGGCAATGCGGAGCGCGGGCGCGGGCGGCTGGACGCCGCGGCGGAGGCCTGGAACCGTGCCCTGGCGGCGCGCTTCGATCCCACCCTGGCGGCGGAGCTGGCGCAGCTTCAACTCGAGCGGGGTGAGAACGAGCCCGCATCCGCCCTATTGATGCGGGCCCTGGGCGAGGCTCCCGCCGATCCGCGTCTGCGCTATCTGGCCGGGCTGGCCGAGGCGCAGGCCGGGCGCAACGCCAATGCCCGCAGCACCTGGCGCGCCCTGCTGGCGGACACGCCGGCCGATGCGCCGTGGCGGGCGCTGCTGGAGCGGCAATTGCAGGACCTGCCCTGAGCGGACGGCCGGGGAAGCGCGGCTTTCCCCTGGCCGCCGCAACCCGGCGGAACGGTCAGCAGCCGGTCTGGCGGGGCATGCGTTCCACTTCGAGGCCGAAGGCGGGGCGCAGCCGGGTGCCCAGCACGTTGCCGAGAAAGGCCGCCGCCATCCACACCCAGCCATGCAGGCTGCCCGAGGCGATGCCGGAGAAGTAGGCGCCGATGTTGCATCCATAGGCCAGGCGCGCGCCGTAGCCGAGCAGCACGCCGCCCACCACGGCCGCCACCGCCGAGCGCAGCGGAATGCTGAACTTCGGCGCATAGCGGCCGGCCAGCGCCGCCGCCAGCAGCGCGCCGACGATGATGCCGAGATCCATCACCGAGGTGACGTCGCTCAGCACGCCGCCCTGCAGCGCCGCCTGCTGCGCCGGGCTGGACCAGAAGGGCCAGCTGGCCACCCCGAAGCCGAGGCCCGCGGCGACCTTGGAACCCCACAGCGCGAAGGCCGAAGTGATGCCCCAGGGCCGCCCGGCCAGTGCCAGCGTGGCGAAATTCAGCAGCGCCAGCGCCACCGCGCCGGCCAGGATCGGCCACGGCCCCTGCAGCAGCCGCGCCGGGCCACGCCGCCCCGGACGGGAAGCGGCGACGAGACGGCCATGCCGGCGGCGTTCCAGCACCACCGTGGCACCGGCAATGGCGGCAAAGGCGGCGAGGTTGACCGCCAGCGCCGGCAGCACGCCCCAGCTCTGCACCACCGAGATCGGCGGCAGGTGCGGCAGCGCGGCCCACCAGTGCAGATGCGCAGCCCCGAGCGTCGAGCCCAGAATAAAGGCCGCCAGCGTCAGCACCATGCGCACGGAGCCGCCGCCCGCCGTATACAGCGTGCCGGAGGCACAGCCGCCGCCCATCTGCATGCCGAGGCCGAAGATGAAGGCCCCGAAGATCATGCCGACGCCCACCGGCGCGACCAGCCCCTGCACCGGCTGCCCCCACAGGCTGCCGGCCGACAGCGCCGGGAAGAACAGCAGCACGGCGATGGCCAGCATCAGCATCTGCGCCCGCAGCCCCTCGCCCCGGCGGTCGGCGATGAACACGCGCCAGGCCGAGGTGAAGCCAAAGGCGGCATGGTACAGCACCAGGCCCAGCGCACCGCCGAGCAGGTACAGCACCGCCTGCCGGCTGCTGACGGCCTGGCCGATCCAGGCCATGCCGCCCAGCAGCAGCAGAAGGGCGCCGGCGACCACGGTGGTCTGCACCGAGGGCGGCCGCGGCGACGCTTCGATATAGGTGGATGCGGACATGCGGGATCCTCTTGAAACGCGAATCGGCGTCGGTTTTCGTGAAATAGAACTGCGCCCGGCGCATTTCACCACGAAAACCCGTGCACTGGATGCATTCCTCCCGCGCGCCGGCGCGGTCAAGCTCACGTTCAATCGTGAAAACATCGGGGCCGCCACAGAAAACAATGCGTCCCCCGCATCGCGATTTGCTTTGCTGGCCGCTTGCACAAGGCGGGAGGCAGATGATGCTGAGGCGTTCCTTGCTGGCCGCGGGCGGCCTGATGGCCGGAAGCATCCTGCTTCCCGCCCGCCCCCGGGCCGAAGAACCCGTGGACGTGCTGCTGGTCCTGGCCGTGGACGTTTCCCGTTCCGTGGACGAGGACGAAGCCAAGCTGCAGCGCGAGGGCTACCGCACCGCCATCACCGATCCCCGCGTGGTCGAGGCGGTGCAGGGCGGCATGATCGGCGCCATCGGCGTGACCTACATGGAATGGGCCGGCGCCGAGTATCAGCGGCAGGTGCTGCCCTGGATGCGGCTGGCCGGGTCGCAGGATGCCGACCGATGGGCCAGCGCCCTGTCCGAGGCGCCGCGCGCCTCGCTGTCCTGGACCTCGATCTCGGGCGCCCTCACCTTCGGCACCCGGTTGCTGGACGAAGCCCCGTTCGAGGCGGCGCGGCGGGTGATCGACGTGTCCGGCGACGGGGTAAACAATTCCGGCATGCCCGCCGAGCAGGCGCGCGACGCGGCAGTGGCCAAGGCTATCGTCATCAACGGCCTGCCGATCATGAACGACCGGCCGAGCTTCGGCCGCCGCCCGACGCTGCCGCTCGACCAGTATTTCGCCGAAACGGTGATCGGCGGGCCCGGCGCCTTTATCGTGGCGGCGGATGATTTCACCAGCTTCGGTGCCGCCATTCGCCGCAAGCTGATCCGCGAGATCGCCGGATTGTCAGGCCCGCTGATCGAGCGGGCTTGACGCCGCCTCAGCGCTCGATCTCCTCCACCGCCAGGCCGAAGGCAGCCAGCCCCTCGGCCAGCAGGTCGCCGGCCATGTCCATGCCCAGCAGATAGGAGGAGGTGTCGCCGGCCGCGCTGCGCTCCTTGGCGAGCCGCACCGCTTCCGCCCATTCCTCCGGCTCGTAATCGCCACGGCCCACCCAGGCCAGCGCCACCAGCGCCGCCTGCTCGTCCTCGTTCAGGTCTTCGATAAAGGCGGCCAGGGTTTCCTCGTCGAAATCCTCCTCGTCGCCATCGTCATCGGGATCCTCGTCCTCGGTGTCGACCTCGTTGCTGTCCTCGCCTTCCTGGATTGCGCGGATGTGGTCCACCACCGTGGCGACGGTTTCCAGGCTGATGCCCAGATCGACCTCACCATCCTCATCGCCGCCGTCTGGGGAAGTGTCGCTCATCTCGCGGTGTCTCCTCTTCGATGTCGGCCGCCTGCGCTCGCGAAGCCAAAAACCCCACCCATGGTTGCGGAAAATATTTTGTGTTCCCCGCGCACCTCACATGGCGGCAACGAATCGTCGGCGAAACCATTGTTTCAACATGCACCCGACATCGTTGCTGTCCCCCCTGGCGGCGGTTGTCATCGGAGCACTGACCCAGGCCTCGATGACCCCCGCATCGCCTGCCCCGGCCGCTTCTGTTCAACAGGTGGCCCTGCTTCGTCCCGTGACCCTGCAGGGCATGGCCGAGACTCCCGGCTGCGCGCAATCCGCGCCGCTGTTCCGCTCCGTGATGCCGAGCCGCATCGCCTGGCACGCCGCCGGCGACAAGGCCCCAGCGGACGCTGCCCCCGCCGAGGCGGAACCGGAGCCCGCCATGCACCAGGCGCTGCATCTGTGCGTGGTGGAGACGTTCAATCCAAGGCGCGCCTTCAGCGGCGCCAGCAAGGCCGTCTACCACCTGTAGAACCGGGATGCCCCGTCACCGCTCGGGGCTGCCCTGCGCCTCTGCCGGGACGTCCGGGCCGGAAAAGCTCGCTTTTTCGGCCCGAACGTCCTATCTGTGCGCCGCAACAAGCCGCCAGGCCCGCCCTGCCCGACCCCATGCCGCTTCAAGGTCATGGGGTTTCGGGCCGCGTGCGCAGGCGGCGCAGCCTTGGGACTGCCCGCCGTATGGAATTGCGCAACGTCGCCATCATCGCCCACGTCGACCATGGGAAGACCACCCTCGTCGACAACCTGCTGAAGCAGGCCGGGGCTTTCCGCGCCAACCAGGCCGTGGCCGAGCGCGCCATGGATCGCAACGACCTGGAGCGTGAGCGCGGCATCACCATTCTCGCCAAATCCACCGCCGTCGAGTGGAAGGGCGTGAAGATCAACATCGTCGACACCCCGGGCCACGCCGATTTCGGCGGCGAGGTGGAGCGCATCCTGTCCATGGTGGACGGCGCCATCGTGCTGTGCGACGCCGCCGAGGGCCCGCTGCCGCAGACCAAATTCGTGCTCACCAAGGCGCTGGCCCGTGGCCTGAAGCCGATCGTGGTGATCAACAAGGTCGATCGTCAGGACGCCCGCGCCGACGAGGTGCTGAATGAGGTGTTCGACCTGTTCGCGGCGCTCGGCGCGTCAGACGAGCAGCTCGACTTCCACACCATGTTCGCTTCCGGCCGCCAGGGCTGGGCCGACCTGACGATGGACGGTCCGCGCAAGGACCTGTCGCCGATGTTCGACCTGATCCTGAGCCATGTGCCGCAGCCCACGGTGGATGCCAGCGCCCCCTTCGCCATGAACGCCTCGATCCTGGAAGCCGATAACTTCCTGGGCCGCGTGCTGACCGGGCGCATCGAGCAGGGCGTGGCGCGCACCAACATGCCGGTGCGCGTGCTGCGCCAGGACGGCACGGTGGTGGAAACCGGCCGCCTGACCAAGCTGATGACCTTCTCCGGCCTCGATCGCGTGCCGGTGGACGAGGTGCAGGCGGGCGACATCTGCGCCATTGCCGGCCTGTCCGACGCCACCATCCCCGACACCATCGCCTCCCCCGAGGTGACGGAGCCGCTGCCGGCGATCCCCATCGATCCGCCGACCCTGAGCATGACCTTCCGCATCAATGACGGCCCGCTGGGCGGCCGCGAGGGCAAGAAGGTCACGTCGCGCCAGATCCGCGACCGCCTGTTCAAGGAAACCGAGGGCAACGTCGCCATCAAGGTGAAGGTGTCCGACGAAGTGGACGCCTTCGAGGTGGCCGGCCGCGGCGAGCTTCAGCTCGGCGTACTGATCGAGCAGATGCGCCGCGAGGGCTTCGAGCTGACCATCGGCCGCCCGCGCGTGCTGACCCGCGAGAACCCCGAAACGGGCGAGAAGGAAGAGCCCTTCGAGGAAGCCGTTATCGACGTCGATGAGGAATATTCGGGCGTCGTCGTCGAGAAGATGTCGCTGCGCAAGGGTATGATGCAGGACATGCGTCCGTCCGGCGGCGGCAAGGTGCGCCTGACCTTCCACATCCCGTCGCGCGGCCTGATCGGCTACCATGGCGAATTCATGACCGACACGCGCGGCACCGGCATGATGAACCGCCTGTTCCTGGGCTACCAGCCCTGGGCCGGGCCGATCGAGGGCCGCATCAAGGGCAGCCTGATCTCCAACTCCGATGGCGAGGCGGTGCAGTACGCGCTGTTCTCCCTGCAGGAGCGTGGCACGCTGTTCGTGGATCCCGGCCACAAGGTCTACACCGGGCTGATCCTGGGCGAGCATTCGCGCGAGAACGACCTCGACGTGAATCCGATCAAGGAAAAGAAGCTGACCAACGTCCGTGCCTCCGGCAAGGACGAGGCCCTGCTGCTGACGCCGCCCCGCCGGATGAGCCTGGAGCAGGCGATCGCCTATATCGAGGATGACGAGCTGGTGGAGGTGACGCCGTCGGCCGTGCGCCTGCGCAAGCGCTACCTCGACCCGCATGAGCGCAAGAAGCACGCCCGCCGCGCCGAGAGCGAGGCGGCCTGATCGGGAAAGGGGCGCTTCGGCGCCCCTTTCTGCGTTCGGGGCTTTCGGGTCCGAACCCCTCTTGCCCCAGGGCGCCCGCGCATCGTAACGCCGGAAGCGTGATGCACGATCTCTGGTCCTGGCTGGCGGGTGCGGCGTGGCCGCTGTGGCTGTCCCACGGTGTCGATTGGCGCGAGGGCGCTTTCCACGAGAGCCTCGACCTGGAGAGCCGCCACTGCCCGGTTCCATTCCGGCGCCTGCGCGTCGCCGCGCGCCAGGTCTACAGTTTCAGCCTGGCGCAGCGGCACGGCCTTCCCCGAGCCGATGAGGCGGTGGAGCTGGGTCTGCGCTTCCTGCGCCGGCACGCGGCGCGGCCCGATGGCGGCTATGCCTGGCGCTTCAGCCTGGACAACCAGGTGATCGATGACCGGCGCGACCTGTACGACCACGCCTTCGTGCTGCTGGCCCTGTCCACCGCCGCCACGGTGCAGCCGGGCACGGAACTGCGGGACGCCGCCCTGGCGCTGGACGATTTCATCGAGCACCACCTGACCCATGCCGAGGGCGGCTATCTCGAATCCCTGCCGCCCGACCTGCCGCGCCGGCAGAACCCGCACATGCACCTGCTGGAAGCACGCCTCGCCGCCGCCGCCAGCTTCGGCGACCAGCGCTTCCTCGACGCAGCCGGCCGCCTCGTGGCGCTGTTCCGCACCCGGTTGTTTCAGCCGGGCAGCGGCACCCTGGCCGAGTTCTTCACGGATGATCTGCGCCCGATGGACGATCCGCACCCGGCAGAGCCGGGCCATGCCTGCGAATGGATCTGGCTGCTCGACCAGCATGCCCGCCTCGCCGGCGTGCAGGCCGCGCCGGAGGAAGCCGCGGCGCTGCAGCGCTTCGTCGACGGGTGGGGGCGCGATCCCGGGACCGGCGCGCTGTTCGACGTGGTCGGCAGCGACGGCACGATCCGCTCGGCGGGCGCCCGGCTGTGGCCCCAGGCCGAGCGGCTGAAATCCGCCGCCCTGCGCCGCCACAACCGGCCGGACGACTTCGCTGAGGCCGGGCGCGTGCTGCACGGCTATCTGCGCCCCGACGGGCTGTGGCACGAGCGGCGCCTTCCGGATGGCAGCTTCAGCGGGGAGCCTGCCCCGGCCAGCAGCCTGTACCACCTGAGTTGCGCCATCACCGAGGTGCGGGACCGATGCGGGTAATCGTCTGCGGCGCCGGCCAGGTCGGCTCCACCATCGCCCGCCACCTGGCACGGGAGGGCAATGATGTCACGGTGATCGACCTCGATCCCGCGCAGGCCCGCCGCGCCGATGAAAGCTATGACGTGCGCGGCATGGTGGGCCACGCATCCCATCCCGCGACGCTGCGCGAGGCCGGGGCGCAGGATGCCGACCTGCTGGTGGCCGTCACCCGTTCGGACGAGGTGAACATGGTGGCCTGCCAGGTCGCCCATTCCCTGTTCCGGGTGAAGCGGCGCATCGCCCGCCTGCGTCACCATGGCTATCTGGAGCCGATCTGGCAGGATCTCTACGCCCTGGACCAGATGCCGATCGACGTGATCATCTCGCCCGAGCGGGAGGTGGCGCGCGGCATCGCCCGCCGCCTGCACACGCCGGGCGCCTTCGACATGGTGCCGCTGGCCGAGGGGCGGGTGCAGCTCCTGGGGCTGAAAGTGGAGGACGGCGCGCCGGTTGCCGGGCGCTCGGTCGGCGCGCTGCGGCAAGAGGCGGCACGCAGCGGCTTCGTGGTCGTGGCGCTGCTGCGCGAAGACCGCGCCGCGGTACCGGCCGAGACCGAGCGGCTGCGCGTCGGCGACGATCTCTACGTCATCGCGCAGCCGGCGCTGATGCACCGGATCATGACCGCCTTCGGCCACCGCGACGTGCCGGCGCGGCGGCTGCTGATCGTGGGCGGCGGCAATGTGGGGCTGCACCTGGCGCGGCGGCTGGCCCAGGAATCGCTCGTGTCCCTGAAGCTGATCGAGCACGACCCGCAGCGCGCCGAGGCGATCGCGCGCGAGCTCGGCCCTGATGTGGTGGTGCTGCAGGGCGATGCGCTGGAGCGCGACCTGCTGGAGGAGGCCCATGTCGGCACCGTCGATACCCTGGTGGCGGTGACCAATGACGATGAAACCAACATCTTCGTTTCCGTGCTGGCCAAGCGGGCGGGCTGCGGCCGCGCCGTGACGCTGGTCAACAAGGCATCCTATGAGCCGGTGTTGGACGCGATGGGCATCGACGTGGTGGTGAGCCCTAGCGCCATCACCATTTCCTCCATTCTGCGGCATGTGCGCCGCGGCGCCATCACCCAGGTGCACCGGCTGCGCGGCGATTTCGGCGAGGTGCTGGAAGCCGAGGCGCTGGCCGGCTCGCCGCTGGTGGCGGCGCCGCTCGGCCAGGTCGGCCTGCCGCGCGGCATGCTAGTGGGCGCCGTGCTGCGCGGCAAGGACGCGATCATTCCCGATGCCACCACGCAGGTGCGGCCGGGCGACCACGTGATCGCCGTGGTGGCGCATGACGCGTTGCGGGCGGCCGAGACGGTGCTCAGCATTCCCGGGCAGGAACTGCCCCAGCGGCCGCCGCAGAATCCGATCGAGGCCGATGAAGCCTGAACCCATGGCCCGGCGGGCGGCGGCGTCCTGGGCGCCGCCGGCGATGCGGCCGGTGCTGCACCTGTCGGGCTTCATGCTGCTGGCGCTGAGCGGCTTCATGCTGCTGCCGGCGGCGGTGGACGGGCTGTACGGCAACCCAGACTGGAAGCCGTTCCTGCTCGCCAGCCTCGGCGTCGCCATTGTCGCCGCGCTGATGGTGCGCGCCACGCGCTGCAACCTCGCCAGCGGGCTGACGCTGCGGCAGGCCTTCGTGCTGACGCCGCTGAGCTGGGCGCTGACCTCGGCCGCGGCCGCCATTCCGTTCTTCCTGTCGGCGCAGCCGGGCCTCGGCGGCCACCTCACGCACAGCTATTTCGAGGCTGTCTCGGGGCTGACCACCACGGGCGCCACGGTGATGTCCGGGCTGGATCACGCGCCGCCCGGCATCCTGCTGTGGCGCTCCCTGCTGCAATGGCTGGGCGGCATCGGCATCATCGCCACGGTGGTCGCGATCCTCCCGGCGCTCGGCGTCGGCGGCATGCAGCTGTTCCGCACCGAAAGCTCCGACCGGTCGGAGAAGGTGCTGCCGCGCGCGCGGCAGATCGCCAAGGCCATCACCATCGTCTACGCGACGCTGACCCTGGCCTGCGGCATCGCCTATTTCCTGGCGGGCATGGCGCCGTTCGAGGCGGTGACGCACGCGCTCAGCACCATTTCCACGGCCGGCTTCTCCACCGCCGACACCTCCCTGGCACGCTGGCAGATCCCGGCGGTGCACTGGATCGCGACCTGCGGCATGCTGGCCGGCGCGCTGCCCTTCGTGTTGTACGTGCGCGCGCTGCGGGGCGACTGGGCGCTGTGGCGCGATCCGCAGGTGCGCAGCTTCCTGGGCCTGATCCTGGTGGTGTCCGGCCTGCTGGCGCTGTGGCTCTGGGGGCGGGGCCTCTACGGCCCCGAGGCGGCGATCCGCCACGCCATGCTGAGCGTGGTGTCGGTGGTGACCACCACCGGCTTCGCCTCCTCCGACTACACCACCTGGGGCAATGCGGCGACCGGCCTGTTCTATGGGCTGATGTTTATCGGCGGCTGCACCGGCTCGACCTCCGGCGGCATGAAGATCTTCCGCTTCGAGGTGGTGGCGCTGATGCTGCGGGCGCATTTCCTGCGCCTGCTGTATCCGCGCGGGGTATTTCCGCGCGTTTATGGCGGCAAACCGCTGCCGGATGACGTGGTGGGCTCGGTGGTGGTGTTCTTCGCGCTGTATTTCATCTGCTACGGCGCGCTGACCATCGCGCTGATGTTGTTTGAGCTGGATTTCCTGACCAGCGCCAGCGCCGCCGTCAGCATGTTGTCCAATGTGGGCCCCGGCCTCGGCACCTCGATCGGGCCGTCCGGCAACTACGCCGCCATCCCGGCCGGGGCGAAATGGCTGCTCTGCTTCGCCATGCTGCTCGGCCGGCTTGAGCTGTTCACCGTGCTGATCCTGTTCATGCCGCGCTTCTGGCGCGGCTGATCCCTCCTTTGCCATCCCGGCACCGGGCCTTCAGTGGGTCAGCAGCGCCGCGCCGCCCCAGGACAGGCCGATCATCGCCACCACCACGAGGCAGGCGGCCAGTCCGGGAAAGCGCGGGGCCCGGTTCAGCAGCATGGCCACCAGCGAGGCGCTGAGCGCGAATAACAGCAGCACCAGCAGGAAAGCCACCAACACCGGGTTGGTCACCGGCCGGCGTCCGGCTCGCGCGGATCGGCGGCGTCGGCCGGCGGGGCCACCGCCTGCTCGGCCTTGTCCGGCAGCGGGGTGGCGTCGGCTTGGCGCGGCGAGGGCGGCATGGCGGCCAGCCAGCTCATCAGGGCCAGGGGCCAGAGCCGGGAAACGGCCGTATCCGTCATGATGACCTCCTTGCCTGCTGGTGCCGTCGCGAAAGGCGGAGCTGCATGCCCGCTTGTCTCGGCGTCACGGCAACCCAATAAGCATGAGATGCAACCGCTTCATGGCCAGGATGTGTCACAGCGTGACATGATGCCGCCAAAGCGTCGTCTGGGCCATCAAGCCCTGGTGAGGTCGTGGCGCCACGCCCCTGCCGTCGCAGCGAGGAGATGAACCGCGTGCCGAGAGCCCCGACTCCCTTGTTCTCCGGCCAGCGTGCGGAGCTGCCGCGCCTGTCCGGCCTGAACAACCGGGCAGCGGCGATCCTGCGCGAGGTGGTGGAACTCTATGTCCAGACCGGAGAGCCGGTGGGCTCCCGCACCCTGTCCCGCCGCCTGCCGCTGGCGCTGTCGCCGGCCACCATCCGCAACGCCATGGCGGATCTGGAGGAAGCCGGGCTGCTCTACGCCCCGCACACCTCGGCCGGCCGGCTGCCCACCGAGCAGGGACTGCGCCTGTTCGTCGACGGCCTGCTGGAATTCGGCGACCTGTCGGACGAGGACCGCGAGAACATCGCCGCCCGCTGCGCCGCCGCCGGCCGCTCCATGGAGGAAACTCTGTCGGAAGCCGGGCAGATGCTCTCCGGCCTGGCCGGTGCCGCCGGCCTCGTGGTGGCGCCGAAGACCGAGGCGCCGGTGAAGCACATCGAGTTCGTGGCATTGTCGCCCGGCCGCGCCCTGGTGGTGCTGGTGAACGCCCATGGCCAGGTGGAGAACCGCGTCATCGAGGTGCCAGCCGGGCTGCCGCCTTCCGCCTTCTCCCAGGCCTCCAACTATCTCAACGCCCGCCTGTCCGGCCGCACGCTGGAGGAAACCCGCGGCGCCGTGGCCGAGGAAATCCAGGCCAACCGCTCCGCGCTCGACGAGCTGACCGGACAGATGGTGGAGTCGGGGCTGGCCACCTGGTCGGGCGGCGGCGGCGGCTCGCTGATCCTGCGTGGCCAGTCGAAGCTGCTGGAGAACATCGACGAGATCGCCCGGCTGCAGGAGATCCAGGCGCTGTTCGAGCGGCTGGAGGCGCAGGAAACCATGCTGCGCCTGCTGGAGCTGGCGCAGCGCGGCCAGGGCGTGCAGATCTTCATCGGCGCCGAGTCGGGGCTGTTCAACAGTGCTGGCCTGTCCATGGTGGTCTCGCCCTTCCGCGACCGGAAGGAGCAGATCGTGGGCGCCCTCGGCGTGATCGGCCCGACCCGGATCAATTATGGACGGGTGATCCCGGTGGTGGACTACACCGCCCGGGTGATCGGCAAGATGCTGGGATGAACGCCGCCATGCCGCAGAAGGTGATCGGGCTGCTGGGCGGCATGAGCTGGGAAAGCTCGGCCGAATATTATCGCATCATCAACCGCTTGGTGCGGGACCGGCTGGGCGGCCTGCATTCCGCCCGCTGCCTGATGTGGTCCTTTGACTTCGCCGAGGTCGAGGCGCTGCAGCATCGCGGCGACTGGGAGGGCGCCACCGCGCTGATGATCGAGGCGGCGCGGCGCCTGGAGCGCGGCGGCGCCGATTTCATCGTGATCTGCACCAACACCATGCACCGTATGGCCGAGGCCGTGCAGGCGGCGATCGGCATTCCCATCCTGCACATCGCCGACCCGACGGCGGAGCGCATCCGCGCCGCGGGGATCGGCCGCATCGGACTGCTCGGCACCGCCTTCACCATGGAGGGCGAGTTCTACAGGGGCCGCCTCGTCGACCGGCACGGGCTGGAGGTACTGGTGCCGGAGGCGGCCGACCGCGCCACCGTCCACCGCATCATCTATGACGAGCTGGTGCAGGGCCGGATCGAGCCGGCCTCGCGCGAGGAATACCGCCAGGTGATCGCGCGGCTGGTGGCGCGCGGCGCCGGGGCGGTGATCCTCGGCTGCACCGAGATCATGCTGCTGGTCCGCCCGTCCGACAGCGCCGTGCCGCTGTTCGACACCACGCTGATCCATGCCGAGGCGGCGGTGGAGCAAGCCCTGGCCTAGCCCGGCCCGGCCGGCCGCAGGCGGTTGAACAGCGGCGCGACCACGAACTGCACCAGCGGGATCAGCAGCGCCCCCACGGCGAGCCCCACTACGCCGGCGGCGGCGGCGCCCGCCAGCCAGCCCGCCGCGCCGGCCAGGGCATGCGGCACCGCCTCGACGGCGGATTCGGAGATGCCTTCCGCCAGATGCGCCGGCGCGGCGAGGCCGAAGCCTTCCAGCCCGTGCAGGATGATGCCGCCGCCCACCCACACCATCGCGGCGGTGCCGACCACCGCCAGGATGCGCAGGAACCAGGGCATGAAGCGCACCAGGCCGCGCCCGAGCAGTTGCGTGGCCGGCGCCAGGGCGCGGTCCAGCCCGCCCGGCGGCCCGGCGCTCCGCCGCAGGCCCAGCAGGCTGGAGGCCGGCGCCGGGTTGGCGGCCAGCGAGACGCCGACATCGTCCGCCTTCACGATCAGCCCGACCCCGCCATACACCAGCGCCGTCAGCCCCAGCCCCACCAGCGCCAGGATCAGCGCCCGCAGCCAGACCGGGCCCACGGCCAGGGTGGACAGCGTCAGCGCCATGATCTCGGCCGACAGGATGAAGTCGGTCTTGATGGCGCTGTTGACCTTCTGGTCCTCCAGCAGCCGGGCATCAGCGCGGGAGGGCGCGGCCGCCTTCTCGTGATGCTCGGCGGCCTGCGGGCTGAGGGCGTGGAGCACCTTTTCCGCCCCCTCGTAGCAGAGAAAGAACCCGCCCAGCATCAGCAGCGGCGTGATGGCCCAGGGAGCGAAGGCGCTCAGCAGCAGGGCGACCGGCAGTAGGTAGAGCAGCTTGTTCTTCAGCGAGCCGAGCGCGATCTTCCAGACGATCGGCAATTCGCGCTCCGCCGCGAAGCCGGTGACGTAGCGCGGCGTCACCGCGGCATCGTCGATCACCACACCGGCCGCCTTGGTGCCGGCACGCGCCGCCTGGCCTGCCACATCATCCAGCGTCGCGGCGGCCACCTTGGCGATCGCCGCCACATCATCCAGCAGCGCCAGCAAACCCGTCGCCATCCGCTCAGTCCTTTTCGGCAGCCTCGCGCTGCAATGCCGTGCGTCCGGCAGGGTTGCGGCCGGCGGCCAGCGCCCGGGCGCAGGGCCGCGCCTGCCGGATGCAGGCCGCAATCAGGCACGATCGCGCGGTTGAGGGCGACGGCCGGGGCGTGGCTGCGGCGACCGGAAGGCGCGGTGCCGCTGTTCTCACCAGTCCAGGTGCCGGCGCCCGACGGGTGGAACGGCAGGAACAAGGCGGTGGGTCATGGCTTGCGGGCGCGGGTGGACGCGTCGTGCGCCCCAGCCCCGACCTAGCTTTCGATCGCGCCGTGCTGCCGCAGAAAGCCGAGCAACGGCAGCAGCGGCAGGCCCAGAATGGCGCTGTGCTCCCCCTGCACGTCGCGGAACAGTTGCACCCCCAGGCCTTCCAGCCGGTAGGCACCCACCGAGGCGCAGACCGCCTCGCCCTCCGCTGCCAGGTAGCGGTCGAGGAACGCCTCGGAAAATTCGCGCATCACCAGCTTGGGCGTCGCCACGTGCTGCCAGACGCGCCGGCCGCCGCGCCACAGCACCAGTGCGGTGAACAGCGTATGCGGCTTGCCGCGCAGCGTCAGGAGCTGTGCCCGCGCCGCGGCGGGGTTCTCGGGCTTGTCGAACCACTGGCCATCGCAGACCAGGAGCTGGTCGGCGCCGATCACCAGCGCTTCCGGATCGCGGCGGGCGATGCGCATCGCCTTGGCCTCGGCCAGCAGGATGGCGGCATCGGCGGCGGATAATTCCTCGGCCCGGGCGGATTGCTTCAGCGCTGCCTCGTCCACCGCCGTCGGCAGGGCCTCGAAGGCGAGCCCGGCCGAGCGCAGCAGCGCGGCCCGGGTGGCGGAGGAGGAAGCCAGCACCAGCCGCATGCTCACGCGCCGATCATTCCGGGCTTCGGGCCGTGCTGGGCGCGCCGGGCATGCCAGGCCTCCATCAGCTGCAGCACCGTGGCCGCGGTTTCCTCGATGGAGCGGCGGGTGACGTCGATCACCGGCCAGCCATGGCTGGTGCAGAGACGGCGCGCCGCCTGGATCTCGGCCTTTACCGCCTCGAAATCTACGTAATCATTGGTGTCCTGGCGAACGCCGCCGGCGCCGATGATCTTCAGCCGGTGCCGGCGAATATCAATCAGCGCCGTGGTGTCGATGGTCAGGCCAATCACCGGACAGGGCGGGTTCTCCAGCTCGGCCGGCAGCGGCGAGGTCGGCACGATAGGCACGTTGGCCGCCTTGATGCCGCGATTCGCCAGGTAGAAGCAGGTCGGCGTCTTGGAGGAGCGCGAGACGCCCACCAGAACGCAATCCGCTTCCTCGATACCTGCGACGCCCTGGCCGTCATCATGCGCCAGCACGTAGTGCATGGCGTCGATGCGGCGGAAGTAATCGGCGTCCAGCACGTATTGGGCGGCGCGCTTCTCCTTGGCTTCCTGGCCGAGCTGCGCCTGCAGCAGGTTCATTACCGGGTCCAGCACCGACAGGCAGGGCACGCCGATCTGCTGGCACACCCCTTCCAGGGCGTGGCGCAGGGAGCGGTCCACGAGGGTGAACATCACCGGCCCGGGCTCGGCCTTGATGCCTTCCAGCACCTGCTCCAGCTGCAGGTGGGAACGCACCAGGGACCAGCGGTGGTGCACCACATGCGGATCGGAGAACCGCGCCAGGGTGGCCCGGGCAATGGAATTCAGCGTCTCCCCGGTGCTGTCGGAAACCAGGTGCAGGTTGAACATGCGGTTCGGCATCGGTGCGGGTTGTTCTGCTGTTCGGCCCGAAAGCGAGGTTTCCGGCGGTGGAGGATAACGGGGATTAGGGTGAACAATGGGGAAAAGATTGCCCCTTGCGAAGCCCATGGGGGTAACACGGGGATGAAGGGCACGGAATCAAAGGCCTGGGTATGATTCTTCAGATCGGTCCGCGCTGACTCGGGAAAATCGCCGAAATCCCGCTGCACAGCACGATTCTCACCCGAGTCCACCCTGTGGAAAACTTTGTGGATGGCGAGTCGGTCCACTGCGTCCCCCTTATCCACAGGCCCTATAGACTCCCCACCTTTCTTAAAGACTCTTTTTCAGAGAGAGAGGGTCCATGGAACACGCCCAAAAGCCCCTGCTCCGCGCCTTCTCCGGCGAAGCGCCCTGGCCGCCACCCTTCTGGCTGATGCGCCAGGCCGGGCGGTACCTGCCGGAATACCGGCAGCTCCGCGCCCAGGCGGGCGATTTCATCGCCCTCTGCACCACGCCCGAGCTGGCGGCGGAGGTGACGCTGCAGCCGATCCGCCGCTACGGCATGGACGGCGCCATCCTGTTCAGCGACATCCTGATGCTGCCCTGGGCGCTGGGACAGCCGCTGCGCTATGCCGAAGGGGAAGGGCCGCTGCTGGCGCCGATCCGCGACGCGGCCGGCTTGGCGACGCTCAGGCCCGGCGCCGTGCGGGCCAACATCGCGCCGATCCTGGAGACGGTGGCCCGGGTGCGGGCCGGCCTGGAAGCGGAAGCGCCGAGAACGGCCCTGATCGGCTTCGCGGGTAGCCCGTTCACGGTCGCCTGCTACATGGTCGACGGCAAAGGGGGAAAGGAGTTCGCGGAAACGCGGCGCCTCGCCCATGCCGACCCGCTGTTGTTCGCGAAGCTGATCCGGCTGCTGGTGGACAGCACCGTGGAATACCTGCTCGCCCAGGCGGAGGCGGGGGCCGAGGCGCTGATGCTGTTCGACAGCTGGGCCGGGCTGCTCTCCCCGGCCCAGTTCCGCCGCTGGTCCATCGAGCCGGCGGCGGCCATCGTGCGCGGCATCCGCAAGGTCCGCCCCGACATCCCGCTGATCGGGTTTCCGCGCCTGGCCGGGCCGCTGATCGTCGAATACGCCGATCGGGTGGGGGTCGGCACCGTGGCCATGGATACCGGCATGGACCCGCGCTGGGCGGCCGCCAACGTAGCCCCTGGCGTTACCCTGCAGGGCAACCTGGACCCGCAGGCCGTGGTGGCTGGCGGCGCGGCGCTGGAGGCGGAGGCGCGCTCCATTCTGGCGGCGATGCGGGGACGGCCCTTCGTGTTCAACCTGGGTCACGGCATCGTGCCGCAGACGCCGCCCGAGCATGTGGCGGCGCTGGCCCGGATCATCCGCATAGGCTGAGCGGGCCGCAGGGGGCATGGCGCGGCGTTTTCCGCCTGCCCTCCTACCCTCGCGGACCTACCCGGCGCCGCCCCGCCCTGTGGAAAGGCGGGCTGCGCGTCTCGGGCCACCTGACGCCGGCTTGGCCATGGCCTGTGCGGCACGGCAGGCCCGCATCCGCTGGCGCTGCGTTTCTCCACCCATCGCAGCGAGGAAGCCTTCGGTGTGGAGCCGGACCAGGAAAGGCCTGACCGCAGCGTGGCGGCTGGTGGTGGCGCCGCAGCCCAGCGCGGATCATGCTGGCATGCAGTTCAGCCCCGGGACATGGCGCCGGGCACAGCGCCCGCGGGCGGCATCCCGCGGGGGCATCCCGCGGGCGGGACAGGCGACATACCAGGATGCCGGACACTTCCGTGGCATCCGCGACGGCTGCCCGGTGCATGCCGGGCAGGACAGGCCGGCCGGCCTGGGCCTGTAGCGCCCTGGCCTAGTGCTTCAGGAAGCGCCGCGCCATGCTGCTGTAGAACGGGCGGCGGCACACCAGGCGGAACGCCACGAAGGCAACCAGCGAGGTCGCCATGAGCGGCACCGCCAGGGCGTAGTTGCTGGTCATCTCCAACACGGTCATCGCGGCGGTGATTGGCGCCTGCACCACCCGCGAGAAATAGGCTGCCATGCCGAGCAGCACCACCGTGCCACCCGGAGCGCCGACCGAGGCCAGCGGCAGCAGCCCGGCCAGCCATTGGCCGATGCGGCGCCGATCGACAAGGAAGGCGCGAAGATGCCGCCGGGGATGCCGCTCAGGTAGGACACCACCGTGGCCAGCAACTTCCAGATGGGAAAGTCGAGCGGCACGCCCGCCTGCCCTTCCACCAGCATCCGGGCCTGTTCGTAGCCGGTGCCGTAGCTGGTGCCGCCCGAGCACCAGCCGATCGCCGCCAGCAGCAACCCGCACCCGGCGGCGAACGCGGCCGGCCGCGCCACGGAGAGCCGGCGCAGCGCCCCTGGCAGCAGCCGCGGCAGGTTGCAGCAGCGCAGACGCGAAGCCGCCCCCCACCAGCCCTCCCAGGTAGCCGCAGACCAGCCCCCCCCAGCCGCTGCCGATCTCCAGCCCCGCATGGCTGACGCCGAACTACACGTAATTGCCAACCAGGGCGGTGGACACGACGCCGCCGATCACCACCGCCGTCAGGGTCATGGCCCCGGTGGGGGAGCGAACGGAATGGCTCAGCACCTCGATGGCGAAGACCAGCCCGGCCAGCGGCGTGTTGAAGGCGGCGGCCATCCCGGCCGCGCCGCCGGCCGGCATGAAGACCCACATCATGTCCTGGTGCGGCAGGCGCTGCCACCGGCGATGGCGTGCATGATGGCGGCGCCACCTGCACCGTCGGCCCTTCCCGCCCGATGGAGGCGCCGGACAGCAATCCCAGCAACGTCAGCAGCACCCTGCCGTACGCGATGCGCAGCGTCAGCAGCGCGCCGGCCCGGCCTGGATCGGCCTCGTGCAGCGCGGCGATCACCTGCGGAATGCCGCTGCCCTGTGCGCCGGGAAACCACCCTCGGGTCAGCACCATGGACAGCGCCAGCCCGGCCGGAGCGATCAGGAACACCAGCAGCGGCGCGGCTTGGGCGAGATGCAGGAAGGCCCCTGCGCCGCATCGGCCAGCCAGGCGAAGCCCACCGCCACCAGGCCCACTAGCGCCGTCTCCAGCCAGAAGCCGAGGCGGCGGCGCCATTGCCGCGGAGACAGCAGCGGCAACCGCCACAGGCGGCGCCGGTCGAGTTCAGGCCTCATGGAATGCGGCATCCGGTGCCGGGCGACGGGGCTTCCCCGGGCACTCCGCAGGCAGGCGCGGACGGCGCATGGATGAATTCCTTGCTTGGCTGTTCAGCTCCGCCCGGGATCCTGGACCAGCGCCCGCAGCCTGGCCGCATCCCATCCCGACACGGACGCACGCCGCGCCTCGCCATCCGGGATCAGGCGCAGGCGAAGCGCGGCCTCAGGCTCGAGCCAGCCCAGCCGGTCCGGCCATTCCACCAGCACGAGGCCGTCGCGCGCTTCGTCCCAGCCCAGCTCCTCCAGTTCGTCCGGGCCGGACAGGCGGTACAGGTCGAAATGATGCGCCGCGCCCAGCGGCAATTCATAACCCTGCACGAGGGTGAAGGAGGGCGAGGGCACTTCCAACTCCGGATCGTCCGCCGCGGCGCGCAGAAAGGCGCGGCAGAAGGCCGACTTGCCGGCGCCGAGCGGTCCTTCCAGCAGAATGGCGTCGCCGGGCCGGGCCAGGGCCGCGGCGCGGGCGGCCAGCGCCTCGGTGGCGGCGAGGTCGGGAAGATCGAGGTGGAAGGTGTCGGCCATGATGCGCGGGCCATCCTGCCCGCTTCGGGCCGGCCGGGCCAGGGGCGAGCCGGGAAGCGGGGGCGCAGGGCGGGATTGTTCGCGCCGCATTGCGCGCCGCCGTCGCGGATGCGCTAATCCATCCATTTTAGCGGGACATGCCGATGGAAGAAGCCCACCACGCCCCACCCTTGTTGGAGCCGATGGTGCTGCTGGCGGCCGCCGTGCTGGCGGTGCCGCTGTTCAAGCGGCTGGGGCTCGGCTCGGTGCTGGGCTATATCGCTGCCGGCGTTGCCATCGGCCCCTTTGTTCTGGGGCTGTTTGCGACCTCCGGCCGGGTGGCGGGGGTGGCCGAGCTGGGCATCGTGCTGCTGCTGTTCATTATCGGGCTGGAGCTGAACCTGCGGCGGCTCTGGGCGTTGCGGCGCGATATCTTCGGGCTGGGTACGGCGCAGATGCTGGTGTGCGGCGGATTGCTCAGCCTCGGCCTGGCCTACGGCCTCGGATGGAGCGTGCCGGCGGCGCTGGTGGCGGGGCTCGGCCTGGCCCTGTCCTCCACCGCGCTGGTGTTGCCGCTGCTGGAAGACAGCGGCGAGGTGGAGGCGGCGCATGGCCGCACCGCCTTCGCCATGCTGCTGCTGCAGGACCTGGCCATCGTGCCGCTGCTGGCGCTGGTGGCGTTTCTGTCGCCCTTCGCGCCGGAGCACGAAGGCTCCCCCTGGCAGGCGGCCGCGCTGGCGCTGGGCGCCGTTGCCGCCGTGGTGCTGGCCGGGCGGTTCCTGCTGAACCCGTTTTTCGGCCTGCTGGCCCGTTCCGGCGCACGGGAGATCATGACGGCGGCGGCGCTGCTGGTGGTGCTGGGGGCCGCCGGGCTGATGGCGATCGCCGGCCTGTCGATGGCCATGGGCGCCTTTCTGGCCGGGGTCCTGCTGGCGGAGTCGAATTACCGGCACGAGCTGGAAGCGGATATCGAGCCGTTTCGCGGCCTGCTGCTGGGCCTGTTCTTTCTGTCGGTCGGCATGGGGCTGGATCTCGGCGTGATCGCCGCGCGCTGGCCGGTGCTGCTGGCCGGCGTCGTGGTGCTGGTGGTGGTGAAGCTGCTGGCGGTGCATGCCCTGGCGCGCCTGTTCGGCCATCCGGCGACGGTGGCGCTACGTGCGGGGCTGCTGCTCGCCCAGGGTGGCGAATTCGGCTTCGTGCTCTACACCGCCGCCGCCGCGGCCGGCGTGCTGAGCGCCGAGCAGGCCAGCCTGCTGGTGGCGCTGGTGACGCTGTCCATGGCGACGACGCCGCTGCTGATCCGCTTCGGCCCGGCCATTCTGCGACGCTGCGGGCAGGACATCCCGGACGAGGATTATGCCGGGGCGGACGGCGCCGTGCTGATGATCGGCTTCGGCCGTTTCGGCCAGCTGGTGGCGCAGGTGCTGCTGCGCCAGGGCGTCAGCCTGACCCTGCTAGACTCCGATGTGCGCCGCATCGAGGAGGCGGCGCGGTTCGGCGCCCGCGTCTTCTACGGCGACGGCACGCGGCTCGACGTGCTGCGCGCGGCCGGGGCGGAGAAGGTGCGGATGATCCTGGTCTGCACCCACCGGCCGGAAGCCACCACCCGCATCGTGCAGGTGGTGCGGGAAGCCTTTCCGGAACTGCCCTGCATCGCCCGGGCCTATGACCGGCCGCACGCGCTGCAGCTTCTGGCCGCCGGCGCCGACGAAGTGGTGCGGGAAACCCTGGAATCGGCCCTGGCACTGGGGCGGGAAGCCCTGGTCGGGCTCGGCGTGCCGCGGGACACGGCGGAGCTGGTGGAACAGGAGATCCGCCGCCTGGACCGGGAACGGTTCAAGGCGCAGCGCCTGCACGGCGCGGTGACGCCGGCCGACCTGTTCGCCATGCATCCGGAGCCGCTGACGCCGCCCCGCGCCAAGGCCAAGGCACCGCCAGCGGAGTAGCTCGGCGCGTTACTGGTAGCCGCCGGTCTTCTCGCGTTCCTTGGCCGCGTCTTCCTGCGCCTTCTCGTCCACCGGCTGCTCGGCCGGCTTCTTGGTCTGCTCGGTATCCTGCGGCTTCTCGTCGGGCATGGTGGCGCTCCCTTGCTGGTTCTCCCCTGAAGAACGGCCGGGCGGCGCCGCGGTTCCATTCAGAACTCCAGCGCGATCTTGCCAAAATGCGCGCCGGCCTCCTGGTGGCGGAAGGCGTCGGCGATGTTGGGCAGCGCGAAGCGGCGGTCGATCACCGGGCGCATGCCGGTGGCGTCGATGGCGCGGATCATCTCCCGCTGGTGCCGGTGGCTGCCGACGATCAATCCCTGCAGCCGCTGCTGCCTGGCCATCAGCAGGGCCGTGGGCACCTCGCCCGAGCGGCCGGTCAGCACGCCGATCAGCGCGATGTGGCCGCCGATGCGGGCGGCGCGGATGGATTGCGCCAGTGTGCCGGCGCCGCCCACCTCCACCACGTGGTCGGCGCCGCGGCCGCCGGTCCAGTCCTGCACCGCCCGGCCCCATTCGGGCGTGGACCTGTAGTTGATGGTGTGCGCCGCGCCGAGTTCGCGCATCCGCTCCAGCTTGGCATCGGAGGAGGAGGTGGCGACCACGATCGCCCCCATCATGCGGGCGAATTGCAGGGCGAAGACCGAAACGCCGCCGGTGCCCAGCACCAGCACCACGTCGCCGGCCCGGATGTTGCCGTCCACCACCAGGGCGCGCCAGGCGGTGAGCCCCGCCGTGGTCAGCGTCGCCGCCTCGGCATGCGACCAGCCGCGGGGAACGGGGGTGAACCAGGAGGCGGGGCGCACCACCGCTTCCCGCGCATAGCCATCGACGCCGTCGCCGGGCACGGTCCTGAAGTCGCCGACCTCGGCGGGTCCGTCCTGCCAGTGCGGAAAAAAGCCGGACACCACGGCATCGCCGGGCGCGAAGCCGGGCACGTCCTCGCCCACCGCCTCCACCACCCCGGCGCCGTCCGACATCGGGATGCGGCCATCCTCGGTCGGGATGGCGCCCTTGACGACGGCGAAGTCGTGGTAGTTCAGTGAGCTGGCATGCAGCCGGACGCGGATCTCCCCAGGCCCGGGCGTGCCGGGATCGGGCAGGTCCACGACCTCCAGGCGGTCCAGCCCGCCGGGGGCGCGCAGCTTGATGGCCTTCATGCGCTGATACCTTTCTGCCGTGTCGGGTTCCGGCAGAACAGCGCCCCGGCGGGGCTCCGGTTGCGGCGGCTCAGCCCTGCATCAGCCGCCGGAACAGCGCCACCCCCGCCGCCAGTTCCGCCACGGCCACGTTTTCCCGCGGGCTATGCGCCGAGGCGATCGAGCCCGGCCCCAGGATCAGGCAGGGCGCCAATTCCTGCAATTCGCTGGCATCGGTGCCGAAGGGGCGGGTCTCGGCCTTGCGGCCGGTGGCGGCCTCGGCGGCGCGCACCAGTGGATGGTCGGCCGGCATCTCCGGCGGCGGCCCCTGCCGCAGCACCGCCAGTGCCAGTCCGGCGCGCTGCGCCGCCTGCTCGACGGCCCGCACCACCGGGTCCGGGTCGATGCTGCGGCTGTAGCGGAACTTGATGCGGGCGGTGGCCCGGGGCACCGTCACGTTCACCGCCGCGCCGTGATTGTCGAGCAGCAGGTTGAAATCGCTGAACACGGGGTCGTAGGCGGCGTCGTGCAGGGACGGGTCGGCGCGCAGGCGCTCGGCCAAGGCCTTCATCTCGGCGAGAAACGGCACCAGCGCCCAGTTGGCGTTCCGCCCCGTGCCCAGGGAGGAATGCGCCTGCACCCCTTCGGCCACCGCCACGAAGTCGATGTTGGAGCGGTGGCCGCGCACCGGCACCCTCTCGGTCGGCTCGGCCACCAGGATGGCGCGCGGCGCGGCGCGGCGGGCCAGCGCCGACCGCTCGGCGATCAGCTTTGCGCCCTGCTTGGTGGTTTCCTCGTCGGTTGTGATCAGCAGCGTCGCTGCCACTCCTTCCGGCAATCCCCGGGCGGCGACGATGCAGGCGGCGAGCTGTCCCTTCATGTCGGTGGCGCCGAGGCCGTGCAGCACCCCGTCGGCATCGATGCGGCCGGAAAAGGGATCGGTGGTCCAGCCAGTGTCCGGCACGGTGTCCATGTGGCCCGACAGCGCCACGCCGCCCGGCGGCCCGCGATGCGCCACGATCACCTGCTTCGCCACACCGTCGGGATCCGTGTAGTCTAGCCGCTCCACCTCGAAGCCACCGAGCTCGGCGGCGATGCGGTCCGCGACTGCGCGGTTGGACAGGAAGGACCGGCTGTCCAGCTGGACCAGATCGGCGGCGAGGCGGGCAACGGCATCGGAATCGGACATGGCAGCAGCCTATCCCGCGCCCGCCGCGCCGCGGCAAGCCGTCTTGCCGCGGCGGCGCGGAGGGGCCAGGATTCGGGCATGCAAGAGCCTGCCTATCTGGATCCCCGCACCGGGGCCACCTTTCCGCTCGCCGAGCCGCGCTGGTGCGGCCCCGAGGGCCAGCCGCTGCTGTTGACCGACCTGCCCGGCCTGGGCCGCGGCGACATCGACCGCAGCAAGGGCAGCCTGTGGCGCTATGCCGCCGCCCTGCCCTTCCGGCCGGATGCGCCGATCACGCTGGGCGAGGGCTGCACGCCGCTGCTGCCGGGCGAATGGGCCGGTGCGCCGGTCCGCTTCAAATGCGAATGGTTCATGCCGAGCGGCTCCTTCAAGGACCGCGGCGCCTCGGTGATGCTGTCGCTGCTGCGGTCGCAGGGCGTGTTTCGCGTGCTGGAGGATTCCTCGGGCAATGGCGGCGCCGCCATCGCCACCTATGCGGCGGCGGGCGGGATGCGCGCCAAGATCCTGGTGCCGGACTCGACCAGCCCGGCCAAGACGGTGCAGTCGCAGACCCTGGGCGCCGAGATCGAGCTGGTTCCGGGCAGCCGGCAGGACTGCGCCGACGCGGCGGTCGCGCAGGCCCGGGACATCTTCTACGCCAGCCACAACTGGCAGCCTTTCTTTCTGCACGGCACCAAGACGCTGGCCTATGAGCTTTGGGAGGATCTCGGCTTCCGCGCGCCGGACAATGTGATCATTCCCTGCGGCGCCGGCTCCAACATCCTCGGCTGCGCCATCGGCTTCGCCGAGTTGCGGCGCGCCGGCGAGATCGACCGGCTGCCCCGCCTGTTCGCGGCGCAGCCGGCGCATTGCGGCCCGATCGCCCGCGCTTTCCTGCGCCTGCCGGAGGAAGCACCACGCCCGACCGTGGCCGAAGGCACCGCCATCGCCCATCCGGTCCGTCTGGCCGAGAACCTGGCGGCGCTGCGCGAAAGTGGCGGCGGCGCCGTGCTGCTGGAGGAGGCGGAGATCATCGAGGCCACGCGCGGCCTGGCCCGGCGCGGCCTCTATGTGGAGCCGACCTGCGCCCAGGCCGCGGCCGCCTTCGCCCGGCTGCTGGAGGCGGGTACCATCGGCCGCCACGAGACCACGGTGGTGGTGCTGACCGGCAGCGGGCTGAAAAGCACGCAGCGCCATGCCGAGCTGCTGGGGCTGACGCTGTGACGGGGGGTGCGCGCATCGCCCTGCCGGGCTTTTCCATCGAATGCCACCGCTTCGCCCCGCCGGCAACGGAGGCGGATGACCGCGCCCGTTGCCGGCTGGAGGGCGAGGCGATGCTGGCCGATGCGCGGGCCGGGGCCTCGTGCTCCCTGGGCGGGATGCCGGGCTTCGTGCAGAACATGGACCGGGCCGGACCCTGGCAGCCGCGCCCGGTGCTGCCGCTTGATCCCCAGGCACGCTGGCCGTAGCGGAACGGGATCAGGGCGCGGCCCCGGGCGATGCCCCGCCCACCGCCTCGCTCAAGGAGCTTCCCGCATGCAGCGCATCACCCTGTCCCGCTTCCTGATCGAGCAGCAGCGGCAGGACAAGAACCTGCCGCCGCAGCTGCGCCTGCTGATCGAGGTGGTGGCGCGCGCCTGCAAGGCGATCAGCTTCACCATCAACAAGGGCGAGCTGGGCGGGGTGCTCGGCAGCCTCGGGCAGCAGAACGTCCAGGGCGAGGTGCAGAAGAAGCTGGACGTGATCGCCAACGATATCCTGCTCGACGCCAATGAATGGGGCGGCAACCTCGCCGCCCTGGCGTCGGAGGAGATGGAGGCGATCCATCCCATCCCGCATCGCTACCCCAAGGGCGAGTACCTGCTGGTCTACGACCCGATCGATGGTTCCAGCAACATCGACGTCAATCTCAGCGTCGGCACCATCTTCTCGGTGCTGAAGGCGCCGGAGGCGGTGTCCGGCCGCGCCGTGACCGAGGCGGATTTCCTGCAGCCAGGGCGGCAGCAGGTGGCGGCGGGCTACGCGATCTACGGGCCGCAGACCACCCTGGTGCTGACCTTCGGCAGCGGCGTGTTCGGCTTCACGCTGGACCGCGAGGTGGGCTCCTGGGTGCTGACCCAGCGCAACATCACCATCCCCGCCGGTCATCGCGAATTCGCCGTCAACATGTCGAACCAGCGGCACTGGGCGCCGGGAATGCGGCGCTACGTCGCCGACTGCATCGCCGGCCGCGACGGCCCGCGCGGCGCCGATTTCAACATGCGCTGGACCGGCTCCATGGTGGCCGACATCGAGCGGATCCTGCGCCGCGGTGGCATCTTCCTGTATCCCTGGGACTCGCGGGAGCCGGACCGGGCCGGCAAGCTGCGGCTGATGTACGAGGCCAACCCGCTCGGCCTGATCATCGAGCAGGCGGGCGGCGCGGCCACCGACGGCGCGCGGCGCATCCTCGACATCCCGCCGGACAGCCTGCACCAGCGCGTCGCGGTGGTGATGGGATGCACGGCCGAGGTCGCGGCGGTGGCCGGCTACGCCGCGGAACCGCCGGCCGCCTGAGGCGGATGCGTCAGCCCTGGTGCTCGGGGCCGATGTTCGGCCGCGGCGCCCCGGCGCGCGGCCCGCGCTCCCGCCCGCGGCCATCCAGCGCCGACCGCACCCGATCAGCCAGTTCCGAGCGGCGATACGGCTTGCCCAGCACATCCATGCTGGAGGAGCGCGGCACCTGCACCGTCAGATCCTCGTTGTAGCCGGTGGTGAGCAGGACCGCCGCGTGGGGCGCCCGCTCCCGGAAGATTTCCGCCAGCATCAGGCCGTTCATGCTGCCCGGCATCAGGATGTCCGAGAACAGCAGGTCGATGCCGTCGGCGCCCTGGCGGTCGAGGATCGCCAGCGCCTCGTCGGCGTTGCCGGCCGGCAGAACGCGGTAGCCCAGATCCTCCAGCTGTTCGCAGGCCAGGGCCAGCACGTCCTCGCTGTCCTCGACCACCAGAACGGTTTCGGCGGCGCCGCGCCGCTCGATCTCCTGGGATCGCGGGGCGGCCGGGCGGGGCGGCGTGGAGATCTCGGGCGCCGCCGGGAACAGCATGCGGATGGTGGTGCCCTGGCCCAGCTCGCTCCGGATCTCCAGCTTGCCCAGGGATTGCTGCACGAAGCCTAGCGCCATGGCGAGGCCGAGCCCGGTGCCCTTGCCGGTGCCCTTGGTGGTGAAGAACGGCTCGGTGGCGCGCTCCAGCACGTGCGGCGGCATGCCGCAGCCGGTATCGGCCACTGACAGCACCACGTAACGTCCGCCGGGCAGGCCGTTATCGGGCAGGGTTTCCACCGTGGTGGTGATGGTCACCGTGCCGCCTTGCGGCATCGCGTCGCGCGCGTTGATGACCACGTTCAACAGCGCCATCTCCAGGTGAACGGGATCGAGCTGCGCCGGCGGCAGGCGGCGCTGCAGGTTGAAGCGCAGTTCGACCTGGTTGCCGACCGAGCTTTCCAGCATGTCGCCGAATTCGTTGATCAGGGTGTTGAGCTCGGTCGGCCGCGGGTCCAGCCGCGTCTTGCGGGCGAAGGCCAGCAGCTGCTTGGTCAGCTTGGCGCCACGATCGGCGGCCTCGGCCGCGCGCGACAGGTAGCGCAGGGATGTCGGATCCTCCGTCCGGCGGCCCAGCAATTCCAGGCTGCCGGAGATGGACTGCAGCAGGTTGTTGAAGTCATGCGCCAGCCCGGCGGTGAGCTGGCCGATCGATTCCATCTTCTGCGCCTGCCGGAAGGCCTGTTCCGAGGCCCGGCGGCGGCTGACATCGAGTTGCGAGGCGAAGAAGTAGATCAGCCGGTTCTCATCATCATAGACCGGGGCGATGTAGACGCCGTTCCAGAACGGCGTGCCATCGCGCTTGTAGTTCAGGATCTCAACGGAGATCGGCTCCTCGGCGGCCACGGCCCGGCGCAGCAGGGCCACCTGTTCCCGCTCCGTCTGCGCACCCTGAAGGAAGCGGCAGTTGCGCCCGATGATCTCGTCCTGGCGGTAGCCGGTCAGGTCCTCGAAGGCGCGGTTGGCGAACACGATCGGGTTGTCGTGCTGGTTCGGGTTGGTGAGGATCATCGGCATCCGGGTCATCTCGACCGCGGCGAAGAACACGCTGCCGCGATTCCCCAGCCCCGGGTCGGACACCGTCGCCTCCTGCCAGTGCCGGAAGCCGGGTCCGCCGGTGGGCGAATGGGCCGCCGATTCCGCATCGCTCTCGACGCGGCCCTGGGCGGGAACGCCGCGGCTTTGCTGCCAGCCTTCGCCCTGCACATCCTCTTCCTCAGGATGCTCAACCCGCACCCGGCCCGCCTCGTCTCCGCTCACGCTCATGTTCGACCCGCCAGATCCACGCTGCACCGCACTCAACGTTCCGCGCTGCTCCCGGTTTGGCGACCGCAAGCTTTGCCGTCCAGTCTTCGCCCGTCTCATTTCTGCAACTACAGGTTGGTACAGTTCGGCCTGGCGCAAGTCCATGCTCGCGGCGGCCCGTCGGAAGGGCGGGGCGGGAACCTAGCCTTGCCGGCAACCCTTGGACAAGGCAGACCCGTTCCGGGCACACGGCACCCCCCGTGACCTGGGGCGTCATGCGTATCATATAACATCCCAAGCGCCGCCCGATCCCGACCCGGCAGGAGGAACCCGCATGAGCGAGACCAGCGACACCACCATTCCCGTTACCGTTCTCACCGGCTATCTCGGCGCCGGCAAGACCACCCTGCTGAACCGCATCCTCAGCGAGAACCACGGCAAGAAATTCGCGGTGGTGATCAACGAATTCGGGGAACTCGGCGTGGACAACGACCTCGTCATCGACGCCGACGAGGAAGTGTTCGAGATGAACAATGGCTGCATCTGCTGCACCGTGCGCGGCGATCTGGTGCGTATCCTGGGCGGGCTGATGAAGCGCCGCGGCCGGTTCGACGGCATCATCGTGGAAACCACCGGCCTCGCCAATCCGGCCCCGGTGGCGCAGACCTTTTTCATGGATGAGGACGTCAAGCGCGCGACGCGGCTCGACGCCATCGTCACCGTGGTGGATGCCAAGAACCTCCTGGCCCGGCTGGAGGACAGCAAGGAGGCGGAGGAGCAGATCGCCTTCGCCGATGTGATCGTGCTCAACAAGATGGACCTGGTGACCGAGGACGAGGCCGCCGAGGTCGAGCGCCGCATCAAGGCGATCAACCCCTATGCCGAGATCCGCCGCGCCACCAAATCCGATGTGCCGGTGGATGCGGTGATCGGCCGCGACGCCTTCAAGCTGGAGCGCATCCTGGAGCGCGAGCCGGATTTCCTGGAATCCGACGAGCACGAGCACAATGACGACGTGCTGAGCATGAGCTTCGAGGTGGAGCGCCCGATCGACCCCGAGCTGTTCAACGCCTGGATCGGCGGCCTGCTGCAATCCAAGGGCCAGGACCTGCTGCGCACCAAGGGCATCCTCCACTACCAGGGCGAGGATCGGCGCTTCGCCTTCCAGGCCGTGCACATGATCGCCGATGGCGACTTCATCGGCCCCTGGAAGGAAGGCGATCCGCGCAAATCCAAGATCGTCTTCATCGGCCGCAATCTGAACCGTCCGCAGCTGCGCCGCGGCTTCGAGGGATGTGTGGCCGGATGAGCGAGACGGCGAACGACGCGGATTTCCTGCTGTCCTCCCGCGGCCGGTCGGAGGAGCTGGGCGCCTGGGTGATGGCGGTGGCCTTCGGGCGGGATGGTCATGGCTGCGCCTTCTCGCTCGGCGACGGCACGCTGCGGCTGGCCTCGACCGAGGATGAGTGGCGCCGGGTGGAGGCGCATGACGGCGCCGCCCTGTCGCTGGTGCCGGATGCCGAGAACGGCTTTCTGTCCGGCGGCGATGACGGCAGGTTCCTGCGCGTCACCGCCGCGGGCGAGATCAGCGAACTCGCCGATTTCGGCACCATGAAGTGGGTGGAGCACCTGGCCAGCCATCCATCCGGGCTACGCGCCGCCTCGGTGGGCAAGGTGGTGCACCTGTTCGGCCGCGACGGGGCGAAGCTGAAGGCGCTCGTCCATCCCTCCACGGTGGGCGGCGTCGCCTTCGACGCCAAGGGCAAGCGGGTCGCGGCCGGGCATTACAACGGCGCCAGCGTCTGGTTCGTCAACAGCAAGGAGGACAAGCCGCGCGTGCTGCCCTGGAAAGGCAGCCACCAGCAGGTGCTGTTCAGCCCGGATGGCACCCATGTGGTCACCACCATGCAGGAGAACGCGCTGCATGGCTGGCGCCTGACCGACCAGCAGGACATGCGGATGTCCGGCTATCCTGCCAAGGTCAAATCCTTCTCCTTCACCGCCAAGGGGCGCTGGCTGGCCACGGCGGGGGCGGATTGCGTCGTGCTCTGGCCGTTCTTTGCTGGCGGGCCCATGGGCAAGCCGCCGGTGGAGCTGGCCGGCGGCGACAGCATCGTCTGCACCCAGGTGGCCTGCCATCCGCAGCACGAGGTGGTGGCGGCCGGCTTCCAGGACGGTCTGGTGCTGATGGCCGAGATCGGCTCGGGCAAGATCGTGCCGGTGGCGGCGCCGGGGCGGGGCGCGGTGTCGGCGCTTGCCTGGAACCCGTCGGGAACGCGGCTGGCCTTCGGCACCGAGACCGGCTTCGCCGGGGTGGTCGACCTGTCGAAACGGTGAAGCGGGTCCGCCCCGCCGCCTTTCCGCTGGAGGAATGAGTGAGGTCCGGGGAAATGCCGTTCCCGGACCGCTCCTGATGCAGCCCGCCAGCCGCAACATCTCCGCGAACGGCGCGCCGCCCCGCGAACGCGATGTCGCGTCAGCGCCACCGGCGCCGCCGCCACGGCCGATCGGCGCGGAACCGTGCATGACATCTCCTTCATGCCGGCGCTGTCGCCTGAACAGGTGAGCGGCGCTGCCCTTGTTGACGAGGCATGCCCAAGATGCCCAAGGCGACGGGCCGCCCCGAGCAGCGCCACGCCAGGCTGGCGACACACCGCAACCTGATGATGGCACCGTCGCGCGGGCCCCGCCGCATCAACCCTTCCGCACCGGCGCGAACAGCGTGCGGTAGGCGATGCCGCCCAGACGGAAATTCTCCACCTCCCGACGGGTCACCGCCACTTCCTGCTGCTGCAGCAGGATCGGCAGGGGAGAGCGTTCGCGGAACTCGCGCTGCAGCCGGCGATAGGTGTCGAGCCGCCGTGCGGTGTCCACCTCGCGTGTGTTGGCCTGGGCCGCCTCGCTCAGGGCCGGGTCGCGCCAATGGTTGCGCCACGCCACGGTCTTGAGCGGCGAATCGTCGCCATCATCAGGGTTCACCAGGAAGGCCTGGGCGTTGGAATGCGGGTCGAAATAATCCGAGCCCCAGTACAGCAGCGCCGCCTCGTGCTGCCGGGCACGGGTCTTGGTGATCACCTGCCGCTGCTCGCCGGACAGCAGGCGCACGCGGATGCCGACCGCGTCGAGGTCGGCCTGGATCGCCTGGGCCACGTCGGCGTGCGGCAGGCTGGAGAAATGGTCGAGCGTGATGGCGAAGCCCTCCGCCGCGCCGGCTTCGCGCAGCAGGGCGCGGGCACGGTCGGGGTCGTGGCGGAAGCTGGTGTCGTCCAGCGCGCCCGGCATGCCGGCGGGCAGGAAATCCTGGTGCACGCGCCAGGTGCCGCGCACCAGGTTGCGCTCGATGCCGGTGTAGTCGATGGCCCATTTGATAGCCTGCGCCACGGGCGGCCGCCCGAGCATCGGATGGGCTTGGTTGAGGCCGAGATACAGCAGGAAAGCGCGGTCCTGGCGCAGGACGCGGAACGCCTCGTCGCCTTCCAGCCCCTGGATCTGGTCGGCACTGAGGTTGCGGGCGATGTCCATGTCGCCCTGGCGCAGCTGCAGCAGCTGCGCCGCCGGGTCCGGCACGTGGCGGATCAGCACCCGGCGCAGCGCCGGGGCCGAAGGGTGACGGGGATTGGCCTCCAGCATCACGCTCTCGCTGGCGCGCCACTCGCGCAGGGTCCAGGCGCCGGAACCCGCGCTGTTCTGCCGCAGCCAGCCATTGCCCCAGTCATTCCCCTGGGCGTGGCGCATCACCGCCGCCTTCTCGACGATGCTGGCGACGTTGGCGTTGAGGCAGTACAGCACGAAGCTCGGCGCGCGCGGCTCGGCGATGCGCAGCGTCACGCTGCGGGGGCCGCTGGCCTGAACCCGTTCCGCCACGTTGTCCGGCGTCAGGCCGAACTGGCCCAGGATAAAGGCCGGTGCCTTGTTCAGCGTCACCGCGCGCTGGAACGAGAACGCCACATCTTCCGCGGTGACGGGCGCGCCGGATGCGAAGACGCGGTCCGCGCGCAGATGGAAGGTGAAGCCCTGGCTGTCCGCCGCCACCTCCCAGCGCTCGGCGAGGTCGCCCACCATGCGGGTGGAATTCGCCGGGTCCACGGCCAGTAGCCGGTCATAGATGTTGCCCATGATCTCGCCGCTGGACGCCTCGAAGGAGTCGTGCGGGTCGAGGCTGGTGATGTCGTCGATCTGCCGCGCGATCGCCAGGATGCCGGGCGGCACGGCGGCATGGGCCGGCCGCGCCTGCCCCGGGAGAAGCAGGGCCGGCGCGGCCAGCGCCGGCAGGGCTGATGCAAGGTCGCGTCGCGTCAACATCGGGAATCCCCTTCGCGTGGCACTGCGCCAGCAACGCAACAGGGGCGTTCCCGTTCCTCAGCCGGTCAGGCAGCCCTCGTCCAGCAGGCGGAAGGCGGCGGCCCGGTGGCTGATGCGGTGCTTCGCCGCGCTGCCCATCTCGGCAAAGGTCTGGTCGTGGCCGTCCGGCTGAAACATTGGGTCATAGCCGAAGCCCGCCTCGCCGCGCGGCGGCCAGACCCAGCGGCCCATCGCGCGGCCTTCAAAGGCTTCCGTGTGGCCGTCCGGCCAGGCCAGCACCAGGGCGCAGGTGAACCAGGCGGTGCGGTCGGGGTGCGGCCGCGCCAGGGCCTCCAGCCGGGCCATGGCGGCCGGGTAGTCGCGCCGCCCATCCGGCAGCTCGGCCCAGTCGGCGGTGCGCACGCCGGGATCGCCGTTCAGCGACGCCACGGAGAAGCCGCTGTCATCGGCCAGCGCCACCAGGCCGGAAGCGCGCGCCGCAGCCACCGCCTTGATCGTGGCGTTGCCGACGAAGCTGGCCTCCGTTTCCTCGGGCACCGGCAGGTTCAGCGACCTGGCGCTGACCACCTCGATGCCGTGCCCGGCCAGCAAGGCGGCGTTCTCGCGCACCTTGCCCTCGTTGTGGCTGGCCATGACGATGCGGCGCTCGGTCAGCGGGCGGCGTCCCGTTGCCGTGGCGCTCACCGGTGGATCGCCTTGCGCTGCGCGGCGAAGAGCTGCTCCGTGCCCTGGCGCGCCAGCGCCAGCAGCCGCAGGAACTGCTCGTCCGAGAAGGGGGCGCCCTCGGCCGTGCCCTGCACCTCGACGATGCCGCCCTTGCCGGCCAGCACGAAATTGGCGTCCGCCCCGGCCGCGCTGTCCTCGGCATAATCGAGGTCGAGCACCGGCTCGTTCTTCCAGAGGCCGCAGGACACCGCGGCCACCTGATCCTGCAGCGGGTTGCGCTTGATGGCGTTCTTCAGCACGCAATGCTCGAAGGCGTAGTGCAGCGCCACCCAGGCGCCGGTGATGGCGGCGCAGCGCGTGCCGCCATCGGCGGTCAGCACGTCGCAATCCACGGTGATCGCCATCTCGCCCATCGCCTTGCGGTCCACCACGGCGCGCAGGCTGCGGGCGATCAGCCGCTGGATCTCCTGGGTGCGGCCGGATTGCTTGCCGCGGGCGGCCTCGCGCTCGCCCCGCGTGTGGGTGGCGCGCGGCAGCATGCCGTATTCCGCATTGATCCAGCCCTCGCCCTTGTTGCGCAGGAAGGGCGGCACGCGCGGCTCGACGCTGGCGGTGCACAGCACCTCGGTTACGCCCAGCCGGATGCGGCAGGAGCCCTCGGCATGGCGGGCGACGCCGGGTTCCAGGATCAGGGTGCGGAGGGCATCGGCGGCGCGGCCGGAAGGGCGCATGGCGGGGCTTCTTTCGTGCGGTGCGCCGCCGGAATGCGACGCGGGGCGGCGGGCTGTCAAATCGCGCGGCCTGGAACCCGCCCAGGGCCGGGGAGTTTGCACCCGAGAACCCGAGGAATATCCGATGAGCTCTTCAAACACCGACCTGCAGACCACCCCGCCGAACTGGCCCGCTACCCAGGAAGCCGGTGAGCTGAGCCTGCCCGAGCGCGCCGGCTATGTGGCGGCCGGGCTGGTGCTGGCCGCCGCCGCCGCCCGGCCGCGGCCCAACCCGGTGCTGACCGCGCTGGCGCTTGGCGCCGGTGCCTACCTGGCTTGGCGGGGCGCGCAGGGCACCTGCCCGATGAAGGCGGCGCTGGTGCGGCAGGGGGTGCTGAGCGCCTGATCCGCCAGTGGCGGAGGCGGGTGGATCAGCCTGCGCCCGGCAGGCTGGCCAGATCCGACCGGGTGCTGCCGGCGCCGCGCTGCAATTCCTGCAGGCAGCTGGCTTCCGTCTGCCGGTCTGTGCCGGAGGAGCGCGCCGCGGCATAGCTGACGCGCAGCGGGCTGCTCGGCGCGTCGTCTCGGTCCAGCACCACGTCCAGATGGCAGAACGGCGTCTGGTACAGCCAGATCTGCGCCGCGCCCTCGCGCCGGCGCAGGCGCGGCTCGCCCAGCCAGCGGCGCAGCGCATCGGGCGACTGGCCCAGCAGCTGGGACACGGTGCCGGGCGTCGCCTGCGGGCGGGGCATGGCGGGTGCGGCGGTCGGCTGCAGGCCGGCCAGGCTGGTGCGGTAGCTGGCCAGGACCTCCTCCAGCACCGCCTGCGGATCGACCCGCTGCTGTTGCGCGCAGGCGCCCAGAACCAACAGGGAAGCCAGGATCAGGGCACGCGGCGGCATGGTGCACCGGGTCGGGAGGGAATGGAGCGCGGGCCGGCGGGCCCGCGGGCCCGCGCCAGGGCGCTGGCGTGGCGGCTCAGTTCTCGCCGAGGCTGGCCGGCGCCGGCAGGTAGCTCTGGGCCGGGGCAGCGTCGGTCAGCATCTCCATGCGGCCGGACAGCTGGCCGCCATCCTCCACCTGGAGACGGCGGCAGCGGGCAACGCCCAGCACGCGGCCGGTGCCGCGGATCACCAGATTGCCGCGTGCGGTCAGGGTGCCGTCGAAGGTGCCGATGATCTCGGCGTCCTCCACCTCGACCTCGCCGCGGAACACGCCGCTCTGGCTGATGAATAGCTCGGTGGCGTGCATCATCTGGCTCTCGATGGTGCCTTCCACCACCAGCCGCTCGGCATCGGTGACGGTGCCCTGCAGGCTGATACCCTTGCCCACCACCATGGTGCGGCGGTCGCTCATCGCCGGGGCCTGCAGGCTCGGCGCCGGCTGCGGTGACGGCGCGTGCATCGCCTGGCCGTGCAGGCCCGCATTCACCGGCGGCCGCTGCGGCAATCCCACACCGATCGGCGGCTGGCTGGGCTTGGGCGGCAGGTTCATGGCAGGCTCCTGGCTGGGCGCTGGGCGAAACGGGGGCACGGCGAGGTCCGGATCGCGCGCCACCGGAACGGTGGTCGGCGGTGCGAAGCCATCCTCACTCTCGGCGCCCGGCGCGTGGGATGCGGGCTCTTCGCGGCGGCGGCGAAAGACGGACATCGGCTCACCCTTTATCGGCACGGCGGTTGAGAAAGGGGCATGCGCGGGAACGGCGCAAGCCGTGCTGCGAGGCGAATGGGCTATCACGGGCCACCCCGCACCGACAACGGGGCTTGCCGGGGAAAGCCGGGATTTCCAGGATCTTCCGGCGCATTTCACGATGCCGGCCGCAGCCGCGCGGCACGGCGTCCCGGCCCGCCCCTTTGCCGTGCCGAGCGCCGGCTGCTATCGCGTCGCCGTTCCGGCGGCGCTCCGGGACCACATCGCAAAGGGTTCCGGTATTTTCATGGCTGCTCCCACCCTCGACATCCTCGGCATCGGCAACGCCATTCTCGACGTGCAGGCGCGGGCGGACGATGCCTTCCTGGCGGCCCAGGGCATGCAGCGCGGCGCCATGACCCTGATCGATGCCGAACGGGCGCAGGCGATCTATGCGGCGATGGGCCCGGGCGTGGAAAGCAGCGGCGGGTCGGCCGGCAACACCTGCGCCGTGGCGGCGGCGATGGGCGCGCGGGTCGGGTTCCTCGGCAAGGTGGCGGAGGATGCGCTGGGCGAGGTGTTCGCGCACGACATCCAGGCCGCCGGCGTCGCCTTTCCGACGCCGAAGCTCCGGGGCGGCGCACCCACGGCGCGCTGCCTGATCCTGGTGACGCCGGATGGCCAGCGCACCATGAACACCTTTCTCGGCGCCTGCGTCGCCTTCGGCGAGGCCGACGTGGACGAGGCGATGGTGGCCGCCGCCGCCGTGACCTACATGGAAGGCTACCTGTTCGACCCGCCGGAGGCGCAGAACGCCTTCCGCCGCGCCGCCGCCATCGCGCACGCGAACAACCGGCAGGTGTCCATGACGCTGTCCGACCCGTTCTGCGTCGGCCGCCACCGCGAGGCGTTCCGCGCCTTCGTGGCGCAGCAGACCGATATCCTGTTCGCCAACGAGGCCGAGATCATGAGCCTCTACGAGACGGACAGCTTCGAGGCAGCGATGGAGGCGGTGCGCCGGGACGTGAAGCTGGCCGCCCTGACCCGCTCCGAGCAGGGCAGCGTGGTTGTGTCCGGCGCCGACACGCATGCGGTCGCCGCGGTGCCGACCGAGGTGGTGGACACCACCGGGGCCGGCGACGCCTACGCCGCCGGTTTCCTGGCGGCGCTGACCCAGGGCCACGCGCTGCCGGAATGCGGCCGCTGGGGCGCGGTCGCGGCGGCCGAGTGCATCAGCCATTTCGGCGCCCGCCCGCAGGCGGAGCTGAAGGCGCTGCTGGCCCGCTGACCGCCGGAGCCGCCCGCCCATGGCCGCCTGGGCCGATGCCTTCACCGCCATCTTCGGGCTGATCGGCCTGGGCTGGCTGCTGCGCCAGCGCATGCTGCCCGACGCCACGCCCTGGGCGGCGATGGAGAAGCTGGTCTTCACCGTGCTGCTGCCGGCGCTGCTGGTGTCCTCGATCGGCGCCACCGATGTGCGCGCGCTGCCGCTCGGCGCGCTGGCCGGCACCATCTGGGGCACGCTGCTGCTGGGCACGGCGCTGTCGGTCGGGCTGGCGCGGATGCTGCACCACAACCACGCCACCATGACCTCGGTGCTGCAGGGCGGCATCCGCTACAACAACCTGATCGCCTTCGCTATCGCCGGGGCGGCGCAGGGCTCCGCCGGCATCGCGCTGGGCGGCATCGCCACCGGGCTGATCGTGCCCTGCGTGCAGACCATCATCACCGTGGCCTTCGCCCTGGGCGGCGATCGCCGCCCGCATCCCCTGCGCGTGCTGCGGCAGATCCTGACCAACCCGCTGATCCTGGCCTGCCTCGCCGGGCTGGCGCTGTCGCTGCTGGGTGGGCCGCCGCCGGGGCTGAACGGATTGCTGCGGGCGCTGGCGCAGGGTTCGCTGGCGGTGGGGCTGCTCTGCGTCGGCGCGGCGCTGACGCCGCGGGCCCTCGCCGCGCAGCCGATGACGCAGTTCCTGACCGCCGTGCTGAAGCTTCTAGTCATGCCGGCCATTGCCACCGCCCTGGCGCTGGCCACCGGGCTCGCCGCAGCCCCGGCGGCCGTGGCGATCCTGTTCATCGCGCAGCCCACCGCGCCCACCGCCTATGTGCAGGCCCGCGCCATGGGCGGGGACGCACCGCTGATGGCGACAATGATTACCACCCAGCACATCGCCGCCATGGCCACGCTGCCCTTTTGGGTATGGCTATTGGCACGCTGAGCCGCCGCGATGCCGCTGGCGTGAGGCGGCCCTGCAACGCATGATGCGCCGCACCCGGCCTGGCCGGGCCAGCGGGAGAAGGTACGGCATGGTTGGACGACGTGGACTGGTTCTCGGGGCGGCCGGTGGTGCCCTGCTGGCGCGGGGCGGCCCGCGCGGCGCCCATGCGCAGGGTCAGCCCTCCGCTCCGCCGCCGGCGAGTTGGCCCGACCATCCGCTACGCTGGGTGGTGGGCTATCCGGCCGGAGGCCCGTCCGACACCTTCGCCCGGCTGATCGCCGGCCAGATCGGGCCGCGCCTCGGCCACAACATGGTGGTGGACAACCGCCCCGGCGGCGGCGCCGTGCTGGCCAGCGAAACCGTGGCCCGCGCCCCAGCGGATGGCTACACCCTGCTGCATTCCGACAATGGCAACCTGGTCTACAACCCCGCGCTCTATGCCCGCCTGCCTTATGATCCGGACCGCGACCTGACCGGCGCCGGCTTCATCGGCCGCTTTCCGCTGTTTCTGGTGGTGCGGCCGGAAGGCGTGTCGGACTTCAAGGCCTATGTCGCCCTGTCCCGGCAGCGGGCGCCGAATTACGGCACGCCGGCCGTGGCCTCGCCGCACCACCTGGCGATGGAGATGCTGAAGCGCCGCGCCGGCTTCGAGGCGACGCATATTCCCTATCGCGGCGGCCCGGCGGCGATGCAGGACCTGCTGGCCGGCACCCTCGACAGCGTGCTGATCGACTGCGCCACCGGCATTCCCTTTATCCGCGAAGGCAAGGTGCGCGCCCTGGTGGTGCTGTCGGAACGCCGCTCGGCCCGGGCGCCGGCCGTGCCCACCGCGCGGGAACTCGGCATTGCCGAGGCGGTGGCCTTCGGCTGGCAGGCCATGCACGCCCCCGCCGGCACGCCGTCCGCCATTCTCGAGCGGCTGAACCAGGAGGTGCGCGCCGCGGTGGCCTCGGACGCGATGCAGGAGCGCATGCGCGCCCTCGGCATCGAGAGTGCCGCCTGGTCACCCGGTGAGCTGAACAGCTTCGTGGCCGCCGAGAGCCGGTTGTGGCGGCCGTTGATCCGCGAATTGGGGATCCGGCTCGATAGCTAGGACTGCTCGCTGCCCGGCGCCGCCCTTGAACAGAACAGGTGCTCATGGATGCGCCGCTGGACGCCATAGCATTCGCAGGCGACGCTCTCCAGGCCGGCGCGGTCGGTGACCGTGATCCTGCCCTTTTCATACCGGATGAAGCCCGATTTCTGGAACTGGCCCGCAGCCACCGTGATGCCGGCGCGGCGGACGCCGAGCATCATGGACAGGATCTCGTGCGTCATGGGGAACTGGTTGTTGCTGGTTCTGTCATGGGCCATCAGCAGCCAGCGGGCGAGGCGTTCCTGGGTGTGGTGCCGGCTGTTGCAGGCCGCCGTCCGCGCGACCTGCTCAAGATGGGCCAGGGCATAGCGCAGCGTGAAGGAATGCAGGACAGGATCGGCCGACACGGCAGCACGCAGGGCATCGGCACTCATGGTCCACGCCGTGCCCGGGCATTGCACCAGGGCCTCGATGGTGCTGCGGTCGCTTCCCAGCAGAACGGGAAGGCCGACCAGACCCTCGGGGCCGACCAGCCCGACCTCGGCGGCGTCGCCATCCTCCATGTAGGCCACCATGGAAACGTAGCCATCGTCCGGGAAGTAGATGGACGTGATCGGGGCATTTGGCTCATGCAGCACGACCTTGGACACCAGCTCCACCGGCCTCAGCTCCGGCCAGATGCGGGACAGGCTGCTGGGCGGGAGGGCGGCGAGCAGCCGGTTGCGCGGTGCAGGCGTCAGGGAATGCGAAGAAACCAATCGGGGCTCCTGCCAGGCAGATCCGCGGGAGCACGATGGCGGCTGGCTGCCCGCGCCCGCACGAGTCTCAGCGGGCGCACATCGCTTACGGTGTCGCTTCCGTTACGTCGGCCCGAAAGCGCACAGTTGCAGGCGCGTTCGCCAGCCATCCGCTGCCGGGAACGCAATGGGGAGCGGGGCTTCCGCGACGATGACGGAACGGATGGGCATTCCCTGATCCGGGCCTGCCCTCTCGTCCATCCGCTGCGGCGATGCGGGGCGTGACCGGGGAACACGGCCAGCCCTTCCCGCCCCGACGCCGGCAGGGCCCTCGAACCGCGGCAGCGGTCACAGGGAAGGCGGACCGGAGACGCGGGCGCGGCCTTAGCGGCGGGGACCGGCGCGCCGCGCCATCGCGGCCGCAGCCGGCCCTGGACTCGGTGGCTGGGGGAAGGTTATCCCCCGCAATCCCGCCGCCGCCGCCCGTGGATGATCCGCGAGGCGGCGGACCCCCTTGCGGCGGGGATGCGCCGGCTGCAATCGGTGCCTGCGGTGAGGGCCCCCTGGGGGTGGCCCGGGGTGATGGAGTGCGACATGCGAGCTGATGCCGAGGCCCTGCGCGGCCAGATCGAGGATTCCATCGCCCTGCTGCGCCGCCACCTCGACTGGGACGTGGCGGTGCGCCGCCTGGACGAGGTGAATGCCCGCTCCGAGGACCCGACGCTCTGGGAAAAGCCCGACGAGGCCCAGGCGGTGATGCGCGAGCGCACCCGCCTCGCTGACCAGATCGACGGCGTGCGGGCGCTCGAGCGCAATGTGCGCGACGCGCTGGAACTGGTGGAGATGGGCGAGGCCGAGGGAGACGAGGCCACGGTCAACGCCGCCATGGCTGACCTGAAGGCTTTCGCGGCCGAGGCCAAGCGGCGCGAGATCGAGAGCCTGCTCTCGGGCGAGGCCGACATGCGCGACTGCTTCATCGAGGTGAATGCCGGCGCCGGCGGCACCGAGGCGCAGGATTGGGCGCAGATGCTGCTGCGCATGTACACGCGCTGGGCCGAGAAGCGCGGCTACAAGGTGCAGCTGACCGAGGAATCCGAAGGCGAGCAGGCCGGCATCAAATCGGCCACCATCCAGGTGTCCGGCCCCAACGCTTATGGCTGGCTGAAGACCGAGAGCGGCGTGCACCGCCTGGTGCGCATCTCCCCCTTCGACGCGGCGGCACGGCGACAGACCTCCTTCGCCAGCGTCTACGTGTTTCCGGTGATCGACGATAAGATCGAGATCGAGATCAACCCGGCCGATCTGCGCACCGACACCTTCCGCGCTTCCGGCGCCGGCGGCCAGCACGTCAACAAGACGGAGTCCGGCGTGCGTTTCACCCATATCCCGACCGGCCTCGTGGCGGCTTCCACCCAGGATCGGTCGCAGCACCGCAACCGGGTCATCGCCATGGATATGCTGAAGGCGCGGCTCTACGAGCTGGAGCTGCGCAAGCGCGAGGAAGTCAACGCCGCCACCGAGGCCGGCAAGACCGACATCGGCTGGGGCCACCAGATCCGCTCCTATGTGCTGGCCCCGTACCAGCTGGTGAAGGATCTGCGCACCAATGTCGAGAAGGGCAACCCCGACGCGGTGCTGGATGGCGAACTGGACGAGTTCATGGCCGCGGCGCTGGCCACCCGCGTCGGCGCGCACCGCTCCGAGGCCAGCGCCAGCGCCCGCTGAGCCTGGGGCGGCCGCGCCCCCACCAAGCAGCGGGCGGAACAGGCAGCGGCTTCCCGTTCTTGCCGGAGTGTTGTCATGACCGACCTGTTTCCCGAAACGCTGCGCCCGCAGGACCGGCACGATCCGGGAGGCAAGGTGCGGCTGGCGCTGTCGGACGACGTGGTCAGCCGCGCCGCCTTCTCGGAGGATGGCCGCTACCGCACCTTTCTGGAGCGGCGCTGGGACGGCAAGCCGTTCGGCTCGCCCGGCTTCATCGCCTGGATCATGATGAACCCGTCCACCGCTGACGAGCGGGTGGACGATCCCACGGTGCGCCGCGCCCGCGACTTCACTCGCCGCTGGGGATACGGCGCCATGGTGGTGCTGAACAGCTTCGCCCTGCGCGCCACCCGGCCGGCCATGCTGCTGGAAGCCGAGGATCCGGTCGGGCCCGGCAATGACGCGGCGATCCGCGAATGGTCCATCCGGGCGGAGCGGGTGATCGTCGCCTGGGGCCTGCCGCCGAAGAAGCTGCGCGAGCGCGGCCGGGCCCTGGCCGCGCTGCTGCGCGAGGCCGGGGTACGGCCCATGGCGCTGAAGGTCACCGCATCGGGGGAGCCGGGGCACCCGCTCTACATCGCCGGCGACACCCTGCCGGTGCCCTGGACATGAAACGCTGCGAGACTGCAAATTCCGGTTGAAATCACGCGATCGTGAGCTAATCTACGGCTGTCCTTACGAAAACGTGAGGTTCATGGGTTCACACAAATCCCTCCAAAACAGGATGGAAGAGCCATGGCACAGCCGGAACAGTTCCAGGCTCCCGCAGATCTGGCGTCAGGGCGGATGGCCGCCCTGACGTCCGGCACCCCGGCGGACAGGATCGTTCGTGTGGTTGGCCGGCAGTTCCGCCGGCTGCGGCTGTGGCTGTCCCCCGGCGGGTACCGGCCGGAGCGCCACTACATGCGTGGCGGGCGGCAGCCCCAAGGCTGACTGGCCCCCCGACGCGCCCCGCCCCCCGCGTACCGGCTTCAGTGGCCGCGCAGGATCTGGCTGAGGAAGGTCTTCAGCCGCTCCGTCTTCGGATCGTTGAACAATTGCTCGGGCACGCCCGATTCGACGATCTCGCCGCGGTCCATGAACACCACCCGATCGGCGACTTGGCGGGCGAAGCCCATCTCGTGCGTGACGCAGATCATGGTCATGCCGGTGTCGGCCAGCATCACCATGGTGTCGAGCACCTCCTTGATCATCTCCGGGTCGAGGGCCGAGGTCGGCTCGTCGAACAGCATGATCTTGGGCTTCATGCACAGCGCGCGGGCGATGGCGACGCGCTGCTGCTGGCCGCCGGACAGCTGGCCCGGATATTTGTTGGCCTGCTCCGGGATCTTGACCCGGGTCAGGTAGTCCATGGCCAGCGCCTCGGCCTCCTTTTTCGGCATCCGGCGGACCCAGATGGGCGCCAGGGTGCAGTTCTCCAGGATGGTCAGGTGCGGGAACAGGTTGAAGGACTGGAACACCATGCCGACCTCGCGGCGGATGGCATCCAGGCTGCGCAGGTCGTCGGACAGCTCGATGTTGTCGACGATGATGCGGCCTTCCTGGTGCTGCTCCAGCCGGTTGATGCAGCGGATCATGGTGGATTTGCCGGAGCCCGAGGGACCGCAGACCACCACCCGCTCGCCTTGTGCCACGGACAGGTTGATGTCGCGCAGCACGTGCAGGGCGCCGTACCACTTGTTCACCTTGTCCAGCAGAATGGCCGGCGGGGCATCGGTGCGGACGGCGGAGGAGACGTGCGCGGCCGGTTCCATGGTGGCGCTCATGGGGTGGTTCCTTCGCGGCGGATGTTCGGGTTGCGGGGCATCAGCGGACGCGGTGCTGGTTCAGCTCCGCTTCCAGCCCCTGGCTGTAGCGGGACATGGCGAAGCAGAAGATGAAGTAGATCAGGCCGATGGTGACGTAGATCTCGATGCCGAAGCCCTGCCAGGCGGGTTCCACGATGGCGGTCTTGCCGGCGGTCAGCAGGTCGAAGATGCCGATGATCAGCACCAGCGAGGTATCCTTGAACATGCCGATGAAGGTGTTCACCAGCGGCGGGATCACCAGGCGCAGCGCCTGCGGCAGGATGATGAAGCCGGTTTTCTGCCAGAATCCCAGGCCCAGCGCGTCGGCCGCCTCGTACTGGCCGCGCGGCAGCGCCTGCAATCCGCCACGCACCACCTCGGCGAGGTAGGCGGCGGCGAACAGGATGATGGCCACCTGGGCGCGCAGCAGCTTGTCGATGTTGATGCCTTCCGGGAGGAAGAGCGGAAACATCACGCTGGCCATGAACAGCAGCGAGATCAGCGGCACGCCGCGGATCAGCTCCACATAGAGGATGCAGAGCGTCTTGATCGCCGGCAGCCGCGAGCGCCGGCCCAGCGCCACCAGGATCGACAGCGGAAAAGCCAGCGCGATGCCGAAGGTAGACAGGATCAGGGTGATCACCAGGCCGCCCCAGCGCTCCTGCGGCACATAGGACAGGCCGAACACGCCGCCCCACATCAGCAGGCCGATCAGCGCCAGCGTGCCGATCCAGATCAGCGCCAGCTCCTTGCGCCAGAAGCGGCGCATGGCGGAAACGATATAGAGGCCGATGAACAGCAGCACGCACAGCGCCGGCCGCCAGTGCTCCTCATAGGGATAGGTGCCGAACAGCATGAAGCGGTGCTTCTCGGTCACCACGGCCCAGCAGGCGCCGGTGCCGTTCAGCGCGCGGCAGGCCTGGGTCTGCGCCTGGCCATTGGTAACTGGCACCGACCAGATGGCGTTGACGAAGGCCCAGTCGATGAAGCCCATCGCCCAGCGAATGATCAGATAACCCAGCGCCAGGGTTACGGCGGTGGACAGCCAGGAGGAGAACAGATTGGTCTTCGCCCAGGCCACTGGCCCCACCGCGAGCAGCGGCGGACGGCGCGGGCCGATGACGGCGTCCTGCAGCGGACGCGGGGCAGAGGCTTCGGCAGCGATCTCGGCCATGGGTCAGCCCTCCTGCGGCGCGCACGGCGCCTGGACGGGAATGCGGGAAGGGTGGGCGGCAGGGGTCATGGCGTCACCGTTCCACCAGCGCGATGCGCGCATTGTACCAGTTCATGAACAGGCTGATCGACAGGCTGATCGACAGGTACACCGCCATGATGATGGCGATGCCCTCGATCGCCTGCCCTGTCTGGTTCAGCGTGGTGTTGGAGATCGAGACGATGTCCTGGTAGCCGATGGCCACCGCCAGCGAGGAGTTCTTGGTCAGGTTCAGGTACTGGCTGGTCATCGGCGGGATGATCACGCGCAGCGCCTGCGGCAGCACGATCAGCCGCATGATGCGGCCGCGCTGCAGGCCGAGGGCCTCGGCCGCTTCCCATTGACCCCGGGCGACCGACTGGATGCCGGCGCGGACGATCTCGGCGATGAAGGCGGCGGTGTACATCACTAGACCGAGCAGCAGCGCGAAATATTCCGGGGTGATGGTCAGGCCGCCCTGGAAGTTGAAGCCGCGCAGCGCCGGGATGTCGCCGGCGAAGGGGGCGCCGAGGCCGGCCCAGATCAGCAGCGGCAGGCCGAGGATCAATCCCAGCGCCAGCGGCCACACCTTGCGCGGCTGGCCGTCCGCCATCTGCTTGGCGCGGGCGGCGCGGGCGTAGAAGATCGTGGCGACGATGCCGGCCACCAGGCCGAGCAGGGCGAAGCTGTGCGCGTCCTGCCACTGGATCCAGGGCAGCTTCAGGCCGCGATTGGACAGAAACACGCCGGTCACGGGGTTCAGCGACTGGCGCGGCGCCGGCAGGCCCTGCAGGATGGCGTACCAGAACAACAGCTGCAGCAGCAGCGGCAGGTCGCGGATCACCTCGATATAGGTCGCCGCGATGCGCGACAGCAGCCAGTTCTTCGACAACCGGGCGATGCCGATCAGCGTGCCGAACACCGTGGCCAGGAGGATCCCGATCACCGCCACCTTCAGCGTGTTCAGCACGCCGACCAGCAGCGCCCGCGCATAGGTGTTGGTGGGGTTGTAGTCGATGACATGCTCGCCGATCGGCAGCCCGGCCTCGCGGCTCAGGAAGCCCCAGCCCGTGGCGATGCGGCGCACTTCCAGGTTGTGGGAGGTGTTGCTGACCAGCCACCAGAGGATGCTGACGACGACGCCGACCACCAGCACCTGCCAGACGATGCCGCGCAGCTTCTCATCGGCCCAGGACAGTCGGATCCCCTTCTTCGGCGGCGCACGCAGCAGCCTGGGATCGGCGGCGGTGTCGGACATTGGTGAAGCCCCGTTCTTCTTTGTTCACGACTGCCGGGCGGGGCCACCAGGGTCCCGCCCGCTTCATGATTTGCGCCTATGCCGACTTACCGGAAGGGCTGCGCGTATTGCTGGCCGCCCTGCGTCCACTGCGCGTTCGGGCCGCGCTGGATGCCGATCGGCTTCAGGTGGCGGTCAAACATCTCGCCGTAATTGCCGATCGCCTTGATGACCCGCACGCCCCAGGCATCGTCGACGCCGAGCATGGCGCCAAGGCCGCCATTCTTGCCCAGCATGCGCTGCACCTCGGGGCGGGCATCATTCGCCGCAGCCTGCTCAACATTGGCGGAGGTGATGCCGAACTCCTCGGCGCCGACCAGCAGATAGTGGGTCCAGCGCACCAGGTCGGACCAGCGCTGGTCGCCGTGGCGCACGGCCGGGCCGAGCGGCTCCTTGGAGATCACTTCCGGCAGGATCACGTGCTCGGCCGGCTGCGGCTGGGCGGAACGGGTGGCCGCCAGGCCGGATACGTCGGTGGTGTAGGCGTCGCAGCGGCCAGCGACATAGGCGGAGACCAGTTCCTCCAGCCGCTCGATCACCACGGGGGTGAACTGGATGCTGTTGGCGCGGGCCCAATCGGTCAGGTTCTGCTCAGTGGTGGTGCCGGGCTGCACGCAGACCGTGGCGCCGTTCAGCTCCTTGGCCGAGGACACGCCCAGGCTGGCCTTCACCATGAAGCCCTGGCCGTCATAGAAATTCACTGCCGGGAAATCGAGGCCGAGCGAAGTATCGCGCGACAGGGTCGCGGTGGTGTTGCGCGGCAACACGTCGATCTCGCCCGATTGCAGCGCCGTGAAGCGGCCCTGCGCCGTGGTCGGCACGTAGCGGATCTTGCTCTGGTCGTTGAACAGGGCCACCGCCAGGGCGCGGCAGTAATCCACGTCGAAGCCGGTCCAGCGGCCCTGGCTATCCGGCTGGGCGAAGCCGGCCAAGCCGGTGTTCACGCCGCAGCTGAGCGTGCCGCGGGATTTCACGGCGTCCATCGTCGCCGCAGCGCCGCCGGCGGGTGCGGGTTGTTGCGCCATCGCCGGCGCCGCCACGGCACCGGCCAGAAAGGCCGCGCCGAGCGTGCGGAGGGTGGCAAGCCGCATGGGCGTCATCAAACTGTTTCTCCCAATCCGTGTTCCAGCCCCTGCCCGCGATTTTTGGCGACGCCTGAGCTGTGGCGACGCTGCATGCCTGTCATGGCACGAACGCCTGCCTGCCCGTTAGCTTTGCCTCAAGCCTGACGCAATCACCGTTACTGCCGGCAGCAAGGCTCGCATGAGCAGCTTCTGCGGTGCAGCAATCCCCGTGCCAAGGCCGGCGGAGCGCCCAACCGCGTTGATTTGGCGGTGAAACTGCAGGTTCGGGCAGGCTGCCTTGCCGATCGGGCAGTGAACGGCGCGAATTTGCCCTCAAAGCAGGCAAAGGCCATCGCAAGGCAGCAGAATTCACGCAAAAAAAAGCGCCGGCTCCTTTTCAGGAACCGGCGCAATTTTTTTGGCGCAGACCGGGGTCAGCAGGCCAGGATCAGCGGCGCAGGCCGAGACGCTCGATCAGGCTCTGGTAGCGGGCCTGGTTCTTGCGCTTCACATAATCCAGCAGGCCACGGCGCTGTCCGACCAGCACCAGCAGGCCGCGGCGGCTATGGAAATCCTTGGGGTGCGTCTTCAGGTGCTCGGTCAGCGAGGAGATCCGCTCGGACAGCAGGGCGACCTGCACCTCCGGGCTGCCCGTGTCGCCTTCCTTGGTGGCGTATTCCTTGATGAGCTCCGCGCGGCGCTCAGCGGTCACAGTCGACATCGGCACTTTGCCTTTCAGTTTGCCGCGTCATCCCCGATAGGATCAACGGGCAGGAGGGTCTTTTCGCCCGGGCCGAGCCACCGCTCCGGCTTGGCCATGCCGGATTCCAGGCGCACGAGTCCCTTCAGGCGCTCCCCCGCCATGGCCCGCGCGAGACCCCCTTCAGGGTCGGCGTCCACAGGGATCCGCCCCATCAGCTCCACCACCGAGATGGCCTGGCCGAAGGAGAGGCGTGCGATTTCAGCTTCCGTGAGGGCCAGAGCCGGGATGTCGGCCAGCGCGGTCGTCACGGGAAGCAGAAGATCCGGGGAAGGAGGCGGTGTATCCTCCGAAGCCACCAGCTTGTCCAGCGGAATCGCCTCGGCTTCCAGGAAGGGGCCGACACGCATGCGCCGCAGCACGGCGATGTGGCCGACGCTGCCGGATGCGCGGGCGATGTCGCGGGCCAGGGAGCGCATGTAGACGCCCTTGCCCGACTGCACGGTGAACACCGCCGTATCGGCGTCGGGGCGCGATTCCAGCTCGAACCGGTCCACCCGCGCCGGCCGCGCCGCCATGTCCGGGATCTGGCCGTCCCGTGCCAGGTCGTAGGCCCGCACGCCGTTGATCTTCAGCGCCGAGAAGATCGGCGGCACCTGCATGATGTCGCCGATGAAGGCGGGCAGTGCGGCGCGGATCTGCTCGTCGGTCGGGCGGGCATCGCTGGTCTCGATCACCTGCCCTTCGGCGTCATCGGTGTCGCGGGCCTCGCCGAAGCGCAGGGTGAAGCGGTAGGTCTTGGTGCCGTCCATGACGTAGGGCACCATCTTGGTGGCGGCGCCGAAGGCGATCGGCAGCACGCCGGTGGCCAGCGGATCGAGCGTGCCGCCATGCCCGACCTTCTGCGCGTTGAAGGCCCGCTTCAGCTTGTTCACCACATCGGTCGAGCCGATGCCCGAGGGCTTGTCGACGATCAGCCAGCCATCCAGCGGACGGCCCTTCGGTTTGCGGTTCGGGCGGGGCATCGGGAACTCTTCACGTTGTGCATCATGAAAGGGCGCCGCCCCGTCATGCTGTGCCGCCAGGAACGGCGTGTCCTGGACCTTCCGGCTGGAAGGGGGGCGTCATACGATCAGGGGCGGCAGGGCGCAAACGGATTACGGTGCGCCGCAGGCGCGCCCCGCGAACCGGGAAGCGAAACCGGGCGCCCGGAGCGTCTGCCCGGCGGGTGTCTCAGGCTGCCGGCAGGGGCCGCGGGCGCCCGGTCGCATCCAGGGCGACAAAGGTGAACACCGCCTCGGTCACGCGGTTGGTGTGGTCGCTTTCCCGCTCCCGCCGCCACGCCTCGACCTTGATGCGCAGCGAGGTGCGGCCGGTGGACAGGATCTCGGCATAGAGGCTGACCTCGTCCCCGACCCGCACCGGGGAATGAAAACTCATCGCTTCCACCGCGACCGTGGCGCAGCGGCCGCGCGCGCGGCGGGCGGCGGCGTTGCCGGCCGCCATGTCCATCTGCGCCATCAGCCAGCCGCCGAAGATGTCGCCGGCCGGGTTGGTGTCGGCCGGCATGGCGACGGTGCGGATCACCGGCGCCCGGTCGGGCGGCGCCGCGTCGGGGGAGCTCAAGGAGCCTTGTCCTCGTCCGCCGCCCCACCGGGAGAGGGCTGCAGATCCTGCTGGACCTCCGGCCGGCGCATCACCGCGTCGATCTTCATGGCATAGTCCAGCGCTGTGTCGGGCTGGAAATGCATCTCGGGAGCGAATTTCAGCCGCACCGCGCGGGCCACCTGGGTGCGCAGATAGGGCTGCACCCGTCTCAGCCCCTTCAGCTCCTCCTGGGTCACAGCCCGGCCGAGGGCGGAGACGAAGCAGGTCATGTGCTTCAGGTCGGGCGAGGCGCGCACCTCGGTGACGGTGATGTGGCGGCCATCCAGGTCCGGGTCATGCAGCTCGCCGCGCAGGAACACGGCGGACAGGGCATGGCGCACCTCCTCCGCCACGCGAAGCATGCGCTGGCTGGGGGCGCCGGAGGTGGCGGTTTTCTTGGCCATGGGAACAAACACTCTGCGTGAGAAACGGCCAGGGGGAATGAACCATCCCCGGACCCCCGTCACCCTCCGGCCCGTGGCCGGGCCGTCCCGCGGACAAACCCGCCAGGCCGATGGTGAAAAGGGTCCGAGGGCGTTCATTCCCCCGGCCTTCAGCTGACGTCAGACCGCGGCGACGGTCTCGGTCTCGTAGCACTCGATCTGGTCGCCGACCTTGATGGCGTCGTAGTGGGCGAAGCTCATGCCGCACTCGTAGCCATTGGTGACTTCCTTGACGTCGTCCTTGAAGCGCCGGAGCGTCGCCAGCTCGCCCTGGTGGATGACGATGCCATCCCGCAGCAGGCGGACACCGCAACCGCGGCGCACCACGCCCTCGGTGACGCGGCAGCCCGCGATGTTGCCCAGGCGCTTGACCTCGAACACTTCGAGGATCTGCGCGTAGCCCAGGAACTTCTCGCGCTGGATCGGCGCCAGCTTGCCGCGCACCAGCTGCTCCACGTCATCCGCCACTTCGTAGATGATCGAGTAGTAGCGGATGTCCACGCCGTCCCGTTGCGCCATCTCCCGCGCTTGGCCGGTGGCCCGCACGTTGAAGGCGACGACGATGGCGTTGGACGCCTTCGCCAGTTGGATGTCGCTCTCGGTGATCTGGCCGACCGCCGAATGCAGCACCCGGACCTTGACCTCGTCGCGCGACAGCTTGTTCAGGGTCACGCCGAGCGCCTCGGCCGAGCCCTGCACGTCCGCCTTCACGACGACGGCCACTTCCTTCTGCTCGCCGGCGGCGACGCGGGCCATCATGTCGGCCAGCGTGCCGCGGGCGGCACCGGCGGCGGCCGCCTGCTTCTCCCGGAGCTTGCGCTGGCGGAACTCGCTGATCTCGCGCGCCCGGCCCTCATCCTCGACGAAGGAGAGCTGCTCGCCCGCCGCCGGAACGCCGGACAGGCCCAGGATCTCCACCGGCAGGGAAGGATCGGCCTCCTTCAACTGGCGGCCCTTGTCGTCGAGCATGGCGCGCACGCGGCCCCACTCGGCGCCAGCCACCACCATGTCGCCCTGGCGCAGCGTGCCCTTCTGCACCAGCACCGTGGCCACCGGGCCGCGGCCCTTGTCGAGCTTGCTCTCGATCACGGTGCCCTCGGCGCCGCGATGCGGGTTCGCCTTCAGGTCCAGCACCTCGGCCTGCAGCAGGATGGCTTCCAGCAGCTTGTCGAGGTTCATCGCCTTGGTGGCGGACACCTGGATCTCCATAGTGTCGCCGCCCAGGCTTTCCACCACGATCTCGTGCTGCAGCAATTCCTGCCGCACGCGGTCGAGGTTGACACCCGGCTTGTCGATCTTGTTGACCGCCACGATCAGCGGCACGTTCGCCGCCTTGGCATGGTGGATCGCCTCGATCGTCTGCGGCATCACGCCGTCATCGGCCGCCACCACCAGCACCACCATGTCCGTCACGCTGGCGCCGCGGGCGCGCATGGCGGTGAAGGCAGCGTGGCCCGGCGTGTCGATGAAGGTGACCTTCTGGCCGCCCTGCACCGTCACCTGATAGGCACCGATGTGCTGGGTGATGCCACCCGCCTCGCGGCCGGCCACGTCGGTCTTGCGCAACGCGTCCAGCAGGCTGGTCTTGCCATGGTCGACATGGCCCATGATGGTCACGACCGGCGGACGCGACAGCAGCTGCTCGTCGCTGTCGACGGTGCCTTCCAGCCCCTGCTCGACATCGGATTCCGAGACGCGGCGCACGCGATGGCCGAACTCGTTGACCACCAGCTCCGCCGTGTCGGCGTCGATGGTCTGGGTCAGCGTCGCCATCACGCCCATGCGGAACAGCGCCTTCACCACCTCGCCGCCACGGGCGGCCATGCGGTTGGCCAGCTCCTGCACGGTGATGACTTCCGGCACCACCACGTCGCGCACCACCTTCACGCCGTCCGAACGCAGGCGCTGCAGCTCCTGCTGCCGGCGCTCACGCTCGCGGGCACGGCGCACCGAGGCCATGGAACGGCTGCGGTCGTCGTCGCCCTCGATCGCGGCGGCCACGTCGATGCGGCCGTCACGGCGGCGGTCGCCACCCGAGGGCGCCTTGCGGGCCGGGGCGGGGACGGGCTTCTTGGCCGCCAGCGGACCTGCACCGCCGGGACGGCGCACGGGGCTGCGGCGCTCTTCCTCGCTCCCCTCGTCACGGCCGCGCAGCGTCAGGCGCGGCGCGGCGGCAGCCGGCGCCGCGGCCGGAGCAGCAGCGGCACCGGGCGCGGCAGGACGCCGCACCGCTCCGGCGCCACCGGGACCGGCAGCCGGGCGCGGGCCCATCGGGCGCTGCGGCGCCGCCGGGCGGGCGGTGCTGGGAATGGGGCCGGGGCGCGCCGCTGCCAGGGGCGGCGGCGGCGGCGCATTGCGGCGCGCTTCCTCATCGGCCTTGCGGCGAAGCTCTGCCTCGGCCTGGTCGCGCGCTTCCTGTTCGGCGCGCACCGCAGCTTCCTCGGCGGCGCGGCGATCTTCTTCCGCCTTGCGGGCGGCTTCCTCGGCGGCGCTGCGCACCATCAGGGCCTGACGCTCGCGCTCCTCGCGCTGGCGCTGGGCTTCCTGGCGGCGATGCTCCTCCAGCACGCGCAGGCGCGTGGCCTGCTCCGCCTGGTTCAGCGGGCGACCGGGGGTCGCCCCGCCACCGCCGCTGCGCGACGGGCCGGTTGCGCTGCGCTGCGGCCCACCGGCCGGACGCGGACCCGCGGCCTGCGGACCGGCGGGCTTGGCCCCCGGCGCACCCGGGCCGGCGGCCCGCTTCTTCACCACTTCGACCTGCACGGTCTTGCCACGACCATGGCTGAAGGACTGGCGCACCGTGCCAGCAGCCTCCGTCTTCCCCAGCTCCAAGCGTCCGCCGGGGCGGAGGCTCAGCCGGCCCTTGGCCGCGTCCTGTTCATTCTGGTCGCTCATTCGTTCGCCTGAACCCGATCCGTTCTGTGCCATCAATCCTCATCGCGAGCCGTTGCGGGCTCACGACCCCGCTCCGCTCGTGATGCCGGAGACGGCGGCCAGACGGCCCGCCTCCTGCAGCAGCATCTCGGCGATCCGTCCGGGGGCTATCGCCACGTGCACTGCATGATCCCTTCCGAATACCGAACCCAAATCCCCAGCACCAACCGCCAGGATCACCGGCACCTTGTGCCGTCCGATCACCCGCGCCCGCTCGCTGGGGCTCCCATCGTCCGCTTCCACCAGAACGGCTGCCCGCCCGGCCTGAAGCCATTCGCGCACCTGCTGGAAGCCGCACACCGCCTGCCCGGCCCTGCGCGCCAGCCCCACCTGGTCGCGAATGCGACCCCTGAGGCCAGTCTCGATCTGTGCGCGAAGGTCTGGGGGCAACTGCACCTGTCCGCGTGCAGCCCTGGAAAAGGCGCCGCGGCTCAGCGCGCGTTCTAGCACATCGGCCCGCGCGCTCAACCACATTCCCCGGCCGGGCAAGCGCCCCGCCAGGTCTGGCACGACCATCCGATCCGGCCCCAGCACGAAGCGGATCATCGCTTCCTTGGGCAGCGTGTCCCGCGTCGCGATGCAGCGCCGCAGCGGGCCTTTCAGCTCCGGCTCCGGCGTGCCGTCCTCGGTGGCGGGTTCGGATGCGATATCCGCGTTACTGGTCGTCGGTCTTCTCCTCGTCCGGCGTCGCCGCCGGGGCTTCATCCGCATTCTCCTGCGCGAACCAATGTTCGCGCGCTGCCATGATGATGGCGTTCGCGGTGTCCTCGTCGACGGCTTCGGCGCCGAGGATCTCGATCAGCTCGTCGGCGGCGAGGTCGGCGAGGTCGTCGAGCGTCTTCACGCCCTTCTCCCCCAGCGTCACCAGCATGGCCGGGCTGAAGCCGCCGGCCTCGGCCACCGCGTCCTCGACGCCGAGCGCGCGACGCTTCTCGTCCAGCTCTTCCTCGCGGCGGTCCAGGAAGGCCTGGGCGCGCCGCTTCAGCTCGGCAGCGACGTTCTCGTCAAAGCCCTCGATCTCGGCCAGGTCGTCATCCGGAACATCCACCAGCTCCTCGATGGAGGAGAAATCCTCACTCACCAGCAGCCCGGCGATGACGTCGTCCACGTCCAGCGCCTCGACAAACAGGCCGGTGCGCTTGCGGAACTCTTCCTGGCGCCGCTCGCTGGCCTCGGCTTCGGTCAGGATGTCGATGTCCCAACGCGTCAGCTGGGAAGCGAGGCGGACGTTCTGGCCACGCCGCCCGATTGCCAGCGACAATTGGTCATCCGGCACCACCACTTCAACCCGGCGGGTGTCCTCGTCGAGCACCACCTTGGACACCTCGGCCGGGGCCAGGGCGTTCACCACGAAGGTGGCGTTTTCCTGGCTCCAGGGAATGATGTCGATCTTCTCGCCCTGCAGCTCGGCCACCACGGCCTGCACGCGGGAGCCCCGCATGCCGACGCAGGCGCCCACGGGATCGATCGAGCTGTCGCGCGAGATCACCGCCATCTTGGCGCGCGAGCCCGGATCGCGGGCCACCGCCTTGATCTCGATGATGCCGTCGTAGATCTCCGGCACTTCCTGCGCGAACAGCTTGGCCAGGAAGCCAGGATGCGTGCGCGACAGGAAAATCTGCGGTCCGCGCGGCTCCTCGCGCACGTCATAGATGTAGGCCCGCACGCGGTCGCCGTTGCGGAACGCTTCGCGCGGAATGGTCTCGTCCCTCCGGAGAAGGGCTTCCGCGCGGCCGAGATCAACCATCAGGTTGCCATATTCGGTGCGCTTGACGACGCCGTTGATGATCTCGCCGACGCGATCCTTGTATTCGTTGAATTGCTTGCCGCGCTCCACCTCGCGCACGCGCTGCACGATCACCTGCTTGGCAGTCTGCGCGGCGATGCGGCCGAAATCGATCGGCGGCAGGGGGTCCACGATGAACTCGCCCACCGCGATGCCGGGCTTGATCTTCTGCGCGATGCGATGCGGGATCTGCGTCGCCTCGTTCTCCACCGGCTCCTGCTCGACCACCTCGGTCCACCGGCTCAGCTTCACCTCGCCGGAGCGGCGGTCGATGACGGCGCGGATGTCCTTCTCGTGCCCGTACTTGGCGCGGCCGGCCTTCTGGATGGCCTGCTCCATCGCCTCCAGCACCTCGTCCCGCTCGATCATCTTCTCGCGGGCGACGGCTTCGGCGACCTGCAGCAGCTCTGGGCGAGCGATGGCGACGTCTGCGGCCATGGTCCTCAGTTCCTCTTGGCGAGGGGCGGTTCGTCGCCCCCATCGGAGTCGGGTGCCTCGCCGGGATTCTCGGCCCGGGCGCGGGCGGCATCAGCCGCGGTGGCGGCGATCAGTTCATCAGTCAGCACCAGCTTGGCGCGCCGCATGTCGGGGCGGGGCAGGGCGACATCGCTGCCGTCATCCAGCCGGAGTCGCACCGTGCCCTCGTCGGCGCCGAGGATCTTGCCACGGAAGCGGCGGCGGCCCTCGAAGGGGATGCTCATCTCCGCGGTGGCGATGTGGCCGGCGAAGCGCATCCAGTCCTTGGTGCGGGTCAGCGGCCGGTCGATGCCGGGCGACGACACTTCGAGGTTCCATTCGCCGGTGAACGGATCATCGACGTCGAGCACGGCGCCAGCGGCGTGGCTGATCTTCTCGCAATCGGCGACGCCGACCGGCACGCCATCGGCGCGATCGGCCATGATCTGCACCGTTGGCGTCTGCTTGCCCTGAATCAGCACGCGCACGATCTCGTAGCCCATGGCCGCGAGCGTCGGCTCGATGGCGGCGGCGATGCGGGCCTCAAGGCCCTCGTGCAGCGGAGAATCGTCTTCCAAAAACAAAAAAGGCGGCCCGTTAAGGCCACCCCCCTGACTGTGCAGCGAAGATGTTGTGCCAGCCATATAGTCTCCGCCACCGGCGAAGACAAGAAAAGCCGCGTCAGCTCCCGAGTCGCGCCAGATGCGTGACCCGGCACAGCCCGTGGGTGCGCGTGGTCAGCACCTCGCCCGACAGACGATTGTCATGCACTTCAGCGAGGCCGTAGCCATGCACGCGCAGCAGCAGGAAATGGTCGGTGACCCGCACCAGATAGAAGCCGGGCTCCAGCCCGCCCTGCCGCACCAGCCGCAGCAGGGTGGGCCGGCCTTCCACCGCGCGCGGCGACGCCGGCACGCCGGCATGATCGAGCGCCGCCACCATGTCGCGCCAATAGGTCGTGGCGATCTCGGCTTCCGGGGCGTAGCGCTCCGGTGCCACGGTGCGCAGCAGGGCGCAGGCGATCGCGTAGGAGGAGCCGATGGCCAGGGCGATGCAGGCCGGGCCGCACCACGGAAGGATGCCGCCACGCTCGGCCATCAACGCCTCGGCGCCGCGGCGGCCAGCTTCCTGCCTGGGGAAATGTGGGCGGGTTTCATCCATGGGCGCACACGTTGTCGTGATCATCGAAATGCGGTCAACGCCAAATTGCAGGGCACCTCGATGATTTTGAGATGCGTGACCCACGCGCCACGCGAAAGCTTCAGCCTTGGCGCGAAAATCAGCCGCGGCGACGCCAGATCCAGTAGAGCGGGTGCCGCCCCTCACGCAGCGCCTTGGCTTCATAGCGGGTGCCGGGCCAGCCCTGCGGCCGCGCCTCGGCCAGCGACTCCAGTTCGAACATGTCCTGGGCGCCCATTACCTCGCGCACCCAGTCCTGGTAGGTGGGGTCGTCGGTCGCGATGCGCCACTCGCCGCCCGGCCGCAGCGCCCGCGCCAGCACCGGCAGGATCGAGGGATGAACGAAGCGCCGCTTGGCGTGCCGCGCCTTGGGCCAGGGATCGGGAAACATCAGGAACAGCCGGGACAGGCTGCGTTCCGGCAGGCTGCGCAGCAGGCGGCGCGCATCCTCGGTCCAGAGCCGCAGATTGGGCGGCAGCGGCGCCGTGGCCTCGCCTCCCTCCGGCACGATGCGGGTCAGCAGGGAGCAGATGCCGTTCTCGAACACTTCCGCGGCGATCAGCCCGGCCCGGGGATGTGCCTCGATCTGCGCCAGGGCGTGCTCGCCGCCGCCGAAGCCGACCTCCAGCCACAACTCCTCGGGCCGCACCTGGAACGAGCCCAGCGGGTCGGCCGGATCGAGGGCGAGGCGCGGCAGGGTGACGTCAAGCAGGATCTGCTGGCGCTGGCGCAGCGGATGGCCCCGGCGTCGGCCGTACAGCCGGTCGGGAACGGAGGGAGGCGTGTCGGTCATGGCGAACACTCTGAACCAGGGCCAGGGGAGCGCCGCTCCCGTGGAAACCCCGCCGGAACGACCGCACCACCCCCGGACCCCGCCATTCGATGGAAGCCCGGAACCTCAGGATCCTGGCGGAAGAGATGCGGAAGGGGCAGCGCCCCTTCCACGGATCAGCGGTTGAAGGCGCGCTTCAGCTCGGCGGCCAGGTCGGTCCGCTCCCAGGTGAAGGTGCCCTTCTCCTCATCCGGCGTGCGGCCGAAATGACCATAGGCCGAGGTGGGCGCATAGATCGCGCGGTTCAGGTGCAGGTGCTCGCGGATGCCGCGCGGCGACAGGTTGATCATGTCGTTGACGACGCGCGCCAGCTTGGCCTCGTCCACGTCACGGCCGGTGTTGTGCAGGTCGAAATACACCGACAGCGGCTTGGACACGCCAATGGCGTAGGACACCTGGATGGTGCACTTCTCGGCCAGGCCGGCGGCCACCACGTTCTTGGCCAGGTAGCGGCAGGCATAGGCGGCCGAGCGGTCCACCTTGGTCGGGTCCTTGCCGGAGAACGCGCCGCCGCCATGAGGCGCCGCACCGCCATAGGTGTCGACGATGATCTTGCGCCCGGTCAGGCCGCAATCGCCGTCCGGGCCGCCGATCACGAAGGTGCCGGTCGGGTTCACATACAGCTCGTCCTCGGGCACGCTCCAGCCATCCGGCAGGCTGCTGACGATGATCGGGCGCACCAGCTCGCGCACCTGATTCTGCGTCAGGCCTTCCTCATGCTGGGTGGACACCACCACAGACGTCACGCCCACGGGCTTGCCATCCACGTAGCGCAGCGTCACCTGCGACTTGGCATCCGGCAGCAGGCCGGCCACCATCTTGTCCCGGGAGCGGCGCAGTTCGCTGATGCGGCGCAGGATCAGGTGGGAATAATACAGCGGCGCCGGCATCAGGTCCGGCGTCTCGGTGCAGGCATAGCCGAACATGATGCCCTGGTCGCCGGCGCCCTCATCCTTGTTGCCGGCGGCGTCCACGCCCTGCGCGATGTGCGCGGACTGCGCATGGAGGTGCACGGAAACCTCGGCATTGCGCCAGGAGAAGCCTTCCTGATCGTAGCCGATGTCCTGCACGGCCATGCGGGCCAGGTGCGCCAGCAGCTCATGCGTCACGCTGCCAGGGCCACGGGTCTCGCCGGCCAGGATGATGCGGTTGGTGGTGACCAGCGTCTCGCAGGCCACGCGGGCATACGGGTCGGCCTCCAGAAAGGCATCCAGCACCGTGTCGCTGATGCGGTCGGCAACCTTGTCGGGGTGACCCTCGGAAACGGATTCCGAAGTGAACAGGTACTCGCCCTTGTCGCGCATGGCCTTATCGTCCTCTTGTCGCGGTGGCGACCGGTTCGCCCCGGCCTGGCAGATCCTCCGCAGAATGCGGCGGGGCTGTTTCGCAACTGCGAGGCGGGGGGTCAAGCATTGGCTGGGGCAGGGCAGGGGCCGCTCCCCGCGGGAAAAGCCGCCAGCCACGGCGCCCGGCCATGCCCTCGCGGCTCCCCGGGTCCGGCCGGCGGGCCCCTCAGCCCATCCCGAGCACATGCTTCATGTCGTACAGCGCCGGCGGCTGGCCAACCGCCCAGTGCGCGGCGCGAACAGCGCCGGTGGCGTAGACCCGCCGGTCGAAGGAGCGGTGGGTGAGCGCGATATGCTCCGAGCCGGCGGCGAACAGCAGGGTGTGCTCCCCCACCACCTGGCCGCCCCGCAGCGCCGCGAAGCCGATCGGGCCGGTGCCGCGCGGGGCGGTATGGCCGTTCCGCCCGCTTTCCATGCCAACCTCCTCCAGCGTCTGGCCGCGGCCCCGCGCCACCGCGCGGCCCAGGGCAATGGCGGTGCCGGAGGGTGCGTCAACCTTCTGCCGATGATGCATCTCGACGATCTCGGCATCGTACTGCTCGGGCGGCAGGGCCGCGGCCATGCGCTCGGCCAGGGCGAACAGCAGGGTGACGCCGGGGGCGAAATTCGCGGCATACACCACGGGCACCGTCCGGGCGGCCTCCGCCACCGCCGCTTCCTGCGCCGCCGACAGGCCGGAGGAGCCGAGCACCAGCGGCTTGCCGCTGCGGGCGGCCAGCTCAGCATGGCGTTCGGCGGTGAGGGCGTTGGTGAAGTCAATCACCACGTCGCTGGCGGCGAACAGCGCCTCCGCATCGCCGGAACGGCCGATGCCGCCCGCGACCAGGGCGCCGGAGGCCGCCGCCTCTTCGGACAGCAACTGCCCCATCCGGCCGGTGATCCCGGCGATGCCGATGCGGAGGGTCATGCAGCACGAATTCCTTGGCAGGGATGAAAAGCGGCCGGGAACATCATTTCCCGGCCGCATCTTCTTTCTCCTGAAAGAAAAGAGAAGAGGCCCCGGGACGATTTTCGCCGCCCCGGGACCTCTTGCGGACGCGGCCTACCGGCCGAGGCCGTCCCAGAACTCCTTCACCTTGGCGAAGAAGCCCTCGCTCTCGGGGGAAGAGTTGCCGCCCTGGCCGCCCTCGCCCTCGAACTGCTCCAGCAGCTCGCGCTGGCGGGCGGACAGGTTCTGCGGCGTCTCGACCGCCACCTGGACGTACATGTCGCCCCGCGCGCCCGAGCGCAGCACGGAGAAGCCCTTGCCGCGCAGGCGGAACTGGTCGCCCGTCTGGGTGCCGGCCGGGATGGTGACGCGCGAGCGGCCGCCATCGATGGTCGGCACCTCGACCCCGCCGCCCAGCGCCGCCTGCGTCATGCGCAGCGGCACGCGGACGTAGATGTTGGCGCCGTCGCGCTGGAACAGCGCGTGCGGGCGGATCGAGATGTCAACATATAGATCGCCCGCCGGCGCGCCGCGCAGCCCGGCCTCGCCCTCGCCCGAGAGGCGGATGCGGGTGCCGTCCTCCACCCCGGGCGGGATGGTGATGTTGAGGTTGCGCTCGCGCTGCACGCGGCCGGCGCCGCCGCACACCTTGCAGGGATTCTTGATCACGCGGCCGGTGCCGCCGCAGGTCGGGCAGCTGCGCTCGATCAGGAAGAAGCCCTGCTGGGCGCGCACCTTGCCAGCCCCGCCGCAGGTGGTGCAGGTCTGCGCCGACTGGGACTTGCCCTCGGCGCCGGTGCCGTCGCAGGCATCGCACTGCACGCTGGTCTGCACGCGGATCGGCTTCTTGACGCCGGCAAAGGCGTCCTCGAGCGAGATCTCCACCTGGTGCCGCAGATCGGCGCCGCGCCCGGCCGCCGCGGCGCCGTTGCCGCCGGGGCGGCGGGCGCCGAACTGGCCGAACATTTCGGCGAAGATGTCCTCGAAGCCACCGGCGCCGAACGGGCTGCCGCCGCCGCCGCCCGCACCCGGCCCGCCGCCCTCGAAGGCGGCATGGCCATAGCGGTCATAGGCGGCCCGCTTCTCCGCGTCCTTCAGCACGTCATAGGCTTCGTTCAATTCCTTGAACTTCGCCTCGGCGGCCTTGTCGCCCGGATTGCGGTCCGGGTGAAACTTCATCGCCAGCTTGCGATAAGCTTTTTTCAGCTCGTCCTCGCCGGCATCCCGGCCGACGCCGAGCGTGTCGTAGTAATCGCCCTTGGCCATGGTTCGGCCTGTCTCCCAAGCTCCGGAACGAAGATGCGCCCGGCTCCATGACCGGAACCGGGCGCCAGCGAATCAGCGCGTGGCTGGACGCCTTATTCCGGCTTCTTCTTGGCCGGGTCCACGTCCTCGAACTCGGCATCGACGACCTTCTCGCCCGCCGGGCCCTGCTGCCCGCTGGAGGAGGCACCACCGGCCGCCTCGGCCGCACCCTCCTGCGGGGTTGCCTTGTAGATGGCCTCGCCCACCTTCATGGCCGCCGCCGAGAGACGTTCGGTCGCCGCGCGGATGGCGTCGACATCGCTGCCGTTCTGCGCCTCGCGCGCCGCGGAGATCGCCGCCTCGGCCTCGCCCTTCTCGGCCGCCGGAACCTTCTCGGCGTTGTCCTTCAGCGACTTCTCCGTGGTGTGGATCAGCGCTTCCAGCTGGTTCTTCGCCTCGACGGCCTCGCGACGCTTCTTGTCCTCCTCGGCATGGGCCTCGGCGTCCTTCACCATCCGCTCGATGTCGGCGTCGGACAGGCCGGACTTAGCCTGGATCTTGATCTGCGTCTCCTTGCCGGTGGCCTTGTCCTTGGCGGACACCGACACGATGCCGTTGGCGTCGATATCAAAGGTCACCTCGATCTGCGGCACGCCGCGCGGCGCGGGCGGAATGCCCTGCAGATCGAAATTGCCCAGCAGCTTGTTGTCCGCCGCCATCTCGCGCTCGCCCTGGAACACCTTGATGGTGACCGCGGTCTGGTTGTCGTCGGCGGTGGAGAAGGTCTGGCTCTTCTTGGTCGGGATCGTGGTGTTGCGGTCGATCAGCCGGGTGAACACGCCGCCCAGCGTTTCGATGCCGAGCGACAGCGGCGTCACGTCGAGCAGCAGGACGTCCTTCACCTCGCCCTTCAGCACGCCGCCCTGGATGGCGGCACCGATGGCGACCACCTCATCCGGGTTGACGTTGCGGGCCGGCTCCTTGCCGAAGAAGGTCTTCACCGCCTCGATGACCTTGGGCATGCGGGTCATGCCGCCGACCAGGATCACCTCGTCGATCTCGCCGGCATTCAGCCCGGCATCCTTCAGCGCCAGCTTGCAGGGCTCCAGCGTCCGCTGCACCAGGTCGTCCACCAGGCTTTCCAGCTTGGCGCGGGAGAGCTGCAGCACGAGGTGCTTCGGGCCGGACGCGTCGGCGGTGATGAAGGGCAGGTTGATCTCGGTCTGCTTGGCCGAGGACAGCTCGATCTTCGCCTTCTCGGCGGCTTCCTTCAGGCGCTGCAGGGCCAGCTTGTCCGACCGCAGGTCGATGCCGTTCTCTTTCTTGAACTCATCGGCCAGGTAGTCGATCACGCGCTGGTCGAAATCCTCACCACCCAGGAAGGTATCGCCATTGGTGGACTTCACCTCGAACACGCCGTCGCCGATCTCCAGGATCGACACGTCGAAGGTGCCGCCGCCGAGGTCATAGACCGCGATCGTGCCGGTGGCCTTCTTGTCCATGCCATAGGCGAGGGCGGCCGCCGTCGGCTCGTTGATGATGCGCAGCACCTCGAGGCCGGCGATGGCGCCGGCTTCCTTGGTGGCCTGGCGCTGGCTGTCATTGAAGTAGGCGGGAACGGTGATGACGGCCTGCGTCACCTTTTCGCCGAGATAAGCCTCGGCCGTCTCCTTCATCTTGGTCAGCACGTTGGCGCTGATCTGCTGCGGCGCCTGCTTCTGGCCGCCGGCTTCCACCCACGCATCGCCATTGTCGGCGCGGATGATCTTGAAGGGGGCGAGGCCCGCTTCCTTTTTGACCATCGCGTCATCGAAGCGGCGCCCGATCAGGCGCTTCACGGCGTAGAGGGTATCGGTCGGGTTGGTCACCGCCTGGCGCTTCGCGGCCTGGCCCACCAGACGCTCGCCATTCTTGGCGAAGGCGACCATGGACGGCGTCGTGCGCGCGCCTTCGGCGTTCTCCAGCACCTTCACGTCGCCGCCTTCCATGATGGCGACGCAGGAATTGGTGGTGCCGAGATCGATGCCGATCACTTTGCTCATCCGAGTTCTCCTTTTGGCGGGTGAGGGCGGCCCTTCGCTCCGGCGCCGCGCCCACCCCCGTGCTCAGCAGGCTGGGGTAGGAAAGGGGAAGCCATCCGATCCTTGGACGGCTGCAACAGCGATGTATTGAGCCACGCGCCGCCGGACAAGGGCGAGCTGTATCACTGCGCAAAAAATGTGCAGGGGCGCCGCGGCCGGTCAGGCGGTCTCCGACACGCCCTCGCCGGCCACCACCACCATGGCGGGCTTCAGCAGGCGGCCATTCAGCGTCCAGGCCGGGGTCCAGGCCTGGATCACCGTGCCGGCGGCCACGCCTTCCGGCGGCGGCTGCTGCGCCATCGCCTGGTGCAGCTCCGGGTCGAAGGGCTTGCCGGTGGCATCGTGCTTGGCGACGCCGTTCCGCTCCAGGATGGAGATGAAGGCACGCTCCACCCCCTCGAAGCCGCCGCGCAGCTTGGTCAGCAGCTCGGCCTCGCCGGCCTCCGGGGCAGGCAGGGCGTCGAGGCCGCGGCGCAGGTTGTCGGCCGCCTCCACCACGTCACGGGCGAATTTCTGCACCGCATAGGCGCGGGCATCGTCCACTTCCCGCTTGGTGCGGGTGCGCAGGTTCTGCATCTCGGCCTCCGAGCGCAGCCAGCGGTCACGAAGCTGGGCCAGTTCGGCTTCCAGCTCCGCGATGCGGGCCATGGCGTCGGCCGGCTGCTCGGGCAGGGGCTGCGTGGCCGCGCTCTCCGGGAAATCGGCCGGTGTCGGCAGTTCGACGGGCGGGTTCTTCTCGGGCGAGTTCTGGTCGTTCATTACGGAGCCATTCTGTTCGGTCGTTCTGGCCGCCCGCACGGGCGTTCGCGTCACCACCTAGGGCTGCGTCGCCGCGCAAACAAGGAAACGATTTGCCATAAACCCTAACCGCGGGCCTAGCCGCGATCTTGCGCAGTGCGGCAAGCATAGGCATCTCCTGCGCATGTCCGCATCCCCCCGTCCTGCCCCGCGCAAGCTCGCCATTGTGCTGTTCAACCTCGGTGGTCCCGACCGGCCCGAGGCGGTGCGGCCCTTTCTCGAGAACCTGTTCACCGACCCCGCCATCCTGCGGGTGCCGGGGTTCATCCGGCCGCTGCTGGGCAAGTTCATTGCCGCCCGCCGCACCAAGGCGGCCAGCGAGAACTACGCCATCATTGGCGGCAAGTCGCCGCTGCTGGAGTTAACGGTGGCCCAGGCCCAGGCGCTGGAAGCGGCGCTGGCGAGGGAAACGCCAGGGGGGCAAACGCCAGGAGAGGAGGTCCCGGGGTGGCAGGCGAATATTCGCTGCTTCGTGGCCATGCGCTACTGGCACCCCTTCGCCGACGCGGCGGCCAAGCAGGTGCGGGACTGGGGGGCGGAGGAGGTGCTGCTGCTACCGCTCTACCCGCAATACTCCACCACCACCACCGGCTCCTCCGTCGAGGACTGGATGGCGGCCTGCGCCCGCATCGGGATGGACCTGCCGACCCGCACCCTATGCTGCTGGCATTCCGACGACGGCTTCGCCCGTGCCACCGCCGCCATTGTCCGCCGCGCCTATGACGAGGCGCGCGCCGCCCTGCCCGCGGCGACGCGGCTGCGCATCCTGTTCTCGGCGCACGGCCTGCCGGAAAGCATCGTCAAGGCGGGCGATCCGTACCAGTGGCAGGTGGAGCAGAGCGTCGGCGCCATCATCCACCACCTCGGCATCGAGGAGCTGGACCATGGCATTTGCTACCAGTCCCGTGTGACACCGCAGAAATGGATCGGCCCCTCCACCGAGATGGCGCTGGAGCAGGCGGCCAAGGACGGGGTGGCGGTGCTGGTCCACCCCGTCGCCTTCGTGTCGGAGCATTCCGAGACGCTGGTGGAGCTGGACGTCGAATACAAGGAATTGGCGCACAAGCTGGGCCTCAAGGGCTATTTCCGCGTCCCGGCACAGAACAGCGACCCGGCCTTCATCGGTGCGCTGGCCGAGCTGGTGCGGCGGGCGCAGAATGGCGGCCGCACCCTGTGCTCCTTTGCCGGGGCCCGGCAATGCCCCAAGGTGCATGGTGATTGCCCGCACGCCAAGGCGCCGCGCCAGCAGCAGGCCGCGGCCTGATGCCGCCGCTCGACCCGCGCCCCTCGGCCGTGCTGTTCGATTGTGACGGCGTGCTGGCCGACAGCGAGGCCCTGGCCGCCGCCGTGGTGTCCGAGGACATGACGGAGCGCGGCTGGCCCATCACCCCGGCCGAGTCGCGGCGCATCTTCCTGGGCCGCGCCGTGCCCGACATGGTGGCGCTGATCGAGGCGCGGTGGGGCCGCCTGCCCGATGACTGGCCGGCCGCCCTGTCGCGCCGCCTGACCGCCCGCATGGCTGCGGAGGTGATCGCGGTGGAGGGTGCGCCCGAGGCGCTGGCTGCCGTGGCCTCGGTCTTTCCGGTGGCCTGCGCCTCGAACTCCTCCCGCGCCGAGCTGACGGCGAAGCTGGGGCGGCTCGGCCTGGGGCAGCATTTCGCCGGCCGCGTCTTCTCCTTCGAGGATGTGGACCGCCCGAAGCCTCACCCGGACATCTACGAGGCGGCCGCCCGCTCTTGCGGTGCCGCGCCCAAGGATTGCGTGGTGATCGAGGACAGCCTGCCCGGCATCCGGGCCGGCATCGCCGCCGGCTGTCGCGTGCTGGCCTTCGCCGGCGACCTGGAGCCGGCGCTGCTGGCGGCGCAGGGCGCGCAGCCCTTCCGCCAGATGGCCGAGCTGCCCGCCCTTCTTGGGATCCACGCATGACCGTGGACGTGCTGGCGAATTTCTATCCCTGGACCAAGGCGCTGCACCTGATCTCGGTGTTCGCCTGGATGGCGGGCATGTTCTACCTGCCGCGGCTCTATGTGTACCACGTGCCGGCGCCGGTCGGCTCGCCGCAGAGCGAGATGCTGAAGGTGATGGAGCGGCGGCTGCTGCGCGCCATCATCAACCCGGCCATGGCGGCGGCCTGGATCTTCGGCATCGCCCTGGTGCTGACCCCCGGCATCATCGACTGGTCGGCCGGCTGGTGGCACGGCAAGATGCTGGGCTTCCTGCTGATGTCGGCCTTTCACGGCCACCTCGCCGCCGCCCGCAAGAGCTTCGCCCGCGACGAGCGGAGGCGCAGCGAGCGCTACTGGCGCATCGCCAACGAGGTGCCGACGCTGCTGCTGGTGCTGATCGTGGTCATGGTGATCGTGCGGCCGTTCTGATCCGGCCCCCTGCAGGAGGCCGGCCGAGGCTTCGGCGCGGCCGGTGGCGGTAAAAACCTTGAAGTGGCGACACAATTCCCCATTTGCCCATTGACGTGAGGGGGAATGCCCCCGTAGCGTGATGACGCTTCTCGTCAAGGCCCTGGAGCAAGCTTGCGCTGGGTCCGGGGCTGAGGCTCCCTCCTCTTCTTTCGGGACAAGTCCGCCGCTGCGTGAGCGCGGCGATGATCTGCGGGATCCGCCGCGGAAGACGTCCCACTGCTCCCCGCCGGAACGGAACGCGTCCGACCTATGCACCTGTCTGAACTCAAGGCCAAAAGCCCCTCCGACCTGTTGGCGTTTGCCGAGTCGCTGCAGATCGAGAACGCCTCCATCCTGCGCAAGCAGGACATGATGTTCGCGATCCTGAAGCAGCTGGCGGAGAACGACCAAGCGATCCACGGCGACGGCACGCTGGAGATCCTGTCCGACGGCTTCGGCTTCCTCCGCTCCCCGCAGTCGAATTACCTGCCGGGCCCGGACGACATCTATGTCTCCCCTGCCCAGGTGCGCCGCTTCGGCCTGCGCACCGGCGACACGGTGGAAGGGCAAATCCGCGCCCCCAAGGATGGCGAGCGCTACTTCGCCCTCCTGAAGGTCAACACCGTTAATTTCGAGCCGCCCGAGGCGCTGCGGCACCGCATCAACTTCGACAACCTGACCCCGCTCTATCCGACGCGCCGGCTGAAGATGGAGAACCCGGAGTTCGAGAGCGTCGCCAAGGGGGCGCACAAGGACTTCACGCCGCGCGTCATCGACCTGGTGGCGCCGATCGGCATGGGGCAGCGCGCCCTGGTGGTGGCGCCGCCGCGCACCGGCAAGACGGTGATGCTGCAGAACGTCGCCCGCTCCATCTCGGCCAACCACCCGGACGTGTTCCTGCTGGTGCTGCTGATCGACGAGCGGCCCGAGGAAGTCACCGACATGGCCCGCACCGTGCGCGGCGAGGTCGTGGCCTCCACCTTCGACGAGCCGGCGACCCGCCACGTCCAGGTCACCGAGATGGTGCTGGAGAAGGCCAAGCGTCTGGTCGAGCACAAGCGAGACGTGGTGATCCTGCTCGACTCGATCACCCGCCTCGGCCGCGCCTACAACAGCGTCGTGCCTTCCTCGGGCAAGGTGCTGACCGGCGGCGTCGACGCCAATGCCCTGCAGCGGCCGAAGCGCTTCTTCGGCGCCGCCCGCAACATCGAGGAAGGCGGCAGCCTCACCATCATCGCCACCGCGCTGATCGACACCGGCAGCCGCATGGACGAGGTGATCTTCGAGGAGTTCAAGGGCACCGGCAACTCCGAGGTGATCCTGGACCGCAAGCTGTCCGACAAGCGCGTCTTCCCCGCCATCGACATCGCCAAATCCGGCACCCGCCGCGAGGAAGTGCTGATCGACCGGCCGACCCTGACCAAGATGTGGGTGCTGCGCCGCATCCTGAACCCGATGGGCACGCAGGACGCGATGGAGTTCCTGCTGGACAAGCTGAAGTACAGCAAGACCAACCAGGATTTCTTCGACGCCATGAACACCTGAGGGCTTCCTCCGGTCGCGGAACCAGGCCAGGGGCGGCAACGCCCCTGGCCTTTTTCATGCCCGGTCAGCCCCGCTTCCCATGCCGCCAACCCCTGCAGGCTTCGCGGGGCTCGGTGCCTGTTCATCGCGGTGCCCGGCAGTAGGCTGCGCGGCCAGGAAACGGGGAACAGAATGAACGCACATTCCTGGCAGGGCGTCTCGGTGGCCGAGCTGGAGCGCGCCTCCCACACTGCGGTGCCGGCGCTGCGCACAGGCTTCGATGGGCCCTTCCTGATGCGCGCCTTTCTGGGCGGCACGGGGCGTGCCAACGCGGTCAGTGCCGTCGATCCGCTGCCGGATCCCGGGCTGCCCCCGCGGCTGGACCGGATCGAAGCGGCCTATGCCCGCCTCGGCCTGCCGGTCCGGTTCCGCTCCACGCCGCTGGATCCGCCCGGGCTGCAGGAAGCCCTGCTGGCGCGCGGCTACCATGCCACGGAGGAATCCCGTGTCATGGCCGGCCCGCTGGCGGCCTTCGCAGCCGCGGATGCGGCGCTGGAGGTGAAGCCCGCGCCGGATGACGAATGGCTGTCAGTCCTGTCCACCGCCGATCACCAGACGCCGGAGCGTCGGGCCGAGAAGCGGCAGGCCGCCGGAATGATGATGGTGCCCGCGGCCTGGATGGTGTTGCGAGGGACGGATGGCCAGGCTGCCGTCTCCGGCCAGCTATCCCTGGATGGCCGCCTCGCCGGCTTCTTCGACGTCGCCACGCGTCCCGAGTTCCGCCGCCAGGGCATGGCGCGGCGGCTCCTGGCTGCGGCGGCCGCCTGGGCCGCCGGCCAGGGCGGAGCCACGGGATGGCTGCAGGTATCCGCCGCGAACGCCTCCGCCTGCGCGCTGTATGAATCGCTCGGGCTGCGGGAGATCTACCGCTACCGCTATTATCTCCCCGGACCAGGGGATGGCTTACGTCACGCCTGATCGCACGGGATGACGGCGCGGCCGCTAGCCTGGCCTTTTCGCGGATCGCCGCCCACGCCTTGGCCCGTCACCTCGGACAGCCTTGGCTGACACCCGGCGCGGCGGCGCGCCGGGCGGCTCCACCATGGCCGGGAACCGGATGGCGGGCCTGGGCCCGCACGGGAACGGCCAGCGTTCCGCCCTGCTGCTCAGGGCAGCAGAATGGTCGACCCGGTGGTTTTGCGTGCTTCCAGGGCACGGTGCGCTTCGGCCGCGTCCCGGAGGGCGAAGCTCTGGTTCACCTGGATCTTTACCGCGCCCGATTGCACCACGGAAAACAGATCGGTGGCCGTGGTCACCAGATCGGTGTGGCGGGCGGTGTAGGTGGCCAGGGTCGGGCGGGTCAGGAACAGCGAGCCTTTCGCCGCCAGCACGCCGATGTCGATCGGCGGCACCGCACCGGAAGCATTGCCGTAGGACACCATCATGCCGAGCGGCGCCAAGCAGTCGAGCGAGGTCATGAAGGTGTCCCTGCCGACGCTGTCATAGACCACGGGCAGCATGGCGCCGCCGGTGATCTCCTTGACGCGTGACGGCAGGTCGTCCTGGCCGGGGATCAGCACATGCGCTGCGCCATTGGCTTGCGCCAGGGCGGCCTTTTCCGGAGTGGAGACGGTGCCGATCACCGTGCAGCCCAGCGCCTTGGCCCACTGGCACATGATCAGCCCGACGCCGCCGGCCGCCGCATGCACCAGGATGGTGTCTCCCGCTTTCACCGGAAAGGTGCGGCGCAGCAGGTATTGCGCCGTCATGCCCTGCAGCATCATGGCCGCGGCGGTGCGGGTGTCGATGTCATCCGGCAGCTTCACCAGCCGGTCGGCCTTCAGGGTACGGGCCTCGGCATAGGCGCCGATCGGCGCCATGGCGTAGGCGACGCGGTCGCCCACGGCGAGGCCGGTCACCTCGCTGCCCAGCGCCTCCACCACCCCGGCCGCCTCCATCCCCAGCGTGGCCGGGAGCGAGGGCAGCTTGTAGAGGCCGTTGCGGAAATAGACATCGATGTAGTTCAGTCCGACGGCCTCGTGGCGCACCAGCACCTCGTCCGCCTTAGGGGCGGGCAGCGGCACGTCCTCCCACAGCATCTTCTCGGGGCCGCCATGCTCGTGGATGCGGATGGCATGGATCATGGCTGGGTTCCTTGTTGGCGCCCTGCACGGCGCTCCAGTTCGAGAAGATAGGTCTTGGTCGCGAGGCCTTCGCCGCCGGAATAACCGCCCAGCCGGCCGCCGCTGGCGACCACGCGGTGGCAGGGGATGATGATCGGGATCGGGTTGGCGCCGTTGGCCTGCCCGACGGCCCGGGCCACGGAGCCGAGGCCCCGGGCGATCTCGCCGTAGGAGCGGGTCTCCCCAGGCGGGATCTGCTGCAGGGCGGCCCAGACGCGGCGCTGATAGGCTGAGCCGAAGGGCGCCAGCGGCAGGTCGAACGCCAGCCGCTGGCCGTCGAAGTAATCCTGCAGCTGCTCGCGCGCGGCCAGCAGCACCGGGGTTTCGGCCTGGTCGCGGCCGCGTCCCCAGTCCAGGGCGACGATGGCGCCGTCCTCCTCGGACAGGGTCAGCGCGCCGAGCGGGGTGAGAAGGGAAAGTTGAGGCATCAGGGGCGATTCGACACGCTCCGCGGGCAGCGTCAAGGGCTGCGTGGCCGATGCGGCTGGCCGGCGCGCCGAGGCGTCGCTAGATGAGGGAGCAGGCCGCCGCCAGCCAGAAGGATGCCATCTTCGTGACAGAGACCACGCCGACCCCGGCCGCAAGCGAGCCCGGCGATCCGCCGCCTTACTTCCGGGCCCATCTGTTCGTCTGCTGCAACCGGCGGGCGGAGGGCCACCGGCGCGGCTCCTGCGCCGCCCGCGGCAGCGAGAAGCTGAAGGACTACATGAAGGCGCGCGCCAAGGAACTCGGCATCGGCGGCGTCCGGGTGAACCAAGCCGGCTGCCTGGACCGCTGCGAGTTCGGCCCGGCCATCGTGATCTATCCCGAAGGCGTCTGGTACCACGCCGAAACCCGCGAGGACATCGACGAGATCCTGCAGGCCCATCTGGTGGAGGGCGGCCGCGCGTGGCGGCTGATGCTGACCGAGCGGGACGTGGTGCCGAAGGGCTGAGCCATGAGCGGCGCCGATACCATCTTCGCCCTGGCCTCGGGCGCCGGGCGGGCCGCAGTGTCGCTGCTGCGCCTGTCCGGGCCCGGGAGCGGTGCGATCCTGGCCCGGCTGGCCGCCGGGCTGCCGAAGCCGCGCAGGGCCAGCCTGCGGCGGCTGCGCGATCCCCGGGACGGCGAGCTGCTGGACGAGGCGCTGATACTCTGGTTCCCGGCCCCCCATTCCTACACCGGCGAGGATGCGGCGGAGCTGCACCTCCATGGCGGACGCGCGGTGCTGGACGGGGTCACCGCGGCGCTGCTGGTCTGCGGCGCGCGTCCGGCCGAGCCGGGCGAGTTCACCCGGCGGGCCTTCTTGAACGGCCGCATGGACCTGACCGCCGCCGAGGGCATCGCAGACCTGATCGAGGCCGAGACGGCCGCCCAGCGGCGCCAGGCGCTGCGCCAGGCCGGCGGGGCGCTCGCCGCACGCTACGCGGGGTGGGCGGACCGGCTGCTCCGCATGCTGGCGCATCAGGAAGCTGCCATCGAATTCGCCGAGGATGGCATCCCCACCACCCTGGAGGCGGAAGTCAGAACAGCGGCGGCGAGCCTGGCCGGGGAGATCGAGGTGCATCTGGCGGATGGCCGGCGCGGCGAGCGGCTGCGCGAAGGCCTGTGGGTCGCCATCCTGGGCGCACCCAATGCCGGCAAATCCTCCCTGCTGAATGCCCTGGCTGGGCGCGAGGCGGCCATCGTCTCGGCCCGGGCGGGCACCACCCGTGACGTGGTGGAGGTTCGCCTGGATCTCGGCGGCGTGCCGGTCTGGCTCGCCGACACGGCCGGGCTGCGCGACACGCCGGACGAGATCGAGGCCGAAGGCGTGCGCCGAGCCCGGCGCCGCGCGGAAGAAGCCGACCTCCTCCTCGCCGTCTTCGCGTCGGACGTGCCGCCGGATGCCGCGACGCTGGCCCTGGTGACGCCGGAGACGCTGGTGGTGGCCAATAAATGCGATCTGGCCCCACCGCCATCCGGGCTGCCGGCCCTGGCCGTGTCCGCCATGACAGGGCAGGGGATGGAAGCGCTGCGGCAGCGCCTGGAGCAACTGGCCGCCGACCGCGCCGGGTTGACGGCGGAAGCGGGCCTCACCCGGCCGCGCCATCGTGCGGCGCTGGGCGAGGCCGTGTCCTGGCTGCGGGACGCGGAAGCGGCACCCTTGCCGGAACTGGCATCGGAAGCGCTGCGGGCGGCGTTGCGGGCGCTGGGGCGGCTGACCGGGCGCGTCGGAGTTGAAGAAGTGCTTGATGTGGTGTTCGGGGATTTCTGCATCGGAAAGTAGCCCGCGGCCCGCTATATCCACGGGCATGCGCGAGACCGATTTCGATGTTGTGGTGGTGGGTGGCGGCCATGCCGGCACCGAAGCCGCCGCTGCCGCCGCCCGTTGTGGCGCCCGCACCCTGTTGCTGACGCATAAGCTGGAAACCCTGGGCGAGATGTCCTGCAACCCCGCCATCGGCGGCGTGGGGAAGGGGCATCTGGTGCGGGAGGTCGATGCCCTGGACGGGCTGATGGGGCGGGCCGCCGATGCCGCGGGCATCCACTTCAAGCTGCTGAACCGCAGCAAGGGGCCGGCGGTCCGGGGACCGCGGGCCCAGGCGGACCGCGCCCTGTATCGCAACGCGGTGCAGGCGCTGCTGGCAGAGCAGAACCGACTGACCCTCCGGGCTGTGGCGGCCGAAGGGCTGGAGCGGGATGGCGCCGGCCGTGTCACGGCCGTCACGACGGCGGATGGCGGGCGGATCGGCTGCGGCGCGGTGGTCATCACCACCGGCACCTTTCTGCGCGGGGAGATCCACATCGGCGAACGCCGTATCCCTGCCGGCCGCGTCGGCGATGCGCCGTCGGTCGGGCTGGCCCTGGCCATCGAGGCGCTGGGGCTACCGCTGCGGCGCCTGAAGACCGGCACGCCGCCCCGACTGGATGGACGCACCATCGACTGGGCCAGCCTCGAGATGCAGCCCGGTGACCCGGATCCGGAGCCGCTGTCATGGATGACGGAGCGGATCGGGAACCCGCAGGTGAAGTGCGGTATCACCGCGACCACGCCGGACGGCCATGCCCTGATCCGCGCCAATCTGCACCGGGCGCCGATCCATTCTGGCCAGATCCAGGGCGTGGGCCCGCGCTACTGCCCATCGATCGAGGACAAGGTGGTCCGCTTTGCGGAGCGGGAGCGGCATCAGATCTTCCTGGAACCCGAAGGGCTGGATGACCCCACCATCTATCCCAACGGCATTTCCACCAGCCTGCCGGAAGATGTGCAGCGTGCGTTCATCGCCAGCATCCCGGGCCTGGAGAAGGCAGCCATCCTGCGCCCTGGCTACGCGATCGAATATGATCATGTCGATCCCCGTGCGTTGCGATCGACCCTGGAGGTCCGGGAGGTGCCAGGCCTGTTCCTGGCAGGGCAGATCAACGGCACCACTGGATATGAGGAGGCCGCAGCCCAGGGCCTTCTGGCCGGGATCAACGCCGCGGCGCTGGCCGGGGGCGTCGCCGCCGATCGCGTCCTGGCGCGGACCGAGGCTTACCTCGGCGTCATGGTGGATGATCTGGTGCTGCAAGGCGTCAGCGAGCCGTATCGCATGCTGACGGCCCGGGCCGAGCATCGCCTGGCGTTGCGGGCCGACAATGCCGGGCTGCGGCTGACGGAGCAGGGGATCGCCTGGGGCGTGGTGGGGCCGGTTCGGGCCCGCCGCTTCCGCGCCTTTTCGGCCGCGGTGGCGGACGCGATCGCCCGCGGCAGGGCCGAGGGCGGTTCCCCCGCCGCGCTGCGGGCGGCCGGCATCGCGATCAATCAGGATGGGCGCTGGCGCAGCCTGCTGGACATTCTGGCGCTGCCGGAGGTCACGTCCTCGGCCGTGGATGCCGCCTTTTCCTGGCTGCGGGAGCTGGCGCCAGGGGTGCGGGCGCAGTTGGAAGCCAAAGCCCTGTATGCGCCTTACCTGGAGCGACAGGCGGCGGAGCTGCGGCTGCTGCAACGCGAGGAGCGGTTGGCGATCCCGCGGGGGCTGGATTTCGGCGCAATCCCCGGCCTCTCCAACGAAATGCGGCAACGCCTTTCCGCGGCACAGCCGGAAACGCTGGGCGGAGCGGGGCGGGTTCCCGGCATCACTCCCGCCGCCATGGCGGCGCTGGCCGTCCATCTGCGGCGCCGTGAGGAGCGTTTCACGTGAAACATGCCGGGGAGAGGCGTGCCGTGCCCGAACCGGAGGTTTCACGTGAAACACACCAGAAGCTCAACCGCTTCTTGGAGCTGTTTGAGCGATGGAACGCACGGATCAACCTGGTGGCCGGAAAGGACGCCGAGGCTGTGCGGCAGCGCCACGTGGCGGATTCCCTCCAGCTGTTGCCGCTGGTGCCGGACGGCGCTGGCCCGATGGCCGATCTGGGATCGGGCGGCGGCTTTCCCGGCCTGATCCTCGCCATGGCGCTGGAGCGCCCCGTGCATCTGGTGGAGGCTGATCGCCGCAAGGCGGCCTTTCTGCAAACGGCAGCCGCAGAACTCGGCCTGGCGCATGTCAGGGTTCATGCGGAGCGCATCGAGGCCGCACGCCTGCCGCCCATCGTCGTTCTGACCGCGCGTGCCCTGGCGCCCTTGCCGGTGCTGCTGCCCTGGGCCGCCGCACTGCTGGCGCCAGAAGGCGTCGCCATCCTGCCGAAGGGCCGCCAAGCCATGGCAGAACTGGCCGCTGCTGAGGCCGCGGGCTGGACAATGCACGCCGAGCGGTTCAAGAGCAGCACAGACCCTGAAGCCACCCTTTTCCGAATCACTGGAATCCGCCGTGCTGGCGAATAAGCCCTCCCTGCGCCGCATCGCCCTCGCCAATCAGAAGGGCGGCGTCGGCAAGACCACCACGGCGATCAACCTCGCCACCGCTCTCGCCACCAAGAAGCGCGTCCTGGTGATCGACCTTGATCCCCAGGGCAATGCCTCCACCGGCCTCGGCCTGCCACGCGGTGAGCGTGGCGCCGGCTCCTACGCGCTGCTGGTAGGGCAGAAACCGCTGGCGGAACTGATGCGCCCGACCAAGGTGCCGGACCTGTTCCTGCTGCCGGCGGATAATGATCTGGCCGGTGCGGAAATCGAACTGGTCAGCATGGAGCAGCGCGAACACCGCCTGCGGCTGGCGCTGGAAGCGGCAGCAGACACGCTGAAAGGCTTCGACTTCATCCTGATCGACTGCCCGCCCTCGCTCGGCCTGCTCACCCTCAATGCCCTGGTGGCGGTGGAATCGGTTCTGATCCCGTTGCAGGCCGAGTTCTTCGCCCTCGAGGGCGTGTCGCAGATCACCCGCACCATTGATCGGGTGAAGCGCGTGCTGAACCCTGGCCTGACGTTGGACGGCATCGTGTTGACCATGTTCGACCGTCGCAACAACCTGTCGGAGCTGGTCGCCGCCGATGTTCGCGCCTTCTTCCGCGACAAGGTGTTCGAGACGGTGATCCCGCGCAACATCCGGGTTAGCGAGGCGCCATCGCATGGCCTGCCGGTGCTGCTCTACGACCCGCGCTCCACTGGTGCGCAATCCTACATCAAGCTGGCGGCGGAGTTGCTGCGGCGCGAGCGGTCACGTGGCAACAAGGATGGGAGCAAGGCGGCATGAGCGCGCGCAAGCCAGCCCGGCTGGGCATGGGCCTCTCGGCCCTTCTGGGCGACAGCAACGCGGCCACGCCCGCTTCCAACAGCGTGCCGCGCAGCCTGCCGGTGGAAGCGCTGGAACCCGGTCCATTCCAGCCGCGCGGCCCGATCGATCAGTCCGGCTTGGCGGAGCTGGCCGCTTCGATCCGTGAGCATGGCGTGCTGCAGCCGATCCTGGTGCGCCCGAAGCCGAGCGCGCCGGGCAGCTACCAGATCATCGGCGGCGAGCGGCGCTGGCGGGCTGCCCAGCTGGCCCAGCGCCATGAGGTACCGGTCTTCGTCCATGACCTGGATGATCGTGCGGCGCTGGCGGCCGCCCTGGTCGAGAACCTCCAGCGCGAGGATCTGAACGCGCTGGAGGAGGCACAGGGCTACAGGCGTCTGACCGATGAGTTTGGTCTGACCCAGGACGCGCTGGGCCAAGCCGTAGGCAAGAGCCGCAGCCACGTCGCCAACATGCTGCGCCTGCTCGCCCTGCCGCCCAAGGTGCGCGACATGGTGGAGCGCGGGGCGCTGTCGGCGGGGCATGCCAGGGCGCTGCTGACCGCTTCCGATCCGCTGAAGCTGGCGGAAATGGTGGTCACGCGCGGCCTGAACGTGAGGCAGACCGAGGCGCTCGCCGCCGCGGCCGAGCGCAACAAGCCGCAACCCGGCGCCATCAGCGAGGATGCCGACACCCGCGCCCTGGAGCGGGATCTGATTGCCCGGCTCGGGCTGAAGGTGGCGATCCAGCACGGCAAGAAGGGAGGCAAGGTCACCATTGCCTATCGCGATCTGGATCAACTGGACGGGCTGATCCGCCTGCTGAGCCCGCAGTAAACGCTGGGCCAAGCGGGAGAACCTACAGGCCGGTGCCGCGCCTCAGCCGCGGCGTTTCAGCGACAGGGCCTGTCGCGCCAGCTGCAGAATGGCAGCGCGGGCCACCACGGCATCGGGGATGGGGCGGGCAGCGGAGCCGGATTTGCCCTGCTTCTCGGCCTCCAGCAACGCGCTGCCGGCGGCCGCTAGGGCGTCCGGCGGCCACAGTCGCAAAGCCCGTTCGAAGCCGGGCTTGGCGCGAAAGAATACTGGCGGACGCAGTGCATCCAGGGCCGCGCCGGGTGGTTGGCCCTGCGCCACGTCGAGAGAGGCCAGATGCAGCCGCTGCACATGGCGGAGGGCGGCCCGCAAGACGGCGATCGGGCTGGCGCCTCCGGCAAAGGCGGCGTCCAGCGCCCGATCGGCCAGCGGCACCTCGCCGGCGGTGGCCGCCACCAGCGCCTCGTCCAGATCCAGCGTCGCGCCTTCTCCGGCACAGGCGACCACGTCCTCTTCGGTCAGGCGCCCTCCGGGGCGGGCATAAAGCGCCAGCTTCTCCACCTCGCGGCGGAGCAGCATGCGGTCCTCGCCGAGGCGGCTGGCCAGCCATTCCAGGGCAGCGGGTTCGGCCTTGACGCTCTGCTCCTGCAGCAGCCGGCCGATGGTGGCGGCCAGCTCGGCGCCACGCTCCCGGTAGCAGGGAATCACTGCGGCGGAGGCCGCCGGCTCCAGCAGGCTGCGCAGCTTGGACCGCGCCGGCAATTCTCCCGCTTCTAGGATCAGCAGCGCCTCGCCCGGGCCGGCCAGCGCCTCCTTCACTGCGCCGGCCAGGGCGTCCGAGGCATCGCGCACCCGCACCACCCGGCGCCCGCCCGTCATCGACAGCGCCGCCATCTCGCCCGCCAGGGCGCCTGGCCGGGCCGCCGCCTCGCGGGTCAGTTCCGCCAAGCGGAAGGGGTCGTCGCCGCCGAGCACGCCGTGCTGCAATGCTTCGGCGCGCTCGCGCACCAAGCCCGCGTCCTCGCCATGCAGGAGCACGGCGCGGCTGGCACCCGGCTCCTTCAGGAAGGCCGCGACGCGCCGGGGATCGATCTTGGCCAAGGCGTGCCGCTCAGGCGGCGGTGGCGCCGCGGAGGCCGATGCTCAGGCGCAGCACGATGTCGTCGGCCAATTGCTGGATCAGCCGCTGGTTCATCGCGTCGCGCGCCGCGTCGCCGGCGAAGAACTGGTTGTCCGGGATGTCGAAGGCGTCGAAGGCCCGCTCGGAACCCTGTGCCAGCACCGCGGGCGGCGTGGTGCGGCTTTGCAGCAGCCAGTTGCCGGTCAGGATGCTGCGCACGCGGGATGGCGTGCCGTCGCGGCGGTAGCCTTCCGGTTCATTCGCCACCAGCAGGCTGACCCGCAGCTCATGGCTGGTCGTGCCGCCCGCACCCGCCGCGCCGAGCCGCTCCTGCAGGGCACGACGCAACAATTGTCCGCTGCGCTCCGGGATCAGCGCCACCTCCGTGGAGGCCAGGATGGCGCGCACGCCGGCGCTGGCATCCTGCACCGCGCTGGAGCCGCCTCCAGGGCCGTAGAGTGGGCGGAAGCCGCACCCGGACACCGCCACCGCAGTCCCGGCCAGCAGCCCGCCGAGCCTCAGCAGGCGCCGCCGGGATGGCATGCCCTGGCCCATGGGGTCAGACAACGAAATTGACGATTCGGCCGGGGACATGGATGCGCTTCCGGATGGGGCGCCCGGCCAGGGCGCGCTGCACGTTTTCCTCCGCCTCGGCGGCGGCGAAGATGGCGGCTTCCGCGGCACCGACCGGCATCGCGATGGTGGCGCGCAGCTTGCCCAGCACCTGCACGGCCAGGGTGATGCTGTCGGCCCTGGCGACCTCCGCATCGGCCTCCAGCCAGGGCAGGGTAGCGACCAGCGGCGCGCCGGGGCGCAGCATGGCCCAGAGTTCCTCGGCCAGGTGCGGCATCATCGGGCTGATCAGCCGGGTGACCGCCTCCAGCGCCTCGCGCCGGGCCGCGCCATCCGTATCCTGATTCGCTTCCAGCATGTTGGCGAATTCGTGGATGCGAGCGACTGCGACGTTGAAGGCGAAGGTTTCCAGCGCCTCGGTCACGGCGGCGATGGTGCGGTGGGTGGCGCGGCGCAGGTCGCGCGCCGCGTCCGGCGCCGGCATGATGTCCGCGCCGGGCAGGGCCGGCAGGGCGTGATGCACCAGCCGCCACAGACGTTGGCTGAAGCGGGATGCGCCGGCCACGCCAGCCGCCGTCCATTCCATGTCCCGGTCGGGCGGGTTGTCGGCCAGGATGAACCAGCGCGCGGTGTCGGCGCCGTACTGGTCGATGATGGCGCCCGGGTCGATGGTGTTGCGCTTCGACTTAGACATCTTGTCGTTGCGCGACACCGTGACGGCGAGGCCGGTGGCCTTGTCGGTGGCCGACCCGTCGGCCGCCACATCGACCTCCTCCGGCGCCAGCCAGCGGCCGTCCGGCGCCTTGTAGGAGGCGTGCTGCACCATGCCCTGGGTGAACAGCCCGGCAAACGGCTCCGGCGTGCCGAGGCGGCCGAGGCCCGACAGGGCGCGGGTGAAGAAGCGGGAATACAGCAGGTGCAGGATCGCGTGCTCGATGCCGCCGATATACTGATCCACCGGCAGCCAGCCATTCGCCGCCTCCGCCACCAGCGGCGTGCCCGCCCGGGGGGCGGTGAAGCGCGCGAAATACCAGGAGGAATCGACAAAGGTGTCGAAAGTGTCGGTTTCGCGCCGTGCCGGCGTGCCGCAGGACGGGCAGGCGACGTGCTTCCAGGTCGGGTGATGGTCCAGCGGATTGCCGGAGCGGGAGAAATCCACGTCTTCGGGCAGCGTCACCGGCAGCTGGTTGTCCGGCACCGGCACGGCACCGCAGGCTTCGCAGTGGATCACCGGGATCGGGCAGCCCCAGTAGCGCTGGCGGGAGACGCCCCAGTCGCGCAGGCGCCAGTTCACCACCCCGGTGCCGGCGCCCCGCTGCTCCAGCGCGTCGATGGCGGCGCGCTTGCCCTCGGCGGTGCCGAGCCCGTCCAGGAAGCCGGAGTTGAACAGCGTGCCATCATCCGTGTAGGCAGTGTCGGCGATCTGGAACGCGGCCGCGTCCTCGCCCGGCGGCAGGATGACGGGGGGCACCGGCAGCCCGTATTTGCGGGCGAAGTCGAGGTCGCGCTGGTCGCCCGAGGGGCAGCCGAAGATGGCGCCGGTGCCGTATTCCATCAGCACGAAATTGGCGATCCAGACCGGGAAGGAGGCGCCCTCGATGAACGGGTGCCTGACGCGCAGCCCGGTGTCGATGCCGCGCTTCTCCGCCTGCTCGATGGCCGCTTCCGAGGTGCCGAGTGAGCGGACCTCGGTGATGAACTCGGCGATCCTGGGATTCTGCGCCGCGGCCGCGGCCGCCAGCGGATGCTCGGCGGCCACGGCCAGGAAGCTCATGCCGAACAGTGTGTCCGGGCGGGTGGTGAACACCTCGACCTCGGACAAGCCGCCGGCCGGCTGTTCCAGGGCGAAGCGCACCCGCGCGCCTTCCGAGCGGCCGATCCAGTTGGCCTGCATCAGCTTCACGCGCTCGGGCCAGCGCTCCAGCCCGTCCAGCGCGGACAACAGCTCGGGCGCGAATTTGGTGATGGAGAGGAACCACTGGGACAGCTTTTTCTTCTCGACCACCGCGCCGGAGCGCCAGCCGCGGCCGTCGATCACCTGCTCATTGGCCAGCACGGTGTTGTCCACCGGATCCCAGTTGACCCAGCTTTCCTTGCGCTCGGCCAGACCGGCCTTCAGGAACTCCAGGAACAGCTTCTGCTGGTGGCCGTAATAGGAGGGATCGCAGGTGGCGAATTCGCGGTCCCATTCCAGCGACAGGCCCATGCGCTGCAACTCGGCCCGCATGGCGGCGATGTTGGCGTAGGTCCATTGCGCCGGATGCACGCCCCGCTCGCGCGCCGCATTCTCGGCCGGCAGGCCGAAGGCGTCCCAGCCCATCGGGTGCAGCACCTGATGGCCGCGCGCCCGCTTGTAGCGGGCCACCACGTCGCCCAGCGTGTAGTTCCGCACATGCCCCATGTGGATCTTGCCGGAGGGATAGGGAAACATCTCCAGCACATAGTATTTCGGGCGGCTGCCATCGGGCACGTCCGGCACCTGAAAGCAGCGGCCTTCAGTCCAGGCTTGCTGCCAGCGCGGCTCGGCGGCGGCGAAATCGTAGCGGGCGGGCGTGGCAACGTCGTTCATGGGACCGGACTGTCGGGGGCTTCAGTGTCAGCAGAAATCCGGCAAGGGATACGGGCTTGGCGGCGCCAAGGGAAGGGCTCCAGGAGGCGGCAAGCAAATCGCCCCGCTGCCGGTGAAGGGGAGGGCAACAAAAAAGGGCAGGCCGGAGCCTGCCCTCGCGATGCCGGGCCTCAGCGGCTGGCGGATTGGCTGCGCAGCTCGCGGGCCCGGGCCAGGACCTGGTTCTCCAGGTCGGTGTTGGTGCTCTGCGCCACCGGCGCGTCCACCCAGCTGCCGCCACGCTGCTCCTGCCGGAACACCGTCACGCGCACGCCGTCCGACCGCAGCTGGCGGCCCAGGATGTAGGCGGTGGCGCGGAACCGCTCACCGGGGGTGGAGGGCGGCGAATACCAGTCGGTGATGATGACGCCGCCGAACGGGTCTGCCGAGGTCAGCGGCAGGAAGGACAAGGTGTCCAGCGTGGCGCGCCACAGATAGGCGTTGACGCCCAGCGCCCCCCCATCCTGCGCGCCACCCTGCGGCGTCGAGCGATCGGTGCCCAGCAGCAGGATGCCGTCCGACCCGCCGAGTCGGCCCTGAACGCGGGCGCGCTGGCTATCATCGAAATATTCGTCGTTCTGCACCTGGCGGCCATAGCCGCAGGCGACGAGGGGGAGGATCAGCCCGAGGGCGAGAAGCTTGCGCATGGCCGCCGCACGATAGGGTGCCGGGTCAGGCGATCAAGCGCAAAAACGAAAAGGGCGGCGGGTTTCCCCGCCGCCCCTGCTTGTCCGATCCTTCGGGAGGATCAGAACGCCATGCGGATGCCCGTGATGAACACGTTGGCTTCGGTCTTGTTGCCGACGCCCTGGCCGCGGTCCACACCGGCTTCCTTGGTGGAGCCGCTGGTGTATTCGGCCACCAGCGCCAGGCCCGGCGCCAGCGCGTAGTTGGCGCCGACCGACCAGATCTGGTCCTTGCGGGCCGCCGGGTTGTTCACGTTACCGGCCGAAGTCTGCCAGTTGGCGTTGGCGCCGATCGTCAGGGCCTGGATGGTGTAGGACGCGCCGACGAACAGGTTGTTCAGGGCGCGATCGTCCACGCCGTCCTGCAGCAGGCTCAGGCCGGCATTGGACTGGCCGATCGCGTAGTTCGCACCCACCGTGGCGCCGTAGGCCGTGGCCTGCAGGCCGAACACGCCGACGGCCAGGCCGTTAGCCGAACCCACCGGGGTGGCCGGGGCGACGTTGGTGTTCTTGGTCGCGTCGCTGCCGATGAAGCCGGCCGTGGCGGCCAGGCCGACGCCGGCAAAGGACCCGCGGTAGCGCAGGGCGGCCTGCACCTCGTTCTTGCGGCGGGCCGAGCCATAGGCGTAGCTGCCGGCACGGTCACAGTTGGTGCCGAAGATCTCGCAGCCGCTATCCTCGCCTTCGCCGTCGTTGAAGCCGAAGGAGGCACCGAAATCGAAGCCGAAGAACTGCGGCGAGGTGTAGACGATCTTGGTGCTGTCGTTCAGATAGCCACCGGCGATGAAGGCGGGGCGGTAGTTGCTGCCCACCACATTGTCCCACGCGTCGCCGTCGACGCCGCCCGTGCCGAAATTGGTGATGAAGCCGTTCGCCAGGGCGCCGAGCACCACGCCGTCCTCGTCACCGAAGCGCAGCTGGCCAGCGGTCGGCGACGACACCCACACATACATCTCGTCGGTGTCGAGCGCGGTCTTGGTGGCAACGGCCTGGTTGGCGGAGAGCTGGCCGGCCGGCGCCGCGCCGGTGAAGGAGCCGCCATTGATCGTGCTGGTGGAGTAGGCAGCGCGATTCTGGTCCGTCTGGACTTCGATCGTGGCGCCGTAGCTGATGCCGTTGGCGGCCTTGCCTTCGACGATCACGTGGATCTCGGCGTCGGACGCGAAGTCGGACTTGCCCAGGCTGGTGGTGCTGCGGCTGGCACCGGCGCCCTGATCCTGGTCGGTGAAGGCGTAGTTGAAGCGGAAATAACCGCCGACGCGAACCGTCGGGGCCTGCTGCGCCGAAGCGTCGGCAATACCGAGCACGGCGGTGGCGACGACAGCAGTGGTCGCCAACAGAATCTTGCGCATCCCAAGTCCTCCTCACGCGCCGGAGCGTCCCGGCTGGTCCCGCGGCCCGCCTGCCCCCCTCGGCAGGGTCCTGCACGCAAACAGTTGCAGGGCTGAAACAGGCCTGGGCGGACTATGCTTCGGCGCCGCGCGGGCGGGCAATGCTCCGCATGCGGCCTCCGCGACTTCATTGAAACACTGTGGCAGAAACGCAACAGACCCCTGGCCGTTCCGCCGCAAGCAGGGTTGCGCTAGGCTCCTGCGCCATGTCCAGCATTGCCGAAAACCTGCACCGGGTGCGCGCGCGCATCGCCGAGGCCACCCTCCGGGCCGGCCGCGCGGAAGGCGCCGTCACCCTGGTCGCCGTATCCAAGTTCCATCCGGCGGAGGCGGTGGCCGAGGCGCTGGCGGCTGGCCAGGCGGTGTTCGGCGAGAATCGGGTGCAGGAAGCCGCCGGCAAGTTCCCGGCGCTGCGGCCGGATCACCCGGCGCTGCGGCTGCACATCATCGGCGCGCTGCAGACCAACAAGGCCCGCGACGCGGTGCGGGTGGCGGATGTGATCGAGAGCCTGGACCGCCCGAAACTCGCCGCCGCCCTGGCCGAGGGCATGGCGCGCGAAAGCCGCCGCCCGCGGGTGCTGGTGCAGGTGAACACCGGACGGGAACCGCAGAAGGCCGGCATCCTGCCCGAAGCCCTGGATGACTTCGTGGCCGAATGCCGCGAGGCGGGCGGCCTGCCGGTGGCCGGCCTGATGTGCATCCCCCCGGCCGATACCGATCCGAACCCGCATTTCGCCCTGCTGGCGGAGGCGGCCCGGCGGCTGCGGCTCGACATCCTGTCGATGGGCATGAGCGGCGACTTCGAGGCCGCGATTGCGCACGGGGCCACCCATGTGCGGGTGGGCACCGCCATCTTCGGCCACCGCCCGGTCCTGTAGGCCCGGCCCCGCGACAGGGGCCGGACGCGGCGTTCACAGGGAGGACTGGCCGCCCCACTCGGCCAGCACCGAATCCGCCGGCAGGATGCCCTCGAACCACAGGCTGGCCGCGACGCGGGACATGGCGGCGCCATCATGGCCGATATGCGGCACGCTTTGCAGCCGCCAGCGGCAGGCCACCCCGAGTCGCTCCGCCGCCGCGCGGCCTGCGGCAAGGTAGTTCCCGGCCCGGGCGTAGCGGTGTGGGCCCTGCGCCACGGCCGCCGGGTTGGCCGGCAGGCTGGGGCCCGAGGTTTCGATGTCCTGCTCGCCGGCCAGGATCAGCAGCGGGAAGTCCAGCAGGCGGCGCAGCGCCTCCTCCTCCAGGCCGATGCCGCCCAGCCCGTCGGGGAAGGGCTGGTCCAGGGTGGGCAGGCTGTACCATCCGGGATTGCCCACCGCGATCGCCTCGAAGGGCGAGAGGTCCTGGGTGGCGGCCATGCGGTGGCCGAACTGGCCGCCCGCCGAGTGGCCAAAGAAATGCATCCTGTCCCGCCGCGTGACGCCACCCTGGCGCATCAGGGCCAGGAGCCGCGCCGGCACCTCGTAGCCCCATTGGTGGCGCGGGCGCAGGCTGCCATTGGTGGCCAGGACGTGACCATTATTGTAGGTCTCGGCGCCGGGGTACTCGGCATGGCCGAAGGTCGGCGCCACGATCAGCAGCTTGTGGGCGTCGGCGGCGGGGATCCAGAAATCGCGGTATTCGTCGCCGTTGCGGTTCATGCCGTGCTGCACGATCACCACCGGGCTGTCCTCGGTGAAGCCGTCCGGCCGGTAGGTGTGCAGCACCAGCGGGCGGGACGGATCGCCCGCCTCATCGATGAACGGAATGGCTTGGCGGCCGAGCGGCGCCAGCGCCGCGGCCAGGGTGTCGGAAAAGCTCATCAGGGGCGTCCTTGATCCCTAATCATTCTGCGGGGCGGATGGCGGCGGCGTCGGTGGTCTGGTCCATGCGGCCGCCATAGGCGAGGCCCTTGCGCATCGCCCAGACGGCGTTCTCGAACTGCACCGGGATCACCGGCATCTCCTCCACCGCCACCTGGCTGGCCTGCCGCAGCAGCTCATCGCGCGCCGCCGGGTCCATGGTCTGCATGGCGCGGCCGGTCAGCTCATCGAAGCGGGCGTTCGACCAGCCGCCGTAGTTGCTGGTGCCGACGCCCTGCGCCCGGTCGGTGGTCAGCAGCCAGGAGCGGAAGAACATCAGCGTCTCGTCCGCATCGGCCGACCAGCCGCCCATGGCCACCGAAAACTCCTTCTTGCCCCGCCGCCCGAAGAAGACGGAGGAGGGCATGGCATCCAGCTCCACCTTCACGCCGATGCGGTTCCAGAACTGCGCCAGCACCTGCGCCAGACGGGCGTCGTTGATGTAGCGGTTGTTGGTGGCGTGGAAGGTCATGGCGAAGCCATCCTTGTGGCCGGCTTCGGCCAGCAGCCGCTTCGCGCGGGCCGGGTCGTAGGGCAGCACCGGCAGGCCGGGGATGGTGCCGGTCATGCCATCCGGCAGGTATTGCGCCGCCGGGGTGGCCACGCCGTCCATCACCCGCTGCTCGACGGCCTGGCGGTCGATCGCCAGCGACAGGGCCTGCCGTACCCGCACGTCCTGCAACGGGTTCCGGCCCTCGCCTCCCTGGACAAAGGGGCTGGGGCTGCGGGCGGTGTCGAGCTGAATGAAGATCAGCCGGGTGGTTGGCTTGTTGGCCAGGGTGAAGCCAGGTTTCTGCCGCAGCTGCGCCAGATCGCCGGTGCCGGGGCTCTCGATCACGTCCTGGTCGCCAGCCAGCAGCCCGGCCATGCGCGGTCCGGCGGCGGTCACCGGCGTCAGCCGCACCTGCGCCCAGTGCGGCTTGTCGCCCCAGTAGTCGTCGTTGCGCTCCAGCTCGATGGCGCCGCCGGGGGTGTAGCTCCGCAGCCTGAACGGGCCGGTGCCGATGGCGGCGGACGCGTCGTTGAACTGCTGCGCCGCGGGCCATGGGCCGCCGAAGCCGCAATCCCCGCCCTTGCCGAAGTCTAGCGCCGCGCCCCCGACAAGGGCGCGCGGCAGGATGGCGAGCCGGTTCAGGTCGTTCAGCAGCAGCGGCTCCGGCACCTTGGTGACGAGGCGCAGCGTGCGTTCATCCACCGCCTCCATCGCGGCGATGCGGCGGGTGACGCGGGAAAAGGACTGCACCACCTCGCCAGGGTTGTTCAGGGTGCGGCAGTAGCTGAACACCACGTCCGGCGCGCCGAAGCTTTGGCCATTGTGGAAGCGCACCCCGTCGCGCAGGTGGAACACCCAGGTCCGGTCGTCCAGCCGTTCCCAGCGCGTGGCCAGCCCCGGTTGCACCTTGAGGTCGGCATCCACCGCCGTCAGCGCCTCGAACACGTGCTGCTGCAGCGTGGTGTTGGGCGTCAGGGAGTAATTGTGCGGATCGGCCGAGGTGGTTTCGCCGGACATGGCGATGCGCAGCGTCTGCGCGGTGGTGGGATGGATGGCGAAGCCGGCGCCGAGTCCGGCCAGCAGGGCCAGGGCGGTGCGGAGGGGAGCTGGCATGAACGGGTCTCCAGGAACACGTCCGGAGAACACCGCCCGCGCATCGAATGCAACCCGCGCTGGACGAGAGACGAATGTTGCATATGATGGACAACTCTGCCGGAGACCAGGGCCCATGCCGCGCCAGATCTGCCTCAACGCCTTCGACATGGCCTGCATCGGCCATATCCAGCAAGGCATGTGGACGCATCCGCGCGATACCTCGCTGCATTACAACCGGCTCGACCACTGGGTGTCGCTGGCACGCACGCTGGAACACGGGCTGTTCGACGGGCTGTTCCTGGCCGACGTGCTCGGCATCTACGACGTGCAGGGCGGCAGCCCGGACGGCGCGCTGCGCCACGCGGTGCAGGTGCCGCTGCTCGACCCGGCCCTGCTGGTGCCGGCCATGGCGGCGGCGACCGACCATCTGGGCTTCGGCATCACCTGCAACCTGGCCTATGAGCAGCCTTTCCTGTTCGCCCGCCGGATGTCCACGCTGGACCACCTGACCGCGGGGCGGGTCGGCTGGAACATTGTCACCGGCTATCTCGACAGCGCGGCGCGGGCAATGGGCTTTGACCGGCAGATGGCGCATGACGACCGCTACGACTTGGCCGATGAGTACATGGACGTGGTCTACGGCCTGTGGGAAGGCAGCTGGGCGGATGACGCGGTGCGCGCCGACCGGCAGGGCGGCAGCTATGCCAATTCGGCCCGGGTGCGGCCGGTGCAGCACCAGGGCCGGCAATACCGCATGGATGCCATCCACCTGTGCGAACCCTCGCCGCAGCGCACCCCGCTGTTGTTCCAGGCCGGCGCCTCCGATCGCGGCCGGCGTTTCGCCGCGCAGCATGCCGAATGCGTCTTCGTCAATGGCGGCGCCCGGCCGGCGGTGGCGGCCCTGGTGGCCGACCTGCGCGCCCGCGCCGCGCCGCGCCCGCTGAAGGTGCTGGTCGGCGCCACGGTGATCGTGGGCCGCACCGGGGCGGAGGCGCGCGACCTGCTGGAGGAATACCGCCGCCACGCCAGCGTCGAGGGCGCGCTGGTGCATGCCGCCGCCTCGCTCGGCGTCGATTTCAGCCGCTTCGGCCTGGACGAGCCGATCGAGGCGGGCGGCAGCCAGGCGATCCAGTCCAATCTGGCGGCCCTGCAGCGGGCGGCCGGTCCGGTCTTCACCAAGCGGCGGCTGATCGACCAGTTCGTGCTGGGCAGCCGCCAGCCGCCCATCGTCGGCAGCGCGGAGGAGGTGGCCGACGCCCTGATGGCCTGGGTGGAGGAGGCCGATGTGGACGGCTTCAACCTGTCCCGCACGGTGATGCCGGAAGGGCTGGAGCGCTTCGTCGAGCTGGTGGTGCCGCTGCTGCAGGAGCGCGGCGCCTACAAGGCCGGCTATGCCCCCGGCACGCTGCGCGAGAAGCTGTTCGGCGCCGGGCCGCGCCTCGCGCCGCCGCATCCGGCGGCGTCGCACCGCTTCGGTGGCTGAACGATCCACCCTTGGCGCATGGGCGGCGGGCGGGCAGGCTGTGCGCCGTTCAGGCAGAACGGCCAGGGAGCAAAAGTCTGGCCGCGCCACGAGGGAGGATCTTCACCATGACAACACGCCGCCATGTGCTGGGGGCGCTGGCCGCCGCCCCGGTTCTGTCCCTGCCGGGCCTGGCCCGGGCGCAATCCGATTACCCCAGCCGGTCGATCCAGATGCTGGTGGGCTTCGCCCCCGGCGGCGGCACCGACATCGTGGCGCGGATGCTGGCCCCCTCCCTGCAGGCGCAACTCGGCCAGCCGGTGGCGGTGGAGAACCGGCCCGGCGCCAGCGGCACCATCGCTTCCGCCGCCGCGGCGCGGGCGCGGCCGGATGGCTACACGCTGGTGATGGGCACGGTGAGCACCCAGGCGGTGGTGGCGCCGCTGATGGCGAACCCGCCCTACGACCAGATGCGCGACTTCACGCCGCTGACGCTGGCTGGCACGGTGCCGATGGTGGTGATGGTGCCGGGTAACGCGCCGTATCGCGACCTGGCCGGGCTGCTCGACTTCGCGCGCCAGAATCCGGGCAAGCTGAACTACGCTTCCTCCGGCGTGGCGACGCAGCAGCATCTGGCGGCGGAGATGCTGAGCCAAGCGGTGGGCGTGTCTATGACCCACGTGCCGTATCGCGGCACCGGCCAGGTGGTGAACGACCTGCTGGCCGGCACGCTCGACCTGGTGATCGACACGCTGCCGACCCACCTGCCGCACATCCGCGGCGGCGCCACGCGGGCGCTGGCGGTGACCACACCGCAGCGCGTGCCGGTGCTGCCCGACCTGCCCACCGTGGCGGAAAGCGGCTTTCCCGATTTCGCCATCACCGTCTGGTACATGCTGCTCGGCCCCGCCGGCCTGCCGCAGCCGGTGGTGGAGCGCTGGAGCCGGGTGATGAACGCCGCCCTGTCCGATCCCGCCCTGCGCCGGCGGCTGGAGGAAACCGGCTACCTGGTTGGCGGCGGCAGCCCGGAGGATGCGGCGAAGCTGGTGCGCCAGGAAGCGGAGCGCTACGGCGCCCTGGTGCGGCGCGCCAACATCCGCATCGACTGAGGCGGGCGGGTTCTGGCCTGCGCTGGCCCGCTGGCGCAGGATACGCCCATGAACAGCGAACAACACGACGCCCTGGCCGCGCGCTACGGCGCCGACGCCATGCCGCCCGCCGGCCCCTGGAACCCGGTGATCGCCGCCCTGCTGGCGCACCGCTCCGTGCGGGCCTACCGCCCTGACCCGCTGCCGGACGGCACGCTGGAGACGCTGGTGGCGGCCGCGCAATCCGCCGCCACCTCCTCGAACATGCAGACCTGGTCGGTGGTGGCGGTGACCGATCCTGCCACCAAGGCGGTGATGGCCGCCGTGGCGAACAACCAGAAGCATATCGAGCAATGCCCGCTCTTTCTGGTGTTCCTGGCCGACCTGTCCCGCAACGAGCGGCTGGCGGCGGAGGAGGGCGCCACGCTGGAAGGGCTGCCCTACCTGGAAACCTTTTTGGTCGCCGCACTGGACGCCGCGCTGGCGGCGCAGAACGCCACGGTGGCCGCCGAGTCGCTGGGCCTGTCCACGGTCTACATCGGCGCGCTGCGCAACGACGTGGAGCGGGTGGCGAAGGCGCTGTCCCTGCCGCCCGGCACGATGGGCGTGTTCGGCCTGTGCGTCGGCTATGCCGACCCGGCGCGGCGGGCCGAGGTGAAGCCGCGCCTGCCGCAGCCCGCCGTGCTGCACCACGGGCGCTACGACGCCGCGGAGGAGCCGGCCCACCGCGCCGTCTATGACGCCGCCCTGGCCGCGTTCAGCACGCGCAACGAGATGAACGCCGATCGCTGGACCGACCGGGTGCTGGCGCGCTGGGGCAAGGTGCGCACGTTGCACGGGCGGGACGAGCTGAAGGCGGCGCTGCGCCGGCTCGGCTTTCCCCTGCGCTGATCCGGCCTCACCGCCGCAGCAGGGCGATGACGTAGCGGCACGGGCCCGGGCCGGGATTGTGGAACCGGCAGGGCTCGGGCGGGCCGAGCCGCAGGCAATCGCCCGGCCGCATCGCATGCGTCGCCGGCCCTTGGGTGAAGTTCAGCGCGCCCTCCAGCAGCACGATCTGCTGGTCCTGCACAAAGGCGAAGGCGGCGGCTGGGTAATCCACCGCCGCGCCTGCCGGCAATTCGCCCCAGACTAGGTCCAGCGGCGTCGGCGGGCCGCCGCCCGGTGTCAGGGTGCGGCGCGAGAAGCCGGTATCCGGATCGCGCCAGAGCGGCTGGTCGGCCGCGCGGGCTAGCGCCCCGGCGGATTGCTCGGCCCGTGCCAGCAGTTGCGACAGGCTGAGACCGAAGGCGCCGGACAGCCGGCCGAGCAGCACGGCGGTGGGGCTGACCTCGTCCCGCTCGATGCGGCTGATCATCGCCTTGGACACGCCCGAGCGTTCCGCCAGCTCGGACAGCGACCAGTGGCGGGCCTCCCGCTCGGTGCGCAGGCGCCGGGCGAGGGGCGGAACGGAGGGGGGAGCGTCATCGGGGGGCATGGCGCCGCAGCTTATGGCAGGCGGCGGCGGCGGACCCCAGGGGTCGCCGGCGGTGGCGCGGCCCTCAGGCCATGGCGTCCTGCTGGTGCGCCCGCGCCAGCGCGATCAGCGATGGAAAGCGGAAGGCGTAGCCAGCGCCGGAACATGCCGGCAGCCGCGCACCCCAGTCCTCGGCATCCGCGCGCCGGTCGATCCAGGCGGTGGCCAGCCCGATCTTCCGGGCCGGCGCGTGGTCGTGAAACAGGCTCTGCGCGGCGTGCAGGATCTCGGCGCGGGCGAAGCCCTGCCCGGCGAGGTGCGCCAGCATGAACTCGAAGCCGCGCCGGTCCGGCTTGTAGCGGCCCGTTTCCTCGGCGGTGAAGATGGCATCGAAGCGGGTGCCGAGGCGCTTCTGGCTGGCGGCGACGCTGCGGCGGTCCAGGTCGGACAACACTACCAGGGTGTAATGCCGCCCCAGATAGGCCAGGGCCTCGGCCGAATCGGGAAATTCCGGCCAGTCCGGCACGGAAGCGCCGAACCGCGCATCCAGCCGTGCATCCGGCTCCACCCCCCATTCATCGGCCAGCCTCGCATGCACGCGGGCCAGCAGCTCGGAACCCGGCAGGCCTGGCGTTTCCGCCTGCTGCGCCGCCTCCTGCAGGGTGAAGGCCTCCAGCACGGCATCCGGGGGCAGGTCCAGCCCGCCGCGCATCAGCAGCGGCTGCAGGGCCTCCTGGACGCCGCTTTCCCAGTCGATCAAGGTGCCGTAGCAGTCGAAGCTCAAGACGCGAAAGTCATGCAGGCGCATCGTGTTCCTCCGGCCGGGCCGAGAACCGCAGCGTGGCATGCGCGGGTGGGGGGCGGAAAGCGTCATCGTGGGGGATGCCCTGGCCGCCCGCCCGCCCCATAGTGGAACCACAGTTCCGTTCCCCACCGCAGGGCGAGCCATGATCGCGACTTCTCAGCCTTCCCCTCCGCCCACCATCCATCGCGAGGATTACCGCCCGCCCGCCTTCCTGGTGGACAGCGTGGACCTGCACCTGGCGCTGCATCCGGCGGCGACGCGGGTGAAGGCGCGGCTCGCCCTGCGCCGCAATCCCGCCGCCGGACCGTCCGGCACGCTGGAGCTGGATGGCGAGGCGCTGACCCTACTCGGCTTGCGGCTCGATGGCGCGCCGCTGCCGCCGGACCGGGTGCGGCACCGTGCCGATGGCGGCCTGAGCATCGACGGCGTGCCGGAGGCCTTCGCGCTGGACAGCGAGGTGGAGATCTCGCCCGCGGCCAACAGCGAGCTGTCCGGCCTGTACCTGTCCGGCGGCAACTACTTCACGCAATGCGAGGCGGAGGGCTTCCGCCGCATCACCTTCTTCCCCGACCGCCCCGACGTGATGGCGCGCTACACTACCACGATCGAGGCCGACCGCGCCGCCTGCCCGGTGCTGCTGGGCAACGGCAATCCGGATGGCGCGGGCGAACTGCCGGATGGCCGCCACTGGGCGCGCTGGGTCGATCCGCATCCGAAGCCGTCCTACCTGTTCGCGGTGGTGGCGGGCGACCTGGTCGCGGTGCGCGACCGCTTCACCACCCGCTCGGGCCGCGAGGTGGCGCTCGCCATCTATGTGCGGCAGGGCGACGAGGATGCCTGCGGCCACGCCATGGATTCGCTGAAGCGCTCCATGGCCTGGGACGAGCAGACCTACGGCCTCGAATACGACCTCGACGTGTTCAACATCGCCGCCGTGTCCGACTTCAACATGGGCGCGATGGAGAACAAGGGCCTTAACGTCTTCAACACCAAATACATCCTGGCGCGGCCCGAAACGGCGACCGACGCCGATTACGAGGGCATCGAGACCGTTGTCTCGCACGAATATTTCCATAACTGGACCGGCAACCGCGTCACCTGCCGCGACTGGTTCCAGCTGTCGCTGAAGGAAGGGCTGACGGTGTTCCGCGATCAGCACTTCACCGCCGATCAGGGCTCGGCGGCGGTGAAGCGGCTATGGGACGTGCGGCGCCTGCGCGCCGCGCAGTTTCCCGAGGATGCGGGACCGATGGCGCATCCGGTGCGCCCCGACTCGTACGTCGAGATCAACAATTTCTACACCGCGACGGTGTACCAGAAGGGCGCCGAGGTGGTGCGCATGATGCGCTCGCTGATCGGCGAGGCGGATTTCCGCCGCGGCATGGACCTCTACATCGCGCGGCATGACAACCAGGCCGTGACGATCGAGGATTTCGTCCAGGCGATGCAGGACGCCTCGGGCGTGGATCTCGCGCGCTTCCGCCGCTGGTACGCCCAGGCCGGCACGCCGGAGCTGCGCGTGCGCGACGCTTTCGATGAGAGCAGCGGCCGCTACACCCTGACGCTGTCGCAATCGACGCCGCCCACGCCCGGCCAGCCCGAGAAGCTGCCGGTGCCGATTCCGGTGCGCATGGGGCTGATCGGCACCGACGGCACCGACGGCGCCGAATCGCCGGGCGCCGCGACCCTGCTGCTGGAGGAGGCGGAGCAGGATTTCACCTTCGAGGGCTTGCCGTCAAAGCCGGTGCCGTCCCTGCTGCGCGGCTTTTCCGCGCCGGTGAAGCTGTCCGGCCTGTCGCTGGAGCAACTCGGTGTTCTCGCGGCGCATGACACGGACCCGTTCGTGCGCTGGGATTCCGGCCAGCAATATGCGGTGGCGGAGATGCTGCGGCTGGTGCGCGACTTGCGCGCGCAGCGGCCGCTTGAGTTGCCGGAAGGCCTCGCCGCCAACATCGCGGCCCTGCTGGAGCGCGCCACCGACGACGCGGCCTTCACCGCCGAAGCCCTGGCGCTGCCATCCGAGGATTTCGTGGCCGACCAGATGCCGGTGGCCGACCCGGACGCCGTGCACGCCGTGCGGCAATTCCTGCGCGCCGCCATCGGCACCCGCTTCGCCGGGGCGTTCGCTGCCCTGCATGCGGAGCTCACCGACCCGGGTCCCTACCGCATCGACGGCATGGCGATCGGCCGCCGCGCGCTGCGCAATGCCTGCCTGTCCTATCTCGGCCGTGCGGAGCAGGGCGATGGCCTGCTCCGCGCCGAGGCGCAGTTCAACACCGCCGGCAACATGACCGACATGCTGGCGGCGCTGCGCGTGCTGGCGGATTCCGACAGCCCGGCACGGGAAGCGGCGCTGGCCCGTTTCCACGCGACCTGGAAGCGGGACGATCTGGTGCTGGACAAATGGTTCACCATCCAGGCCGTCTCGGCGCGCACCGACACCTTGCAGCAGGTCCAGGCCCTGGCCGGCCACCTGGATTTCGACCTTCGCAACCCGAACCGGGTCCGCGCGCTGGTGGGCGCCTTCGCCGCCGGCAACCCGGCGCAGTTCCACCACGCCTCGGGCGAAGGCTACCGCTTCCTGGCCGACACGGTGATCGCGCTGGACGCGGTGAACACGCAGGTGGCGGCGCGCATGGTCGGACCGCTCGGGCAATGGAAGCGGCAGGATGCGGCGCGCGGCACGATGATGCGGGCCGAACTGCAGCGCATCCTGGAACGCCCCGGCCTGTCGAAGGGCACCTATGAGAAGGTGTCGAAAAGCCTGGCGGCCTGAGGCGGCGCCATGCGCATCCTGGTGATCGAGGATGATGCGGCGACGGCCGATTACATCGCCAAGGGGCTGGGCGAGGAAGGCCATGTGGTCGATCTCGCCCGCACCGGGAGGGACGGGCTGTTCCTGGCGTTGAACGAGCCGTTCGACGTCATCGTCACCGACCGCATGCTGCCGGGGCCGGACGGGATCGCCATTCTGCGCGCCATCCGCGCTTCCGGCATCGCCACCCCGGTTCTGGTGCTCACTGCGCTGGGCGAGGTGGACCGGCGCGTGGAAGGGCTGGAAGCCGGGGCGGACGATTACCTCGCCAAGCCCTTCGCCTTTGCCGAGCTGCGCGCGCGGCTGCGCGCCCTGGCCCGGCGTCCGGCGGTGGCGGCGGACAGCACGGAACTCACCGTCGGCGACCTGCGCATGGACCTGCTGCGCCGTTCCGTGGCGCGCGCCGGCCGCGCCGTGGAGCTGCTGCCCACCGAGTTCCGGTTGCTGGAATACATGATGCGCCATCCGGGGCAGGTGCTGACGCGCACCATGCTGCTGGAAAAGGTGTGGGATTTCTCCTTCGATCCTACCACCAACGTAATCGACGTGCATGTTTCCCGCCTGCGCCGCAAGCTGGAGGCAGGCGGCGAGGCGCCGATGATCCGCACGGTGCGCGGCGCGGGCTACATCCTGGCGCCGCCGGAATAATGCGCTGGCTGCGCTCCTTCGCGCCGCGCGTCGCGCTGCTGATGGGGGCGGTGGTGCTGGTCGCCTCCGTGCTGGGCGCGGGCTGGGGCTGGCTGCGGGCGCAGGACGCGCTGCGGCGGCAGCTCGACCTCGTGCTGGCCGCCGACGCCGAGGGGCTGCTGCGCGATTACGAGACCTATGGCCTGCGCGGCCTGGCCGAGGCCGCCGCCGTGTATGCCCGTCGCCAGGGCCCGTTGCGCGTGCTGCTGCTGGGCCCTGACGGGCGGCCGATCGCCGGGCATCTGCCCGGCGCCCCGGCCCGGCTGCGCGGCTTCGTCACGCTGGAAGGGGAAGGCGAGCGGCAGCGGCTGCTCGGCGCCATTCTGCCGGACGGCACCAACCTGCTGGTCGGCACCGATCTGGAGCCGGTGGACCGCGCCGCCGCCGCCCTGGCCTGGACGCCGCCCGTGGCCGCCGCCCTGGCCGCCGCCCTGGCGCTGGTGCTGGGCTTCCTGGTGGCTCGGCGGCTGGAAGCGCGGCTGGCCGGCATCCGCGGCGCGGCGCAGGCGGTGATGGCGGGCGACCTGACGCGCCGCCTGCCCGAAGGCGGTGCCGGCGACGAGTTCGACCGCCTGGCCGGCACGGTGAACGCCATGCTGGCCCGCATCGAGGCATTGGTGGCCGAGTTGCGGCAGGTGACCGACGACATCGCCCATGACCTGCGCTCGCCCTTGTCGCGGCTGCGGCAAAGGCTGGAAGCGGCGCTGTTCGCTCCGCGCGAGGCGGCGGCCGACGCGGCGACGCTGGAAGCCGCCATCGCCGAGCTGGACGAAACCCTGAACACCTTTGCCGCCCTGCTGCGCATCGCCCGGGCCGAGGCCGGCACCGGCCGCGAAGCCTTCGCCCCGGTGGATCTTTCGGCGCTGGTCCGGGAGGTGTGCGAGATCTATGCCGGCGTCGCCGAGGAGGCCGGCCGCGTGCTAGACCCCCGCATCGCGCCGGGCCAAAAGGTGGCCGGCAGCGCCACGCTGCTGCGCCAGGCGCTGGCCAACCTGCTCGACAACGCGCTGAACCATGGCGAAGGGCGTATCACCGTCACGCTGGAGGCGGGGCCGGTGCTCGGCGTCACCGATGAGGGGCCGGGCATCCCCGAGGCCGAGCGCAACAAGGTGCTGCGCCGCTTCTACCGCCTCGACCGCAGCCGCAACACGCCGGGCACCGGCCTGGGCTTGGCGCTGGTGTCTGCGATCGCGCGGCTGCATGGCGGTGGCATCCGGCTTCAGGCGGCAGGGCGCGGCACACGCGTCATCGTGGATTTCCGGCCCGGCGCGATGGCTGCCGTGTCCCGCCCTCGGCCTGCGGGCGCGGCCGGAACAACCGGGGAGTGATGCGCATGCTTGTGGTGTTCGGAGGGTTGCCCGGCGTCGGCAAGACCAGCATCGCCAGCCGCGTCGCGCAACAGGCGGAGGCCGTGTTCCTGCGCATCGACACCATCGAGCAGGCGATCCGCGACGCCGGCGTGCTGGCCGGAGAGATCGGGCCGGCCGGCTATTGCGTTGCCTATGAGCTGGCCGCGACGCAGCTGTGCCTCGGGCATGGTGTGGTGGTGGATGGCGTCAACCCGCTGCCCGTCACCCGCGCCGCCTGGCGGCAGGTTGCGGCGCGGACCGGCAGCGCGCTGCTGGAGGTGGAGATCGTGTGCGGCGACCCGGAGGAGCACCGCCGCCGCGTCGAGCGGCGCCGGGCCGACATCCCCAACCTCCGGCTGCCGAGCTGGGCCGCGGTGCAGGCGCGCGATTATGCCCCCTGGCCGGAGCCGCACCTGGTGCTGGACAGCGCCGTGCTGCCGGTGGAGCGGGCGGTGGAGCAGGTGGTGGAGGCCGTGCGGCGGGCGCTCGGCGAAGTCTGAAAATCCTTTCATGGTCCTGTCGGCGTGCTTCCACCGCCGGGCGCCCAGATTGCAGGGCGTCGCGGTGGCCCTGTTCACCGCCCAGCCACAGGATCACGCATCATGAGCACCCCGCAGAAACGCCGCCGCAACGCCGCCTTCGCCGCCGTGCTGATGGCGGGCACCGCATTGGGCGGCGGTGGCGCCTGGCTGTGGGCGCCGGGCCATGCCGAGGCCCAGGGCACCCCGTCCCAGGCCATCAATCCGCCGGCCGTGTCGACGCCGCAGGCCGCGCTGCCCGGCTTCGGCGACTTGGTCGCGCGGGTGAAGCCCGCCGTGGTGACCATCACCGCCACCGGGCAGGTGCAGGCCGCGCAGGGCGCCTCCCCGTTTCCGGAAGGCTCGCCGCAGGACCACATGTTCCGCCGCTATTTCGGCACGCCGGGCGAGGACCAGGGCCGCGGCCCCTCCCGCGCCGCGCAGGCGCTGGGGTCCGGCTTCCTGGTGGATGCCGAGGGCCACGTCGTCACCAACAACCACGTGGTGGCCGATGCCACCGCCGTCACCGTGACGCTGGATGACGGGCGCGAGCTGAAGGCGGAGATCGTGGGCCGCGACCCGCGCACCGACCTTGCCGTGCTGAAGGTGGAGGCGGGCGGCAAGCTGCCCTTCCTGAACCTCGGCGATTCCGATGCGGCGCGGCCGGGTGACTGGGTGGTGGCGGTAGGCAACCCCTATGGCCTCGGCGGCACCGTCACGGCGGGCATCGTTTCGGCGCGCGGGCGCGACATTCACAGCGGCCCGTATGACGATTTCCTGCAAATCGACGCAGCGATCAACCGCGGCAATTCGGGCGGTCCGCTCTTCGCCCTGGATGGCTCGGTGATCGGCGTCAATACGGCGATCTTCTCGCCCTCCGGCGGCTCCATCGGCATCGGCTTTGCCATTCCCTCGAACATGGTGAAGCGCGTGGTGGCGCAGCTGGAGCAGAAGGGGCGCGTGGAGCGTGGCTTCCTGGGCGCCAGCACCCAGCCCGTGGATCCTGCCCTGGCCGAGGCGCTGAAGCTGCCGGAGGCGGAAGGCGCGCTGGTGGCGGAGGTGCAGCCCGACAGCCCGGCGGCCAAGGCCGGCCTGAAGCCGGGCGATGTGGTGACGGCGGTGGGCGACACCGCGGTCAGGACGCCGCGCGACCTGGCCCGCGCCATCGCCGACCTCGCGCCCGGCACGCAGACGGCGCTGACCGCGCGCCGAGACGGCGAGGAAGCCCGGCTCAGCGTGACGCTGGCGGCCTTGCGGGACGGCAAGGACGCCGCCACGCCGGCGCCGCGGCCGGAGCAGGGCCGGGCGCGCCTCGGCGTCGCCCTGGCGACGGTGCAGGAAGCGCGGCGCGCCGGCGCCGACATTCCCGACGGCACGGAAGGCGCCGTGGTGGCGGAGGTACGGCCGGGCAGCCCGGCCGCCGAGGCGGGGCTGCGGCCGGGCGACGTGATCCTGGGCGTCGGCAACAAGCCGGTGCGCGGTCCGGACCAGGCGGTCAGCGCCATCCGCGACAGCCAGGGCGACGCCCTCGCGCTGCAGATCCTGCGCGATGGTCAGCATGCCTTTGTCGCGGTCAAGGCACCGCAGAACGGCTAGGCGCGGCGCCGGGGATCATTGTTCCGGCCATGTCCCAGCGGGCCGGGGAGGCAACGCTTCCCCGGCCCGTCTTATGCCTGGGGCGGCTGGCCGTTCGAGGCCATCAGCCCGCCATCCACCGGCAGGTTCACCCCGGTGATGAAGCGGGCATCCTCGCTGGCGAGGAACAGGATCGGCCCGGCGATGTCATCCGGCGTCGCCGGCGCGCCGAGGGGCATGCGCTCGCGGAACTTCGCCACCAGCGCCTCGTCCTGCAGCATGTCGCCGGTCAACTCGCTGGCCGTGAAGCTGGGGTTCACCGCGTTCACCCGCACGCCGCTGCGGCCGAGGTCGAGCGCCATGGCGCGCGTCAGATTGGTCACCGCGCCCTTGGCGGCGTTGTAGGCGCTCATGCCCCAGTCGCCGCCGAGGCCGGACACGGAGGACACGTTGACGATGCTGCCCCGGGTCTTCTTGAGCGGCGGCAGCGCGGCCTTGCTGCACAGGAACACGCCCTCCACGTCGGTGGCCATGACCTTGCGCCAGTCCTCCAGGCTGACCTCCTCCACCGGGCCCATCACTGCGATGCCGGCATTGTTGACCAGCACGTTGAGCCGGTCGAAGCGGCGGATCGCGGCGTCAACCAGGCCCTGCGCTTCCGCGGGGTCGGACACGTCGGCCACATGAACCAGGGTGCGGTCGGCGGGCAGGTCCTGCGCCACGCGCTGCAGCTTGTCGGCGCTGCGGCCGTTCAGCACCACCGCGGCGCCTTCCGCCGAGAAGCGCCGCGCCGCGCCTTCGCCGATGCCGGAGCCCGCACCGGTGACGATCACCACCTTGCCGTCGAATCGCGCCATGTCGTGTCCTTGCCTGTGTTGCAGTGCGATGGGGCAGGGAACGCGGGAAGCCGCCGAAGTTTGCCGCCCGCCGCGCGGCTCAGGACCCCGTGGCGGCGGCGGTGCCCGGAACCGCGGGATCGGACGGGTGCAGCAATTCAGGGTCCGGCTGGTTCAGCAGGTCGCGGTGCAGCCGCCGCACCGCCGCCCGCACCGCGATGTCGAGGCCGGGCCGGTTGTAGTACACGCCGCGGATATGCAGCGAATGCGCGATGCAGCGCAGGAAGCCTTCGCGCAGCGGGATCTCGGGCGGCGTTCCCTCGGTCCAGAAGCGGTCGAGCGGGCCGGAGAACACCAGGCCGGGAATGCGGTACAGCGCCTCGCCCAGCGCAAAGGTCGGCGTGTGGTCGATGATGGAGCGCAGCCCCACCGTGCTGTTCACGGTGACCGTGCCCTGCACCTGTTCCACGATGGCGCCAAGATTGCCGCCGCCGAGATAATGCATCCGCTGCTCCAGCCCGAACTCGCGGGCGATGGCGCGGGAGCGGCGCTTCCAGTTCTTCAGCCCCGGATCCAGCGGATGCACCTTGACCAAAAGATGCGCGTCGGGCGGCGCGTGGGCGGCGAAGCTTTGCGCCACCTCGCGCAGCGCGGTGTCGAGGTCGCGATACTTGGAATAGGCGCGGATGGAGAAGTCGGTTTCCATCTGCATCGCCATCAGGAACAGCGGCCCGGTGCCGGCCAGCCGCTTCAGGATGGCGTCCGCCCGCCGGTTCGAGGCGCCGCGCCGCAGCAGCCGCCACAGCACGCCAAGATACACCGGCACCGGATTGTAGATCTGGTGGCTCTCGTAATGCGGGAACGGCCAGGGCAGCAGCGTGCTGAGGTGGTACAGGATGTCCCACGCTGCCTGCAGCCGGAAATCGTCGAGGTGATGAACCTGCAGGTCCGGCGGCGGCAGCAGCGCGCCGGCCCGCACGATCTCCGCCGGGTCGCGGGTGAAGCGGGACGCGGCATTCATGCCGTCCCGCTCCAGCACGATCCAGTCGGGGCGGATGTAGCCGAAATCGGTGACCGCCACGCGGATGCCCCGCGCCGCGGCGGCGGCGATGGCGGCCTTGTTGTAGGGGCGCTGCTCGCCCAGCAGCACCAAGTCGGTGATGCCGTGCCGGTCCATGAAGCCGGCGACGAAATCCGGCCATTCCGCCGCCCGGCCCCGGAAATCAACCGCGCCGGGGCCGCGCCAGAACAGGCGGTCGCCCAGGTTCAGGTTGATGCGGTGCACCGCGTGGCCCAGCGCCCGCAGCCCGGCTCCCACCTCGTCGAAGAACGGCGAGATCGGGCCTTGCAGGAACAGGAACCGCTTCGGCGCTATGGTGTCCGGTCCCGGCATTTGCGTCCCGGTTGAAGCGGGGCGGAGGCGTTGCTGTCAATCACTCGTTGCCGGAAATCGCCCGGGCAGCGCCGCGCCCCAGAGCCGCCAGCGTCCCGACACCGGTGCCGGCAGCCGTGCCATGGCCTGCAGCATCGGTGCGTTGTGCTGCAGGATCCACGACACCTCCACCTCCGCCCAGCGCCGGCGCTCGGCCCAGCCGATGGCCTCGGACAGCAGCGCGCCCATGGCATGCGCCGACACCGGCGTGCCGCGCCAAGCGCGCCGGATGCCCAGCATCGGCAGGCGCGCGCTGCGGGCGCCGCCGGCCAGGGCGCGCAGCAGGCGGGCCCAGCCAAAGGGCAGCAGCCGCCCGCCCAGCCCGGCCGCCGCCGGCTCGATGTTGGGGATCAGGGAGGCGAGGCCGATCGGCTCGCCCTTCCATTCGGCGAACAGCACCGTGCCGCTGATCAGCATCGGCCGCAGCAGCTTCGCCATCATGCGCGCCTCGGCCGCCGACACCGGCAGGGCGCCCCAGTTCTCCGCCCAGGCATCGTTGAAGATGTCCCGCACCAGCGCGACCTCCTGCGCCAGGCGGGTGGTGTCCAGGCGCCGGATCACGAGGTCGCGGCGGCCCTCCCAGCGGCGCAGCAGCCGGGCGAAGCGGGCGCGGTGCGCTTCCCGCGCCACGTCCAGCGTGCAGGCCAGCACGTCCATCTCCCGCTCGAGGCCGGCCTCGTCCAACATCGGCGGCAGCCAGGCGGGATTGCGCGGCATGCGCGGCATGGGCAGCGCGCCGCCCTCCACCAGCAGGCCGATCTCGTGGTTGATGGTAAAGGAAACCGGGCCACGCAGCCGGGTGGCGCCACGCCCGGCCAGCCAGGACGCGGCGGCATGCAGCAGGGCGCGCAGCACCGCCGGGTCCCGCTCCAGCGCCAGGAATCCGAAGCCGCCCCGTTCGCCGCCGCCGCGCGGCAGGGATGCGGCGATGCGCCCCACCGGGCGGCCGTTGCGCCAGGCCAGGAAGCGCGGCACGTCCCATTCGGCCAGCGCGGCGTTGAAGCCGGGATCGAAGATGCGGCGCGAATCGGCGAACAGCGGCACCGACCAGGGCTCGCCCGCCGCCTGCAGCGCCGCGGGCAGGCGAATAAAGGCGTCCGCCTCGGCGCGACCGGACACCGGACGCACGATGAGGCTCATGGAGGGTGGCGCGACGTCCCGCCGGCGCGGCGCGGCATCAGAGCGCGAGGCTCTCGACCCGGCCGACCGACCGCACCGCCGCCGTCAGCGCTTCCGCCGCGCGGTCCAGGTCGTCCTCGTCATGGCCGGCGGACACGAAAAAGCGCAGGCGCGACGATTGCTCGGGAACGGCCGGAAAGGTCACCACCTGCACCGCGACGCCGCGCTCCAGAAGGGCGCCCGCCACCTTCACCGCGCGGATCGAGGAACCGAGGATCACCGGCACGATGGCCGAGCCCTGGCTGCCGCCGGTGTCGAAGCCGCGCGCGCGCAGGCGGTCGCGCAGGCCCAGCCCGTTGCGCTGCAGCCGCGCGACGCGCTCCGGCTCGGCCCGCAGCACGTCGAGCGAGGCCAGCGCGGCGGCCGCCAGCGGCGGTGCCAGCGCTACGGAATACACCGAGCCCGGCACGGTGTGGCGCAGCCAGTCGATCACCTCGGCCCGCGCCGCGATGTAGCCGCCGCAGGCCGACAGCGTCTTGCTCAGCGTGCCCATCCACAGGTCCACGCCGGCGGGATCGACGCCCTGCGCTTCCGCCACGCCGCGCCCGGTGGCGCCGAGCACGCCCAGCGAATGCGCCTCGTCCACCATCAGCCAGGCATCGTTCCGCTGCGCCAGCTCCACGCAGCGGGCGAGGTCGGGGCTGTCGCCATCCATGCTGTAATGGCCTTCCACCAGCAGCAGGGCGCGCTGCGCCCCGCGGCGGGCCGCGGCCATGTCCCGCGCGGCGGCGGCCATGTCGTTGTGCGCGAAGGGCAGGCGGCGGGCACCGGACAGGCGGGCGCCCTCGGTGCAGGAATTATGGATGGCTGCGTCGTGCAGGATCAGGTCGCGCGGCCCCATCAGGTGGCCGATCACCGTGACGTTGGTGGCATGGCCGGACACAAAGGTCAGCGCCGCCTCGGCGCCGTGCCATTCCGCCAGCGCCGCTTCCAGCTTCCGGTGCAGGTCCCGCTCGCCCGAGGTGATGCGCGAGGCGGAGGGCGAGACGCCGTAGCGGTCCACCGCCGCCTTGGCCGCCTCCCGCACCCGCGGATCGCCGTTCAGGCCGAGGTAGTTGTAGGAGGCGAAGTTGATCACCTCCCGCCCCTCGATGCGGCTGTGCGCCCCGGCCAGGCCGTCATGCTGGCGGAACAGCGGACTCTGCATCTCCAGCTGGTCCAGCGCCGCCTTCAGCAGGCTGAAATCGCGCATGCCGGGCAGGGTGGAGAAATCCCGCGCGCTGCCGGCCTCGGGGCGCGGCGCATCGCCGCCGCGCCGCTTCGACAGCCGCGCCAGCAGCGCCATGCGCGCCGTGGCGGACAGGGCGCCGCTCATTCCGCGGCCTCCGCGCGGGGCGGCGGGGCCGGCGGCGTCGACGGCTCGAACTGTTCCACTAGGCCTGCCACGGTATCCTCCTCCGCCCGGCCGCCGGCCAGGGCATCGCTGAGCTTGCGCGCCAGCAGGTCGATGGTCAGGTCCTCCGTCACCGAGGCCAGCGGCACCGGCATGCCGAGGCGCTGCTCCAGCGCGCCGCGCAGCTCGAGCCCGCCGAGGCTGTCCAGGCCGAGCCCGGCCAGCGGCGCGTCGGCCGGCACCGCCTCGGGCGGCAGGCGCAGGATGCGGGCCAGCTCCTCCTGCACGGTGCTGCGGAGCAGGGCGCGGGCAGCGTCCGGTGCCAGGCCCAGCAGGTGGTCGCGCAGCGCGCCTTCCGGGCCGGCCTCGGCGCGTCCGCGCACCGCCTCGAAGAGCGGCTCGGCCAGGATCGGCAGGATGCGACCGGCCTCGCGCCAGCCGATGCGCGCCATGCCCACCACGGGCGCGCCGCTGCGCAGCATGGCGGGCAGCGCCGACAGCGCCTCGGCCGCCGCCATTGCCTCGACACCCAGGCGGCGGGCCAGGGTTTCGGCGGTGTCGGCCTGCGCCAGCAGGATGCCGGCATCGGCGATCGGGCCCCAGCCCACGGCCAGCGCCGGCAATCCTTCGGCGTGGCGGGCGCGGGCCAGCGCTTCCAGCGCCATGTTGGCGGCGACGTAGTTGCCCTGGCCCGGATTGCCCATCGCCGTGGTGGCGGAGGAGAAGAGCAGGAACAGCTCCAGCGGGTCGTGCCGCGTCAGCCGGTCGAGATGCCGGGCGGCGGTGAGCTTCGGCCGCAGCACGCGGGCGAAGCGCGCGGCGTCCAGAGCGCTGGCGGCGCCATCGTCGAACACGGCGGCAGCCTGCACCACGCCGACCAGGGGTGGCCCCTCGGCGCGGATCTCGGCCAGCGCCGCCTCCAGCGACCGCTCATCGGCGGCATCGGCGGCGTGCACGGTGGCGCGGGCCCCGAGCGCGGCGAGGGCGGTCACAGCGGCTTCCGCTCCCGGCGCGGTGCCGCCGCGGCGCGACAGCAGGGCCAGCTGCGTGGCACCCTGCGCCGCCAGCCACTTGGCGCATTCGAAGCCGAAGCCGCCCGTGCCGCCCACCACCAGAATGGTGCCCGCGGGGGGCGTCCAGCCGGTCTCCGGGGCCGCCTGCGCCGGGATCACCGGCGGAAGCAGCACCAGCTTGCCGATATGCTGGCTGGCTTGCAGCGTGCGGAAGGCGGCTTCCACCTCCCCGGCTGGGCGGACCGTGTAGGGGATCGGGCGCAGCGTGCCGGCGGCGAAGCGGTCCGAGATATTTCCCAGCAGCCGACGGGCCAGGTCCGGCCGGGCCTTGGGCAACTGGTCCACATCGACGCCGAAATAGGTCAGGTTGTTGCGGTAGGGGCGCAGCCCGACCCGGCGGTTCTCGAAGAAGTCGCGCTTGCCCAGCTCGATGAAGCGGCCGAACGGCCTCACCAGCCCGAGCGAGCGCTCCATCGCGTCCCCGGCCAGGGAGTTCAGCACCACATCCACCCCTTCCGGCCAGACGGCGCGGAGCTGGTCGGCGAAGCCCGGATCGCGGCTGTCAAGCACAAGCTCGGCCCCGCAGGCGCGCAGGAAGGCGCGCTTGGCGGGGGTGCCGGCGGTGGCGGCGACGCGGGCGCCGGCTGCCAGCGCCACCTGCAGCGCGGCCAGCCCCACCGCGCCGGCGCCACCATGGATCAGCACCGTTTCACCGGGCCGGAGGTTGGCGCAGTTCTCCAGTGAATACACCGCGGTGAGAAAGGCCACCGGCACCGCGGCGGCGGCGGCGAAGCCCAGGCCCGGGGGCAGAACCGCCAAGGCCTCGGCCCGGGTGCGGACGCGGCTGGCCAGCGCCGCAGGGGCGAAGCCGAACACCGCGTCACCGGGCCGGAGCGGGCCGCCGGGCGCCGCCTGCTCCACCACCCCGGCCATCTCCATGCCCAGGGTTGGGCCGGCGAAGCCGGACAGCAGGGCTTCCTCGGGCAACAGGCCCTGGGCCCACATCAGGTCGCGGAAGTTGAGCCCGGCGGCCTCGACCCGCACTACCACCTCGCCTTCCGCGATCCTGCCCTGACCGGGCAGGTCCAGCTCCTGCCAATCCAGCGTGCCGAGCTGGCCGGGCTGGCGCACCACCAGCCGGGCCGGGCCGCGCGGCGCCCCGGAGGGCGCGGCACCGGGCCGCAGCCGCGGCACCAGCCGGGCATCGGGCGCGAGCAAGATCTCGGGCTCGGCATCGTCCGCCCGTTGCAGCAATTCGGGCAGCAGGCGCGCGGCGGCGTCCCGTGGCGTGAAGCCGGACGACAGTCCGATGCGGGCCGGCGCCAGCTCCGGCATCTCATTGGCCAGCACCCGGCCCAGCCCGACCAGGGCGGCCGCTTCCGGCACGGCGCCGGCATCGCCGGTGACCAGAACCAACGCCTTGGCGCTGCCCCGCGCGGCCTCGGCCAGGGCGGTGACATGGGCCAGGGTGCCGGGCAGGGCTGCTTCGTCCGGACAGGCCAGAACCACGAGCCGCGCCCCGGCCAGGGCCCGCGGCGCCTGCCGCGCGGCATCCTCCAGCCGGTGGCGAGTGGTGCCGGTGCCGCGAGCCGCCAGGGCTTCTTCCAGCGCAACCGCCAGCGCCGTGCTGGCGGCGTCGGCGTGCAGTTGCAGCGGCGGGCCGGCCGGCGGCGCCGGAATCGCGGCTTCCACCATCGCGGCCTCGGCCCAGGCGGTCAGCAGCACGGCCGGCCAGGGTGCGGCGGCCAGTGGCGTGGCGCCGGAGCAGCCGGCCGCCACCTGCCATTCCGCCGCATCGGGCAGGGCGGACGCATCGCCGCGCCACCAGCCGGGGTTCTGCCCGCAGGCGAAATCCCAGGCGCGGCCCGGCAGCGGCTCAGCCAGCAGCAGCACGCCGCCGGGCGCCAGGGCGGCGCGCAGAGCCGGCAGCAGGCCGGTGCCGCGGCCCGCCCGCGCCGCGGCGGCCAGGCCCACCACCAGGTCAGCCGAGGCGGTGGGCAGGCTGGCGGAGGCCGGGTCCCAGGGCTCGAAGCGCGCCGTGATGGTTTCCGCATGCGGCGGAAGGGCGGCCGCCCGGCCATCGCCGGCGATCACCAGCTCCACCTGCCGGCCGCTGGCGCCCAGCGCCGCCAGCAGGGCGCGGGTCAGCGGTCCTCCTTGGGCGCCGATTTCCAGCACACGCAGCGGCCGCCCGGCGGGCCAGCCGGTGGCCAGATGGGCCACCGCCTCCGCCAGAACCGACGCCAGCCGCGCGAAGCCGGCCGCCTCGGGCGGCGGCAGCGGCGCCTCGGCGGGCGGGCTGGCGGACAGCGCCGCCGGCATGCGTTCCGCCGCCAGCGCCAGCCAGGCCAGCTCATGGGCCAGGGCCGGCGCCTCATCGAGCACGGATTGCCAGATGGCGGAGGCTTCCGGCAGGTCGTCGGCGGGTGAAAGCCGCCAGCGGTCACCCCCGAGCGGCTCCGCCAGGCCGTCTTCCGCCAGGGCGCGCAGCAGCGCCAGGGCATAGGGCGACTGGTGGCGGGCTGGCAGCATCCCGCCCGGGTCGCACAACGGACGCAGCGCGGCATGGGCGCTGGCCACCAGGTGACCCTCCAGCAGCAGGGCCGTCTCGTCCAGCGCCTGCGCCGCATCCTTTTCACAGGCGGCCCGCAGCGCCGCTTCCAGATCCAGCACAGGCGGCGCGCCCGGCAGGCCCGCGGACGGGCGCAGCGCCACGCGGAACAGCGAATCCTCGATAACCGGGCGGGGGACCAGGCGGATGCGCTGCATCCAGCCCTGATCCAGCCAGGCCACCACCTGGCCGCCGCCATCGCGCAGCGCCAGCTGGTACAGGCCAGACCGTTCGCCGCTGTGCAGGACGCGCAGGTCGCCGCTCACCGGCACCGGGGCGCCGCGGCGCAGCACCAGGCGGCCGAAGCGCACCGGCACCACCGCGCGGCCATCCGCCGCTTCGCCGTCCGACAGCAGGCCGACCAACCCCTGCAGCAATCCATCCAGCCGCACCGGGTGCAACAGCCAGCCGGCGGCATCCGGTGGGGCGGCGGGCGGCAGCGACAGGCTGACGGTAGCCGCGCGACGATCCGCGCTGATCCGGGATTCGGCCAAGCCCTGAAAAGCCGGTCCGTAATCCAGCTGAAAGCGCCGCGCCAAGGCCAGCGACTCGGCGGCCGGCAGCATCGTGCCATCCGCCAGAAAGGGCGGCGGCGGATCGGCCAGCCCGGCCAGGGTGGCGGCCGCTACTTCGCCGCGCGCGTGCAGCGTCCAGCTTTCGGCCGACAGGCGCGGGCGGCTTTCCAGCAGCACCGTGTTCGTCTCCGCCTCCAGCGTGCAGCGCAGCTCGCGCGTCGCATCGGCGGAAAGCGGCAGCGGGCGGAGGATCTGCAGGTCCCGCACCTCCAGCGCGGGAGCGTCGGGAAAGCGCAGGGCGGCGACGGCCAGCGCCATGTCCAGCATGGCGGCGGCCGGCAGCACCGGCTCGCCGCCCAGCCTGTGGTCGGCGAGCCAGGGTTCCAGCGCCGCGTCCAGCAGGCGGGACCAGCGCAGCGGCTCCTGGCCCTGACGGAAGCCCAGCAGCGGGTGGTCCAGCACCGGGTCGGTCAGCCGCGCCGATTCGGTGGTGGCGGTGAACCAGGCGCGCTGCCGGTCATAGGGCGTGTGCGGCAGGCTGCGCCACTCGGCGGGTCCTGTCCAGGCCGCGGCATCGCGCAGCACGGCGCCCTGCGCCAGAGCGCGGTCGGCCATCGCCGGAAAGGGATCGCCGGCGCCGTCGCGGCGGGACAGGCTGGCCAGCACCGGCGCTTCGGCCTCGGCGGCGCGCAGGCTGTCGCGGAGGTAGGATTGCAGCACCGGATGCGGGCCGATCTCGATGAACAGCCGGGCGCCGGCATCCACCGCCGCCTGCACCGCGTCCTGAAAGCGCACCGGGTCGCGCAGGTTGTGCCACCAATAGGCGGCATCCAGCGCCGCGCCGGGCAGCTTGGTGCCGGTCACCGAGGACAGGAAGCCGAGGCTGCCATCCGCCGGGCGCAGCGTCCGCAGGTCGGCCGCCAGGGCGTCCCGCACCGGGTCCATCGCGGCGGAATGGAAGGCGTAGTCGAGGTCGAGCTTCACCGCTGCCCAGCGCCGCGCCTTGGCCTCCGCCACCAGCCTGTCCAGCGCCGCTTCCGGCCCGGCCACGGTGACGGAACCCGGCGCATTGCGCGCGGCGATCTCCGGCCGCCAGCCGGATTCGTCGGGCTCCAGCGCCTCGATCAGCGGCAGCACTGCTTCCGCGCCGGCGCCGATCGCAGCCATGCGGCCGATGCCCCGCCGGCTGTGCTGCGCGCGGGAGCGCGCGACCACCAGTTGCGCCGCCTGCTCCAGGTCGAGCATGCCGGCGGCCCAGGCGGCGGCGACCTCGCCCACCGAATGGCCCAGGCACAGATGCGACCGCAGCCCGTGCTCGGCCAGGGCGGCGACCACCCCCACCTGCACCAGGAACAACAAGGGCTGCGCGCTGTCGGTGTTGGCCAGGGTTTCGGCCGGGACGCCCGCGGCCAGCAGCGCCGCGCCGGACCAGCCGGTGAGCGGCGCCAGAACGGCATCCGCCTGCTCCACCGCGCCGCGGAAGGCGGCGTTGTGCGCCATGGCCTCGCGCGCCATGCCGGCGAACTGCGCGCCATTGCCGGAAAACACGAAGGCCACCGCTCCGGCGGCGCCGGGACGGGCGATGCCCTGGACGGCGCCGGCCGGACGCTCCCCGGCCAGCCAGGCCTCCAGCAGCGGAGCGGCCTCGCCGCGCAGCACCAAGCGATGCGCGTGCAGGTCGCGGTGGCGCAGCGCACCGCGCCGCAGGGCCGGGCCGGCGGGCGCCTCGCGCAGCCGGCCGCGCCATTCCGTGGCCAGGCTCTTCAGCGCGGCGGCGGAACGGGCGGTCAGCACCAGCGGCGGCGCGGCCGCGTTCTCCGGTACGGCGGGGGCGGGCAGGGCGGTGGGCAGGGGGCACGGCGCGCGGCCGAGCAGCACGGATGCGTTGGTGCCGCCGAAGCCGAAGCTGTTGACGCCGGCCAGCGCGTCCGGCGCCAGGTCCAGCGCTTCCAGCGTGGTAGGCACGCGGATGTTCAGCCCGGCGAAGTCGATCTGCGGATTGGGGCTGTTGAAATGCAGGTTGGGCGGCACGGCGCCGTGCTCCAGCACCAGCATCGCCTTCAGCAGCCCGGCCATGCCGGAAGCGGGCTCCAGGTGGCCGATGTTGGTTTTCACCGAGCCCACCGGCAGCGGCGCGGCGCGGTTGCGCGCCAGGGCGGTGCCGATGGCCCAGCTTTCCGCCGGATCGCCGGCCTGGGTGCCGGTGCCGTGCGCCTCGAAATAGGCAAGGCGGGACGGGTCGGCGCCGGCCTCGGCCAGCACCTGTTCCAGCAGCGCCGCCTGCGCTTCGCGGTTGGGCAGCGACAGGCCGATGGTGCGGCCGGCGGCGTTGGTGCCGCTGGCCAGGATCACGCCCCGCACCGCGTCGCCATCCGCCAGCGCCGCCGAAAGCGGCTTCAGCACCACCACGCCGGCGCCCTCGCCGCGCACATAGCCATCCGCCGCGGCATCGAAGGCCTGGCAGCGGCCGCGCGAGGACAGCATGCCGGCGCGCGAGAAGCCGGCGAAGGCGAAGGGCGAGAGCAGCAGCTGTACACCGCCGACCAGGGCGGATTCGACCTGCCCGGCGCGGATCGCCGCCACCGCCGCGTGCAGCGCCACCAGGGAGGAGGAACAGGCGGTGTCCACCGTCTGGCCCGGCCCGCGCAGGTCGAACACGTTGGTGAGGCGGTTCGACAGGATCGACAGGGTGTTGCCCGTCATGAAGTAGCGGTCGGTGCCGGCGGGATCGGACAGCCGCAGCTCGGCGTGGTCGGTGGAGGAGCCGCCGATCCAGACGCCCACCGGCCGCCCGGCGAGGCGGCTGGCCGGCCAGCCGGCATCCTCCAGCGCTTCCGACGCCACTTCCAGCAGCAGGCGCTGCTGCGGGTCCATCTCGGCGGCCTCGCGCGGGGACAGGCCGAAGGCGGGGGCGTCGAAGCCGGTGATGTCGCCCAGATGGGCGGCGGCAAAGGAATAGGACCGCCCCGGCTCGCCCTTGCGCGGGTGGTGGAAGGCGGCCTGGGCGAAGCGGTCGGCGGGCAGGGTGCCGACCGCGTCGGTGCCCGCGGCCAGCATGTGCCAGAAGCCTTCCAGATCGGCGGCGCCGGGCAGCCGGCAGGCCGCGCCCACGATGGCGATCGGCTCCGCGGGGGACACGGCGCGCAGGGCGCGGGGAAGGCTTTGTCCTTCGGTCATTCTACCTGCTCGGCAGGCCGCGGCAGCGGCCCTGTGCGAAACAACACGCGTCGGCGGGCGTGGCGAACCGGGCGGCGAAGCTCAACCGGCTTCACCCCGGCGGCTCACGGCATGGCCCCGTCCCGGGCCGCCACAACAGCGGCGGGGTCCGCCCAGGCCGGCATCGCTGGCCGCGGGCGGAAGGTGCGGGCGCTGCCGCTGCGAACCGGAACCGGCGGCTGGCGCGTCACCTCGGACAGCAGCGCCGCCACGTCCCGGAAGTGCTCGTCCCAGCGCGGCGTGGTCCAGCCCGCCATCCGGTCCAGCTGGGCCGCGCGGCCGGTGCTGCCGGGGGAGGCATAGTCCAGCACCGCGTTGCGCCAGGCGCTGCCGTCGAGCGGGTCCAGGTAGTCCGGCACGGTGCCGCCCACCTCGCGCAGCGCCGGCAGGTCGGAGCAGATGGCCGGCACGCCGGCCGCCAGCGCCTCGGCCAGCGGCAGGCCGTAGCCTTCGGCGAAGGAGGGAAACAGCAGCGCGCGGGCGCCGTGCAGCAGCTCCGCCACCCGGCGGTCGGACACCTGCCCGACCTCGCGCACCACGCCCTCCAGGCTGGAGCAGCGTTCCAGGATGTCGAGCACGTTCTCGTTTTCCCAGCCGCGCTTGCCGATGATCAGCAGCTGCGGCGTGGCCTCGCCCAGCTGCGCCCTCAGCATGCGCCAGAGATGCAGCAGCAGCAGGTGGTTCTTGCGCGGCTCGATGGTGCCGAGCGCCACGAAGTAAGGCTGGCCAGGCGTGGCCGGGGCGGGCGGCGCCACCGAATCGATTCCCAGCGGGGCGACCAGCACCGGGGGCGCCGCGCCGCCACGCGCGGCAAGGTAGGGCGCCAGCGCCTCGGCGGTCGCCGCCGAATTGGCGATGATGCCGTCGGCCAGCGCGGCGGTGGTGCGGATGCGGCGCAGATGCTTCTCAGCCTGGCCGGGCCGCGCATATTCCGGATGCGTCAGCGGGATCAGGTCGTGGATCAGGGGCACAAAGGCGCAGCCGGCGCGGCGCATCGCCTCGATCGGGCCGCTGCGGTCCAGCGCCCGGTGCGACACCAGGAGAAAGGCGAAGCGGTGGCGGCGGGCGAGCAGGCGCGACAGCTCGCTGCGGCCAAAGCCCAGCAGCAGCCGCCCCCGGCCCAGCGCGCCGAGCCGCGCGGCGCGGCGGAAGGCCAAGCCGTTGGGCTGATCGTCGCTCCAGGCCTCGGTGAGCACGGCCACCAGATCCGCCACCAGCTGGCGCGGCAGCAGGGCAAAGCCGCCCTGCAGCTCCTGGCCGACGAAGCTGCCCTGCCCGGGCGGGCGGGACAGCAGGTCGCGGGCATAGGCCAGTTCAACGCGGTCGATGCCGGAAGGCGTCCGCTTGCGTCCGCAACCCAGCAGTCTTGAGACGTCAAGGATTACGTGCGTGCCATCTTGGCGCGAGTCCACGGGCATTGTGCATCCTCAGCAACACTCCCGTCCCGCGCGCAGGGCCGAACGGCACGCTTTCGCGACAGGACGGGTTGCCCCGCTATGTTGCGTCTGCGAAGAGATGACGCCCAATGTTCTGAAGAATCTTTCTCGCGTCAATCGTAATCAGCCGGGATGGACACTTCTCATAGGTTGTATTGCGGGGTGGACACAACCTGACCTCGGCAGGGGCATTTTGTTGATAACGTGTTAAGTTTCTTCCGGCATGCTGATCAATCGGCATCGGGCGGAATGACGTTGCTGGACAAGCCGTCCAGCAGCACGTCGCGCATGGTTTCGGCGCTCTTCACCCGGATATCCTGCCAGGCATGCGGGGTGTGGAAGGCGCTGTGCGGTGTCACGATCAGCCGGCCGGTCAGCCAGGGTTCGCGCGCCCGGTAGGCGGCAAGCAGGGGATGCGGCGGCTCCGCCGGCGGCTCCACCGGCAGCACATCGAGGCCGGCCCCGGCCAGATGGTCATCGCGCAGGCAGCGCTCCAGCCCATCCAGGTCGAGGATCGGACCGCGCGCCGTGTTCACCACCACCGCGCCGCGCGGCAGCTGGCGCAACGCCACCTCATCCACCAGCTTCGCCGTGGTGCGGGTCAGCGGCGCGTGGATCGACAATGTGTTGGTCTGCGCCATGAATTCCGGCAGGGAGCGGATGCGGGTGATGCCGAGGGCGCGGTCGACCCCGTTCGGCAGATACGGATCGTGGAAGATGACGCGGTAGCCGAAGGCCTTGGCGCGCAGCGCCGCGGCCGTGCCGATCCGCCCGAGGCCCAGGATGCCGAAGGTGTGCGCTTCCGGCCGCTGCACCAGCGGGCTGTCGAGGTAGCGCCATTCCGCCGGGTCCAGGCCCTGGGACGGCTCGCCGCGCTGCAGGTCATGGTGCAGCAGCAATCCGCGCCGCAGCGCCATCACCAGGGCAATGGCATGGTCGGCCACTTCGGCGGTGCCGTAATCGGGGATGTTGCAGACGGTGATGCCGCGCTCGGCCAGGGCGGGGCGGTCGAGCCGGTCGTAGCCGACGCCCATGCGCACCACCACCTTGAGCTTCGGGAAGCGGTGCAACTGGCTGCCGGGCAGCCAGTTGCGGAACACGAACAGCCCCTCGGCCTCGGCGCAATGCTCGTCGGGCAGGGACTCGACCCCCGCTTCGCCGCCGCCGCGCAGCAGCCGCACGGTGGGGCCGAGGATCTCGGCCTCCAGCGCGGTGTCGGGATAAAGGGCCTCGGGTTCGAGCACGAGCCGCATCCTGGGAATCCTCCGATCGGTTTCTGCTGCCGCTTGCCCGCAGGATGCGGGCGTGGGCTTGGGCAGGCAAGGGCGCCGGCCTATCCTGGCGGCGACAAGAAAGGAAACGGAGCATGGCGCATCGGCGGATCCTGGTGACGGGCGCATCGAGCGGCATCGGCGCCGCCACGGTGCGCGCCCTGGCGGCGCCTGGCATCGCCCTGGCGGTGCATGCGCGGGCCAACCGCGAGGGGGCCGAACGCAGCGCCGCCGCCGCACGCGCGGCGGGCGCCGAGGCCGAGGTGCTGCTGGCCGACCTGTCCTGCCCCGAGGCGCCGGAGCGGCTGGTGCGGGAGGCGGCCGGCGCGCTGGGCGGGCTGGACGTGCTGGTGTCCAATGCCGGCTTTGCCGACCGTACCCCGGTGGCGGAGCTGACCGACGCCGCCTTTGCCCGCAGCCAGGACACCGTCCTGGGCGCGCTGTTCCGGCTGGCCCGCGCCGCCGGCCCGATCCTGGCGGAAGGCGAGGCGCCGCGGCTGGTCGCGGTGTCCTCCTTCGTGGCGCATAACTTCCGCACCGACAGCGCGGTGTTTCCCGCATCCGCCGCGGCCAAGGCGGGGGTGGAGGCGCTGGTGAAGGCCTTGGCACTGGAATGGGCGCCGCGGGTGACGGTGAACGCGGTGGCGCCGGGCTACACCCAGAAGGATGCCGGGGCGCATGCGGCTCTGGATGCCGGCGCTTGGGATGCGGTGCGCGCCCGCATTCCGCTGCGCCGGCTGGGGCAGCCGGCCGATGTGGCGGCGGCGATCGCCTTTCTGGCCTCGCCGGCGGCTGGCTACATCACCGGCCAGTGCCTGCACGTGGATGGCGGCGTGGTGATCTGACGCCGCTGCCCGACAGGCGACCTCCGCCATGCCGTCGCGGTGGCCGCGGTCTGGTGCATGGCGCCGCCGGCGTGCAACAGGATCTCGCCCTCCGGCCGGCTGACGCGGATGGCGAGCAGGCGATCCGAGGTTGCCTGGCCAGGAAGGCCGCCGCGGCCGCACCTTCCGCGCCGGGGCGGACCCACCCGGGGAGGATGCGTCCGGTGGGGCCGAGCCGGACGGTGCGGCCACCCTGCCGTCGGTCGTTCCGAAATCGGCAGCGGGCGCCAGCGGCGCCAGGCCGATGCGGCGAAACAGCCAATCGGCCCGGCGAAGCGCGCCATGATCTTGCGACCGCCATGGCTGCCGGTTCGGTGATCACGAAAACGTCAATCCTATCCTGCGGCGTGGCGCGCGGTGATCCCGGACCGCGGCTCGGCATTCCGCCGCCAGCTGGCCATGTCTGGGGCCGCGCGCTACTGCGAAGGCCTGCATGATGCCCGAACCCGATCCCGTTGAACCAGATGCCGAGGCCGCGGAGCGGCCGGTCGGCCTCCCGCAAGCGCAGGCGGTGGCCGAGGTGCGCCGCTGGCGCGCCGGCGCCGAGAGCGGGCCGGCCGCCTCCCTGTTGCCGGAAGAAGTGGCGGTAGCCTTCACCTATGACCGCGCCAGCCATGCCGTGATGATGGCGACCCCGCGCGACTTGGAAGATTTCGCCTGCGGCTTCAGCCTGACCGAGGGGATCATCGAGCGCCGTGAGCAGTTGGCCGGGCTGGAGGTGGTGCCACGCCCGGCCGGCATCGAGTTGCGCATGGAACTGGCGGAAGACCGCCTGGACGCGTTGCTGCGCCGCCGCCGTCACATGGCGGGGCCGGTCGGCTGCGGCTTGTGCGGGCTGGAAAGCCTGGAAGCGGTGCTGCGGCCCTTGCCGCCGGTGCCCCGGGAGGGCGGCATCGGCGCCTCCGCGGTGCTGGCGGCGCTGGAGGCGCTGTCGGCCGGGCAGGCGCTGCACCAGGCGACCCGGGCCGTGCATGCCGCCGGCTTCTGGAGCCCCGCGGCCGGGCTGGTGGCAGTGCGGGAGGATGTCGGCCGGCACAACGCGCTGGACAAGCTGGCGGGCGCGCTGCTGCGACAAGGCGTCCGGGCGGCGGACGGCGCCGTGGTGCTGACCAGCCGCGTCTCGGTGGAGATGGTGCAGAAGGCGGCCATCATGGGTGCGCCGGTGCTGATCGCGGTGTCCGCGCCCACCGCTCTGGCAGTGCGCAGCGCCGAGCAATGCGGCATGACGCTGGTGGCGCGTGCCCGCAACGACGGCTTCGACGTGCACAGCCATTCCAGGCGCGTCACAACCTCCTGAAATCGCACCGGAAGAGCTGCGGCCGGCAGGTTCGGCCCAAGGCACCGGTTTTGCTTGACAGCCGCGGCGCGCGAAGCCCAATTCCCGAGTTGGGACATCGTGTTTTTCGGGGGTGCGTTCATGAACGTGGAGCTCTCGCGGCGTGGCTTCTTGAAAGCCACCGGTGCGGGTGTGGCGGCAACATCTCTCGGGGCGATGGGCTTCGGGGCGGCGGAAGCGGCGGTGGCCGCGCATGTGCGCCCCCTGAAGCTGGCCAACACCACCGAGACGCGCAACACCTGCCCTTACTGCTCGGTCGCCTGCGGCATCATCATCTATTCCAAGGGTGATGTGAGGAAGGGCGAGCGTGCCGAGGTCGTCCACATCGAGGGCGACGTCGATCACCCGACCAACCTCGGCACGCTGTGCCCGAAGGGCGCGGCGCTGAAGGATTTCGTGCAGGCGCCGACGCGCCTGACGCAGCCGCGCATCCGCAAGCCCGGCTCGGACCGGTTCGAGGACGTGTCCTGGGACGCCGCGCTGGATCGCATCGCGCGGCTGATGAAGCACGACCGCGACGCCAATTTCCTGGCGACGAATGCGGAAGGGCTGGCGGTGAACCGCTGGACCACCACCGGCATGCTGGCGGCCTCCGCCACCACCAACGAGACCGCCTGGACCACCTTCAAGGTCGCCAAGGCGCTCGGCATCGTCGGATTCGACAACCAGGCTCGCGTCTGACACGGCCCCACGGTGTCCAGTTTGGGCCCGACATTTGGCCGTGGCGCGATGACGAACGCCTGGACCGACATCAAGAACACCGACCTCGTCGTCGTCATGGGCGGCAACGCGGCGGAAGCGCATCCCTGCGGCTTCAAATGGGTCACGGAGGCGAAAGCCCACCGCGGCGCCAAGCTGATCGTCGTGGACCCGCGCTACACCCGCACGGCCTCCGTGTCGGATTTCTACGCGCCGATCCGGCAGGGCACGGACATCGCCTTCCTGCTGGGCGTGATCAACTACTGCATCCAGAACAACAAGGTGCAGTGGGACTATACCAAGGCCTTCACCAACGCCTCCTACATCATCCAGGACGGCTTCGGGTACAGCGACGGCCTGTTCACCGGCTATGACGAGGAGAAGCGCGACTATGACCGGTCGAGCTGGGACTACGTCATGGACGAGGACGGCTTCGCCCGGACCGACCCGACGCTCACGCACCCGCGCTGCGTCTGGAACCTGCTGAAGGACCACGTCTCGGCCTACACGCCGGAGATGGTGGAGCGCATCTGCGGCACCCCGAAGGCGAAGTTCCTGAAGGTCGCCGAAGTGATCTCGGAGTGTTCCTCGCCGACCAAAACGATGACGTCGATGTACGCCCTCGGCTGGACCCAGCACTCGCACGGCGCGCAGAACATCCGCGCCATGGCCATGCTGCAGCTGATCCTGGGCAATATCGGCGTGCGCGGCGGCGGCATGAACGCGCTGCGCGGGCATTCCAACATCCAGGGCCTGACCGATCTGGGCCTGATGTCGCACCTGCTCACCGGCTATCTGAACATGCCGACGGAGAAGGAGCCGGATTTCGAGACCTACATGAAGTCGCGGCAGTTCAGGCCATTGCGGCCGGGACAGACCTCCTACTGGCAGAACTACCGGAAGTTCATGGTGAGCTTCCAGAAGGCCATGTGGGGCGATGCGGCGACCGCCGAGAATGGCTGGGGCTACCACTACCTGCCGAAGCTCGACGTGCCGGCCTACGACGTGCTGCGCATGTTCGAGCTGATGAATCATGGCCGCGTCAACGGCTACATCTGCCAGGGCTTCAACCCGGTGCTGGCCTTCCCCAACCGGGGCAAGGTGGTGGCCGGCCTGTCCAAGCTGAAGTTCCTGATCACCATGGACCCGCTGGAGACGGAAACGGCGCGGTTCTGGGAGAACCACGGCGAGTTCAACGATGTCGACACGGCCTCGATCCAGACGGAGGTGATCCAGCTTCCCACCCGCTGCTTCGCGGAGGATGAGGGCTCGCTGACCAATTCCGGGCGGTGGCTGCAATGGTTCTGGCCGGCGGCCACCCCGCCGGGCGAGGCCAGGTCGGACATCTGGATCATGTCGCAGATCTTCCTGCGCATGCGGGAGATGTACCGCCGGGAAGGCGGCGCGTTCCCCGATCCGCTGCTGAACCTCAGCTGGGATTATCACGACCCGAACGACCCCGAGCCCGAGGAACTGGCCAAGGAGATCAATGGCCGCGCTCTGCGCGACCTCACCGATCCCAATGACCCGTCCAGGGTGCTGGTGCCGGCGGGCAAGCAGGTGCTGAACTTCACCCAGCTGCGCGACGACGGCTCCACCATGTGCGGCTGCTGGATCTATTCCGGCAACTTCAACGAGGCCGGCAACAACATGGCGCGCCGGGACAATCATGACCCGGACAACACCGGCGCCTATCTCGGCTGGACCTTTGCCTGGCCGCTGAACCGGCGCACCCTGTACAACCGTGCCTCGGCCGACCTGAACGGCAAGCCGTGGGACCCGTCCCGCAAGCTGATGGAATGGGACGGCACCAAGTGGACCGGGTATGACGTGCCGGATATCGCGCCCAATGCGAAGCCGCAGGACGTGATGCCGTTCATCATGAACCAGGAAGGCGTCTCCCGCCTGTTCTCCCGGGGGATGATGCGGGACGGGCCGTTCCCGGCGCATATGGAGCCGTTCGAGAGCCCGGTGCAGAACGTCTTCAATCGTAAGATGCGCGGCAACCCCGTGGCCCGCATCTTCGAGAGCGACGTGTCGCAATTCGGCACCTCGGACGAGTTCCCCTACGCCGCCACCTCGTACCGTTTGACCGAGCACTTTCACTACTGGACCAAGCACAACCGGGTGAATGCCTCGCTGCAGCCCGAGTTCTTCGTCGAGCTGTCGGAAGAGCTGGCGGCGGAGAAGGGCATCCAGCCCGGCTCCTGGGTGCGCGTCTGGTCGAAGCGGGGCTCGGTGAAGGCCAAGGCGATGGTAACCAAGCGTATCCGCCCCATGATGTGCGATGGCAAAACCGTGCACGTCATCGGCATTCCGCTGCACTGGGGCTTCGTGGGCGCCGCCAAGAAGGGCTTCGGTCCCAATTCGCTGACACCTTTCGTCGGCGAGGCGAACATCGAGACGCCGGGCTACAAGGCGTTCCTGGTCAATATCGAGCCGAGCACGGCGCCCGGAGGAGCGGTGGCATGATGGACAGCCCTCGCACGGCGGTCAGCAACCCGCCGACCCAGCCCATGGCCAGCAATCTCGGGCCGGGCGACCTGATCCGGCGCTCGGCGACGGCGGAGCTGCCGCCGCCGACGCGCAAGCTGACCGAGGTCGCCAAGCTGATCGATGTGTCCAAATGCATCGGCTGCAAGGCGTGCCAATCGGCCTGTGTCGAGTGGAACGACACGCATCCGGCGGTGGGGGAGAATGTGGGTGCCTATGAGAACCCGCATGACCTGACCGAGAACATGTTCACCCTGATGCGCTTCACGGAATGGGTGAACCCGGAAACGGACAGCCTGGAATGGCTGATCCGCAAGGATGGCTGCATGCATTGCGCCGATCCGGGCTGCCTGAAGGCCTGCCCGGCGCCCGGCGCCATCGTGCAGTATTCCAACGGCATCGTGGATTTCATCCACGAGAACTGCATCGGCTGCGGCTATTGCGTGAAGGGCTGCCCCTTCAACATCCCGCGCATCTCCAAGGCCGATCACCGCTCCTACAAATGCACCCTCTGTTCCGACCGCGTGGCGGTGGGGCAGGGGCCGGCCTGCGCCAAGGCCTGCCCGACCGGGGCGATCGTGTTCGGCACCAAGGCCGACATGATCAAGCACGCCGAGGGGCGCATCACCGATCTGAAGTCGCGCGGCTATGCCAATGCCGGGCTGTATGACCCGCCCGGCGTCGGCGGCACGCATGTGATGTACGTGCTGCACCACAACGACAAGCCGCACATCTACGCCAACCTGCCGGACGACCCGAAGATCTCGCCGCTGGTCCAGGGCTGGAAGGGCGTCACCAAATATGTCGGCATCGCCGCCATGAGCATGATGGCGGTGGGCAGCGTGATCCACGGCGTCTTTGCCCGGCCGAACCGCGTCGCGGCCGAGGATGAGGAGAACGCCGAGAAGCTGGTGGAGGGCAAGCCGGTGCCGCCGCCGAACCACGCCACCACCTCGGAGGGGCGCTGATGGTGGAGAAGATCCAGCCGGGAGATGCCATCCATCCGGGCAAGCCGGTGACGGTGGACCGCTACGGCCCGGCGGCCCGCGCCAACCACTGGATCACGGCGCTCAGCCTGATCCTGCTGGGGATCTCGGGCCTCGCGCTGTTCACGCCGTCGCTTTATTTTCTGACTGGACTGTTCGGCAGCGGGCAGAACACCCGCGCCGTTCATCCGTGGATCGGCGTGGTGCTGTTCCTGTCCTTCTTCGTGTTCTTCTTTCAGCTCTGGCGGGCCAACCTGCCGGAGCGCGTGGACATCGTCTGGTTGTCCAAGATCCGCGACCTGCTCAGCGGCCACGAGGAGAACCTGCCGGAGCTCGGCAAGTACAATGCCGGCCAGAAATTCATCTTCTGGGGCATGACCGCGCTGATCCTGGTGCTGATCGCATCCGGCGTGGTGATCTGGGAACAGTATTTCGCCGAATACTTCTCCATTCCGGCGCGCCGCGTCGCGGTGCTGGCGCATTCGGTCGCCGCGGTGCTGATCATCTGCATCTTCATCCTGCACGTCTACGCGGCCATCTGGACGCGCGGTACGCTGCAGGCGATGACGCGGGGAACGGTGACCGGCGGCTGGGCCTGGCGCCACCACCGCAAATGGCTGCGCGAACTGGCCGGGCAGCGCAAAACCGGCCCCGCGGAATAATTTCGATCCTTTCCGCCCAGGCCGCCGCGTCGGTCCGGGCGCCAGTGGCCGGTCCGGCCCGACGAGGTTTGCATGTCCAGTTCCTCCGGCCTCCAGCCCGATCCTTCCATGATCGGGCGCCTGGTGAAGCCCGTCTTCGCGGTGCTGCCAGACCCGACCGCGCTGTTCCGGCAGCGGGCGGAACGCTTTGCGGTGCTGGCGGAAGGGCATGACCTCGCCCCCTATCTGCGGTTCCTCGGCGCGCTGAGCGCGGTGCAGGCCGATCTGGTCGCCTGCCTGCCGGCACCCGATGCCGTGCCGCCCGAACAGGTGGAGCGCGCCCGCGCCAACGCCATGCCGCCGCTGGACCGCGGCGCGCTGGGGGCCTCGGAGGATTTCCGCGCCACCCTGGTCCGGTTTCTGGAGGCCGCCGCATCGGTGGAGATGCCGGCGCCGGCCGCGGCGGCGCTCGCCGAACTGCACCAGGCGCCGCGCACCGCGCTCGGCGAGATGATCGGCAACGTCATGGGCGACGCCATTCCGTTCGAGATGCTGGCCCAGCACCTGTTCCTGTCCGCCGCCACGCAGGTTCATGCGGCGAGGCTGGCCGCGACGCTGGAGGCGGACAAGCTGGTGCCGCTGGAGACCGGCCTGTGCCCGGTCTGCGGCGGCCCGCCCGCCTCCTCGGTGGTGGTCGGCGTGCAGGGGGCGGAAGGCGCCCGCTACGCCGCCTGCGCCTTTTGCGGCACGCGCTGGAACGAGGTGCGGATCAAGTGCCTCGCCTGCGGCTCCACCAAGGGCGTCGGCTACAAATCCGCCGGAACGGAGAATGCCACGGTGAAGGCGGAATGCTGCGATTCCTGCCGTTCCTGGGTGAAGATCCTGTATGCCGACAGGAACCCGGCGCTGGAGGCGGTGGCGGATGACGTGGCCAGCCTCGGCCTCGATCTGCTGATGCAGAACACCGAATACCGCCGTGCCGGCTTTGATCCCTTTCTGATCGGGTACTGAGCGATGGCGGACAAGGCCGCGCTGCGCGCCCTGCCGTCGGTGGACCGGGTGCTGGCGGCACCCGGCGCCGCCTCCATGCTGCAACGCTTCGGCCGGGCCGAGGCCACCGCGGCCATCCGCGCCGTGCTGGCCGAGATCCGCGCCGGCGGCGCCACCCCGGTCGTGCCCGATGCGGGGGGCGTCGCCGCCCGCGCCGCGGCCGCGCTGGAGGCGCGGGACCGCTCCGGTCTGCGCCCGCTGTTCAACCTCACCGGCACGGTGCTGCACACCAATCTGGGCAGGGCCGTGCTGGCGGATGCCGCGATCGAGGCGGCGATGGCCGCCATGCGCGACGCCGTGGCGCTGGAATTCGACCTGGCCAGCGGCAGGCGCGGCGAACGGGACGACCACCTGCGCGCGTTGCTGCGGGAACTGACCGGCGCCGAGGACGCAACGGTGGTCAACAACAATGCCGCCGCCGTGCTGATCGCCCTCAACACGCTGGGCGAGGGGCGGCAGGCGGTGGTGTCGCGCGGTGAGCTGATCGAGATCGGCGGCGCCTTCCGCATGCCCGACATCATGGCCCGCGCCGGGGTGAGGCTGGTGGAGGTCGGCACCACCAATCGCACCCATGCGCGCGACTACCGCGCCGCCCTCGGACCCGACACCGCGCTGCTGATGAAGGTGCATACCTCGAACTACCGGATCGAGGGCTTCACTGCCGAGGTCGGCGGCGCCGAGCTGGCCGCCGTCGCGCGGGACGCCGGCGTGCCACTGCTGAACGACCTCGGCTCCGGCACGCTGATCGACCTGTCGCGCCACGGCCTGCAGCGCGAACCCACGGTGCGGGAGGCGGTGGAGGACGGCGCCGACCTCGTCACCTTTTCCGGCGACAAGCTGCTGGGCGGGCCGCAGGCCGGCTTCATCGTCGGCCGTGCGGAGTTGATCGGGGCGATCAACCGAAACCCGATGAAGCGCGCGCTGCGCGTCGACAAGATCCGCCTGGCCGCGCTGGAAGCCACCCTGAAGCTGTACCGAGACCCGGACCGGCTGGCGGACCGGCTGCCGGCGCTCGGCCTGCTGGCGCGCCGCGCGCCGGAGATCGAGGCGCAGGCGCGCCGCCTGCTCGAAGCGGTGGAGCAGGTGCTGCCGGCCGACATCGCCGTGGAGGCGGTGCCCTGCCGCAGCCAGATCGGCTCCGGCGCCCTGCCGCTCGACACGCTGCCGAGCTTCGCGCTGCGCTTCACCGCGCCGCGCGGCCGTGACCTGGAAGCCTTCGTGGCCGCGCTGCGCGAATTGCCGCGCCCGGTGATCGGCCGTCTGCGGGAGGGCGCCCTGCTGCTCGACCTGCGCTGCCTGACTGATGAGGCCGCCTTTCTCGACAACCTCGCTGCCCTGGCCGCCCCGCATGGGCCTGTTTGACCGCTTCCGGCGCCCCGCCGCGCCGCCGCCCGACCCGATGCGGCAGGCCATGGCCGCCTTCGCCGCGGGCGATCCGGCCGCGGCGCTGAACCTGTGGGAACCGCTCGCCCGCGCCGGCCACCCGCGCGCGCAATGCAACATCGCCGCCTGCTTCCTCGACGGCGTCGGCGTGGCGCGCGACCCGAAGCTGGCGCTGCGCTGGCTGGAGCCGGCGGCGGCGTCCGGCGACCCCGCCGGGCAGCGCCTGCTGGCCGACCTGCTGCTGCGCGGCGAGGAGACCGTCGATCCCGACGAGCAGCGCGCCATCGCGCTCTACCGTGCGGCGGCCGAACAGGGCGATGCCCCGGCGCAGGACATGCTGAGCTGGCTGCTGCTGGAAGGCGAGATGCTGCCGCCCGATCCGGCGGCGGCGCGGCACTGGGCGGCGCTGGCGGCCCGGGCCGGCATCGCCTCGGCCATGACGCGGATGGGCATGCTGTTCCACCACGCCCTGGGCGTGGAGCGCGATGTGGTGGAAGCCGCGCGCTGGTGGCGGCGCGGCGCCGAGCGCGGCGATGCCGATGGCCAGGCGATGCTGGGTGCCGCCCTGCACATGGGCGCCGGCATCGCCCGCGATCCGGTGGCGGCGCTGGCCTGGCTGCTGCGCGCCCGCGCCGGCGGCAGCGCCCTGGCGCGGCCGTTCCTCGATCCGGCGCGCGCCGCGCTGGATCCCGCCGGCATCGCCGAGGCGGAAGCCCGCGCCGCCGCACCCCTGCGGGAACCCGCTCCATGATCATCGGCACCGCCGGCCATATCGACCACGGCAAGACGGCGCTGGTGCGGGCGCTGACCGGCACCGACACCGACCGGCTGAAGGAGGAGAAGGCGCGGGGCATCACCATCGACCTCGGCTTCGCCTACCTGGCCGAGGACAACCGCGTCACCGGCTTCGTCGACGTTCCCGGGCATGAGCGCTTCGTCCACACCATGCTGGCCGGCGTCGGCGGCATCGACTTCGCCCTGCTGGTGGTGGCCGCCGATGACGGGGTGATGCCGCAGACGCGCGAACACCTGGCGATCCTGGACCTGCTCGGCATCCGGCGCGGCGTGGTGGCGCTGAGCAAGGCCGATCTGGCCGATGCCGCGCGCATCGCCGCCGTCACCGGCGAGATCCGCGCCCTGCTGGTCGGCACGGCGCTGGCTGATGTGCCGGTTCTGCCAGTTTCCACCCGCAGCGGCGAGGGCATCGCCGCCCTGAAGGCCATCCTGCTGCGGGCCGAGGCGGACACCGCCGTGCCAAGCGAGGCCGGCGCCTTCCGCCTGTCGGTGGACCGCTCCTTCACCCTGCCCGGCGCCGGCACGGTGGTCACCGGCACGGTGCTGTCCGGCGCCGTGGCGGTGGGGGAGGCCGTGGTGGTCAGCCCGCGCGGCATCCCGGCGCGCATCCGCTCGATCCACGCGCAGAACCGCCCGGCGCAGCGCGGCGCCGCCGGCCAACGCTGCGCGCTGAACCTGGCGGGGGAAAACATCTCCAGGGACGCGGTGGGGCGCGGCGACGTGGTGCTGGCGCCGGCGCTGCACGCCCCCACCGACCGCATCGACGCCGAGCTGCGCGTGCTGGCGGGCGAGCCGAAGCCGATCGGCACTTGGTTCCCCGCCCGGCTGCACCATGCCAGCGCCGAGGTCGGTGCCCGCATCGTGCCGCTCGGCGATCCGCTGGTGCCCGGCGAAGCAGGGCCGGTGCAGCTGGTACTGGACCGCCCGATCGCCGCCGCCGCCGGCGACCGCTTCATCCTGCGCGACGTGTCGGCGCAGCGGACCATCGGCGGCGGCCGGTTCCTCGACCTGCGAGCGCCGCCGCGGAAGCGCCGCACCCCGGAACGGCTGGCGCAGCTCGAGGCCCGGCTGGAGCGGGATCCGGCGTGTGTTCTGGCGCGGCTGCTGGACCTGCCGCCCTTTCAGGCGGAGCTGACCGGCTTCGCCCGCGACCAGGCCCTGACCGAGGCCGAAGGCAGCGCCCTGGCGGACCGGCTGGGCGCCGTGGTGATCGAGGCCGGCGGGCTGCGGCACGCGCTGCTGCCGCGGCACTGGGACGCCTTCCGCCGGACCCTGCTGGCTGAAACCGGGCGCTTCCACGCGGACAACCCGGACATCCAGGGCATCGGCCGCGAGCGGCTGCGCCTGCTGGTGCTACCGCGCCTGCCCGCCGCCGCCTTTCGCGCCGCGTTGGAGCGCGAGGCGGCGGCGGGCGGCATCGTACTGGAAGGCGCCTTTGTGCGGCTGCCGGGCCACGAAGTGCGGCTCGGGCCCGAAGACGAGGCGCTGTTCGAGCGCGCGGCCGCGCTGCTGGGCGGCGAGGCCCGCTTCCGCCCGCCGCGCGTGCGCGACGTCGCCACCCTGTTCGCCGTGCCGGAGGCCGAGATGCGGCGGGTGCTGCAGAGCTGCGCGCGGCTCGGCCGGATCGACCAGGTGGCGCATGACCATTTCTTTCTCCGCGCCACCACGGCAGAGATGGCGGCCCTGGCGCGCGACGTCGCGGCGCGGGCGGAGAATGGCTGGTTCACCGCCGCCGCCTTCCGCGACCGCATGGACAATGGCCGCAAGGTCGCCATCCAGATCCTGGATTTCTTCGACCGCCACGGCCTGACCTTGCGCCGCGGCGATCTGCGGCGCATCAATCCGCACCGGGCTGACCTGTTCGGCCCCGTCGCGCAGGATGGAAGAGAGTCGCTCCCGGTGGGGCGTCCGGACTTCAAATCCGGGTGGGGCAGCGAGACTGCTTCGGGTGGGTTCGACTCCCATTCTCTTCCGCCACCTTCCGCCGCGCCGGATGACGCCCCATGACCGCCCCGATCCGCACCGATTTCGATGAATGGCTGGTGCAGACCTATTCCGAGATCGGCGATTTCACCGTGCTGTTCGTGCTGCTCCGCGTCACCGACACCACGGTGGAGCCGCTGCGCTCCGCCTGGCTGCATGTGGTGGGCGACGAGACGCGCTGGCCCGACATGACGCGGCTGTTCATCGGCGCGGGCGTGGAATGGTCGGCGGCGGTGTTCTTTCGCGCCGGGCGCGAGGGCCTGGTACGGGATGAGGAAGCGCGCGCCCGGCTCGGTGCCCTGACGCGCAAGCTGCACGAGGACCGCTCGCTGATCCGGGACGGCGAGTTCTTCAACGCGGACGGGCTGCGGCTGCGGCTCGACGAGCAGCCGGCCCATTGAGCCGCGGCGGGGGCGCCGGCCCGCCGCCGGTCAGCAGGATGCCGCGGGACGCCTGGGATGGGCGATCGGATCAAGGCCGCGCGCCGTTGGTGGCTGCCAGGTGCGGGACGTGCTGACGGCGCCGCTGGGATTGGTGCCGATGTGGGAGCCGCCGGTGCCGCCGCTCCAGCCGGTGGAGCCGGCATTGCCGGGCGCGGTGCCGTCGCCGCTGTTGCGGGACGGCGCGGTGGCGGGCCCGGCCTGGTTGCCGTCCTGGCATCCCGGCGTGGCCGGCGGTGGCGCGGCGCGGTTCTGCGCCAGTGCCGGCGTGGCCAGCAGGGCGAGCGAGGCGAACAGGATCAGGCGCGGGATCATCGGGATCTCCTCCAGGCAGCCGGAGTTTTAACGCAGTTCTGGGGCGCCGGTCACCGTCACGCCGGCCGCGCCGGCCACGGCATCGCCGATGCGGGTGGCGAGCGGGTAGCCGGCGCCGCGGATGCGCGCCACCAGTGCATTGGCGGCCGCCGCCTCACAGGCGATCAGCAACCCGCCGGAGGTCTGCGGGTCGCACAACAGGTGGCGCTGCCAGTCCGGCATGGCCGTGGGCAGGGTGATGCCCTCGCCGTAGCTGTCCCAGTTGCGATGCGAGGCGCCGGTGACGAAGCCGTCCCGTGCCAGGGCCGCCGCGTGCTCCAGCAACGGCACCGCCGCCGCGTCGAGCCGCAGCGCCACGCCCGATCCGCGTGCCAGTTCCAGCGCATGGCCCAGCAGGCCGAATCCGGTGACGTCGGTGATGGCGTGCACCGCGGCCTCGCCCGACAATTCGCCGCCGATGCGGTTCAGCAGGGTGGTGGAGGCCAGCATCTCGGCATAGGCACCCCCCGGCAGGGCCTGGCGCTTGATCGCGGCCGAGTAATGCCCGACGCCGAGGCCCTTGGTCAGGATCAGCGCGTCGCCCGGCTTGGCCCCGCTATTGCGGTGCAGCCGCGCCGGGCTGCCCAACCCGACCACCGCCAGGCCGTAGATCGGCTCCGGCGAATCGATGGAATGGCCGCCGGCCACGGGGATGCCGGCCTCGGCGCAGACCGAGGCGCCGCCGGCCAGGATCTCGCGGATCGTCTCCGCCGGCAGCCTGCTGATCGGCATGCCGAGGATGGCCAGCGCCATGATCGGCCGGCCGCCCATCGCGTAGATATCGGACAAGGCATTGGTGGCCGCGATGCGTCCGAAATCCCGCGGGTCATCCACCATCGGCATAAAGAAATCCGTGGTGGCCAGCACGGTGAGGTCGTCATTCACCTGCCACACCGCGGCATCATCCGCGGTTTCGGTGCCGACCAGCAGCTGCGGAAAAGGCCCGGCGGCCGGCTGCCCGGCCAGCAGCGTCTGCAGCACGGACGGCGCCAGCTTGCAGCCGCAGCCGCCGCCATGCGCCAGTTCCGTCAGCCTCACCCTGCAAGCATCATCCATCGTTCGTGCGGTTCCCTTGCGGCAGAACAGGGAGATGGCGCTTCGGGGGGCGGGTGAAAAGCCGCAGCCGGCATTCCCAGCCGCCGGCCGGCCGCGCCACCGCGGTTCAGGTCAGCGCGTTCAACGCCCGCCGCAGCGATGCGGCGCCATCGGGCAGGCGCGCCTCCTCCCCGGCATGGGCGGCTTCCCACAGCGGCACGGCCCGCGCCAGCAGCGCCTGGCCTGCCTCGCTCAGGGACAGCAGGCGCATGCGCCGGTCGCGCGGGTCGGAGGCGACGCGGATCAGCCCGCGCCGTTCCAGCGGCTTCAGTGCCGCCGTCAGCGTGGTGCGATCCATGGCCAGCAGCGTCGCCACCGGGGCCATCGGCGCCGGCTCGGGCCGGTTCAGCGCCATCATCAGCGAGAACTGGCCGCTGGTCAGGCCGAGCGGGCGGAGCACCTCGTCGAACCGGCGGGACAGGGCGCGCGCCGCCCGCTGCGTGTGCAGGCAAAGGCAGGTGTCGCGCACCAGCAGGGTGGTGGCGAAGGGCGTTGCAGGAATCTTTGACACGCCGGATGAAGTGTTGATATCAACCTTCCTTGTCAAGGGCGACCCAACGCCCTGGCCGGCCCGGGAGGCCTGTTCGAGGAGGCAAGAATGCAACACCACACCCTTGTTCCGCGTGAGATTGTTCCGCGCGAGGCTTGGCTGGAGGCCCGCCGCGCCCTGCTGGCGCGCGAAAAGGAATATACGCGCCTGCGCGATGCCGTGGCGGCCGAGCGTCGTGCGCTGCCCTGGGTGCGGATCGACAAGCCCTACCGCTTCGACACGCCGGGCGGCGCGACCGACCTCGGGGGCCTGTTCCGCGGCCGCGGCCAGTTGATCGTCTACCACTTCATGCTGGCGCCGGGCTGGGAGGCGGGCTGCACCGGCTGCTCCTTCGGCGCCGACCATTTCGACGGCATGCTGCCGCATCTGGAGAACCACGACGTGTCCTTCGTGGCGGTGTCCCGCGCCGCCCTGCCGGAGATCGAGCGCTACCGGCAGCGCATGGGCTGGCGCTTTCCCTGGGTGTCGTCGCACAACAGCGACTTCAACAGCGATTTCCACGTCAGCTTCACGCCGGAGCAGCTCAACAGCGGCGCCGTGTTCTACAATTTCGACGCCACGCCGAGCGACCGGGCGCATGACGAGCTGCACGGGGTCAGCGTGTTCGCGCGGGACGCGGAAGGATCGGTGTTCCACACCTATTCCGCCTATGCGCGCGGCACCGAGGACATGCTGACCACCTTTCTGATGATGGATCTGACACCCAAGGGCCGCGACGAGGCCGGGGGCACCATGAACTGGGTACGCCGCCACGACGAATACGCCGCACCACCACCCGCCGCCTGCTGCCGCGGCTGACGCAGGAGGATCTGCACCATGAACATCGAGCTTCGTGACGAGCATCGCTGGCTGCAGCGGCTGGTGGGCGAATGGCGCTTCGAAGGCGGCTGCGACATGGGGGAAGGCCAGCCCGCCGGCCGCTTCGAAGGGCGGGAAACCGTGCGCGGACTGGGCGAGGCCTGGATCATCGGCGAAGGCGAGGGCACCTCGCCGGAGGGCGAGGCGCACCGCTCGGTGATGACGCTGGGCTTCGATCCGGCGCGGGGCCGCTTCGTCGGCAATTTCGTGTCGTCGATGATGACGCATCAATGGGTTTATGACGGGGAACTGGCCGGCAATGTCCTGACGCTCGACACCACCGGTCCTTCCTTCGGCGGGGAGGCCGGGCTGGCCGACTACCAGGACATCATTACCCAGGAAGGCGAGACGGCGCGCCGCATGGTGTCGCGGATGAAGCAGCGCGACGGCGGCTGGAAGCAGATCGTCGAAGTGCTCTACCAGCGGGTGGGCTAGCCGTCCCGCTCCACCGGCCGCGTCAGCCCAGCAGCGCGGCCGGGATCATCTCGCCGGTGGCGCCATCCGCGATGCCGCGATCCGTCACATGCGGTCCGGCATTGCAGGCGAGGCTGGCGCCGACCACCGCCTTGAACACGCGATAGGGCGGCAGCCAGTCGGCGATGGCGTCTGCCGCGTCGCGCAGCGCCGCGAAGTGCGCGGCGACCTCCGCGGCCGGCGCGTCGGACACCAGCCCGGCCACCGGCAGTTCCAGCACCGCCCGCACCCTGCCGCCCGATGCCACCGCCATGCCGCCGCCGCAGGCGATCAGCGCGTTCGCCGCCGCCGCCATGTCCGCCGGGTCGTGCCCGAAGACGCACAGATTGTGGCTGTCATGTGCGACGGTGGTGGCCAGCGCGCCGCGCCAGGCGCCCCAGCCTTCCAGCACGCTGAGAACCGGCCGTGGCGCCGCCAGCCCGTGCCGGTGCGTCACCGCCAGCATCGTCGCCTCCGGCGGCAGCTCCGCGAAGCCGCCGCGCACCGGCGCGCTGATCTCGCCCCAGCGGGTGAAGCGCGGCTGGGAGACGGTGCGCAGCCGCGCGCTGGTGCCGCGCGCGGCGATGCGGAAATCCGCCGGGGACAGCGGCGCCAGCTTCATGCTGTCGCGCAGCCCGGGCGGGTCGGCCTCGGGCAGCGCCACCGCCATGCGTCCCGCCGCGGCCACGCGGACGCCATCGGCGAACACCATCTCCACGCCGAGCGTGCCAAGGTCCGACAGCACCGCGATGTCCGCCCGCCGCCCCGGCGCCAGCAAGCCGAGATCGCCGCGCCCGAGCCGCATCGCCGCGTTCAGCGTCGCGGCGCGCAGCGCCTCCAACGCCGGCATGCCGTACCGCACCAGGCGGCGGAGGAGGTCGATCATGCCGCCGCGCGCCACGAGCTCGTCCGGGAACACGTCGTCGGTGCAGAGCGTCAGCGTCTGCGGGTAGCGCGGCAGGGCGTTCAGCGCCGCCACCGCCTCGGGCAGGATGTAGTCATGGCTGCCGCGCAGCTCCACCGTGAGGCCGGCGCGCAGCTTTTCCAGCAGGTCGGCGCCGGAGGTGATCTCGTGGTCCGAGCCGATGCCGGCGGCGGCGAAGCCCTGCAGCTCGCCGCCCGACAGGCCGCGCGCATGGCCGCAGACCAGCTTGCCGCTGGCGAGGCCGGCGCCGACGATGCCGCGCATCAGGGCGGAGCGTTCCAGCACGCCGCGCATGTCCATCACCTCGGCCACGCCGGCGATCTCCGGCCAGCGCAGCATCTCGGCCATGTCGTCCGGCCCGAAGCTGGCGCCGGCGCGTTCCAGCCCCGGCGCCGAGGGCACGCAGGACGGCGCCAGCACCAGGGTGCGCAGCGGCAGCCCGCGTGACGCCGCGATGGCCCAGCGCACGCCGTCCAGCCCGGCGACGTTGCCCAGCTCGTGCGGGTCCCAGCACACCGTGGTGGTGCCTTGCGGCAGCACCGTCTCGGCGTAGCGGCGCGGCGTCACCATGGAACTCTCGACATGCATGTGCGTGTCGATCAGCCCCGGTGCCAGGATGCGGCCGGGCAGGTGGTGGCGGATGGCGGCGTCGGCGCGGTGGCCCGCGGCATGCACGCTGGCGATCAACGGCCCCACCAGCCCCAGATCGGCCGCGCGCAGCTCGCCCGTTGCCATGTCGGCGACGCGGGCACCGGTCAGCAGCACGTCGAATGGGGCGAGGCCGCGCGCCGCGCGCACGGCGCGGTCGCGCAGGGGGAAATGGTTCAGGGCATCGGCCATGGGGGCAGCATAGAAGCCGCCGCCGGCCGCGATGCAAGGGCGCTCAGCGCTTGACGAGGCAGGTCTTCATGAAGGCCTTGCGCGGATCGCCCGACAGCTTCTGGCTGCGGGCGGTGGCGGCGCAATCGCGCATCCGCTCGCGCGCGGCGAGTTGCGCCGGGGAGGGGGTGCGAACGGGCCTGGTCGCGGCCGCGGCCTGTGTGCCGGCGCTCTCGGCGGCGGGTGCGAGGGCGGGAACGGCCAGGAACAGGCACAGGGTGGCGGGCAGCAGCGACTTCACGGCAACATCCTCGACAATAACCGGGAAGATCGTATAGCGGGGATGATGTTTCGCGTGAAAAGAGAAATACAGCCTGGAGCCAGGGCCGAAAAAGGCAAAGGCCCGGAACCTTGCGGAACCGGGCCTCGAAACCTTGGTGGAGCCAATCGGAATCGAACCGACGACCTCTTGAATGCCATTCAAGCGCTCTCCCAACTGAGCTATGGCCCCCCAGCGGAAGTGGGCGGGGTATAACGGCGGCGCGTGGGCCGCGCAAGCGCCCCCGCGGCGGTTTTTTCGCCGCCCGCCGCCCCTTTCCGGGACCGCGGAGAGGGCGTTAGCTTCGTGGCGAAACCTGACTGGGAGCGTCACTCGAATGCGTAAGATCTACCCGGACGCCGCGGCCGCGCTGGACGGGCTGCTCAAGGACGGCATGCTGATCCATTCCGGCGGCTTCGGCCTGAGCGGCATCCCCGGCGCGCTGATCGCCGCCATCCGCGATGCCGGGGTCAAGGATCTCACCGTGGTGTCCAACAATGCCGGCATCGACGGCGCAGGCCTCGGCCTGCTGCTGGAAACCCGGCAGATCAGGAAGATGATCTCGTCCTATGTCGGCGAGAACAAGACCTTCGCGCAGCAGTTCCTGGCCGGAGAGCTGGAGATCGAGTTCAACCCGCAGGGCACGCTGGCCGAGCGCATCCGTGCCGGCGGCGCCGGCATTCCCGCCTTCTTCACCAAGACCGGCTACGGCACCCAGGTCGCGGAAGGCAAGGAAACCCGCGAGTTCGACGGCGAGCACTACGTGATGGAGCGCGGCATCTTCGCCGACCTCGCCGTAATCCATGCCTGGAAGGCCGACACCGAGGGCAACCTCGTGTTCCGCAAAACGGCGCGCAACTTCAACCCGATGATGGCGACGGCCGCCAAGGTGACCGTGGTGCAGGTGGAGCATCTGGTGGAAGCCGGCCAGATCGATCCGGACCACATCCACACCCCCGGCATCTACGTGCAGCGCATCGTCAAGCTGCCCGCCGATTACGAGAAGCGCATCGAGCAGCGCACCACGCGCAAGCGGGTCACCGACGTGAACCCCGCCAACAGCAACGTCGCCTGAGGGAGAACGCACATGGCCTGGACCCGCGACGAAATGGCTGCCCGCGCCGCGCAGGAGCTGGAGGATGGCTTTTACGTCAACCTCGGCATCGGCATCCCGACCCTGGTGGCGAACCACATCCCCGATGGCGTCTCGGTGCAGCTGCAATCCGAGAACGGCATGCTCGGCATGGGCCCGTTCCCCTATGAGGGCGACGAGGACCCGGACCTGATCAACGCCGGCAAGCAGACCGTGACGGAGCTGCCGACCACCTCCTATTTCTCCTCCGCCGACAGCTTCGCGATGATCCGCGGCGGGCATGTCGACATCTCCATCCTTGGCGCGCTGCAGGTGGCGGAGAATGGCGACCTTGCCAATTGGATGATCCCCGGCAAGATGGTGAAGGGAATGGGCGGCGCGATGGACCTCGTCGCCGGGGTGAAGAAGGTGGTGGTGCTGATGGAGCACACCGCCGGCGGCAAGCCGAAGTTGCTCCGCGAATGCACCCTGCCGCTGACCGGCAAGGCCGTGGTCGACATGGTGGTGACGGAACTCGGCGTGTTCTCCATCGACCGAACGCTCGGCCGCATGGCGCTGGTGGAGCTGGCGCCCGGCGTGACGCTGGAGGAGATGCGCGAGAAAACCGAGGCGACGTTCTCCGTGTCCGAAACCATCGGTGCCTGAGGCGGCACGGCGGCTGCTTCTGGCCGCCGTCCTTCTGCTGCTGCCCGGCCTGCCGGCACGGGCCGAGGGCGCGTTTCCGCCGGCCTGACGATGGCCGACGGGAAAGGCTGGCGCACTTCGCGGCGGCCGGAGACCGGCGCCGCGCCTCTGGCGGCGATCCGGCGCGCGACCAGCCGGGCTACAGGATCACGCCGTCGCCGCGGCAGAGTTCCGCTTCGAGTTCCCGGATCTGCGGCGCCAGGGAAGCATCCGCCGCCTTGCCCCGGCTCCGGAGGCGGTGGAAGCTGCCCAGATATGTCGCGCTTCCGATTCCCCGCCCGCGCCGCGCCGTTCCGCCGATGACCGTGCCGGCGCGCCCGGGATGGCGGTCCGCCCTGGGCGTCACCCTGGCGATGCAAACTGCTGCCGCAGCGCTCGGGCAGATGATGCCCGTGGTGGCCCCGGCGATGACCGCGGCGGTCGGGCTGTCCGCCGAGAGCATCGGCTACCTGGCCGGGCTGACCTCGCTCGGCACGGTGCTGTTTCTGTTATGTGGCGGGCCGGTGCTGGAACGGCTGGGGCCGGTGCGCACGCTGCAGGGCGGGGTGGCGCTGAGCGGCCTCGCCATTGGTCTGGCGGCGCTGGGCTGGGCCCCGGTGCTGGTGCTGGCGGCGCTGCTGCTCGGCATCGGCTATGGCCCGACGCCGCCCGCCGGCAGCCGCATCCTGGCCGCCACCGCGCCACCCGAGCACCGCACGCTGATCTTCTCGGTCAAGCAGGCCGGGGCTCCGCTGGGTGCCGTGGCCGCCGGCCTGATCGGTCCGCCGGTGGCGCTGGCGCTGGGCTGGGAAGCGGTGTGCCTGCTCGGCCTGGCGCTGGGGCTGGCCGCCGGGCTGGCGGTGCAGCCCTGGCGCGGCGCGCTGGATGCCGGGCGGGAGGCCGGGCGGGCGGTGGGACCCCGCACGCTGTTCAGCCGCCGCAACCTCGAAGCCCCCATCGCGGCCTTGCGGCTGCACCCGCTGCTCTGGCCGCTGGCACTGCTGAGCGGCGCCTTCGCCTGCCTGCAGGGTTCGCTGTTCGCCTTCGTGGTCACCTGGCTGGTCGGCAAGCACGGCCTGTCGCTGCCCCAGGCCGGCGCGGTGTTCGCCGTGATGCAGGGGGCCGGCGTCACCGCCCGCATGGTCCTGGGCTGGGTAGCGGATCGCAGCGGCCGGCCCGGCTTGATCCTGGCGCTGCAGGCGTTCATCGGATCGGCGCTGGCGGCGCTGTTGGCACTGGCGCCGCCCGGCACGCCGGGCTGGCTGCTGGGCGGGCTGGCCGGCGCCTGCGGCTTCGTCGCCGCCAGCTGGAACGGCATCGCCCTGGCCGAGGTGGCGCGCCTCGCCCCGCCCGCCCGCATCAGCGATGCCACCTCCGGCGTCACGCTGGTGACGTTTCTCTGCTACTTCGCCGCACCCTTCGCCTTCGCCGGCGGGGTGGCGGCGCTGGGTTGGACCCTGCCGCTGCTCGGCATGGCGGCGCTGCCGGCGGCGATGGGGCTGGCCACGGTGCCGCGCCTGCTGCGCGGCTAGCCATAGGCGGCGGCGTAGGCCTCGCGCAGCGCATCCTCCAGCGGCCGGCCCTCCCGATAGGCCGCGAGATCAGCCGAACGCTCCACCCCCGGCAGGCGGCGTGGGCAGGGTTCCGGCGCGCCGATCACGGTGTGCACCGGCAGGCGCTCGGCATGGATAGGCAGGGCGTAATCCTCCTCGTCATCGGCCACGCCCTTGGCGCGGATCTTGGCCGAGGCGCGCTCGATCTCCATGTTGACCACGGCGGTGGCCTTGATCTCCTGCTCCGTGCTGGCGCGCAGCCCGCCGGTGCGATGGGGAAAGAAGCGGTCCACCATCATCACCAGGGCGCGGCGCTTCTCGGCCGGGTCGGTCACCAGCCGTGCCTGCCCGAATGCCATCACCGAGCGGTAATCGGCCGAATGGTTGAAGCCGCAGCGCGCCAGCACCAGGCTGTCCAGATGCGTCACCGTCAGGCAGGCCGGCTGCCCGTCGGACAGGTTGCGCAGCATGCGGCTGGCACTGCTGCCATGCCAGTACAGGGTGGTGTCTTCCCGCCAGAACAGCGTCGGCGTGCAATAAGGCAGTCCATCGATGACATAGGAGACGTGGCAGAGCGCCGCGGCATCCAGCAGGCCATGGACCGTGGCGTGGTCGTAGAAGCCGCGGTCGTGCCGGCGCTTGACGCGGTTGCGGGCATCCACGGGATAGGTCGGGGTATCGGACATCGGGCAGGCCTCGCTTGACGGTTCCATCCTGCCGCCGCGAAAGTGGTTGGCGCGAGGTCCAATCCGGAGCCCGATATGCCAACCGCTTCCCGGCCGGCGCCCGCCGTGCTGGACATGCCGCTGCTGCTGGAGGCGGGCCCGGGCAGCCAGGCCTTCCGGGTCCATGCGGGGTTGCGCGCCGCCATCCTGGGTGGCCGGCTCGCCGCCGGGATGCGCCTGCCGTCCAGCAGGGCGCTGGCGGCGCAGCTCGGGGTGCGGCGCAACGCCGTGGTGGCGGCCTATGAGCAGCTTCTCGGCGACGGGCTGGTGGAGGCGCGTACCGGCGCCGGCACCTTTGTCGCGGCGCGGGTGCCGCGCGGCCCGGCGCCCGCCACGCCCGCACCCGCCCTCTCCCCGGCAGTGCCGGCCCGCGCCGCCTTTGCGCTGGGCTGCACCCATCCCGACGCGCGGCTGCTGAACCAGTTCGGCCGCATCCTGCGCCGCCAGCTGGCGCGGCCGGACCCGGCGCATTTCGGCTATGGCGATCCGCGCGGCAGCGCGGCGCTGCGCCGGGCGGTGGCGGCGCACCTGGCCGCCGCGCGCGGCCTGCCCTGCGATCCCGATTGCATCCTGATCACCAGCGGCACGCAGCACGCGCTGCGGATCTGCACCGAGATCCTGCTGCGGCCCGCGGATGCGGTGTGGATGGAGGATCCGGGCTACCCGTCCGCGCGCCGCACCTTCGCCGCCGCCGGCGCCCGCATCGTGCCGGTGCCGGTGGATGCGGCCGGGCTCGACGTCGCCGCCGGCCGGCGCGGTGCGGCCGGGGCGCGGCTGGCCTATGTGACGCCGTCCCACCAATTCCCGACCGGGGTGACGATGAGCATGGCCCGCCGCCTGGCCCTGCTGGATTGGGCGCGGGAGGCCGGCGCCTGGGTGCTGGAGGATGATTACGACAGCGAGTTCCGCTACGCCGGCCCGCCGCTGACCGCTCTGGCCGGCATCGATGGCCAGGCGCGGGTGATCTATCTCGGCACCTTCTCCAAGACGCTGTTCGCCGGGCTGCGCACCGGCTTCCTGGTGCTGCCGGCCGCGCTGCTGCCGCGGGCGGTGGAGGCGCGGGCGGTGGGAGACCGCTTCCCGCCCAGCCTCATGGGGGAGGCGATCGCCGAATTGCTGGCCGAGGGCGGTTTCGCCGCGCATCTGCGCCGCATGCGCGGCCGCTATCGCGCCGCCCGGGACCTGGTGGCGGACACCCTGGCGCGGTCGTCCGGCGGCCAGCTGCGTGTCGCCGTGCCCGACCAGGGCCTGCACCTGCTGGCGCTGCTGCCCCCCGGCCTGCCGGACGGGGCGGCGGCCGCGATCCGCGCCGCCGCCGGGGTGGAGGGCTGGTTGTTGTCGGAAACCCGCATGGCGCCGGCCGACCCGGACGGCTTCGTGCTGGGGTTTTCCGGCCATTCCCCGGCCGCGCTGAAGCGAGCTGCCGAGCGGCTGGGTGAGGCCAGCCGCCATCACCTCGCGGCGGCACGGACCGGTGCGGCCTGAGAAGGCGCCGTTCAGGGGGCGGCAGTGGCGGGGCGCTGCGTCTCGAACCGGCGGCGGTCTTCCTCCAGCCGGCGACGCAGGGCGTCCAGCTCCTTTTCCCGCTCCGCCAAGCTGCGTTCCCAGTCGCGGCTGCCGGTTCCGGTGCCGGCCGCCGTCGCGGAAATGGCAGCGGCCGCAACAGGAGCGGCGGGGGGACCAGCGGCAGGGGCCGGCACGGAAGCCGGCCGCGGCGTCGCGGCGGGCGCGGCGGAGATGGCGGCGGCGCGCGGCGCGGCGGCCCGCCGCACGGTTCGGCGCGGGGCCGGTTCGGGCGCCGGCACAAAGGCGGAGGGGGCCGGCGGCACCCAGTCCAGCATCGGGATGGCGGCACGGCCGGCCGCGGCGAAGCCGCCGGACTCGGCCTGCGGCGCGGCCTGCCGCAGCCGGTCGAACTGCCGGCCGGAGGAAGTCAGGAGGTCGCCACCGGGCCCGGTGTCATTGGGCCAGCCCTGCGCCAGGGCCGGCCCATGCGGGATGAGGCTGAACAGCAAGGCTGCGGTGGTCAGGAAGGCCGCGAACCGCATGGGCGATGATCCATCGGGAAGAATAGCGCCAGGATGGACAAATCCTCCCGCGGGTTCAAGCCTGGCTTGACATCAGCTCAGCGCCAGCCAGAGCAGGATCGCAGTGCCCAGGACGATGCGGTACCAGGCGAAGGGCACGAAGCCGATGCGGCCGATCACCGCCATCAGCCAGCGCACCACCACCAGCGCCACCGCGAAGGTCACCACGAAACCGACGGCGATCTGCCCAACACTGGACCAGTCCAGCACGTCGCGGTTCTTGTACAGGCTGAACACGGTGGCGGCGAGCATGGTGGGAATGGCCAGCATGAAGGAGAACTCGGCCGCCACCTTGCGGTCCACGCCCACCAGCAGCGCCGAGATGATGGTGGCGCCCGAGCGGCTGGTGCCGGGGATCATCGCCAGCGCCTGGCCGAAGCCCACCAGCAGCGCGGCCAGCGGCCCCATCTCCGGCACGGAATGGATGGAAGGCGCGGGCCGCAGCTTCTCGATGGCGATAATGGCGACGCCGCCCAGGATCAGCGCCAGCGCCACCACGAAGGGGGTGTAGAGCAGCTGCGTGATGGTGCTGTACAGCAGGGCGCCCATCACCATGGCCGGCAAAAACGCCAGCGCGATGTTGAGCGCGTAATAGAAGTCGCGGCTTCCCACCTTCCACATGCCGGTGGCGATCTCGATCAGCGTTTGCCGGAACAGCCACACCACGGCCAGCACGGCGCCGAGCTGAATGGAGATCTCGAAGGCCTTGCCCGGAGGGCCCTGGAAGCCGATCGCCTCGCCGAGGAGGATCAGGTGGCCGGTGGAGGAGATGGGCAGAAATTCGGTCACCCCCTCCACTACGCCCATCAGGACGGCGGAAAGGAAGGTGGCAAGATCCATGGTCGTGATATCCCGGGCTGCTGGCGCCCCGGATAGCCCGCATGGCCGGGGCTGTCACCGCCGCGCGGCCACGCCTCCGCCGTGCCCGTCATGAATTCCGGGTCATCGTGCCGGGAGCGGAAAGGTCCGCCCCCGAGCCCGTGGCTCAGCGCACGGTCTGCGCCGCGGTGAAGGCGAAGTTGTCGAACGAGTTCTCGGCCACGCGGAACCAGGCGTATTCGTCGTCGCGGAAGCGCCGGTACGACTCCCAGATGGTCTTGAACCGCTCGTTCTTGGCGCTGGTCTCGTCATACAGCTCGTGCGTCGCCTTCCAGGCGCCGGCCAGGATCTCGCGCGACCAGGGGCGCAGCTGCGCGCCGGCGGCGATCAGGCGGCGCAGCGCCTGCGGGTTGCCGGCATCGTAGCGCGCCGTCATGTCCAGATCGGCCTCGGCGCAGGCGGTCTCGATCGCGGCCTTGTAGGCAGCGGGCAGCGCGTCCCAGGCCGTCTTGTTGGCCATGAAGTGCAGCCGCGCGCCGGGCTCGAAGAAGCCGGGGAAGTAGTAGTTCGGTGCGACGCGGGCGAAGCCCAGCTTCTCGTCGTCATAGGGGCCGACGAACTCCACCGCATCCAGCGTGCCACGCTCCAGCGAGGGATAGATGTCCGAGGCGGCGACCTGCGTCGGCACCGCGCCGAGCTTGGCGAAGACCTGCCCGGCGAAGCCGGCGACGCGGAACTTCAGCCCCTGCAGCTCGGCCAGGGTCTTCACTTCCTTGCGGAACCAGCCGCCCATCTGGGCGCCGGTATCGCCGGCCGGCACCACCACCGTGTTGTAGCCGGCGAACAGGTCCGCCGCGAGGGCCGCGCCGCCGCCATGCTTGTACCAGGCGTTGAACATGCGGGTGTTCAGGCCGAAGGGCATGGCGGTGAAGAAGGCGAAGGCAGGATCCTTGCCCACATAGTAGTAGGAGGCGGAATGGGCGCATTCCACCGTGCCGGCCTGCACCGCGTCCAGCGCCTGCAGGCCGCCGACGATCTCGCCGGCGGGGAAGACGCGGATTTGGAACCGGTTGTCGGTCAGCGCCGCGACGCGGCGGGCGATGTGCTCCGGCGCGCCGAACAGGATGTCGAGGTTGCGCGGAAAGGAGCTGGTCAGCCGCCAGCGGATCTCCGGCGCGGATTGCGCCAGGGCCGGGGCGGCGAGCATCGTGGCCGGCGCAGCCGTGGCGGCGGCGCCGAGCAGGGCGCGGCGGTTCATGTCGTTATCCCCCCTTTGGGCGTTCGATCGTGACGCTTAAGCGATCGGGAGCGACAAGAAAAGACGCGAAGCGCGCGCCGGCTCCGGCTCAGGCGGCGTGCGCCGCGGCCACGAAGCTGCTGATCAGCACCGGGTCCTTGACGCCGCGCAGCCGTTCCACGCCGGAGGACACGTCCACCGCCGTGGCACCCGTGGCGCGGATGGCGGAGGCCACGTTCACCGAGTTCAGCCCGCCCGCCAGCATCCAGGGGCGCGGGATGGAGCGGCCGGACAGCAGCGACCAGTCGAAGGCGTTGGCGTTGCCACCGGGCAGGCTGGCGCCGCGCGGCGCCTTGGCATCCAGCAGAAAGCGGTCGACGTGGGGGGCATAGGCGTGCAGCAGGTCCAGATCGGCCTCGCTGGCGATGCCGAGCGCCTTCATCACCGGCAGGCCGAAGCGGTCGCGGATGGCGGCGCAGCGGGCCGGGCTTTCCTCGCCATGCAGTTGCAGGAGGCCGAGCGGCGCCGCCTCCAGCACCGCCTCGATCTCGGCATCGGCGGCATCCACCAGCAGGCCGACATTCAGCGGCTGGCGGCCGGCGCCGGTGCGCCCCGCCAGCATCGCGGCCTGCTCCGGCGTCACCGAGCGGGGGGAGGGCGGATAGAACACGAAACCCACGTAATCGGCGCCGGCGCGGCAGGCGGCGTCATAGGCGGCGCCATCATTGATGCCGCAGATCTTGACCTGCACGCGCGCGCTCATTGCTGCGGCAGCCCGTGGGAGGGCAACCCGTGGGAGTGCGGCCCGGCGAATAGCGGGGCAGGACGCGGCAGGCTGGCGGCGATGGCGGCGGCGGCGGCGGCCGGATCGGCCGCGGCGGTGATCGGCCGGCCGACTACCAGCCAGTCTGCCCCGGCGGCCGCGGTGTCCTCCGGCGTGGCGATGCGGGCCTGGTCGCCGGCGTCGCTGCCGGCCGGGCGCACGCCGGGCACCACCAGCAGCGGCGCCTCGCCGAAAGCATCGCGCAGCCGGGACACTTCCTGCGGCGAGCAGACCAGCCCGTCCGCCCCCGCGGCCAGCGCCAGCCGCGCCAGTCGCAGCACCTGCTGCGTCGGACCGCCCGACACGCCGGTGGCGGCCAGCGCCTCGGCGGTGAAGCTGGTCAGCACGGTGACCGCCAGCAGGGCGGGGCGGTCCTCGCCCAGGCTGTCCTCGGCGGCGCGGCGCGCGGCCTCGATCATGGCGCCGCCGCCGCCGCCATGCAGGGTCAGCATGGCCGGGCCACCGGCCTCGCCCTTCGTTCCGCACACCGAGCGCACGGCGCCCGCCACCGTGTTCGGGATGTCATGGAACTTCAGGTCCAGGAACACCGGGCGGTGCGCCGCCACCCGGCGCACCACCTGCGGCCCGGCGGCGCAGAACAATTCCAGCCCGACCTTCAGCAGCCCCACATGCGGCGCGACGGCGCGCGCCCAGCCTTCGGCGCGCGCCGGATCCGGCGTGTCCAGCGCGGCGATGATCCCGGCGCCGTTGGGCTTCTGCCGCATCTCAGCGGGTGGTTGCCAGGCTGGTGGTGACGGCCATGGGCGGCGCATTGGCGGCGGCGGCCTTGGCGGCTTCCTGCCGGGCGCGCATCTCGGCCAGCTCGGCCTCCAGCAGCTGTGCCGCGCGCTGCATCTTGCGGGCGCGCAGCCGGTAGCGCAGCGCGCCACCCCAGGCGAGCAGGGCACCGACGGCGAAGGCGATCGCCGCGGCACCGAGCACGGCGCCGGCCAGCGGCACCTGCCAGGTCAGGTCGAAAGGCCAGAGCTGCAGCAGCACCGGCGCGGTGTTGGAGATCGCGAACAACACTAGCAGCAGCAGCAGCAGCGCGGTGAGCAGCAGGCCGATGATCCTCATCGGGCGGACGCCGGCGCACGGTCGGAGGCCTGCAGCGGCCCGCCATTGACGCGCTCGCGCAGCTCCTTGCCTGGCTTGAAATAGGGCACGGCCTTGCCTTCCACTTCCACGGCTTCGCCGGTGCGCGGGTTGCGGCCGGTGCGGGGATCGCGCTGCTTGGCCGAGAAGGCGCCGAAGCCACGCAGCTCCACCCGGTCGCCGCGCGCCAGGGCGTTGGTGATCTCTTCGAAGATGGTGCCGACGATCAGTTCCACATCGGGCTGGCGCAGATGCGGATTGGCGGCCGCCAGCTGCGCGATCAGTTCGGATTTCGTCATCGCCCGCCTTTCCAATGCGCCGTCATGCCATGCGGCCTCACCCGGGAAGCTGCCAAACGGCCCGGACGCCGTCAATCGCAAGCCATTCTGAAACCACGCTTTTCACCAGGGCCCGCAGGGAGAAGCCGAGCACCCGCTCGGCCGTTCCGCGCGGATCCAGGTCGCGCACCGGGGTGGCGGCGGGGATCTCGTGCTCGGCCGCCAGCCAGGCGCGCGCCTCGGGCTCGCCGCCGATGGCGTCCACCAGCTTCAGCTCCAGCGCCTGCCGTCCGGTATAGACGCGGCCATCGGCCAGCGGCGCCACCTGCTCGGGCGTCATGCGCCGCCCGGCCGCGACCATGGCGACGAATTGCGCGTGCATGTCGCCCAGCACCCCCTCCAGCGCCGCCCGGCCCGCGGGCGAGAGCGGGCGGAACGGGTTCGGCTGGCCCTTCAGCGCGCCGGAGGTGATCATCTCCGCCTGCACCCCGAGGCTGCGCATCAGCTCGCTGACCTCGAAGCTCTGCAGGATCACGCCGATCGAGCCGGTGAGGGTCGAGTCGCGTGCGAAGATGCGCCCGGCCGGCATGGCGATCATGTAGCCCGCCGAGGCGGCGGTGCCGCGCATCACCGCCACCAGCGGCTTGTCATTGCGGAAGCTGGCCAGCGCGTCGTGCAGTCCCTCGCCGCCGGCCACCGAGCCGCCGGGGCTGTCGATCGACAGGATCATGCCGCGCACCAGCGGGTCGCGGGCGGCGGCGGCGATGGCCTCCGTCAGCTCGCGGTTGTCGCTGATGGTGCCTTCCACCGACAGCCGCACCAGATGCCCGCCGAGCCCCGCCGGGCCGAGGCGCCAGCCGCCGAGCAGCAGCAGCCCGCCCAGCGCCAGCAGCACCGCCAGTGCCCGCCAGACAGACAGGCGGCGCTTCATCCGGCGGCGGTCGGCCAGCAGGTCATGCGCCAGATCGGGTTGCGGGAAGCCGGTCATGCTGGCGCCATCAATGACGGGCGGGAGGGCTGCGGGTCAAGCATGGCGCACTGCTTGTTGCGAAGGCTTGGCGATGCCATCTGCCCCGCATGAACGCGACGCCTCATCACTCTTCCCATGATCCCCTGGGCTGGCATGGCACCACGATCCTTTGCGTGCGCAAGGACGGACAGGTGGCCATGGCAGGGGATGGCCAGGTCTCCATGGGTCAGACCGTGGTCAAGAACAACGCCCGCAAGGTCCGCCGCATCGCCGGCGGCAAGGTGATCACCGGCTTCGCCGGCGCCACCGCCGACGCCTTCACCCTGCTGGAACGGCTGGAAGCCAAGCTGGAGCGCTTCCCCGACCAGCTGGAGCGCGCGGCGGTGGAGCTGGCCAAGGACTGGCGCACCGACCGCTACCTGCGCCGCCTGGAAGCCCTGCTGGCGGTGGCGGACAAGGACCGCTCCCTGCTCATCACCGGCAATGGCGACGTGCTGGAGCCGGAAGACCAGATCATCGGCATCGGCTCGGGCGGCAACTACGCCCTGGCCGCCGCCCGCGCCCTGATCGACGTGGATGGCATGACGGCCGAGGCCATTGCCCGCAAGGCGATGGGCATCGCCGCCGAGATCTGCGTCTACACCAATGGCCGCACCGTGCTGGAGACCCTCTGAATCATGGCCACCGAGACCGTGAACCTTTCCCCGCGCGAGATCGTCTCCGAGCTGGACCGCTTCATCATCGGCCAGAACGAGGCCAAGCGTGCCGTCGCCATCGCGCTGCGCAACCGCTGGCGCCGCCAGCAGCTCCCCGACGCCATGCGCGACGAGGTGGTGCCCAAGAACATCCTGATGATCGGCCCGACCGGCTGCGGCAAGACCGAGATCGCGCGCCGCCTCGCCAAGCTGGCCGATGCGCCCTTCATGAAGGTGGAGGCCACCAAGTTCACCGAGGTCGGCTATGTCGGCCGCGACGTGGAAAGCATTGTCCGCGACCTGGTGGAGATCTCCATCACCCGCAGCCGCGAAACCTCCCGCCGGGAGGTGCAGGCCAAGGCGGAACTCTCCGCCGAGGAGCGGCTGATCACCGCGCTGGTGGGCGAGGGCGCGTCCGGCGAGACGCGCATGAAGTTCCGCCGCATGCTGCGGGAGGGTTCGCTTGAATCCAAGGAAGTCGAGGTGCAGGTGGCCGACCAGGGCGGCGCCACCCCCATCGGCATGATGGACGTGCCGGGAATGCCGCCGCAGCAGATGGCCGGCATCCAGGAGATGATGGGCAAGATGTTCGGCCGCCAGCCGAAATCGCGCAAGATGACGGTGGCCGAGGCCCGCACCGCGCTGATCCAGGACGAGGCCGACCGCCTGCTCGACCAGGAGAAGCTGACCCGCGACGCCGTGCACAACGCCGAGAACAACGGCATCGTCTTCATTGACGAGATCGACAAGGTCTGCGCCCGCACCTCCGAGGGCGGCGGCCGCGGCGGCGACGTCTCGCGTGAGGGCGTGCAGCGCGACCTGCTGCCGCTGATCGAGGGCACCACGGTGGCCACCAAGCATGGCCCGGTGAAGACGGACCACATCCTGTTCATCGCTTCCGGCGCCTTCCACATCGCCAAGCCGTCCGACCTGCTGCCCGAGCTGCAGGGCCGGCTGCCGATCCGGGTGGAGTTGGGCGCGCTGACGCGGGATGATTTCCGCCGCATCCTGACCGAGCCGGAGCATTCGCTGGCCAAGCAGTACGTGGCGCTGCTCTCGACCGAAGGGGTGACGCTGGCGCTGACGGCGGATGCCATCGAGGCGATCGCCGACCTGGCCGCCGACATCAACGCGCGGGTCGAGAACATCGGCGCCCGGCGGCTCGCCACGGTGCTGGAAAAGCTGCTGGAGGAGGTTTCTTTCACCGCCAGCGACCGTTCCGGCGAAACCGTGACCGTGGACGCGGCCTATGTTCGGGAAAAGGTCGCGCCGCTGGCCGCCAGCGCCGATCTCAGCCGCTTCATCCTGTAAGGAAGGCCCCGCCGCATCATGAGCGAGACCAGCGACTCCCTGCACGACCTGCCCCCGGCCGGCCTGCCCACCCTCCTGCCGCTGCCCGCGGAAGCGGAGGCGGAGCTGGCCGAGGCGCGGCGCGTGCTGGACGAGACCTCGCTCGCGGTGCGGCTGGCCAACATGGCCGGCACGCCGATCGAGGCGCTGCGCAAGCGGCTGCCCTCGTCGGCGCAGGGCATGGTGGATTATGCGGTGAAGAAGGCGCTGTCCAAGGCGCTGGACGCCGCGATGAACAGCAATCCCGGCGCGAAGCCGCCGATCGGCCTCAGTGCCGACTGGATGCATCGCGGGCTGGCGATGGCCAGCGGCGCGGCCGGCGGCGCCTTCGGCCTGGCCGGCACGCTGGTGGAGTTGCCGGTGTCCACCACCCTGCTGCTGCGGCAGATAGCCGTCGAGGCCGCCGCCGCCGGCGAGGACCCGCGCCTGCCGGAAACCGGCGCCGAATGCCTGAAGGTGTTCGCCCTCGGCGGGCCCGGCGGCACCGATGATTCCGGCGAAACAGGCTATTTCGCCACCCGCCTCGCCCTGTCGCGGCTGCTGCCGAACATGAGCGTGGCGCTGTTGCCCAACTTCATCGCTGCCATCGCCGCGCGCTTCATGGGGCCGCTGATGATCAAGTTCGGCGCCCAGGCGGCGCCGGTGCTGGGCGCGGCGGCGGGCGCGGCGGTGAACCTCGCTTTTCTGGAACATTTCCGCGCCGTCGGCCGTGCGCATTTCACCGTCCGCAGGCTGGAACGGGAACATGGCGCCGAGGCGGTCCGCGCGGCCTATGAGGTGCTGGCGGCACGGGCGCAGCACCGCAGGGGTTGATAAAGCCCGGCGCCGCAAACTTAACCGCGTCGTCATCAATCCATCATCCCGGCTCCATCTGCTACGCCTAACCCGGCACCCTGAACGGTGCCGGCCTTCCAGGGCGCCAGAACAGGATGGAGTCCCGGAACATGGTCAGCTTCAACACGCTGGATGGCCAGCCGCCCCTGGTCATCGCGCATCGCGGCGCCAGCGGCTACCGCCCGGAGCACACGATCGAGGCTTATGAGCTGGCGATCCGCATGGGCGCCAGTGTCATCGAGCCGGATCTCGTCGCCACCAGGGATGGTGTGCTGGTGGCGCGGCACGAGCACACCCTGTCCGACACCACCGACGTGGCCGATCGCGCGGAATTCGCCGACCGCCTGACCACCAAGGTGATCAATGGCCGGTCTCACACCGATTATTTCACCGAGGATTTCACCCTCGCCGAGCTGAAGACGCTGCGTACGGTGGAGCGCCTCGGCGACCAGCGCTCCGAAAGCGCCGCCTATGACGGCCAGTTCCCCATCGCGACGCTGGAGGAGATCATCGCCCTGGTGAAGCGGGTCGAGGCCGAGACCGGCAAGGTCATCGCCATCGCGCCCGAGACCAAGAGCCCCGCCTTTTTCGAGAGCATCGGCCTGAACACCAGCCAGATGCTGATCGAGGAGCTGGTGCGGCTGGATTTCACCGATCCGGCGCGGGTCTTCATTCAGTCCTTCGAGACCGCCAATCTGGAAGCCCTGCACGACACCATCATGCCGGCCGCCGGCGTTGACCTGCCGCTGGTGCAGCTCGGCAACACCGCCGATGTCGCGGGCCTGACGGCGATCGCCCGCTACGCCGATTATGTCGGCCCGTCCAAGGATGCGATCCGCCTGCGCGAGCGGCTGGACACGCCGGTGGATGCCGATGGCGACGGCGTGGCCGAGATCCGCTTCCGCCTGACCGGCGAGAACAGCCCGCTGATCGAGAACGCCCACAAGCTCGGCCTCGGCGTCATCCCCTACACGGTGCGGGCCGAGGAAGGCTTTCAGGCGCTGAACCCGGACGGCACGCCGCAAACCGCGGCGCAGGAGATCCAGGCCCTGATCGCGCTCGGGGTGGATGGTTTGTTCACCGACCAGCCGGATATCGGCATCCGGGCTCTGCGCGACTACCTGACCGGCGACGCCACGCCCGGCAACGACCGCGTCACCGGCACCGGCGCCACGGATTTCATCTTCGGCGGTGAAGGCGACGACATCCTGTCGGGCCAGGGCGGCGACGACGTGCTGCATGGCGGCGATGGCAAGGATCGGCTGGAGGGCGGCGACGGCGATGACCGCCTGGTCGGCGACGAGGGCGCGGACCGGCTGTTCGGCGGCGCCGGTGACGACCGCCTGTCGGGCGGCGAGGGGCGGGATCGGCTGGAGGGCGGCGACGGCGATGACCGCCTGGATGGCGGCGAGGGCGACGACGTGCTGTACGGCGAGGCCGGGAATGACCGGCTCGAAGGCGGCGACGGCCGGGACCGGCTGGACGGTGGTACGGGCGATGACCGCCTGTTCGGCGGCGACGGCGATGATGCGCTGTATGGCGGCCCGGGCCATGATCGGTTGGAAGGCGGAGACGGCGATGACCGCCTGCAGGGCGGCAGCGGCGATGATCGCCTCGACGGCGGCGCCGGGCATGACCGCCTGACCGGCAATGATGGCCGGGACGTCCTGTCCGGCGGCGCCGGCCATGACCGGCTGGAGGGCGGCGCGGGCCAGGACCGTTTCATTTTCGGTCCCGGTTCCGGCGCCGACCGGATCGCCGACTTCACTGCGGGCGAGGACCGCATCGACCTGACCGCCTACGGCCTCGAAGGCTTCGATGCCTTGTCGCTGAAGCAGGCCGGAAGTCACCTCCGCATCGATCTGGGGGAGGGCGACTCGATCCTGCTGGAAGGGGTGTCGGCCACCGGGCTGTCGGCCGGCGACTTCATCTTCTGAGGCAGCTGCGTCCGGGGCCGGAACAGCGGTTCCGGCCCCGGACGCGTCGCATCGCTCGTCTTAGGGCACCCGCGGCGCTTCCACGCCGCCGGTGCCGGCCAATCCGTTCCGGCGCAGGCAATCCCGGTAGGCGCTGGTTTGCGCCACGCGCATCTCATGCTCGACGCGCCGCTGGTTTTCCAAGTTCATCGCGTTCAGCTCGCGCGCTGCCTGGCCCACATCCGGCGCATTGCGCGCCTCGTCGCGGCAGGCGGCGTGGGCGGGGCTGAGCGGCGGATCCGGCAGCGGGTTCTGCGGAGTGCGGGCGCAGGCCGCCAGCAGAACCGGCAGCAATAGGACGGGCAGGAGATGCGGGGTCATGGGGCCTCCAGCCAGTCCTCGATCAGCCGACGGGCAATGGAATCCAGGCGGGGCAGGGCGAAGCCGTGCTGCTCGGGGTGGCGGATCTGGTCGCGGGTGAACCAGCGCGCATCGGCCAGCTCCTCCGGATCGATCGTGATGGCCTCCGACAGCGCCTCGGCGTGGAAGCCTAGCATGATGGAGGCCGGAAAGGGCCAAGGCTGCGAGGAATGGTAGTGCACGGCGCCCACCTGGATGCCGGTTTCTTCCAGCACCTCGCGCCGCACTGCTTCCTCCAGGCTCTCGCCCGGTTCCACGAAGCCGGCCAGCGTCGAATACATGGTGCTGTTGGGGAACCGCGTGGAATGGCCGAGCAGGGCGCGCGCCCCATCCGTCACCAGCATGATCACCGCCGGATCGGTGCGCGGGAAATGCTGCGCGCCGCAGGCGGTGCAGGCCATGGCGTTGCCGGCCGAGCGCGGCGCGCAGGCGCCGCCGCAGACGCCGCAGAAGCGGTGCCGGATGCGCCAGTGCAGCAGGCCACGGGCATGCGCCAGCATGCTGGCCTCGCCGGGCGGCAACAGCCCGGCCACGCTGCGCAGGTCGTGGAACGCGCCCATGCCCTCGGGCAGCAGCGGCAGCGGGTCCTCGGCGCCGGAGCAATCCACGGCGAAGACCGGCTGGCTGTCCCACAGGCCGAGGAAGGCCCAGGGGCCGTCGGCCATGCGCACCGCCCGCGCCGCCTCGCTGGACAGCAGCACCGCCTCCGGCGTGCCGCCCTCCACGCCGCGCAGCAGCGACCTGGAGCGCCAGACGGGAATGAACAGCGCCGCGGGCGAGGCCAGGGCGGCAGCGATGAAATCGGCATCCTCGCGCTGCCCGGAGGCGCGGTCGAGGGGGCTGCCGGTATAGGCATTGGGGCGGGAAGCCGGGATGGAGAGCATGCGGGCGCGACCCTGCCACGCGGCGGCGGCGGCGGCAACTCGCGGCAAGATCGGCGCGGCGCCCCCTTGCTCCGGGACGGCCAAAGACCGATATTGGGTGCCGGAAGGTCGGCGGCGGACAGGCGCCTCGCCAACCCGGTCAGGTCCGGAAGGAAGCAGCCGCAACGAGTTTCCGTCTGGGTCGTTCCGTCGGTCTTCCACCTTCCCCTGAGCCCGAGGCCCGCCGCGGCCAGCAGCCGGAGCCGCCGCCGCGCGCATGACCAGCGACAGTTCTTCCGACGAACTCGACCAGCCGCCGGCGCCCGAGGGGCCGGGCCTGTTCGGCGACGCTCCGGAAGCTCCCGTTCCTGCTGATCCGCCGGCCGGGCCGCCTGCCGCCGCTGCCACGCCCGAGCCGGCCGCGACCCCTTATCGCGTGCTGGCCCGCAAATACCGCCCGCAAAGCTTCGACGACCTGATCGGCCAGGACGCGCTGGTGCGCACGCTGCGCAACGCCTTCGCGCAGAACCGCGTGGCGCATGCCTTCATGCTCACCGGCGTGCGCGGCGTCGGCAAGACCACCACGGCCCGCATCATCGCCCGCGCCATGAACTGCGTCGGGCCGGACGGGAAGGGCGGCCCGACGGCCGATCCCTGCGGCGTCTGCCCCGAATGCACGGCGATCCTGGCCGACCGCCACCCGGACGTGCTGGAGCTGGACGCCGCCTCCAACAACGGCGTCGACAATATCCGCGAGCTGCGCGAGGCGGTGCGCTACCGCCCGGCCCGCGCCCGCAACAAGGTCTACATCCTGGATGAGGTCCACATGCTGTCCACGGCGGCGTTCAACGCGCTGCTGAAGACGCTGGAGGAACCGCCGCCACAGGTGAAGTTCATCTTCGCCACCACCGAGATCCGCAAGGTTCCGGCCACCATCCTGTCCCGCTGCCAGCGCTTCGACCTGAAGCGCGTGCCGCAGGAGGTGCTGCGCGCGCATTTCGCCCGCATCGCTGGTGCCGAGGGTGTCAAGGCGTCCGAGGCGGCGCTGGCGATGATCGCCCGCGCCGCCGATGGCTCGGTGCGGGACGGGCTGTCCCTGCTCGACCAGGCGATCGCCCAGGTGGCGGGACAAGGCGCCGATGGCGTCGAGGCCGAGCTGGTGCGCGACATGCTGGGGCTGGCCGACCGCTCCCTGTTGTTCGACCTGCTGGAAGCCACCTTCCGCGGCGACCTGCCGGCCGTGCTGGCGGCCATGGACCGCGGCCATGAGCGCGGCGCCGATCCCGGCGTGATCCTGGCCGACCTGCTGGAGCTGACCCACACCCTGACCCGGCTGCGCGCCGTGCCGGCCCTGCGCACCGATCCGTCCCTGCCGGAAGCGGAGCGGGTGCGCGGCGTCGCCATGGCCTCGGCGCTGAGCGTGCCGGTGCTGGGCCGTGCCTGGCAGGTGCTGCTGAAGGGCATCACCGAGGTGGCCGAGGCGCCCGACCGCCGCATGGCGGCCGAGATGGTGCTGATCCGTCTGGCGCATCTGGCCGAGATGCCGACGCCCGGCGAGCTGGTGCGCCGCCTGACCGAGGGCGGCGCCGCCATGCCGCAGGCGCCGGTTCCGGCCGCGGGGCCGGAGGGGGGCAGCCGGGCCACCGCCAATGGCCGGGCGATGGCCCTGCCCGCGCCGGGGCCGGACCCCGCGCCGGTTCCTGTTCCGCTGGCGCAGCCGCGCGCCTTCCGCGAGGTGGTGGCGCTGGCGTCCGGGCGCGCGCCGATGCTGCACGCCCATCTGCTGCACAGCGTGCACCTGGTATCCTTCGCCCCGGGCCGCATCGAGATCCGGCAGAACGACGCCGCGCCGCGCGATCTGGCGGCGCAGCTTGCGGCCCTGCTGCTGGAACAAACCGGTTCGCGCTGGACCATCGCCCTGTCCAACCAGCCCGGCGAGCCCACATTGGCCGAGCAGCGCAGTCAGGTGGCCGGGCAGCGGCTGGAGGTCGCCAAGACCCATCCGCTGGTGCAGGCCGTTCTGCTTGCCTTTCCGGGCACGGAGATCGAGGCGCTGCGCGACGAGACGCTGGACGAATACGGCCTGCCGCCGCTGCCGGAGCCCGACGGGCCCGACTTCGCGCCGCCGGATGCCGAACCCGCCGACATCGACGACCTACCCCTGGAGGACTCATGAAAAATCTCGGCGCCATGATGAAGCAGGCCCAGCAGATGCAGGCCAAGATGCAGGAAATGCAGGCCAGGCTGGACGGCATGACCATGGAGGGCGCCGCCGGCGGCGGCATGGTCAAGGTGACGCTGTCGGGCAAGGGCGACCTGAAGAAGCTCGCCATCGATCCCGCCCTGGTGGACCCGGAGGAGCGCGAGGTGCTGGAGGACCTGATCGTCGCCGCCCACGCCGACGCCAAGCAGAAGGTCGAGGCGATGATGGCCGAGGAGATGCAGAAGGCCACGGCCGGGCTGAACATCCCGGGCATGGGCGGCGGCCTCGGCGGCTTCAAGCTGCCGTTCTGAGGCGCCGGCCGCGGTGTCAGGCCCTCCGGGCGGGTTGCGCGGCCCCGATCAGGTCGAGCGGCTGGTGGCCATGCTGGCCCGGCTGCCCGGCCTCGGCCGCCGCAGCGCCCGCCGCGCCGCCTTAAAGCTGCTGCAGGACCCGGGCGGGCTGATGCTGCCGCTGGCCCAGTCGCTGCGCGATACGGCGGAGGCGATCCGCCCCTGCCGCATCTGCGCCAACATCGACACGCAGGATCCCTGCCGGATCTGCACCGACCCGGCCCGGGAGCAGGACGTGGTCTGCGTGGTGGAGGGGGTGTCGGACCTTTGGGCGCTGGAGCGCGCCCATGTGCATCGCGGCCTGTACCATGTGCTGGGCGGCGTGTTGTCGGCGCTGGCCGGGGTGGCGCCGGAAGATCTGCGCATCGCGGCGCTGATGGAGCGCGTGGCGGCGGGCGAGATCCGCGAGGTGATCCTGGCCCTGCCCGCCACGGTGGATGGCGCCACCACGGCGCATTACCTGTCCGACCGGCTGCACGCCGCGGCGCCCTCCGTCGCCGTCACCCGGCTGGCGCAGGGCGTGCCGATGGGCGGCGCACTGGACGTGATGGATGACGGCACGCTGGCGGCGGCGCTGAAGGCCCGCCGGCCGGCCTAGGCCGGCCGCCGCCGAGTTGACGCTTCGCGCCTTGCAGCGCAGCATGGTGCCCGCCGAAGCTCCGGAAATCCCGCCCATGTTGATCCGCCGCCATGTTCTGCAGCTCGCCGCTGCCCTTGCGGCGCCGGCCGCAGTTCAGCCCGCCCTGGCCCAGTCCCTCGGCGCGGGGTCGGCCTGGCCCACCCGCCCGGTGTGGATGATCGTGCCCTTCGCGGCAGGCGGCAGCACCGACGTGTCGGCCCGGCTGCTGGCACCGGGGATGCAGCAGGTGCTGGGCCAGCCCGTGGTGATCGAGAACCGGGCCGGGGCCGGCGGCACCCTGGGCTCCGACGCCGTGGCCAAGGCGGAGGCCGATGGCAGCACCTTCCTGATGGGAACCATCTCGACCCATGTGCTGGCGGTCGGGCTCTACCGGGATCGGCTGCCCTATGACCCGCAGAAGGATTTCGTCGCCGTCGCGCCCGCCGTGCTGGTGCCGATCTGCATCACCGTGCATCCCTCGCTCGGGGTGCGGACGCTGGCGGAGTTCATCGCCCTGCTGAGGGCCCATCCCGGCCGGTACGCTTATGGCACGGGCGGCGCGGGCGGCTCGGCGCACATCGCGGCGGTGAGCTTCCTCAACACCATCGGGGCGGAGGCCACGCATGTGCCCTATCGCGGCAGCGCGCCGATGCTGAACGACCTGATCGCCGGGCAGGTGGTGGCCGGCTTCGACACGCCGGCCCTGATTGCGCCGCACCACCGCAGCGGCGTCCTGCGCTGCCTGGCCATCGCCACCGACCAGCACTCGACCCTGATGCCGGAGGTGCCCACGGCGGCGGAGGCGGGGCTGCCGGGCTATAAGGCGTATTCGTGGTTCGGCGTGTTCGCCCCGGCCGGCACGCCGCCCGCCATCGTGGACCGCATGAATGCGGCGGTGCGCGCCGCCCTGGCCGACCCGGCCACGCAGCAGCGCCTCAACGAGATGGAGATGCCGCCGATCGACCAGGGCTCCCCCGCCGAGTTCGCGGCGTTCCTGCAGCGCGAGCTCGACCTGTGGGTGCCGGTGGTGCGCGCCAGCGGCGCCACGGCGGACTGAGCGCAGCCCCGCCGCGAGCGGGGCGGACTACTCGGCGCTGGCCATCTTCGGGGCGGCCGCCTGCTGCAGGCTGATCCGCGGCACCAGCGCCGCCGCCGCCAGGGTCAGGGCGGCGATGCCGAAGACGCCCCAGAAGGTCAGGTGCAGCGAATGGTCCAGCGCCTGCTGCACGGCCGGGTCGGCCAGCATCCCGGTGGCGCCCTCAAGCAATTGCCGCACCTGCTCGGGCGTGACGGCGCTGGCGCCGCCCTGCTGCTGCAGCCCGAGGTTCAGCACCGCGCCCAGCACCGTGGCGCCCAGCGTGCTGCCAAGATTGCGCGAGAAGATGTTGGAGGCGGTGGCAGCCCCCCGCTCCTCCCAGCCGACGCTGCTCTGGATGATGACGATGGCCGCCGTGCTGAGAAAACCCATGCCCAGCCCCATCACCAGCGAGCCCAGCCCCGCCACCACGGGGGACATGCCGGGGGTCAGCAGCAGAAAGGCCACCGCGCCGACCGGTAGCAGCGCGGCGCCCAGCAACAGCGTGCCGCGCAGCCCGAAGCGCTGGAAGTTCCGCGCCGCCACTGTCGCGCCGACCGGCCAGCCCAGCACCATCATGGTCAGGGTGAACCCGGCCACCAGGGCGGAATGATGCAGCACGCCCTGCACGTACATCGGCAGAAAGGTGGTGAGCCCGATCACTGCCATGCCGCTCAGCAGGGTGGCGATGTTGGCGGTGGCGATCGGCCGTTGCGACCACAGGCGAAAGGCGATCATCGGCTCCCGGGCGCGGCGCTCCTGCCACACGAACAGGATCGCGCTCAGCAGGCCGAGCGCGGCGGCGGCCAGCGCGGTCGAGTTGCCGGAGGTTCCGGCCGCCGTCAGGGCCACCATCAGGGCGGTGATGCTGATGGCGAACAATCCCGCGCCCGCCAGGTCCAGGCTGTGGCGCTGGCGCGGCACGCGCTCATGCAGGAAGGCCAGGAAGCCGGCGGTGGCGGCGGCGCCGATCGGCAGGTTGATCCAGAAGATCCAGGCCCAGCTCAGGTGCTGGGTGATCAGGCCGCCGGCCAGCGGCCCGAGCACCGAGGAAATGCCCCAGACACTGGCTAGGTAGCCCTGGATCTTGCCGCGCTCCTGCACGGAATACAGGTCGCCCACGATGGTCAGGCAGACCGGCTGGATGGCGCCCGCGCCGGCACCCTGGATCAGGCGGAACAGGATCAGGGTCGGCATCGACCAGGCGAGCCCGCACAGCACCGAGCCTGCCAGGAACAGGGCGATGCCGGCCAGCAGCACCGGCCGGCGGCCATACAGGTCGGCCAGCTTGCCGAAGATCACGGTGGTGGCCGTCTGCGTCAGCAGAAAGGCCGAGAAGGCCCAGGAATACAGGTGCAGGTCGCCGAGCTGGCCGGCGATCTGCGGCATGGCGGTGGAGACGATGGTCGCCTCGATCGCGATCATGAAGGTGGCGGCCATGACCGAGGCCAGCACCCACGGCCGCCGCAGCGGAGGAGAAGAGGGCATGCAGCCTAGCTAGGGCATTTCGCCAGCCGGGGAAGTGAAAGCCGGCAGGTCTGCGCGCATGCCTGCCCTGCCCCCGTGCCGGCATGGTGCCCGGGCATTGGTCTGCGGCGCCCGCGGACGGGGATCGCCCCCTCCGCCGGCGTGGCCCGGCCTAGCGCCTGCGCGGCCGGCGCCGGGCCGCCGCCGCCGAGGCCTCGATGGCGCCGGCATAGGCTTCCTGCGCCTCGGCGCTCCAGTACAGCAGGGCTTCCAGCGGGATGCGCCGGAAGCTGACCGCGCAGATCACGTGGTCGCCCGGCTCCAGCACGGTGAAGTCGGGCGTGTTGTAGCGCAGCACCGCCAGCTTGCCGGCGCCCGGCTCCTGCGTCACCGCATCCCCTCCGCTCATCAGCCGCCCGCCACGCCCTGCACCGTCAGCATCACCGAATACACCGAGCGGGACGCCGCCATGAACAGCCGGTTGCGGTTGCGGCCGCCGAAGCAGAGGTTGGCGCAACGCTCCGGCAGGTCGATATGGCCGAGCGGCGCCCCGGATGAGTTGAACACCCGCACGCCATCGAACTCGGCGCCGCCCATGCCCCAGCCGCACCAGAGATTGCCCGCGGTGTCGACGCGGAAGCCGTCGGGGGTGTCCCCGGGCTCGCCCTGCACGATGGTGCGGCGGTTGGCGACCCGGCCATCCTCGGCCACGTCATAGGCGACGATGCGGCGCGGCTCGGCGCGGCTTTCCACCACGTAGAGGATCGTCTCGTCCGGGGAAAAGGCGAGGCCGTTCGGCCCGGCCAGCTCATCCGTGATCATGCTCAGCTCGCCGGACCGGCCGTCGATGCGCCACACCGCCTGCGGCAGCTCCGGCTCCGCCTTGTCGCCCTCGATATGGCCGGAGATCCCGAAGGGCGGATCGCTGAACCAGATCGAGCCGTCGGAGCGCACCACCACGTCATTGGGCGAGTTCAGCCGCTTGCCCTGGAACCGGTCGGCCAGCACGGTGATCCGGCCGTCATATTCGGTGCGGGTGACGCGGCGCGTCAGGTGCTCGCAGGTGACGAGGCGGCCCTGGCGGTCACGGGTGTTGCCGTTGGCGTAGTTGGAGGATTCGCGGAACACGGTGACGGCGCCGCTGCGCTCGTCCCAGCGCAGGATGCGGTCGTTCGGGATGTCGGACCACAGCAGGGCGCGGTGATCGCCGAACCAGACCGGCCCCTCGGCCCAGCGGCAGCCGCCGGCGATCTTCTCCACCGCGCCGTTCATGGCGCGGAAGCCCAGGAAGGCAGGATCGAAGGCGCGGAAGCGCGGGTCGGGGTAGCGCTGGCTCGGCTCCCACGGCGTCTCGTTCTGGCCTTCCATGGCGATGGGCTGGCTCATGCGGCGTCTCCTTGAGCGGTTTTGCGTCTAGACTGCCACCTTGTCGGATGTCAGACCAGCCGCGGAGCTCAGCGGCGAAACACCCGTTCGGCCCCCACCAGCACGGCATCATAGGGCAGGGCGGCGCCTTCCCGCACCCGCCAGTACCAGCGTTCCATCAGCCCGTGCGAGGCCTCGGGCGGCGGCACGGCCTGGGCCGGCAGGCCGAACAGCCGCAGCAGCATCCGGCAGCGCGGCAGGTGGTAGCCGCTGCTGGCGGCATACACCGGCCCCTGGTGGCCGCGCAGCATGGCGGCGCAGGCGCGGGCCGATTGCAGCGTATCCCTGGCGGTGTTCTCCTCCCGGATGGCACTCCCCGCCACGCCGAGATCCTGCAGCAGCCGCCGCATCACCTCCGACTCGGGCGGGCCGTGGCGGCCCTGGCCGCCCGTTGGGATAAAGAGCGGGTCGGACAGGGTGGCGCCGAAGGCGGCTGCGGCCATGACGCGGCGGCGCAGGGTCAGGCTGGGACCGCCATCGGCGCGCACGGCGGCGCCGAAGATGATGATGACCGGACGGGGCGCCGCCCCGCTCATGCGGGAGCCGCCAGCAGCAGGCGGTTCAATGGCTCCAGCGCGTCCCGCAGCAGGGCGAGGTCGCGCCGGAAGGCATCCGCGCGGATGCCGCGTTCCGCCAGCACCGCGCCGATGGCGCCGATGCTGCGGCGGCCATCCACCAGCGGCAGGATGGCCGAGGCCAGGCGCGGCATCGGCACGCCAATCCGCAGCCCGTCATAGGTGACGCGCAGCACGCCGTCGCCCGGGATGCCCTTGCCCAGTGCGGCCCCGTCCAGCTCGCGCAGCACGGGTATCGCCTGGTCATCCGACCAGTCGGGCCGCGGTGCCTCCTCCCGCGTGCAGTAGGCGATGTGAATGCCCATGTTGCCGCAGATCGCCTCGGCCAGGGCGGCGCGCGCCACCGGGTCCAGCGCTGCGGTGCGGGCGCGCAGCTTCGGGTCGTTCAGGTAGCGGTCGGGATCGTAGCGCAGCGGCTCGACGAAACAGCGCAGCCGCAGCCCCGCGTCCTCGATCAGGGCCACGAGCTGCGGCACGGTGAACGACACGTCGCGCGGATTCAGCAACAGGTCGTAGAGCCCGGCATCGCCGCCCTCGAGGTGGTCGGTGATCCAGGGGTTGCGGCGCAGCCAGGCGGTGTCCGGCGCCTGCTTCCACAGCCGCTTCGCGATTTCCACCCGGGCCGGCGGCGTTTCCGACTCGGGCGCCAACAGGCGCAGCGCATCCTGCAGCATGTAGACGCCGGTACGACCATGCGGGGCATACACCATCAGCCCGACACCGCCGCCCGGCGCCAGCGCCCCGGCCAGGGCGCGCAGCCCCGCCGCCGGGTCCGGCAGGTGGTGCAGCACGCCGCAGCAATCGATGTAGTCGAACAGCCCGAGGCCCAGCGCCCGCAGGTCCAGCAACGAGCCCGATTCGAACCGGACATTGTCCAGCCCGCGCTGCGCGGCGCGCGCTTCGGCCACCTGCCGCGCGGCGGCGGAACGATCCAGCCACACCACCTCCCCGGGGCGGCCGGCCCAGGCCATCTGCTGCGCCAGCATCATCGTGCCATCGCCGCTGCCGCCGCCGGCCATCAGCGCGCGCAGCGGCTGCGCGGCCGGGCGGCGGGCGCCGAAGATCCAGTGGTCGATCTCCCGCAGGTGGCTGGGGCTGCCGACAATCAGCCGCTTCGCCTCCTCGCGCGGGTCGCGCTGCGGATAGGGAAAGGCTTCATACTGCTCGGCGAGGCGGGCATCGGTGGCGTCCATGGCCCCTCGCATTAGGGGATGCGGTTGATCCTTGCCAGGGGCGGGGAGGGCCGCCATCTGCCGTCCATGCCCTCCATCCCGACCTTGTCCCGCATCATCCTGGTGCTACTGGTGGTCAGCGCCCTGGTGCGGATCGTCGCCTTTGCCTGGGGATATTGAGCCGCGGCTCAGTCGCGCAACGGGTCGTGGCCCCAGTTCATCAGCGATTTGCGCCAGCGCGTGTCGCTGATGTCGCCATCGGGGCGCTGCTTGATGTGCCGGTGCACGTAGCCGATGACCTTGCGCATGGCGGCGTAGTCGTCATCGTCGAGGTCGGCCTGCTTCTTGGCCTTCAGCTCCAGGATCCGCTCGCCCATCCGGTGGCCGACGGCCTCGCCATCGCCCTTGCCGGTGACCTTCTCGCCCTCGCTGGTCATGCCGACGGATTGACTGTCCTCGCCCTCCAGCCACTTCCGCAGCGCGGCGGGGGTCATGTTCACCACCCGCTTGAACTCGGCCAGGGTATGCCGGGGTCGTCCTGCGGGCTGCTCATGCGGCGCGGCCCAGTGCGCGGGCGAGTTGTGCCTTGTCCATGCGGGAACGGCCCGGGATGTTGCGCTTGCGGGCTTCCGCCATCAGCGCCTGCTTGGTGTCGCCGCCGCCGCCCCGGCGGGTGCTGGCCGCCTTGCGGGCCACGTCCCTGGGCTGGGCACTGAATTGCTGGCCCTTGCGGCCGTCGGCCCGCTTCTTGGCGGTGGAGCGGGCATATTCCTCGTCGGTGAGCTTGTCGCGGGCCTTCTTCGGCAGATAGCGCTCGCCGGTCTTGCCGCTTTCCTGGCCGGATTTGGTGCCCCATTCCTCCTCCGTCCATTGCCGGAGGTGGTTGTCGGCGGTTTTGCCGCCCTGGTAGCCGCCGCCTTCCTTTTTGTATTCGGCGCTGGCCATCTGCGCCTTGCGCGCCGACCATTGGCCGGGTTTGCCGCCCTTGTCACCCTGGGTGACCTCGCGCTTCACCTTGTCCCAGAGCTTGGGATCGGTCTTTTTCGCGGTCGCGGCCATGCTGCTCCACCTGCACAGGAACGGGTGGTGCAGAAACGCTCCGGCTTGGAAGGCGGTTGCCGCGCGGCGATCACCCGCGCGGCGGCCGGCTCAGTTCTCTTCCTCGCGGTCGGTCTCGACCTCGATCTCGCTGTCGATGTCGTCCTCGGCGTCCTCGAGGTCGTCGGCGTCTTCCAGCGCGTCCTCGTCGCCCACATCCTCGAGCTCGACATCGTCATCCGTGTCGGGATCGGCGACGACGGGCGCGCGCTTCTTCACCTTCTCCTCCACCGGGGCGGCGGCGCGGCGGGCGCGCGGCTGCTCGGCCGGCTGCTCGGTGCCGCATTTCGGGCACACCGCCGGCTGGCGAGTCATGTCGTAGAACTTCGCACCGCAAGCGACACAGGTGCGTTTCAGACCCAGTTCGGGCTTGGCCATCAGCGTGATTATCCCGGGGAAAGGCGGGCCAGGGACGGGCCGGCCGAGAAGCACGGGGCGCATTGCCACGCACCCCGGCCCCATGTCAAACCCCTGCGCATCATGGGCCATGACACCAATTCGCGCCCGCTGCGCGCTTTCCGCCCGCCGCAAGGCCTGACCGGCCGGCTGCGCGTCGCCGGCGACAAGTCGATCAGCCATCGCGCGCTGATGTTCGGCGCCCTCGCCGTGGGCCGCACCGAGATCACCGGCCTGCTGGAAGGCGAGGACGTGCTGCGCACCGCCGCCGCCATGCGCGCCCTCGGCGCCACGGTGGAACGGCTGGGCGAGGGGCATTGGATCGTTGCCGGGCGCGGCGTCGGCGGCCTGACCGAGCCCGCCGACGTGCTGGACATGGGCAATTCAGGAACCGCGGCGCGGCTGATCTGCGGCCTGCTGGCCGGCCACCCGATCTTCGCCGTGCTGACCGGCGACGCTTCGCTGCGCTCGCGCCCGATGCGGCGGGTGACCGAGCCGCTGGCGGCGTCCGGCGCCCGCTTCAGCGGCCGCGCCGGCGGCCGGCTGCCGCTGGCGGTGGAAGGCGCCGCCGAGCCGATGCCGCTCGACTACACCCTGCCCATCGCCTCGGCGCAGGTGAAGTCGGCGGTGCTGCTGGCCGGGCTCTGCGCCCGCGGCGTGACCCGCGTGGTGGAGCCGCAAGCCTCGCGCGACCACACCGAGAACATGCTGCGCCATTTCGGCGCCACCGTGCGGGTCACGCCGCAGGGCGAGGGCCGGGTGATCGAGCTGGATGGCCAGCCGGAACTCGTCGCGGCGCCGGTGGTGGTGCCGGGCGACCCGTCCTCCGCCGCCTTTCCGCTGGTGGCGGCGCTGATCGTGCCCGGTTCCGCCGTGACGGTGGAGGGCGTCGGGCTGAACCCGCTGCGCACCGGCCTGTTCGCCACGCTGCGGAACATGGGCGCCGACCTCTCGGTGGCCAATGAGCGCACCGAGGGCGGCGAGCCGGTGGGCGACCTCACCGCCCGCTTCGGCCCCTTGCGCGCCGCCGACGTGCCGCCGGAGCGCGTGCCCTCCATGGTGGACGAGTACCCGGTCCTGGCGGTCGCCGCCGCCTGCGCCGCGGGAACCAGCCGCTTCCGCGGCCTCGCCGAGTTGCGGGTGAAGGAAAGCGACCGCGTCGCCGCCACCGCCGCGCTGCTGCAGGCCAGTGGCGTGAGGGTGGAGATCGAAGGCGACGACCTGCTGGTGCACGGCGCCGGCGCCCCGCCGCCCGGCGGCGGCACGGTGGTCACCCACATGGACCACCGCATCGCCATGAGCGCGCTGGTGCTGGGCCTCGCCGCCGAGCGCCCGGTGGCGGTGGACGATGGCAGCTTCATCGACACCTCCTTCCCCGGCTTCGCCGAGCTCATCAACCGCGCCGCCGGTGCCGATGTGCTGCGGCGGTTGAACGCCGCGCCCACGCCGTGAGCGCGGCCGCTCCCCTCGCGGGGGTCGTGATCGCGGTGGACGGCCCCGCCGCCGCCGGCAAGGGCACGCTGGCGCGGCGCCTGGCGGCCGAACTGGGCCTGCCCTACCTCGACACCGGCCTGCTCTACCGCGCCACCGGGCGGCGCGTGCTGGAGGGCGGCGCCGACCCGCGCGACGTGTTCGCGGCCGAAGCCGCCGCGCGTGCCCTGACTGCCGCCGACTTCACCCGCCCCGACCTGCGCGGCCCGGAGGCCGACATGGCGGCCAGCGCGGTGGCCGCGATCCCCGCCGTGCGCGCCGCGCTGCTGGACTGGCAGCGCGATTTCGGCCGCACCCACGGCGCCGTGCTGGACGGGCGCGACATCGGCACCGTGGTGTTCCCCGAGGCACCGGTGAAGCTGTTCGTCACCGCCAGCGCCGAACAGCGCGCGCATCGCCGCTGGATGGAACTGCTGGCGCGGGGCGTCGCCGCCGATCCCGACGCGGTGTTGTCCGAGCTGCGCGCCCGCGACGCGCAGGATTCCTCTCGCGCCGTGGCGCCGCTGAAGCCGGCCGCCGACGCGCTGACGCTGGACACCACCGCGCTCGACGCCGAGGCCGCCTTTCAGGCCGCCCGCGCCCTGGTGGCGGCGAAGCTCGGCCGCTAAGGCCGCATGTCCCCGGCGGAGGCCGGGGGGTGGCCCGTTCGAGCGGTCAGTACAGCCCGCCCAGGCTGCTGTCGGTTCCGGCCGGGGTGTCGCTGGACATCAGCCCCTCGCCGATCGGCGGCCGCGCCGCATTCTCGGTGCCGGGGCGGAAGGCTTCCAGGATGGATGCCCCGCCCTCGATCTGCGTGCGCACCAGTGCCACGCCCGGCGGGGCGCGGAACGGCACGGGCGGGCTGTTCTTCAGCGCCGCCTCCACCACGTCGTGGAAGATCGGCGCCGCATTGACGCCGCCGGCCTCCCCGGAGCCGAGCGAGCGCGGCTCGTCGAAGCCCAGCCACACCGCCACCACGATGTCGGGGGTGAAGCCCACGAACCAGTTGTCCATGTAGTCGTTGGTGGTGCCGGTCTTGCCGGCCACCGGGCGGTTCAGCCCCTCGCCGGCCTTCTTGCCGGAGCCGTATTGCACCACGCCCTGCAGCATCGACACCATCTGGTAGGCGGCGATCGGGTCGGTGATCTGCTTGCGCTCATCCACCAGCTGCGGCGGCGGCGCATTGGGGCCGGCGTCGCACCGGGCGCAATGGCGGTTGTCGGCGCGCCAGACCATCTTCCCGAAGCGGTCCTGCACCGTGTCGATCAGTGTCGGCGACACTTCCTTGCCGCCATTGACAAAGGACGCATAGGCGGCGGCCATCCGCATCACGGTGGTTTCGCCGGCGCCGAGCGCCATGGACAGCACGCGCGGCATGTTGGGAATGACGTGGAACCGCGCCGCCGTTTCCGCCACGCGCTCGATGCCCACTTCCTGCGCCAGCCGGATGGTGACCAGGTTCAGCGATTGCTGGATGGCGGTGCGCATGGTCACCCAGCCGCGCGGATTGCCGCTGTAGTTGGAGGGCTTCCACAGCCCTTGCGGCGTCATGATCTCGATCGGCCCGTCCAGCAGGCGCTGGTTGGGCGGAATGCCCATCTCCAGCGCCGGCAGGTAGACGAAGGGCTTGAAGGAGGAGCCGGGCTGGCGCAGCGCCTGGGTGGCGCGGTTGAACCAGGATCTGTCGAAGCTCCAGCCGCCGGCCATCGACAGCACCCGCCCGGTGGCGGGATCGAGCGCCACGATGGCGCCTTCCACCAGCGGCACCTGGCGCAGCGACACGCGCACCGGCCCATTGCCGGCGGCATTGGCCGCGGCGCCGCGGCCACCCGCCTCGCGCGGTTCCACCAGCACCACGTCGCCGGGCTTCAACACGTCCTGCAGGCGGCGCGGCGGGGCGCCGAGGCGGCCCTGGGCGTTCACCGGGCGGGCCCAGCCGGACACGTCAGCCAGCGCCAGCGTGCCCTGGCGCGGCTGCGCCTGGGCCCGGCCTTCCGGACGATCCAGCCAGGCAAGCCGCGCCTCCCCCGCCTGCACCGACAGCGCCACCGCCAGCCGCCATTCCGGCAGGGCGCCGGCGGGACGGGCCACCTTTTCCAGCGCCGGCATCCACTCGGTGGTGTCGGCCGAGATGCTGGCCACCGGCCCGCGCCAGCCGCCGCGCCGGCGGTCGTAGGAGGTCAGCCCGGCCTGCAGCGCGCGCTCGGTGGCCTGCTGCAGCTCGGGCTCCAGGCTGGTTCGCACTACCAGCCCGCCCATGTTGGTCTGGTCCTGGCCGAACCGGGCCACCAGCTCGCGCCGCACTTCCTCGGTGAAATACTGGCCGGTGGCCAGCAATTCGGGGCGGATGCGGCCGCGCGGCACGATCGGCTCCTGCTTGGCGGCATCGGCCTCGGCGCGCGAAACGGCGCCATCCTCGGCCATGCGGTCCAGCACCCAGTCGCGCCGCGCCTTGGCGGCCTCCGGATAGCGCAGCGGGTTGTAGTTGTTGGGCGCCTTGGGCAGCGCGCCGAGAAACGCCGTCTCGCCCAGCGTCAGTTCGTCGAGGCCCTTGTTGAAGTAGTTCATCGCCGCGGCGGCGACGCCATAGGCCTGCTGGCCCAGGAAGATCTCGTTCAGGTAGATCTCGAGGATCCGCTCCTTGGGCATGGCGGATTCCAGGCGGAACGCCAGGATCGCTTCCCGCACCTTGCGCAGGATGGTGCGGTCATTGCCCACCAGCATGTTCTTGGCGACCTGCTGAGTGATGGTGGAGGCGCCCAGCGCCCGCCGCCCGCTCATCAGCCCCTCGACGTTCTGCACCGTGGCGCGGCTGAGCGCCAGGAAGTCGACGCCGGGATGGGTCCAGAAATTCTGGTCCTCGGCGGACACGAAGGCGGCCTGCAGGCGCGGCGGGATGGCACCGATCGGCAGGAACACGCGGCGTTCCGTCGCCAGCTCCGCCATGAGCCGGGAATCGGCGGCATAGATGCGGCTCATCTGCGGCGGCTGGTAGTCGGCCAGCCAGGCATGTTCCGGCAGGTCGCCGGCGGCCTCGCGGTACACGCCATAGGCGCCAAGGGCAGCCACCACGCCGCCGGCCACCACCACCCCCATGCCGAGGCCGGTGAGCCGGACGATCCAGCGCCCGATGCCGCGCCCGCCGCCGCCCGAGTCGGCGCGGCCCTTGCGCGGTGGCCTGGGCGGACGGCCGGGCGGCGCGGCCTGCGGGGTGGGGGAGGGTGGCGCGCGGTCCCCCACCAGGGGGCGGTCGGCGCGGAGATCATTCGGTGCCATGGCGGGCTCCCCTTACACCGATGGCCCGCGGGAGGCGAAGCACCGAGTGAACACAGCCCGCACATAGGCGCGTGATCAGCCTTTCGCCACCCGCGCGGCCAGGCTGGCGTTTGCGAAGTTGTTGCTTTCCGGTGATTTCGCCCTGGTGGATCACAGCTCCAGGCGCAGCGCGTTGCCGGAGGGATCATGCGCCGCCCATCCGCCGCCGGAGGGTTCCGCGGCCAGCAGCGCGGCGGCGGCACGGCGCTGCGCCGCCTCGCCCCTGGCCCGCAGCGACAGCCAGGCTAGGCCGCCCAGCCCCGCGGGACGGGTGCCGGCGCTGTGCCAGCCATTCACCGCCAGGTGGTGATGGTAGCCGCCGCTGGACAGGAAGCTGGCCTTCGGCAAGCGCTGCGTCACCTCCAGCCCCAGGGCACGATAGAAGGCCTCGGTGGCGGGGATGTCGCCGCCGCGCAGATGCACGTGGCCGATGCGGAACCCGGCCGCCGGGGGCGCGGCGCCCGGCGCCTCCGCCAGCAGGGCCGGTAGGTCCAGCCGCCGCGTCACCATGGCCAATCCGCCGGCGGCCTCGCGCGGCCAGGCGTCGCGTGGATGGTCGGCATACACCTCGATGCCGTTGCCTTCCGGATCGGCGAGGTAGAGCGCGTCGCTGACGCCGTGAGCGGACGCGCCCTGCAGCCGGATGCCGAGTTCCAACGCGTGGCGCAGCCAGCCTGCCAGGGCGGCGCGGTCCGGCGCCAGGAAGGCGGTGTGGAACAGCCCCGGCTCGTCGCCGCGCTCCGCGCGGGACCCGGGTGCCGGGATCAGGCGCAGGCGGGCGGCCCGCAACTCGAAGCGCAGCGCTCCGGGCGCCGCATCGTCGGGCAGGGGCGGCACGCCGAGCAGCGCGGCGTAGAACCCGGCCAGCCGGTCGACGTCCCGCGCGGCCAGCGCCACGCCGGCGACCGAGAGCGGTGCCGCCTCGGGCGGCGGGCCGGCGGCGGGGATGGCGGGGTTGTTGTTGGACATGGCGGCCTCCGGTTCCAAGCCGGCATCATGGCGGGTGCCCCGTCCGGAGGGGAAATCCACGGCATGAAGCGCCGTCATTCATGACGCAAATGCCATGTTGCACTGCAACATCGTCCTGGCGCTGGGTGGGCGGGACCCGGTATTGTTGCGGCATGTATGTTCTCCCGCGGCTGCCCCGCTGATGCCCGACGTTCTGCCGCCCTTGGCGCCGCCGGCCGTGCCGCTGCACTTCCCGGCCGCGTCGCCCGCCGCGGGATCCCCGACCCTGCTGTTCCTGCACGGCGCTGGTTGCGGCGCCTGGGTCTGGGACGAGGGCTTCGCCGCGCGCTGCGCCGCGGCCGGACTGGCCGGGCTGGCCCCGGATTTCACCCGCCGCCCCGGCGGGCGGGAAGCCGGCCTGTCGGACTACCTGGAGGAAGCGCGCCGCATCCTGCGCGGCGTCGGCGGCCCGGTGGTGCTGGTCGGCCATTCGCTCGGCGCGCTGGTGGCGCAGCGCCTGCTGCTGGAGCCGGAGGTGCGCGGCGCCGTTCTGCTGACCCCGGCGCCGCCCGAGGGGCTGTGGCTGTCGGCGGCGCAGCTGGCGCTCGCCGATCCCTGCCTGTGGAGCGAGGCATCGCGGATGGACGCGCCGCCCGGCAGCGCCCCGCTGGAACTGGCCACCACCCTGTTCGGCGCCGGCATGCCGGAGGCCGAGGCGCATGGCTTCCTGGCCAGGATGGGCGGCGAGTCGCAGGCGGCGCTGCTGGAAGCGCAATGGCCGCAGCCGGTGCCGATGGGCTGGCTGCATGGCCGCCGCATGCTGGTTCTCGGCGCGGCGGAAGACCGGCTGATTACCCTGGACGCGGTGCATCGCTGCGCGCTGTGGCACGGCGTGACGGCCGAGATCCTGCCCGGCCGCGGCCATCTGCTGATGCTGGAGCCGGGCTGGGATGCCTTGGCCGACCGCATCATCCGCTGGGCCGCCGCCTGAGGCGCGGCGCCCCGCCACGGCACGATGCCGCTCCGCGAGCAGGGCTGCCGCCGTCAGCCCGCGCCGGCTGAGGCGCCGTCTTCCGCCGCGCGGTCGCGCACAAAGGCCCGCCAATCGTGCTTGCGGGTGGCGGCGTGCCGCTCGCCGTTCGGCCGCTCGACATACAGCGTCAGCGCGCCCTTGGCCCACAGCCCGTCGAACAGCCGCTCATCCGACAGGGCGAGCGCGGCGCTGCGATGGAACACCTTGTCCTTCACCCGCGGCTGCACCTTCCACAGCCACCAGACGATGCCGGCCGACATCAGCGCCATGCCGACATGGATGTTCACCAGCAGCATGCCGCCGATCGCCACCGTGATCAGCGCGAAGGGCCAGGGGATGTTCTCGGAATAGCGGTACACCGGGGAACCCGGCGTGTTCATCTTGCGGATGTGGATGCCGAGCTGGATGCGCTTCGTGTCGATCTGCTGCTGCAGAAGCTGGAACTCGTTCATGCCCTGGTGTTGCGTCCTGCCTTAAGCGGGCGCGCCGTCCGGAAAGGCGGCGCGCATCAGCGCCCTTGTATAGTCGGCCGCCGGCGCGCGCATCACCGCATCGGCATCCCCCGTCTCGACCACCATGCCACCCTTCAGCACCATGATGCGGTGCGCCATGGCGCGCACCACCCGCAGGTCGTGGCTGATGAACAGGTAGGCCAGCCGGTGTCTCGCCTGCAGGGCGCGCAGCAGATCGACCACCTGGGCCTGCACCGAGACGTCGAGTGCGCTGGTCGGCTCGTCCAGCACCAGCAGCCGTGGCTGCAGCACCAGGGCACGGGCGATGGCCACCCGCTGCCGCTGCCCGCCGGAGAATTCATGCGGGTAGCGCTGCGCCGTGGCGGGATCGAGCCCGACCTCCTCCAGCGCGGCGCTGACGCGCGCCTCCCGCGCCGCGCGGCCGAGTTGCGGCTCGTGCACCGCCAGCCCCTCGCCGACGATCTCCGCCACGCTCATGCGCGGCGACAGCGAGCCGTAGGGATCCTGGAACACGACCTGCATGCGCGAGCGCAGCGGTCGCAGCGCGGCGCGCGACAGGTGCTGGATCGGCTGCCCCTCGAAGCAGATGACGCCGTCGGCGCGTTCCAGCTGCAGCAAGGCGAGGCCGAGCGTGGTCTTGCCGCTGCCGCTCTCGCCCACCAGCCCCAGCGTCTCGCCCTGGCGCAGCTCGAGCGACACGCCGTCCACCGCCTTCACGGCGCCGACCTGGCGGCGCAGCAGGCCGCGACGGATCGGAAAATGCACCCGCACCCCCTCGGCCTCCAGGATGCGCGGCGCGTCCGGCGCCACCGGCTCCGGGCGGCCGCGCGGCTCGGTGGCCAGCAGCATCCGGGTGTAGTCGTGGTGCGGCGCCGCCAGCACGGTCTGCGCCGGGCCCTGCTCCACCACCGCGCCGTGCCGCATCACCACCACGCCATCGGCATGGGCGCGCACGATCGACAGGTCATGGGTGATCAGCAGCATCGCCATGTTGAGCCGCCGCTTCAACTCGTCCAGCAGGTCGAGGATCTGCGCCTGGATGGTCACGTCCAGCGCCGTGGTCGGCTCGTCGGCGATCAGCAGCTTCGGATCGTTGGCCAGCGCCGCCGCGATCATCACCCGCTGCCGCTGCCCGCCCGAGAGCTGGTGCGGAAAGGCATCCAGCCGTTCCTGCGGGTTGGGCAGGCCGGCGCGCTCCAGCAGCTCGACGATGCGGCCGCGCAGCGCCGCGCCGCGCAGCGGCTGGTGCAGCCGGATCGCCTCGCCCACCTGGCGCCCGATGCTGTGCAGCGGGTTCAGGCTGGTCATCGGCTCCTGGAACACCATGCCGGCGACGCCGCCGCGCAACCGGCGCAGCGCCTCCGGCGTGGCGCGCAGCACATCGGTGCCGTCCAGCAGGATGCGGCCCTTGGGGTTGCTGCCGGCGGAAGGCAGCAGCCGCAGGCAGGACAGTGCCGTGACGCTCTTGCCGCTGCCGGATTCGCCGACCAGCGCCACCGTTTCGCCCGGCCTGACGGCGAAGGACACGTTCCGCACCACGCTCTGGCCGCGAAAGGAGACGGACAGGTTCTCGACGCGCAGGATGTCGGTCATGCGCCGGGCGTTCCGCCTCTGGCCGCCCGGGCGGCGGCGTCCACGGGCGGGATCGGCGCCAGGGCCGCCCGGGCAGCCCGCCGGTCACGGCGCCGGGCGGTCACGTCGAGCCTCCCGGCAGCTTGCGCGGATCAAACGCGTCCCGCACCGCCTCCCCCACGAAGATCAGCAGCGTCAGCACGCCACCCAGCACCACGAAGGCAGTGATGCCGAGCCAGGGCGCCTGGAGGTTGTTCTTGCCCTGGCTGACCAGCTCGCCCAGCGACGGGGAGCCCGGCGGCAGGCCGAAGCCCAGGAAATCGAGCGAGGCCAGGATGGTGACCGAGCCGGACAGCAGAAAGGGCAGAAAGGTCAGCGTGGCCACCATGGCGTTGGGCAGGATGTGGCGCCACATCACGCGGCCGTCCGACACGCCCAGCGCCTTGGCGGCGCGCACGTAGTCGAGGTTGCGGCCGCGCAGGAACTCGGCCCGCACCACGCCGGTCAGCGACATCCAGGAAAACAGCAGCAGAAACACCAGCAGGGTCCAGAAGCCCGGCTCGATCACGCTGGCCAGGATGATCAGCAGGAACAGCTGCGGCATGCCCGACCAGATCTCGATGAAGCGCTGGAAGCCGAGATCCACCCAGCCGCCGTAATAGCCCTGCACCGCCCCCGCCGCGACGCCGATGACCGAGGAGGCGAGGGTGAGGGCGAAGCCGAACAGCACCGAGATGCGGAAACCGTAGATCACCCGCGCCAGCACGTCCCGCGCCTGGTCGTCGGTGCCGAGCGGGTTCTGCCAGGAGGGCGGGGAAGGCGCCGGCCGGCCGAGGTCGCGGATGATGGTGTCGTAGCGGTAGGGCAGCGGCGGCCACAGCACCCAGCCATCCCGGGCCGCGATCTCCTCCTGCAGGGTGGGATCGCGCCAGATGGCGGTGGTGGGGAAGCCGTCCTCGATGATGTCGCTTTCGGCGTATTCCACCGCGACGGGAACGAACCAGCGGTCGCCCACCTTGGCCAGCAGCGGGCGGTCATTGGCGATCAGCTCGGCGAACAGGCAGAGCAGGAACAGCACGAGAAAGATCCACATCGACCACCAGCCGCGCCGGTTGGCACGGAAATTCGCCAGGCGCCGCCGCGTGATCGGGCGCATCAGCGGCGCGCCTCGAAATCGATGCGCGGGTCGATCAGCGTGTAGGTGACGTCGCCCACGATCTGCATCACGAGGCCGAGCAGGGTGAACAGGTAGAGCGTGCCGAACATGATCGGGTAGTCGCGCCGGATCGCCGCCTCGAAGCCGAGCAGGCCGAGCCCGTCGAGCGAGAACACGATCTCCACCAGCAGCGCGCCGGTGAACAGGATGCCGACGAAGGCGGCAGGAAAGCCGGCGACGATCAGCAGCATGGCATTGCGGAAGACGTGGCCGTAGAGCACGCGGTTCTCGTCCGCCCCCTTGGCGCGGGCGGTCAGCACGTATTGCTTGCCGATCTCCTCCAGAAAGGAATTCTTGGTCAGCATGGTCAGCCCGGCGAAGCCGCCGATCACCAGTGCCAGCGTCGGCAGCGCCATGTGCCAGAGGTAATCGGCCGCCTGCCGCCAGAACGGCCAGTCGGCGCTGCCGGAGGATGACAGGCCGCGCAGCGGAAACACCTGCAGGAAGGAGCCGCCGGCGAACAGCACCACCAGCAGGATGGCGAACAGGAAGCCCGGCACCGCATAGCCCACCAGCACCACGCCGGAGGTCCAGGCATCGAAGCGCGATCCGTCCCGCACCGCCTTGCGGATGCCCAAGGGAATGGAGACGAGGTAGATGATCAGCGTCGACCACAAGCCGAGGCTGACCGAAACGGGCAGCTTCTCCAGCAGCAGGTCGATGACGCGCCGGCCCTGGAACAGGCTTTCGCCGAAATCAAAGGACAGGTAGCCCTTCAGCATGATCCAGAAGCGCTCATGCGCCGGCTTGTCGAAGCCGAAGGTGCGCTCGATCTCGGCCACCACGGCGGGATCGAGGCCCCGCGCGCCGCGGTAATTATTGGCCGGGCCACCCTCGCCGCCCATGCCGCCCTGCCGCTGGGTGAACTCGCCCTGGCCTTCTCCCGACACGCGGCCGACCACGCTGCCGCCCTGGCCGCGCAGCTCGGCCAGCATCTGCTCCACCGGCCCGCCGGGGGCGAACTGCACCACCACGAAGTTGATCAGGATGATGCCGAACAGCGTCGGCACCAGCAGCGCCAGGCGCCGGAGCAGATAGGCGCCCATGCGCTACAGCCTTCCCGCCTGAACCGGCCGCATCTAGTTGGCGGTGCTCCGGTCGGCCGGCAGCGCCCGGTCGCGCGCCGGGTCCACCCACCAGCTCTGGATGTCCAGCGCATAGCGCGGGTTCTTCTCGGGGTGGCCGAACTTGTCCCACCAGGCGAGGCGGAAGAAGCGGCTGTGCCAGTGCGGGATCACGTAATGGCCCCAGAGCAGCACGCGGTCCAGCGCGCGGGTGCGGTCGATCAGCGCCTGCCGGTCGGGGGCGGAGACCACCAGTTCCACCAGAGCGTCCACGATCGGGTCGCTGATGCCGATGGTGTTGCGGCTGCCCGGTTCCTTGGCCTTGGCCGAGCTCCAGAAGTCGCGCTGCTCATTGCCGGGGGAGAGGCTCTGCGGAAACACCTCGGTGGTCATGTCGTAGTCGAAGCTGTCCATCCGCACCTGGTACTGCGCCGGGTCCACGGTGCGCGGCCGCGCCTCGATGCCGAGCCGCTGCAGCGCCTGGATGTAGGGCAGCGCGACGCGCTCGAAGGTGGGGCCGTTCATCAGGATCTCGAAGCTGAAGGGCTCGTTCCGGTCGTTGACCAGGCGGCGCTCCTTCACCGTCCAGCCGGCCTCGCGCAGCAGGGTCAGCGCCCGGCGCGCATTTTCCCGGTTGCTGTTGCTGCCATCCGAGGCGGGCACGCGGAACTCGGAGGTGAACAGCGATTCCGGCAACCGCCCGCGGAAGGCGGACAGCACCATCAGCTCGCCCTCGGACGGCAGGCCGGTGGCCGCCAGCTCGGAATTGGAGAAATAGGAGGTGGTGCGCGTGTAGGAGCCGTAGAACAGGTTGGCGTTCATCCACTCGAAGTCGAACATCAACCCGAGCGCCTCGCGCACCCTCACATCCTGGAACATCGGCCGGCGCAGGTTCATGGCGAAGCCCTGCATGCCGGTCGGCAATTCGTGGCGGATCTCCTCCCGCTTCACGCGGCCGGAGCGCACGGCGGGAAAGTCGTAGGCGGTGGCCCAGTCCTTGGCCACGTTCTCGGTGCGCAGGTCGATCTGCCCGGCCTTGAAGGCTTCCAGCGCCACGGTGGTGTCGCGGTAATATTCGTAGCGCATCACGTCGACGTTGTGGGTGCCCTTCCGAGTCGGCAGGTCGCGCGCCCAGTAATCCTCGACGCGGCGATAGGTGATGCTGCGCCCCGGCTCGAAGCCGTCGATCCGGTAGGCGCCGGAGCCGAGCGGCACCTCGAGCCCGGGCTGGGCGAAATCCTTGCCCGCCCACCAGTGCTGCGGCAGCACCGGCATCTGGCCCAGGATCTGCGCCAGCTCGCGGTTCTCATTGCCGGAAAAGCGGAATGCCACGCGGTGGTCGCCTTCCGCCACCACCTCGGCCACGTCGCCCCAATAGGCACGGTAGAAGGGGCGGCCGCTCTGCCGCAGCGTGTTGAAGGTCCAGACCACGTCGCCGGCGGTGATCGGCCGGCCATCATGCCAGCGGGCCTTTTCATTGAGAATGAAGGTGACGCCGCGGCCGTCGCGGGGAAGCTCGGCCATGGTGGCGATGTGGCCGTATTCGGTGGAAGCCTCGTCGCCGCTCGGCACCATCAGCGTGTCGTAGATCAGCGTGGTTCCGACGCCCGGCGTGCCGCGCAGGATGTAGGGATTGAAGCTGTCGAAGCTGCCCAGCGCCGTCAGCGTCATGCTGCCGCCTTTGGGGGCGTCGGGGTTGACCCAGGGCCAGTGCTTGAAGTCGGCCGGCAGGGCGGGCTCGCCCAGCAGCGACAGGGCATGGGTGCGGCGCGGCGCCTCGGCCGGGGCCGGGCCGGCGGGCGCGGAGGGGGGAGCCGGGGCCTGCGCCCAGGCGCGGGTCAGCATGGAGCCCGGGACAAGGGCAAGGCCGGAGGCCATCAGGTGTCGGCGGCGCATGGTTCCTAGGATGAGGGTTCAGCCCCGCCGCGACAACCATCCCGTGGTGGCGCTTGCGTTTTGCAATGTGCCGTTTGCGCTCAACCCAGCAGCGCCACCGCTTCCGGCAGCAGCGCGCGGTCACCGACCGCGATCACTTGGCCTGGCCCGTCGAGCCGCAGGGGCTGACCCTGCCAGTCGGTCATGGCGCCGCCGGCGGCCTCCACCACCGGCGCCAGCGCCGCCCAGTCCCAGGGCTTGAGGTCGGATTCCACCACGATGTCGATCAGGCCGAGGGCCAGTAGGCCGTAGCTGTAGCAATCGCCGCCCCAGGTGGCGCGGCGGCAGGCCCGCTGCAGCCGGGCGAAGCGCGGCGCCTCCGCCGACGTGAACATCTCGTGACTGGTGCAGGACAGCTCGGCCTCGGCCAGGGTGGCGCAGGGGCGGGTGCCCGGGGTTCCGCCCATCGCGCCGCGAAACCGCAGCGCCTCCCCCTGCGCGCCGATCCAGCGCTCCCCCGTGGCGGGCTGGTCGATCAACCCCAGCACCGGGCGGCCGCCCCGCATCAGCCCGATCAGCGTGCCGAAGAGGGGACGGCCGGTGACAAAGGCGCGGGTGCCATCGATCGGGTCCACCACCCAGACATACTCGGCATCCGGACGATCGGCACCGTATTCCTCGCCGATCACGCCATGGCCGGGGAAGCGCGCGGCCAGCAGGGCGCGGATGCTGCGTTCGGCGGCGCGGTCGGCCTCGGTCACCGGGCTGGCATCGCCCTTGGCCTCGACCAGCAGGGGCGAACGAAAAAGGGGGCGGATCGCCGCCCCCGCCGCATCGGCCGCCGCCTCGGCGGCGGCGATGAGGTCGCGCATCACGGCAGCGGCTGCGGGCTGTCCGACAGGGAGCGGAGATAGGCGATCACGTCCGCGCGCTGCTTCACGTCGCGGATGCCGGCAAAGGCCATTCGGGTGCCGCGAATGGCACGGGCCGGAGCGGCCAGGAACGCGTTCAACGCCTCGTAATCCCACGGCTTGTCGGCCAGCGCCTTCATCGCGGGGGAATAGTTGAAATTGTCCAGATGCGCATGGTGGTTGCCCACCACGCCATACAGGTTCGGCCCGACCTTGTTGGCACCGCCCTGTTCAAAGGAATGGCAGGACGAACACAGCCGCCCCGCGGCCTGGCGGCCGGTATCGGCGCTGGCGGCGGCCAGCAACGGCGACACCGGTTCGAGCTGCGGCTCGGCGGCCGGGGCGGCGCCCGGCGTCTCGCCCACGCCTTCAATGGTGATCGCGGTCTTTTCCAGGGGCTTCGGGTGAATCACCGTTTCGCCCACAAAGCCTGCCACCATGAACACGACGCCCGCCGTCAGTACGGCCGCGAACGCCTTGTTAACCTCCAAGCTCATGCTGCAGACCCCATCCCTGAACTCAGCCCGGCCACGGTCCCGGATTGGACCCGCGGGCGCATTTGCACGCGACCTTGGCCTCGACTAGAAGCCCATCGACCATAAGGGGTGGCGGCGGGCGCATCAATACGTTGCACCGCACGCGGGTATCCAGCCCCGCCAGGGACGGAGCCGATGCGATGACCAACGCGGACACCAACGGGGCGGGCGGCATGATCGCCTTCCAGGGCGTGCCGGGCGCTTATTCCGATCTCGCCTGCCGCAGCGCCTATCCGGGCTGGACCACCCTGCCATGCCCGTCCTTCGAGTCGGCCATGGAAGCGGTGCGGGATTCGCGCGCCGCCCTGGCCATGCTGCCCTGCGAGAACTCGCTGGCGGGGCGGGTGCCGGACATCCACCGCATGCTGCCCGATTCGGGCCTGTTCGTGATCGGCGAGCATTACCAGCGGGTCGAGCACTGCCTGCTGGCGCACAAGGGCGCCACGCTGGACGGGCTGAAGCGCGCCCACAGCCATCCCGTGGCACTGGGCCAAGTGCTGAACCTGCTGCGCGAGCGCAAGCTGCAGCCGGTGATCGAGGCCGACACCGCCGGCGCCGCCAAGCTGCTGGCCGAGGCGCACAGCCTGGAGGACGCCGCCATCGCCTCCTCGCTGGCCGGCGAGATCTACGGGCTGGACATCCTGCTGCGCAACGTCGAGGACGCGGCGCACAACACCACGCGATTCTACGTCATGGCGCGGCAGCCGCGATTGCCGCCGGCCGAGGCGCCGGACACCGTGACCACCTTCGTGTTCCGCGTCCGCAACATCCCGGCGGCGCTGTACAAGGCGCTGGGCGGCTTCGCCACCAACGGCGTCAACATGACCAAGCTGGAAAGCTACATGCTGGACGGCCAGTTCACCGCCACGCAGTTCCTGTGCGACGTGGACGGCCATCCCGACCACCCGCCGGTGAAGCGGGCGCTGGAGGAACTGGCCTTCTTCTCGCGCGAGCTGCGCATCCTCGGCTCCTACCCCGCGCATCCCTACCGGCTGGGGCAGGCGGCGGGGCAGGGCGCGGACTGAGCGCACCCCGTCCACCGCCGCTTGGCCGGCGCTACGCCGGCTCCTTCTCGCGCTCCGCCATCATCGCCTGGAAGGCCGGGCGGGACTGGCACGCCGCGATCCAGGCGCCGACCGCCGGATATGCCTGGAACAGCGCGGCGTCGCCCTGGGCGTAGCGCAGGATCTCGGCGGCATTCAGGTCGGCCACGGTGAAGCGGCCGCCCACCAGCCAGCCGCCGCCCGCCTGCAGCGCGGTGTCCAGCGCGGCGAAGGGGCGGGCCAGCGTCGCCGCCGCAGCGGCGGCCTTGGCCGCGTCGTGCTTCGGGCCGGCCGGGCGGTGCGTCTGGATCTGCAGGCTGAACGGCTCCACCTCCGTGGCCGCCCAGAAGGCCCACTGGCTCATCAGCGCGTCCTCCACCGCATCGCGCGGGGCGAGCTCGCCGCCATGCTTGCGTGCCAGGTAGAGGTTGATGGCCAGCGACTCGTACAGCACCAGCCCGTCATCGGCGATCACCGGAACCCGGCCATTCGGGTTCAGCGCCAGGAAATCGGGCGAAGCGGTGTTGAACGGGGCATCCGCCGCGGCCGGGTCGGGCAGGCGGTAGGACTGGATCACCGGCACATGTTCGAAGGCAAGGCCCAGCTCGCGGGCCAGCCACACGGTGCGCGTCGCGCGGGAGCGCAGCACGCCATAGATCGTCAGCGCCATTCTCGGCCTTCCTTGCATCATCGGGCGGCGCAGCCTGCCCGCGCCGGGGCATGGCGGCAACCCGCCATGGGGCACGCGAACAGGGGGGGCGCGAACGGATCGGGACCTCGCCCTCGGCGGCGCTTTCTGGCAAGCAGCCCGCTTCATTCGCAACGGGAGCCCCGGCATGGCCGACATCGCCATCGACATCGGCGGAGAAATCTTTCACGCCTTCTTCGAGGACAAGGACGCGCCCAAGACCTGCGCGCGCTTCCGCCAGCTGCTGCCCTACCGGGACCGCATCATCCATGTGCGCTGGAGCGGCGAGGCCTGCTGGATTCCGATGGGCGAGCGCGACCTGTCGATCGGCTACGAGAACGCCACCTCCTATCCTGCGCCGGGCCAGATCATCGTGCATCCGGGCCAGATCACCGGCGTGTCGGAAACCGAGATCCTGGTGGCCTACGGCCCCTGCTGCTTCGCCAGCAAGGCGGGTCAGCTCGCCGGCAACCATTTCCTGACCATCCGCGAGGGGCTGGACCGCCTCGCGACCGTGTGCCGCTCCGTGCTGTGGGACGGCAACAAGCCGATCGTGTTCTCGGCCGGGGGCTGAGGCGCCGCCGGCCCGGAACGGCGCACGGCGCTGCCGCCTCGCGTCAGCGCGGCTTGCTCATGAAGCGGTGCGGGATCCCGGCGTCGAGGAACTCGCCGCCTTCCGCAGCGTAGCCCAGCTTCTCGTAGAACAGGATGGCATGGGTCTGCGCCTCCAGCACGAAGCGGCGCACCCCGGCGAGCGCGGGATCGGCCTCCACCGCGCGCATCAGCGCGGCGCCCAGGCCGGTGCCGCGCGCCGACTGCCGCACCGCGACGCGGCCGATCTTGGCAGTGGCGCCCCCGTCCTTCAGCAGCACGCGGGCGGTGGCGGCCGGCGCGCCCTCGCGCAGCGCCAGGAAATGCAGGGCGGTGGCATCGTGCTCGTCGATCTCGATCTCGGCGGGAACATTCTGTTCCCGCACGAAAACCTCCATGCGGATCGCCATGCAGGCCTCCACCGAGGCGGGGTCGGTGGCGCGGAAGATGGCGGGGGGCGTCGTTGGCGTCGTCGTCATGACGCAGGGCATGCACCGCGCGGCGCCGCAAGAAAAGTCCCGGCCCGCGACGCGCCGCTGGTCCGCCGCCGCCGGGCGGGTCGGCCGACATCCCGCCCCTGCCGATGATGCGCGGCATGCAGCCCGCAGGCCTGCCATGCGTTGCCCGGCAAAGGAGATCCCGGCCATGCCCGACACCCCGCCCGACGACCCGATGCAGCGCCCGGCACGGGAGCGGCCCGGCAACCACCCCAATGCCGCGCCCGGCGAGCATCCCGATCCCCGCGCCGCGCAGCCCGGGCCACGCCCCGGCGAGCCGGACCTGCAGGGTGGTCCCGCCGGTGCCGGCTCCACCGGCGGCACCGGCGACAGCCGCGGCTGACCCGCATCCGGCGCCGGATCAGCGCGACGAGCGGGAAATCACCGACAATGCCGCCGCGCTGATGGACAGCTGCCCCAGGGTTTGCGTCAGGTCGCGGATGAAGCCCCAGGTCTCGTAGGGACTGGGATCCTGCGGCACCACCACGAGGCTGCCGGGCGGGATCGGCGGCCCGCCGGCCTGCCAGGCGCCGAGCCCCGCCGGCACGCTCTGCCCGTTGGGCAGCACCACGAAGGCGCGCCCCCCGTCGGCGAAGCGCTGCTGCCCGCCCGAGGCCCGCACGTATTCGGCGGCCTTCCAGCCGGAGGTGAATTGCAAGCTGCCCGGGTTCAGCACGGCGCCCACCACCGTGACCTCGTTCGGGCGCTTCGGGATGGCGATCAGGTCGCCCGGCTCCAGCAGCACGTCGAGTTCCGGCCGTGCCGCCAGGATCACCGGGTTGGCTTCCACCACCATGCGGCCGGCGGCGCGCGCCTCGCGCAGCGCCCCGGCCATCTCCCGCCCCGCCGTGATGGCACCGCCGAGATCGAGCCCGCTTGCCTTGGAGCCGGCCACGGCCTGCCCGGCCGCCACCTGGATCAGGCTCTGCTCCAGCTCCCGCGCGGTGCGGTTGAAGCCTTCCTGCTGCTTCTGCCGCACACTGTCGCGGGTGAACACCGCGCCATAGGGATAGGCCTGGGGCGACAGCCCGCCGGCACGGGCGATCAGCTCCGACAGGCGCTCGCCGCGCCGGATGTCGTAGATGCCGGGGCGCAGGAACTCGCCCACCAGCGTCACCGGGCCGCTGTCGCGGTCGCCGAAGCCGCGCGGGATGCGGATGCCGTCGCGCGGCGACAGCCGCACCGCGGCGAAATTGCCGGAGCGCAGGTCGAGCAGGGTGCGCTGCAGGGAGATGGCGCCGGCCTGTTCCAGCGGCTCGCGCGACAGCTCCACCGCCGACAGATCGGCCGTGTCGGTATGGCCGCCGGCCGCCGCCAGCACCTGGTCGAGGCCGGTGTTGTCCAGGATCGGGTACAGGCCCGGCAGCCGCGCCTCACCGGACACCAGCACGGCCTGGTCGAGCAGGAAGGGCAGCAGCGCCGGGTAATCCAGAAACACCTGCGGGCAGGGCGGAGCGCCGAGGTCGGGGAAGCCGGCCCCCCGCACATGCGCGAAGCGCACGGGGGAGGAGCGGGCGGCGATGGCCAGGGATTGCAGCGCCGGGCATTCGGCGGACGCGGCCGGGGCGGATGGCAGCGGCACCCCTGCCGCGCCGGGTGCCGCCACCGGCATCGCCGCCGGCGGCGACACCGATGCCAGTTCGCCGCGCAGCGCCCGCTGCACCGGCGGGCTGGCCAGCCACAGGATGTCGGCCTGGGACAACAGGATGACCTCGTCATCCTCGCGCAGCGGCAGCTCGGCCTGGCGCTGCAGCACACGGCCGAGGTCGAAGGCGCTGAAACGGCGCACCCGCGTCGCCGGGTCGACCCGCCATACCACGCCGAGCCGCACATAGGGATCCGTCCGCACCAGGCGCGGATCGGCCAGCAGGCCGCGCAGCCCGCCCCCTGCCGGGCGCAGCAGCGGCTGCACCACGTGGCCCACCACCCGCACCTGCCCGGCGGCGACGTTGAGCCCGGCCTGCACTACCACCGCGTCGCCGCGCCGCAGCCGCGCCTGGGCATTCACGTCCGACAGGCTGCGGCGCCCGGCAGGGTCGGTGCCGTGCAGCAGGAAGCGGTTGCCGGCGGGGCGCAGCGCCTCGCCGCCCAGGCGCAACAGGCTGGAAACCGGCAGGGCGGCCACGCCGGCCGGCAATTCATAGATGCCCGGCCGCGTTACCTCGCCCGCCACCGCCACCGTGGGGCCGAGCGGCGGCACCACCACGCGCTCGCCCTCGCGCAGGCGCAGGTCGGGCTGGCCGGGCTCTGAGCCGATCACGCTGTACAGGTCGATCACCCGGCCGCCGCGCGGCCCCTCGACGCGGATCGCGCGCAGCGAGCCGCTGCGCTTCACCCCGCCCGCATGGCCCAGCACGTCCAGCACCGAGGCCAGCGCGGGCAGGGCCTGCAGCCCGGGCCGCATCACCTCTCCGGCGACAAACACGCCGATCTGCCGCAACTGGCCCACCGAAACGAAGGCTTCCGAGCCGCCCAGCTCGCGCGCCACCCGCTCCTCGATCTCGGCGCGCAATTCGCGCAAGGTGCGGCCGGCGGCGGAGAACGGGGCGAGGTCGGGCAGCATCAGCGTGCCGTCTCGGGTGATCCGCAGCGTCTGGTTCTGCCGCGTGCGGCCGCGGATCGACACCAGCACCTCGTCATCGCGGCCGAGGACGTAGTCATCCGGCAGGCCGCCGGACACCGGCGCGGCGGGCGCCGACAATAGGTCGCGGAAGGTGTCGTAGCCGAACTGCCGCAGCGGCGGCGTGCCCGGGGGCAGGCCCGCGGCGGAGTCGAGTCGCGCGGCGAAGAAGGCTTCGGTCTGCGACAAGGGCTCGGCGAAAGCCGCGCCGGCCATCGGCGGCTGTGCCGGGTGCGGCGGTGGCGCCAGGGTGGCGGGCGGCGCGGAAGGCACCGGGGCCGGCGCATGGCGCGAGCCGGTGGCCTCCAGGATCCGCTGCATGATGTCCTGCTGCACCGCCGGCGGCAGGGCGGGCAGCGGCAGGCCGCCCGGCAGCACGGAGGGCAGGGAGGGCGGCGACAGCCAGGGACTCGGCACCTCGCCGCCGGGGGCCGGCTGCGCCAGGGCGGGCGCCAGCCGCGTGCCCAGCAGGATGCCCGCCATCAGCAGCCGGGCAGCGCGGCACGGAAGGGCCGCCACGATCCCCTTCTGGGACCGGGCAGCCGGATCGGCGGGGCGGGACACGGTTTCGACGCCACCTTGCAGCGCGGGCAGCATCATGCCGCTCGCAAAAACGTGATGCTTGGCTTACCATTTCCTGTATGCCGATCCAAGGCCGCAATATGTCCTCGGCGAGAACCCTACTGCTGGTCGATACTGCCCGGCGGATCGGCCCTCGCCCCTTGACCTTCTACGCCCTGCACAAGCTGGGCCAGGCCGCCGGCCTGCCGCAGCGCCGGCTGCGGCCGGACGCGCCGCCGCGCCTGGAAGGCGGGGTGCTGCCGCCGCGCCTGCCGCCACCCCCGGAGCTGCCGCCCGCGCATCGGGCACGACTCCGCGCCGCGGCGGCGGCGCTGCCTCCGGCCGTTCATCACGGCCCCTTCGATCCCGCCGGCGGCGCCCTCGGCCTGGACCTGTTCCGCGCCGGTGACGTGCGCCCCGTGTGGGAGGTGAACCGCCTAGCGTGGCTGCCGCTGCTGGTGCAGGCGGAGCGGCTGTGGCCGGGCGAGGGCTACCGGGCGCTGCTGTCGGAGCGCCTGCAGGCGTGGTGCCACGCCAACCCGCCCTTTCGCGGGCCGAACTGGGCCTGCGGGCAGGAAGCCGCGTTGCGGGCGCTGAACCTGGCGCTGGCGCTGCTGCTCGCCGGCGCGGCCGAGGCGCCTTCCGCGGCGGCGCGGGAGGTGCTGCGGCTGCATGCGCGGCGCATCGCCGCCACCCGCGCCTATGCCCGCGCGCAGGACAACAACCACGGCATCAGCGAGCCGGCCGGGCTGCTGGTCTGCGGCTGGCTGCTGGGCGAGGCCGGCACGGCGCGCCGCGCGGCGCGCGCCCTGTCGGCGGCGGTGGCGCGGCTGGTGGCGCCGGATGGCGGCTTCGCGCAGGTGTCCACCGGTTATCACCGCCTGCTGCTGGACACGCTGGCGGTGGTGGAAGCGCTGCGCCGCGCCCTGCGGCGGCCACCGCTGCCGGCGCCCTTCGCCGCCCGCGCCGCCGCCGCCGCGCACTGGCTGGCGCGGCTGGTGGCGGATGATGGCGCGCTGCCGCGACTCGGCCACCAGGATGGCTCGGCGCTGGCGGACCTGTCGCTGGGCGGGCCGGAAGATGCGCGCGGCAGCGCCGAGCGCGCGCTGCGCCTGTTCGCCGGCGGATCGGCCGGCTTCCAGGAGGACGCCGGATGCCGGTGGCTCGGCCTGGAGGAGGCGGTGGCGGTGCCGCGCCCGGCGGCTTGGCGGGCCAGCGGCAGCATGGGCTGGGAAGCCGGCGGCGCCCGCGCGCTGCTGCGCACCGGACCGCTGCGTTTCCGCCCCGGGCAGGCCGACCTGCTGCACCTGGAGCTGTGGGACGGCACCCGCCCGGTGTTCGCCGATGCCGGCACCGGCGCCTACAACCCGCCCGAAGCGCAACAATGGTGGCTCGACTACTTCCCCTCCGCCGCCGCGCACAACACCATCACCTTCGACGGGCGCGAGCCGATGCCGCGGCTGTCGCGCTTCCTGCTGGCCCGCTGGCCGCGCCTGCGGCCCCTGCCGGATGGCGCGGCGCTGCGCGACGCGCGGAACAACAGCCACCGCCGCACCGTGCGGGCGGAGGGGCGCCACTGGCTGATCGAGGACCGGGTGGCCGGCCCGTTCCGCGCGCTGGAGCTGCGCTGGCGTCTCGGCCCCGGTGAGTGGCGGCTGGACGGGCAGGGAGCCTGCGGCCCCGCCCTGCTGCGCATCGAGGCCGACGCGCCGCTGGTGGTAGCACTGGAGCCCGGATGGGAAAGCCCCGCCTATGGCGAGGCGCGGCCCTGCACGGTGCTGGTGGCGCGCGCCGCGGCGCCGGTGCGCTGCCTGCTCAGCCGGGTGGCGCTGCCGTGACCATCGCGCCCTGATGCCGCTGCATCACCTCCTGCGCGGCGTGCTGCGCCTGTGGCGCTGGCTATTGCCGGCGCTGCTGCTGATGCTCGGGCTCGGCGGGGCGGTGATCCTGAACTGGCCGCGCGCCTACCTGGCCGAGGCGGTGGTGGCGCCGGCCGAAACCACGGGCGTCGCGGTGTCCACCCTGATCTCGGCCAATGGCCTGACGCCGGGCAGCCTGCTGGACACCCGCCCGGGCGGCAATTTCGCCGTCTACCTGTCGGCGCTGCGCAGTCCCGAGGCGGCGGCGATGCTGGCGCGCGATACCGCCATCCTGGCCGATCTGGCGGCGCAGGGCGAGGCCGGGCTGCTGGCCCCGCTGAAGCAGCTTCTCGGTCTTGGCCGGGCGCCCGACGGGGATGACGTGGAGCGCTGGCTCGACCGCAACTTGGCGGTGACCCAGTCGCTGGCTTCCGTGACCTGGACGCTGGAGCTGGCGCATCCGCGACGCGAGGCGGCGCTGGACGCCCTGGTCCGGCTGCACGGCTTCGCCGAGGCGCGGGTGCGGCAGGACCTGATGGCCGTGGCGCAGCGGCGCATCGCCGCGCTGGAAGGAAGGCTGGGGCAGGAGCGCGACATCTACGTCCGCACGCCGCTGTTCGAGCTGCTGGCGCAGCACCAGCGCATCGCCTTGGTACTGCGCGCGGACGAGGCGGTGGCCGCCCGCATGGTGTCGGGTCCGGGCGCGCCGCTGCGGCCCTCGCTGCCGAACCGGCCGCTGCTGCTGGCGCTGCTGCTGGTGGCGGCACCCCTGGCCTGCCTGTTCCTGGCCGCCTGCTGGGTGTTGCTGCGCGGGTCGCAGCCGCCGCGGCGCGCCGGCGCATGACGGTGCCGCCCGCCACGTCCTGGCAGCGGCTGGGCGCGGTGCGGATCGACGCCGCCGGCTGCGGCAGCCTGGCCGGACTGGCTGCGGCCGCCCTGCACTTCGCCGGGGCGCTGAAATCCACCCCGCCCGGCGCCGCCCTGCCGGTGGACCTGACGCTGCTATCGGCCGCGCTTCTGGTGCCATCGCTGCTGGTTCTGCTGCTGACCCGGCGCTGGTGGCTGCACGGCGCCCTGGCGCTGCCGCTGGCCGGCGCGGCACTGTTGTGGCTGTGGCTGGTGCTGGCCGGTTCCTGGAGCCGCTCCGCCGTGATCCTGCCGCAGAAGCTGCCCGAGATCGTGCTGCTGGGGCCGGTGATGCTGATGGCGGGCATGCTGGTGGGGGCGGATGCGGCCTCGCGCCGCTGGCTGGATCGGGCGACGCTCGGCACCGGGCCGCTGGTGGCGGCCTCGGTGGCCTGGGGGCTGGCCACCGGCAAGGTGGTGCTGGGGGGCCTGGCCGGCGCCAGCCCGGACCTGCTGCGGGTGCAGTACCAGCTGGCCGGGCTGGCCATCGCCTGCGCCGCCGGGCTGGGCGCCGTGCGCATCGTGGAAGCGGCGGCCTGGCCGTCCCGGTTGTTCTGGGGTGTCTTCACCCTGGCCTTGTCCGCTGCGGCGCTGCTGCCCGGCGGGCGGATGGGGCTGATCTCGCTGATCGTGTCGGTGCTGCTGACGCCGGCGCTGCGCTGCTGGTCGGCGCATCGCCCGGCCGCCGCGCTGCGCTGGGTCCTGGCGGCGGCACTGGCGGGCGGGCTGGGCCTCGGCCTGCTGCTGCTGCCATCGCAGGCCATGGACGGGCTGCGCACGCTGGAGCGCTTCACCGAAGGGGGCATGGAAGCCTCGGCACGCCCGGCGCTGTGGCGCGCGGCGCTGCACTGGGCCGGCGAAACGCTGCCGCTCGGCCTCGGCACCGGCGGGTTCACCATCGCCGCCGGCCATGGCGAGCGGCGCGGCCTTTATCCGCACAACCACCTGCTGGAAGCCCTGGCCGAAGGCGGCCCGGTTGGGCTGCTGTTGTGGCTCGGCTGCTTCGGCGGCGGCGCGGCGGTGCTGCTGCTGCGGGCCCGCCACGCGGCGCCTGGGCGGGTGGCGCGGATCGCGGCGCTGGTGCTGCCGGTCGGGCTGGCGGCCATGGTTTCGACCGACCTCGGAAACCGGATGGTCTGGTTTGCCCTGGGTCTGGCGCTGTCAACGGGCATGGTGGCCAAGCGTGTTGAGTGAAGGCTGGTACCGCCGCCGCGGCAAGCGGCTGGCGGATGTGATCGGGGCGGCGCTGGGGCTGCTGTTGTTGTGGCCGCTGCTGCTGGGCACCGCCCTGGCGGTTCGCCTGGCGCTGGGCCGGCCGGTGCTGTTCCGGCAACGGCGCGCCGGACTGGGGGGCGAGCCTTTCACCCTGCTCAAGTTCCGCTCCATGCGCGACGGGCTGGGCGACGACGCGGCGCGGCTGACGCCGTTCGGTCGCCGGCTGCGCGCCTCGGCGCTGGATGAGCTGCCGCAGCTGCTGAACGTGCTGCGCGGCGAGATGAGCCTGGTCGGGCCGCGCCCGCTGCCGGAAGCCTATACGGCGCGCTACACGGCGCGGCAGCGGCGCCGGCTGGAGGTGCGGCCGGGCCTGGCGGGCGTGGCGCAGGCGGCCGGCCGCAACGGCCTGCCCTGGGCAGAGCGGCTGGAACTCGATGCCCGCTACGCCGAGGCCGTCACGCTGCGCACCGATGGCCGGGCCGTGGCAGGAACCTTTGCCATTCTGCTGAGCGGGCGTGGCGTTCACGCCCCTGGCCACGCCACCATGCCGGCCTTCGGCCCCGCTGAAGCTGAAGTTGCGGAAAAGTCCAGAGGGAATTAGTAACTTCTGGTTGAATTCTCCTCTTGCTCCAAGGGGCGAAAGGCTGTTTCGATCCGCGTGTAACTTAAACGTGATGCCCGGAAATGGCCGCCATTCCCCTCCGCAGCAGCGGCGACACCCAGCAGCGATCGGCGGACAATGGCGCGACGGCGGTGCTGGTGTTTCCCAGCCGCTCCCTGCCATCCAAGGCGCCGCGGCTGCGCCTGCACCTGTCGCCGCCGAGCCTGGTCGGCGGCGAGCTGGCGGTGCTCAGCCGCACCCTGACCGATGGCTGGATCGCGCCCGCCGGCCCGGTGCCCGAGCAGTTCGAGCAGGCAGTGGGAGAGGCGGCCGGCTTCGCCCACACCGCTGCCGTGGCGTCCGGCACCGCCGCGCTGCATCTCGGCTACCGCGTGCTGGGGGTGGAACGCGGCGACGAGGTCTGGACCCAGAGCCTCACCTTTGTCGCGACCATCGCGCCGGCGGTGCAGATGGGCGCCCGCCCGCGCTTCCTCGACGTGTCGGCGGAGAGCTGGACGCTGGACCCCAACCTGCTGGAGGACCAGCTGCAGAAGGCGGCCACCAAGGGCCGCCTGCCGCGCGCCGTGGTGCCGGTGGACCTGTATGGCCAGCCCTGCGACCTGGATGCCATCCTGGCGGTGTGCGGCCGCTGGGGCGTGCCGGTGCTCTGCGACAGCGCCGAGGCGCTGGGCGCGCGCTACCGGGACCGCCCGGTGGGCAAGGGCGCGGCGCTGGCCGCCTTCTCCTTCAACGGCAACAAGATCATCACCGCCGGCGGCGGTGGCGCGCTGGTGTCGGATGACCCGGCGCTGATCGCCCGCGCCCGGCACCTGTCCACTCAGGCCAAGGAAACCGCGCCGCACTACCAGCACGAGACCACGGGCTATTCGTACGGCCTGTCCTCGGTGCTGGCCTCGGTGGGGCTGGCGCAGATCGGCGCCCTGGACGCCCGCGTCGCCGAGCGCCGGCGGGTGTTCGACCGCTATGCCGGGGCGCTGTCGGACCTGCCCGGCCTCAGCCTGATGCCGGAGCCGTCCTGGGCCCGCTCCTCCCGCTGGCTGTCGGTGATCCAGATCGACCCCAAGGCCTTCGGCACCACGCGGGAGGCGGTGCGCCGTGCCCTCGAGGCCGCGCAGATCGAGAGCCGCCCGGTGTGGAAGCCGCTGCACATGCAGCCCGCCTTTCGCGGCGCCCGCTTCCACGGCGATGGCCTGTCGGGGCGCCTGTTCGAGCGCGGCCTGTGCCTGCCCAGCGGCAGCATGAGCGCCGAGGAACAGGACCGGGTGATCGACGTGATCCGTGGCTGCTGCAAGGGCTGAACCAGCGATGCGCCTGCTCTACCTGCACCAGCATTATTCCGCGCCCGAGGGTGCCACCGCCACTCGCAGCCACGCCTTGGCGCACGCCCTGGTCCGGCGCGGCCACGCCGTGACCCTGGCCTGCGGCCGCTACGAAGGGGCCGTCACCGGGCTGGACGGGCCGTTCGCCGGCGGCCGGCGCGATGGCACCGTGCACGGCCTGCGCCTGGTGGAGTTCGACATCCCCTGCGGCAACAGCCAGGGCTTCGGCGCCCGCGCCGCCGCCTTCGGCCGCTATGCCGCCCGCGCCGGGCGGCTGGCGGCGGGCGGCGACTGGGATCTGGTGATCGCCTCCTCGACGCCGCTGACGGTGGCGCTGCCGGCGCTGCTGGCCCGCCGCCTGCGCGGCACGCCCTTTCTGTTCGAGATCCGCGATCCCTGGCCCGAGCTGCCGCGCGCCATGGGCGGCGTGCCGGGCTGGGCGCTGGCCGGCATGGGACACCTGGCCGATGCCGCCTGCCGGCAGGCCGCCGCCGTGGTGGCGCTGAGCGAGGGCATGGCGCAGACCGCGCTCAGCCGCGGCGCCGCGCCCGAACGGGTGCATGTGGTGCCGAATGGCTGCGACCTCGACCTGTTCGGGCCGCACATCCCCGCCTGGCGCCCGATGGAGGCGGCGCCGTGGGAGATGCTGGCGGTGTATGCCGGCGCGCATGGCCGCGCCAACGGCCTGGAGCAGCTGCTGGACGCGGCCGCCCTGCTGCTGGCCCGCGGCGAGCACCGAATCCGCCTGATGCTGGTGGGCGAGGGCAGCGAGAAGCCGCGCCTGCAGGAAGCGGCGGCAACGCGCGGCCTGCACAACCTTTCCTTCATGGCGCCGCTCGGCAAACGCAAGCTGGCCAGCCTGCTGGCGGGGGCGCAGGTCGGGCTGCACTGCCTGGCGCCGGTGGCCGAGTTCGCGGAATGGACGGCGCCGAACAAGCTGATGGACTACCTCGCCGCCGGGCTGCCGGTGGTGTCGAACCTGCCCGGCCACGGCGCGCGGCTGCTGGCCGAGGGGCCCTGCGGCATCGCCACGACGCCCGGCGATCCCGCCGCCCTGGCCGCGGCGCTGAGCTGGATGGCGAACAACCCTTCGCCGCGCATCGCCATGGGCCATGCCGCGCGCGAGCAGGCGGTGCGCCGCTGGGACCGCCGCCTGCTGGCCCGTGACTTCGTGGCCATCGCCGAGTCGGCGGCCGAATCCTCCTCCCTGGTGTCCCTGGTTGCCGCATGAGCCTTCCCGAACTGCATCTGGTCGCCGCCGCGCGGCCCAACCTGCCGAAGCTGGCCGCGCTGTGGCACGCCCTGGCGGCGCAACCCCGCTTCTGTCGCCCCGTGCTGCTGCACACCGGGCAGCACCAGGACCCGGCGATGTTCGATGCGCACCTGGCCGATCTCGGCCTGCCGCGGCCGGACGTGTCGCTCGGCGTGCTGTCGGGCGGCGGACACGCGGCGCTGACCGGCCGCACCATGATGGCCTGCGCCGAGCTGTGGGCGCGGCGCCGCCCGGCCCTGGTGGTGGTGGCGGGCGACGTGGACGGCACGCTCGCCGCCGCTCTGGCGGCCCGCAAGCTCGGCATCCGCGTCGCGCATCTGGAAGCCGGGCTGCGCTGCGGCGACCGCGACATGCCGGAGGAGATCAACCGCCGTGCCGTGGACGCGGTCAGCGACTTGCTCTGGGCGCCGGACCACGACACCGCCGTCCGGCTGCTGGCCGAGGGCCACGAGCCCGCCGCCGTGCGCGCCGTCGGCAACGCCATGATCGACACGCTGCTGGCGCGGCTGCCCGCCGCCCTGGCCCAGGATCTGCCGCTCGGCCTCGGCGAGCATCTCTCCGCCGGCGGCTACGGGGTGGTGACGCTGCACCGGCCGGCCAATGTGGACAGCCGCGCCACCCTTTCGGTGCTGCTGACGGCACTGGCGCGCGTCACGGCGCGGCTGCCGCTGGTCTGGCCGGTGCATCCGCGCACCGCCGTGCGGCTCCAGCAATTCGGCCTGGCCATCCCGCCGGGGGTGCGGGTGCTGCCGCCGCTCGGCTACCTCGACTTTGCCGGGCTGCTGGCCCGCGCCTGCCTGGTCGCCACCGACAGCGGCGGGGTGCAGGAGGAGGCGGCGGTGCTTGACATCCCCTGCCTGACGCTGCGCCCCTCCACCGAGCGGCCGGTGACCCTGGCCTCCGGCGCCAACCGGCTGGTGGACCCGGCTGCCCTGGCCGAGGCGGTGGACGAAGTGCTGGCCGGCGCCTGGCCGGCGGCGCGGCCGATCCCGCTCTGGGATGGCATGGCCGGGGCGCGCATGGTCGCGCATCTGCGCGAAACGCTGCAGCGCCCGGCGGCGCCCACCCTGGAGGAGGCGGCGGCGGCCGCCGCCCGGGCGGCCAGCCTGGCCGCCGCCCTGTCCCCGGCGCCGCAGCGCGCGCTGCAGGGGCTGCATTGATGCCGCCCGACGAGGCGGAAAGCGCCGCCCCGCCGCTGGTGTGCATGCTGTCGGCGGCGCATCCGCCGACCGATGTGCGGGTGGTGGCCAAGGAAGGCGCGGCGCTGGCCGGCGCCGGCTGGCGCGTGCTGCACCTGTGCCCGGCCGCTGACGCCGCGGCGCCGCGCAGCCATGCCGGCGTCGCCATCCGCACCTATCGACGGCGCGGCGGCTGGCGCGGGCGCATCGGCAACATCCCGGCCCTGGCGCGGCGCGCGGCGGAAAGCGGCGCCGCCGTGCTGCACGCCAGCGAGCCGGATGCCTGGCTGGCCGCCCTTCTGGCCGCCCGGCGCAGCGGCGCGCGCGTGGTGCTGGACGTGCACGAGCATTATCCCTCCCGCCTCGATGACCGCCTGCCGCAGGCGCTGCGCCCGCTCGGCCGCGCCGCTATCCGCCTGGCCTGCCGCGCCTTGTCCCGCCGCGCCGACGCGGTGGTGGTGGCCAAGGACGGGCTGGATGGCGACTTCGCCGACCCGGCGCGCATCGTGCCCGTGCGCAACTATGCCGCGCCGGAGCCGGTGGTGCCGCGCCATCACGCGCCGGGGCCGCTCACCCTGGTGCATCTGGGCGCGCTGGGCCGGGCGCGCGGCGCGATGGAGATGCTGGACGCGCTGGCGCTCTGCCCCACCGGCACGCGGCTGAGCCTGGTGGGCCGATTCACCGACGGGTCGGAAGCGGCGTTCGCCGCGCGCGCGGCGCGGCTCGGGCTCGAGGCGGCGGTGGCGCGGCATGGCTGGATGCCGCACCGGGCGGCGCTGGACCTCGCCGCCACCGCCGATATCGGCCTGGTGCTGTTCCAGCCAGGAGTGGAGAACCACCGCCTCGCCCTGCCGCACAAGCTGTTCGACTGCATGCTGGCCGGCCTGCCGGTGATCGCCCCCACCTTTGCCGAGGAGGTGGCAGCGGTGATCCGCGGGGCCGGCTGCGGCCTGCTGGTGGACACCGCCGACCCTGCCGCCATCGCCGCCGCCGTGGCGCGGCTGGCCGATCCGGAGCGGCGTGCGGCGCTGGGCGCCGCCGGCCGCGCCGCCGCGCTCGGCCGCTTCGGCTGGAACGCCGAGGCTGAGCGGCTGGTCGGGTTGTACCACCGGCTGGCGCCGCTGCCGCGCACTGCTGCCGCATGAAGCTCGGAGGTGCCATGCCGCTGCCGCAGGACGAGGAGGCGGCATACGCTTCACCGCGCCGGGCAGCCCGCCTATACGCGGCGATCATGGCCCTTCCCCGCATCCTGCTGAACCTCGGCCTCGACTCGCTGCTGGCCGTCCTTGCCCTGCCGCCCGCGCTGTGGATGGCATCGCCCGGGCAATGGCCCCCCGCCTCCTGGTGGCTGGGCGCCGTGCCCGGCGCGGTGCTGGCGCTGCTGGTAGCCGGGCTGCCGGTGCGGCTGCCGCAGCAATACTGGCGCTTCGCCGGCCTTCGCGACCTGGTGGCGGTGGTGGGCGCGGGCCTGGGCGGCGCGCTGCTCTTCGCCCTGGGCCTGCACGCCGCCGATGGCTGGGCGCCGGACAACCTGGCCTTTCCGCTGATCCACGCCTTCAGCCTGTCGGCGTTTCTGCTGGCGCCGCGCATCCTGGCCCCGCTGAAGCAGGCCCACCGCGTCGGCCAACCTTCCGAGGAACCGGCGCGGCCGGTGCTGCTGGTCGGCACCGGCGACGCCGCCGACCTGTTCATCCGTGCCCTGCAGCAGCAGCGCACGCCCGATTACCGCGTGGTCGGCATCCTGGCGCGCTGGCCGCGCTCGGCCGGGCGGCGCATCCATGGCCACCCGATCCTGGGCGGGCTGGAGGAAGCCGGCGAGGTGCTGGAACGGCTGCGCGCCGAGAACCGCCTGCCATCGGCCATCGTGCTGGCCGACCCTGACCTGCACGGGCCGGCGCTGGAGGAATTGCTCGACACCGCGGACCGCAACGGCGTGGTGGTGAAACGCGCCCCGCGCCTGACCGCGCTGGACCCGGCCCGGCGCGAGGCGCCGCTGCGCCGCGTCGACCTGCGCCCGGTGGCGATCGAGGACCTGCTGGACCGCCCGCAGGTGCCGCTGGACCGGGAAGGCATGGCCCGGCTGGTGCAGGGCCGGCGCGTGCTGGTGACCGGCGCCGGCGGCACCATCGGCGGCGAGCTGGCGCGGCAGGTGGCCGCCCTCGGCCCGTCGCAGCTGGCGCTGCTCGACCATGGCGAGTTCGCCCTCTACGGCATCGACCTGGAGCTGGCCGAGACCCATCCCGGCGTGCCGCGCCGCGCCCTGCTGGCCGATATCCGCGACAGCGCGCGCATCGCCCGGTTGATGGAGGATGTGCGCCCCGAGCTGGTGTTCCACGCCGCCGCGCTGAAGCATGTGCCGATGGTGGAGAACGATCCGCTGGAAGGGCTGCTGACCAACGCCCTCGGCACCCGGATCGTGGCCGATGCGGCGCGCTCGATCGGCTGCCTGGCGATGGTGTTCATCTCCACCGACAAGGCGGTGAACCCGACCAGCGTGATGGGCGCCTCCAAGCGGCTGGCCGAGATGTACTGCCAGGCGCTGGACGTGCAGGCGCGGCACGGCGAAGGCGGCATGCGCTGCGTCACCGTGCGCTTCGGCAATGTGCTGGGCTCCACCGGCTCGGTGGTGCCGCTGTTCCGCCGCCAGCTGGAGCGCGGCGGGCCGCTCACCGTGACCCATCCCGACATGCGCCGCTACTTCATGACGGTGCGCGAGGCGGTGGGGCTGGTGCTGCAGGCCAGCGTGGTGGGCGCCGAGGACAGTTATTCCAGGGATGGCGCCGCCCAGCCGCCCGAGCTGGCCGATGGCGGCATCTTCGTGCTCGACATGGGCAAGCCGGTGAAGATCGTCGACATGGCGCGCCGCATGGTTCGCCTGGCGGGGCTGCGGCCGGATGAGGATGTGGAGATCCGCTTCACCGGGCTGCGTCCCGGCGAGAAGCTGTTCGAGGAATTGTTTCACGGCCAGGAGCCGCCGCGGCCGACGCAGTTTCCCGGCCTGATGGTGGCGACGCCGCGCACGGCGGACACCGCGCTGGTGGGCCGCGCCATTGATGAGATCGCCCAGGCGGCGCGCGGCGGCCACGCCAAGGCGGCGCTGGCGCAGCTGGCGCGGCTGGTGCCCGAATTCGACCACAACCCCGGCACGGCGCCGGCGGCGAAGGCCTGACCATGCCTCTGCCGGCCGCCCTGCCTCGACGAGAGCTTGAGACATGGAAGGTCCGGCATTGCCGCCTCGCTGGTGGGGCCGCGCCCGCGCGGCGGACCCCGCCGCCCCGCTCGCGGAGCCGCTGATCGCCCGCATCGCGGCCCGCACCGCGCGGGTTGGCGTGGTCGGCCTCGGCTATGCGGGCCTGCCGCTGGCGCTGCGCTTCGCCGAATGCGGCTTCGCCGTGTCCGGCTTCGACATCGACCCGGCCAAGCGCGAGGCCATCGACGCCGGCCGCAGCCCGGTGCACGGCATCGACGATGCGCGGGTCGCCGCCGCCGCGATCCGCGCTGAGGCCAGCCCCGCCGCGGCGGCGGAATGCGACGCCATCCTGATCTGCGTGCCGACCCCGGTCGGGCCGCACAAGGAACCCGACCTCGGCCCGGTGCGGGACACGGTGGCGGCGCTGGCGCCCCATCTCCGCCCCGGCCAGGCAATCGCGCTGGAAAGCACCACCTATCCCGGCACCACGGAGGATTTCGTGGTCGCGGCGCTGCGGGAGGCCGGGCTCGCGGTGGGCCGCGACGCCTTCGCCCTCTACAGCCCGGAGCGCGAGGACCCCGGCAACCCGGAGGGCACGGTGGGCCGCGTGCCGAAGCTGGTGGCCGGCGCCACGCCGGACTGCCTGCGCGTGGCCGAGGCGCTGTACCGCCCGGTGGCCGGCACGCTGGTGCCGGTGTCCTCGCTGAAGGCGGCCGAGCTGGCCAAGCTGTACGAGAACGTGTTCCGGGCCGTGAACATCGGCCTGGTGAACGAGCTGAAGCGGATCAGCCACGCCCTTGGCCTCGACGTGCACGAGGTGATCGACGCCGCCGCCACCAAGCCCTTCGGCTTCATGCCGTTCCGCCCCGGCCCCGGCCTCGGCGGCCACTGCATCCCCGTGGACCCGTATTACCTGGCCTGGAAGGCGCGCGAGCTGGGCGTGCCGAGCGATTTCGTGGAACTGGCCGGGCGGGTGAACGATGCCCAGCCCGGCTACGTGGTGGGGCGGCTGCGCGATGCGCTGGATGCGCGCGGCCGGGCGTTGCGCGGCGCCCGCATCCTGCTGGTCGGGCTGGCCTACAAGCCCGGCGTGCCCGACACGCGCGAAAGCCCAGCGGCCGAGATCTTCCGGCTGCTGGACGGGCGCGGCGCCCGCATCGCCTATCACGACCCGCTGGTGCCGCATTTCCCGGCGACGCGCCGGCTGGACGGCGCCGCGCCGCCGCTGCGGAGCGAAGCGCTGACACCCGAGATGCTGGCGGCACAGGACGCCGTGTTGATCGTGACGCCGCAGCCCGGCATCGATTTCGCCCTGCTGCGCCGCCATGCCCGGCTGATCGTCGACACCCGCGGCGTGTACCGCGACGCCGCGGTGTGCACCGGCTTGCCCGTCGGATTGCCCGATGAAACGCGCGGTGATTTCCCAGAAATGGCCGAACCGGCTTATCACGCGGTGATCCAGGCCTGACCCCCGGTTCCTCCGGGGAGGGTTCCTACTTCCCGGAGCGATCCGCAGACATGCCCGACACCAACCCGCCGCCGATCAACCTGTTCGACATGAAGGCGCAGCAGGCGCTGATCCGGCCGGAGATCGACCGCCGCATCGCCGCCATCCTCGACAGCGGCGCCTTCATCAACGGCCCGGACGTGCAGGAACTGGAAGCGCAGCTGGCCGCCTTCTCCGGCGCGAAGCATGCGGTGGGCGTGTCCTCCGGCACGGACGCGCTGCAGATCGCCATGATGGCGGAAGGCATCGGCCGCGGCGACGCGGTGTTCCTGCCCGCCTTCACCTACACCGCGACCGCCGAGGTGCCGCTGGTGCTGGGCGCCACGCCGGTGTTCGTCGATGTGGAGGAAAGCAGCTTCAACATCGACCTCGCCGACCTGAAGCGCCGCATCGCGCTGGTGAAGCAGGAAGGGCGGCTGCGACCGCGCGCGGTGGTCGGCGTCGACCTGTTCGGCCGCCCCGCCGACTGGCCCGCCCTCCAGGAGATCTGCCGCGCCGAGGGGATGTTCGCCCTCGACGACGCGGCGCAGGCTTTCGGGGCTGCGCTGCACGGCAAGCGGCTGGGGCAGTGGGCGGATGCCGCGGCGCTGAGCTTCTACCCGACCAAAACGCTGGGCTGTTACGGCGATGGCGGCGCCATCCTGACCCATGACGGCGACCGGGCCGAACTGTACCGCTCCCTGCGCACGCATGGCGAGAAGACCCGCTACGAGGTGGCGCGCACCGGCATGAACGGCCGGCTCGACACCATCCAGGCGGCGGTGCTGCTGTGCAAGATGACGCTGCTGGAGCAGGAGCTGAAGGACCGCGCCCGCATCGCCGGCTGGTATGCCGAGCGGCTGGAGGGGCATGTGGTGGTGCCGGGCGAGCAGGATGGCGCCACCAGCGCCTGGGGCCTGTATTCCGTGCTGCTGCCCGACGCCGCGACGCGGGAGCGGGCGCAGGCGGCCATGAAGCAGCGCGGCGTGCCTTCGGCCATCTATTACCCGAAGCCGCTGCACCACCAGCCCGCCTATGCCGGCGCCCATGCCGAGGGGCTGCGCCAGGCGCCGCCGCTGCCGGTCAGCGAGGCCCTGTGCCACCGCATCCTGGCGCTGCCGATGCATCCCTACCTGGACGAGGCCCAGGTGGCGCGGGTGTGCGAGGCCTTGATCGCCGGGCTGTGACGCCGCTCAGCCCGCCAGCGCCACGCGCTCCGCGGACATGGGCTCCAGGGCAACACGCCAGGTAAAGGCGCGCGAGCCGGCGGGTGGCAGCACCACCACCCCCGGCTTGCTGGCGAACTCGCCATCCCAGCCGGCCGGGCTCGCCGTGCCCTGCCACGGCTCGATGCACAGGAAATCGGCGCCGTCCGGCTTCGACCACAGGCCAAGATCGGGATAGCCCTCCCAGGAGAAGGTCAGCGCCGGGCCGCCCGGCGCGGCATAGCGCACCGACCGGCTGGCGAGGCCGCGCCAGATCAGCGCATCCCGCGCGAACAGCCCCGGCGCCAGCGTCAGCTCGCGGCCGCGGATCGGTGACGGCTCGCCCTCGCCGAGCAGGCCGCCGGACAGGTAGTGCACCGGCCCCGGCTCCGCCGCTTCAAAGGTCAGCCTGTGCGCGTCCTTGGCCAGGCCGGGCCGCAGCGGCCAGCGGAAGGCCGGATGCGCGCCGAGGCTGAACGGCAGATCCCCCGGGCCAGGGTTGCTGACCGTCACGGTGCAGCGCAGCCCCGCCGCCCCGGCGGCGTATTCCACCTCGAGCCGAAAGGCGAAGGGAAAGCCGCCGCGGCTTTCCGCATCATCCTGCAGCACCAGCCTGACCGCGTCGTCACCCCGCGACAACCAGTCGAAGCGCCGGTCGCGGGCGAAGCCGTGCTGCGTCATGCCATAGGCCCGGCCGGCATGGCGCAGCGTGTCGCCGGCCAGCTTGCCAACGATGGGAAACAGGATCGGGGCGAAGCGCGGCCATTCCGGGCCGGCATTCCACAGATACTCAGTGCCATCGGCGCCGCGCAGGCCGCACAGCTCGGCGCCGCCGGTCTTGATGGTGGCGGACAGGCCGCCGCCGGTGATGCTGTGCTGCTCGCTCATGCGGGGTTCTCCTCGGCGCGGCGCTGCTCATACGTCTTGGCGTGCAGATAGGCGAGGGCGTGCAGCGTGGTGTCGAGGCCGGCCGCCCCGGCTTCCTCCAGCAGGAAGCCGAGGATCGGGTCGGCCTCGACGCGGTGGCCGGCTTCCAGGTCGCGCAGCATGGAGGCGGTGTAGCGGCCCGCCGGGTCGGCGAGCAGGGCGCGGTATTCGTCCAGAAAGGCCATTGTCATGGGATGGCCGCGATGCGCGGCGATGGCGGCGTTGCGCTCCAGCAGAGTGTGCATGAAGGCGGTGCCGCCCGGCGCGCGGGCGATCTGCCCGGTGGAGCCGCGCAGCAGCACCGTGCCCGCCGCCACCGTACCCAGGTGAACCAGCTTGGCCCAGAGCACCCGGCGGATGTCCGGCACCGCCTCGGCCAGCAGGCCGCCCTGCCGCGCCAGCGCGGCGAAGGCTTCGACGCGCGGCGACAGCCCGCCATCCAGCTCGCCGAGGGTGAGGCTGCGCCAGTCCGATAGGTTGCGCACGGTGCCGGTGGAATCGAGGGTGGCGCGGATCTTGGCCACGCCGCCCAGCACCGCCGCCTCGCCAAAGGCGGCCCGCAGCGTGTCAATATGGCCGAGGCCGTTCAACACCGGCAGGATCGCGGTGCCCGGCCCGACCGCCGGCCGGATCGCGTCGATCGCATCCTGCAGGTCATAGGCCTTGCAGGTGAGCAGCACGACGTCCCAGCCGGGCCGCACCTCCGTCGCCAGCAGCGCGGTGACCGGCCGGCGCCAGGCCCCGAACACCGGGCACTGGATCGTCAGCCCGTCGCGCTGCAGCTGTTGCTGCCGCCGCGGCCGCACCAGGAAGGCCAACTCGGCGCCGGCTTCCAACAGCCGTGCCCCGAAATATCCGCCAAGCGCTCCCGCGCCCAGAACCAGCACCCGCATCACCCGTCCGCCATCCGTGAGGGCGCCGATGATGCCGTGCGGTTCCCGGCCTGCCGAGCGATATTCGGCGATGCAGGGATGTTGCGTCCGCCAAAGATCCGGGCGGGCCGGGCAGCCATCCGGCCCGGCTTGCGGCATTCCGGCGTCACCCTCGCTGTTGGGGTGGTGAAACGCGGCGCTCATCGCCCCTTCCGGGTGCTGGTCAGCAGCCAGGAAGGCTTGGGAGCAACTCCTCCAACACGGCGCCACCCTCCGGCGACGCCGGCCCCGAGCACTTCTCGGTCAGCGGCATTCCGTTTCTGCGTCCGGCGCAGAAGGCCACGGTGAGCGAGAGCGGGCGGCTCGGCGCGCAGCAGAGCGACATCGTTTTCGCGGCCGCCGAGACGACCCGCATGCCGATGATCGTCACCAATGCCAGGCTGCCCGACATCCGATCATCTTCGCCAGCCGCGCCTTCCGGGAGATGACCGGCTACCACCTCGAGGAGATCCTCAGCACCCATGGCCGCTTCCTGCAGGGGCCCGAGACCGACCCGAACACCGTGTCGGAGGTGCGCCGCGCCATCCGCGAGCACACGGAGATCGCCACCGAGATCCTGAACTATCGCAAGGACCGCTGCACCTTCTGGAACGCGCTGTTCATCTCGCCCGTCTACACCGCGGATGGCGAGCTGATGTATTCTTCGGCTCGCAGCTCGATGTCAGCCGCCGGCGCAATGCCGAGGACGCGCTGCGGCAGGCGCAGACGATGGAGGCGCCGGGCCAGCTGACCGGCGGCATCGCACATGATTTCAACAACCAGCTGCAGGTCATGGTGGGCTATCTCGGCCTCGTGCAATACGCCCTCGACCGCCCGGATCTGGATCGCGAGCGGATGTGGCGGTCGCTGGAATCGGTGCAGTCGGTGGGGCGCGCCACCACCCTGATCCAGCAAATGCTGGCCTTCGCCCGCACGCAGCGGCTGGAGGGCCGCACGCTGGGCAACCCTGTCTCGCTGGAGCTGCAGCTGCAGCCCCGGCTGTGGAATTCCCGCCTGGACCCCAACCAGGCCGAGGTGGCGCTGCTCAGCATCCTGCTCAACGCGCGCGACGCCATGGCCGCCGGCGGCTCCCGTTGCCAGGTAACCATCACCACCGCCAAACGCGAGCTCGACACCGGCGCGGCCGCCGAGATCGGCAACTTGGCCGCCGGCCGCTTCGTGGAGCTGGCGATCGCCGATACCGGCACCGGCATGCCGCCGGAGATCCTGGCGCGCGTGGTGGACCCGTTCTTCACCACCAAGAAGGAAGGCAAGGGCACCGGGCTCAGCCTGTCCATGGTGTACGGCTTCGCCAAGCAATTCGGCAGCGCGCTGCGCATCGAATCGGAGGAAGCGGTCGGCACCACCGTCCGGCTGTTCTTTCCCGCCCATGCCGGCGAGGAGCGGCCGCTGCCGCAGCGTGACGTCCGGGCGGTCGACCGGCCGGGCAGCGAGGCCCTCCTGGTGGTGGATGACCGGGCCGACGTGACCGAGCTGGCCCGCGTCGTGCTGGATTTCGGCTCTTCCGTGCTGACCGCTTCCAACGGGCGCGAGGCGCTGGAGGTGCTGGACGGCGCCTGAAGGTGCTGCTGACCACCGGCTATGCCGGGACCTCGATAGAGCGCAGCGAGGCCGGCGGCAGCGAGTTCGAGATGATCGGCAAGCCCTATGGGCGGCTGGAAACGATCCGCCGGGTGCGCATGATCCAGGACGGTCCCACCGGGGTCGCGTGAGGCGGCACGGCGGCGCCTCTTGCAGCGCAGCGCCGCGAGGGCCTACTCCTTGCCGCCGGCATCCCCATGGCACGGCAGTGACGAACCAGAACCAGCATCCGGACACGAAGAACACCCTGACCCCTGCGCTGCTGCTCGGCGTGCTGGGGGTGGTGTACGGGGATATCGGCACCAGCCCGCTCTACGCGCTGCGCGCCTCGCTGCTGCACTTCTCCTCCGACGGGCTGGAGAACTGGGAGATCCTGGGCGTGCTCAGCCTGATCTTCTGGTCGCTGGTGCTGGTGGTGACGGTGAAATACGTGCTGCTGATCCTGCGGGCCGACAACCGCGGCGAGGGCGGCATCCTGGCGCTGATGGCGCTGGCGCAGCGGGTCGGCCGCGGCCAGTCCGGCAAGCATCTGATCATGCTGATCGGCATCGCCGGCGCCTCGCTGTTCTTCGGCGACGGCATCATCACCCCCGCCATCTCCGTGCTGTCGGCGGTGGAGGGGCTGAAGGTGATCTCCCCCGCCTTCACCGACGCGGTGATCCCGATCTCGCTCGCCGTGCTGCTGGCGCTGTTCCTGGTGCAGTACAAGGGCACCCACACCATCGGCAGGGTGTTCGGCCCGATCACGGCGCTGTGGTTCGCCAGCCTCGGCGTGCTCGGCCTGATCGAGATCGTGCGCGAGCCGGCGGTGCTGGCGGCGCTGTCGCCCTGGTACGCCATCGAGTTCTGCGTCCGCTACCACCTGGCGGCGTTCATCGCCCTCGGCTCGGTGGTGCTGGCGGTGACCGGGGCCGAGGCGCTGTATGCGGATATGGGGCATTTCGGCGCCCGGCCGATCCGGCTGGTCTGGCTGTGGGCGGTGCTGCCCGCCCTGACGCTGAATTACTTCGGCCAGGGCGCCCTGCTGCTGGCTGACCGCGCCGCGCTGGAAAACCCGTTCTACCTGCTGGCCCCGGATTGGTTCCGCCTGCCCCTGGTGGTGCTGGCCACCGGCGCCACCATCATCGCCAGCCAGGCAATGATTTCCGGCGCCTTCTCCATCGCGCGGCAATGCGTGCAGCTCGGCTTCCTGCCGCGCATGACCATCACCCACACCTCCGAAACGGAGGAAGGGCAGATCTACATGCCGCAGGTCAACGTTGCCCTGTTGATCGGAGTGATCATCCTGGTGCTGTCCTTCCATGATTCGGACAGCCTGGCGGCGGCCTACGGCATCGCCGTCACCGGCACCTTCCTGTGCACCACCTGCCTGGCCGGGCTGGTGTTCCGCCGCCAGTTCGGCTGGTCGCGGCCGGCCGTCGCCGCGGTGGTGGTGCCGATGCTGCTGCTGGATGCGTCCTTCTTCATCTCCAACGTGCTGAAGGTGCCGGAGGGCGGCTGGGTGCCGCTGCTGCTGGGGGCCTGGCTGTTCACCGTGATGCTGACCTGGCGGCGCGGCCGCGACCTGCTGTTCGCCCGCTTCCGCCAGGACAGCCTGCCGCTGAAATCCTTTCTGGCGCGGCTGCCGCAATCCCGCACCATCCGGGTGCCCGGCATCGCGGTGTTCATGACTGGCCAGGCGGATTACGTGCCCAACGCCCTGCTGCACAACCTGAAGCACAACAAGGTGCTGCATGAGCGGGTGCTGTTCGTCACCGTCGAGAACCTCGACATGCCGCAGGCGCCGCAGCGGCGCGAAGTGTCGGAACTGGCACCCAACATCCACCGCGTGATGCTGCGCTACGGCTTCCAGGAAACGCCCAACATCCCGCGGGAGCTGGAAACGCTGCGCGAGCAGGGCGTCGCGTTCGAGCCGATGCAGGCCAGCTATTTCCTGGGCCGCGAAACCGTGGTGGCGGCGGTGGTGCCGAAGATGGCGCGGTGGCGGCAATGGCTGTTCGGCGCGATGAGCCGCAACGCCATGCCGGCCACCGAGTTCTTCCGCATCCCGAGCGACCGCGTCGTCGAGCTTGGCGTCCGCGTCGCCATCTGAGGCGGGGTCGCGCCCACCGCCGCCGCGCCTGCTGCTGATCGGCGCAGGCGGCCATGGCCGCGCCGTGCTGTCGACGCTGCGCGACGCCGGCTGGCCCGATCCGATCGGCGTGCTGGATGATGGCGGTGCCTCCCTGCCGGGCGTGCCCTGCCTCGGGCCGGTGTCGCGGGCCGCCTCGCTGTGGCGGGAGGGGCCGCGCGCGGCGCATGTGGCGCTGGGGCAGAATGCGCTGCGCCGCCGCCTGGGCGAGGAGCTGCTGGCCCTGGGCTTCGGCCTGCCGCCGATCCGCCATCCCTCCGCCGTGCTGGCCGGCGATGCCGAGCTGGGGCAGGGCAGCATCGCCATGCCCCGTGTTGTGCTGGGCGCGGCGGCGCGGGTCGGCCCGCATGCCATCCTGAACACCGGCTGCATCGTGGAGCATGACTGCGTTCTCGGACCCGGCTGCCATGTGGCGCCGGGCGCCGTGCTGGGCGGCGGCGTGCGCCTCGGCGCCGGGGTGCTGCTGGGCATCCAGTGCGGCGTGCGCCCGGGGATCGCGATCGGCGAGGGCGCCACCGTGGGCGTGGGCGCGGCGGTGGTGGCGGACGTGCCGGCCGGCGCCACGGTGGCCGGCGTGCCGGCGCGGCCACGCCCGGGCTGAGGCGCCGCTTCGCAACCTGCCCCTCCCGTGGAATGCTGCCCCCGGTGGCCGCCCGGCAGAGGCGGCCCCGGGTGGAAGCAGGGGAGAAGCACCGCATGAACCGCAGGGACTTGGCGCAGGGCATGATGCTGGCGGCCACATTGGGCGTGCTGCCCGGCACCGGGGCGGGGGCGCAGACGCCCGCGGGACCGCAAGGCTGGGTCACCGCCTGGACCGGCTCGGCCCAGGGGCCCTACCCGATCGGCAACCCGTCCGCCCAGCCGAACCAATCCTTCGCCTTTCCCCGGCCGGAGGAGGGCGCGCGCGACCAGAGCTTCCGCCTGGTGCTGCGGCCCGATTTGTGGGGACGCCGGGCCCGGCTGCGCTTCTCCAACGCCTTCGGCACCCGGCCGCTGCAACTCGCCGGGGTGCATGCCGGGCTGCACTGGGGCGGCGCGGCGGTGCTGCCCGGCAGCAACCGGCCGGTGCGCTTCGGCGGTGCCGACTCGGTCACGGTGCCGCCCGGCGGCCAGATCTGGTCCGACGCGGTGGAGCTGCCCTTCGCCGCAGAGCCGGATGCGGCGCTGCTGTTCGGCCGCAAGCTGGCGGTGTCGTTCCACGTCGCCGGTTCCTCCGGCCCGATGACCTGGCACGCCAAGGCGCTGCAGACCTCATACGTGACGCCGCCCGGCGCCGGGTCGCGCGGCGCGGAGGAGGGCGAGGCGAGCTTCCCCTTCTCCACCGCCTCCTGGTTCTTCCTCGACGCGGTGGACATGACGGCGCCGTCCGGCACGCCGGTGGTGCTGTGCTTCGGCGACTCGATCACCGACGGCACCGCCTCCACCATGAACGGCGACGACCGCTGGCCGGACGTGCTGTCGCGCCGGCTGCACGCCGCGCTCGGCAACCGGGTGGCGGTGGTGAATGCCGGCATCGGCGGCAACCAGGTGGTCGGTCCGGCGGAATACGGGCCGCAGAAGCCCTTCCCCGGCGGCCCCTCGGCGCTCGCGCGGCTGGAGCGCGACATCACCTCCCTGTCCGGCATCCGCAGCGTGGTCTGGCTGGAAGGCACCAATGATTTCAGCCGCAACGGCAATGCCAGCTTCGAGGCGGTGCGCGACGGCATGCGCCAGGGGGTGGAGCGCCTGCGCGCCGCCATCCCCGGCATCCGGGTGGTGGGCGCCACGGTGACGCCGGCACTTGGCAGCAGCAGCGCCGCGCATGGCCATGCCGAGCAGGACGAGAAGCGGAAGGCGCTGAACAGCTTCATCCGCGAGGGCGGGCTGTTCGACGCGGTGGTGGATTTCGACGCGGCGACGCGCGATCCGGCGACGGGCGGGCTGCGGCCGGAAATGGTGCCCGATTCGACGATCGGCGGCCCCGGCGACAAGCTGCACCCGAACCGCGCCGGCTATCTGGCGATGGGCCTGGCGGCGGATCCGCAGGCGGTGCTGCCGCGCGGTTGATGCGGCGGGCGGGCGGGCCAATGTGCAGATCATGGACCGCACCTCCGTCACCACCGTGTTCGCGCTTCACTTCCTGGGCGGCAGCGCCCGCGAATGGGAGGCGGTGGCGGAGCGGCTGCCGCCCAATCTCCGCCTGATGGCGCTGGATCTGCCCGGCTTCGGCGACGCGACGGGCAGCGGCGGCCACGACGTGGCCGCCATGGCCGACCATGTCGCCGGCCAGATCCGCGCCCAGGCACCGCGCCGCTGGATGCTGGCCGGGCACAGCATGGGCGCCAAGGTGGCCGCCGCCATTGCCCGGCGGGCCGAGGACGGCGCGCCCGGCTTGTCCGGGCTCGCCGGGCTGGTGACGCTGGCCGGCTCGCCACCCTCGCCGGAGCCGATGGCGGAGGAACGGCGGCGGCGCATGCTGGGCTGGTTCGCCGGCCCGGCGGAGCAGTCTCGCGCCGAGGCGGAAGGCTTCATCGACGCCAACACCGCGAGCCGCCTGCCGGACCCATTGCGGGAGCTGGCGGTGGAGGATGTGCTGCGCGCCGACCGGGCCGCCTGGATGGCTTGGCTGGAACGCGGCTCGCGCGAGGACTGGTCCCGCCGCATCGGGCTGCTGAACACCCCGGCGCTTGTTCTGGCGGGGGAGGCGGACAGTGACCTGGGGCCGGATGCGCAGCGCCGCCTGATGGCGCCCTATTTCAACGCCGCGAAGCTCGCCACCGTGCCGGGTGCCGCGCACCTGTTGCCGCTGGAAGCGCCGGACGCGGTGGCGGAGCTGATCGGAGGCTTCGCCCGTCGGGCCGGCTGAGGCCCGCCTCAGCCGTCAGCCGTTCCGCCAGAACTGCCACGCCGTTCCCAGCAGGCCGGCCACGATCAGCAATAAGCAACAGCCTTTGAAGAAGCGCAGCTCAGCCCGGTTGTTCCGCCGTGCCGCAGCCCGGTCGGCCCGCGCTTCCAGCGACGCTGGCGGCTGTTGGCGGGCGTGGAACACGGCCAGGCTCCAGACGGGCACCTGGTCCGACAGCTCCGCGCGGGTGCACACCAGAAGCAACAGCAGCCCCAGGATCATCACGCCCGGGAAGCCCAGTAGCCACGCCACCAGGATGGCCAGCGCGGCGAGGCCGGCCAGCGCCGCCCAGGCGAGAAGTTGCGCCAGCCGGCGCGATGATGGGTCCATGATGGCGGCTCCGCAGCACCGGCCCAGGCTGGCACAGGCTGCGGCCGGGCGGGCGGCTTTCCTCAGCGCCCGGCCAGGGCCCGGTTTTCCAGCCGGGACACCAGCCGCACCACCGGCCAGAGCAGCAGGAAATAGGCCAGCGCCGCCGCCACGATGGGCGTCGCGTTGTAGGTGGCGTTCTGCGCCTGGCGCGCCTGGAACAACAATTCCGGCAGGGCAACCACGGACGCGATGGAGGTCAGCTTCACCACCTCCAGCGTGTTGCTGACCAGATCGGGCAGAACGTTGCGCACCGCCTGCGGCAGCACGACGTGGCGCAGCGTCTGGCCGCGGCTGAGCCCGGTGGAGCGCGCCGCCTCCATCTGGCCGCGCGGCACGCTCTCGATGCCGGCGCGGAACACCTCGCCGTAATAGCTGCCGGTGTTGAGCAGGAAGCCCAGCGCCACCGCGCCCCAGGCGCCCACATCGATCCCGGCGAAGGGCAGCCCGGCATACAGGAACACCAGCAGCACCAGGGGCGGGATGGCGCGGAAGACATCGGTCCAGCCCGCCGCCAGCAGCCGAACGAGGCGCGGGCCGGAGGTGGACAGCAGCGCCAGCACCACGCCGCCCGCGAGGCCGAGCGGCACCGTCATGGCCGACAGCGCCAGGGTATAGAGGAAGCCGCGCCACAGGATCGGCCAGGCCTGGGTGACGATGTCCCAGTTCAGGAAGGCGAACAGGAAGTCTTCCATGAGTGCTCGGCTAGCCTTTCACGGTGCGGTTCACGCTCTGCTCCTTGCTTCACTGCGCTGCTTGCGACCGCATGGTCGGGTTTCCAGCCATGCGGTTCACGCTCTGCTCCTCGCTTCGCTGCGCTGCTTGCGACCGCATGGTCGGGTTTCCGGCCATGCGGTTCACGCTCTGCTCCTCGCTCCGCTGCGGTGCTCGCGACCGCATGGTCAGCGCTTCCAGGCGAAGCGCGTCTCGATCCAGCGGCCGAGCGCGACGACGGGAATGAACAGCACCAGATAGGCGATCGCCCCCAGCGTCAGCGGCGACGGGTTGGCCGAGAACGACATGGCGCTCTGCGAGGCGCCGAGGATCTCGGCCACGCCCACCACCGAGCCGAGCGCGGTGCCCTTGGTGATGGCGATGGTGCGGTTGGTCAGCGGCGGCACGGTGATGCGCAGCGCCTGCGGCAGCACCACCATGCGCAGCGTCTGCAGAAAGGAAAGCCCGGTGGAGCGTGCCGCCTCCCACTGGCCCTTCGGCACGGCGGTGATGCCGGCCCAGAAGATCTCCTCGGAAAACGCCATCAGCACCAGGGTCAGCGACAGCCAGGTGGCGGCGAAGCCGGAGATCGACAGCCCCGCCGCCGGCAGGCCGAAGAACAGCAGCACGATGATGACCAGCGGCGGCAGGGCGCGGAACACGTCCACGGTGAAGATGATCGCCCAGTTCAGCACGCGCAGCCCGAAGGAACGGATCACCGCCAGCGCCAGCCCGAGGGCGAGGCCGCACACCACGATCAGCAGCGCCAGCACCACGGTCAGGCCGAGCCCCTGTGCCACCAGCGGCAGGTACTGCGCCATGACCTTCAGGTTGAAGAAGGAGAAGATGAAACTGTTCAGCGCGTCCATGGCGATCCGGCCTCAATGCCGGTCGATCTGGCGGATAAAGGCGCGGGTGCGCTCGTGCCGGGGCGCGTCGAAGATCTGCGCCGGCGGTCCTTCCTCCAGCTTCTGGCCATCGGCCATGAACACCACGCGGTCGGCGGCGGCCTTGGCAAAGGCCATCTCGTGGCTCACCACCACCATGGTCATGCCGTCCTGCCGCAGCTCGCGCATCACGTTCAGCACGCCGCCCACCAGCTCGGGGTCCAGCGCGCTGGTCGGCTCGTCGAACAGCATCACCCGCGGCTCCAGCGCGATGGCGCGGGCAATGGCGACGCGCTGCTGCTGGCCGCCCGAGAGCTGCGCCGGGTAATGGTCCATCCGCTCCGCCAGGCCGACGCGGTCGAGCGCGCGGGCGGCGAGCTGGGCCGCCTGGTCCTTGTCCTGGCCCAGCACCTTGCGCAGCGCCAGCATGACGTTGGCCCGCGCGGTCATGTGCGGGTACAAGTTGAAGCTCTGGAACACCATGCCGATGCGCCGCCGCGCGGCGTTGAGGTCGGTCTTCGGGCTCAGCAGCTCGATGCCGTCGACCTGGATGGAGCCGTCATCCGGCTCCTCCAGCCGGTTCAGGCAGCGCAGCAGGGTGGATTTGCCGGAACCCGAGGGGCCGATGATGAACACCAGCTCGCGCTCGGCGACGCTGAGATCCACGCCCTTCAGCACCGCCAGCCCGCCGAATTTCTTCCAAAGGCCACGGGCATCGATGATCGGGGGCGAGTGGGTCATCGGACCTCCTGAACGCGGCGCAAGGGGCGCCTATAGCGGGTCCGGCCCGCGGGGCGAATGGCCAAGGCCGCGGCGTGCCGGATTCCGGCACGCCGTTATCGCCGCTCGATCCGCCCGTCGAGGCGCGAGCGGGAGGCGCCCTCCAGCCGGATATAGGCCGCCACCACATCCTCCAGCGGCGGGCCGTTGTCGTAGGAATCCAGCGCCTTGTCGCGGAACGGCGTATAGCCGTCGCCGCCGCGGCGGGTGAAGTTGTTGGTCACCACGCGATAGACGCGCTCCGGGTCGAGCGGCTTGTAGCCATCGCCGTCCCGCACGCTGACGGAGCGGACGCGCTGTCCGGCCGGCGCGGCGGGATCGAAGCCGTAGCGCAGCCCGCCAACCTGGGCGAAGCCGCCGCCATTTTCGGCATAGCGACCGAGGCCGATCTCCAGCGCCTGCCGCAGGTCGCTGCCGCGGATGGTCAGCGTGGCCAGCGTGTTGCCGAAGGGCAGCACCTCCAGCACGTCGCCCAGCGATACCTGCCCCTGCGGCAGCCCGGCGCGCAGCCCGCCACCATTGGTCACCGCCACCTCGGCGCCCGGCACCGCGGCCAGCATGGCGTCGGCCACCAGATTGCCGAGGCCGCATTCGCCCTTGCGGCACTCGCTGTTGGACAGCGCCACCGGACTCTGCCCCACCGGGCGCGCGCGTAGCTCGGCCAGCGGCTTGCCATAGCCGGCCACCAGCGCGGCGACGGAGGCGTCCTCGGCCAGCTCCGGCGTGACCGGCAGCACCCGCCCGCCCTGCGCCAGGATCCTGCCATCCGGCGCGAGATCGAGGTCGAGCCGGCCGAGCCAGCGGCCATAGGCGCCGGCCTGCACGATGCGCACCGCGCGGTCGGGTCCGTCCACCATCACGGGGGAAGAGCCTTCCGCCTCCGGCAGGCCGTTGCCCAGCAGGGTGTGCGAGTGGCCGCCGACGATCAGGTCGATGCCGGGCACGGCGGCGGCGAGGCGCTGGTCCGGCACCAGCCCCAGATGCGACAGCACCACGATCGTGGCCGGGCCCCCGGCGCGGATCGCGGCGCTCGCGCGCAGCGCCGCCTCCCGCGCGTCGGTGAAGGCCACGGTGGGGCCGGGGGAGGAGGCTTCCGGCGTGGTCTCCGTGGTCAGGCCGATCAGGCCGATGCGCTGCTCGCCGTGGCGGAACACGGCGTGGCTGCCGATCCGGCCCTGCAGCAGCGGCTCGCGACTGACGTCCAGATTGGCCGAGAGCAGCGGGAAATCCACCAGCGCCGCGTAATCCGCGAGCCGCTGCGGCCCGCCGTCGAATTCGTGGTTGCCGAGCGTCATGGCGTGGGTGCGGTTGGCGCGCTGCACCGCCGCCTCGGTCCGGCCGTTGTGCGCCGTGTGGTACAGGCTGCCGGTGAACTGGTCGCCGGCATCGAGTCGCAGCACGCCGCGGCCCTCGGCGCGCGCCTCGGCCTCCAGCATGCTCCAGCCGCTGGCCAGCCGGGCCGAGCCGCCGACGCAGGGCCGACCTTCGCGGCAGGTGCCGCCGGTGGGCTGCTGCCCGTCATGCTTGGCGTGGAAGTCGTTCAGGTGCAGCAGGCTGACCCGCGATCCGATCCCCTGCGCACGGGTCCCGCGCAGCGCCGGAATGGCCAGGGGAACGGCGAGGCTTGTGGCCAGCAGGGCACGGCGGGACAGCAAGGCGCGCATCGGCAGCAATTCCCCGTTGGAGGCACAGAACTCTCTCGATACGCATGCTTTAGCCCAAGACTTGCCGTATTCGGAATGTCCCTTGTGCGAACCGGCCGGCGGGCGGCGGCCCGCCGGTCGTCCTGTTGCTGGCTGTGAGACTGGAACCACCATGCAGGTCTACCTGCCAATCGCCGAGATGTCGGTCGATGCGACGCTGCTGTTGGGCATCGGCTTTGGCGTGGGGTGGCTTTCCGGCCTGTTCGGGGTGGGCGGCGGCTTTCTGCTGACCCCGCTGCTGATCCTGGTCGGCATTCCCGCGCCGGTGGCGGTGGCCTCGGGCGCCAATCAGACGCTGGGCGCCTCGGTGTCCGGGCTGATCGCGCAGTGGCGGCGCGGCAATGTCGACCCGCGCATGGGGCTGGTGCTGCTGGTGGGCGGCTTCATCGGCTCGGCCATGGGGGTTGAGCTGTTCGCCTGGCTGCGCCGCCAGGGCCAGGTCGATCTGGCCGTCTCGATCTTCTACATCGTGGTGCTGGGCAGCGTCGGCGCGCTGATGGTGCGCGAAAGCGTGCGCGCCATCCTGCGCCGCCGCCGCTCCGGCGGCCCGGCGCGGCTGCACGCCCACATGTGGATGCACGGCCTGCCGTTCAAACTGCGCTTCCGCAAGTCGCGCCTCTACATCTCGGTAATCCCGCCCATGCTGGTGGGGCTCGGCATCGGCGTGCTGTCGGCGGTGATGGGCGTCGGCGGCGGCTTCATGCTGGTGCCGGCGATGATCTACCTGCTGGGGATGCCCACCTCGGTGGTGATCGGCACCTCGCTGTTCCAGGTGGTGTTCGTCGCCGCCAACGTGACGCTGCTGCAGGCGGTGCAGACCGGCAGCGTCGACATCGTGCTGACCCTGCTGCTGCTGCTGGGCGGCGTGGCGGGCGCGCAGTTCGGCGCTGCCATGGGCACGCGGCTGCGGGGCGAGGAAACCCGCGCCCTGCTCGGCCTGCTGGTGCTCGGCGTGGCGCTCAGCCTGCTGTGGGGCTTGGTGGCGACGCCGGACAGCCTGTTCGCCATCGGCCCGATCCCGACATGAGGCGCGCGAGGCGCGTTCTGCTGGCGCTGCTGCTGGGCCTCGGCATCGCTTCGGGCGCGCATCCCGCCCTGGTGCGGCCCCTGGCGGCGCAGCCCGCGCCGGCAGCCCCCCTGCCGCCGCCCCCGCCGCCCGCGCCGGGCAATCCGGCGGCCGCGCGCCCGCCCCTGGTGGCCGAGCTGTCGCAGGAGCGGGTGGACATCACCACCGGCTTCAGCGGCACCGAATTGCTGGTGTTCGGCGCCACCGAGCGGTTGCTCGGCGGGGAAGGCGGCGACGACGTGCTGGTGGTGGTGCAGAGCGGCGCCGAGCCGATGATCGTGCGGCGCAAGATCCGTGTGCTCGGTCTCTGGCTGAACGGCCCTTCCGCCCGCTTCCGGCAGGTGCCGGGCTTCTACCTGATGGCCGGAACCCGCCCGCTGCGCGAGATGCTGCCGCCGGAGGAACGGGAGGCCAAGCGGCTCGGCGTCGACCACCTGCCGCTGCAGTCGCTCGGCATCCAGGATCCGGCTTACCGCCAGGCCCTGCTGCAGTTGAAGCAGAGCGCCCGCCTCTGGCACGAGGAGGAGGAGGCGGTGCAGATTTCCGGCGCCCGGCTATTCCGCGCCCGCCTGCCGCTGCCCGCCGCCACCGACACCGGCGACTACCAGGTGCAGGTGCTGCTGGTGCGTGCCGGCCGCGTGGTGGCGCGGCAGGAGCTGGGCTTCCGGGTGGAGCGGGTCGGCGCCGCCGCGCGCATCGCCGATGTGGCAGCCACCGAGCCCGTGTTGTACGGTCTGGCCTGCATTCTGTTGGCCGCCTTCGCCGGCTGGCTCGGCAGCGTGCTGTTCCGGAGGGGATGAATGCCCGAAGCTGCGCGGCGCGACCGTGTTTTCCTGGTGATGGTGGATGACAGCCAGGAGCGGCGCGTCGCCATGCGCTACGCCTGCCTGCGGGCGCGCAATGGCGGCGGCCGCGTCGCCCTGCTGCGGGTGATCGAGCCGGAAGGCACGGTGGAATGGGCCGGCGTCGGCGCCATGCTGCAGGAGGAGCGGCGCGAGGAAGCCGAGAAGCTGCTCTCCGCCTTGGCCGCCGAGGTGCAGGAGATCACCGGCGGCCTGCCGATCCTGCTGATCCGCGAGGGCGAGACGCGTGACGAGCTGCTGGCCCTGCTGGAGGAGGATCCGCGCCTGTCGATCCTGATCCTGGCATCGGGCGTCAATGGCGGCGGGCCCGGGCCGCTGATTACCGCGCTGACCGGCCGCTACGCGCCGCGGCTGCGGGTGCCGCTGACCATCGTGCCCGGCAACCTGGATGACGTGGAGCTGGCCCGCGTCACCTGAGGGCGGGCGGTGCCGCGGCCCTTTGCGGTTGCAGCGGCGCGCCGGATGTCCCACATCCCATGCGGACCGGATACCCGACCTTCACGCACGGAAAAGCGCTCATGTTCATTGAAACGGAATCCACGCCCAATCCCGCCACGCTGAAGTTTCTGCCTGGCCAGGACGTGATGGGCGCCGGCGGCACTGCCGACTTCACCTCGGCCGAGGCGGCGTCCCGTTCTCCGCTGGCCGAGCGGTTGTTCGCCCTGGATGGCGTGGCCCGCGTCTTTCTCGGCGCCGACTTCGTCACCGTCAGCAAGACGGCCGGAACCGAGTGGGAGGCGCTGAAGCCGCAGGTGCTGGCGCTGCTGATGGAGCACCTGATGGCGGGCCGCCCGGTGTTGCTGGGGCAGGAGTTCACCGACGAGGCGGTGGAAGAGGACAGCGATCCCGCCGATGCCGAGATCGTGGCCCAGATCAAGGAGCTGCTGGACACCCGCGTGCGTCCGGCGGTGGCCGGCGACGGTGGGGACATCGTGTTTCGCGGCTTCCGCGACGGCATTGTCAAGCTGCATCTGCAGGGTGCCTGCTCGGGCTGCCCGTCCTCGCGCGCCACGCTGAAGCATGGCGTCGAGAACATGCTGCGCCACTACGTCCCCGAGGTGGTGGCGGTGGAACAGGTCGAGGTCTGATCCGGCCGCTTCCGCGGCGGGGCCAGTGCCCCGCCGCGGCCCCGCTCGTGTCAGCGCCCCGATCCCCGTGCGGTCAGCCGCGCCAGGGCGTTCTCCTGGCGCGGGCTGAGCGCCAGGAAGCGCAGCCGCAGCACGGCGTCCTCATGCTCCACCACCTGCGCCTCGATGCGGCCGAGCCCGTCGACATCCACGGCCAGCGCCTGCCCTGCCCGCATTGTGCCGGCCGCCCAGCGCAGGGCACTGCCGCCGCGCGACATGTTGATCACCGCGGCGCGCTGCGGCGCGGCACCGGGCAGCAGCAGCCGCGCGAACAGCGCCACCTCCGCCCGGTCGGCGCCGCGCCGCGCGGGAACGGAGCGCCGCCGCCACAACAGCCAGCCCACGCCCCCGAACATGGAAGCCGCCAGCCCCCCCAGCCACAGCGGTGCGGCGTCCTCGGCCTCGATGGTCGTCGACGCCGGTGCCCCGAACAGCGGCGGCAGCCGGTCGCCGGCCGTGCTGCGGCGGGGCGGCGTCGCGACGGAGGGCTTGGCCGGTGCCGTGCCGCCGCCCAGCAGAAGCACCCCGATCGCCTGCAAAGCCGCATCGTGGTTGCGCCGGCCCTGGTGCCATTCCCCGGGGGTGAGGGGCAGTGCGGCGGGGTGGGTGGCCAGCCGGTCCATGCGACGACGCAGGCTTCGCCGCGCGGCGAGCGTCGCCTCCACCAGCCGCAGCCGGGCCCGCAGCCCCTGGTCGGCCGGCAGGCCCGCATCGTCCCGCATGGCCAGGAACAAGCCCTCCAGGCTGCTGTCTGCCTCGGCGCGGGCGGCACGCAGCAACTGCCGGTCCGCCTCGGCCAGGGTGGAGCTCCGCTCCAGCAGCCGCAGCGTCACGGCGTCCTCGCGGGCCTGCGCGTCCCGCGCGGCGTGCCACAACAGCCGGGTCCGGGCCGAGGCGGCGAAGGACGAGCCCGCTTTCGCCGGCCGGTGGCGCAGCAATGCGGCCGCCGCGCCGAGGCGCAGCACCCGCAGCAGGCTGCGTCGAACAGGCCGAAGGGCCAGGAACACGGCGGCACGATCCTTGTTCTGCTGCGGCAAGGCGCCGGAGGGCCGGCGGCATCCGCGCAGACTGGCCCGATTGCTTTGCGAAACCATGAAGGCGCCACAAGGCCCGGCGCGCCCGCGATCGGGATTCCGCAACCGTTTCCCGGCGCCGCCTCCCGCAGCATCCCTCCCGGAACCATCCCCGGGGAACGATGTCCCATGAAGGAATTCCCCCGTGGACCCATCCTTGGGCAATCCCCCGGGCAATCCCCTGGGCAACCCCCGCCTCCCGGTCTAGGAAGCCCCGCATGGACAGCAAGCCGCGCACTGCCGACATCGCCCGCAGCACCAGCGAAACCCAGATCCAGGTGTTGCTCCGCCTGGACGGCACCGGGCAGGCGCGCGTCAACACCGGCATCGGCTTTCTCGACCACATGCTGACGGCGCTGGCGCGGCACAGCCTGATCGACCTCGAGGTGGACGCGAAGGGCGACCTGCACATCGACTTCCACCACACCACCGAGGATGTCGGCATCGTGCTGGGCCAGGCGGTGAAGCGGGCGCTCGGCGACAAGCGCGGCATCCGCCGCTACGGCGCCGCCCTGGTGCCGATGGACGAGGCGTTGGTGGAGGCCGTCATCGACATCTCCGGCCGCCCCTTCCTGGCCTGGACCGTGGCGTTCCCGCGCGACAAGGTCGGCGCCATGGACACCGAGCTGTTCGAGGAGTTCTTTCGCGCCTTCGCCATCAATGCGGGCATCACCCTGCATGTGATCCAGAAGGCGGGCAGCAACGCGCACCACATCGCGGAAGGCTGCTTCAAGGCGCTGGCGCGCGCGCTGCGCCAGGCGGTGGAGCCCGATCCGCGAGCGGCCGGGGCGATTCCCTCCACCAAGGGCTCGCTCGACGGATGAGCCGGGCCTGGACGGTGCACCCGCCGGCCAGCCTGCCGGCCTCCTCGGTTCCCGCCGCCGGCACGCCCGCCCGCAGGCCCGCCGCCGCGCCGGCGCGAGACGCCGGGCTGCTGCTGATCCCGGAGCGGTTCTCGCTGCTGGCGGCGCTGCTGCCGCCGCTGTGGTTCCTGCTGCACCGGCTGTGGTGGCCGTTGCTGGCTTATCTGGTCTTCAGCCTGGCGCTGGCCATGCTGGCGCCGCGGGGCAGCGCCCTGCCGCTGGGGCTGGCGGCGCAGCTTCTGGTGGGGCTGCACGCGCAGGATCTGCGGCGCTGGCAGCTCGCCCGGCGCGGCCGGCCGGCCGCCGCGGTGGTGCTGGCCCGGGATGAGGCGGCGGCGATGCTGCGCGCATTGGATGCGCGCCCGGACTGGGCCGCGCTGGAAGCGAAAGGACCTCGGGCATGAAGGTGGCGGTGGTGGATCCCGGCTCGGGCAACCTGGCATCGGTGCTGCGGGCGCTGCACCGTGCGGCGTCCGACGCCGGCCTGCATGCCGCCATCACAGTGGAAACCACGGCCGAGGCGGTGGCGCGCGCCGACCGCATCGTGATGCCGGGCCAGGGCGCTTTCGCCGCCTGCCGCCGCGGCCTGGACGCCATGCCGGGCATGGTGGAGGCGGTGCAGGAGGCGGCGATCCACCGGGCCGTGCCGTTTCTCGGCATCTGCGTCGGCATGCAGCTGATGGTGGAGCGCGGGCTGGAACACGGCGTGACGCCCGGCCTTGGCTGGATCGGCGGCGAGATGGCGCCGATGGACCCGCGCGATGCCACCGGCGACGCCCTGCCGCTGCCGCAGATGGGCTGGAACGCGCTGGATTTCACCCCCGAAGCGCATCCCGTGCTGCACGGCGTCACGCCGGGCGACCACGCCTACTTCGTGCATTCCTTTGCGCTGTCCGGCGGCCGTCCCGGCGAGGTGCTGGCCACCACCGATTACGGCGGGCCGGTGGCCGCCATTATCGGCCGGGACAACCTGTTCGGCACCCAGTTCCATGTCGAGAAAAGCCAGTTCACCGGCCTGCGCATGCTGGCCAATTTCCTGCAATGGTCGCCCTGAGCATGTCGGCGCTGAACCATGAGCTGCTGGTGGAGCGTACCGAGGCGCTCGACGAGGCCGATCTGGCGGATCTGTGCGAAGCCACCGATGCCGCCATCATCGAGGGTGGCGGCTTCGGCTGGGTGGAGCCGCAGGGACGGGAGGCGCTGGCGCGGCATTTCCGCGGCGTGCTGCTGGTGCCTTCGACCGAATTGTTCATCGCCCGGCTCGACGGCGTGCCGGTGGGCTCGGCGCAGCTGATCCGCCCGCCGCGCAACAACGAGGCGCAGGCCTTCGGCGCGCAGCTGACCCATGCCTATATCGCACCCTATGCCCGCGGCCACGGGCTGGCGCGGCTGCTGGTGCGGCGGGTGGAGGAGCGGGCGGCCTCGCTCGGCCACCGGGTGCTGAACCTCGACGTGCGGGAAACGCAGAGCACCGCCATCACCCTGTTCAAAACCATGGGCTACACCCAATGGGGCACGCACCCGGCCTATGCGCGGGTGCGCGGCCGCACCGTGGCGGGCCATTATTATTTCAAGCTGCTGGAGCCGCCGCATGGCCGCGCCCTCGACATGCGGGCCGGCGGCTGAGATCCGCGCGGCCGAAGGAATCCCGATGAGCTTCACCCTTTATCCCGCCATCGACCTCAAGCAGGGTCAGGCCGTGCGCCTCAAGCGCGGCGACATGGCGCAGGCCACCGTCTATGGCGACCCGGCCACCCAGGCGCGGGCCTTTGACGAGGCCGGCTTCGAATGGCTGCATGTGGTGGACCTCGACGGCGCCTTTGCCGGCCGGCCGGCCAATGCCGCGGCGGTGGCCGCCATCCTGTCCGCCACCTCCCGCCCGGTGCAGCTGGGCGGCGGCATCCGCGACATGGCGACGGTGGAGGCCTGGCTGTCGCGCGGCATCGCGCGGGTGATCCTGGGCTCGGCGGCGGTGAAGGACCCGGATTTCGCCCGCGCCGCCTGCCGCGCCTTCCCGGGCCAGGTGGCGGTCGGCATCGATGCGCGGGACGGCATGGTGGCGACGGAGGGTTGGGCGGAAACCAGCGGCGTGTCTGCCCTCGACCTCGCGCTGGGCTTCGAGGATGCGGGCGCCGCGGCCATCATCCACACCGACATCGACCGGGACGGCATGCTGGGCGGCGTCAATGTGGAGGCCACGGCGGCGCTGGCGCGGCGGCTGTCGACGCCGGTGATCGCATCGGGCGGTGTCGCCGGGGTGCAGGACATCACCGCGTTGCGGGCTGCCGGCAGCGTCGCCGGCACCATCATCGGCCGGGCGCTGTATGATGGCCGCCTGACGCCGGCCGAGGCGATCGCCGCCAGCCGCCCCTGAACGGCGGTTCGCCGGCCTGTGTTCCGGAATGGAACCGGCTTCCGGAGGCCGCGTTTACCGGCCGCCCGCTCGCTCCAGGGCGGCCGGAACAAGGGAACAGCCAGGATGTCCGAACTCGTGGTGGTGGGCTTCGATGACCCCGGCCAGGCCGACCAGGTGCTCGCCAAGCTGGGCAAGCTGCGCCAGGAATACCTGATCGACCTGGAAGACGCGGTGATCGCGGTGCGCGATGCCGATGGCGAGGTCCGCCTCAAGCAGAGCATCAACCTCACCGCCGCCGGCGCCGCCTCGGGCGGGTTGTCGGGCGCGCTGTGGGGCTCGCTGGTCGGGCTGCTGTTCCTGAACCCGCTGGCCGGCATGGCGATCGGCGGCGCCATCGGTGCCGGCACCGGCGCGCTGTCCGGCTCCATGGTCGATTACGGCATCAATGACGACTTCATCCGCTCCCTGGCGGACACCATCCCGAACAATTCCTCGGCGCTGTTCGTGCTGATCCGCAAGGTGCAGCCGGAAAAGGTGCTGGCGGAACTGGCCGGCATACAGGGTCGGGTGCTGCGCACCTCGCTGTCGCCGGAGCAGGAGGGCCGGCTGCGCGAGGCGCTGGCCGACCATCAGGCGGTCGCCGCCGCGCCGGCAGGGCCAGGGGCCGGGACCGGAACAGGAGTCGTGGGCGGGCTGGGGGCGATGCCGCGGCCGGGCGCCTGAGCACCCGGCGCAGGGATGCGGCGAGCGGAACGGGCCCGCCGCCGCCCGCGAGGCCACCCGGCAAGGTCAGGCCAGCGTCACGGCCTGGTCGAAGGCCAGGCGCGGCAGCCGGCCGAACAGCCCGCTCTCGTCGCCATAGCCCAGATTCACCAGCATGTTGGTCTTGCAGCCGCCATCCGGGAAGAACGCCTCGTCCACCTTGGCGGCGTTGAACCCGCTCATCGGCCCGGTATCGAGGCCGAGCGACCGCGCCGCCAGGATCAGATAGGCGGCCTGGAGCGAGGAATTGCGAAAGGCGGTGGCCTCGGCGAAGGCGGGGCTGCCGGTGAACCAGGACTTCGCATCGGCATGCGGGAACAGCTCCGGCAGCTTGCTGTAGAACGCCACGTCCCAGGCGACGATGGCGATCACCGGGGCGCTCATGGTCTTCTCCAGATTGCCGGATGACAGTGCCGGGCGCAGCTTCTCCTTGGCCTCGGGCGTGCGGATGAAGACGAAGCGGGCCGGTTCGCAATTGGCGCTGGTGGGGCCCATCTTCACCAGCTCGTACAAATCCCGCAGCGTCTCGTCGGACACCGGGCGATCCTGCCATTTGTAATGCGTGCGGGCGGTGCGGAACAGCTGGTCGAGCGCCTGGGCGCCGAGAGGTTCGGCCATCGGATCTCACTCCTGTGCGTTGCAGCACAGAATGAGCCGCGGCGGCGCGGCTGCCAATCCCGCCCGCCGATGATGGTGATTGCCCGCTTGAATGACGCACCTCCTCGAATGGCGCGCATGAAAACGCCCCGGATGGCGGACCATCCGGGGCGCGTCGTGTTCTCCGACGGGAGCGGCGAGGATTACTCGTCGCTGACCATCTGGTTGCGGCGGCGGATCGCGGCGCCAAGGATGTCGCCCAGCGACGCACCGGAGTCGGCGGTGCCGTACTCCTTCATCGCCTCGCGCTCCTCCTCCACTTCCTTGCCCTTGATGGTCAGGGCCAGGCGGCGGGCGGCACGGTCCACGGCCGTGACCTTCGCATCAACCTTCTCGCCGATGGCGAACTTGTCGGGGCGCTGGTCGTTGCGGTCGCGGGCCAGCTCGGCGCGCCGGATGAAGCCGGTCAGCACCTCGTCGACCTTCACCTCGATGCCGTTCTGCTCGACCTTGGTCACGATGCAGGTGACAACATCGTTCTTGCGAACGCGATCCAGCACCTCGGCGGCGGGGTCGGCGGCCAGCTGCTTGATGCCGAGGGAGATGCGCTCCTTCTCGACGTCAACGTCCAGCACCTTGGCCTTGACGACCTGACCCTTCTGGTACTCGGCCATCGCCTGCTCGCCGGCGACGTCCCAGGACAGGTCGGACATGTGCACCATGCCGTCGATCTCGGGAGCCAGACCCACGAACAGACCGAACTCGGTGATGTTGCGGATCTCGCCCTCGACGATCGAGCCAGGGCCGTGGCTCTCCAGGAACAGCTCCCAGGGATTGCCCTGGGCCTGCTTCAGGCCGAGCGAGATGCGGCGCTTCGGCTCGTCCACGTCCAGGATCATCACGTCGACTTCCTGCGATGTCGCGACGATCTTGCCCGGATGGACGTTCTTCTTGGTCCAGCTCATCTCGGAGACGTGGACCAGACCCTCGACGCCCGGCTCCAGCTCCACGAAGGCGCCGTAATCGGTGATGTTGGTCACGCGGCCGCTGAACTTCGCACCCACCGGGTACTTGATCGCGACGCCTTCCCACGGGTCGGACATCAGCTGCTTCATGCCGAGGCTGATGCGCTGCGTCTCGGAGTTGAAGCGGATCACCTGCACGCGGACCTGCTGACCGATGGTCAGGGCCTCGGAGGGGTGATTGATGCGGCGCCAGGCGATGTCGGTGACGTGCAGCAGGCCGTCCACGCCGCCGAGGTCGACGAACGCACCGTAGTCGGTGATGTTCTTGACCACGCCGTCGAGGATCATGCCTTCCTTCAGGCCCTGGATCAGCTCCGAGCGCTGCTCCGCACGGGTCTCTTCGAGGACGGCGCGGCGCGACACCACGATGTTGCCGCGGGCGCGGTCCATCTTCAGGATCTGGAAGGGCTGCGGCGAGCCCATCAGCGGGCCAACGTCGCGCACCGGGCGGATATCGACCTGGGAGCCAGGCAGGAAGGCCACGGCGCCGCCGAGATCGACGGTGAAGCCACCCTTCACGCGGCCGAAGATGACGCCGTTGACGCGCTGCTGCGCGTTGAACGCCTTCTCCAGGTTGGTCCAGGCTTCCTCGCGGCGGGCCTTCTCGCGCGACAGCACGATGGAGCCGTCACGGTCCTCGTAGCGCTCGACGAACAGCTCGATGACGTCGCCGGGCTTGACTTCGGCCTTCTGGCCCTGCGGCGCGAATTCCTTGAGAGGGACGCGACCCTCAGACTTCAGCCCGACATCCACGACCGCGAAATCGTCGTCGACGCGGATGACCTTGCCGGTAACGACGGAGCCGGCGAAGCCGGTATCGGCGCCAAGCGTGGCGTCGAGCAGGGCGGCGAAGTCTTCCATGCCACCCTGGGTCGTGGAAAGGCTGTTGGCATTTGCCATGAAGTGCGATGTTCCTGATCCGGCCGCGACTCGCCGCCACGGCAGGATTCCTGCGCCCCCATTCGCATGGGCACGGCTTGACCGGGCATCCTGCGCATGGGCGGATGCCGCTCGGTCCTGTTGATGTGGGTGGTGTTTCCGGCCCGCCCGTTTCCGGCCCGGCATCACGGCCGGGGCCATGAAGCGGGGGCGCCCCGGCACCAGTTCGGTTCCAGGGCGAAGCGTTCGCCTAGGCTAATCCCGCGAAGGCGTCAAGCGGAATCACGGCGTGGGCGGAAGCGTGATCCCGGTGCCCCCGCTTCAGGCGGAAACCCGCGCCCCGCGCACCGCATCCGCCAGCCCGCGTACTTGGTCGAGCACCCGGCGCAGCGTCTCCGGGCGGGCCCGGCCGCGCTCGTCGAGCGACTGCGCCAGGGTGTCGATCAGCGCCGAGGCGACCACAGCGCCGTCCGCCACCTGCGCCGCCTCGGCCGCCTGCTGCGGCGAGCGGACGCCGAAGCCGATGGCGATCGGCAGGTCGGTGTGCCGGCGCAGCCGCGGGATGGCCTCGGCCAGCGCATCGCGGGTGGCGCTGCGCGTGCCGGTGATGCCGGCGATGGCGACGTAGTAGATGAAGCCGCTGGTGCCTTCGAGCACCTTGGGCAGCCGCGCCTCGTCGGTGGTCGGCGCCACCAGGCGAATCAGGTCGAGGCCTTGCTCGCGCGCCGGGATCGCCAGCTCGTCGGCTTCCTCCGGCGGCAGGTCCACCACGATCAGCCCGTCCACGCCGGAACACGCCGCCTCGGTGCAGAAGCTGTCGATGCCATAGGACAGGATCGGGTTGAGGTAGCCCATCAGCACTACGGGAGTGTCATCATCCGCGCGCCGGAAGTCGCGCACCATGGCCAGCGCGCCGGCTAGGCTGCCGCCCGCCTTCAGCGCCCGTTGCGCCGCCAACTGGATGGTCGGGCCGTCCGCCATGGGGTCGGAGAACGGCACGCCCAGCTCGATCAGGTCGGCACCCGCCCCGGGCAGGCCGCGCAGCAGCGCCATGGAGGTCGCCGGGTCGGGGTCATAGGCCTCGAGATAGGGCATCAGCGCGCCGCGTCCCTCGGCCTTGAGCTGGGCGAAGCGCGCGGCGATGCGGCCGCGGCGGTCGAAGCAATCGCGGCCGGAACCGGGCGGCCCGGAGTCGGAGGGGCTCACAGCTGCTCTCCCAGGTGCTTGGCCACGGTGAAGATGTCCTTGTCGCCCCGGCCGGACAAGTTGAGGATGATGATCCCGTCGCGATCCATGGTGGGCGCCAGCTTCAGCACCTGCGCCAGGCCGTGCGCCGATTCCAGCGCCGGGATGATGCCTTCCAGGCGCGAGCAGAGCTGAAACGCGTCCAGAGCTTCCCCGTCGGTGGCGCCAACATAGGTGACGCGGCCGATCTCGTGCAGCCAGGAATGCTCCGGCCCGATGCCGGGATAATCCAGCCCGGCCGAGATGGAATGCGCTTCCTGGATCTGCCCGTCGCCGTTCTGCAGCAGGTAGGTGCGGTTGCCGTGCAGCACGCCGGGGCGGCCACGGTTCAGCGAGGCGGCGTGCTCCGGCGTATCCATGCCGCGCCCGGCGGCCTCGACGCCATAGATGGCGACGCCCTCGTCATCGAGGAACGGGTGGAACAGCCCCATGGCGGAGGAGCCGCCGCCGACGGCGCAGACCAGCGCATCCGGCAGCCGGCCTTCGGCGGCCAGGATCTGCTCGCGGGTTTCCTCGCCGATCACGCATTGGAAGTCGCGCACCATCTGCGGGAAGGGGGCCGGGCCGGCCACCGTGCCGATGCAGTAATAGGTGTCCGCGACATTGGCGACCCAGTCGCGCATGGCGTCGTTCATCGCGTCCTTCAGCGTGCCGGCGCCGGAGGTGACCGGCCTCACCTCGGCGCCCAGCAGCTTCATGCGGAACACGTTGGGCGCCTGCCGCTCCACGTCGGTGGCGCCCATGTAGACGATGCATTTCAGGCCGAACAGCGCGCAGGCCGTGGCGGTGGCGACGCCGTGCTGGCCGGCACCCGTCTCGGCGATGATGCGCGGCTTGCCCATGCGCTTGGCCAGCAGGATTTGGCCCAGCACGGCGTTGATCTTGTGCGCGCCGGTGTGGTTCAGCTCCTCGCGCTTGAAGTAGATCTTCGCGCCCTTGTCGGGCTGGCCGGAGGCCGCGCGGCAATGCTCCGTCAGCCGCTCGCACAGCCAGAGCGGGCTGGGGCGGCCGACGTAATCCTTCAGCAGCCGTCGCCATTCCGCCAGGAAGGCGGGGTCGTTGCGCGCGGCGTTGTAGGCCTGTTCCACTTCCTGGATCACCGGCATCAGCGTTTCAGCGACGTAGCGGCCGCCGAACTCGCCGAAGCGGCCGCGCAGGTCCGGGCCTTGGCGGAGGGAATTGGGCAGGGGCTGCTGGTTCACGGTTGCCTCCGTTACTCGGAAGGCAGTGTTAGCGCGGGCCAACGCGCGCGGGTAGGGGCGCCTTCGGGCCGGATCGCCGCGTCAGGGCCAGGCGGCATCCTCGGCGGCCAGGGCCACGCCGCGCAGGATGCGCCGTTCCTCGGCCAAGGTCAGGCCGGCCTCGGCGCGTTGCAGCGCCTCCGCGGAGTGGCGGCGCGTGGCATCGCCGAGGCCCGGCAGCGGCGCCAGCAGGCTCAGCGTCTTCTGCAGCCGGATGCCGACCTCCAGCAGGCCGGCGCCGTCCCGCGCGATGGGGCGGAAGAAGCCGTCCAGCAGGTCATCCGCTGACAAGGCCGGCACATGGACATGCGGGTGCTCGACCGTCGGCTCGGCCGGCGTGGTGGACCATTCCTCCAGCAGCCGGCCGCCGGCGGTGAGCACGCCGATGGCGGTGCCGGGGTCGTTCACCGCGGGCGACAGGGCGCGCGACGCGATCTCCGACAGCACCACCAAGCCGAAGCGCGGGTCCTGGTCGTAGGACCGGCTCTGTTCAAGGGAAAAGGCGCCGCGCAGCCGTTCGTCCACCTCCTCGCCGGGATCGGTGGCGAGGCAGCAGAGCGGACGCCGCGGATGCGCGTAGCTGCCGGGCAGCATGACGAGGTGGACCTTTTGCCCGGCTTCCTCGGCGAGCGCTTCGAGCCGCCCGAGATCGACGTGCTGCAGGTAACCCTGTTCGGCGGGAAACACCGGATGGGCGGAAGGCGGCAGCGGCACGGCGGGGCAGCCGCCGAGATGCGGCTGCTTCGCCAACTGCTGCAGCGCGACCCGCGCCGCCTGCTCGATGCGCGCCGTGGTTTCGCCGACGCGGCCGAGTCGTGACAGGTGCTCCATCCAGCGCACCAGCGTCACCACGATCCAGCCGATCACCAGCACGGTGACGACGAACAGGATCACCCGGCCGCTTTCGCCATAGATGCCGGTGCTGAGGGCGATGATGCCCGACACCGCGAACAGGAAGCTGCCCAGAAAGGTGGAGATGGCGTTCTGCGCCGAGCGGTCCTCGATCAGCAGGCGGGTGGCGCGCGGGGTGGTGTTGTTGGTGGCCGCGGAAAAGGCCGACACCATGGTGGTGAGCGAGAAGGTCGTCACCGCCAGCATCGACGAGGCCAGGATGCCCAGGATGTTGTCCACCGCCTCGGCACCGATCGAGGCGGTGATCCGGTAGGGGATGAAGGGCTCGGCCACCGCGGCGAACAGGGCGGTCGCGACCGCCAGAAGCGTGAACAGGGCTGCCCGGAACCACAGCCGGCGGGTCAGCCGGGTCCACAACCACCGCCAGCGGCTCATCCCTCGCGCTCCTCGTTCCTGCCGGCAGCAAAGCGCCAGCGTCGCGGACGGTTGCGACCCGGATGGCGGCGGCGGCCGCTCGCTAGCCCGCCGTTTCGGCCATCTCCAGAACCCGGAGGCGGTTCGTGAAGGAGCGCACGTGCGGCGTCTCGGTGCAATCCTCCATGCCCGGCCGCGGCCGCCGGCACCACACCACGAACACGGCGTTGGCCAGCACCGGCTGGTGGTCCGCCGGCAGGGCGCGCAGGAAATCGAGCGGCATCTGCTCAAGGCGGCCCTTGTGCAGCACGACCCAGGCATATTCGACGCCCGCCGCCGGCTGCTCTGCCTGATGAAGCCGGAGTGCCAGCACCTGGCGGAAGGGAGCCGGCGCTAGCACCAACTCCTCCGCCGCGGCATGCCCGGCCAGGAACTCGGCGACCTCGGCCCAGGCACGGTCCTGGTACGGAAAGGACAGGGCGGGGGGCGTGCTGGTGCGCAGGAAATGCTGCAGGGAAGCGAGGTGCAGCGGGCCATCCCGGTCGCCAGCGGCGAAACCGGGATGCAGGCGCCACACCACGAACACGGCATTCGCGAAGATCGGCGCGGCCCGGCGTGCCAGCTCCGGCAGGAAATCGGGCGGCAGCCGCGAAAGCTCGCCCTTGTGCAGCACCACCAGATCGGGCCATTCGCCAGGCTCCGGCGCGTCGCTGACCTGGCGGCAATGGGCCAGCCACGGATGGAACGGCGCCGGCGCGACAACGCGATCCGCCGCGGCGGCGCGGTCCTGCAGCAGCGTCGCGACGTCCTGCCAGGCCGGGTTCAGCGGCGCCGGAGCCGGGATGCTCCGCGCCGCCGCGAGGGCCGGCCCCCCGGTCCTGGGCAGGCCGATCAGGTGCAGCCTGAAGGCCTTGAGCCGCAGCCGGCCCGCAACGCCCGCCGGTTGCGTCAGGCGGAACTCCAGATCAACGCCGGCCAGCGCCTCCGGCACTTCGAACAGCAGCGAAGCGTGCAGCCGCCGGGTGAATTCCAGCTGAGCAAGGATGGTGTGCCCGCCCTGCGCATCCACCTGTAAACAGAAGGGGCCTTCCCCATCGGCGTCCGCATCGATTTCAAGGGCGAAGCGGCCGGTGCCGAGCTTCTGATAGGGACCGTAGAACGCCCATCGCCCAGTGCCCGTGAGCGGAACGGTGACCGCCTCCCGCTCCACCGTCGCCACGCCGGCGGTGCGGAACTGCGTCATCCCGTTCGCGAGATAATCCTGCAGGATGGTGCTCTCGCCACGACGCACCGCGAAGCGGCGATGCTGCGCCAGCACGAATGCCTCGATCGCGTCGATGGTGCGGCGGGCGGCCTGGCCATCCCGCGGGCCGAAGGCCATCTCGGCCCAGAAGGCGCGCCGGGACGCATGCGCGGCGGGATGGCTCAGCGCGAAGGCAACGGTGTTCGCGAGGTTCGCAAGGGTGCAGACGGGGCCGTAATCGACGCGGACCGGCTGTTCCAGCATACGGGCCAGCAGGAAGTCCGGCTCGGCAGGATTGTCGAGCAGCACCATCGGCATGTCGATCGCACAAAGCTCGAAGCCGATGCCGGAGGTGTCGGTCACGGCGCAGTCGAGGCCCAGGAAATGGTCCAGCCGCGACAGGGTGGGTGAGGCGCGGAAGCGGAGTTCCGCGACCTCCGCCGCGTCGGTTTCCAGCGAATGGGTGAGCATCACCACGTTGAAGCGCTGCTCGAGGATGGCCTCGGCCTCGCGCAACCGGTGGCCGCGTTGCGCGTGGTGCAGGCTTCCGTCATGGCGAAAGGTCGGGCAGTAGCCGACGATCGGGCGGGCGTCGAAACCATAGGTGGCGCGCATCTGGCGCTGGATCTCGGCCTTGCGCGCGGCGCCGCGCTGCAGCAGGTCGATCTTGGGCGATCCCAGGCTGCGCACCACGGTGGTCCGGCTGCGCCACTCCGGCGACATGTGCTGCTGGTCGTCGATGATGCCCTTGCCACTGTAGGGCAGCAGCAGCAGGTCCACGTCCAGCGTCAGCGCGCCCCGCTTGGCGAGGCCGAGGCCGTGGGTGAGGAACACCCGTGGGCGCGGCGCGGCGCGCAGCGCGACGTCCTGCAGGCTGACATAAGCATCGGCATCATAGCGGTGGACGCAGCGCAGCCCCGTGGTCACGGTGTGCCGGCGGCCGCGCGCCTCGGCGATCAGCGCCTCGAACAGCGAATTGTATTGCGGTTCGTCCAGGACGAAGTGGAAGTGCATCAGGCCGGTTCCGCAGGGTCAGGTCAGCCGGGTAGCCCGGTGCAAACCCGCCGTCGCCCTGCGGCCCGGGGGCCGGGGCCGGAGGGCGGGATCAGCGCGACGCGGCGGCGATGCCGGTACCGGCGCAGGGAGGCGGGATGGCGGCATCGGCACGCGCGTGGCCTCAGGAAACCGCCTGCACCACCGGAGCCAGGGCGGGACGCGCCAAGCCGTGCTTGATGGAGGTGGTGGAAATGCCCTCGGTGCGCGGCAGGTACACCACCTCGCAGATGTCCTTGTACTGGTCGAACCGGCCCGCCCAGTCATCGCCCATCACCAGCACATCGGCCCGGTAGTGGCGGATGTACTCGCCCTTCAGCTCCAGGCTTTCCTCGGCGAACACCTCATCGACGTGCTGCAGGCTGGCGACGATGGACATCCGCTCGTCCTGCGGAAACACCGGGCGGAGGCCCTTCTTGGAATAGTTCAGCGCATCGGTGGAAACACCCACCACGAGCCGGCTGCCGAGGGCGCGGGCGCGCTGCAGGATGCGCAGGTGGCCGATGTGAAAAAGATCGTATGTTCCGAAGGTGATCACGCACCGCGCTCGACCACTCATGCCTGCATCCTGTTCCGCGATGACGCTTTATGCCGCCTCGGCATTCTCATAACATTATGGAGAGCGCTACCGAAAGGCAATTTCGTCCGGTTGTCTATTCCTCCGAGTTGTAGCTCACGCGGCTGACCACCCGATTAAGTTGAGGCCGGCGAAGGGGAAATGCCGCGATTCGGCGCCGCCCGTGGTGCCGGCGGAGATGCGGGCCCGGAATGCAAAACGGCCCGCCGGATTGTTCCGGCGGGCACGGGAGGGCAACGGGCCACAGCGGAGGCCGTCGCCGGCGGAACCGCTGGCGGCAGGCGGGGCCGGAGCCGCCGCCGCAGGATCAGTAGCGGTATTCTTCGTGCTTGAACGGACCGTTCACCGGCACGCCGATATATTCGGCCTGTTGCTGCGACAGCCTGGTGAGCTGCGCGCCGACCTTAGCCAAGTGCAGCGACGCCACCTTCTCGTCGAGCTTCTTGGGCAGGGTGTAGACCTTGCACTCGTAGTTCTTGTGGTTGGTCCACAGCTCGATCTGCGCCAGCGTCTGGTTGGAGAAGCTGGCCGACATCACGAAGCTCGGGTGGCCGGTGGCATTGCCGAGGTTCACCAGGCGGCCTTCCGACAGCACGATCAGCCGCTTGCCGTCGGGGAAGATCACCTCGTCCACCTGCGGCTTGACGTTGTCCCACTGGAAGTTGCGCAGCGCGCCGATCTGGATCTCGGAGTCGAAGTGGCCGATGTTGCAGACGATGGCGCGGTGCTTCATCGCGCGCATGTGGTCCAGCGTGATGACGTCCACGTTGCCGGTGGCGGTGACGAAGATGTCGCCCTTGGGCGCGGCATCCTCCATGGTCACGACCTCATAGCCTTCCATCGCGGCCTGCAGGGCGCAGATCGGGTCGGCTTCGGTCACCATCACGCGGCAGCCGGCGTTGCGTAGCGACGCCGCCGAACCCTTGCCCACGTCGCCATAGCCGGCGACCACCGCGACCTTGCCGGCCATCATCACGTCGGTGCCGCGGCGGATCGCGTCCACCAGCGACTCGCGGCACCCATACAGGTTGTCGAATTTCGACTTCGTCACGCTGTCGTTCACGTTGATGGCCGGCACCTTCAGCGTGCCCTTCTTGGCCATCTCCCACAGGCGGTGGACGCCGGTGGTGGTTTCCTCCGACAGGCCGCGCACATTCGTCAGCAGCTCGGGGTACTTGTCGTGCATCAGCACGGTCAGGTCGCCGCCGTCATCGAGAATCATGTTGATGTCCCAGCCATTCGGCCCGCGGACGGTCTGCTCGATGCACCACCAGAACTCCTCCTCGTTCATGCCCTTCCAGGCGAAGACGGGGATGCCGGCGGCGGCGATGGCGGCCGCGGCGTGGTCCTGGGTGGAGAAGATGTTGCAGGACGACCAGCGCACCTCGGCGCCGAGCGCGGTCAGCGTCTCGATCAGCACGGCGGTCTGGATGGTCATGTGCAGGCAGCCGGCGATGCGGGCGCCCTTCAGCGGCTGGGACGGACCGTATTCCTCGCGGATCGCCATCAGGCCGGGCATCTCGTCCTCGGCCATGGAGATCTCCTTGCGGCCCCATTCGGCCAGCGAGATGTCCTTCACCTTGAAGTCGTTGAAGCCGGTCGCGTTCGTGTCGGGCATGGGTGTTCTCCAGACGATGACGCGCCGGGTAGCACGGGCCGAGGCCTGAGGACCAGCCCTGTTCGAAAGACATAAGAATGTCTTTATGTGGTCATCCGAAGGTCAGCAGATGCTGCAGAAAGGCCGGCAGGAGACGCAGCGGATCCGGCCCCGGGCGGGGCCGCAGCACCCAGAGCGACGCGGCCTTCGCCTCCACGTCGTAGAACTCCAGCACGGCGCCGTAGCCGCGCAGCCGGTGCTCCACCATGTCGTGCATCATCAGGCGCGGCGGCGCCGCCGGGCAGGCGAGCAGCGCGGACAAGGCGCAGGCGACGCGGAACCGGCCATCCACGAACAACAGATCCGGCGTCTCGTCGCGCTCCGCCCAGGCCTTCCACTGCGTCGCCACATAGTTCGGCCACAGCTTCATGCTGTCGGTGCCCACGGGTCCGCCCCAGGCGCCGGTCGGGCCGATCTGGCCGTGCAGGATGTTGAGCCGGCCTTCCCGGATCGCCGGGCGCAGCTCGGCATGGCTGCGCAGGGCGCTCACCCAGTTGCGGTCCGAATCCACCGCCACCACCGCGTCGAAGCCCTGGCGCACCGCTTCCAGGGTGGAGCCGCCGGTGCCGAACTCGGCGTAGCGGCGGTGGCCCTCCGCCAGCACCTGGCGGAACAGCGCCAACTCCGCTTCCGACATGTGCGGGGCGCCGATCACCGGCGGGGAAAGGGCTTCGGGCATTTTGCCTCCGGGTTCGGACATCCACTCAGTGGCGATCGGCGCCACCCTCGCCGAAGCCCATCACCAGTTCCTGGATCCGCTTCGGGTCGCCCTGCTCCATGACGCGGCGGGCGAAGCGGGCGCAATCATCGATCTTCAGCGTCCGCACCACCTGCTTCACCCGCGGAATGGCGCTGGCGTTCATCGACAGGGTGCGGATGCCGAGGCCGAGCAGCAGCGGCACCAGGCGCGGATTGCCCGCCATCTCGCCGCACACCGAGACCGGCATGCGCAGGCGCAGCGCCGCCTCGGTAGCGAACTGCACCAGCCGCAGCACGGCGGGATGCAGCGGGTCATAGAGATGCGCCACCTCGGTTTCCGCACGGTCCACCGCCAGGGTGTACATAGCGAGGTCATTGGTGCCGATGGCGAAGAAATCCGCCTCCAGGGCGATGGCGTCCGCCGCCAGCGCCGCGCCCGGCGTCTCGATCATGGCGCCGAGCAGCGGCAGCTTGTCCGGCAGCGGCACGCCCCGGCGGCGCAGCCGGCGCACCACGCGGTCATAGATCTCGCGCGCCTGCCGCACCTCCTCCGGCACCGTGACCATGGGCAGCAGCACCCGGATCGGGCTGGCGGTGGCGCCGGCGACGCGCAGGATGGCGGCGAACTGCGCTTCCAGCAGATCCGGCTTCTTCAGCAGCATGCGGATGCCGCGCAGGCCGAGCGCCGGGTTGGGGCCGGCATGGAACGGCTCGATGCCGTCCGCCAGCGCCTGCATGTCCTTCTCGCCGCCCCAGTCCAGCACCCGGATGGTGACGCCGTCGCCCGCCATGGCCTCCACCACCTGGGTGTAGGCGGCGACTTGGGCTTCCTCGTCCGGCAGGTCCTCGCGGTTCATGAACAGGAACTCGGTGCGCAGCAGCCCAATCCCCTGGGCGCCGGCCTGCGCGATCAGCGGCAGCTCGGCCGGGATTTCCAGATTGGCCTGCAGCTCCACCTCTTCCGCGTCCACGGTGATGGCAGGCAGGCGGCGCAGCTTGGCCAGGCGGGATTTCTCCCGCGCATAGCCGGCCAGGGCGTCGCGCCCGGCCTCCAGCGCCGCGGCGCCCGGGCGCAGCACCACGGTGCCGGCGCCGCCATCCAGCACCGCCTCGTCGCCGCGCCGCGCCGCCTCGGTCAGGCCGGTGCAGCCGAGCACGGAGGGGATGCCCAGCGCCCGCAGCATGATGGCCGTGTGGCCGTCCGAGCCGCCTTCCTCGGTAGCGACGCCGGCGATGCGGGTGGGGTCGAGCAGCGCGGCATCGGCCGGGGTCAGCTCCTCCGCCACCAGGATGGAGCCGGCCGGCACTTCCTTCAGGGAACGGAACGGGGTCGCGGTCAGGTTGCGGGTCAGGCGGCGGCCGATCTCGCGCACCTCGCCGGCGCGGCGCCGCAGCCCGGCCTTGTCATCGTCCTTGGCCGCCAGGATGGCGCCGGCGATGGCTTCCGCCTCGTCATTCACCGCCGTTTCGGCCGACAGCAGCTCCTCGGCGATGCGGCGGCGGGCGCCGCGGATCAGCCGGCTGCCGCTCAGCATCATGGCATAGGCGTCGAGCAGCGGCTCCAGCTCCTCCTGCGCTTCCTCAGGCAGCACGCCCAGGCGGGCCTTGAGCTTGGAGATCTGCTTGCGACTGGCCGCCACGGCGGCGTCGAGTCGCTGCCGCTCCCCCTCCACCTGCGCCTCGGTGACGACGCGGCGGGGTGCCAGGGCGGGCGGCTCGCTGGTGTCGAACACCGCCCCGATGGCGACGCCGGGACTGATGGCGATGCCGGAGAAGCGCGCCTCGCGCGATTTGCGCGGAAGGCGCCGGGCAGGCTCGTGGAGGGAGGTGGCGGGCGGGGTCTTCTCGCGCTTCTCAGTCTTCATGGAAACCGGCCTCGATCAGGCCGGCCACCGCATCCAGTGCTTCCCTGGCGTCCCACCCTTCGGCTTCCACCACGACTTCGCTCCCCTTGCCCGCGCCCAGCATCATCAGCCCCATGATGGAGCATGCCGGCACCTTCTGGCCATCGCGCCCGACGGTCACGCAGGCAGAAAAACGCTCCGTCAGCGAGACCAGCTTGGCGGCGGCGCGGGCGTGCAGGCCGCGGCTGTTGATGACCGGCACCACGCGGCGCAGCAGCAGGGGGTTGCTGGCCTCCTGCCCGGCCGCCGGCGGAAGCGCGGGCTGGCCGCCCAGGGTGTCGGACGGAGCCAGAACGGGCACCGGGCGCCGGAACGGGCTGTTCATGTCGGGATTTCCTTCGGTGACGCCACGGCGCCGTGGTTCAGGCCGGCTTGACGCAGGCCATGGCATTCGCCGCGGCACAGCGGGCCGGGGTGGCGCAGGCGATGTATTTGCGCCCCGCCATCATGGCGTGCTCCACCGCCGGGCCCAAAGTCTCGGCGCTGCGGATCCGCGCCAGCTTCACCAGCAGCGGCAGGTTGAGGCCGGCGATCACTTCCACCGGGCAGCCGGGATGGCCATCCCCCTGCGCCACCGCCGTGGCCAGATTGGACGGGGTGCCGCCGAACATGTCGGTCAGGATCACCACGCCATCGCCCTGATCCACGGCGGCGACGCGCCCGAGGATGTCGCGCTTGCGCGCCTCCATGTCGTCATCGGGACCGATGCAGACCGTCTCGACCTGCGGCTGCGGGCCGACCACGTGTTCCATCGCCAAACGGAATTCCTCGGCGAGGTGGCCATGACTGACCAGAACCATGCCGATCATGAGGGGTACGCCGTTAAGTGGTACAAGTAGAAGGGGCCTCCCGACCCGTTGCGCTGAGCGGCGGGGCGACATTCTGTTCGCCGCCTCCCGCACCCATGGCCCCCATGCTGGGGGCCTGCAAGGCACGCAGTTCTCGGTGAGTTAGATCGACGCGCCAACCCTGTTCGGCAAGATGCGCCGAAAGCATCTCGGCCATCAGCACGGAGCGATGCTTGCCTCCCGTGCAGCCAAGAGCGACCGTCAGGTATTTTTTGCCCTCCGCGGCATAGCGCGGCAAGAGCGGGTCCAGCAGCGCCGTCATGCGTTGCCAGAATGGATCAAAATCCGGGTCCTGCCGGATGAACCCGGCCACCGCCGCGTCGCGCCCGGTCTGCGGCCGCAGCACCGGGTCGTAATGCGGATTGCGCAGGAAGCGCAGATCGAACACCAGATCCGCCTCCCGGGGCAATCCGCGCGGAAAGGCAAAGGACATCACCGCCACCGCCAGGCCCGGCAGAGCGTCGCCGGCGGGGCGGAAATGCCGCTCCACCAGCCGTCGCAGATCCGGCAGCGGCCGCTCGCTGGTGTCGACCACCCAGTCAGCATCGTCGCGCAGCGGCGCCAGCAGCGCGCTTTCCCGCGCGATCCCGTCCGCCACCGAGCCGCCCAGGGGGCCGCCGGGCGCCAGGGGATGCCGCCGCCGGGTTTCCGAGAAGCGCCGTAGCAGCACCGCCTCCTCCGCCGTGACAAACAACAGCTCCGCGGCGGTGCCAGGTGCCTGGCGCAGGCGGTGCAGCAGCGCCAGCAGCTCGGCCGCGTCGAAGCCGCGCGTGCGGGCATCGACGCCCACCGCCAGCGGCACGGTGCCGCCGTCACGCACCACGTCTTCCAGGATCGCCAGCGGCGGGTTGTCGATGCTCTCGAAGCCGAGGTCTTCCAGAATGCGCAGCACGGTGGCCTTGCCGGCGCCGGACAAGCCGGTGACCACCACCACCGGCCGGCGCGACGCTGCCGCGGGGCTCACGCCGCGAAGGCCCCGGCACGCTGTGTCATGCGGGCCTCGGCCGCGGCCAGCGCCAGGCTGAGCTTGGCGGGGGCGGAAGCCTCGAAGGCATGGAGCGCGAGACGGGGCAGGCTGCCGCCGGGCACCGCGAAGCGGCACGGCTCCGGCAGCCGGGGAATGGCTGCCTGCGGCGCGAGGTCGACCACCAAGCGAAGGGGGGCCGGGCCATGCGGCAGGTTCTGGAAGATGCCGACGCCGCGGACCTCCAGCAGCCCGGCCAGCGCGTCCGGCGCCGTGGCCAGGGCGGTGCCCTCCGCCTCACGCAGCGAAACCTGATCATCGGCCACGAGCGCCCAGCCGAGCTGCATCAGCCGGAGCACCAGATCGGACTTGCCGGATCCCGGAGGACCCAGGAACAGCACGCCGGCCCCCTGCGAGGCCGCGCAGCTCCCATGCAGCAACATATCGACTTCCGGCTCCGCTTCGGGGGGGTGGTGCTGAAATCTGGTGAAATATGACATTTCCTGGGCGAGTGTGGAAGCAGGAGAACTGGACTACTTCAGGTTGAAATTTGGGGGTTTCTGGGAATTTGCCTATGACCAGATCCATGACCACATGAGTATATCAAGGATATTGTAGTGCTGTAGGATCCATCCTCAATCGTGGCTCATGAAAGATGCTTGCTCCTCAACAATAAATGTGGATTGTAAACATCTATATTGTGGAGAACTCGAGTGCAGAACTTCAGCGTTCGGAACTCGGCCGGCGCTGCTGGATCCGCAGCCGCCAGCATAATCAATCGATGGATGCCCTGACCTTCACCAACGCTCCCGGCGCCATCTCTGCCAGCTTCAACGTCGGCGCCGGGCTGAAGCCGAGAGCTTCAGCTTCCAGAACGGGAAGATGACCGAGGATCAGGCCCCATAAACGATCTCGCCTGGAGCACTACGCTGTGATTCACAGCTCCTCCTGAAGAGAAGTGGATCATGGCCGACTCGTTCTGGCTCACCGACAAGCAGATGGAGCGTCTGCGGCCGTTCTTTCCGAAGCCGCGTGGCCAGGTGCGGGTGGATGACCGGCGGGTGCTGAGCGGCATCATCTTTGTGAACCGTAATGGTCTGCGCTGGTGCGATGCGCCCGCAGCTTATGGCCTGCCAATGGCCCTCGACAATGGCTGGCTCCTTTGGAGCCGCAGGGCGTGTTCGCATGGATGCTGCTCGAGCCCGCCAAGGTTGGTCAGGACAACGACACAATTATGATCGATGCTACCCACCTCAGGCGCACCGCACCGCCGCGAGCCTCAATGCTCAACAGGGGGCTCTGGCAACAAGCGAGGCCGCTTCATCGGTCGAACAAAGCGAGGGCTGGACTCCAAGCTCCCTGGTACTACTGATGCCGAGAGCCGGCCGGTGGGCATGCTCCTCAGCGCCGGCCCGCGATGCGACTGTCTCGGAACCAAGGCGCTGCTCTCTTCGCTGCCCTCGGCCAAGGCGCTGATCGCCGGCCGGGGCTATGACGCGGACTGATTTCGTTGGGCTCTGGCAGATCGCGGTATCGAAGCCTGCATCCCCTCCCGCAAGGGGCGCAAGCTCCCCATCCCTCATGATCCGGTCCTCTATCGTCAGCGCCACCGCATCGAGAACCTGTCTGCTCGGCCAAAGGACTGGCGTCGTATCGCTACGCGTCACGACCGCTGCGCCAAGGTGTTCCTCTCGGCCCGCGCCTTGGCTGCGGTGGTCATGTCCTGGCTGCGACGACCGCATCAGTGGGTGCGCTTGCTCGCCTCAGCCCTCCGATCCCGCCTTTTGCTGCCCGAGCCGCCGCCCTAGCGCCAGGGTCAGCGGTGCTCCTGTGATGCCATGCGCCACGACCGATCCGCAGATCGCCAGGCTCACGGCGTGCCAGATGACGGGCTCTCCTGTTCGGTGCTCCATCAGCGATGCGTAGTAGATGGCGGCCACTGCAATAGGTCCGAACCAGCCCATGAACAGCGCCTCCGAGGGGGTGTGGACGTCGCGAAGGAAGGGGCGCAGGAGTAAGAGCACTGGCGGGCGGCGCAGCAGGAGAACAGCGACCACGAGCAGCAGCCCGCTCCAGCCCAGGTCGAGCCAGCCCTTCCAGGGCAGCACGGTTCCCAGCATAATGAAGATCGGGATGGCGAAGAAGCGATTCACGGCCTCCTGTCCATGCTCCTCGTTCTGGCGGTCATCCTGGCTGATGACCTGCGTGAACATGGCGCCGGCCGCAAAGACCAAGAGCACCTCGTCGCTCTTGATCAGCCGTCCCGCGCCCACCGCGAGCAGGGCGAGCGCCACTGTATAGACGAGGCGCCACTCGCTCTTGATCGCATCGCGCCGCTCCGCTGCTTGCAGGAGCCTGGCTGCGCCGTAGCCGATCGCGAGCCCGAACAGAGTGGCCACGCCCACGTCCCATAGAAGCGTCTTGGTCAGCCAGTGAATGAGCGCCTCGCCCTCGGGCCGCGTCAGTATCAGAAAGGGCAGGAATACGAAGAGGTAGCCCAGCCCGTCATTGGCTCCGGACTCGAAGGAGATGGCGTGGCGGATGGGCTCGGGGATGTTCTCCTTGGCCTCCTGGCCGGTGACGATGGGGCTCGCGGCCACGGGATCGGTGGGGGTGATGATGGCGCCGATCAGCGCGGCCATCCAGAAGGGGAGCCCCAGGATCAGGAAAACCAAGGCCGTGCTGATGGCCCACATCAGGACCATAGCGAGGCCAATGAGCAGGAGCATCTCACGCCAGTTCTGGCGTGGGTAGCTGCCCGGGATACGCAGCGCCACGCCCACGAGGCCGATACCGAGCGTCAGGCGGGCGGCCTTCTCCATCAGGGTAGCGCGGTCCCCCGTCGCTTCGGCGTCGATCAGGTTGAAGACTTCGGGGCCAACGAGGACGCCGATGGCCAAGGCCAGCAGCGTTGGAGGGAGCAGGCTGCGGGACAGCCGCTTGGAGCCGAGCCCCAGCATCAGGGTGGCGGCCCCAAGCACGGTGACGATGGTGTTAAAGTTGTTCATCCGAGGTCCTGACCCGCTGCCTGTCTGATGGCTTGGCGATGCCGGGCGCCTGAGCCACTGACCAGACGTCAGACGGGAGCGAAGGTTCCCGGCCGTACGGATAAAGTTGTCCCTCTGTCGCGCCGAGGCACTCGAGGAGAGATCCCGATCTGATTAATGAGGCCTGACCTTGGTTTCTGCTTCCTGCGCGGCACCCAGTTGATGATGCTATGTGGCCCGGTGACGATCGAGGCGCTGCGGGTAGGCGATGAGGTGACCACCTGCGCTGGGTTCCGCCCGGGTGACGTGGCTGGGCCAGCGCGTCGTGGACCCGGCGGCGGTGCAGAGGCCGGCCAAGGCGATGCCGGTCCGCATCCGCATGAGCGCGCTGGGTGAGAACCTGCCGCAGCGCGATCTGCTGGTGTCGCCCGACACTGCCTGTTCTTTGATGCCCGGCCGTTCACCAGCCGGTCGGCGGTGAACAGCGCCAGCATCGCGGAGCGCGCCCGGGCGCTGGGCCTGGCGGAGCCCGCGCTGGCGCTCGCGTCCTGAGATCGCGGGCAGCCCGGGACACCGGGCCGCCTTAACCCAGCGGCAGCCGCACCACGAAGCGGGCGCCGGCGATTTTGCCGTTTTCGCCCCGCCGGTTCTCGGCGGCGATGCGGCCACCCAGCCCCTCGACGATCTGCCGGCTGATCGACAGGCCGAGGCCTGAATGCTTGCCGAACTGCTCGCCCTGCGGCCGTTCGGAATAGAAGCGGGCGAAAATGCCGTCCAGCTTGGCTTCCGGGATGCCGGGCCCCTCATCCTCCACGGTGAACTCCATCACGCTGCCGGCCGGGCGGGCGCGCAGCCAGACCTTGCCATTGGGTGGGGAAAACGAGATGGCGTTGCCCAGCAGGTTGCGGAACACCTGCACCAGCCGGCCCTCGACGCCGCGCACCACCATGGGCCCCGGCGGCATCTCCAGGATCACTTCCGGGTCTTCCGGCTTGCGGGTGGTGTTGTGCAGCTCGGCCAGCGCCGGGAGGATCGGCGCGATGTCCACGGGCTCGGAGGCGGTGCGCGACAGCTCGGCATCGACGCGCGACGAATCGGCGATGTCGGCGATCAGGCGATCCATCCGCACCGCATCATCGGCGATGATCGCCAGCAGGCGCTTCTGGTGGTCCGGATTCTCGATGCGCCGCAAGGTCTCGATCGCCGAGCGCACGGAGGTCAGCGGGTTGCGCAGCTCATGCGCCACGTCGGCGGCGAAGCGCTCATTCTGGTCGATGCGGGCCCAGAGCGCCGTGGCGGAGGATTGCAGGTCGCGCGCCAGGATGCCGATTTCGTCGGTGCGCGCCAGCAGCGGCACCGGCACCGACCCGGCACGGCCCTTGCCCTGCCGCATCGCCGCCGCGGCGCCAGCCAGCGCCAGAATCGGCGAGGCGATGGTGCGCGCGAGATAGAAGGACGCGGCCACCGTCAGCAGCAGCGCCAGCAGAAACAGCGCCAGCACCGAGGAGCGGATTTCCAGCAGCCGCTCATCCACCTGCCGCGCTTCCCGGGTCAGCAGCACGATGCCGACGCTCTGGCTGCCGCGCCGCGCCGGCTCGGCCACCGACACCAGCAGCCGCCCCTCATTGGTGCGGCGGATATAGGGGCGCACGCCGCCTTCCAGCGCCAGCCGCAGCTCCTGCTGCCGGTCGGGACCGAGGGCGGGCTGCCAGTCGAAGGAGGGTGCGCCGGGAGTGACGTCCACCACGACCTCGCCACCGCCGCCGCTGCGCCAGCGCGGCAGCCATGCCAGGATGCGGTCATAGATGGAGGCCAGCGTGCCGGAAAAGGCCGAGCGCGGCTCGGGGGGCGGCAGCGGCTCGGTGACGATGGCGCCGCCCTGGCCCTCGCGCACCCGGCTGTCGGCCACCAGCAGGCCGGTGGTGTCGAACAGCTTGGCCTGGGTGTTGGGGCTGGGCTCCACCAGCCGGCGCAGCAGGGGCCGCGCCACGTCGGGCACCAGCACCGGGCGGTCGTCCTGCACCCGCGCCGCCGCTTCGGCGATGCCGCCGGCGTAGATCCGGGCCTGGGTGCGCAGGCTCTCGACCTCGGCCGAGAGCAGGCCGTTCTGGTACTGGTCGAGATACAGCAGCGACGCCGCCAGCAGGGCCGGCGCCACCGCGTTGAGCAGCAGGATGCGGCGCAGCAGCGGCGAGCCGCGCAACCGCGTCTGCTCGGGCCGGGTGACCATGGGGGCAGCCTCGGCGGGGCGGCCGCTGGCATCAGGCATGGACGGTCCCTGACCTGGTGTTCCCCGGCATCAGCCTTCCTTGTAGCGATAGCCGATGCCGTACAGCGTCTCGATCATCGAGAAGTCGTCGTCCACCTGGCGAAATTTTTTCCGTACGCGCTTCACATGGCTGTCGATGGTGCGGTCATCGACGTAGATCGCCTCGCCATAGGCCGCGTCAATCAGCTGGTCGCGGTTCTTCACCATGCCGGGGCGCTGGGCCAGGGTCTTCACCAGCAGGAACTCGGTCACCGTCAGCTGCACCGGTTGGCCCTTCCAGGTGCAGGTGTGCTTGGTCTCGTCCAGCACCAGCTCGCCGCGGGTGATCACGCCGGAGGGCGGCGCGCCCGAGCCCTCGGCGCGGCTCGCCTCGTTGCGGCGCAGCAGGGCGCGGATGCGCTCCAGCAGCAGGCGCTGGGAGAAGGGCTTGGTGATGTAGTCGTCGGCGCCGAGGCGCAGCCCCATCAGCTGGTCCAGCTCCTCATCCTTGGAGGTGAGAAAGATCACCGGCATGGAGGAACGCTGGCGCAGCCGCTGCAGCAGCTCCATCCCGTCCATGCGCGGCATCTTCACGTCCAGCACCGCGAGGTCGGCGGGGCGCGACAACAGCCCCTGCAGGGCGCTTTCGCCATCGGTGTAGGTCCGCACCTGGAAGCCTTCCTGCTCCAGGGTCATCGACACCGAGGTCAGGATGTTGCGGTCGTCATCGACCAGGGCAATCGTGGCGGGCATGGGGTGCGGCTCCTGAGGTCCTTCTGCGGCGCCGGGCGAGAACAAGGATAGCCCCTGCGGCACAGTGTAAGATACGCGACGATTGTGGCACGGGGCGGGCCGCAAGATGGTGGATAAGGGGTGATTCGGATGATGGACAAGGCCGAGGCCGCCTGGACGGCCCGGGCGCTGCTGCGCGGCGCGCGATCCGCGGTGCTGGCGACGCAGCGGGACGGGCAGCCCTTCGCCAGCCTGGTGACGCCGGCCATGGCGCCGGACCTGTCGCCGCTGCTGTGGCTGTCCAGCCTGTCGGAGCACACGCGGCAGTTGCAGGCGGAGCCGCGCTGCGCCCTGCTGATCCAGGGCCAGGCCACGGAGGCGAACCCGCAAACCGCCCCTCGCGTCACTGTGACCGGCCTGGCCGAGCGGGTGGAGCCCGATCACATTCCTGCGCTGAAGGCACGGTGGCTGGCCCTGCATCCCTATGCCGCCCTGTACGCCCATTTCAGCGACTTCTCCCTTTGGCGGGTGAAGCTCGGGGGCACGCAGGTGGTGGGAGGGTTCGCCGCGGCGTTCCGGCTCCGGCTGGCCGATCTGCTGCCCGATCCCGTCTCCGTCCGGGCCATCGCCGAGGCCGAGGCGGGGGTATGTGCGCACATGAACGAAGATCACCCCGATGTACTTGAAAACATGGCGATTGCACTGGCCGGGCAGCTCTCCGGCGAGTGGCGGATGGCGGCCTGCGACGTGGATGGCTGCGACCTCGTCGCGGGGGAGGACCGGCGCTGCCGGGTGACGTTCAAGCTACCCGTGGTTGATGCTTCGAGCCTGCGGGATGCACTGGTGGCGGCGGCGGATAAGGCCCGAACGCTTCTCAAAAAGTGAACTTCATGACCGAAGAGCCTGCGATCTTGTACGGCAATATGACGACTACACGAACGTTGACCCGGGAAGTTGCGTTGCCCTAGGGTCCGCCTGCCTGCCGGAAACGGTGCCCATGCGGTACGATGGTGTACGAGATGCGGACCTTTCGGAGGACAATCAATGGCTACTGCCCCGGGGCCTTTCCCTGGAGGAACAGCGCCTTGACCGGAGATGACCCGCTGATGACCACGCCGAACACCGTTCCCGCCGCCCAGGCTCTCGCAGGGACGGGCGTGACCTCTTCCTTCGCCATTCACCCCAACCTGACCGCCGCCGGGCTGTACGCCCACGCGCTGCGCCGCGGCGAGGGCCGGCTGTCCGCCGACGGCGCCTTCATGGCGGTGACCGGCGTGCACACGGGCCGCTCCGTCGCCGACAAGTTCGTGGCCGAGGACCCGGAGGTCTCCAAGGAGATCTGGTGGGGCAAGGTCAACCAGAAGCTGGATCCGGCCAAGTTCGCCGCCTTCACCGCCGATGCCCGCAAGTGGCTGGGCGAGCGGAAGGAGCTGTTCACCCAGGACCTGTATGCCGGCGCTGATCCCGAGCACCGCATCAAGGTCCGGCTGGTGACCACCAATGCGTGGCACGCCCTGTTCGCCCGCAACATGTTCATCCGCCCGCCGGTCGGGGAGTTGGAAGGCTTCGCCCCGGACTTCACCATCCTGCACGCCCCGGAGATGGAGGCGAAGCCGGAGCATGGCGGCCGCCCGAACTCCACCACCCTCATCGGGCTCTCCTTCGCGCAGAAGACCATCTGCATCGCCGGCACCTCCTATGCCGGCGAGATCAAGAAGAGCATCTTCACGGTGATGAACTGGCTACTGCCGGCGCGCGGCGTGCTGCCGATGCACTGCTCGGCCAATGTCGGCAAGAATGGCGACACCGCGCTGTTCTTCGGCCTGTCCGGCACCGGCAAGACCACGCTGTCCTCCGACCCCGAGCGCGCGCTGATCGGCGATGACGAGCATGGCTGGTCGCCCAAGGGCGTGTTCAACTTCGAGGGCGGCTGCTACGCCAAGGTCATCAAGCTGTCCCAGGAGGCCGAGCCGCAGATCTGGGACGCCTCCCACCGCTTCGGCGCCGTGCTGGAGAACGTGGTGGCCGATGAGCGCGGCAACCTCGACCTCGACAACGGCTCGCTGACCGAGAATACCCGCGCCTGCTACCCGATCGAGTTCATCCCGAACACGGTGCCGGGCGGCCAGGCGGGCCTGCCGAAGAACGTGGTGATGCTGACGGCGGACGCCTTCGGCGTGCTGCCGCCGATCGCCCGGCTGACGCCGGCGCAGGCGATGTACCACTTCATGTCCGGCTACACCGCCAAGGTGGCGGGCACCGAGAAGGGCCTGGGTAAGGAGCCGCAGGCCACCTTCTCCACCTGCTTCGGCGCCCCCTTCCTGCCGCGCCACCCGGAAGTGTACGGCAAGATGCTGGCCGACCTGATCGCCCAGCACGGCGCCCAGGTGTGGCTGGTGAACACCGGCTGGACCGGCGGCGCCTATGGCACCGGCCAGCGCATGAGCATCAAGCACACCCGCGCCCTGCTGCGCGCCGCGCTGGACGGCTCGCTGGCGCAGGCCGAGTTCGCGACCGATCCGTTCTTCGGCCTCGCCGTACCGCAGAACGTGCCCGGCGTGCCGGCCGAAGTGCTGAACCCGCGCGACTCCTGGGCCGACAAGGCGGCCTATGACAAGCAGGCCAAGCACCTGGTGTCGCTGTTCGAGAAGAACTTCGAGAGCTTTGCCGGCGCGGTGAGCGACGAGGTGAAGGCGGCGGCGCTGAAGAGCGCCGCCTGAACCCGCCGGATCGGCGTTGAAGGGGGCGGGGCCGCGAGGCTCCGCCCCTTTTTCGTGGAAACAGCCCCTCCATGGCGCACAAAAAGCCGCACCTGCCGCAGAAGATCTGCGCCGCCTGCGGCCGCTCCTTCGCGTGGCGGCGCAAATGGGCGCGTGACTGGGACCAGGTGCGCTACTGCTCCGATGCCTGCCGCTCCGGCCGCAATCCGGCCTTGCGGGCGGCGGTCCCACCCGCCCCGCGGCGGCGCTGAGACCGGCGCGGACTTGGCCGCGCCGGACGGCTTCCTCTGGGGCGCCGGCCGATTTTTCCATGGCATCCCGGTGAATGAGCGTTCATAACGCCGCGCGGGCCGCCCGACTCGGATGGCCCGGACCCGCCGGTGAGCGGGGAGCACGAGGCTGCACCGGGCGCGACCCCCTTCAGGGACGCGTGGCGGCGTTTCCGGCCACATGGTGCGTTCCGCGGTTCCCGCGGCCACCCCATGCCGCCCGAGACGCCGATTGCCCCTTGAGGGGGCGAGATCCCGGTTCGGTGTTCGCCGCTGTCCGCATCGCCCCACAAGGACCCCGCCCGCGGCACTGCCCGGCGGGGGGACGCCAGGCCCGCAGGCAGAACCATGCCGCGGACCGCGATGCCAAGGACGATTCATGTTCGACAACTACTTCCGCAAGGACATCGACTGGGCCGGCAAGACGCTGACGCTGGAAACGGGCAAGGTTGCCCGCCAGGCGGACGGCGCCGTGATGGCCCGTCTCGGCGACACCATCGTGCTCTGCACCGTGGTGGGCGCCCGCTCGGTGAAGCCGGGGCAGGATTTCTTTCCGCTCACCGTGAACTACCAGGAGAAGGCCTTCGCGGCCGGCAAGATCCCGGGCGGCTTCTTCAAGCGCGAGGGGCGTCCCTCCGAGGCCGAGACGCTGATCTCTCGCCTGATCGACCGCCCGATCCGCCCGCTGTTCCCGGAAGGGTTCCGCAACGAGGTGCAGGTCATCGCGACGGTGTTGTCGCATGACATGGAGAACAATCCGGACATCGTGGCGATGGTGGGCTGCTCCGCCGCGCTGACGCTGTCGGGCATTCCGTTCTTCGGCCCGGTGGGCGCGGCGCGCGTCGGCCTGATCGAGGGCGCCTATGTCCTCAACCCGACGCTGGAGCAGATGAAGACCTCCAAGCTCGAGCTGGTGCTCGCCGGCACCGCCGAGGGCGTGCTGATGGTCGAGTCGGAGGCCAGCGAGCTGTCCGAGGACGACATGCTGGGCGCCGTGACCTTTGGCCACAAGGGCTTCCAGCCGGTGATCGAGGGCATCATCGAGCTGGCCGAGCGCGCCGCCAAGGAGCCCTGGGACCTGCCCGAGGAATCCGCCGAAACGGCCGCGCTGAAGACGAAGCTGGCCGAGCTGGGCTCCGCCTCGATCGGCGAGGCCTACAAGGAGACCCAGAAGCTTCTCCGCCAGAAGAAGGTGGGCGAGGCCAAGAAGGCGATCCTGGCGCAGCTGTCGCCGGAGGAGGCCGAGGCCGCCAAGGGCCTGCTGAAGGAGCTGGAGGCGGACGTGGTCCGCAACGCCATCCTCGACACCGGTATCCGCATCGACGGCCGCGACACCAAGACCGTGCGCCCGATCATGGCCGAGGTCGGCGTGCTGCCGCGCTCCCACGGCTCGGCGCTGTTCACCCGCGGCGAAACCCAGGCCTTCTGCGTGGCCACGCTGGGCACCGGCCAGGATGAGCAGATCATCGACCAGCTCGCCGGCGAGTACCGCGAGAACTTCATGCTGCACTACAATTTTCCGCCCTACTCGGTGAACGAGACGGGCCGGATGGGCAGCCCGGGCCGCCGCGAGATCGGCCATGGCAAGCTGGCCTGGCGCGCCATGAAGCGCCTGCTGCCGGAGAAGTCGACCTTCCCCTACACCATGCGCGTGGTCTCCGAGATCACCGAGTCGAACGGCTCCTCCTCCATGGCCACCGTCTGCGGCACCTCGCTGTCGCTGATGGATGCGGGCGTGCCGCTGAAGCGCCCCTGCGCCGGCATCGCCATGGGCCTGATCAAGGAGGAGAAGGGCTACGCCGTCCTGTCCGACATCCTGGGCGACGAGGATCACCTCGGCGACATGGACTTCAAGGTGGCCGGCACCGAGGAGGGCATCACCGCCCTCCAGATGGACATCAAGATCACCTCCATCACGCCCGAGATCATGCGCATCGCGCTGGAGCAGGCCAAGGGCGGCCGCCTCCACATCCTGGGCGAGATGGCCAAGGGCCTGACCGGCGCCCGCACGGACGTGGCCGCGAACGCGCCGAAGATCACCGTGATCCAGGTGCCGAAGGACAAGATCCGCGAAGTGATCGGCACCGGCGGCAAGGTGATCCGCGACATCGTCGAGACCACCGGCACCAAGATCGACATCGAGGATGACGGCACGATCAAGATCGCGTCCACCTCCCCCGAGGCGACCCAGGCCGCGATCGACCGCATCCGCGGCATCACGGCCGAGGCCGAGATCGGCGTGATCTACAACGGCACCGTGGTGAAGACGGCCGATTTCGGCGCCTTCGTGAACTTCCTCGGCGCCAAGGACGGCCTGGTCCACATCTCCGAGCTGTCGAACGAGCGCGTCAACAAGACCACCGACATCGTCAAGCAGGGCGACAAGGTGAAGGTGAAGGTGCTGGGCTTTGATGACCGCGGCAAGGTGAAGCTGTCCATGCGCGTGGTGGACCAGGCCACCGGCGCCGACATCACCGAACAGGTCGGCGCCCGCCGCCCGCGCGGCGAAGGCGAAGGCGGCGAGGGCGGCGAGCCCCGGGGTGAGCGCGAGCCTCGCGGCGAACGCCGTGAGCGCCGTCCGCGCCGGGACTTCGACTGATCGGTTTTCCGGCCAATGGGAGCGCGACCGTGACCGGTCGCGCTCACCAAAGATTTCAAAAAATTTCAGGGAGAGGTCTGAGATTCCGTGCAGGCCTCCCTAAGTGACGCTATCGTTAAAATAGTTTGCAGGGACGGTAAGCTGCGGTGAAGGCAATCAACGCGATCCGGATGGGCGGTGTGGACGTTCTTCCACTGGTGGAAGGCGGCAAGGGTGTTGCGGTTTCCACCGGCGCGTCCTGTGGCGAATGGGCGGGCGCCGGCGGCGTCGGCACCTTCTCCGGCGTCAACGCCGACAGCTATGACGGGGACGGCAACGTCATCCGGCAGGTGTATCACGGCCGCACCCGGCGCGATCGCCACGAGGAACTGGTGGCCTATGGCATCTCCGGCGGCATCACTCAGGCGCGCGAAGCCTATGAGCGGTCCAACGGCCAGGGCCGGGTCCACATCAACGTGCTGTGGGAGATGGGCGGCGCCGAGCGCATCCTGCGCGGCGTGCTGGAAGGCGCCAAGGGCCTGATCAACGGCGTCACCTGCGGCGCCGGAATGCCCTACAAGCTGGCCGAGATCGCCCGCGAATTCGGCGTGTTCTATTATCCGATCGTGTCTTCCGGCCGCGCCTTCACGGCGCTGTGGAAGCGCTCCTACAGCAAGGTGTCCGAGCTGCTGGGCGGCGTGGTGTATGAGGACCCTTGGCTGGCCGGCGGCCATAACGGCCTGTCGAACTCCGAGGACCCGCACAAGCCCGAGGCCCCCTACGACCGCGTGCTGAAGCTCCGGCAGCAGATGCGGCAATTCGGCCTGGGCGAGGTGCCCATCATCATGGCGGGCGGCGTCTGGTGGCTGGAGGAATGGGAGGACTGGATCGACAATCCGGAACTCGGCCCGATCGCCTTTCAGTTCGGCACCCGCCCGCTGCTGACCCAGGAAAGCCCGATCAGCGAGGCCTGGAAGCAGCGCCTGCTGACGCTGAAGCCCGGCGACGTGCTGCTGCAGCCCTTCTCGCCCACCGGCTTCTATTCCTCGGCAGTGCGCAACGAGTTCCTGCAGGACCTTGAGGCCCGCAACGAGCGGCAGGTGGCGATCAGCCCCGAGCCGGTCGGCGAGCACACCGCTGAATATGGCGTGGGCCCACGCAAGCGCCTAGTCTGGCTGGCACCGGGCGACCTGGCGCGGGTGAATCAGTGGGAAGCCCAGGGCTATACCGAGGCCCTGCGCACGCCCGACAACACCCTGGTCTTCGTGACGCCCGAGAATGCGCGGGAGATCCTGAAGGACCAGACCGACTGCATGGGCTGCCTTTCGCATTGCCGGTTCTCCAACTGGACGCAGCACGCGCCCGACTACAGCAATGGCAAGAAGGCCGATCCGCGCTCCTTCTGCATCCAGAAGACGCTGCAGGACATCGCGCATGATGGCGCGATCGAGCACAACCTGATGTTTGCCGGCCACAATGCCTACCGCTTCGGCCAGGACCCGTTCTACTCCAACGGCTTCATCCCGTCGGTGAAGCAGTTGGTGGAGCGGATCATGTCCGGCCGCTGAGCCGGACCACCCGGCCCGGAACGGAACGGAACGCGCCTCGCCGCAAGGTTGAGGCGCGTTTTTCATGTGTGCCTCCTGCCTTTCTTTTGCCAGCCAAAGCAGGCAGCCTGAGGATGGCTGTTTGTGCAGAGGCGCGGGTCGGGCCCGCCGGCTTCCGGATGGCCACCCGAAACGCCTAGCAGGAACATCCGAGATGTTGTTGTTGATACCCGGTCCCGTGCAGACCCGTCCCGAAGTGCGGGCTGCCATGGCGGTGGATATCGCCCCGTGGGACCGCGACTTCTTTCCCGAATACATCGCCATCCGCGAGAAGCTGCGCGACGTGGCCGGCGGCGTGGCCGGCCAGCACGCCTGCCTGCCGCTGCAGGGGGCCGGCCACTTCATCACCGAGGCGGCGATCCGCTCCTTTATCCCGCCTCAGGGGCAGCCCGGCGCCGGCAGGCTGCTGATCCCGATGAACGGCGCCTATGCCGAGCGCATGGCGCGGCTGGCGCGGGAAGCCGGGCGCGCCGTGGTCACGCTTCCCTGCCCGGATACACGCGGCGTGACGCCCGCCGAGATCGCCCTGGCGCTCGCCGCCGACCCGGCGATCTCCCATGTCGGCGTGGTGTATTCGGAAACCGGCAGCGGCATCGTCAATGACGTGCCGGCGATCGGCGCCGTGGTGCGGGAACACGGCCGGCGCATGATCGTCGATGCCGTCTCGGCCTTCGGCGCGCTGCCCTTCGACCTGAAGGCGCAGCCGGAGGTCGACGCGGTGGTGTTCACCTCCAACAAATGCATCGAGGGCCTGCCCGGCCTCGGCTTCGCCATCTGCCCGGTCGAGCGCGTCGAGCAGGCGGCGGGCCAGGCCGGCTCCTGGTCCTTCGACCTGGCCGACGTGTATGCTACGGCGCAGCGCGCCGGCTGGGGCAGCTTCCGCTTCACCCCGCCGGTGCAGGCGCTGCATGCCTTCGGCATCGCGCTCGACATCTTCCTGGCCGAGGGCGGGCAGCCGGCGCGCCTCGCCCGCTACCGCGAGAATTGCCGCATCCTGTACGAGGGCGGCCGCGCGCTGGGGCTGAAGCCCTATCTCGACTGGAAGCAGCAGGGGCCGATCATCGCGCTGTTCCACCAGCCGGAGCATCCGGGCTTCGGGCTTCAGCGCTTCGTCGACGCGCTGAAGCGGCGCGGCGTGCTGATCAGCAATTTCCACAACACGGTGGAGCCGACCTTCCGCATCGGCTGCATCGGCCATGTGGGGCCGGACGAGATCCGCTTCGCGCTCGGCGCCATGCGCGGCGCGCTGGATGAGCTGGGCGTGCGGCGGCGCGACGCCGCCTGAGGCGGCCGGGGTGGCGCCACGCCACCCCGGGGCGCGGCGGCCCTCAGTCCACCGCGATCCTGGCGTCGCTGACCAGCCTGGCCCAGCGCAACCGCTCCTCGCCCATGAACCGGCCGAGCGCGGTGCCGCCCATGCGGGACGGCTCGGCGCCTTCCTCGCGCAGGCGGCGGGCCACCTCCTCGGTGGTCAGGCTGTCGGCGATGGCGGCCTCCAGCCGGGCGCGGATCGGGGCGGGCGTGCCCCTGGGCGCCAGGATGCCGTACCAGGCGGAGGCGCGGTAGCCGGGCAGGGCAGCCTCGGCCACGGTGGGCACCTCCGGCAGGGCGGCGATGCGGTGTTCGCCGGTCACCGCCAGCGGCCGCACCAGCTCGCCCTGGATCAGCGCGACCACGGATGGCAGGGTGGTGATCATGAAGGGGATGTGCCCCGCCACCACGTCGTTCAGCGCGGGGCCGGCGCCGCGGAAGGGCAGGTGCTCCGCCTCGATCCCCGCCATCTGGAACATCAGCGCCGCGGCCAGATGGCTGGCCGAGCCGTTGGAGGCGGACGCATAGGCGAAGGCTCCCTTGGCCGCCTTGGCCTCGGCCAGCAGCGCCGTCAGATCGCGCGCCTGGCTGCCGGGGCCGGCGACCGCCACCAGCGGGGCGTCCGCCAGCAGGGCCACCGGGTCTAGCGTTTGCAGCGGGTCGAAGCGCATGTTGGGAAACAGCGACTGGTTCACCGTCATCGGCCCCTGATTGCCGACCAGCAGGGTGTAGCCATCCGGCTTGGCCCCGGCGACCTGGTCGGTGGCCAGGTTGCCGCCGGCACCCGGCTTGTTCTCCACCACCACCGCCTGGCCCAGCACGGCCTGCAGCCGCGCCGCCACCACGCGGGCCACGTTGTCCGTGCCGCCGCCCGGGGCATAGGCCACCAGCAACCGGATGGGGCGGGTGGGCCATGCTTCATCCGCCTGTGCCGCGAGCGGCAGGCTGGCGAAGGGTGCGGCGGCGAGGGCTTGCAGCAGGCTGCGGCGATGCATGGCGGGACGTTCCTTGTTATGGGGGTTCATTCGGCGGCGAGGCGCGGTGCCGCCGCCTCGGCCAGGCCCTGGGCCGGCAGCAGCAGGTGGCCCTCGAAGATGCGGCGGGCGGTGCGCAGCACGCTGGCCCAGCGCACCGCCTCCCCCTCCATCCCGAGGCCGATCTCCAGCACTCCGGCGGGGTGGGCGATGCGCACGCCAGCTACCCCGGCGCCCTCGTCCGACGTGGCGAGTTCGAAGGCGACGGTGCCGGGCGTGCGCGCGGCGACCGCCAGGGTGATGCCGCCGGTCACCGCCATGGCGCGGTGCACCGCGTGCGGCGTCAGGTAGCGGGCGGTGAGGGTGGCGCCGTCCCGCCCCGGGCCGAGCAGGGCCGGCTTCGGGATCACGCTGTTCGCCACCGCGCCGAGGCCCATGCGCCGGCCGGCTTCCAGCCGCAGCGCCTCGATCCGCCCCAGCAGGGCGGCATCGGCCTCGATCGCCTCGGGCGCCAGGGCGGCATCGATGTTGAGGCTGGCGGCAGCCACCAGCAGCATCGGCATGGCGCCGTCCACCAGCGTAACGTCCAGCCCATCGATCAACTCCCGCCGCAGGCCGGAGGGAAACAACCGCCCGGTCTTGCTGCCGGCCACGTCGCAGAAGCGCAGCGCGACCGGCGCGGCGGTGCCGGACACGCCGGGGATGCTGGCCGCGCCCTCATAGGTCACCTGGCCGTCCGGGGTCTGCACCACCGCTTCCACCCGCGCGCCGGTGTTGCGGTTGCGGATGCGCACGATCGTGCTGGGGTGGCGCGGCGTCACCAGGCCGCATTCCAGCGCGAAGGGCCCAACGCCGGCCAGCATGTTGCCGCAATTGGGGCGGGTATCGACGGTGCGGCGCTCCACCGAGACCTGCGCGAACAGGTATTCCACGTCGATGTCGGGCTCGGCCGAGGGGCCGATGATCGCCACCTTGCTGGTCAGGCTGTTGCCGCCGCCGATGCCGTCGATCTGCAGGGGATGCGGCGAGCCGAGCGCCGCCAGCAGCCATTCGTCGCGCCGCGCCGGATCGGCGGGCAGGTGGCCGGCCAGAAAGAACGGGCCACGGCTGGTGCCGGCGCGCATCAGAATGCAGGGCAGGCGGATCGGCATCGGCGTCTCCAGTGCGGTGGCGGTTTGTTGCCGCGAGTTCTGCGCCCGCACCAGATCTTGCTGAAGTGCAAAGATCGGCAGAATTCTTGCGTCCGACGCAAGAAGGCCCAGTCATGCCGATCGACCTCGACCAGCTCCGCACCTTTGTCGCCGTGGCGGAAGCCGCAAGCCTGACCCGCGCGACGGAGGTGCTGCACCTGTCGCTGCCGGCGGTGTCGCGGCGCTTATCGGCGCTGGAGGAGGAACTCGGCGTGGCGCTGCTGTCGCGCTCGACGCGGCGCGTGGCGCTGACGCAGACGGGGCGCGAATTCCTGCCGCGCGCCCGGCGCCTGCTCGACGAGCTGGAGGAAAGCCTGCTCGGCATCCGGGAAACCGCGGCGCGGCGCCGCGGCCTCGTCACCATCGCCTGCATCCCGACGGCGGCGTATTATTTCCTGCCGGCGACGCTGGCCGATTTCGCGCGGCGCTTTCCGGCGGTGCGGGTGCGGGTGATGGACCTGTCGGCGGACGGCGTCATCGACGCGGTGGCCACCGGCGGCGTCGAGTTCGGCATCGGCATGGAAGGCGCCGGCCATCCGGAGGTGGAGTTCCGCCCGCTGCGGCGCGATCCCTTTGTGCTGGCCTGCCGGCGCGACCATCCGCTGGCGCGCCGCCGGAGCCTGCGCTGGGCCGACCTGGCGGAGGAGAAGCTGGTCGGCGTGTCGCGCCGGTCCGGCAACCGGCTGATCCTGGACCGCGCCCTGCTGCCGCTCGGCATCCAGCCCAACTGGCGCTACGAGGCGGAACACCTGTCCACCAGTCTCGGCCTAGTGGAAGCCGGGCTCGGCGTCGCGGTGGTGCCGCGCCTCGCCCTGCCGCGCGGGCCGCATCCGGTGCTGGTGGCGCGGCGGCTGGAGGAACCGCGCATCGAGCGGGCGACCGGGGTGGTGTTCCGGCGCGGCTCGGCGCCCGGGCCGGCGGCGCGCGCGCTGCTCGACCTGCTGGAGCGGCGCATGGCGGCCGGATGAGGCGCCGGTCGCCCGCGGCCGGCGGTCAGCCGGTTGCGCCGCCGCGTCTCAGAAGATGAACCCCACCGCCTGCCAGCCGAACCAGCACAGCGCCACCAGCACGCCGGCGGCGAACAGGCATCCGGCGGCGGTCACCGCCATGCCGATGCCGGTGACGCGGCTGTCCTGCTCCACCACCCCGAGGGCCATGATGATGGTGCCGAAGGCCGGCGGGCCGTTGGTGCCGGGGCCGGGCAGGATCAGCATCGCCGCCGCCAGCACCGTCAGCCAGCCGACCAGCCGCTCCCCCGCCGGCTCGATGAACCAGCCGGACCGGGGGCGCACGAAGCGCTCCACCAGGCTCAACCCGCGCGAGGACGCGTTGGCCAGCCGCAGCAGGTCGGAGCGCTTCACCGTGCGGTCGGCCAGGAAGCGCGGCAGGGTCGGGCGGGTGCGGCCGAGGCCCATCTGCACGCCCAGGATCAGCATCGGCAGGCCGAACACGCTGGCCATGCCGGGCAGCAGGCTGGGCAGGCAGAGCAGCAGGATCAGCAGGCCGAAGGCGCGCTCGCCAAAGGCTTCCGCCATCTCGCCCAGCGAGATCCGCTCACCCGGAAAGGTGTTGGCGACCTCGGCGATGATGCGGGTGATCGGGGCGGCGGCGGGACCAGGCGGCCGGGGGCCGGGCGTGAACTGGTCCATCGTGGCGTCCGGCGGGGCGGTGCCGGTTCGTCCGTCCATTATCCATCCTTAACAGCAGTCGCGGCCGGTTGAGCCAAACCTTACGGGAAAGTCAGGAAAGCGGGAGGTGAGGGCCAGGCACCGGCGCTTCAATGCCGGACAAGCTGGAAGGGTGCATTTTCCACCCTTCCCCACCGCGGAAGCGCATCCTAACCGTTGCCGCGGCGAAGTGGGAGAAGAATGCATGCAGCCGGTGGATCTGGCGCTCTGCCTCGCGGTGGACGTCTCGGCCAGCGTGGACTTCGCCGAGTTCGGGCTGATGATCGGCGGCCTGGCCGGCGCCTTCCGCGAGCCGGACATCGCCCGCGCCTGCGCCGCCGGGCCACGCGGCGCGGTGGCGGTGGCGGTGGTGTTCTGGTCCTCGGCGCAGGAGGTGGCGGTGCCCTGGGCGCGGCTGGACGGCCTGGCCGCGGCCACGGCCCTGGCGGACGCGATCGACAATGCGCCGCGCCTGCCGCAGCCCGGCGCCACCGCGCTGGGACCGGGCATGGCGGCCGGGCTGGCGCTGCTCGGCCGCTGCCCGGCCGAGGCGGGCCGGCTGGTGCTGGATGTCTCGGGGGATGGCGCGCACAACCAGGGCCGCGCGCCGGCGCCGGTGCGCGACCTGGGCGTGGCCGCCGGCGTCACCCTCAACGCCCTGGCGGTGCTGAACGAGGAGCCGGATCTGCTGTCGCATTACGAGGCCGAGGTGATCGGCGGCCCCGGCGCCTTTGCCATGAGCTGCGCCGATTACGCCGCTTTCGCCGAGGCCATCCGCCGCAAGCTGCGGCGGGAAATCGGCGGCGGCGGGCTGGTGGCCTGAGGTCCTACTCGGCGGCCAGGGCGTCGTCGGCCCAGGCGGCGTCCTTGGGCAGGCGGCGGATCTCGGCGCGCTGGCGCGGCAGCGCGCCGGGATGCTCGGCCTGCAGCCACGCGATCATCTTCTCGCGCACCTCGCAGCGCAGGTCGAAGGTGCGGCCAGCATTGCGGGCGGACACCAGCATGCGGACCTGCATGGTCTCCGGGCTGAAATCGGTGACCTGCAGGTTCACCACCTGCCGGTCCCATAGCCGGGATTCGCGGGCGACCTCCTCCAGCTTGTGCCGCATGGCGCCGATCGGCGCGGAATAATCGACGTAGAGCATCACCGTGCCGATCAGGGAGGAGCTTTCGCGCGTCCAGTTCTGGAACGGTTTCTCGATAAAATACGACAAGGGCAGCACCATCCGCCGCCAGTCCCACAGCCGCACCACGACATAGGTGGCGGTGATCTCCTCCACATTGCCCCATTCGCCTTCCACGATCACCGCGTCCTCCAACCGGATCGGCTGGGTGACGGCGAGCTGGATGCCGGCCACCAAATTCTTCAGCAGCGGCTGCAGCGCGAGGCCGAGCACGATGCCGGCGGCGCCGGCCGAGGCCAGCAGGGACACCCCGTATTGCCGCACCCCGTCGAAGGTCATCAGCGCGACCGAGGCGGTGATCAGCACGATCAGCACGTTGGCCACCCGCTTCAGGATGCGCGACTGGGTGGTGTGCTTGCGGGCGAGGAGGTTGTCCTCCGAATCCAGCTTGAACCGGCGGAGGTAGATGGTGGTCCAGATGTGCAGCGCGGTCAGCGCCACCCAGCCCACCAGGCAGATGAAGCAGATCGCCAGGGCGTGCCGCACCACCCCGGCCTGGCCGGTGGTCAGCGGCGCGATGGTGGCGCCCACGCTCAGCGCCACCACGATCAGCCCGAGCCGCACCGGCCCTTCGGTTCGCTGCACCAGGGAGCGCCAGAACAGCTCGCGGTCCTGCACCAGGCGGTTCAGGATGCGGAAGATCACGCGATAGGCCAGCAGGGCCGGCAGCAGCGACACGGCCAGCACCGCCAGGCTGAGCAGCCAGTCCGGCAGCCAGGTCACCGAGGCGACCACATCCCGCGCGGTTTCGTCGAATTGGTCGAGCAAGCGCTCCTCCCTTTCGCCAGGAACCTCGGATCAGGGGCAAATGGGGCGGCGGCGGCATTTTTGCACCGCAGCAACTCAGTTCGCCGAACAGGAGAGGCTGCGCCCGCCGGCGGTCGCGGCCGGATGGAACGCCGCCGCGCCAGGCTCCACACGCCGCCAGGGACGGCGCGGCGTGCCGCCCGGAGAGGCTCAGGGAAGGCTGCGGTCGGCCGCGCCCAGTCCGCGCTGCATCTGCACCACATCCAGCCAGCGGCCGAATTTCAGCCCCGCCGCGCGCAGGATGCCCACCTGCCGGAAGCCGAGCGACAGGTGCAGGCCGATCGAGCCTACATTCTCCGAATCGCCGATGATGGCGAAGATCTGCCGGTAGCCGGCCGCTTCCGCCCGCTGCAGCAGGGCGGCCACCAGCGACTTGCCGAGGCCCTGGCCATGCACGTCGTGGCGGACATAGATCGAATCCTCGGCCGAGTAGCGATAGGCCGCGCGGTCGCGCAGCGGCGCGAAATAGGCGAAGCCCACCACCCCCTCGGCTTCCTCGGCCACCAGCCAGGCGCAGCCCTTCTCCCGGATGCGGGCGAGGCGGTCGGCCATCTCCGCCTCGCTGGGCGGCACCTCCTCGAAGGTGCCGGTGCCGTGCAGGACGTGATGGGCGTAGATCGCGGTGATCGCCGGCAGATCGGCAGGGGTCGCGTCACGCAGCGGCATGCAGTCGGTCTCCACCAGGTTTGCCCTTTCAGGGGTAGGCGCGGCGGCGGCGAACGGCAAGCCGTCAGCGGCCGCGCCCTCCGCCGGACCGGCGCGGGCGCGGCCGCCGCAGCGGGGCCTCAGCGCGTGCGCAGCAGGTCCGGCACGTGCAGCAGGATCAGCTCATTGTCATCGGCGCGGGCCAGGTGGCGGCCGGCGGAGAAGGGCAGGTTGTTGTCATTGCCGACGATGATGTGCTCGGCATCCACCACCGCCACGTCCTCGATGGTGAAGAAGGGAAAGGTGAAGCGCTCCTTCGGCACGGCGGCGGCGCGGTCGCCGTTCTGGCGCGACAGCCCCTCGGGGTCGCGGATGTCGAGCAGGTCGAGATGCGCCAGCTTGCGCACGAAGCCCTCGGCATCGGGCGCGCCAAGATCCACCAGCGAGATGCGCTTCACCCTGGCCGGGGCGGGAAAGCAGCCCGGCGGGTTCCGGCCCTGTTGTCCCTCGGCCGCACAGGCGAGGGAGGCGTCGCCCTCGCCATTGTCGCGCTCGATGATCAGGGCGCGGCGCTCATCCACCATGTTGAAGTCGCCGATGGCGGTGACGCCCGGCTCCAGCCGCAGCTTCAGCGAACGGCCGGTCCAGTCGCCCCGGGCGGTGTCGAACTCCAGCATGCGCAGGAAGCCGCCTTCGGCCTGGTCGCTGTTCGCGTTGAACAACGGCTGCTCCAGCAACGCCCAGAGGCGGGAGCCGTCCGGCACCATCGCCATCCCCTCGTAGCCGCCCGAGCGGCGGACGCGGAAATCGGTGCCGGCGGTGGGCGTGGCGCCGACGAACAGGGCCGGGTGGTCGGGGCTGCGCAGCACCTGACCGTCGAGTCGGCTCTCCACCACCTGCTGCACGCGGCCCTCGGCATCGACGCGGATCAGGAAGGGGCCGAATTCCTCCCCGATCCAGAAGCCGGAGCCGTCGGGGAGGGGCTGGATGCTCTCGGGGTCGAAATCCGCCCCGGTGAGGTAGCGCTCGGCGGTGCCCTCATGGGCGATGCGGAACGGCACGCGGCGGTTCGGGTCGGACAGGAACACCGTCCGCTCCACCGCCACCTGCCCGCCCTGCGAGCCGGTCCGGAAGTCGGGGCGGATCTTGTGGAACATCAGCAGCGCGTCGCCGCTGTTGCGCTTGTTGCCGAAGCCGTTGTCGGTCAGCACCCAGAAGGCGCCCTGTTCCCCGTGAACCGGCTTGATGCCGGAGAAGCCCTGCACCGGCTGGCCGATGAAGGGCAGAGAGATGCCGGTCGGCCGGCCCGCAGGCGCCGGGGCGGTGGTGCCAGGGATGCTGCCCGGCCGGTCCTGCCGCGCGGCGGCGGTGAACTTGCCGGACACCAGGGCATCACGCGGCGCGTCGGCCGGCGGCAGGGTCATGGAGAAGGCGGGCAGGATGGCGTGGCCGGCCAGCCGGGCCTCGACCTTGCGGTCGGTTGCGGCGCCGCCGGGAGCCGGCTGGGCGAGGGAAGCGCCGCCCAGCCCGATCAGGGCGGTGGCGGCCAGCAACAAGGTGCGCATGAGGTCCATCTTTCCGTGCTGCCCCGTGCGGGGCGATGGGATGCGCTGTTACGGAGGCGGTGTTGCGGCCGCTTGACGGTTGCGTGACGAAACCGCGTCAGCGGGCGCGTGCCACCGTGTCCGCCATCCGCGCGCCGCGCTGGCCGAGCCTCACCTCCGGCCCCGTGGTGCTGTCGCGCGCCGTCTGGTGCTCCATCTCGGCGTTCAGCTCGGCGCCGAGCAGCACCACCATGGAGGACAGCCAGATCCAGGTCATGAAGCCGATCACCGCGCCGAGGGAGCCATAGGTCGCGTCGTAGTTGCTGAACCGGCTGACATAGATCGAGAAGCCGGAGGAGATGATGACCCACAGCACCGCCGCGACCATGCCGCCCCAGCTGACCCAGCGCCAGCGTGCCCGTTCGCGGCTCGGGCCGTAGCGGTACAGCACCGCCAGCAGGCCGGTGATGATGGCCAGCAGCAGCGGCCAGCGCGACAGCCGCAGCAGCAGCTCGGTGGAGCCGCCGAGGCCCACGAAGTTCAGGGCCACAGGCAGGCCGACCACGGCGGCCAGCGCCAGCATCATGAACACCAGCGCGCCCAGGGTGAAGGTCAGGGTCACCACCGTCAGCTTGACGAAGGAGCGCTTCTCCTTCTCCTCGTAGACGATGTTCAGCGCGTCGAACATCGCCTTGGTGCCCTGATTGGCGGACCACAGCGCCACCAGCAGGCCGGTGATGGCGCCGAAGCCGAGCGCGCTCTTCTCCCCGGTGGTGAGGCGGACCAGCTGCTCGTCGATCAGCCGCATGCCGCTGTCCGGCACGAACCCGGAGAGCAGCTGCAGGTGCTTGCTGACGATCTGCGGGTCCGCCACCAGCCCGTAGAGTGACACCAGGGCGGTGATCGCCGGGAAGATCGACAGCAGCGAGTAGAACGTGATGCCGGCCGCCTCGGTCATCACCCGGTCGTTGTAGGCCTCGATGAAGGTGCGCTTGATGATGCTCCACCAGCCGCTCGCCGGGATCTGCGAGGGATGGGTGGCGCCCCGGCCCAGCTCCGCGGCCCTGGGCGGCGGCTCCGGCAAGGTGCCCTTTGCGGCCCGGATGGTTTCGCGGACCTGATGCAGCCTCTCGGTCTGGGACATGGAGAGATCCTGGGATTTTCCTGGAGGGCGGTCGTTGCGGAAGGGCTCTGGCGTTACAACGAACGACCCCAGGCCTGGGTTACGCTTGCCCTTGCCGGAGGCTGCGGCGGGCGATCCCGCGATGGTCGAAATTCTCCTCGGCCAGCCAGGCAGCGATGGCGTCGCGGCGGGACGGCCATTCATCCTCCAGGATCGAGAACCAGGCAGTGTCGCGCCGCCGCCCCTTCACCACCAGATGCGCCCGGTGCTCGCCCTCAGGGACGAAGCCGAGGCGCGCGGCGGCCCGGCGGGACGGGGCGTTCAGCGCGTTGCACTTCCACACCAGCCGGCGGTAGCCGAGATCGTCCATGGCGTGCCGCATCAGCAGGAACATCGCCTCGGTGGCGGCGCGCGAGCGCTGCATGCGGGGGGAGAACCAGATGTTGCCCAGCTCGATCGCGGCATGGGCCGGCTGGATCTCCATCAGCGTCAGCCAGCCGAGCGCCCGACCGGAAATATGCGGCCGCACCGCCCAGGCGATCGGGTCGTGCGTGGTGGCGAAGCCGCCCAGGAAGCGGCGGAAGGCGGCGGGGTCGGGAAACGGGCCGTAGCCCATATAGGCCCAGCTGTCGTCGGCGCCCTGCACCGCCTGCCACAGCTCCTCCGCGTGGCGGAGGCCGAGCGGCTCCAGCGTCACTGCGGCACCGCGATGCGGTACCCGCGCCGGCAGCGGCCGCGGCGTCGGGTCCACCTCCGGCCCGACCGGCAGGAGGGACAGGGATGCGGGCTCGGCGGTGGCGTCGGATGGCTTGCTCATGATAGGCGAAGGCTCACCGCAACTGCGGCCGCATGCAAGCCGTGTCATGGTCCTGCCCCTGCCCCTGGGCCTCCGTGACTTGCCCGGCGCCCTGAGAAGGCCATTTCTTCGCCGATGAACGCCGAAACCCGACCCGCTTGGAAATCCGCCCACCCGGCCTATTCCACCGAAACGGTGGAGCAGGTGCATCATTGGACGGATCGCCTGTTCTCGTTCCGCTGCACCCGCAACCCGAGCCTGCGCTTCACCGCCGGGCAATTCGTGATGCTGGGGCTGACGGTGGACGGCAAGCCGCTGGTGCGCGCTTATTCCGTGGCCTCGCCGCCCTGGGACGAGGGGCTGGAATTCCTGTCGATCAAGGTGCAGGACGGGCCGCTGACCAGCCGGCTGCAGCACATCCGCCCGGGCGACGAGGTGCTGGTGGGCCGCAAATCGGTCGGCACGCTGGTGATGGACGCGCTGCTGCCGGGCCGGACGCTGTGGCTCTACGGCACCGGCACCGGCCTCGCCCCCTTTCTGTCGCTGATCCGCGAGCCCGAGGTGTATGACCGGTTCAAGCGCGTGGTGCTGCTGCACGGCGTGCGCGAGGTCAAGGAGCTGGCCTATGCCGAGATGATCGAGGCGCTGCCGCGGGACGAGGTGCTGGGCGAGCTGGTGGCCGGCAAGCTGCTCTACTACCCCACCGTGACGCGGCAGCCGTTCCGCAACCAGGGCCGCGTCACCGACCTGATCCGCTCCGGCAAGCTGTTCGGCGATCTTGGCCTGCCCGCCTTCAACCCGGCGGAGGACCGCGTCATGCTGTGTGGCAGCCCCGAGATGCTGGCCGAAACCAAGGGCCTGCTGGAAGGCATGGGGTTCGAGGAAGGCGCCAACAGCCGCCCCGGCCATTACGTGATCGAGAAGGCCTTCGTGGAGAAGTAACTGCCGCGGGAGGGGCGGCGCCCCTCCCGCGATCCTCAGTTCGCCGCCTGGCTCTGCGGGCCTTCTTCCGCCTTGCCGCTGCTGTAGGTCGGTCCCTGCCGCTTCTCGCCCGGTGCCGGGCGGTTCGGCAGCGGCGGCAGCGCCAGCGCCTTCTGCAGGTCGATCCCGGCGCCTTCCGCGACGCGGCGGCCGTAATCCTCGTCGCAATGCCACCAATGCCAGATCATGCGCAGCGCGATCGGCTCGGGGCATTCCTTCATGTCGGCGACCATGTTGGCGATCAGGTCGTCGCGCTCCCAATCCTCGAAGGAGCGGTAGCGGTCGCCGGCCTGCTTGTAGTCGTCGGTGGTGCGGGTGGTCTGGTAGCGGCCGAGATGGCCTTCCACCCACTGGTGGTATTCCCGGGCCGGCTTCGGCGCTTCCTGCAGCCCGCCCATCATGCTGGGCTCGTAGTTGACGTGCTTGTTCTGGCCGCCGCGGTCCACGTGATAGGCCATCATGCCGTCGCGCTGGTTGGTGTGGGCGCGGGCCTGTTCCTGCGGCGCGTTGATCGGCAGCTGCAGGTAGTTGGCGCCGACCCGGTAGCGCTGCGTGTCCGAGTAGGACAGGGTGCGGCCCTGCAGCATCTTGTCGTCCGAGAAATCGATGCCGTCCACCAGCACGCCGGTGCCGAAGGCGGATTGCTCGACCTCGGCGAAGAAGTCGTCCGGCGCGCGGTTCAGCACCATGCGGCCCACCGGCAGCAGCGGGAACTGGTCCTCCGGCCAGCGTTTGGTGTCGTCCAGCGGGTCGAAATCCAGCTCGTCATGCGGATCGTCCGACATCAGCTGCACGCAGAATTCCCATTCCGGGTATTCGCCGCGCTCGATGGCGTCGTACAGGTCGCGGGTGGCGTGGCCGGTGTCCTTGGCCTGCAGCTCCGCCGCCTGCTGGCTGGTCAGGTTGCGCACGCCCTGCTTCGGCACCCAGCTGAACTTCGCCAGATGCGCGATGCCCTGGTCGTTAACCAGCTTGTAGGTGTTGACCGAGGAGCCTTCCATCTGCCGGTAATTGGCCGGGATGCCCCAGGGGCTCTTGACCCAGGTGACCATGTGCAGCGCCTCGGGGTGGTGCGCCACGAAGTCGTAGAAGCGCCAGGCTTCCTGCCGGTTGGTCACCGGGTCCGGCTTGAAGGCGTGGATCATGTCCGGGAACTTGATGGCGTCGCGGATGAAGAAGATCCGCAGGTTGTTGCCCACCAGGTCCCAGTTGCCGTCCACGGTCTTGAACTTGACCGCGAAGCCGCGCGGGTCGCGCGCCGTCTCGGGGCTGTCCTTGGCGCCGATCACGGTGGAGAAGCGCACGAAGAGCGGCGTCTGCACGCCCGTCTCGGTCAGCACGCGGGCCTTGGTGTACTTGGCCGCGGGCTCGTCGCCGATCTTGCCATAGGCCTCGAAATAGCCGTGCGCGCCGGCACCACGCGCATGCACCACGCGCTCCGGGATGCGCTCCCGGTCGAAATGCGTGATCTTCTCGATGAACTGGTAATTCTCAAGCGTCGCCGGGCCCCGCTCGCCAACGCTGCGCAGGCTCTGATTGTCGTAGACAGGATGGCCCTGCCGCGTCGTCAGCACCTTGTGGTCTTCTGCCATTCTGGTGTTGTCCCTTTTTTCGGTAGGGGTTTCTGCCTGAAACAACGGCCGAGTGCGGGATCGGTTCCCGTTCTCCCCGGCCGGTGGCCCTGGTTGCAGGGGCAACCCGGCAGGCCCGCTACACTTGGTTGCTGAGCGTGCGACACGGTGACATGCCGCAGCCCTACATGTGTGGGGCTCCGGGGCCTCCCGGACAACAGAAAAAGGGGATCAAGAGATGCGTAGATGGCTGATGCTGGGGGTGGGTGCCGCGTTCCTGGGAACCGCAGGCTTGGCCGCGGCGCAGCCCGCTCCCCCGGCGCCCCCCGGCGCGGAGGCCGCCCGCCCGGCACCCAGCGGCCCCGCACCCGGCGGCCCGGACGGCGCGCCGCATCGTGGCCCGGGCGGACGCGACGGGATGCGCGGCCCGCACGGCATGATGCATGGCCGGCATCATGCGCCGCCGGGCGCCAGCTTCGCCTTTCGCCGCGGCGACACCATGGTGCGGATCCAGTGCTCCGACCGGGAGCCGGTGCAGGCCTGCGTCGAGGCGGCCAACGCCTTGTTCGACAAGTTCAACGCCGCGCCGCGCTGAACCGCCGGGCCGGGGGGAGGGCGGAAGCGCCCCCCCCGCGCTCAGCCCGCAAAGGCGGGAAAGGAGGAGGGCGAGAGCCGTTCGATGTCGCGCCCGGCCCAGTCGCGGCGCTGCATGCCGTCCCACATCGCCTGCGCCCCCTCCTGCACCGCGCGGCCCAGCGCCACCGGGTCATAGCCCGGCACGGCGCCGTTCTGCATCACCACCCGCCCGTCGATGATGGAGGTGTCGAGGTCCTCGGCGGTGGCGGAGAAGACCAGGTTGCGGATCGGGTCGCGCAGCGGCGTCATGAACAGGCTGTCGGTGCGCCACAGCAGCAGGTCGGCCTTGGCCCCCGGCGCGATGCGGCCGAGGTCGTCGCGGCCCAGCGCGCGGGCCCCGTTCAGCGTCGCGGCGTTGAACACGTCGGCCGCCGTGGCCACCTGGGTTTGCCGGTCCTGGATCTTGCTGACCACGGAGGTCCAGCGCATCGCCTCGATCATGCTCTGCGGGCAGGTATCGGTGGCAATGGTCATGTTGACGCCGCGCGCCTGGTAGCGGGCGAAGCTTTCCATGGCGATGCCGCGCCGGGCGAACACCCACACCGCATGCGCCACATTGGCGCCGCTGTCGGCCAGGATGCCGACATCGTCGGCCTGGTAGTTGGCCCAGGAGCTTTCGCCCGGGATGATGCAGTGGCCAAGGATGCAGCGCTCCGACAGGAAGCCGATGTCGCGCAGCCACTCGATCGGCGTGCAGCCGTGCCGGCGGGTCATCTCGTGGAATTCGGGCACGGATTGCGAGACGTGCAGCGCCAGCGGAACCTTCATCGCCCTCGCCGCCTCGGCCGAGCGGCGCAGCAGCGCCTCGGAACAGGTATCCACCTGCATCGGCGTCAGGAAGCCCTTGATGCGCCCGTTCTCGCGCCCATCGACGCGCTCGATGAAGTCGATGGCGGCGTCCATGGCACCGACGCCGTCATCTTCCGACCATTCGTAATCGACGGTGCGGCCATTGGCGGTGAACCAGCGCCCCGAGCGGTAGCCCTGGCCGATATAGGCGCGGAGGCCGCAGCGCGCCGCGTGCTCGGCCACCACGTCGCCGTGCCAGCCGATCTCCATGATGGTGGTGGTGCCGGTGCGCAGCAGCTCGGGCATGGAATAGGCGATGGCGGCGCGCCGCGCCGCCTCGGTGATGGCGCCGTCGCGGGCGGACAGGAACTCGAACAATCCGGACAGGTAGAACTGCCGCGGCCCGCGATCCTCGACGAAGCTCTTGTCCAGCGGCGACTCGGACAGGTGCGCGTGGGTGTTGATGAAGCCCGGCGTCACCAGCCGGTCACCGGCCTCGATCGTGCTGTCCACCGCGCCGTCGAAATCGCGCCCGACATGCAGGATGCGGTCATCCTCCAGCACCACCACGCCGTCCTTCAGGTGCCGGTGCCCGCCATCCTGGAAGGCGATGATGTGGGCGGCGCGGATCAGGGTGCGAGGCATGCGGCGGAGCTCCGGCTGTGTCGCGCCCAGCCTTCGGCAGCGCCGGCGGCGCGTCAAGCCACGGCTTCAGCCGCTGCCGATCAGGATGCCGGCGGCCAGCACCAGGGCACCGCCCAGCATCACTTTGGCGGTGGCGGCCAGCGGCGGCGTGTCCATGTACTTCCACTGGATCCAGGCGATCGCCAGCAGTTCCAGCACCGTGACGATCACCGCCAGCACGGTGGCGGTCCAGAAATCCGGGATCAGGTAGGGCAGGGTGTGGCCGATGCCGCCCGCCATGGTCATCAACCCGCAGACCGTGCCGCGCAGCAGCGGCGTGCCGCGCCCGGACAGCTTGCCGTCATCCGCCAGCGCCTCGGCAAAGCCCATCGAGATGCCGGCGCCGACGCTGGCGGCGAGGCCCACCAGCAAGGCATCATGCGAGTTCTGCGTGGCGAAGGCGGCGGCGAAGACCGGCGCCAGGGTGGAGACCGAGCCGTCCATCAGTCCGACCAGCCCCGGCTGCACGATCTGCAGCACGAAGCGGCGATGCGCGCTGTCGTTCTCCGCTTCCCGCACGCCGCCCGACAGGTGCTGCGCCTCCATGGCGTCGATGCTGTGGGTGTGGCCGGTCTCGGCCGCCGCCAGATCCCCCAGCAGCTTGCGGATGCCGGCATCGGTGGTGCGCGCGGCGGCGGCGGTGTAGAAGCGGCCGGCATCCTCCTCCATCTGGCGGGCGTGCCGGCGCACCGCCTCGATGCCCAGCGGCAGCACCTGCCAGGCCGGCCTGCGGCGATACCAGCCGCGGATGTCCTGCCGGCGGATCAGCGGAATGTGCGTGCCGAAGCGCTGCACGAACAGGTCGATCAGCTGGCGGCGATGATCGCTTTCCTCGGCTGCCATCGCCTCGAACACCGCCGCGCTGGCGGCATAGTCGGCACGCAGGCTGTCCGCGAAGTCGGCAAAGATGCGCCCATCCTCCTCCTCGTTGGAGATGGCTAGGGCGAGAAGCTCGCGTTCCGTGAGGTCGTTGAGGCTCGGCATGGACGGCACCATGCCGCATTCGCGGCAAAACTCCAAGTAAGCCACAAATCATGAGATCGTTTCTCAATCTCATTCGCAGTAAATAGGGAAACGATTACTGAAGGAGTTGTTGCGGCGGAAGAACGCGCTCAAATCCCTGCACGGCCCCTCCGGTCGTGCCGGGCGGCGGCCGCGGCGCCGGCAAGGCCGCGCCCGCGCTGGCCTCGATCCGCGCTTGCCCCTATCTTCCACCCCATTCGAGACGAACGGAACGCCACCGATGCGCGATGAGAAGCTGACCGGCTACACTCCCACCCTGATCCCCGGCGTGACGCCGGAGGAGAGGACGGTGGTTCAGAGCCGCAAGGTCGCCTGCAACAATGGCGGCGGCACGATGGGCCATCCCATGGTGTATCTGCGCATCGAGGACAACCAGGTCACCTGCCCCTACTGCTCGCGCACCTATGTGCTGGCCGAAGGCGCCGGCGACGACGGGCATCACTGAGCAGACGGAAAGGGCGAGCACCATGGCGGACGCGGCGGTCAGCCCCGACATCCTGGCCGAACCGGTGAAGGAGGCGGAGCCGCATCTGATCCTGGTGGACGGCTCCGGCTATATCTTCCGCGCCTTCCACGCCCTGCCGCCGATGACGCGGCCGGATGGCGTGCCGGTGAACGCCGTGTTCGGCTTCACCAACATGCTGGGGCAGTTCCTGACCCGCCATGCCGGCACCCACATCGCGGTGGTGTTCGATGCGTCCCGCGTCACCTTCCGCAACGCCATCTACGACCAGTACAAGGCGCACCGCCCCGAGGCGCCGCCGGAGCTGGTGCCGCAATTCTCCCTGATCCGCGAGGCCACCGCCGCCTACGGCGTCGCCTGCATCGAGCTGGATGGCTACGAGGCGGATGACCTGATCGGCGCCTACGCCAAGGGCTTTCAAGGGTTGGGGGGGCAGGTCACCATCGTCTCCTCCGACAAGGACCTGATGCAGCTGGTGCGCCCCGGCGTGCAGCTGCTGGACCCGATCAAGCAGAAGCCGATCCGCGAGCCGGAGGTGATGGAGAAGTTCGGCGTCACCCCGGACAAGGTGGTGGACGTGCAGGCGCTGGCCGGCGACAGCACCGACAACGTGCCCGGCGTGCCCGGCATCGGCATCAAGACCGCCGCCGCGCTGATCAATGAATATGGCGACCTGGAGGGGCTGCTGGCCGCCGCGGCGGCGATCAAGCAGCCGAAACGGCGCGAGGCGCTGGTCAACAACGCCGAGCTCGCCCGCATCAGCAAGAAGCTGGTGACGCTGGATTGCGACGCGCCGCTGCCGCGGCCGATCGACGAGCTGCTGGCCCGCCCGCCGGAGCCGGGACGGCTCGCCGGCTTCCTCAGGGAACAGGGCTTCCGCTCCCTGCTGCACCGCATGGGCCTCGATGGCGACGCCGCGCCCGAGACGGCGCCGGTCAGCCGCCCGCGCTTCGTGCCGCAACTGCCCGAGGCCGCGCCCGGCACCACCACCGAGATCACCCCGGCCGCCGATTCGGCGCCCTTCGGCCCGTATGAGACCGTGGTGGACGAGGCGGGCCTCGCCCCCTTCATCGCCGCCGCGCGGGAAGCCGGCGTGATGGCAGTGGACACGGAAACCGACAGCCTGGACGCGCTGCACGCCAATCTGGTGGGCATCTCCCTCGCCGTGGCGCCGGGCCGCGCCTGCTACATCCCGCTGCGGCATGGCCTGCCGCCCGGAACCGGCGACATGCTGCAGGAAGCGCCCGTCGCCCCCGCGCAGATGAGCCAGGACGCCGCCGTGGCCGCGCTGCGGCCGCTGCTGGAAGACCCGGCGGTGATGAAGGTGCTGCACAACGCCAAATACGATCTGGAAGTGCTGTGCCGGCCGGAGCATGGCGGCATCGCCGTGTCGCCGGTGGATGACACCATGCTGATCTCCTACAGCATGGATGCCGGGCGGCACGGCCACGGCATGGACGAGCTGTCGCTGCGCCATCTCGGCCATAAGCCGATCACCTATGACGAGGTGACCGGCACCGGCCGCGCCCGCATCCCCTTCGGCCAGGTGGCGCTGGACAAGGCCACCGCCTACGCCGCCGAGGATGCCGACGTCACGCTCAGGCTGTGGCACGCGCTGAAGCCCCGGCTGCGCCCGGATCAGGCGCTGGTGCTGTACGAGCAGGTGGAGCGCCGCATGGTCGCCGTGCTGCGCGACATGGAGATCGCCGGCATCAAGGTGGACGGCGCCGAGCTCACCCGCATCGGTGAGGATTTTTCCCAGCGGATGGTGGTGCTGGAGAAGGAGATCCAGGACCTCGCCGGCCGCCCCTTCAACGTCGGCTCGCCCAAGCAATTGGGGGAAATCCTGTTCGACGAGCAGAAGCTGCCGGGCGGCAAGCGCGGCAAGGCCGGCGCCTGGGGCACCGACGCGGCGGTGCTGGAGGATCTCGCCTCCCGCGGGCATGAGCTGCCGCGCAAGGTGCTGCACTGGCGCCAGCTGTCGAAGTTGAAATCCACCTATGTCGAGGGGCTGGCGGCGCAGATCGACCCGCGCGACCACCGGGTGCACACCGATTTCTCGATGGCCATCACCTCGACGGGGCGGCTCTCCTCCACCGAGCCCAATCTGCAGAACATCCCGATTCGCACGGAGGAGGGCGCGCGCATCCGCCGCGCCTTCGTGGCCGAGCCGGGCCACGTGTTGCTGGCCGCCGATTACTCGCAGATCGAGCTGCGCCTGCTGGCGCATCTCGCCGACGTGCCCTCGCTCCGCGAAGCCTTCGAGAAGGGCGAGGACATCCACAGCCGCACGGCCGCGGACATCTTCAACCTGGCACCCGACCAGGTGGACCGCGAGGCGCGGCGCCGCGCCAAGACCATCAATTTCGGCATCATCTACGGCATGTCGGCCTTCGGCCTGGCGTCCCGCCTCGGTATCCCCGCGGCCGAGGCGCGCTCCATCATCGAAGCCTATTTCTCCCGCTACCCCGGCATCCTGGAGGAGATGGAGCGGCTGAAATCCGAGGCGCGCGAGAAGGGCTACGTGACGACGCCCTTCGGCCGCAAGCTGTGGATCGACGGCATCCAGGCCAAGGAACAGGCGCGCCGCGGCAATGCCGAGCGTGCCGCCATCAACGCCCCGTTCCAGGGCGGCGCCGCCGAGATCATCAAGCGTGCCATGGTGCGCATGCCCCGCGCGCTGCGGGAGGCCGGCCTGTCCGCCCGCATGCTGCTGCAGGTGCATGACGAGCTGCTGTTCGAGGTGCCGGAAGCCGAGATCGAGGCCACCGCGAACTGCGTGCGACAGGTGATGGAAGGCGTGGCCGAGCTGCGCGTGCCACTAAGGGCCGAGATCGGGCACGGGCCGAACTGGGGTGTCGCGCACTGAAGGCGGCTGCCCGGGGTGACGAGGATCACCCCGGCGGAGGTCCAGGGGCGGCGCCCCTGGCGTCTCAGTGCCGGAAATGCCGCATCCCGGTGAACACCATGGCGAGCCCCGCCTCATTGGCTGCGGCGATCACCTCGTTGTCGCGCATCGAGCCGCCCGGCTGGATCACCGCCGTCGCGCCGGCCGCCGCCGCCGCCTGAAGGCCGTCGGCGAAGGGAAAGAAGGCGTCGGAAGCAACCACCGAGCCATGCGCCAGCGGCGCGTCCAGCCCGGCGGCCTTGGCGGCCTCGGCCGATTTCCAGGCGGCGATGCGGGCGGAATCGACGCGGCTCATCTGCCCGGCGCCGACGCCCACCGTGGCGCCGCCCTTGGCATAGACGATGGCGTTGGACTTGACGTGCTTGCCGACGCGGAAGGCGAAGATCAGGTCGGCCATCTCCTGCGCGGTGGGCGCCCGCTTGGTCACCACCTTCAGCTCGGCCTCGGTGATGCGCCCGGCATCGCGCGACTGCGCCAGGAAGCCGCCCGAGACGGAGCGGATCACGCGCCCCGGCTCGGCCGGGTCGGGCAGGCCGCCGGTCAGCAGCAGGCGCAGATTCTTCTTGCGGGCGAAGATGGCGCGCGCCGCCTCGTCCGCGTCGGGCGCCACCACCACCTCGGTGAAGATCGCCGTGATGCGCTCGGCGGCGGCGGCGTCCAGGGTGCGGTTGGCGGCGACGATGCCGCCGAAGGCCGAGACGGGGTCGCAGCGCAGCGCCAGGTCCCAGGCATGGGCGAGGTCGCTGCCCTGCGCCACGCCGCAGGGATTGGCATGCTTGACGATGACGATGGCGGGCGCATCGAACTCGGCCACGCATTCAAAGGCGGCGTCGGTGTCGTTCAGGTTGTTGAAGCTCAGTTCCTTGCCTTGCACCTGCGCCGCCGTGGCGATGCCGGGACGGTTGGAACCGTCAGTGTAGAAGGCGGCGTGCTGGTGCGGGTTCTCGCCGTAGCGCAGCGTCTGGCGCAGCCCGCCGGCGACGGCGAGGCTGGGCGGGAAATCCTGTTCCAGTTGCCGCGCGAACCAAGTGGAGATCGCCGTGTCATAGGCGGCCGTGCGGGCGAAGGCCGCCGCCGCCAGCGTCTTCCGGGTGGCCAGCGTGGTGCCGCCCGAGGCCTCGACCTCGGCCTGCACGGCGGCCATCTGGTCGGGATGGGTGATCACGACGACGTCGGCATGGTTCTTGGCCGCGGCGCGGGTCAGCGCCGGGCCGCCGATGTCGATCTCCTCGACGGTCTCGGCATAGCCGGCGCCCTTCGCCACCATGGCCTCAAACGGATAAAGGTTGGACACCAGCAGGTCGATCGGCGCGATCCTGTGGCTCTCCATCTGCGCCACATGCTCCGGCAGGTCGCGCCGGCCGAGCAGGCCGCCATGGATCTGCGGCACCAGCGTCTTGACCCGGCCGTCCAGGATCTCGGGGAAGCCGGTGTGGTCGGAGACCTCGACCACCGCCACGCCATTCTCGCGCAGCAGCCGGGCGGTGCCGCCGGTGGACAGGATCTCGACGCCCTTGGACGCCAGGAAGCGCGCGAAATCCAGCAGCCCGGTCTTGTCATAGACCGAGATCAGGGCGCGGCGGATGGACACGGTGTCGGCCATGGCGGAGGGGAACCTTCTCACGCAGTCTCGTCGCGGGCGGGATAGACCCTTGGGCCGGAAGGCTCAACCTGGCACGGCGCGGGTCAGCGCTGCGTGGCGGGGGGCAGGCCGGCCCGGAAGCAGCCGGCGGAGGGCAGGGCGGCGAAGCGGCGGTTGATCTCGGCCCGGGTGGCGGCCGGGCCGATCCCGGCGAACACATCGGGCCGCGTCCAGCCGGCCAGCGCCTCCACCGCCAGGATGGCCGGCGGCACGGCGCCGAAGAAATTCCACAGCCCGTGCGCCCGCCCCTGCCGCATGGCCGCGGGGGAGGACAGCCCGGGCACCTGCAGCGCCCCTGCCAGGGATCGCCGTGCCGCATTCTCCGCCACGCGGGGGGATCGAGAAGCCGCCCGATCCCGACCCGTTCCGCAGCCCGGGCACCACCGGCCCGTTGCGGAACCTCGGCCTCGGCCTCAGCGCGCCACATCGGGTCGAGCTCCATCGACCACGGCAACGGCGGCGGCAAGGTCAACGGCGTGAGGCTGCTGGATGTCGCGATCCGCTACGAACTCGATGCCGTGGCGCCGGCGCTGACGGGCATGCAGGTGGCGGTGAACGCCAACAACCTGACCCACAAGAACCACTCCACCCGCGCAGAGCTGCTGCTCCTGGGGCAGCGGCCAGACCGTGACCGGTTCGGTGCGCCGCCGCTGATGGTCACGGGCGAGGCAGGCGGATGTTTTCGGCGTCTCAGCTCTCGGTCTCGATCTTCGCCGCCGCGATCACGCCCTTCCACAGCGCGATCTCGCCGGCCAGATAGGGTGCGAAGCGCTGTTCCGGCATCGCCGCCGCGGCGAAGCCGGAGGTGGCATAGGCTTGCCGCACCTTGGGCAAGGCCAACGCCGCGGCGGCCTCGGCTTCGAGCCGCGCCAGGATGGCCGGCGGCAGGCCGGGTGGCGCCACCAGCCCGTACCAGTTGCTGACGCGGAACTCGCCGGCCCTGCCGTCCAGCACGGGCGTTCCCGGCGAGCGTGCCCAGGGCTCGGCGGTGGACACCGCCAGAAGCTTCAGCGTGCCCTGGTCGATCATCGGCCACACCGCCGCGTCGCTGAAGCCCACATCGACGATGCCCGCGGCGAGGTCGGTCAGCAGCGGCGCCGTGCCGCGATAGGGAATGTGCAGCATGTCAGTGCCGAGGCGGATGTTCAGCAACTCCAGCGACAGATGCGTCGAGGAGCCGATGCCGCCGGAGCCGAAGCGCACCTCCCGCGGCTTCGCGCGGGCCCAGGCCAGAAAGGCGTCCAGCTCGGCGGCCGGCAGATCGCGGCGTGCCACCAGCAGCAGCGGGCTGGTGGTCAGTCGGCTGACATGCGTCATCGCCATCGGGTCATAGGGCGTCCGGCGCAGCAGCGGGCCGATGGTGACATTGCCGGCGGAGGTGATGCCGAGCGTGTGGCCATCCGGCGCGGCGCGGAACACCTGCTCGATGCCCAGCGCGCCGGCGGCGCCGGCCTTGTTCTCCACCACCACGGGCTGGCCCAGCACGGGCGACCAGGCCTCGGCCAGGACGCGGCCGACCAGGTCGAGGCCGCCGCCCGCCGGAAAGGGCACGACGATGCGGATCGGACGTTCCGGCGCCCAGACGGGGGCGGCGGCGCGAGTGGTGCGGGGCAGGGCGGGCGCGGCCAGCAGGCCCAGCGCGACGCGGCGGCTGATGCTGTTCATGGCGATGTTCCGGTTCAGGCGTGGGGCAGCGCGACGTGGCCCCGCGCCCCATGCGAGGGACGTGCCAGCCCCAGATGCTCGCGCAGGGTGGTGCCGGCGTATTCGGTGCGGAACAGGCCGCGTCGCTGCAATTCGGGCACAACCAGCGCGGTGAAGGCGCGGAAGCCTTCCGGAAAGGTGGGCGGCATCACGTTGAAGCCGTCCGCCGCGCCGGTCTCGAACCATTCCTGCATGCGGTCGGCGACCTCCGCCGCGCTGCCCACCACCATGTGGTGCCCGCGCGAAACGGCGATGCGCTCATAAAGCTGGCGGATGGTCAGGTTTTCGCGCCGCGCCAGGTCGGCGATCACCTTCAGCCGCGCCTTGCCCACGTCGGTGTCCGGCAGCTCCGGCAAGGGCCCGTCCACGTCAAAGGGCGAAAAGTCGAAGCCGCCGGTCAGGAAGGACAGCAGCGACAAGCCGACATCCGGGTGCAGCAGGCGCTGCAGCTCGGCCATGCGGTCCTCCGCCTCGGCCCGGCTGCGGCCGACCACGGGGAACAGCCCGGGCATCACCTTCACCGCCTCCGTGTCGCGGTTCCGCGCGGCGAGGCGGCTCTTGATGTCGGCGTAGAATTCCTGCGCGTCCGGCAGCGCCTGGTTGACCGCGAAGATCACCTCGGCGGTGCGGGCGGCGAGGTCGCGGCCGGCTTCCGACCCGCCGGCCTGCACCAGCACCGGATGGCCTTGCGGCGGCCGCGCCAGGTTCAGCGGGCCGCGCACGCTGAAATGCTCGCCCCGGTGATCCAGCACGCGCAGCTTCGCGGCATCGAAGTAGATCCCGCTTTCCACGTCGCGGCGGAAGGCGTCGTCGGCGAAGCTGTCCCACAAGCCTTTCGTCACCTCGACGAACTCGGCGGCCCGGGCGTAGCGCCCGGCATGCGCCATGTGGCTGTCGCGGCCGAAATTCCACGCCTCGTTGCTGTTGGAGGTGGTGACGATGTTCCACCCCGCGCGCCCGCCCGAGATGTGGTCCAGCGTGCCGAAGGCGCGCGCGATGTGGTAGGGCTCGGAATAGGTGGTGGAGCCGGTGGCGACGAGGCCGATACGCTGCGTCACCATGGCCAGCGCGGACAGCAGCGCGATCGGCTCGAAGATGTTGGCGCGGGTGGTGCGGCGCACCGCCGGCCAGTCGGTCTGCGGCACGCAGTTGTTGTCGGCCAAAAACACCATGTCGAAGCAGGCGGCCTCGGCCATGCGGGCGATGTCGGCATAGGCGCGGATGCTGGTGGGCATGTCCGCCTGTGCGCCGGGATGCCGCCAGCCGGCGATGTGGTGGCCGGTGGAGAGCAGGAACAGGCCGAGGCGCATCTGGCGCCGGGAGGAAGCAGCAGGCATGGCGGAATCCCGGAAAAACGGCCGCGTCGCTCCCCTGTCCGTTATTCCTGCATCAGGTAGCGTGGTTTCCCGGATTGAACAACATCATGCCGTGGTTGGGGCGCGGCATTCCACCGTGACATGCGCCAGTTCGTGAATGGGCGCGAGGCGCGCGCGGATCGCCTCCACCGCCGCGCTGCCGGTGACGCTGACGATCGCCGCATGCGCTTCGGGCCCGACGCGCCACACATGCAGGTCGGTGATGCGCGCATCGCCCGCGGTCTCGACCTGGGCGCGGATCTCGGCCTCCAGCTGCGGGTCGGTGACGTCGAGCAGGGTGGCGGCGGTGTCGCGCAGCAGCCCCCAGGACCAGCGGGCGATCACCACGGCGCCGACGATGCCGATGGCCGGGTCGAGCCACACCCAGCCCAGATAGCGCCCGGCCAGCAGCGCGACGATGGCCAGCACCGAGGTCAGCGCATCGGCCAGCACGTGCAGATAGGCCGAGCGCAGGTTGTTGTCGGCCTGGCCATGGTGGTGATGCCCGCCGTGATGGTGGTGATCATTGTGCCCGTGCCCATGGTGGTGTCCGCCGGACAGCAGCAGCGCGCTTGCGAGGTTCACCACCAGTCCGACCGCCGCCACCAGGGTGGCCTGGCCGAAGGCGACCTCGCCGGGATCAAGCAGGCGGCCGACCGATTCGGCGGCAATGCCGAGGGCGAAGATCCCCAGCCCCAGCGCCGAGGCGAAGCCGGCCAGGTCGCCCACCTTGCCGGTGCCGAAGGAGAAACGCCGGTCATGGGCGTGGCGCCGGGCAAAGGCGTAGGCGCCGGCGGCGATGGCCAGGGCACCGGCATGGGTCGCCATGTGCAGCCCGTCCGCCAGCAGCGCCATGGAGTTGAAGGCCAGGCCGGCGATGATCTCGGCCACCATCATGGCGGCGGTGAGCAGGACCACCCACAGGGTGCGGCGCGCATTCTCGTCATGCGCGCGGCCCAGGAAGACGTGGCTGTGCGGCTCGGCCATGGACAGCTCCTAGTTCGAATACCGGCGGATCACGGCGATCAGCTCCCCGGCGCCCGCGGCCCGCTCGGCGTCGCTGAGGCCGGGGCGGGCGACGTGCTCTTGCAGGTGGTCGGCGACGATCTCGTCCAGCAGCCCGTTCACCGCGCCGCGCACGGCGGCGACGCGCTGCAGGGTCGTGGCGCAATCCGCCTCCTCCAGCAGGGCGCGCTCCACCGCTTCCAGCTGGCCGGCGATGCGGCGGACGCGGTTGAGCAGGGGCTGGCGCTTCTCGGACAGGTGCATGATACCTTACCTGGGTAGGGTATTCACTGCCTGCAAGAAGCGTCCGGACGGGTGCCCTCAGGCGGCGAGCCGCTTGAACATGACGGTGGTGGCCGCGGTGCCCAGCACGCCATCCCGCGGCAGCAGCGCGTAATCCGGCACCTGCCCGGCTTCCTGCCAGCCCAGGCCGCGATACAGCGTCTCGCCGGCATCGCCGGTCAGCGTGTCCAGCACCAGCAGCCAGCGGCCCTCCCGCGCCGCCAGGGCCTCCAGCGCCCGCATCAGCGCGCGCCCCAGGCCGAGGCGGCGGGCCGCCGGATGCACCATCAGCTTGGAGATCTCGGCGCGGTGGCGGCCATTCGGCAGGCCGGCGGGGCAGAGCGAGCCGGTGCCCAGGATGCGCCCGTCCCGACGCGCCACCAGCAGGCGGCGGCTGCCTTCGGCGATCGCCGGGCACAGCCCCTGCCAGAAGGCCAGCGCTTCCGCCTCCGCCAGGGGCGGCAGGAAGCCGATGCTGGCGCCGTTATCGACGCAGGCCCGCAGCAGCGCCGCCAGCTCGGGCAGCGCGGCGGGCAGGGTGGCGGCGGTGAGTTCCTCGATCATGCGCGGGATCTTTCAGGACGGGCAGGGTCAGGACGGACAGAGTCAGGGCGGGCAGAGTCAGGGCGGGCAGAGCGCCAGCACGTAACGCGCGGCGGCGCTCCCGGCGGGGCAGTGGAAGCGGCTCGGGCCGAACAGCCGGTAGCGCAGGCAATCGCCGGGGGAGAGGCGGTGCGTCTCCCCGTCCACCGTCAGCTCCAGCGCGCCATCGAGCAGCCACAGATGGTGCTCCAGCCCCGGCTGCGGCGCGGTGTCGTAGGCGAGGGTGGCGCCCGGCGGCATGGTGCCTTCCAGCAGCTCGGCCCGCAGCCCGCCGCCGGGCGGCGACACGATGCGGCGGCGGAAGCCACTGCCGGGATCGGTCCAGCATGGCTGCGCGGCGGCGGGGATCAGGGCGGGCGCGGCGTCCTCCACCTCCGTCATCAGCCGGGACAGGGTGCGGCCATAGGCGGTGCAGAGCCGGCCCAGCATGGCGGCGGTGGGGCTCGCCTCGCCGCGCTCCAGCCGCGACAGGGTGGCCCGGCTGATGCCGGTGCGCTCGGCGAGTGCGTCGAGCGACAGGCCCTGCTCGGCGCGCAGCGTGGCGAGCCGGGCGGCCAGGCGGGTTTCCAGCGCGTCAGACGGGTATTCTCTCATAACTGAGAGGATTTCCCGAATCTGAACAGAAGGTCAAGCCATGCCTCGCCTTGTTTCCCCTTCCGTTCCTATCATGGCGCGATCTGCCTGGAGTCGCGCATGCCGGACTGGCTGCTGCCCTTGTCTCTCGCGGCCGTACCGGTGGCCCTGCTGCTGCTGGTTCTGGCCCTGCGCCGCCCCACCCCAGCGGTGCCGGCCGATGCCCTGGCGCTGCTGGCCGGCAAGCTGGAAGCGGTGGCGGGCACCCAGGAACGCCTCGCCGCGCTGACCGCCGATCGCCTCGCCCAGCAGGACCACGCCCTGGCCGAGCGGCTGGACCTGTCCGCCCGCCGCCTCGACGCGGCGCTGCGCGCGCAGAACGACCGGCTGGCGGCGCAGGAGCGGGCCATGGCCGACCGTCTGGCGCGCTCCACCCAGGGCATCACCGACAGCATCGCCCATGCCCTCGGCAAGCAGAACGACCGCATGGCGGCGACCGGCCTCGCGCTGAACCAGGCCATCGCGGCGCAGAACGAGCGGCTGGACGCGGCGCTGGCGACGCAGGGCGAGAAGCTGGCGCGCAACCTGGCCGAGCAGGCGCAGCGGGCGCAGGACACGGCGGGGCAGATCCAGGAGCGGCTGGCGGTGATCGACGCGGCGCGGGCCAACATGGAGGCGCTGGGCGGGCAGGTCACCAACCTCGCCGCCATCCTGGGCAACAAGCAGCAGCGCGGCGCCTTCGGCGAGATGCAGCTGCGCCAGCTGATCGAGGACCGGCTGCCGCCGGACGGCTTCTCCTGGCAGCACACCCTGTCCACCGGCGCGCGCTGCGACTGCCTGATCCAGCTGCCCTATCCGCCGGGCCCGGTGGCGGTGGACAGCAAATTCCCGCTGGAAGCCTGGCAGAGCTGGCGCGACGCCGCCGAGGATGTCGGCGCCCGCACCGCCGCCGGCCGCCAGTTCAGCGCCGACATGCGCCGCCACGTCGACGACATCGCCCGCAAATACCTGATCCCCGGCGAGACGGCCGACGCCGCCATCCTGTTCGTGCCTTCCGAGGCGGTGTTCGCCGAGCTGCACACCGGCTTCACCGCGGTGGTGGACGAGGCGCAGCGGCGGCGTGTCTACATTGCCTCCCCCACCACCCTGTGGGCGATGCTCTCGGCCATGCGCTCGCTGATGCAGGACGTGCGGATGCGTGCCCAGGCGGGGCGCATCCGCGAGGAGGTGGCGCGGCTGATGGCCGACCTCAACCGGCTGAACGACCGGGTGGGCAAGCTGAAGTCGCATTTCACCCAGGCGCAGGACGATATCCGCATGATCGACATCAGCACCGACAAGATCCTGCGCATCGGCGCCCGCATCGAATCCGCCGAGATGGACGACGCGCCCGCGGCCGCGCCCGCCCTGCCGGTCCCGGTGGCCGGGGTGGCCGGCGGCGAATGAGCCTGCTGCAGGCGCAATCCGCGCTCGGCCTGGTCGGGCTGGCGGCGCTGGCCTGGGCCTGCGGCGGCTTCCGCCGCCCTATCCCCTGGCGCATCCTGGCCGCCGGGCTGGCGCTGCAGATCGGGCTGGCCGCGCTGCTGCTGGAACTGCCGCCGCTGCGCGCCACCTTTGACGGGCTGGGCAAGGGGGTGGAGGCGCTCTCCGCCGCGACCCAGGCGGGCACGGCGCTGGTGTTCGGCTATCTCGGCGGCGCGCCGCTGCCGTTTCAGGAAACCCGGCCGGACGGCGGCTTTATCCTGTTCTTCCAGGCGCTGCCGCTGCTGCTGGTGGTGGGCGCCTTGTCGGCGCTGCTGTACCACTGGCGCATCCTGCCGCTGGTGGTGCGCGGCCTTTCGGTGCTGCTGCGCCGCGCCTTCGGCATTTCCGGCGCGGCCGGGTTCTCCGTCGCCGCCAACGTGTTCCTCGGCATGGTGGAGGCGCCGCTGCTGATCCGTCCCTGGCTGGCGCGGCTGAGCCAGGCGGAGCTGTTCATGGTGATGGTGGCCGGCCTCGCCACCATTGCCGGCAACATGCTGGTGATCTACGCCACGCTGCTGGCCCCGGTGGTGCCCGGCGCGGCCGGCCAGCTGCTGACCGCCAGCCTGATCTGCGCCCCGGCCAGCGTTCTCGCCGCCGCGCTGATGCGCCCGCCGGCCGTTCCAGCGGCCGGCGCCGGTGCCGCGGTGCTGCCGGACGAGATGGCGGCGCCGCGCCTGTATGACAGCGCCATGGAGGCGGTGGTGCAGGGCACCGCGGACGGGCTGCAATTGCTGCTCGGCGTGATGGCGACGCTGATCGTGTTCGTGGCGCTGGCGGCGCTCGCCAACATGATGCTGGAACCGCTGACCGGCTGGACGCTGCAATCCCTGCTGGGCCTGGTGTTCCGTCCGCTGGCCTGGCTGATGGGCATCCCCGGCGAGCACCTGGCCACGGTGGGGTCGAGCCTCGGCCTCAAGGTGGTGTTGAACGAGTTCGTGGCCTATCTGGGCTTCGCCACGGGCGGCGGCCTCGGCCTCGACGGGCGCTCGCGGCTGATCCTGACCTATGCGCTGTGCGGCTTCAGCAATCTCGGCTCGGTCGGCATCATGCTGGGCGGGCTGACCACGATGTGCCCGGAACGGCGGGCCGACATCGTGCGCCTCGGCCTGCCCGCGCTGGTGGCCGCCAACATCGCCTGCTGCATGACGGGCGCGGTGGTGGGACTGCTCACCGCGCCCTGAGCCCCGGAGCGTGAACTCCGGGGCGTGGGGCGCCTACTCCGCCGGCACGCCGAGCAGGCGGCTGCTGCGGGCGCGTTGCTGCCGGTGCGCCAGGATCGACACGATCACCAGCGCGCCGATCATGCCCACATGCTCGGCGGCGGTGTGGAAGGCGTGGATCGCGCGATCCCCGTCCATGGCCCAGAAATGGTGCACGATGGGAATCGTCAACGCGGTGAACACGCCCAGGGCCCCGGCGCCGAGCCAGGTCCAGCGGTTCAGGATGATCAGCGCCGAGCCACCCAGCTGCGTGACCAGCACCAGCGTGTTGAACAGGGCAGGCGGGTTCAGGCCGAACATCGCCATCTCCGCCATGCCGCCGCTGAAATCGAGCAGCTTGGCGAGGCCGCTGCCCCAGAAGGGCAAAGTAAGCAGGATACGCGCCAGGGTCTCGACCACGGCGCTGTTCAGGATGGAGCCGATCACTGGCGGCATGGCACGTCCTTCGCATCTTCGCGGCGGGCAGCCTTAGCGGATTCGTTGCGAGTATGAAACGTGAAATCCGCGCCGCTCGCCGGATCGTGCGCCGGTCAGCCGGAGCGGAAGCGCGCGCTGGTGACGCTGTCGCCGGCCAGCGCCGCGGCGACAGCGTCGCGCCCGGCGGCGGTGCGGGTCACCGCCAGGATCTCGGTGAACCAGGGCGCGTCGCCGCGCGCGCGGGCTAGAAACAGCCGGTCCAGCGCGATGGCCACTGGGCTGCGCGGCTGGCAGCAGGCGCAGCCGCCAGGATGGGCGCCGGGCGGCCGCGCGCCGGCCGCAGGAGGGGCCGCGAAATGCTCCACGCGCACCGCATCGCCGGGCAGGGCGGCCCCGTCCTCCGCCAGCACCACCGCGCCGGGTGGCGCGTCGGGCGTGGGGAGCAGGCGGACGGGCGTGCGGGCGTCGAGGGACCAGACCATTGCCCTGGACATAAGGATATCTTTATGTCATTTGCAAGCCCCATGGAGCCCTTGCTGGCGCAATTGCGCGCCACCGCCGAACCGACCCGACTGCGCCTGCTGGCCCTGTGCGCCCGCGGCGCCTTCTGCGTGACCGAGCTGTGCGCCATTCTGGGTCAGTCGCAGCCGCGCCTGTCGCGCCACCTGAAGCTGCTGGTGGAAGCCGGGCTGCTGGAGCGGCTGCCGGAAGGCGCCAACGTGTATTTCCAGCTGCCGCCGGGCGCCGAGCTGGTGCGGCAGGTGCTGGCCCGCCTGCCGGAAGACGACACCACCGTCGCCGCCGATCGCCGCGCCAGCGCCCGCATCGCCGCCGAGCGCGCCCGCGCCGCCTCCGAGGCCTTCCGCCGCGACGGCGCCGACTGGGACGAGATCCGCGCCCTGGGCCTGCCGGGTGCCGAGATCGAGGCGGCGCTGCTGGCGCTTCTGCCGGAACGCCTCGGCCGCGCGGCCGATATCGGCACCGGCACGGGGCGGCTGCTGGAGCTGATGGCGCCGCGCGCCGGCGCCGTGCTGGGGCTGGACGCCAGCCGCGAGATGCTGGCGCTGGCCCGCGCGCGCCTCGGCGAGCGCAACATCGGCAACGCCTCGGTGCGGCTGGCCGACATGTACCGCGTGCCGCTTCCGGATGCCGCCTTCGATGCCGTGACCCTGCAGATGGTGCTGCACTACGCCGAGGACCCGGCCGCCGCCCTGGCCGAGGCCGCGCGCCTGCTGCGCCCCGGCGGGATGCTGGTGGTGATCGACCTGGCGCCGCACGGGCGCACCGAATTGCTGACCCGGCAGGCGCATCGCTGGCCCGGCTTCGATGACGCGGCGCTGGCCGGATGGCTCGGCGCCGCCGGCTGCGCGCCGCTGCCGGCGGTCGAGGTGGCGGGGCCGGTTCCCGTGCGCCTCTGGCCGGCACGCCGCCTGGCCGCCACGGTGGCGCCCGCCACCGAACCTGTTCTGACCTTCTGAAAGGCCCATCCCATGGCCCGTCCGTCCCTGCTGCAAGCCCTGCGCGACCGCGTCCTGCTCTGTGACGGCGGCATGGGAAGCCGTGTCCAGGCGCTGACGCTGGATGTGGAGAAGGATTACTGGGGCAAGGAGAACTGCACCGAGGTGCTGAACCTGTCCCGCCCCGACCTGGTGCGGGAAATCCACCGCGGCTACTACGAGGCCGGGTCGGACATGGTGCTGACCAACTCCTTCGGCGGCTCGCCCATCACGCTGGAGGAATTCGAGCTGGGCTCGAAGGCCTTCGAGATCAACAAGCTCTCCGTGGAGCTGGCGCGCGAGGCCGCCGAGAGCTTCGCCGATGGCCGCGACCGCTGGGTGATCGGCGACATCGGCCCGGGCACCAAGCTGCCGAGCCTTGGCCACATCGACTACGACACGCTGGAAGCCGCGCTGACCGAGCAGTGCCGCGGCCTGATCGCCGGCGGCGCCGACGCGCTGCTGACCGAGACCAACCAGGACACGCTGTTCATCAAGGCTGCGGTGAACGCCGCCAAGATCGCGCTGCGCGAGGCCGGCCGCGACGTCCCGATCTTTGTGCAGGTGACGGTGGAGACCACCGGCACGCTGCTGGTGGGCGCCGACATCGCCGCCGCCGCGACCGTGGTGCAGGCGCTGGACGTGCCGCTGATGGGGCTGAACTGCGCCACCGGCCCGCAGGAAATGGCCGAGCACGTGCGCTACTTGGCGCAGAACTGGCCCGGCCTGATCTCGGTGCAGCCCAATGCCGGCCTGCCCGAGCTGGTGGACGGCAAGACCCACTACCCGCTCGCCGCCGCCGAGATGGCGAGCTGGATGGAGCGTTTCGTGGCCGAGGACGGCGTCAACCTGATCGGCGGCTGCTGCGGCACCTCGGTGCCGCACATCCAGGCCCTGGATGCCATGCTGCGCCGCGTCGATGGCGGGCGGTTCCGTCCGGCGCCGGTGGCGCGCCGCGTCCACTGGGTGCCGCAGGTGGCGAGCCTTTACGGCGCCACCACGCTGCGGCAGGAAAACAGCTACTTCTCGATCGGCGAGCGCTGCAACGCCAACGGTTCCAAGGCCTGGCGCGAGCGGCAGGCGGCGCATGACTGGGATGCCTGCGTCTCCATCGGGCGCGAGCAGGTGGGCGAGGGCTCCAACTCGCTCGACATCTGCACCGCCTTCGTCGGCCGCGACGAGATGGCGGAGATGAACGAGGTGGTGCGCCGCTTCACCGGCTCGGTCAACGCGCCGCTGGTGATCGACAGCACCGAGACGCCGGTGATCGAGGCGGCGCTGAAGCTGCATGGCGGCAAGCCGATCATCAACTCGATCAATTTCGAGGATGGCGAGGGCCACGCGACCGACCGCCTGAAGCTCGCCAAGAAGTTCGGCGCCGCCGTGATCGCGCTCACCATCGACGAGGTGGGCATGGCGAAGACGCCCGAGGACAAGCTGCGCATCGCCGAGCGCCTGGTGGACTTCGCCTGCAACCGGCACGGCCTGCCGCAGAGCGACCTGCTGATCGATCCGCTGACCTTCACCATCGCCACCGGCAACGAGGATGACCGCAAGCTCGGGCAATGGACGCTGGAAGGCATCCGCCTGATCCGCGAAAAATTCCCCGACATCCAGATCATCCTGGGCCTCTCCAACATCTCCTTCGGCCTGAACCCGGCCTCGCGCCACGTGCTGAACAGCGTGTTCCTGGACCACGCGGTGAAGGCCGGCATGACCGGTGCCATCGTGCATGTCTCCAAGATCAAGCCGCTGCACTCCATCCCGCCCGAGGAGGTGAAGGTCGCGGAAGACCTGATCTTCGACCGCCGCAGCGAAGGCTACGATCCGTTGCAGCGCCTGCTGGAGATGTTCGCCGGCCGCAAGGCGGCGGACACGGCGAAGAAGGTCAAGGCGGAGACGGTGGAGGGACGGCTCAAGGACCGCATCGTCGATGGCGACCGCAAGGGGCTGGACGACGAGCTGGCCGATGCGCTGGCCAAGGGCATCCGCCCGCTCGACATCATCAACGGCATCCTGCTGGATGGCATGAAGGTGGTGGGCGAGCTGTTCGGCTCCGGCAAGATGCAGCTGCCTTTCGTGCTGCAATCCGCCGAGACCATGAAGGCCGCCGTCGCCTATCTCGAGCCGCACATGGAGAAGATCGAAGGCCAGGAGAAGGGCACCATCGTGCTCGCCACGGTGAAGGGCGACGTGCACGACATCGGCAAGAACCTCGTCGACATCATCCTCACCAACAATGGCTACAAGGTCGTCAACCTCGGCATCAAGGTGCCGCTGAACGACATGGTGGCCGCGGTGCGCGAGCACCGGGCGCACGCCATCGGCATGTCCGGCCTGCTGGTGAAATCCACCGTGGTGATGAAGGAAAACCTGGAGGAAATGTCACGCCAGGGCGTCGAGGTGCCAGTGCTGCTGGGCGGCGCCGCGCTGACGCGCAACTTCGTCGAGGATGACTGCGTCCGCGCCTACGCCAACGGCAAGGTCGCCTATGCCCGCGATGCCTTTGACGGCCTGCACCTGATGGACAAGGTGATGGGCAACGGCTTCGAGGACTACCTGGCGGCGCTGCAATCCAAGCGCTCCGGCAAGTCCAAGAACAGCACGCGCACGCTGGGCACCGCCGATCCGCGCGGCTTCGCGCCGGTGGAACTGGGCTACGCGCAGGAACGCCGCCGCCGCCTGACCGCCGGGGAGGCCGTGCCGACGCCGCCCTTCTGGGGCGCGCGGGTGATCGAGGCGGCGCCCAAGGCCATCGTGCCCTTCGTCAATGAGCGTTCGCTGTACCAGTTCCAGTGGGGCTTCCGGAAGCAGGGCCGCAGCCTGGAGGATTTCATCGGCTGGGCGAAGCAGGAGCTGCGCCCGGTGCTGAAGCGGATGCTGACCCTGGCCGAGGCGGAAAACATCCTCCGGCCGCAGGCGATCTATGGCTATTGGAAATGCGCCGGCCAGGGCAATGAGGTGATCCTGTTCGCCGAGGACGGCGTCACCGAGGCCGCGCGCTTCGCCCTGCCGCGCCAGCCCAAGCAGGATGGCGATTGCATCGCCGATTTCGTGCGCGACATCGACGACGGGCCGGAGCATCGTGACGTGATCGGCCTGCAGGTGGTCACCGTGGGCCAGAAATCCAGCGACGTCGCCCGCGAATGGTTCGAGGACAACCGCTACCAGGATTACCTGTACCTGCATGGCCTGTCGGTGGAGATGGCCGAGGCGATGGCGGAATACGTCCACAAGCGCATCCGCGCCGAGCTCGGCTATGCCGGGGAGGACGACCGCGACATGGAGAAGATGCTAAGCCAGGGCTATCGCGGTGGCCGCTATTCCTTCGGCTACCCTGCCTGCCCGCGGCTCGAGGACCAGGTGCCGCTGCTGAAGCTGCTCGGCGCGGAGCGGATCGGCGTTTCCATCAGCGACGAATGGCAGCTGCACCCGGAGCAATCCACCAGCGCCATCGTGCTGCACCACCCGCGCGCGAAATACTTCTCCGTGTGAGCAGGCCGGGGGCAGGTGCCCCCGGCCGCGCCGGTCAGCGCTTGGTGACGCCGGCGGCGCCGATCTGCTCCGCCTGAGCGCCGGAAGCCGGGCGGGCGGGGCCGAGCACGGGAACCTCGCCCATCGGCATCGACTGGATGGTGGAGAACTGGCCCTTGCCGTCCAGCGACGGGCCGGTGTTGAAGCGGCCCTCCGGAGGAGCGACGTTGTTCACGTCCGTCCCCATGAACACGTAGGAGAATTCCTGCTTCTCCAGCGACTGGTCGAAGCTGTTGGGGATCGGCAGCGCGGCCGAACCGCCGGTTTCCTCGATCACCGCCAGCCATTGCTGCTGATGCATGGTGTCACGCGCGATCAGGAAGCTCAGCATGTCCTTCATGCCGGGATCATGCGCAGCGTTGTAGAGCCGCGTCGCCAGCACGCGGCCGGTGGCTTCGGCGGCGACGTTGGCGAACATGTCACCGGCCAGGTTGCCGCTGGCATAGATGTGCGAGCAGTCGAACGGCACACCGTCGGAATTCACCGGCATCGCGGCCAGGCCGCTCGACAGCAGGTGCCGCTGCAGCATGCCTTCCACCACATGGCGGGGACGCTCGCCGCCCATCACCGCGGACACCACGGGATTGGCCTCGGCCGCGCTTTCCTGCAGGCTGAGCGGCGCTTCCTCGAGGTTCAGCGCCACCGCGGTGGCCAGCATCTCGATGTGGCCGATCTCCTCGGTGGCGGTGTGCAGCAGCATGTCGCGGTATTTCGGATTGGGACTGCGATTGCCCCAGGCCTGGAAGAAATATTGGAGACAAACCCGGATCTCACCCTCGACGCCGCCGATCGCCTGCTGCAGCTGTCGGGCGAACAGCGGGTCCGGCGTCTCGACGCGCACGGGGTATTGCAGTCGCTTGTCATGGAAGTACATGGCGGCTCGCTTCCTTTCTGAAGGGTCCAGCGGAGGAAGTCGAAAAGCCGTTCCGGGTTGCGGTGCGGATTCGTACAAAGCCCATCCCGGGCTTGGCATTTTCCGGTTGCTTCGCTGGGAAGAGGCGGCTTTAGAAGCGGCGGCACAGCCGGCGAGAAAAAGGAATTGTGATGGAGCGTGCGGCAAAGCTCGCGGCTGGCAGCCTGCTGGTGGCCGTGCTGGTGCTGGCCATCAAGGGCTTGGCCTGGTGGCTCACCGGCAGCGTGGCCTTGTTTGCGGATGCGCTCGAATCCATCGTCAACGTGGCGGCGGCGGCGGCGGCGCTGATCGCGGTGCAGCTCTCGGCGCAGCCGCCCGACGCCAACCATCCTTATGGCCACGCCAAGGCCGAATATTTCTCCGCCGTGCTGGAAGGCGCGCTGATCATCGTCGCGGCGCTGCTGATCCTGCGCGAGGCCTGGGGCGCCTTTCTGGCGCCGCGCGTGCCGGACATGCCACTCGCCGGCCTCGCCGTGTCCGTGCTGGCGACGGCGATCAATGCCGCCTGGGCGACCAGGCTGCTCCGCCGCGGGCGGCAGCTGCGCTCCCCGGCCCTGGTGGCGGATGCGCGCCACCTGTTCTCGGACGTGGTGACCTCCGCCGGCGTGGTGATCGGCGTCGGCGCCGTGGCGCTGACCGGCATTCTGTGGCTCGATCCGCTGCTGGCGGCGCTGACGGCGGTGAACATCCTGGTGTCCGGCTTCCGGCTGCTGCGCGACAGCGTCGGCGGCCTGATGGACGAGGCCGTGGAGCCGGACCTGCTGGCGCGCATCCGCAGGCTCGTGTCCCAGGAAGCCGCCGGTGCGCTGGAAGCGCATGACCTGCGCACCCGGCATGCCGGTCCCAATACCTTTGTGGAGTTCCATCTGGTGGTGCCGAGCGACATGCGCGTGGTGGAAGCGCACGAGATCTGCGACCGCATCGAGGGCGCGCTGAAATCCGAGCTGGGCAGCGCCGTCATCACCATCCATGTGGAACCGGAAGGCAAGGCCAAGCACCACGGCGTGCTGGTGCTCTAGGGGGATGGCCGGGGCTCCGCGGAGCCCCGGCCCGGCCGCGTCAGCCGAGCAGGAAGCCCTGGTCGGTCATGTTGGCGCTGGTCAGCGCGACATGCTCCAGGCTTTCGGAAAAGCCGAGAACCACGCCGCCGCGGCCAAGCGACGGCAGCGCATTGAGCCAGCCCTGCAGCCCGGCCGCGTCCGGCTCGCGGTCCAACGTGTTCTCGTACAGCGCCGTAACAAAGGCCCGGTCATCCAGCCCGCCATACCGCCCCTGGAACTCGGCCGAGTTGATGAAGCCTTCCGCGATGCCGCGCAGGTCCAGCGTGCCGGCCTCCAGCGCGGAATCCCAGAACACCAAGCCGTCGGCATCGGGAAGCCGGCCGAACACGGTGTCATACATCCGCATCACCTGGCTGGCCTTCCAATCGTTCACCCACAACCCCGCATCGAAGGTGGGGCGGGACTGCTCAACGTTCTCGGCGCTTTCGGAAAAGCCGAGCAGTGTGCCGCCACGACCGATCTGCGGCAGAATGGCGAGCCAGCTCTGCAGGCCGGGCGAATCCGGGTCGCGCCCCAGCACGTTGCGGTAGAGCTGGGTGACGAAGGCCTCGTCCGAAAGCGGACCGTAGGTGGCGGTGAACTCGGCCGAATTGGTGAAATCCAGCGCGATCTGCTCGAGGCTCGCGCCGCCCGGCTGCTCCAGCTGCTGGGCCGCTAGCCGGTCGAGGTGAAAGGACAGCCCGTAATCATCCGGCGCGCGATCGAAGGCGGCCTGGTAGAGCCGGTACACTTGCGCGGCGATGTCCTGCACATCAGCGGTGTAGCGGCCATCGGCGAATTCCCAGGCCTCGATGCCGTCAACGGTGTAGGTCTGGCCGGGGCCGGCCGGGTTGCGCGCCGGGCCGCTGGCGAAGAACTGCGTCTGCGCTGCCGCGTAATCCGACACGAAGGTGTCGATGCCGGCCTCACCGGATACGGACTGGACGGCGCCCGGGCCGGGGATCAGCCAGTCATTGCCGGCGCCGCCAAAGAGCCGGTCTTCGCCGGCCGCGCCGTACAGGATGTCGTTGGTGGGTCCGCCGCCCAGGTTATCATTGTTGTTGGTGCCTCGGATCGTCGCCATGTCGTTCTGTCTCCGGTGGATGGCGAGCATAGAATCTTGCGGAAGCTCAACAATCCCGCGTGACCCGGGTGCCGGAAAGTTCAACGGCGGCGTCTACCTTGGCAAAGCCCGCCTGCCTTGCCATAGGCTGTGCGGCGCATGCAGCGCGGAGGCCGGCTCATGGTTCGCCTGGACGTCATCACCACGCGCGGCGGCGATGCCGGGCAGACCTCGCTCGGCGACGGTTCGCGCGTGGCCAAGGATTCGCTGCGCATCGAGGCGATCGGCGCGGTGGACGAGGCCAATGCGACGCTCGGCCTGCTGCGGCTGCAAACCCGCGGCGATCCGCACGATGCCATGCTGGCGCGCATCCAGAACGACCTATTCGACCTGGGCGCGGATCTCTGCGTTCCGGGCGACAGTGCCGAGGGGCGGCTGCGCGTCGCCGATGCGCATTGCGCTCGGCTGGACGCCGAGATCGCGGCGATGAACGCCGAATTGCCGCCGCTGCGCTCCTTCGTGCTGCCCGGCGGCACGCCGGCGGCGGCGCATGCGCATCTGGCCCGCACCGCGGCGCGGCGGGCGGAGCGCGTGGTGGTGGCGCTGGCCGCCGCCGAGGCGGTGAACCCGGCGGCGATCCGCTACCTGAACCGGTTGTCGGACCATCTCTTCGTGCTGTCGCGCGCGCTGAATGCCGGCGGCGACGTGCTCTGGGTGCCGGGCGGCAGCCAGGGCTAGCCGGGCAGCCCCAGCTCGTCCTGCCGCCGCTTGTCCAGCTCCTCGCTGTAGCGGCGCAGCAGGTGGGACGCCTTCAGCAACCCCAGCACGCGGGAGGTGTCGCGCTGGTCCACCACCGCCAGCGCTTCCGCGTCGCTGGCGTCGAACAGCGCCATGGCCTGCTTGGCGTTCTGCGCCGGCAGCAGCACCTGGTCCGCCAGATGCACCAGCGTTGCCACGGTGTCGCCGTCGTCGCGCTCCGGCGCATGCGCCTCGGCCACGTAGATCAGCCCGGCGTACCGCTCCGCCGGATCCAGCGCCACCACGTATTCCATGGCGCCCAGCGGGAAGTCGCGGCGGAAGGAGGAGATGCGTGTGTCGGTGCGCACCGTGCGCACCTCGCGCCGCATCAGCTTGCCCACCGTCAGGTCCTGCAGCCAGCCAATGTCATGCGCCGAGCGGATCGATTCGCCGCGCAGGTGAAAGCGCCAGGTAGCGAAGGAATAGCCGAACAACCGCCGCGTGGTGGTGGTGGACACGATCACCGCCGCCACGGCGAGGCCCGCCACGGCGAAGTCGCCGGTGGTTTCCAGCGCGATAAAGGTCATCGCCAGCGGCGCGCCGATCACCGCCGCGCCGAACGCGCTCATGCCGACGATGGCGGTCAGCAGCGGGTCCACGGTGATGCCGAGCCACGCCGCCGGCGTCGCCATCAGCTTGCCGAGCAGCCCGCCGAGCAGCAGCGAGGCGAAGAACAGCCCGCCGCGGAAGCCGGCGCCGATCGAGATGGCGGAGGCCAGCGCCTTCAGCACCAGCAGCACCAGCAGCGGCAGGGCCGGGCCTTCCACCATGAAGGTGACGTGCAGCGCGCCGTGGCCGGCCGAGAGCACGGCGGGCGTCGCCTGCGCCAGCGTGCCCACCATCAGCCCGCCCACCGCCGGCCGCGCCCAGCTCCAGGGAATCACCCGGCGCAGCGTCGCCTCGGTCACGGTGACGCCGCGCATCAGCGCGATGGCGGCCAACGCGCAGAACAGGCCGACCACCAGCGCCACCAGCATGTCGTCCCAGTCGGGCGGCGCCACGCCGCCGGAGATCACCGGCGTGGTGCCGCCCAGCACGCGCGCCACCATCGTGCCGGTCACCGCCGCCGCCAGCACCGGGGCCAGATGCGCGATGGCATAGGCGCCGATCACCAGCTCGAAGGCGTAGAAGGCGCCGGTCAGCGGCGCCTGGAAGGAGGCGGCGATGGCGCCCGCGGCGCCGCAGCCCACCAGCACCCGCAGGTCGCCGCGCCGCAGCCCGAAGGAGCGCCCGAGCCGCGAGGCCACGCCGCCGCCCGCCTGGGTGTAGGCCGCCTCCAGCCCCACCGAGGCGCCGAAGCCGTTGGATACCAGGTTCTGCGCCCCCACCACCACCCCATCCATCAGCGACATGCGGCCGCCATGCAGCGCGTTGGCCTCGATCGGGTCGATCGGCGCGTGCGGCCAGTACCGGGCGATCAGCACGCCGAGTCCGGCCAGCAGCAGCCCGCCCGTTGCCGGAGCCAGCAGCAGCACCAGCGGGTCGACCTCGCGGATGGCGCTCAGGCCATGGCGGCTCTCGGGGCCGAACAACAGGGCGTGCAGCCCCTTCGCCGCCAGCCCCAGCAACGACGCCAGCAGCCCGCTCACCGCCCCGGCCACGATGCCCAGGGCGATGATGCCCAGTTCGCTCTGCCGCACCGTGTCGCGCAGCCGGGTGGTGGCGAAGCGGCGCTCCAGCCAGTCCCGGACCAGGGTGAGGTCGGCGGCGACGCGGGGCAGCGGCATCAGGGTTCGTCCTGCCAGCCGCAGGCGGCGAAGGCGGCGCGCATCGCCACCGGCACCGGCGCGGTGGCCTCAAGGGAAGGGATCAGGGCCTGGGGAACAGGGGAGCGGGAACCAGACGCCAGGGAACCAGATGCCAAGGGGATCGGGGGCAGGGCGATGGTGCGCGCCAACAGGTGCAGTCCGCCCGGCGCGGCCGTGCCGTAGAACGGATCGCCCAGGATCGGCCAGCCCTGGGCGGCGCAATGCACGCGCAGCTGGTGGGTGCGGCCGGTCTCGGGCCGCAATTCCAGCCAGGTGAGGCCGGCGCCGCGCCCCTTCACGCGCCAGCGCGTCAGGGCCGGCTGGCCGTCGGCATGCGCCTCGATGCGCCAGCCGGCGGCAGCGCTGCTCACCTTGCGCAACGGCAGGTCGATGCGGCCGGACTGGGTCGCCGGCGCCCCGGTCACCACGGCCCAGTAGGTCTTGCGGGCGCGCCCCTGGGCGAAGGCCGCGCCCAGCCCGGCCAGCGCCGGCCGGGTGCGGCCGAGAACCAGGCAGCCGGCGGTGTCGGTGTCGAGCCGGTGGGCCGGCTGCGGCGGGCGCTTCTTGCCCAGGGCGAGCGCCGGCAACGCGTCCTCCAGGCTCGGGCCGCCGCGCGGCCCGGCATGCACGGGAAGCCCGGCAGGCTTGTTGATCACCAGCACCGCATCCGTCTGCAGCAGGATGTCGGGAACGGCCACGCCGTTCCCGTCCTGGATCCTCCCCGGGATCCGCCCCATCCGGGCGGGGATCAGGCCGCCTTGGGCAGCAGGCGCGACGTGCGCTCGGCCCAGTCGAAGTACAGCGCGCGGGCCTTCTGCGCGACCGGCCCGATCGGCAGGGCGCGGCCCTCGAAATTGGTGCAATACTGCACCTTGCCGAAATTGCCGGTGGCGAAGATCTCGTCGGCCTCGTGCAGCATCTGCTCGGTGACGATGCATTCGCGCGCCTCGATGCCCGCTTCCCGCAGCAGGCCGAGCACGCGGGAGCGGGTGATGCCGGCGAGGTAGGTGCCGTTGGAGACCGGCGTCATCACCACCCCGTCCTTGACCAGCATCAGGTTGGAGGTGGCGAATTCGGCGATGTTGCCCTCGTGGTCGCGCATCACCGCGTTGTCGAAGCCGCGCTCCCGCGCCGCGCCGGCGGCGCGGGATGAGTTCGGGTACAGGCAGGACGCCTTGGCATCGGTTGGCGCCATGTCGGAGGCCGGGCGGCGGAACGGCACCATGCAGGCCGAGAAGCCCTTGGACACGTCCGGCATCGGCGAATCGTAGATCGACAGGATGAACTCGGTGGTGCGGCCATCCGGCTGCGCCGCGCCGATGCCCTGGCGCACGAAGAACATCGGCCGGATGTACAGCTCGGCATCGGCCGGCATCATCGCCACGCCCTCGCGGCACAGCGCCTCGATCTCCGCGGCGCTGTGGGTGGGCTGCATCATCATGGCGTGGGCGGAGCGGATCACGCGCTGGCAGTGCTGGTCGAGGTCCGGCACCAGGCCGCGGATGGAGCGCGCGCCGTCGAACAGGATCGAGCCCAGCCAGAAGGCGTGGTCCATCGGGCCGAGCACCTTCGGCTCCTCGGTCATCCACTTGCCGCCGTGCCAGAAGACGCCCGCCATGATCCGTATCCTTTTATCGCTTGCCACAGGAGGGGGCGGAGAGTGGCACGGCCGCCGCCGGGTTTGAAGGGCGCGCGCGCGACGCGCGCCCCGACGCGTCAGCCGACGCCGAACGCGTCCGGATAGGCGAACAGCCCGACCGCGCCGCCCGTGTGCAGGAACACCACGTTCTCGTCCTTGCCGAAGCGGCCCTGGCGCACCAGGTCGATCAGCCCGGCCATGCCCTTGCCGGAATAAACCGGGTCGAGCAGGATGCCCTCCTTCTCGGCCAGCAGCCGGATGGCATCGACCATGCCCTCGGTCGGAATGCCGTAGCCCTGGCCGACATAGTCGCAATTGGCCACCACATGCTCCGCCCGCACCGTGCCCTCCGGCAGGCCGAGATGCGCCGCGGTGCGCTGCGCCAGGGACAGCACATTGGCTTCCTGCTGCGGGCGCGGCGCGCGCACGCCGATGCCCAGCACCGGGATGCCCGCGTTTAGCGCGACCAGCCCCGCCACCAGCCCGGCCTGGGTGCCGGAGGAGCCGGTGGCGTGCACCAGGTGGTCGATGCGCAGCCCCATCTCGGCCGCCTGGTTCACCAGCTCCAGCGCGGCGTTGACATAGCCCAGCGCGCCCACCGGGTTGGAGCCGCCGCCCGGGATCACGTAGGGCCTGTGGCCTTCCGCGCGCAGCTCGGCGGCGCGCGCCTCCATGGCGGCGGCCATGTCGGTGCCGCCGGGGAAGCGGCTGATCGTGGCGCCGTGCAGCAGGTCCAGCAGCACGTTGCCGGAGCGGGCATAGGCCGCGTCCTCATACCCCGTGCGGTCTTCCAGCAGGATGTGGCAGGCCAGACCGAGCTTGGCCGCCGCCGCCGCTGTTTGCCGCGCATGGTTGGACTGCGTGGCGCCCTGGGTGATCACCGTGTCGGCGCCGGCGCCGTCATGCTGGGCCAGCGCGTCGGCCATCAGGTATTCCAGCTTGCGCGTCTTGTTGCCGCCGGTGGACAGGCCGGTCGCGTCATCGCGCTTGATCCACAGCCGCGGCCCGCCGAGATGCTTCGACAGGTTCTCCATCGGCTCCAGCGGCGTCGGCAGGTGGCCGAGGCGGATGCGCGGAAAGCGGGCGAGGTTCATGGCGTTTCTCCGGTGACGTGTTGTTGCCGGAGCCTAGGCCGCCCTCCGCGCCGGGCAAAGCCCGGCAGCCGGTCCGGCGTCAGGAATGGGGCGGCAGCATGGAACGGTGAGGGGGGCAGCGTCCCGTCCGGCCGCGTGCTATCGCGCGCCGATGCCCCAACCCCCGACCCGCCGGCCGCCTCCCGGCCCTGTCCGTCCCCCCGCCCCGGAACCTGACCGGCTGTGCGGCCCCGCCGCCGTCGGCGCTGCCTTTGTGCGCCGCCCGGAAGCGGTGCTGCGCCTGTTCTACGCCGAGTCGCGCCGGGAGGTGGCCGGGCCGTTCTGCGCCCGCATGGCGCGCGACAAGAAGCCCTACCGGGAGGTGCCGCCGGAGGAGCTGGCAAAGATCGCCGGCACCACCCACCATGGCGGCATCGTGGCCGTGGCCACGCCCCGCCGCGTGCCGCGCCTGCCGGACATCCTGCCGGACATCCTGCCCGAGCCGATGTTCCGCGCCGGGCTGCTGCCGGTGCTGGACGGCATCGGCAACCCGCACAACCTCGGCGCCATCGCCCGCTCGGCGGCGTTCTTCGGCTGCGGCGCGCTGATGCTGTCGGGCGATCCGCGCCAGGCCGGCGTGTCCGACGCCGCCTTCCGCACCAGCGAGGGCGGGCTGGAGGCGCTGGAGCTGGTGCGCGCGCCCGACCTGCCCGGCGCGCTGCACCGGCTGGCGCCGCATTGCCTCACGGTGGCCGCCGTGGCGCGCGGCGGCATGGCGCCCGGGGCGGTGCCGCGCGACCGGCCGATCGCCCTGGTGCTGGGCAATGAGGAGGGCGGCCTGCCGGAGGCGACGCTGGCCGCCTGCGCCGCCCGGGTGACGCTGCCGGGGTCCGGCGTGGTGGAAAGCCTGAACGTGTCCGTGGCGGCGGCGGTGCTGATCCATAGCCTTGCGCGCATGTAATCCTGCTTGATGCGCGCGGAATGCTGCGCCAGAACGGCCGCGGATCCCACGGAGTTCCCAACGCCATGACCATCCGCCGTCGTGCCCTGCTGGGCGCCGCCGCCTTCCCCGCCGCCCTGGCCGCGCCGGCGGTTGTCCGCGCGCAGGCCGGCTTTCCGTCCCGCACGCTGCGCATCGTGGTGCCCTATGCGGCGGGCGGCTCGGTTGACATGACCGGCCGCCTGATGGCGCAGATGCTGCAGCCGGTGCTGGGCCAGAGCGTGGTGGTGGACAACCGCGGCGGCGCCGGCGGCAATCTCGGCGCCGCCGAGGCCGCGCGGTCCGAGCCGGATGGGCACACCCTGCTGCTCGGCGCCGCCTCCATCCTGGCGGCCAACAAGTTCCTCTACACCAAGTCGATGCCGATCGACCCGTTGAAGGATCTGGCGCCGGTGACCCGCGTCACCACCGGCACGGTCTACATGACGGTGAACAGCAACAGCCCCTACAAGAGCTTTGCCGAGGTCATCGCGGCCGCCAAGAAGGACCCGGGCAAGCTGACCATGGGCTCCTCCGGCACCGGCACGATCAGCCACCTCACCATCGCCAAGGTGAACAAGGCGACCGGCGCCGACATCACCCACGTGCCCTATCGCGGCGGCGCCCCGGCGCTGCAGGACCTGCTGGCCGGCAACATCGACATGATGTTCGACGTGATCCCGCTCTCCATGGCGCATGTGCGCGAGGGCCGGCTGCGCGTGCTGGCCGCCGCCTCGGCCGAGCGCACCACCTTTGCCGAGGAGCTGAAGAACGTGCCGGCGATGAAGGAGCTGCTGCCCGGCTCCAACATCGACATGCAGTCCTGGTACGGCGTCAACGTCCCCGCCGGGGTGCCGGCCGACCGCATCGCCCGGCTGCACGACGCCATCGTCAAGGTGGTCGACACCGACGAGTTCCGCTCCAAGATGGAGCCGAACGGCTTCACCACCGTGGTGGACCGCAGCCCGGCCGAATACGGCGCCTACATCGCCTCGCAGGAAGCGGTGTGGCGGGCGCTGGTTCAGGAATCGGGCGCCAGCCTGGACTGAGCCGCCTGGACCGAGCCCCGCTGGCCCGAGCCGCCCGGGACTGATCCGTCCTGCGGCGGCCCGTTCCGCCGGGCGCGGCGGGGCCCGCCCGGCGCCGCCCGCCGGGTAACGGCGGAACTTTCCGCGCTGCGTGGCTGATGCGGCGGCGCCAAGCCTGTTCTAGACTGGCCGGCTCCACGGAGAACCACCGCATGCGCCGCCATTCCACCGCGCTTTCCGCCGCCGCGCTGGCCCTCGCCCTGCTGGCCGGCCCCGGCATGTCCCCGGCCCGCGCCGCGAGCGAGGCGCCGCCGCCGGAACTGACCTGCCCCGACGACGCCGCGATGCAGGCCATGGCCGCCTCGCTGCTGGACAAGGCGCCGGTGCAGCCCTTCGGCCGCAGCCTGTCCTTGCGCGACGGCCTGTGCGCCCAGGGCAAGCTGGTGGAGGCGATGAAGAAGCGGCTCGGCGACACGGTGGGCTGGAAGGTCGGGCTGACCAACGCGGCGGCGCAGAAGCGCTTCGGCACCGACCACCCCGTGGCCGGCCCGATCTATGCCGAAACGGTGCGCGCGAAATCCGGTGCCACCCTGCCGGCGAAGTTCGGCGCCAGGCCAGCGATCGAGGCCGACCTTCTGGTCCGCGTGAAGGATGCCGGCATCAACCAAGCGGGCGAGAACCACGTCGAGATCCTGCGGCATATCGACCAGGTGATCCCCTTCATCGAGATGCCGGACCTCGCCTTGGAGGACCTGTCGAAGATGAATGGTCCGAACCTCCTGGCGATCGGCGTCGGCGCCCGGCTCGGCGTGGTGGGGGCGCCGATCCTGCCGGAAGCGACGGAGGATTTCGCCCGCCGCCTCGGCAGCATGACGGTGACGCTGCAGGCCGAGGGCAAGGAGCCGTCCTCGGCGCCCGGCACGGCGCTGCTCGGCCATCCGCTGAACGTCATCCCCTGGCTGGTGAAGGAGCTGGCCGCGCGCGGCACGGCGCTGCACCCGGGCGACCTGATCTCGCTGGGCGGCTTCTCGCCCGCCCTGCCCGCCGAGCCCGGCGCCTGGAGCGTCACCTATTCCGGCCTGCAGGCCGAGCCGGCGCGGGTGGCGGTGACGCTGGAGTAAGGCCGCGGCGGGGATCCGCGCGCATGCGCGCGGGCGGCCGCGGCCGCCACCCGTGCCGCGGCGCCTGGGGAGGGCGGCTCATCCCAGGCCGCGCCAGGCCAGCTCGCCCCCCAACGCCAGCAGGCCGAGAAAGAAGCACAGCCTGAAGGTGCCCGGCCGCACCCGGGCGCGCAGCCACCCGCCCAGCGCCATGCCGGCCAGCGCGGGAACCAGCGCGAGCAGGGAAGCGCCGGCGGCCTGCAGGGGCAGTGCGTCGTGCCAGAACAGCCCGGCGGCGAGGGCCAGGGTGGAGACGGTGAAGGACAGGCCCAGCGCCTGCACCAGGTCGTCGCGCGCCAGCCCCAGCGCCGCGAGATACGGCACGGCCGGGATCACGAACACCCCGGTCGCCCCCGTCACCACGCCGGTGACCGCGCCCAGCACCGGGCCGGCCCAGGGTTCGGCGCGCGGCGGCACGCGCAGGGCGGGCCCGAACAGTCCGACCACCGCATAGGCCGCGAGGGCGAGGCCCAGCGCCGTCGTGGCGGCCCCGGTCGCCGGGCCGGCGATCAGGCCGGAGCCCGCGACGGTGCCGAGGGCGATGCCGAGCATCATGCCCCGCAGGCGGCGCAGCAGCGCGCCGAAGCGCGGTCCGGCGAGAAGCTGCCAGAGATTGGTCACCAGCGAAGGCACCAGCAGCAGGGCCGCGGCCTGCACCGGCGGCATGACGAGGCCGAGAAGGCCCATCGCCACGGTGGGCAGGCCGAGGCCGATCACGCCCTTCACCACGCCGGCAAGCAGAAAGGTGCCGGCGATGATGGGGATGGAGAAGATGCTGTCGCTCATGATCGCCAGGCTGCGGCCGGCACGGGCTCGCCACAATGCGGGAGTGGTGTAGCCTGCCTTCGGCACCCACAGAGGCACCCGCCCCCGAACACGGCTGATGCATTTCGACCTCACGGATCTGCGCCTGTTCCTGCACGTGGCCGAGGCCGGAAGCATCACGGCCGGCGCCGCGCGCTCCGGCCTCGCCCTGGCCTCGGCCAGCGCCCGGGTGCGGGGCATGGAGGCGCAGGCCTGCGTGCCGCTGCTGGAGCGCGGCCGCCGCGGCGTGGTGCCGACGCCGGCGGGCCGCACGCTGCTGCACCATGCCCGGGTGATGACCGGGCAGATGGAACGGATGCGCGGCGAGCTGGGCGAGTTCGCGCACGGGCTGAAGGGCCATGTGCGCCTGCTCGCCAACACGGCTGCGGCGGCCGAGTTCCTGCCGGAGATCCTGGCCGGCTTCCTGCTGGCCAACCCGAATGTGGACGTGGACCTCGACGAACTGCCCAGCCCCGAGGTCGCGCGGGCCGTCGCGGAAGGGCTGGCCGAGATCGGCATCGCCGCCGACCATGCCGACCTGTCGGGCTTGGAGGCCCGGCCGTTCCGCCGGGACCGCCTGGTGCTGGCCGTGCCGCCGGGGCACGCTCTGGCCGGGCGCCAGCGGATCGCCTTCGCCGAGGCGCTGGCCAGCGAGTTCATCGGCCTGTCGGATCACAGCGCCCTGGGCGGGCACCTGGCCCGGCACGCGGCGCGGACGGGCGCGCAGGTGCGGGTGCGCGTACGGGTGCGGGGGCTGGACGCCGCCTGCCGGATGGTGGCGCTCGGCGCCGGTGTCGCCGTGATCCCGGAAGCGGCGGCGGCCCGCTGGATGGGCCACCCGGCGGACCCGCGGAGGGACAGCGCCGGCCTGGTTCTGGTGCCGCTGGAGGATGCCTGGGCCGAGCGCCGCCTCCTGGTGGTGGTGCGCCGGCTCGACCTGCTGCCGTCCCATGCGCGGCGGCTGGCGGAGCATCTCGCGGGCGCCGGAGCGCCATGACCAGCGCCTAAACGACGCGTGGCCGCCCCCGGCACCGCGATTGCGGTCCGGGATTCGCGGCTCCGGGATCTTGCGCGGCTGTAACCGGGGCCGGACAGGCGCTTTTCGGTTCCATGCTCTTGACCAGGGGCGCAACCGGGCGCATCGCCTTACCCATTCCCCACGTCGTGGTGCAGAGGGCCCCGCCATGCTGGCCTTGCGAGTGATTCCGTGCCTGGACGTCAAGGACGGGCGGGTTGTGAAAGGGGTGAACTTCGTCGCGCTCCGCGATGCCGGTGACCCGGTGGAGCAGGCCCGCGCCTATGACCGAGAGGGAGCCGACGAGATCACCTTCCTCGACATCGGTGCGACGCATGAGAACCGCGACACCATGTACGACGTGGTGTCGCGCACCGCGGCCGAGGTGTTCATCCCGCTCACCGTCGGCGGCGGGGTGCGCTCGGTGGAGGATGTGCGCCGCCTGCTGCTGGCCGGGGCCGACAAGGCATCCATCAACTCCGCCGCCGTGTCCGACCCCGACCTGGTGCGCCGCGCGGCCGAGGCCTTCGGCTCCCAGGCCATCGTGGTGGCGATCGATGCCCGCGCCGTGTCGTCCGGCCGGTGGGAAATCTTCACCCATGGCGGCCGCCGCGCCACCGGCATCGACGCCCTGGACTGGGCGGCGCGCATGGCCTCGCTCGGCGCCGGCGAGCTGCTGGTGACCTCGATGGACCGCGACGGCACCAAATCGGGCTTCGACCTCGACCTGCTGCGGGCGCTGCGGCGGCGGGTGCGGCTGCCGCTGGTGGCGTCAGGCGGCGTCGGCGAGGCGCGGCACTTCGTGCAGGGGGCCGAGGCCGGCGCGACCGGCCTGCTGGCCGCCAGCGTGTTTCACTATGGGGAGATGCGCATCGGAGAGGCCAAGGCGGCACTGGCCGCCGCCGGCCTGCCGGTGCGCCCGGTTCTGCTGGGAAAGGTGGCCTGAATGGCGAAGGACGCGAAAAAGAAGCCAGTGAAGGCCAAGGCGCTGCCAAAGAGGGCGGCCGTGAAGACCAAGGCGGTGCCGAAGGCGGCGAGGGCGCTGCCGATGCCCGACGCGATCCCCGCCGCGGCGGCGCCGCGCAAGGCCACTCTGCGGGCCGAGGCGCGCCACCTGGCGCCGCTGGACGTGGCGGCGCCGGGTGACGTCAACGTGCTGCAGCGGCTGTGGGACACAGTGGAAGCGCGCCGCCTGTCCGGCGACACCACTCAGTCGCATTCCGCCCGGCTGATGGCGCGCGGCACGCCCAAGGTGGCGCAGAAGCTGGGCGAGGAGGCGGTGGAATGCGTCATCGAGGCGACGCTCGGCAACCGCCGCGAAACCGTGCTGGAGAGCGCCGACCTGTTGTATCACCTGATCGTGCTGTGGGTGGATGCCGGCATCCGGCCGGACGAGGTGTGGTCGGAGCTGACCCGGCGCGAGGGCATCTCCGGCATCGTCGAGAAGGCGTCCCGGCCCAAGGGCATCCTGCGCGCCGCCGAGACCACCAAGCTGCCCTGACGCTTCACGAAAGGAACCGCCATGCCAGTGTCCGGCCTGCCGCCCTATGATGACGGCAACATCTTCGCCCGCATCCTGCGCGGCGAGATCCCGGCGCGAAAGGTCTATGACGACGCGCACGCCCTGGCCTTCCACGACATCGCGCCGCAGGCCCCGGTGCATGTGCTGGTGATCCCGAAGGGCGCCTATGTCTCGGTGGCGGATTTCTCCGCCCAGGCCAGCCCGGAGGAGGTGGCCGGCTTCTGGCGCGCCGTGGCCCAGGTGGCGCGGCAGCTCGGGCTGGAGAACCAGGGCTTCCGGGTGCTGACCAACATGGGCGCCGATGCCGGGCAGGAAGTGCCGCATTTCCACGTCCACATCTTCGGCGGCAAGCCGCTCGGCCCGATGCTGGCGCGCGGCTGAGGCGCGCCGATCTGCGGCGGCGGATCTTGATCGGCCGCCGCCGCATCGCCACCCTTTCACCCGACATGGCCGACATCACCGCCGAGGCGGAAGCGCGCACCGCGCTGGACGCCGCGGGGCAGCTCCCGGATGAGGAGCTGGACCTCGCCACCGTGGCGCTGCAATGCGCCCGCATCGATGCGCCGGACGCCGATTGGCGCGCCGCCGCTGCCCATCTGACCGAGCTGGCCCGCGCCGCCGTGGAGGCCGCGACCGCCGATCCCGCGGCCGATGCCGGGGACGGCGCCCGCCGCGCCGCGGTGCTGCGCGCGCTGATGCAGGACCGCTTCGGCTATGCCGGCGACACGGCGCGGTATGACGCGGCGGAGAATGCCAACCTGATCCGCGTCACCGAGCGTCGGCGCGGCCTGCCGGTGGCGCTCGGCATCCTGTGGCTGCACGCCGCCGAGGCGGCGGGCTGGAACGCCTGGGGGCTGGATTTCCCCGGCCACTTCCTGATCGCGGTGGAGGGCCAGGAGGGCCCCGCCGTGCTGGACCCGTTCAACCCCGGCCCGGCGCTCTCCGCCGCCGAGCTGCGCGAGCTGCTGAAGCAGGTGCAGGGCGGCGCCGCCGAGCTGCATCGCTCCTATCTGGCGGCGGTGGGCAAGCGGGCGGTGCTGGTGCGGCTGCAGAACAACCTGAAGCTGCGCCGCCTGCAGGCCGGCGACGTGGCCGGCGCCCTGGCCTGCACCGAGGACGTGCTGCGCTTCGCCCCCGCCACCCCGCTGCTGTGGCGCGAGGCGGCGCTGATGAACCAGCGCCTGGACCGCATGGGCGCGGCGCTGGCCTGCCTGGACCGGTTCCTGGCGCAGGTGCCGTCCGGCAGTGAGGCGGCGCAGCGCGCCCGCGGCCTGGCGGCGGAATGGCGCCAGCGGCTCAATTGACCGCCTGCGCCGGCTGATCGCCTGATCTGGCTGGCCGCCTGAGCGGCCGGCGCGCCTACTGGATGTCCTCGTCCGGGCCGACGCCCCACAGATCGGCCCGGCGCAGAAAGCCTTCCCGCCCGCCCACCGACACCTCGCACCAGGCATTGCCCGCCCGGCAGGCGCGGATGCGGCCGACCACGCCGGATTCCAGCTTGGCCACCACGGGGCTCGCCTCGGCGGCGGCGGCGCGCAGGATCAGCTCGTGCGGCGTTTTCACCAGAAAGGTGCGGCGGCCGGCCAGGGTCGATTGATGCACCCAGCCCTCGGTGCCCTCCATGTCGCGGATGCGGCGCCACTGGTTGTATTCGCGCACGATCATCACCGGCAGGTCGCGCCGCTGGTAGCTCCACTCGATCGGGAAGCGGGTGTCGGGGCCGATGCGCAGGTTCACGTCGTCGCTGCGCAGCGACACGAAGCGCGGGATCGGCAGGCCGGTGGCCGTGCCGATGCTGGGCTGCTCGATCTCCTCGCGGCTCGGTGCCGGGGAAGCCGGCACCGGCACCGCGGCGGCCGCCGCGCCCGCTGCCGCGGCGGCCGCCGTTCCCCCCGCGGCTGCGCCCGCGGCCGCCCCCGGGCGCTTCACCGGGGTTTGCGGCGCCGCCTGGGTGGGGGCGGCGCGCGAAGGCGCGGCCTGTTGCGGGCGCTGCTCCTGCCGGCGCGGCTCGACGGCGCGGGCCGGCGGCGTGGCCGGGCGGGCCGGGGCGGCGCCCGGGGCCGGGTTGCGCTGCGAGGCCGGCGGCCGGTCCGTCCCGGCGGGCGGCGCCACGCGCTGCGCGCCCGGCGGCGGGCGCAGAACCTGCGGCTCGGGCGCGGTGCCGCGCGGCACCGGCTGCGACAGGCCGGGCTGCGGCGCGCCGAGGTTGGAGGTGCCGAGGCTGGATTGCGCCGCCGCCGGCAGCGCCAGCAGCAGCGTGATGAGCGGGGATGCGAAACGAAGCCAAGCCATAGCGGGATCTGGCCCGCAAGCGGGGGTTGCGGTCAAGCAGACAGCTGCAACGAACCCATGACTTTCTTCAGTGCCGGCGATTTTCCCCGCAGGCGCGGCCCGGCGGCCGCAGATCCGGCCCGATTTGGCGCCCGATACGGCGCCTCGTTCAGCGCCCGGTGCTGCCGAAGCCGCCGGCGCCGCGCGCGGTGTCCGGCAGGGTCTCCACCACCTCCCAGTCCGCGCGCGTCACCGGCGCCAGCACGCCCTGGGCGATGCGGGTGCCGCGCTCCACCGTGAAGGGCGCGTCGCCGGCATTCAGGACGATGACCTGGATCTCCCCGCGATAATCCTCGTCCACCGTGCCGGGGCTGTTGGGCAGCATGATGCCGTGCTTCAGCGCCAGGCCGGAGCGCGGCCGGATCTGCAGCTCGTGGCCCGGCGGCAGGGCGACGCACAGGCCGGTCGGCACCAGCGCGCGGGCGCCGGGGGCGATCACCAGCGGCGCCGCCACGGCGGCCAGCAGGTCGAACCCGGCGGCGCCGGCGGTGGCGTAGGTGGGCAGCGGCAACCCCTCGGCATGGGGCAGGCGGCGCACGGCGACGGTGGCGCGGCTCATGCCTCGGCGCCCCCGGCCAGGGTTTCGGCGATGCGCGCGGCCAGGCGGCCCGCCACCTCCTCCTTGGGCAGGCGCGGCCAATCCTCCACCCCGCCGGCGGTGACCAGGTGCACGGCATTCTCGGCGCCGCCCATCACGTCGCCCGACACGTCATTCGCCACGATCCAGTCGCACCCCTTGCGCTGCCGCTTCGCCAGGGCGTTGGACACCACGTTCTCCGTTTCGGCCGCGAAGCCCACCACCAGCCGGGGACGGCAGGCATGAGCGGACAGGGTGGCCAGGATGTCGGGGTTCAGCGCCAACGCCAGCGGCGGCGGCGCCTCGCCCGGCACCTTCTTGAGCTTCTGTTCGGCCGCGCCGGCGCTGCGCCAATCGGCCACGGCGGCGGCGCAGACCGCGGCATCGGCCGGCAGCGCCGCCTCGCAGGCGGCCAGCATCTCGGCCGCGGTGTTGACCCGCAGCACGGTGGCGCCGGGCGGGTCCGGCAGGATGACGGGGCCGGACACCAGCGTCACCCGCGCCCCCAGCGCCGCCAGGGCGCCGGCGATGGCATGGCCCTGCCGGCCGCTGCTGCGGTTGGCGATGTAGCGCACCGGATCGATCGGTTCATGCGTCGGGCCGGAGGTCACCAGCAGGTGCCGCCCGGCCAGGGGACGTCCAGCCATGGGTAATCCGGCCGCGGGTGGACGCTCGCGCCGGTGCCGCGCCGCGTCCAGCGCTGCCTCGATGGCGGCCAGGATCTCGGCCGGCTCGGCCAGCCGGCCGGGGCCGGATTCCGCCTCGGCCATGGCGCCCACGTTGGGGCCGACCACCCCGACGCCACGCTCCCGCAGCGCCGCCAGGTTGGCGCATGTCGCGGGATGCGCCCACATCGCCCAGTTCATCGCCGGCGCCACCAGTACCGGCCGGTCGGTGGCCAGCAGCAGGGTGGTGGCGAGGTCATCGGCCAGGCCATGCGCCATCCGTGCCAGCAGGTCGGCGGAGGCCGGCGCCACCACCACCAGATCGGGCAGGCGGGCGAGCCGGATGTGGCCCGTCTCCGCCTCGTCGGCGAGCGACCAGAGCTCCTGGTGCACCACTTCGCCGGCGATCGCCTGCAGCGCGTGCGGGGTGACGAAGCGGGCGCCGCCGGCCGTCAGCACGGGGATCACCCGCGCCCCGGCCTTGCGCAGCAGCCGTGTCAGCTCCAGCGCCTTGTAGGCGGAGACGCTGCCGGAAACGATCAGGAGGATGCGGGTATCGGCCAGCATGGGCCGCAAGCTAGACCGGACCAGGCCGGCCGGGAAGCCGGGCTTGGAATCCAGGGTGCACCGCCGCAAATCTAGGCGGGTCCGGAACTCGGACGTATCTTTTGTTGAAACACTGGATGAAGATGAGCCGGCAAACCCGACCCCACAAAATTGTCAGGATCAAGGAAACGTGAGGGCTTGTCCCGGCGTAATGTCCTAGAAGCTACAGGAAGCGGCCTGGAGGGCCATTGGGTTGCCTGACTTATCTATTCGGTTGAAATGTTGCGAGGTGGCATTCAACCCGAAGCGCTGTTGGCGGAACGTTCATCCAAAAACTCTCGTTTCTCGTCCCGTTGTCCACCAACGACCATCATGGGAGCTGTGATGCCGGAAAACCGCGATAATCTCGCCCGGTGCGATCTGGATGATGCGCTCCGGCAGCGGGCTGCGGATGACGACGGTGACGTGTTCGTTGATTTCGACCACACCATCTTCTCCTGCAACAGCACCGAACTGTTCATCGCCTCCTGCAAGCCGTCTCTGCTGGTCGCGATGATCGACTTCCTGGTGCGGCAGTGCATTCCCTGGCGCTTCACCGGGCTGCCGCGCTGGTTCCGCCTGCGCGACTACGCCTGCGTGCTGATGATCGTGCTGCTGACGCCCTGGAACCTGTGGCTGTGGAAGCGGCGGGCCCCGGCGCTGTTCGCCGAGCACGAGAGCCGCACGGTGCGGCGCAGCCTGTCGGTGCTGGACCCGGCCCGGATGGTGATCGTCACCTTCGGGATGGATTTCGTGGTGCGCGCCCTGCTGCGGGGCAGCCAGTGGGAGCAGACGCGGCTGGTGGCCACGCCGATGCTGCCGCGGCCGAGCCATTTCGCGCGCGGCAAGCTGTCGCTGCTGACGGAGCTGTTCGGGCACCAAGCGGTGGCGGCATCAACCGCCGTCACGGATTCGCTGGACGACCGCGACCTGCTGCTCGGCTCCCGCCATGGCATCCTGATCGAGCCGCAGGGCGGCGAGTTCCGAGCCGCCGAGCATCTCTACGTCCCGATGCGCTACACCGCGCGCGCCAAGTACACGCGGTCCTACGTGATCGACCAGATCCTGCTGGTGGACGTCGCGCTGCTGATGCTGGCCGTGGCGCAGTCGGGGCTGCAGGTGATCGAGGCGGCGGTGTATGTCCCGCTGCTCGTGATGTCGATCATGTGCGTCTACGAGATGGGCTATTTCGAGAACGACATGGTGGCCGCCCGGCGCGAGGTGAAGCCGACCCTCACGGCCGAGGTGAAGCGCTTCATCGCCTACCCGATCTATCCGGGCGCCTGGGTCTGGGCGATCACCCTCGGCATCGCCGGCATCGGCATGGCGCATTGGCGCGGCGAGCTCAGCGTGCACAGCGTGCCGGCGGCGATCGGCTTCTGGGTCGGCGCGCTGATCGTGCTGCGGGCGGTGTTCTTCGCCTACAACCAGCGGCGCACCGATGCGCGGCTGGTGATGTATCCCATGCTGCACTTCATGAAGTACTGCCCGATCTTCGTGCTGATCCACCCGACGCCGATGGGCGTGGTGCTGGCGCTCAGCCAGGTCGCGACCATGTGGGTGGTCTACATGACCTACCGCCTGGGCGGGAACCAGAAGGCGATCCCGAAGGAGGTGTTCCGCACCGGGCTGTGGGCCATCGGCATGGGCTTCCTCGGCACGGCGGGGCTGTTCGGCTCGCGCGAGAACATGGTGATCCTGACCTTGATGGGCATGTGGTCGGTGGCCCGCCTCAGCAAGCCGATGGTGCTGCAATGGGCCCGCAGCAACGACCTGCGCAGCGCCCTGAAGGCGACGCTGTCGCCCTGATCTGGCGCCGGACCCGGCCGGGCCGGACTAGGCGCGACGAAACAAAGGGGGCCGCGGCCCCCTTTTCCATGTCCGCCGCTACAGCTTCCAGCCGGTGTGAATGGCGCAGATCCCACCCGACAGGTTGCGCCAGCCGACCCGCTCGAACCCGGCCCGCTCCATCATGCCGGCCAGCGTCGGCTGGTCGGGGAACATGCGGATGCTCTCGGCCAGGTACTGGTAGCTCTCGGCATCCTGTGCCACGCGCTGCCCGATCATCGGCAGCGCCTTGAACGACCAGGCGTCATAGAGCGGCCGAAGCGCCGCGACCTCCAGCCGCGAGAATTCCAGCACGCACATCCGCCCGCCCGGGCGCAGCACGCGGAAGCCTTCGCGCAGCACCGCGTCCTTGTCGGTGCAGTTGCGCAGCCCGAAGGCCATTGAGACGCGTTCCACATGGCCGTCCGGCAGCGGGATCTTTTCCGCGTCGCAGCAGACGAAGGACAGCCCCTCGACGAGGCCCTTCTGCGCCGCGCGGCCTTCGCCCACCACCAGCATGGCGGCGTTGATGTCGGCTAGGATCACCGATCCGGCGCCGCGGCGCTTGGCCAGAAAGGCCACGTCGCCGGTGCCGGCCGCGAGGTCGAGCAGCGTGTCGCGCGGCCCGGCGCCGATCGCGGCCACGAAGGCCTGCTTCCAGGCGCGATGCAGGCCGAGCGACATCAGGTCGTTCATCACGTCGTATTTCGGCGCGACGCTGTTGAACACCTCCCGCACCATGGACGCCTTGGCGTCGCGGGGCACCTCGCGGAAGCCGAAATCGGTGGTTTCTGTCATGGGTCGAAGATAGCGCGGCCCGGCCGGGTGGAAAGCCGGCCGGGCCGGGAAATCGCGTCGCCGGCGCGGGCCGGCGCCTCACCGCCGGACGCGGCGCAGATCCTGCATGCGCAGCGCGCCCAGGGCCTGAGTGCTGCCGAAATAGAGCACGAGGCCCAGCACCACCAGCAGGCCGAGCCCGGCCAGCCGCATGATCCCGGTGCTCCAGCCGAGCAGCGGAAACAACAGCGGCAGCGCCAGCGCCAGCCCGGCCGCCATCACCGCGGTGGCCACAACCAGCCGCCACAGATTGCGCCGCAGCCGCCGGTCGGCGCGGAAATGGCGCCGCCGCCCTAGCAGCGCCAGCAGCAGCCCGGCATTGCACCAGGCCGCCAGCGAGGTGGCGAGGGCGATGCCCACATGCTGAAGGAACTGGGTCAGGAACAGGGACAGCGCCAGGTTCACCGCCACCACGGCGATGCCGACCTTGACCGGCGTCGCCGTGTCGCCGCGGGCGAAGAAGCCGGGCGAGAACGCCTTGATTAGCACAAAGGCCGGCAGGCCCACCGCATAGGCCCGCAACGCCCAGGACACGGATTCGGCATCCGCCACGCTGAGTGCGCCGCGCTGGAACAGCGTCAGCACGATGGGCGCCGCCAGCACGATCAGCGCCGCCGCCGCCGGCAGGGTCAGCGCCAGCGACAGCTCGATGGCGCGGTTCATGGAGCGGTGGGCGGATAGCGGCTTGCCGCCGCGTAGCTGGCGCGACAGCACCGGCAGCAGCGCCGTGCCCACCGCCGCGCCGACCACGCCGAGCGGCAGCTGCGCCACCCGGTCGGCATAGGTCAGGAAGGAGATGGCGCCGACCGGCAGCAGGGAGGCGATGAACACGTCGATCGCCAGGCTCATCTGCGTCACGCTGGCGCCCAGCACGCCGGGCAACATGGAGCGCAGCACGCGGCGCGTCTCGGGCGTCACCCGCGGCCAGGACAGGATGGGAAAGCCCATGCCGACCCGGTGGCAGGCCACCACCACCAGCACCAGCTGGGCGATGCCGGACAGCATGGTGCCCCAGGCCAGCGCATGCGCCGGCGTCGCCACGAAGGGCGTCAGCGCGAACAGCGACACGATGGCGAACATGTTGAACATCAGCGGCGCGCCGGCGGCGAGGGCGAATTTGTCGATCGCGTTCAGCACGCCCGACACCAGCGCGGTCAGGCAGATGAACAGCAGGTAGGGGAAGGTGATGCGCGACAGCTCGATCACCAGCCCGAAGCGCAGCGGCTCGTCGCGCAGGCCGGGGGTCAGCACCGCCATGATCTGCGGCATGAAGAGCATGCCGAGGCCGACGATCAGCGAGAGCCACAGGGTCATCAGCGTCGACATGCGCGCCGCCAGCTCGCGCGCCCGCTTCGGCCCTTCCAGCGTCAGCGTGCCGGTGAAGGCAGGCACGAAGGCGGCGTTGAAGGCGCCCTCGCCGAACAGGCGGCGGAACAGGTTGGGCAGGCGCAGCGCGATGAAGAAGGCGTCCGCCAGCGGGCCGGCGCCCAGCGTCGCGGCGATCAGCATGTCGCGCGCGAAGCCCAGGATGCGGCTGGCAAAGGTCCAGCCGCCGATGGTCAGGACGTTCTTCAGCATGCCTCAGACCGGCGCGCGGGGCGCCGGGATCAGGCCTGCGGGGCCGCGGCGGCGCCGCCCGGCTGGCCGCGGCGGGACTGCCACAGCGCCACGAAGTCGATCGGCGACAGCAGCACCGGTGGGAATCCGCCATCGCGCGTCACGTCGGCCAGGATGTTGCGGGCGAAGGGGAACAACAGGCGCGGGCATTCCACCAGCAGCAGCGGCTCCACCATGTTGGGCTCCACATTCACCGTGAAGATGCCGCAATACACCAGCTCGGCGATGAACGCGGTCTGCGGCTTGCCGTCGGGGCCGTTGGTCTGGGCATCGGCGCGGATCTGCAGCGCCACCTCGAACACGTTCTGGTCCTGCTGCAGCGGGCGCGCCTGCACGTCCAGCGCCAGGTCGATGCGCGGCGGCTCGCGCATGGTGGCGAACAGCTCCGGCGCTCCCGGCACCTCGAAGCTCAGATCCTTGGTGTATTGCAGGTTCAGCAGCAGCGGGCCCTGCGGCGCGGCGCCGGCCTGCCCAGGATTTCCGGACGGATTGTTCCCGGAACCATTCGGGGTGGCGTTCTCAGGCGGGAAATTGGTGTCGGACATGCGGGCCCCAAGGAAAATGCGGTGAGATGCGGTTCCGGTTGCGCGGCGCGGGGTAGCACGACCGGCCGCCGCTGTCACAGCCGCGATGCGGCACCGCAACGCCGTCCGGCGGCGCGCCGGGGCGGTTCCTCGGGAAGACGGTGTGGAAGCGGGCCGGGGCCTGGCCCGGCGTCAGGGATGCTTCCAGGAGATGCTGGCCGGCGCCGGCTCGGTCGGGTTGCAGCGCAGCCAGCGGCCATTCGCCACCGATTCGCCCGTCATCGACAGGATGAAGCCCCAGTGCGACACCACCACGGTGCGGTCCCAATCCTCCAGCGCGCTCATCTCGGCGCGGAACAGCTTGGCACGGCCCTCGACCTGCGGCGCCGGTTCCTCGGCGGCAGGCCACCAGACCTCGTCAACATGGGCGAGGTCGAGCTCCGGCCATTGCAGCGACAGGGCGGTGCGGGGCGTGCCGATGTCGCAGATAAAGGCGTAGCGCTCCCGCACCAGCGGCTGCACCAGCACCGGCAGGCCCAGCATCCGGGCCAGCGGCGCCGCGGTCTGCAGCGCGCGGGTGTAGGGGCTGGCGATGATGCGGGTAATGCCTTCGCTGGCCAGGGCCGCGGCCGCCTGCTCCGCCTGGTACTGCCCGAGCGCGGTCAGCTTCGGGTCCTTGATGCCCGGATCGCGCCGGGTGGCCGTGAAATGCAGGTTGAACTCGCTCTGGCCGTGGCGCAGCAGGATCATCGCAAGCCCTCCCTTGGCATGGCCTGAGCCATGGCTGGTGCGGGAGGTAGCCTCGCCCCTGGCGCGCCGCAAGGCGCCCGGTGCCGGCCTGGGCCGCCGATTGAGCCCTGGGCGACCGTTGCGGCCCCGCCGTGCGGCACCTAGATAGGACACATGAGGAGAAAGCAATGTCCGGCGGCTTCCCGATCGATCTGATCCTGTTCGGCATGGTGGCCGCGTTCCTGGTGCTGCGGCTGCGCAGCGTGCTGGGACGGCGCCAGGGCTTCGAGCGTCCGCCGCAGGAACAACCTGTCCCGGCGGCCGGCGTTCCCCCGGTGCGCGAGCCGGACCCGACCACGACCCTGCATGGCGGCAGCGGCAGCCGGCAGATCCTGCCGGCCGGCGGCTCCGCGCCCGGGCAGGCGCTGGAGGAGATCCGCCGCACCGACCCCACCTTCGACCCGCGGGCCTTTCTGGCGGGTGCCGAGGGCGCCTTCGGCATGGTGATCACCGCCTTCGCCGCCGGCGACCGTGCCACCCTGCGCAACCTGCTCTCGGACGACACCTATGCCGGCTTCGAGCAGGCCATCACGGCGCGCGAGGCGGCCGGCGAGCACCAGCGCACCGAGCTGCGCAGCATCCAGGAGATGGCGGTGGAAGCGGCCACCCTGCGCGGCAGCATCGCCGACATCACGGTGCGTATCGTGTCCGACCAGGTGAACCTGACCACCAATGCCCAGAACGAGGTGGTGGCCGGCACCGAGGCGGTGACCGAGCTGACCGACATCTGGACCTTCCAGCGCGACCTGCGCAGCAGCGACCCGGCCTGGAAGCTGGTGGCGACGCAGTCGGCCTGATCCGCTTGCCGCGCTTCGCCTGGGGGCTGGCGGCGCTCGCCGCGCTGCTGGCCGCCTGCTCCACCCCGCCACGGCGCGTCGCCGAGCTGCCGGGCTGGGGCGAGGACCGGCTGGCCGATGCGGTGCCCGCCTTTGTGGCCGGCTGCGGGCGTTCCGGCCTGCCGGCGCCGCTCTGCGCGGAGGCGGCCGCCCTGCCGGCGGGAGACGACGCGGCGGCCCGCGCCTTCTTTGAACGGCGCTTCACCCTGCGCGACGCCGGCGAAGGGCTGGTGACCGGCTATTACGAGCCGGAGCTGCGCGGCTCCGCCACCCCGGCCGCCGGCTATCCCGCGCCGCTGCGCGGCCGGCCCGCCGATCTGGTGGAGGTCGATCTCGGCCGCTTCGCCACCGACCTGAAGGGGCGCCGCGTCGCCGGCCGGGTGGAGGATGGCCGCCTCGCCCCCTATCCCGACCGCGCCGCCATCGAGGCAGGCGGCAGCTCCGCCCCCATCCTGCTCTGGGTGGATGATCCGGCGGCGAAATTTTTTCTGCAGATCCAGGGTTCCGGGCGCGTGGTGCTGCCGGATGGCAGCGTCCGCCGCATGGGCTACGCGGCGCAGAACGGCCGCGCCTATGTGCCGATCGGCCGCCTGCTGGCCGATCGCGGCGAAATCCCGCGCGAGCAGGTGTCGATGCAGACCATTCTCGCCTGGCTGGACCGCGCCGGCCCCGACCGCGCCCGGGCGCTGATGGAGGAGAACCCGTCCTACGTGTTCTTCCGCGACACCGCGGCGCGGGCGGAGCAGGGGCCCTCCGGCTCGCTCGGCGTGCCGCTGACGCCGGGGCGCTCGGCGGCGGTGGACCGCACGGAGATCCCGCTCGGCCGCCCGGTCTGGATGGTGGCGCGGCATCCGCTGACGGGCGAGCCGCTGCGCCGGCTGGTGATGGCGCAGGACACCGGCGGCGCCATCAAGGGCGCGGCCCGGGCCGACCTGTTCTGGGGCTGGGGCGAGGCCGCCGCCGAGGCGGCCGGGCGGATGAAGGAACCCGCGCGGCTCTACGTGCTGGAGCCGCTGCCGGCATCCTGAGTCTCCACCAGGCGCAGCAGCGCCGCGAGGCTGCTGTCCGGCAGGAAGCGGATGCGCTCCGCCAGCCGGTTGGCCAGTTCGGTGGCGACCGGCGACAGCCCGGCCGTGTTCAGCACCACGCGCGGGTGCGACAGCCGGGCCAGCCGCGCCACTTCCTCGGCATCGTCCCAGATCAGGCCGAAATGCTCGTTCACCTGGTGCACCAGGCCCGGGGACGGGCGGCCGCGCCGGCCATGCTCCAGGGCCGAGAGATAGGCCGAGGACACCTGCAGCGCGCCCGCCATCTCGGCCAGGGTCATGCCGCGCGCCTGGCGCAGCGCGCGCAGCTTGGCGCCGAAGGGCGTCATCGTGGCGGCGCGGCCCGGCGGCGCCGCAGCAACAGGTGCACCACGCCGGAATTCGGCGCCGGATGCGCGGCACCCAGCACCAGCGGCCGCAATTCCGGATTGTTCAGCCAATGCGGCAGCTCCCGCCGCAACACCCCGCCCTCCGGCGCCGGTCCCTTGCCAGTGACCACCGCCACGCAGCGCAGCCCCTCGGCATGCGCCGCCAGCAGAAAGGCGCGCACCGCCAGCCAAGCTTCCTGGGCGCGCCGGCCATGCAGGTCCAGCGTCCGCTCCGGCCGCGTGCGGCCGCGGCGCAGATCCTTCCAGCGATGGTGGTCGAGCCCGCTGGGCTGGTGGCCCACCGCCACCTGCGGCGGTGGCGCGGGCAGGCGCGGCATCCGCACCGCCGTTCCGGCCACGGGCGGCAGGGGCGGCGGGTCCGGCTCAACCGGGGCGGCAGGCAGGGATGGCAGCGCATGGCCGGGCAGCGGCGTCACCGTGGTGGCATAGGCGCGCCACAAGGCTTGTTCCGACTCGGTCAGGCGGCGGCCGCGGCGAGGCATGATGAGGCAAACAGATCCAGGAGAAGAACGGCACACCGGCGACCCGCTTGTGCCGCAGGATCGGCCGGCGATGCGGCATTCCCCCAGATAGGGAGGATTGCCGGCCGGGTCCAGGCGGCGTCACTCCGCGCCGGCGCCGCATTCACCCTGCCCCTGGATGGGGGGGTGGGGGGCCGCTCTTGGCGGCGGGGCAGCCCGGGCCGGGATGCGCGCCGGCCGGAAGATCCCGCCCTCGATGGGATGGAGAGCGCCAGTGCCGGCCGCCGGAGCCCCGGGCGGGGTGGAAACGGATCTGGCGCCCGGCGGTGGGCGCGCAGCCGATGCCGAACAGAAAGGCGGGATGCGGGCGCATGGGATGCGAAACGCCCTGGGGGCGCGGGGGGCGCGCCGGCCAGGGTGAGGGCCGTTCCAGGAAAGGGTTGCGCTCCCGATCCGGGAGCGCAACCCCGAGGCCGGCTTAGCGGATGCCGGGGCCGCGGTCGTCCTGGCCCTGGATCGGCGAGGTGGTGGAGCTGCCGGCCGACGGGCTGCCCATGCCCGGGCGCGCGGGCTGCGAGTTGTTGCCCTGGATCGGGTTGATGGTGCCGGTGCCGGCGGTGGGCGCGCCCCTGCCCTCAGAGGAGGAGCCGGCGCCGGCGCGGCCCGGGCCGAGGTCATCCTGGCCCTGGATCGGCGAGATGGTGGAGGAGGAGTTCGGCGCCGTGCCGGCCGGCAGCGGCGTGATGCCGGCGCCGTTCGGGCCGCCGGAGTTGCAGGCAGCCAGCATCAGGCCGAGGCCGCTGAGAAGAACGAGGGAAGTGCGCATGCGCAGGATCTCCAACGGTGAAGCGCGACGGAGCGCGCAGGCACGGTGAACGCCGTGCTTCCGCTCTGGTTGCGCCGTTTCGCGAGAGTTCAAGCGCGGGTCGCTTCCTCCTCCTCCGCCGGCGGCGGGGCCAGCGCGGCCAGCAGCGCCGCGCGCAGCGAGGCGAGCTTGCGCTCGTTCTCAATCTTCAGCCCGAACACGTCCTTCACATAGAACACGTCCACCGCACGCACGCCGTAGGTGGTAATGTGCGCCGAGGCGATCTGCAGCCCCTGCGCCGAGATCGCCCCGGTCACGTCATGCAGCAGGCCCGGTCGGTCGCGGCCGTTCAGCTCGATCACGGTGTGGGTGTTGGAGGCGAAATTGTCGATCACCACCCGGCCGGGGATCTGCACCGCGCGCAGCCGCGCCGGCTCCCGCCGCACCTTGCGGATCTCCCCCACCAGGTTGAGCCGGCCGCTCAGCGCCTGCTCGATCAGCACCGACAGCTTGGCCAGCTTGTGCGGCGCGTCGAAGGCGCCGCCCGTGCCCGCCTGCGCGTCCTGCACCCAGAAGGTGTCCAGCGCCATGCCGTTGGTCATGGTGTGGATGCGGGCATCGACGATGGTGGCGCCGGCCACCGCCAGCGCCCCAGCGATGCGGGAAAACAGGCCGGGATGGTCGGAACAATACACCGTCACCTCGGTCACCGCCCGCGCTTCCAGCACGCGAGTGGCGACGGACAGCGGCGCGCCGCGCTCCTCCGCCTCGCGCAGCATGCCGGCGTGGCGGGCATGGCTCTCGGGGTCGAAGGAAAGCCAGTAGCCGGGATAGCCGAGGCCCAGGAAATGCTCCACCCACTCCTTGGGCTGGCCTTCCAGCATGGATGCCGCCGCCTGCTTGGCGCGGGCCACGCGCACGTCGCGCTCCGGCACCGATAGGCCGCCGGCCAGCACCTCGGCCACGCGCCAGTACAGCTCGCGCAGCAGCGTCGCCTTCCAGCCGTTCCACACCTTGGGGCCGACCGCGCGCATGTCGGCCACCGTCAGCACCAGCAGCAAGCGCAGCCGTTCGGGCGATTGCACCACCTCGGCGATGTCGAGAATGGTCTTGGGATCGTCGATGTCGCGCTTGAAGGCGGTCTGGCTGACCAGCAGGTGGTTCAGCACCAGCCAGGACACCGTCTCGGTTTCCTCCGGCGTCAGGCCGAGGCGCGGGCAGATCTCCTGCGCCAGGCCGGCGCCGAGTTCCGAATGGTCGCCGCCGCGGCCCTTGGCGATGTCGTGCAGCAGCATCGCGACGTAGAGCGCGCGGTGCGAATGCAGCTGGCCGATCAGCTCGGAGGCCACCGGCACCGCCTCGCCCAGCTCGCCGCGCTCCAGCTCGTTGAGCACCTGGATCGCCTCGATCGTGTGCTCTTCGACGGTGAACACGTGGTAGGTGTCGAACTGCATCAGCCCGACGATGCGCGCCCAGTCGGGAATGAAGCGGCTCAGAAAGCCGACCTCGTTCAGCACCCGCATCCAGCGCGCCGAGTTGCGACCTTCCAGCAGGTTCAGGAACAGCTCGCTGGCCCGGGCGTCGCCGCGCATGCCGACGGCCAGCGGCGCGTTGCGGATCAGCGCGCGATGCGCCAGCGGGTGCAGCTCCAGCCCGCGGTCGCGCGAGGCCTGCACCAGCCGCAGCATCACCGCCGGGTCCTGCTCCACCGGCAGGCCGGGGATGATCAGCAGCTTGCCGTCGGCGATGCCGAGGCCGGCCGCGGTCAGCGCCGGGTCGGCGCTGCGGCTGACGGCGGGGGCGCCCAGCGTGGCGCGCTCGATCGCCGGCTCCAGCAGGCGGGACAGCCGCACCACGTCCCTCGCGGTCAGGAACAGGTGCTTCATGAAGCGCTCCACCCCGTCCTGCTTGCCGTGGCGGGTGTAGCCCATGCGGGCGCCCACCACCGGCTGCAGGTCGAAGGTGAGCCGCTCTTCGGCCCGGCCGGTGACGTAGTGGAGGTGGAAGCGCACCGTCCACAGGAAGTCCCAGGCGCGGCGGAAGGCGCGTGCCTCGCGCGCCGTCAGCAGCCCGCCGCCGGGGCTGTCCGGGCCGACCAGCTCCGGCATCTTGCGCACCCCGAAGGCGTAGCGCGCCAGCCAGTACATGGTCTGCACGTCGCGCAAGCCCCCGCGGCCCTCCTTGAGGTGCGGCTCCACCAGATAGGGGCTGTCGCCGTAGCGCTTGTGGCGCGCCGTGCGCTCGGCCCGCTTGGCGACGAGGAACTGGCCCATGCCCCAGCGCTGGCGGGCCTCGGTGAAGGCCTCGTCGAACCGGGTGAACACCGCCGGATCGCCGGCCAGGAAGCGGGCGTCGAGCAGCGCGGTCTGGATGGTGGCGTCAGAGCGCGCATCCTCCAGGCATTCCGGGATGGAGCGGGTGGCGTGGCCGACCTTCAGCCCCAGATCCCACAGCAGGTAGAGCATGAACTCCACCGCGCGGCGGCCGGCCGGGCCCATCGGGCGGTCGGACAGGAACAGCAGGTCGATGTCCGAATACGGTCCCAGCACGCCGCGGCCATAGCCGCCGGTGGCCGCCAGCACGAAGGAGGGCTCGGCAGCGCCGGCACCCGGGCCGGAGCGGTCGGGAACCACCTGCGCCAGGGTGTAGGCGTGGATGGCGAAGATCAGCCCGTCGGTCAGCTCGCCCAGCATGCGCGCGGCGGTGAGGCCGGACAGGGCATGCGCCTCGAACACTTCCTGCACGCGGGACTGGATGCGGCCGAGCTGCCGGCGCAGCAGCGTCAGCGCGGCATCGCGCGGCAGGGGGGGCGCGCCGCGCGGCACGAGGTCGAGCACCACGTCCGGCAGGGGCCGCAAGGTGGTTGGGACTGGTTCGGCAGGGGCAATGGCGTCGGGCAGATCGCCGGAGCTTCTCATTCCACCGATGTTATCGTGTCGCGCGCCGGGGCAACAGCTTCGTGATGGCAAAATGCCGGCTCATTTCGCTGGTGCAGCATTTTCAGGCGGTACAGCGCTGCCAGAGCATCCCGCGGCGACAGGCTGTCGGGGTCGAGCCGGTCCAGCTCCGCCAGCAGGGCCGGCTCCACCGCCGGCGGCCCGGAGGGCGGGCCGACTGGCCGGACCGATGTTGGCGGTGCGCTGAACAGCGGCAATTCCTCCGCCAGCGGCTCCAGCCCCGCCGCCCGCTGCTCCAGCGCCGCCAGCACGGCGCCGGCCCGCGCCACCACGGCGCGCGGCACGCCGCCGAGCCGCGCCACGTGCAGGCCCCAGGATTTCTCGGCGGCACCCGGCGCCACCAGGTGCTGGAACACCACCTCGCCGCGATGCTCGCGCACCTGCATGTGCGCCAGCCGCAGCTCCGGCAGCTTGCCGGACAACGCGGTCAGCTCGTGGAAATGGGTGGCGAAGATGGCGCGGCAGCGGATGCGGTCGTGCAGCGCCTCCAGCACCGCCCAGGCGATGGCGAGGCCGTCCCAGGTGGCGGTGCCGCGCCCCACCTCGTCCAGCACCACCAGCGAGCGCGCGGTGGCCTGGTTCAGGATCGCCGCGGTTTCCGTCATCTCCACCATGAAGGTGGAGCGGCCGCCGGCGATGTCGTCCGCCGCGCCGACGCGGGAGAACAGCCGGTCCACCAGGCCAAGCCGCGCCGCGGATGCCGGCACGAACAGCCCGGCCTGGGCCAGCACCACCAGGATCGCGTTCTGCCGCAGGAAGGTGGATTTGCCGGCCATGTTGGGACCGGTCAGCAGGCACAGGCGCTGCCCGGCGGACAGGTCGGCATCGTTGGGCACGAAGGCCGGCCCGCGGGTGCGCCCCAGCGCCGCCTCCACCACCGGGTGGCGCGCCTGCCGGATGGCGAAGTCGGCGCGGTCGGTCAGCTCCGGCCGGCACCACACGCCGCCCGCCGCCAGCTCCGCCGCGCCGGCCTGCACGTCGATCTCGGCCAAGGCCGCGGCGGCGGCGTCGATCGCCGCGCCGGCGCCGAGGCACAGCGCGCGCAGGTGGCGCACCACCACGGCCTCGCGCTTCTGCGCCTGTTCGCCGGCGGCGGCGAGCCGCCGGTCCAGCTCGGCCAGCGCCGCGCAGGTGAAGCGATGCGCATTGGCCATGGTCTGCCGGTGCACCGGGGCATGCGGCGTGCCCTCCAGCGCGGCGGGGGCGCCGCGCAGCAGCTTCTCCCCGGCGGCGGCCGGCAGCTCGGCCAGGAAGCCGAATTGCTGGTGGTGGCGGATCTTCAGGCTGGCGACGCCCCAATCCTGCGCCAGCTGCATCTGCATCGCCGCGATGGCGCCGCGCGCGTCGTCGCGCAGCTGCTTCAGCGCGTCCAACTCCCCGTCATAGCCGGGGGCGACCAGGTTGCCGTCCTCCAGCCGGGCGGGCAGCTCGGCGGCCAGGGCGCGCTCCAGCTCGGCGCGCGGCGAGGTGCCACCGGAGACTTCCGGGCGCAGCGCGGCGCGGGCGTCGCGCAGCAGGGCGGGCAGGGGCGCCGCCTCGTCCAGCGCCGCGGCCATGGCGTCGGCGCGCGCCAGCCCGTCGCGCAGCGCCGCGAGATCGCGCGGCGCGAAGCGGTCCAGGGCCAGCCGGGCCAGGGCGCGCGCCATGTCCGGCGCCCCCTTCAGGCAGCCGCGCAACGCGGTGCGCAGCGGCGGCGCGTCCAGCAGGAACCCCACCGCGTCGTGGCGGGCGGCGATGGCGGCGCCATCGGTCAGCGGCGCGCCGAGGCGCGAGGCCAGCTCGCGGCAGCCGGCGGCGGTGAGCGTGCGGTCCACCGCCGCGTGCAGGCAGTTGCGGGTGTCGCCGCGCTCGCTTCGCAGGATCTCTAGCGAGCGGCGGGTGGCGGCGTCCATGCGCAGCGTGCCGCGCCCGCCCTGCGGCTCCGGCGGGCGCAGCCGGGGCACGGCGTCCTCGCCCGCCATTCCCGTCCCCTGGGTCCGGCGCAGGTATTCCAGCACCACCGCACAAGCCGCCGCCTCGGCCGGGGCGAAGCTGCCGAAGCCATCCAGCGAGGCCACGCCGAAAAAGGCGGCGACGCGCGCGGCGGCGTCGCGCGGCGCCTCAACAGGCGTCAGCCGGTCCGCCACCGGGTGCAGGGCCGGGCGGCCGAGCCAGTTGTCCGGCGCCAGCACCTCGGCCGGGTCGAGCCGCGCCAGCAGGGCCGGCAGCTCGGCCGGCGGCAGCGTTTCGCAGGCGAGGGCGCCGGTGGAAAGGTCCGCCCAGGCGGCCCCCAATTCCCCATTCGCCTCGGCCAGCGCCAGCAGCCAGGGCTGGCGGCCATTCTCCAGCAGCGCCTCCTCGGTCACCGTGCCGGGGGTGACCACGCGCACGATTTCGCGCCGGATGGTGGGCGCGCGGCGCGCCTTGGCCTGTTCGGGGGTTTCCCGCTGCTCGCAGATGGCGACGCGGTGGCCCTGGCGGATCAGCCGCGCCAGATAGCCCTCCAGCGCGTGCACCGGCACCCCGGCCATCGGGATCGGCTCGCCCTGATGCTCGCCCCGATGCGCCACGGCGAGGCCCAGGATCTCGGCGGCCCGCTGCGCGTCCTCGAAGAACATCTCGTAGAAATCGCCCATGCGGAACAACACGAAGCCGTCCGGATGCTGCGCCTTGGCGGCGAACCATTGCGCCATGGCGGGGGTGGCGCCGGCGGCGGAGCGGGGCGGGCGGGGGGCGTCGGTCTGCATCACGCGCCCTTTCCTAGAGCAGATCAGGGCGCGGCGAAATCAGCCGCGACCGGGAACCGGCCGCCCCGAACCGGCGCCCCCGCCGCGCAGCCGCCGGGGCGCGGTCCCGCCCGGTTGTCAGGCCGGCACCAGGCCGTGGCGCAGCATCACCTCCCGCGCCCTGGCCGGGTCGGGCCGGCCGGGGCCGTTCACCACCTCGGCGATCTCCTCGAAATAGGCGCGCCCGATGCTGCCCGGGGTGATGACCACCAGGGCACGGGCCACGTCATCATGCGGGTTCTCGTGGTGGTGCACGCTGCCGCGCGGGATAAAGACTACCTCGCCGACGCCCAGCTCCACCCTGCGGTCACCCACCGTGACGGTCAGCACGCCGGCCAGCCCGTATACCAGCTCGTCGGCATCCCGGTGCGAATGCGGCACCGGCACCCGCGCCCGCGGCGGCACGGTGAACTCGAACACGGTGGCGCCCGCTTCGCCGACCATGAAGCGCAGCTCCAGCTCGCCGATCCGCACCGTGTCGCCCTGGTTCGCCGTCATGCTCGTCTTCCTTGATCTGAGGCCACGTCATTCTGCGCCCTCGACGCGGCGCTGGGCAGTGCCAAAGCCACTGGCCGCCAGCCACCCCTGCGCGGCGGGGTGCCCTGGCCCTGGCCCGGCGCCCCCTCCCGCCGCCGCCGAGCCGCGCCATGGCCGCGCCCCCCATGACGCCGCCATCATTCTGTGGTTCGCTTCCCGATCCTCCCGGTCTGCCGCAAGGAAGCGCCCGATGCCCCGTCCCTGTCTGCCCAGCCTGATCGGCGCGGCCCTGGCCACGCTGCTCGCCGCCACGCCCGCCCCGGCGGCCACGCCGCGCGACTCCCTGGTGGTGGCCTGGAACATCGATGCCATCTCGACCTTCGACCCGGCGCAGATCGCCGAGGTCGTCACCAACGAGATCTTCGGCAACACCTGCGACAGCCTGGCCGCCTTCGACCCGGCCGATGAATCCAAGGTGGTTCCCGCCCTGGCCGAGCGCTGGGAGGTGTCGGAGGACGGGCTACGCATCACCTTCCACCTGCGCGACAAGCTGGTCTTCCCCGATGGCCGCCCCGCCACGGCCCAGGACCTCGCCTGGTCGATGCAGCGCGTGGTGAAGCTGAACTTCGGCAACGCCGCGACCCTGACCGATTACGGCTTCACCCGCGACACTGTGGAGCAGCGCATCACCGCGCCGGATGCACGCAGGCTGGTGCTGACGCTGGACAAACCCTACCCCGCCGGTCTGATCCTGCAGGCGATCGCCGCCAACCGGGTTTCCGTGCTGCTGGACCGCCAGACGCTGACCGCCAACCAGGTCGATGGCGACATGGGCCATCGCTGGCTCGCCAGCCGCACCGAATGCGTCGGCCCCTACCGCCTGCGGCAATGGAATTCCGGCGAGGTGGTGGTGCTGGAAGCCAACAAGGCCCATTGGGGCCCGGCGCCGAAGCTGCGGCGCATCATCATCCGCCATGTCGCCGAGGCCGGCACGCAGCGCCTGCTGCTGGAAAAGGGCGACATCGACGTGGCCCGCAACCTGACGCCCGAGGACATGCGGGCGCTGGAGCAGGCGCCCGGCGTGCGGCTGGAGCGCACCCGCAAGCCGACGCTGTTCTACTGGGGCTTCAACAGCGCCGACCCGGTCTTCGCGAAGGAGAAGGTGCGCCTCGCCATGCGCTACCTGGTGGATTACCAGGGGCTGGCCAACAGCGTGATGGCCTATGACGGCGTGGCGCGCGCCAGCTTCGTGCCGCTCGGCTCCTTCGGCGCGCTGAACGAGGCGGAAGGCCAGCCCTTCTCCCTCGACCTCGCCAAGGCGAAGCAGCTGCTGGCCGAAGCCGGCCATGCGGACGGCTTCGAGGCCGCCATGATCATCGGCAGCCATCCCTACGGCCCGGCCATCGCGCAGAACATCCAGAACAACGCCGCCAAGATCGGCGTGCGCCTCCGGCTGGAGCAGATGGCCAATGCGCAGCTCTTCGCCAAGCATCGCGGGCGCGAGTTCCAGACGGCGCTGCTGGGCTGGGGCGCCGGCATGCCGGACGCGCACGCCAATGCGTCCCGCCTGATCTACAACCCGGACAACCGGGCGGAGGCCAAGCTGACGCAATTCCCCTCCTGGCGCGCGGCCTTCCAGGACGAGGCCGCCAACAAGGTGGTCGAGGCCGCGCTGATGGAGCGCGACGAGGAACAGCGCGCCGAGATGTACCGGCAGTTGCAGCGCGACATGATGCAGCGTGGCCCCGCCGCCTTTCTGTTCCAGACCGTCTACGTCGCCGGCGTGCGCGACACGGTGCGGAACTGGAGCTGGAATGGCTTCGCCACCTATTTCGACCGCGTTTCCAAGGAGTAGCCCGCCCGCGCCGCCGTCTTGCGGGCGGCGGGCAAGTCCCTATCGTGCCGGATCCGGTGGCGGTGTCCGGCGCCGGCACGACCAAGGGAGCCTTCCGATGACCTCGTTCCACCGACGCACCCTGCTGAAGGCTGCGGCCGGCGTGCCGCTGTTGCCGGCGCTGTCCATGCCGGCCCTCGCGCAGAACACGGCCGCCACCACGCTGCGCTTCATTCCCCAGGCCAACCTGACCGCGCTGGACCCGGTCTGGACCACCGCCACCGTCACCGGCAACCACGGCTACTACGTCTTCGACACCCTGTATTCGCTGGATTCCAAGGGCCGCGTGCAGCCGCAGATGGCCGAGGGCCACGAGGTGTCGGAGGACGGCAAGACCTGGCGCATCCGGCTCCGCCCCGGCCTGAAGTTCCACGACAACGAGCCGGTGCGCGCCGCCGACTGCATCGCCAGCGTGAAGCGCTGGGCGGTGCGCGACCCGTTCGGCCAGCTGCTGGCCAAGGTCACCGAGGAATGGCGCGCGGTGGATGACCGCACCCTGGAGATCCGCCTCAACCGGCCCTTCCCGCTGCTGCTGACGGCGCTCGGCAAGGACACCAACTGCGCCTTCATCATGCCCGAGCGCCTGGCGCAGACCGACGCCACCAAGGCGATCACCGAGATGGTGGGCTCCGGCCCGTACCGCTTCCTGCCCGCCGAGTTCAACTCCGGCAGCCGCGTCGCCTATGCCAAGTTCGACGGCTACGTGCCGCGCCAGGAGGCGCCGGACTGGGCCACCGGCGCCAAGGTGGCGCATTTCCAGCGCATCGAATGGAACATCATCACCGATCCCGCCACCGCGGCCGGCGCGCTGATGAATGGCGAGGTGGATTGGTGGGAGCGGCCCCTGGCCGACCTGCAGCCGATGCTGGCGCGCAACAAGGACATCCGGCGCGAGGTGCTGGACAAGGCCGGCCGCATGGCCCTGGCGCGGCTGAACTGCCTGCAGCCGCCCTTCAACGACGTGAAGGTCCGCCGCGCCGTGCTGTGCTCGGTGATCCAGGAGAACTACATGCGGGCGTCGCAGGGCGACGACACCGCCGCCTGGACCGACACCCGCTCGGTCTGGCCGAAGCACACGCCCTACTACGCCGACAACAAGGACCTGATGCCGGGCGACCTCGACCGCGCCCGCGCGATGCTGAAGGAATCCGGCTATTCCGGGCAGAAGGTCGCCATCATCAGCCCGACCGACTTCCCCGATATCGGCCCGCTCGGCCATGTCAGCGCCGATGCGCTGGCGCAGATCGGCATGAATGTGGACCTGATGGAAAGCGACTGGGGCACGGTGATCCAGCGCCGCAACTCGCGCGAGCCGGTGGAGAAGGGCGGCTGGAGCATGTTCCACACCACCGGCGGCGCCACCTTCTACGGCAGCCCCGCCATGTCGCCGCTGGCGCGCGGCCAGGGCGAGGAAGGCTGGTTCGGCTGGTACAAGAGCGAGCGGGCCGAGGCGCTCACGGAGGAATGGCTCTACGCGCCGGACGAGCCGGCGCAGAAGAAGGTCGCGGCCGAGCTCGGCCGGCTGGCGCTAGAGGAGGTGGCGACGGTGCCGCTCGGCCAGTTCACCATCAGAACGGCCTTCCGCTCCAGCCTGACCGGAATCATCGAGGGCACGGCCCCCTATCCCTGGGGCGTGAGGCGGGCCTGAGGCAGAGCGGGGCCGCCGGCGGCCCCACCCGCCATGATTGAATTGCCCCGGCGCCGCATCGCGGGTTCCGCCCGCCACGCGCCGGGGCGGCTTAACCAGGGCACGGTTAACGCCGGAAAGGCCGAACCCAGGCAACAGCTTAGGCTTCTTCGCAGGCGCGAGACGACTGGGTTTCCGACCGCGCCGCATCCCGACATAAAGGGACGCTGGAATGCTCGGGAGCCCGCATCATCATGGACGACACCACGAAGCTGCCGGTGAGTGACACGCGCACCGCGCGGATCACCGCCGAGGAAGCTCTGGCACTGCATTCGGAGGGCAAGCCCGGCAAGCTGGAAATCCGGCTCACCAAGCCGCTGACCACGGCGCGCGACCTCAGCCTGGCCTATTCACCCGGCGTCGCCGAACCCTGCCTGCACATCCACCGCGACCCGGCCCTGGCCTATGACTACACTGCCAAGGGCAACATGGTGGCGGTGGTCTCCAACGGCACCGCGGTGCTGGGCCTCGGCAATCTCGGCGCCCTGGCCGGCAAGCCGGTGATGGAAGGCAAGGCGGCGCTGTTCAAGCGCTTCGCCGACGTCGATTCCATCGACCTCTGCATCGACACGGAGGACACCGACGCCTTCATCAACGCCGTGCGCTACCTCGGCCCCTCCTTCGGCGGCATCAACCTGGAGGACATCAAGGCGCCCGAATGCTTCGTCATCGAGCAGCGCCTGCGCGAGCTGATGGACATCCCGGTGTTCCACGACGACCAGCACGGCACGGCGATCGTCGCCGCCGCCGGGCTGATCAATGCCTGCCACCTGACCGGCCGCGCGCTGCAGGACACCAGGCTGGTGATCAACGGCGCCGGCTCGGCCGCCATCGCCTGCGCCGAGCTGGTGCGGGCGATGGGCATGCGGCCCGAGAACATCCTGATGTGCGACACCAAGGGCGTGCTGTACCGCGGCCGCGCCGAGGGCATGAACCAGTGGAAATCGGCCTATGCCGTGACCACCGACCGCCGCACCCTGACCCAGGCGCTGGACGGCGCCGACGCCTTCTTCGGCCTGTCGGTGAAGGGCGCGGTGACGGAGGACATGGTGCGCGCCATGGCCCCCAACCCGATCATCTTCGCCATGGCCAACCCCGATCCCGAGATCACGCCGGACGTGGCGCGCGGCGTGCGGCCGGACGTGATCATCGCGACCGGCCGCTCCGACTATCCGAACCAGGTCAACAACGTCCTGGGCTTCCCCTTCATCTTCCGCGGCGCGCTGGACGTGCGGGCGTCGACCATCAACGACGCCATGAAGGTGGCGGCGGCGGAAGCTCTGGCCATGCTGGCGCGCGAGGACGTGCCGGAGGAGGTGGCCGGCGCCGGCGGCGGCAAGGGGCTGCGCTTCGGCCCCGACTACATCATCCCGCACGCCTTCGACCCACGACTGATCGCCCGCGTCTCGCCCGCCGTGGCCCGCGCCGCGATGGAAACCGGCGTGGCGCGCAAGCCTATCCCCGACCTGCAGCGCTACGCCCGCGGGCTGGCCGGGCGGCTCGATGCCGGCATCTCGGCGCTGGAAACCATCACCGAGCGCCTCAAGGCCGATCCGCGCAAGGTGGTCTTCGCCGAGGGCGAGGAGGAGAAGGTGATCCGCGCCGCCATCGCCTATCGCCAGGCGGGCTACGGCACGCCGGTGCTGGTGGGGCGGGAGGACCGCATCAACGCCACCGTGGCGGCGCTCGGCATCCCGCTGCCGGACGGCATCGAGATCCACAACGCCCGGCTGTCCGGCAGCAACCGCCGCTATGCCGAGTTCCTCTACACCCGCAAGCAGCGCCAGGGCTTCCTGTTCCGCGACTGCCAGCGCCTGGTGAACCAGGACCGCAACGCCTTCGCCGCCTGCATGGTGGCGGCGGGCGACGCGGATGCCATGGTGTCGGGCATCACCCGCTCCACCGGCGACACGCTGGAGAATGTGCGCCTGGCCATCGACACCTCGCGCGACACGGTGCTGTTCGGCCTGACCATGATGCTGTCGCGCCGCTCCGGCACGGTGCTGGTGGCCGACACCGCCATCCATGAGCGCCCCGACGCCGCGACGCTCGCCGAGATCGCCCGGCAATCGGCGGCGGAGGCACGCCGCCTCGGCCTGACGCCGCGCGTCGCCTTTCTGTCCTTCTCCACCTTCGGCGATCCGGGCGGCACGATCCCCGGCTCGGTGCGGGAGGCGGTGCGGCTGCTGGACGGGCAGGAGACGGATTTCGAGTATGATGGCGAGATGGCGGCGGACGTGGCGCTAAGCCCGCAGCTGCGCGAGCTTTACCCGTTCTGCCGCCTGACCGGCCCGGCCAATGTGCTGGTGATGCCGGGGCTGCACGCGGCACAGATCCTGACCAAGGCGGTGCCGTTCCTGACCAGCGCCACCACCATCGGGCCGCTGCTGGTGGGGCTCGAGAAGCCGGTGCAGATCGTCAACATGGGCAGCACCGTGAACCAGATCCTGGACATGGCCTGCTTCGCGGCGCACGCGGCGATCCCGCGCTGATCCGGCCGCGGAGGGGGAGGCGCCGCCTCCCCCTCCGGCCGCCCCCTTCGGGCCGCTCAGAAGCCTTCCAGCACCACCTTGCCGCGGGTGCGGCCGCTTTCCAGCAGCGCATGCGCCTGCCGCAGGTTGGCGGCGTTGATCGGCGACAGGCGCTGCGTCACGGTGGAGCGCAGCCGGCCGGCATCCACCAGCCGCGACACATCGTTCAGCAACGCGCCCTGCGCCGCCATGTCGGGCGTCCCGAACAGGGAGCGGGTGAACATCAGCTCCCAATGCACCGACACCGATTTACGCTTGAAGCGCAGCACGTCGAGCGCGTCCGGGTCGTCGATCAGCGCGAAGCGGCCCTGCGGCGCGATCAGCTCGGCGATCTCCGCCAGGTGCCGGTGCGTCTCGGTGGTGGAGAACACAAAGCCCGGGGCGCCGAGGCCCAGTGCCGCCACCTGCGCCGCCAGCGGCCGGCTGTGGTCCACCACGTGCTGCGCGCCCATCTCCCGCACCCATCCGGCGGTTTCCGGGCGGGAGGCGGTGGCGATCACCGCCAGCCCGGTCAGCGCCCGCACCAGCTGGATGGCGACCGAGCCGACGCCGCCGGCCCCGCCGATGATCAGGATGGCCTCCGCCGCGCCCGGCACCGGGCGATGAATGTCGAGGCGGTGGAACAGCGCCTCCCAGGCGGTGATGGCGGTCAGCGGCAACGCCGCCACCTCGGCCGGGGCGAGGGAGGCGGGCGCGCGGCCGACGATCCGCTCATCCACCAGGTGGAACTCGCTGTTGGTGCCGGGGCGGATCAGGGAGCCGGCGTAGAACACCGGGTCGCCCACCGCGAAGCCCGTCACTTCCGGCCCCACCGCCGCCACCGTGCCGGCGGCGTCCCAGCCCAGCACCTTCCACGCGCCCGGATCCGGCGCGGCGCTGCGGCGGACTTTCGTATCCACCGGGTTCACCGACACCGCCCGCACCGCCACCAGCAGGTCCCGCCCGGTGGGCTCCGGCTTCGGCAGCTCGATGTCGAGGAGGGAATCGGCGCGCTCGATGGCGCCGGGCTCGCGGTAACCAACACTCTTCATGACGCCGTCTCCAACTGGATGGGACCGCACGTTAGGCCTAGTGTCGGGGCGCGTGGATACGCACAAGCACCGCCCATAGTGTCAGAAGGGATACCACCCTGGCCAAGCCCCGCCATTCCCGGCTGGATTGCAACCCGGGCTGCGCCGTCGAGGCGACGTTGCGGCTGATCGACGGCAAGTGGAAGGGCGTGATCCTGTTCCACCTGCTGGACGGCACGGCCCGCTTCAACGCCATCCGCCGCCGCATTCCCGGCGTCACGCCGCGCATGCTGACCAACCAGCTGCGCGAGCTGGAGCAGGACGGCCTGATCCTGCGCCAAGTATACGCCGAGGTGCCGCCCCGCGTGGAATACAGCCTCACCGAGCGCGGCCGCAGCCTGGCGCCCGTGCTGGAAGCGCTGCGGAGCTGGGGCGATGCGAATCTCACCTTGTTCGGCGCGGCGCCCCCTCCGGCGGTGGCCGCCGCCTGAGGGCGGCGGCCCAGGCGGGCGGACCAGGCGGGCGGCCCTTACTCGGCGAGGCCCAGCCGCACCAGATGCGCCGCCCCTTCCGGCAGCGTCGCCTTGTCGCGCAGCTCCAGGATCAGGCGCGGGTTGGAGTTGAGGCCGGCCAGCGCCTCGAACAGGCCGGGCCACAGGATGGTGCCGCGGCCCGGCGCCCAGTGGCGGTCGGCATGGCCGTCCGTGTCCTGCAGGTGGACGTGGTGCAGCGCGTCGCCCGCCAGCCGGACGTGGAAATCGACCGGCGGGGCGCCGGTGGAGCAATGGGCATAATGTGCGTGGCCGGTGTCGAGCGAGACGCGCACCGCCGGGCTGTTGAAGGAGGCGGCCAGCGCCACGCGGTCCATCGGGTCCTTGTCCTCGATGTTCTCGATCACCAGGGTGCAGCCCTGGCTCTCGGCACGGGCGACGACCTCCTTCAGCGTCAGGTGGACCCGCTCGGCCAGCTGGGCGCGGGCGCCGGGAAAGGCGTCGAGGTTGTTGTTGTCCCAGGTGGTGAAGGGCGAGTGGATCACCATCTGGTCGGCGCCCAGGAAGGCGCAGCATTCCAGCCCCTGCAGCAGGCGGCGGCGCACCACGGCGCGGATCTCCGGGTCGTGGCTGTCGATCTTGAAGCCCCAGAACGGGCCGTGCAGCCCGCGCCGGCCGGTGTGGCCGTCCAGCAGGCGGCGGGTTTCCTCGGCCAGCGGGCGCCAGTCATCGTCCAGCGCGGCGGCGGTGTGGAAATCCTGCAGCTCGATGTCGCGCTGCCGGTCCATCACCCAGCCGAGATGCGTCATCAGGCCGTTGAGGCCGAGGGCGGCGCCGAGGATCGGCTTCGGGCGGTCAGTCATGCGATGGTCACTCCCCTGTCGGATGAGCGTCCGATTAGGCGAGCGAGGCTGCGATCGTGTGACGCTTCCGCCAAGAAGCGATGACGGCGCAGGAACCGGCCGGGGCGGCCTCAGCCGCGGCGGGCGATCGCCGCCTCCACGGTGTTCTCCAGCAGGCAGGCGATGGTCATCGGCCCGACGCCGCCCGGCACCGGGGTGATGGCGCCCGCGTGCTGCCGGACGGCGGCGAAATCCACGTCCCCCGCCAGCCTGCCATCCGGCAAACGGTTGATGCCCACATCGATCACCGTGGCGCCCTCCGCCACCCAGTCGCCGCGCACCATCCCGGCCCGGCCCACCGCCGCCACCAGGATCTCGGCCCGGCGGCATTCGGCAGCCAGGTCGCGCGTGCGCGAATGCACCACGGTGACGGTGGCGTCGGCGGCCAGCAGCAGCGCCGCCATCGGCTTGCCGACGATGTTGGAGCGGCCCACCACCACCGCCCGCGCGCCCGGCAGGGCGGCGCCGGCGGCGGCCAGCAGGTGCATCACCCCCTTCGGCGTGCAGGGCACCAGCCCGCGCTGCCCGGTGGCCAGCAGGCCGGCATTCATCGCATGGAAGCCGTCCACGTCCTTGGCCGGGTCGATGGCGGCCAGCACCTTCAGCGCGTCGATCTGCGGCGGCAGCGGCAGCTGCACCAGGATGCCGTCCACCTCCGGATCGGCGTTCAGCCGCGCCACGGTGGCAAGCAGCGCGGCCTCGGAGGTGTCCGCCGGCATCTGCATCGTGGCGCTGTTCAGCCCCGCCCCCTGCGCCGCGCGGTCCTTGTTGCGGACATACACGCCGCTGGCCGGGTCGTCGCCCACGCGCACCACGCGCAGCCCCGGCGCGAAGGGCAGGGTGGCGACCCGGGCCGCGACGCGGGCGCGCAGCTCCGCCGCCACGGCCTTGCCGTCGATGATGCGTGCGCTCATGCCAGTCTCTCCAGTGCATCCGCCAGCCGGGCCGGGTCGCCCGCGATCCGGCAGGTCTTCTCGCGCGAGGCGGCGCCCTGCACCACCGCGATGGCCGAAGGCGGAACACCCAGCGCGCCCGCCAGCAGGGCGCAGATGGCCCGGTTGGCGCGCCCATCCTCCGGCGCCTCGGCCACGGCCAGCTTCAGCCGCGCCCCGTCCACGCCCTCGATCCAGCCGGCAAGCCCCGGGCGGCGGGATTTCGGCTGCGCCTTGACGCGCAGCTCCACCCCGCCGGCCACCACCCGCCAGCCACTCAGCCGGCCACCAGCGGCCACAGCGTGGTCCACAGGAAGATCCTGAGCGCGTAGAGCAGCAGGATCAGGATCATCGGCGAGATGTCGATGCCGCCGAGATTGGGCAGGAAATTGCGGATCGGCCGCAGCACCGGCTCGGTGATCTTGTGCAGGAAGTCGCCGATCGCCCACACGAAGCGGTTGCGCGTGTCGAGGACGTTGAAGGACACCAGGATGCTGAACACCGCAGCGATGATCAGGGCCCAGACATAAAGACCGATCGCCTGATCGACGAACCAGAACACTGCGTACATAGCCATCCCCATCGGTGAGGCATCCATCTACGAAGCCCAAGCCCGGGCGGCAAGCACCGCTTGACTTGTTGTGAGCCGTCGGGGATAAGCCGGCCACCGCGCGTGTGGGGCTGTAGCTCAGATGGGAGAGCGCCTCGTTCGCAATGAGGAGGTCAGGGGTTCGATTCCCCTCAGCTCCACCACCCGGCGGCCTCACCATCTGGTATTCCCTAGTATTTCCTTCTGAGCGGAAACGGGTTGCATCCGGTCTCCGCTCAACGCGTTTCCAGGGGTCGCTCTTGGCCGGCCGGCCGAGATGCGTGACGGCCGATGTCGCCAGGATTCTCTGGCTCGCCTCCTTCGTGTATCGCTCGATGTCCGCCAGGGTCTGATGGCCCGTGACGGCGGCGATCTGGTGGGGAGTGCAGCCGGCCTCGGCCAAGCGCCGTGCCGCTGCCTTGCGCAGCCCGTGAGGGGACAAGCCCTTGTCCACTCCTGCCTCGGCGGCGCAGTCCATGAACCAGGTGTGGAGGGCATTGCCTGACGCGAAGGGCGCCCCCGTGGCGTCGTCAGGAATGCCAGATGCTGGCCCTCCGCCGCTGCCAGGATGGCCGGCAGATCCGGGTGCAGGGGATATGCCCAGCGGTGCGCGTCTTGCCCTGGCGCAGTTCCAGATAGCCGTTGCGCCCATGCTGCGGCCCGAGCCGGATCACGTCGCCCGGCATTGTCCGGTGAACAGCAGAAGCCCCAGCGCCAGCCTCGCCCGGCTGCCGATCGGCCAATCTGCCTCGAACGCGGCGATATCGCTCTCCGCCCAGGTGGCGAACGGCTTCTTTCGATAGCGAAGCCGCTTCACGTTCCTGGTCGGGTTGTCCTTCCGTGGTCCCCGCTCGAAGGCATGCTGCAAAAGCAGGCGCAACACGGTCCGCAGGGCATTGGCCTGAGCCGGCGTCTCGCGTCGCTCACCCAGGACCCGGTGCAGGTGCCGCGGCTCCGGACCGACCAAGGGCCTCGTGCCGTGCCGGGCGAGGAAGCCTTCCAGAAGGCGGCGACAGGTTCGCTGCGGAATTGGCGCGAGGCTGGCGAATCGGGAACTCCTGGACCAGGACGCCGCGAGCGCAGCCATGCTGCCAGCCGCCACATTGGCGCTACCGATCAGTGGCTGAGGCTGTTCAAGCGCGGCCTGACAGGCAGCCATGAACGCCCTGGATCCAGGAAGCCCAGGCAGCGGAAGGCTCGGAAAGCCAGGCCGCCGGAAGTGTTGGTACGGGCGGCCTTCTTCATGACGCGATGGACGTAGCGCAGGCTGAGGCTGGTCATCACGCAGCATCCCACGGGGTGATCGTCGCGGCTTGCGCGCTGCGCTCGTCATCAATCCAGGCGTCCAGATCGTCCCCTACCCATCCCTTGAGCGTGGCCGCAACCGGAACGGGAAAGGGGATGCGGCCCTCGGCCCCCTCGCGGTCAAGCAGCGATGGGCTCAGGTCAAGGTAGGCTGCCGCCTTAGACCACGTTTGAAGTGGAGGCTCCGCCATCGATAGTAGCTGGGGCGCATGCCGGCGCTTCTTGTGCGGTTTCGTACTTATATCCGGTGCCTCCCCGCACCAGATACCGTTTATTGCCTGCTGAGGCCCCTCCGGCGCAGGCAGCTGAGAGATGCCATGCGCTCCCGCCGACACCCTGTCGCTGGAGCCCATCATGGCCCCCCCTCTCGGCCCGCTCCCCGCAATCGCCTGCTGGCCGCCTTGCCGCCTGAAGACCTCGCGACGCTCTGGCCACAGCTGAAGCTTGTTGAACTACCCATCCGGCAGGTCCTGCACGCGCCGGAACAGCCCATCACCGAGATCTACTTCCCCGAGACCGGCTATGTTTCCATGCTGGCCTACATGGAGGATGGCGATGCCATCGAGGTAGGGCAGATCGGCTTCGATGGCGTGGTCGGGATTCCAGTTCTGCTTGAAGGTGATTCCGATGGCCTGGAGGCCATGGTGCAGCACCCAGGCACCGCGTTGCGGATGAGCGCGGCGGCACTGCGGGAGATGCTGGCGAGCATGCCCACGCTCCACCCTCTCCTGCTCCGCTACGCCTTGGTGCATCATCAGCAGGTGGCCCGCACCGGCGCCTGCAACGGGCGCCACGGAGTTGCCGAGCGTCTGGCCCGGTGGCTGCTGATGGCGCATGACAGGACTGAAGGCGACACCTTCCCGATGACACAGGAGTTTATGAGCATGATGCTCGGGGTGCGCCGGGCCGGCGTCTCCGTGGCGGCAAGGCTTTTGCAGAAAGCAGACTTCATCCACTACGAGCGGGGGCAGATCACCGTGACCAACCGGCCCGGCCTGGAGGCTGCAGCCTGCGAGTGCTACGGCATCGTGCGCCGTGCCTCGGATCGCTTTCATGGACAGCACACCGGAGCATCGCGCCTCGCCTGCCAATATGGGGCCAGGTGCCAGCCGGAAGCGGGTTCCTGATGCCTGATCATAGCCATGACAATGAAATGTCTGCCGGTCGCAACATCGCCAGCCTGAAGGAGCAAGGTGGCGCATTCGTTGAGGCAGTCGAATCTAGCCGGATGCCTATGGTCGTCACCGACGCCAACACGGCCCGACACTCCATCATCTACGTCAACCGATCTTTTCTGACGCTGCTGGGCTATGAGTGCGTGGCGGAGGTCGTGGGGCAGGACTACCTCTTTGTCGCAGGCAGACATGTCGAGCCCGAGGTGCAAAGACGCATCGAGGCGGCATTGGCCTCCCGCACCAGCAGCACCGACGACCTCCTGTTCCACGCAAAGGATGGCCGCCAAGTCTGGGTTTCGCAGCTCATCGAGCCCATGGAGGAGGATGGCCGCATCATGCGGCACTTTTCCTCCTTTTACGACATCACGGAGCGGGTCCGGCGCGAGCAAGCCCTTCAGCAAGAGAAGGAGACGCTGGAACGGCGCGTTGCCACACGGACCAAGCGGCTCCAGCAGGCCAAGGAGAAGCTGGAAAAAGAAGTCGAGCGGCGGCGGCGCACCGAAGCCACGCTGCGCGATGCGCTGGCGCAGGGGCAGGAGGATCTCCGCTTCCGCGATTTCCTGGTCCGCGAAGTGAACCACCGGACCAAGAACGCATTGCAGCTTGCGGTGTCACTTCTAAGCGTTCAGGCATCACACGCCGCGCCAGAAACCCGCGATGCACTCGAAATTGCCTCTGGTCGCCTTCGGCGTATTGGCGAGGTGCATGACCTCCTGACCTACCAAAGCGAGGCGCCGGAATCGGTGGACTTTCCCGTTTACCTCCAGCGTCTCAGCCAGCAGATGGCTGAGAGCTTGGTGGCGGAGCCTGGGCGGATACGTCTTGAGGTCAAGGCTGAAGAGGACGCCACCTGGGGGCCTGACCTTGTGGTGCCACTGGGGCTGATCGCGGGTGAGGCGCTGACCAACGCACTGAGATATGCCTTTCCGAATGACCGCAAGGGGCAGGTCCGCATGGTGCTGCGGTCTCTGGACGGCGGCCTCATGTGCCTCTGCATCGAAGATGACGGTGTCGGCATGCCTGGCACACGCCGTGCGGGCTCACTGGGGCTGCAATTGATCGACATGTTTGCAAATCAGATCGGGGGTAAAGCCACGCTCGAAAGTGGGTCTGGCGGAAAGGGAACCATAGTGGCGGTAACCTTCCCCGATCCCCGCTACTCCCTGGGATGATCGGTCAACGGCAGAAGGTTCTGCTTCCGTCCATTCCGGCCATCGCGGAGGGTTTTCTATCCAAGAGCTAAAATGCTTCGCCCGACTAGCCGCTTTGGCGAATTGCTTGAAGCTGGGGACGAGGCGATGCTCACAATCTTGTCTCTCCGTATGCGGGGAAAACTTAAGGATGAGCGCCAGTTCAAACCTCCATTTTGCGAAGGCGTGAGAACGCTGAGGGTCGCGATCTACATCCGCCCACTCGGAACGATGTTCAGGCGGCGCCTCCCAGCCAAAAAAATCGTTGTGGTTCAGAGTCGCGCTGTTGAGGGGGCGGTCTACTGCTCCAGCGGCTGGAGAATTCATGAAGCCGCAACCTCTTCATCGTGCTGCTTAACCTCGGCCCCCGTTCCCGCTCGAACCCTGGCCGCCGGGTGAATGCACGTTCCTGTCATTAACTCGGCCGTGATGATTCAACATCGAAACTTTGTGGAAGAATTTGCTCAGCCGCAGCTTGGGTTCAGGCGGCTTACGGAGCATTGTTATGGACGTTGATCTGATCATCTGCGCCCTCGTCATCCCGGTGGCAGCCATCTTCCTGTTCGAAAACCTCATTGCTAAGCCAGTAGTCGAGGCGGCACTGCGAGAAGCTGCTGCTGAGCAGCGCGGCATACGAGTTGGAGAAGGTGAACAGGCTGTTCATCATAGGCCGCATAGTTCTGAAATCTCAGCAGGGCTGGGAGCTGGTTCGGCCTTTAGCTGAGCCGAAACCGCTGCTATTTTCCTCAACTCCTAGCTGTTGTCCTGAAAGCCGCATCGATGAGCGTCATGTCCTGACGCACTTCAGAGTGCGTCAGGTTGTCGCTGAACCACGGGCCACCCAGCACGGCGCACGCAGTGGACTTCATCGCACCCTGCGCGCCCTCCAGCACCATCATATAATCGGCCTTGCAGCCAGGCTGGAACACGCGAGCCACCATCGCGACCAGGAACATGGTGCCGGTGCCGGCGGTGTAGGCGTTGGCTTCGGCCCCGAGATAGGTGTGCAGCCACGTCGCCAGGCGTGGCTTGCCGTCCCTGCTCAGCCTATTGAGGCACTGCTGCACCGGGTGAAAGCCGCGCTCGCGGGCGCGGAGCGCAACCGCCTGATGCACCGTATCCTTGCCGACCTTCTCCAATCCCCGACGCTGCAGGTACTCCTGGATCATCGACACGTCGGCGTCCTGGATCGGCCGCGCGTCCTCTGGTGGGCAGAAGCTGTCCGGAACAGGGTTGGCTAGCCTCTCAGCGCGCAGCATCTGCTCATAGGCGAGCAGATCCTCCAGCCGCGCATCCTCGCGCAGGGCCAGCATGACGCTGGCGAACTTGCCGCGTGGGTCGCCCTCCTTGTCGGTCTGGCAGCCCTCCAGCCAGGAAGCTGCGGCTGTCGATTCGAAGGGTGGGTTGTCTGCTCATTCTGGGAGTATCTGGCGGCCGGCTCATGAGCCTTCGCCCGCGTCACCAGCTCCAGCAGCTGTGGGATGGTGCCGCCGGTCGCCAGCCAATCCGACACGTCGCCTTTTTCAGGCAGGGCGGGCAGCGGCAGAATAACCATGCGCTCAGCCATGCCATGGAGGCTTTGTGCCACCGCCTCGGCCTGCTCCCGACCCGCCGCGTCACTGTCGGGCAGGATGACCACGCTGCGATCCTTGAAGTAAGGCGCGAAGCTCGCGTGCTACTAGCCGGCACCGCCGCTGTTGCAGGTCGCGATCTGCCGGTGTTGCGCTAGCGCCTCGGCGTCCTTCTCCCCTCCACGATCAACACGGTGTCCATAAAGCAAGCAGCCAGCACATCCGGTAGCCGGTAGGGCAGGGGCTGGGTGCCTTTGACCGACCACTCCCAGCCACCGCTTCCGTTCGGCCGGCGCTGGCGGAAGGTCTTCGGCTCCATCCGAACGACCTGACAGGCGAGCACGCCATCGGCGCCGCAGTAGTCATGGGTGGCGACGACTCGGTTGTGCCGGCCTGCCTGCTCGGGCTGATCGCCCAGCATCTCGACGCCGATCTCACGCTTGAGCCAGTCAGTCTCCCATCCCTGGGAACACGCCCCTTCCCTCAGCTCCACCACCGGCGGTGTTCCCCGGTCCCAATCCTGTCCGCTTGCGCCGTGTCAGCCCGTGCCGCCCGGCAGCAGGCGCCGCGCCTCGTCGTCGCGCTCGCGCGGCCAGGCATAGAAGGTGAACACGTAAGGGTCCGAGGCCGCGAACATCGACGGGTCGGGGCTGGCGCGCTGCATGGTGGCGCGGTCCAGCGCTGCCACCGGGTGCCACCGCTCCTCCAGCGCGAAGCAGGTCACGTAATCCAGCGCGTCCAGGAAGGCCGGCACGGCAAAGGTGCTGCCCTCGCGGTGGCGCTCCTCCAGCTCCAGCGTCAGCACCGGGCGGCAGCGCCGCAGCGTGTCGCGGGCACCGCGGACCACCTCGTATTCCGCCCCCTCCGCATCGACCTTGATCGCCGTCACGTCCGGCAGCGCCAGATCGTCCAGTGCGATCACCGCCACCTCGTGGCGCCGCACGCCGACACCCGGGCCGAAGCCCGCGTAATCTTTGGCGGTGGAGGCCCATTGCTCCTGCGCCACCCCGTCCAGCAGCGGCAGGGACAGGGCGGCGCGGCCCGGTGCGTCGCCCAACGCCTCCGGCCGCAGCGTCACCTGCGGCAGGCCGGCACAGGCGGCCGACAGCCGGGCGAAGGCGCTGGGCAGCGGCTCGAAGGCCAGCACCCGCGCGCCAGGCAGCCGCGCCAGCGGCAGCGTCAGCAACCCGTCATGCGCCCCCGCATCCACCAGCGTGCCGGGGCGGTGCAGCGCGGACAGGAAGCCGATCTCGTTCATGATGTGCCTCGGGCGGTGGAGGGCGGGTGCAGGGCCGCGGCTGGCGGGCCGGCCCACCACCGGACCAGCAGACCACGCCCTGCGCCCGAGGCCCATCCCGATCCACCTGCCGGGGTGGATGGGACGGCGCCGGGGCGCCGCCCGCGCGCGCCGATCCCTGCCTCAGCGGCAGCCGGAGGCGCCCCCCGCCCTCGGCGTCAGCCGGGCACAGCCATTCTGCAGCGTTTGCCGCGCCTGGCGCATGCCGCCGGTCGTGGTGGTGGTCCTGAAGGATGGAAGGCCGCCGCCGCCCGGCGCATCGGGCGGCGCCACAGGCGCGCCGGCGGCGCATCCCGCCAGAACGAGAACCAAAAGAAGAAGGGGCTTCACGACGATCGCCATCCCTGTGCGTGCGAGGGATGGACATCAAGCCGCGCTCTGGTTGCCGGGCGCTTAAGCCCAGGGGCTCAGGCCATTGGCCGCCCGCGCCGCCGCGCCCGGCCGCCGCGCCTCACATGCGGCGCAGCCGGATCTCCTGCACGCGATGATCCGCGCCCTTGCGCAGCACCAGCCTAGCGCGTTCCCGGGTGGACTGGATGTTCTCGCGCAGGTTGGGCAGGTTGATCTGCTGCCAGATCCGCGTGGCGACCGACAGCGCCTCCTCCCGCGGCAGGTCCTTGTAGCGGCGGAAATAGGATTCCGGCCGCTGGAAGGCAGTGCGCTGCAGCAACAGGAAGCGCTGCCGGTACCATTCGGCGATGTGCTCCTCCTCGGCGTCCACATAAACCGAGAAGTCGAAGAAATCCGAGGCCAGCACCGGCGCGCTGGCCGAATGCTGCAGCACGTTCAGCCCCTCGAAGATCAGGATGTCCGGGCGGCGCACCATCTGCGTCTTGCCCGGCACGATGTCGTAGGTGAGGTGAGAATACACCGGCGCCGCCACCTCCGGCTCGCCCGCCTTCACCGCGCTGAGGAAGCTGATCATGCGCCGCAGGTCGTAGCTTTCCGGGAAGCCCTTGCGCTGCATCAGCCCGCGCTGCTCCAGCACCGCGGTGGGGTAGAGAAAGCCGTCCGTGGTGATCAGCTCCACCTTGGGATGGTCGGGCCAGCGCGCCAGGATGGCCTGCAGCACGCGGGCGAAGGTGCTCTTGCCCACCGCCACGCTGCCGGCGATGCCGATGATGTAGGGCGGCAGCGCAGCGGGCCGGCCGAGAAACGTGTCCTGCACCACGCCCAGGCTGCGCGCCGCCGCCACCTGCAGGTTCAGGAGGCGCGACAAGGGCAGGAAGATGTCGGCCACCTCGGCCAGCGACATCTGCTCCGCCACGCCGAGCAGGCTGTCAATGTCGCGGGCGGACAGGGAGAGCGGGGTGCTGGCGCGCAGCGCCGCCCATTCCGGCCGGCTGAAGCGGCGATAGGTCGCCAGGGCGGCGCCTTCCTCGGCCGTGACCACGATGTCATGCATGGGGCGGCCTTTCATGCCGGCGCGGACATTGGCCCGATCCTGGCATTGCTGCGCCGCAAACGCAAAACCGCCTTTGCGTGAGAACGCTGCCGCGCCCCGCGCCGCGCCGGGCGTCAGGTTTCCAGCATGCGCCGCAGCAATTCCACATCCTCGGCGAAGGCGCCGTCGGATTGCATCAGCTCGGCCACGCGGGACACCGCGTGCATCACCGTGGTGTGGTCGCGGTTGCCGAAGCGGCGGCCGATCTCGGGAAGGGAGCGGGAGGTGAGCTGCTTGGCCAGGTACATCGCCACCTGGCGCGGCCGCGCCACGTTGCGCGCCCGCCGCGCCGAGGACATGTCGGTCAGGCGGATGTTGTAGTGCTCGGCGACCTTGCGCTGGATCTCCTCGATCGTGACCCGGCGGTCATGGGCGCGCAGGATGTCGTGCAGCACCTCCTGCGCGGATTCCAGCGTGATCGGCCGGCCGAACAGGTTGGCGTGGGCGATCAGCCGGTTCAGCGCGCCTTCCAGCTCGCGGACATTCGACGTGATCTTGTGCGCCAGGAATTCCAGCACGCGCGGCGGCACCTCGACCTCCGCGCCCCCCTGACTGCCCCCCTGCGCCTTGGCCTGCAGGATGGAGATGCGCAGCTCGTAGGTGGTGGCATGGATGTCGGCCACCATGCCGCAGCCGAGTCGCGTGCGCAGCCGGTCCTCCAGCCCCGACAGGTCGGAGGGCGACTTGTCGGCCGAGACGACGATCTGCTTCCCGGCATCCACCAGCGCGTTGAAGGTGTGGAAGAACTCCTCCTGCGTGTTGTCCTTGCCGATCAGGAATTGCAGGTCGTCGATCATCAGCACGTCGACCGAGCGGAGGCTTTCCTTGAACTCCATGGTCGATTGCGAGCGCAGCGCGGCGATGAAGCGGTACATGAACTTCTCGGCCGACATGTAGGCGACGTTGCGCTGGCCGTTGAAGGAGATCGCCCAGGCGATCGAGTGCATCAGGTGCGTCTTGCCGAGGCCGACGCCGCCATACAGGAACAGCGGGTTGAAGCCGGGCGAGGCCGGCTTCTCGGCGACGCGGCGGGCGCAGGCATGGGCGAATTCGTTCGGCTTGCCGACCACGAAGCTGTCGAAGGTGAAGCGCGGGTCGAGCGGCGCCGCCCAGTCATGCTTCGACTCGGCCCGTGCCTCGTTCCGCGGCGGGGAGGAAAGCGGCTCGGCCAGGGCCAGGGCGGCCTGCTGCGGCCGGGCGCCGGGGGCGGTCAGCGGCGCGGCGCCGGACGGGCCGGCCTTCGGCGCCCCATCCCTCAGCGTCCCGTCGGCCAGGGCCGGCTCGGCCTCCTGGTTGCCGCCGCGCAGCTCCGGCGCCACGCGGATGTCGACGCGCCGCACGCCGAGCGGCTCGGCCGCCCAGAGCGAGCGCAGGCGGTCGCCGTAATGGCCGCGCACCCAGTCGCGCAGGAACCGCGTCGGCAGCAGGATCACCGCTTCCTCGCCCTCGATGGCCGACAGCGTCATCTGCCGCAGCCATGAGCGATACTCGACCTCGCCCACTTCCTCCCTCAGCCGGCCGCGAATCCGGGCCCAGGCTTCGGCCACCTGCCCTGTCGCGGGGGTGGTGGAAGTCTCGAGATCTTTCTCCATGCGAAGCACCTGCCACCCTTTCGGCCTTTGGCCAGCCTGATGCGGCCCCTTGCGGGGCGGGAGAGCCGACAGCCCAGCACATGCGCGGCACCCTATTCTCCGGCCAGGCCGGAAACCTCAGGATGCCACGACCTTGCCGCGATTCGACAAGAGCGCAAACAACCGATCCGTTCACGACTTCAGGTCAAGTAAAACCTGAATCGCGAAAGACGACCGGAAGCTGTCGTGATGTATTGGGGTACGCTAGTCCAGCGGCTGTTCTTGAAGGCTACCGCCCGGCACCCCGGGGGTGCAACGGGATCATGGTGAGAACATGAAGGCCGCCGGTCAATCCGCCGTGCGGCAGGGGGCGCGCCCCTGCCGGTTCGGCCGCCAGGTCAGGCCTGGGCGGCCAGCGCCTTGATGCGCGCGGACAGGCGGGAAAGCTTGCGGGCCACCGTGTTGGCGTGCATCACGCCCTTGGTGACGGCGCGGTGCAGCTCGGGCTGCGCGTCCTTGAAGGCGGCCTGAGCGGTGGCCTTGTCGCCACCGGCGACGGCCTTCTCGACCTTGACCAGGAAGGTGCTGACGCGGGACCGGCGGGCGCGGTTGCGCTCGTTACGAGTCGCCGTCTGCCGGATGCGCTTGCGCGCTGAAGCCGTATTCGCCATGGCGGTGCTTTGAACCAGTCACACTGTGTCTCGGGAACGCACGACACCCTCGCCACCGCAACGGGCAACAGGGGGTACGCGACGGAAGGCGCGGTTTAGCCCTCGGGCCGCGCGGGAGTCAATGCATTGCTGGGCGCATTGCTGGCCTGCCTCGGCCCGAGGGCTGCGGCGCCACCGGGGGCTTGGCCGCCAGGAGCCGCCGGGCGGCGGGGCATTGCTGGGCGGCGGAGAGGGGGTCAGTATGCGCCGCTTGGCAAACGGATCGGCTCCACGAATGATCGAACGCATCACCCGGACCCCCATCATGCACCGCGTGGTGGCCGCCCATGGCGTGCTCTACCTGGGCGGCATCGTCGCCGAGGCGCGCGACGGCGTCGGCATGAAGGGGCAGACCGAGCAGGCCCTGGCCCGCATGGAGGAGATCCTGCGCAGCGCCGGCAGCGACCGCACCAAGGTGCTGACCGCCACCGTCTACGTCACCGACATGGCGGCCAAGGCCGAGATGAACGAGGCCTGGGTGTCGTTCTTCGGCGCGGAGAACCTGCCCTCCCGCGCCACCGTGGGCGTGGCCAATCTGGGCAGCGCCGACACCCTGATCGAGGTGGTGGCCACCGCCCTGAAGGGCTGAGGGGCGGGAAGCGGGCGCTCAGCCCCGGAAGGCGGGCGGCCGCTTCTCCAGAAACGCGGCCATGCCTTCCTTCTGGTCCGGCGTGCCGAACAGGCTGAGAAAGAAGCGCCGCTCCAGCCGCACGCCTTCGCGCAGCGGCAGCTCAAAGGCGGCGTTCACCGCCTCCTTGGCCATGGCCACGGCCGGCGGCGACAAGGTGGCGATCTTTTCCGCCAGCTTCACCGCCTCGGGCAGCAGCTCGGCCGCCGGCACCACGCGGGCGACCAGGCCGGCGCGCTCCGCCTCGGCGGCGTCCATCATGCGGCCGGTCAGCACCATCTCCATGGCCTTGGACTTGCCCACCGCCCGCGTCAGGCGCTGGCTGCCGCCGGCGCCGGGCAGGATGCCGAGGTTGATCTCCGGCTGGCCGAACCGCGCCGAATCGGCGGCCAGGATCAGGTCGCACATCATCGCCAGCTCGCAGCCGCCGCCGAGCGCGAAGCCCGCCACCGCGGCGATCACCGGCTTGCGCACGGCGAGCACCGCCTCCCAGGGCGCCACGAAATCCTTCATGTAGGTGGCCGGAAAGGCGCGGTCCTGCATCTCGCGGATGTCGGCGCCGGCGGCGAAGGCCTTGTCGCTGCCGGTCAGGATGATGGCGGCCACGGCCGGGTCGGCGTCCAGCCCGGCCAGGGCCTCGGCCAACTCGGCGGTCAGCTGGTCGCACAGCGCGTTCAGCGCCTTGGGCCGGTTCAGGCGGATCAGCCCGGCCGGGCCCTGCCGCTCGACCAGGATCATCTCATAGGAGGAATGGGGGGCGGGCGCGGTTTCGCTCACGGTGGTGTCCTCGTTCAACGGCGGCCCGCCGAACCGTGGCCGGGGCGGCGGGCGGACAGGCTAGCGTTGGGTGCGGGCGCAGAAGAAGGTGCTGCGCCCCGATTGCACGATGCGCGACACCCCGGCGCAGGCGGGCGGCCCCGGGCAAAGCGGGCAGGGCGCGCCTTCGCGGTCATAGACCTGGAAGCGGTCCTGGAAATGCCCGAGTTCGCCATCCGCCTGCACGTAGTCGCGCAGCGAGGAGCCGCCCGCGGCGATCGAATCGAGCAGCACCGCCTTGATCGCCGGCACCAGCCGGGCCGCGCGGGCGCCGGGAATGGTATGCGCCAGCCGGCGCGGCGACAGGCCGGCGCGGAACAGCGCTTCCGCCACATAGATGTTGCCCAGCCCCGCCACCACGCGCTGGTCCAGCAGCGCCGCCTTGATCGGCGTCTTCTTGCCGAACAGCGACTCGGACAGCACGCCGGGGGTGAACGCCTCCTCCAGCGGCTCCGGCCCCATGCCGGCCAGCAGCTTGTGCGAATCCTCGGCAGCGGTCGGCACCAGGTCGACGCTGCCGAAGCGGCGCGGATCGACGAAGCCGACGCGCTGCCCGTCATCGGTCTGCAGCACCAAATGCTCATGCGCCGGCGGCGGGGTGTTGGCGCCGGCCGGCCGCGCCACCATCCGCCCCGACATGCCGAGGTGGATCAGCGCCGAGTCGCCGCCCGAGATCCGCATCAGCATGTATTTGCCGCGCCGCCGGAAGCCTTCCACCCGCGCACCGGTCAGGCGCTCGGCAAGGCCGGGCGGGAACGGCCAGCGCATGCCCGCCCGGTGGGTGGCGGCGAACACCAGCACGCGGCCGGTGAGCAGCCCGGAGAGGCCGCGCATCACCGTCTCGACCTCGGGAAGCTCAGGCACGGGCGGAACCCCGGCGCGCCGCGGCGGCGCGCGTCACGGGGCCAGCACCTCGAAGCCGGTGACCCCGGTGGACAGCAGCGCCCGCAGGTCGCGCGCTTCCAGCGCGATGCAGCCCTCGGTGGGCGGATAATCCGGCCGCGCCAGGTGCAGGAAGATGGCGCTGCCGCGGCCACGCACCACCGGGGCGTCGTTCCAGCCCAGGATGCCGATGATGTCGTAGACCGGGTCGGTCCGCCACAGCGCCTCGTGCCGCGCCTCGTGCGGCAGGCGGAGGCGGGTGTTGTAGGCCGGATGCGCCGGATCGTCGCACCAGCCATCGTCGCGGGCGATCGGCTCCACCGGCACGGCGCAGGCGGGCGCCGCGCCGCGGTCGGCGCGGTACAGCACGCGGCGCAGCGGCAGCAGGCCGGCCGGCGTGGCGCCGTCACCTTCCTCCTTGTCGCGCCGCACCCCGCCCTTGCCCAGGGCACAGCGCCAGGTCTGGCCCCGCAGGGTCAGGCGGCCATCGGGAAACACGGTGGCGATCAGCTCCATGCCGCGCAGCATGGCGCGGCGCCCCGGCTTGGCAAGAGGCAGCCAGGGCAGGCGAGCGTCAGCGCAGCAGGTGGCCGAAGCGGTCCGCCTTGGTTTCCAGGTATTTGTCGTTGACGCCGTTGGCGGCGAAGCGGTGCGCCACCCGGCCCACCACCTCGATGCCGCAGGCGGCGAGGCCCGACATCTTGTCCGGATTGTTGGTCAGCAACCGGATGCGCGGGATGCCCAGCTGCTCCAGCATGGTCGCTGCCACCAGGAAGCCCCGCTCATCGGCGCCATAGCCCAGCGCCCGGTTGGCATCCAGCGTGTCCAGCCCGCCATCCTGCAGGGTGTAGGCGCGCAGCTTGTTCACCAGCCCGATGCCGCGGCCTTCCTGCGCCAGGTAGAGCAGCACGCCGGTGCCGTCCTGCGCCATGCGCTGAATGGCGCCGCGCAGCTGCGGCCCGCAATCGCAGCGCAGGCTGCCCAGCAGGTCTCCGGTGAAGCATTCCGAATGCGCCCGCACCAGCGGCGCGCCGCCCGAGGCCGCCATCTCCTCCGGCTGCCCCACCAGGATCGCCAGGTGCTCGATGCCGCCATCGGCGGCACGGAAGGCGACGATCCGGGCATCGCGCGCATCCTGCAGCGGCACCCGCGCCTCGGCCACGCGGACCAGGGTGGTGGCCGCGGTGGCCGGGTAAGACAGCACCTCGGCCGCCGGCACCCGCAGCAGGTCGAGCCCGCCCGCCACGTGCTCCTGCGCCGGGGCCGCCACTAGGGCCGGCAACAGGCGGCCGAGTTTGGCCAGCCCCAGCGCGGCCGGCGCCAGCACATGCGGCAGCACCAGCTCCGGCACTTCCGGCAGCAGCCGTCCGGCCACCGGATCGGCCAGGCGGCGCAGCAATTCGGGGTTCAGCAGGGCGGGGCCGAGCTTCAGCGCCGCCACGCCATCCTCGGTCTGCAGCGCGCCGGGCTTCAGCGCATCGCCGCGCCGTGGCGGGGTGGCGGCGTTGATCGGCCGCTGCAACACGGCCGCGGCGCGCACCGGCGCCAGCAGCAGCACCGGCGGCGCCAGGGCCGCGGCGGCGATTTCCGCCAGCCCGCGCGCGCCCACGGTTTCGGCGGCGGCAACCACCAGGGCACCCTGCGGCCCCGTCAGCAGCACCGGGGTGCCGCGGCGAAGCTCGCTGACCGCACGATGCACCCCCCGCATGGCGCGAGACGCGGCGTCCGACAGGGCGGCGCCGAGTTCGGGATCATGCGGCAATTCGGGCGCAACATTGCCTGGAGGGGTCATGCCATCGCTTTCCGTGCATCCCGGACATTGTGCGGCCCTGCCGGGCTCATGCCAAGATTGTGAGCCTGGGGCTTCCGCTTTCTGCGAAACCCGTGTTCAATGCCGTCAGATCTTGGGCCTTGCCGTGCCTCTGGCAATGGCTCGAAAAATGATTTCGGCGCGCGGCAGGAGACAAGTATGGCTTGCCACACGGCCGCGTTACCGCCACGATGGGGCTTGGTGGCCGTCCGGCCGCATGGCTGCTTCCGGGAGGTGCCAGCCTTGTCTTTCCACCGTGTTTCTCTGGAGAGCGCATGACTGGCCCTCGGCCGATCCTGATCGTGGATGATGATGACGCCCTTCGCGTCACCCTGTCCGAGCAGCTGGCAATGGATGGCGAGTTCGCGCCGGTCGAGGCCGCAACCGCCTCCGACGCCGCCGGCCAGCTCCTGACCGCCGACAGCCGCTGCGACGCCGTGCTGCTCGACATCGGCCTGCCCGATGGCGATGGCCGCGACCTGTGCGCCAAGCTGCGCCAGGAAGGCGTCAAGATCCCCATCATCATGCTGACCGGCGCCGATGGCGAGCAGGACGTGGTGCGCGGCCTCGATGCCGGCGCCAATGACTACATCGCCAAGCCGTTCCGCATCGCCGAGCTGCTGGCCCGCCTGCGCGCCCAACTGCGGGTCTTCGACAATTCCGAGGACGCGGTGTTCGTGATCGGGCCCTACACCTTCCGCCCCTCCGCCAAGCTGCTGCTGGAGCCGGTGAAGAACCGCAAGATCCGCCTGACCGAAAAGGAAGCGGCGATCCTGAAGTTCCTCTACCGCGCCGGCGGCCGCCCGGTGGCCCGGCAGATCCTGCTGAACGAGGTGTGGGGCTACAACGCCGCCGTCACCACGCACACGCTGGAAACCCACATCTACCGCCTGCGCCAGAAGATCGAGCCGGACCCGGCCAACGCCGCCCTGCTGCTGACCGAAGGCGGCGGCTACCGCCTCGACCCGCAGGCCGGCCGCGCCGCCGCCGCCTGAGGAGGCGCGACGCGCCATCGTGACCAGGGCCGGGAACATCGCGTTCCCGGCCCTTTTTCGTTCCGGGCCGCGCCCCGGCCCGGCAGGAGGAGACAAGGCATGGACGGGTTCCCCGGCGGCGCCATCGTGGTGTTCATCCTGCTCGCCCTCGCGGTGCTCACCGCCTTCAAGGGCATCCGCGCCGTGCCCCAGGGCGAGAACTGGACGGTGGAGCGCTTCGGCGCCTTCACCCGCACCCTCACCCCCGGCCTCAACTTCATCATCCCCTTCATCGACACGATCGGCCGCCGCATGAACGTGCAGGAGGTGGTGCTCGACATCCCCGAGCAGGCGGTGATCACCCGCGACAACGCCAATGTCTCGGTGGACGGCATCGTCTATTACCGCGTCATGGAGCCGGACAAGGCCGCCTACCAGGTGCAGAGCCTGACCCAGGCGCTCTCGGCGCTGGCCATGACCAACATCCGCGCCATCATCGGCGAGATGGACCTCGACCAGGCGCTCTCCTCCCGCGACAAGATCAACTCCCACCTGCTCAACGTCCTCGACGGCGCCACCGACCCCTGGGGCGTCAAGGTCACCCGCGTCGAGATCCGCAAGATCGAGCCGCCCGCCGACCTCGTCGCCGCCATGAACACCCAGATGATGGCCGAGCGCGAGCGCCGCGCCGTGGTGATGCGTGCCCAGGGCGACCGCGAGGCCGCCATCGCCCGCGCCGAGGGCGCCAAGGCCGCCCAGGTCCTCGAAGCCGAGGGCCGCCTCGAAGCCGCCCGCCGCGACGCCGAGGCGCGCGAGCGCTTGGCCGAGGCCGAGGCCGCCGCCACCCGCTCCGTCGCCGCCGCCGCGCAGGAAGGCGGCGCCCCCGCGCTGAACTACTTCATCGCCGACCGCTACGTCGCGGCCTTCGGCAAGCTGGCCGGCAACCCGGCCTCCAAGCTGGTGGTAGTGCCGGTGGAATCCGCCTCGCTCGCCGGCAGCGTCACCGCCGCCCTGGAACTGTTCCGCCAGCCCGGCGCCATGGCGCCCCCTGGGGCTCCCTTCGCGGCTCCCCTGGGCGCTCCCTTGGGCACGCCCCCCGCGCCGCCGCGCGGCAGCGTGCCGCCCACCTGAATGGCCGGCGGCTGGAGCCTGTGGGTCGCGGCCGGCCTGCTGCTGATGGCGGCGGAACTGCTGCTGCCCGGCATCTTCCTGGTCTGGGTCGGCGCCGCCGCCCTCGGCACTGGCCTGGTGCTGGCGGTCATGCCCCTCGGCCTCTTGGCCACCGCGATCCTGTTCATCCTGACCCTGGCCGCCGCCATCGCCCTCGGCCTGCGCTTCCGCCCCTCCTCGTCGAACGGCCTCAACACGCCGGGCGCCGGGCTGGTCGGCCGCACGGGCACGCTGCTGGAGGGCGACCGCGCCCGCATCGGCGACTCGGACTGGCCGGTGCGGGGGCAGGGGACCACCGCCCCCGGCGCGGCGGTGCGGGTGGTGGCGGTGGAGGGAACCACGCTGGTGGTGCGCGCCCTTCCTCCCCCGGCCAGGGCCGCCGAGCCCGGTGCCGCCTCCGCCCCGAGCCCCGGGCCGTCCCCGAGCTGAGCGCCCGCGCTTCAGTCTCCGCCGCTTACCGGCGCAGGACGGCCGGAACTACCCGCCCGCCAATCCCTGGATGACGATGCCGGTGCCGCCGCAATTCTGGCAGTCCTGGTCGTCGATCTTGCCGCTGCCTTGGCAATCCGGGCAGACATCCTCGCCGGTGCCGGCCGTGCCAGGGGCGGCGTCATCACCGGGATTCACCTGCTCCGCCGGCGATGCCGCCGTGCCCGAAGCTCCGCTTTCGTTCGAAGGTCCTTGCGTCACGTTACCCCTCCCAGCGTTATTCTGGCGCCCCAACAAAACGCTGCTCTAGCAGTCTGTCGGATTTCCCTCCGGTCTGAAATCCGCGAATCTGATGGGCATGACGCAGTTTATCCCCTTC
>NZ_QXGS01000020.1 GCF_003604215.1 Teichococcus vastitatis
AGACCGGATACGTTGATGCAGACTGCCTGCGCCAGATCTCAGAAACCGCTTGCCGACGGGGCGGGCCATACGTTTTCAACCGCTGGCCATGCGCGGCGGGATGCCAGGCGTTCTCCGCCCCATTCGACCTGACCGGGGGACAGGTCGCCCATCTCCATGCTGGCCGCAGGCGGTACCGCGGGCGTGCCGGTTGCGCTGACGCATGGACATCGCGGCCTGTCTGGCCGGCTGGGCACGGAGATCCTGTGGCGGCGCCATCCTGCGCGAGCAGGCCGGGCGCGCGGCACCCGCCGACATCAGACCGTCATTTGACCTCGCCAGAACACCGGCTAGGAGGCGGCATCACCCCTGCCGAATGCGCCAGGATGCCCGTGACCGTTCCGATGATCCCGACGCTGGCGACGAAGCGCCTCATCCTGCGTTCCCCTGCCGAGGGTGACTTTCCCGCTTATGCGGCGCTCATGGCATCGACGCGCTCGGAGGGCATGGGCGGCCCCTACGACATGCGGGCGGCCTGGGGGATGTTCTGCCACGACATCGCCTGCTGGCCGCTGTTCGGACATGGCGCCCTGATGATGGACCTGCGCGCCACCGGACAATGCGTGGGGCAGGTGGGCATCAACCATGGCCCCCTGTACCCCGAGAAGGAACTCGGCTGGATGCTCTACGGCGATTTCGAGGGACACGGCTACGCCACGGAAGCCGCGGCGGCGCTGCGGGCGTGGGCGGGGCGGACACTCGGTCCCGGCGGCCTCGTCAGCTATGTTGACCCGCGGAACAGCGCTTCCATCCGGGTGGCCGAACGCCTCGGTGCCGTTCCGGATCCACAGGCGCCGCGTCAGGACCCGGACGACCTCGTCTTCCGACATCCCGTGGTGGCCTAGGCAGCGGCCTCAGCTTCGGCCGTTTTCCGGCATGCTGGCGGCGGAGCAGGCCGCCTGTGCAGGCGGGGATCCGCGCCACGGCTTTCCGTCAGCCGGCATCGGGACCGATATAAGGCCGCGCCGCATCCAGCGCCGGCTTGCATTCGGGGACCTCGGCCTGAAGAACGGCCTCATAGCTTGCCATGCCCGTCCAGATCCTGATCGCCGTCGCGATGCCGTGGACCGGATTCTCGCTATAGGTCCTGGCCAGCACCGGATGTGCGGCCGACACGCAGGTGGACACCTCGCGGACCACGGCGGGAGGAGCGCCAAGCCGGGCCAGCCGCGCATCGAACTCCGCTTGTGCGGGCTCGAGGATGAAGGAACTGACCAGCATGAGAAAGAAATTATAGAGCATCGGTGACCTCCAGCCGGCGGTGGAATCAGTCTGATCCGACATCGCACAAATGCCGGAAAGGCCTGCGCCAGAGGGGCCCGGATCGGGTCTCCCTCCCTAGATCGTGGCCGCTGGCGGCAGTGTCAATCTGCGGCGCGCCGAGAGGGCAGGGCCGGCGGCAACGGGCTGACCATGGTTCACGAAACAGCCCCGGTCGCGGTGTTGCTGCGCCGGGTGGTCCAAACTACCCCGGCCAAGCTCGTTTCGCCGCTTTCGGCGTTTCAAACCCCCGAAAGACCGTGCATCCTTCCGGGCAACGACAATGCGCCGGGAGGTTCAACCATCATGTCCAGCACTGCATCCGGATTTCGCCGCCGCGGTCTCCTGGCCGCGACCGCTGCCGGCCTGTTCGTCCCCGCCCTGCTGCGCGCCCAGCCTGCCTGGCCCGATCGCCCGATCCGGCTGATCGTACCCTGGCCGCCGGGCGGCTCGGTCGACACGGTGACCCGCATCTTCCAGCCGAGGCTGCAGGAGGTGCTCGGCAAGCCGGTGGTCATCGAGAACCGCGGCGGCGCATCGGGCTCCATCGGCGCCGCCGAGGCGGCCCGGGCCGCGCCCAATGGCGATACCTGGGTGGTGGTCTACGACACCCAGGCCACGAATGAGAGCGTCATGAAGCTGCCGTTCCGGACCATGGAGGCCTTCGCGCCGGTGAGCCTGATCGCCACCGGTCCGCTCGCCATGGTGGCGCACCAGTCGACGCCCTATCACAGCTTCGAGGACGTGGTGGCGGCGGCGAAGCAGGCGCCGGACACGGTGAACTACGCCACCAGCGGCGTCGGTGGCCTGGCGCATGTGTCCACCACCCTGCTGCAGCAGGAGGGCGGCTTCCGCATGGTGCACGTGCCCTACAAGGGAGCCGGGCCCGCCACCCAGGATGCGGTTGCCGGGCATGTTCCCTTGTTCATGACCAACCTGCCGGCCGTGGCGCAGCACCTGAAATCGGGCGTGCTGCGCCCGCTCGGCGTCACCACGCGCGGGGAAAGCCGCCATGTTCCCGGCACCCGGTCCTTCGCGCAACAAGGCTTCGGCGATTTCGAGGCCCTGACCTGGTGGGCGATGCTCGGCCGTGCCGGCACCCCCGCCCCGATCGTCGAGCGGATGCACGCAGCACTGTCCCAGGTCCTGAGCGAGCCCGCCGTGCGCAACAAGATCGAGGAACAGGGCGCCGACGTGGTCGCCTCCAGCCCCGCGCAATGCGGCAGCTTCCTGGCGGCCGAGATCGAGAGATGGGGCGCGGTGATCCGCAAGGCCGGCATCACCGCCGATACCTGAGGGGTCAGGCCCCGGAGCCGCGCGGGGCCTCCGGACCTTCGTGGCGCGGCTCTCGCGCCATCAGCCGCGGCCCCCCGCCAGGCGGGCGGCTTCGGCACTCCGGCCTAGCCGCAGCATGGCCACGCAGCCGAGGGCGGGGCCGAGCGCCAGCACGGAGAACGCCCCGCCCCAGCCCGCATGCTCCACCAAGACGGGCATGAGGTGGATCGTCACCAGGGTGAGGGCGAAGCCAAGGCTGGTTTGGATGGTCAGCATCGTTCCGGTCAGGCCGGGCTCCGACAACTCCGCCACGCTGGCGGAGAATTGCGCCGAATCGGCAACAACGGCGACCCCCCAGACCAAGCACAGCGCGGTGCTCACCGCCGGGTGGGCGCCGAACAACAGGCCGGCCAGCAGGCAACAGGCACTGGAGCCCAGCATGGCCATCACCGTGACCCGGACCCGGCCGAGCCGGTCGGCGAGCCGGCCGGCGGCGACGCAGCCCAGCGCCCCGGTGGCGATCACCAGGAAGGTGGTGAGCGCGGTGTTTCCCGCATCAACCGCCGCGGCGCCGTGATAGGCGGCGAAGCTGGCGGCCAGATAGAGCCCCACCCAGGTCCACATGGCATAGAGTTCCCACATGTGGCCCAGATAGCCGAGCGTGGCGAGGCGGGTGCCGCGGTTGCTCCAGAGCCGCAGCGCCGCGGCGATATTGAAGGGCGGGGCCGGCGCATGCCGCGGCCCGAGCCGCACTAGCGCCACCAGCGCCGCCCCGAACAGCGCGGCGAGCGAGGCGCTGCCCAGCGTCAGCCGCCAGTCGAGCCCGCCAAAGGCATTCGCCAGATGGGGAGTGGCCGAGCCCAGCGTCAGGCCGCCGACCAGGATCCCGACAACCAGCCCCACATCGTTCCGGTCCGCCCAGCCCGCGGCCAGCTTCATGCCGACGGGATAAACGCCGGCCAGGGCAGCCCCGGTGACGAACCGCGCCGCGACCGCCGCGTCCGCGCCCAGGGGCATGGCCAGGATGGCGGCGTTCGCCGCCGCCCCGGCCAGCGCCGCCGCCGCGAACACGCGGCGGGGATCGAAACGGTCGGCGAGGCCAAGCGCCGCGCTCACCAGGGTTCCGCCCACGAAGCCCGCCTGGACGGCGCTGGTCAGCAGCGCCTGATAGGTCGGGGTGATCGCGGTCGCCTCGCGCGCCATGCCCGGCGCCGCCGCCGTGCCGGAAAACCACAGCGACAGCACCAGAACCTGGGCCGCCGTGATCAGGGCGATGTTGGCGGCCTTTCCGCGCATGGACGCTGTTTCTCCACCATGGCGGCCACCGATCCGGCGGGGCGGGGGCCGGCGGGGCGGGGAGCCAGAGATCGGCCATCCGCTCCCGCCGGATATGGAGGAGTCAGGCCTTGGCCAGGCCGGCGGCGCGCATCGCCTCGCCCATCGAGGCATCGGTCTCGGCCATCACCTTGCCGAAGCCGGCGCCGTCCGCCCAGTCCATGCCGAAGCCGCGTGACTTCATGAACTCGGAATACTCATTGGATTTGTAGACGCGCTGCAGCGCCGCGGTCAGCGTGGCGGCCTGTTCCGCCGGCAGCTTCAGCGGCGCGCCGATGCCGCGCCATACCGCGGTCTGGTAGTCGACGCCCAGGCTCTCCTTCAGGGTCGGGATGTCCGGGAATTGCGGGTCGCGCTGCGGCGCCATGATGGCCAGGCTGCGGGCGCGCCCGGCATCCAGCATGGCGCGCGCCTCGGGGATCGAGCAGGGGACGATGTCGATGCCACCGGCCACCAGATCCTGCATGCCGGGCGCCGCGCCGTTGGAGGGCACCCAGCGGACATGGTCCGGCTTCAGTCCCATCGCCTGCAGCCAGCCGACCAGCGCCAGGTGCCAGATGCCGCCCTGGCCGGTGCCCGAGGCCTTCAGCTTGCCCGGCGGGCTGTTCTTGATGCCTTCCGCCAGCGCCTTGATGTCCTTGTAGGGAGAGGACGCGCTGACCTGCACGCCCGGCGCGTCGCGGTTCATCAGGCCGAGCGGCGTGTAGTTGGCGTAGGTCAGTTCGGTCAGGCCCTGCCAGTGCATCATGGCGATTTCCACCGTGATGATGCCGATCGAGTAGCCATCCGGATTGGCCATGGCGATGGCGCTGTGGCCGACCACGCCGGAGCCGCCGGTGCGATTCACCACGTTGACGGGCTGACCCAGCTCCTTCTCCAGCAGCGCGGCGATGATCCGCGCCGTGGCATCGGTGCCGCCGCCGGCGCCCCATGGCACGATCATCTGCAGCGGACGGCTCGGGTAGCGCGGCTGCGCCAGGCCGGGGCGGGCCAGGGTGCCGGCGGTGGCGAGGCCCGCGGCGGCGCCCAGGATGCCGCGGCGGGACAGGCGGGAGATCGGGTCCATGAACATTCCTCCGTATGGATTGGGGCCGGCATCAGGCCGCCGGTTCCAGTTGATCATGGACGTTTTTCCATTCAACGGCCATGAACTGCAGGTCAGGGGCGATGCGCGGCGGCAATGGCGGCCGGCCGGCGCGCGCGCAGGCGCCGCATTAGCCAGGCTGCCACCGGCCAGAGCAGCGCGCCCAGGGTGACCACGGCCAGCACCGCCGAGATCGGCCGCTCGAAGAACGGCAGCAGGCTGTTGTCGGACTTGATCAGCGAGGTGACAAAGCTCTGCTCCACCATGGAACCCATGACGATGCCGAGCACCAGCGCCGCGACCGGATAGCCGTTGCGCTCCATCACGTAGCCGAGCGTGCCGAAGAAGGCGACCAGCATCACGGCGAACAGGTTGTTGCCGGTGGCAAAGGCGCCCACGGCGCAGAGCAGCAGGATGACCGGCATGATCGAGGCCCGCGGCGCCCGCAGCACGGTGGCGGCGATGCGGATCATGACGATGCCCAGCGGGATCATGATCAGGTTGGCCAGGATGAAGATGATGTAGAGCGCGTACATGCTGGAGGCGCGCTCGGTGAACAGGGTCGGGCCCGGATTCAGCCCTTTCATGTACAGCACGCCGATGGCGATCGCCGTGATGGTGTCGCCCGGGATGCCGAACAGCAGCGCCGGCACCCAGCCGCTGGCCAGGGAGGCGTTGTTGCTGGCGCCGGACTCCACCAGCCCTTCCGGATGGCCGGTGCCGAATTTCTCCGGCTCCTTCGAGAAGCGCTTGGACATCGCGTAGGACACCCAGGCGGCCATGTCGGCGCCGGCTCCGGGCAGCACGCCGATGATGATGCCCACGATGTTGCCGCGCATCATCGGCTTCGGGTATTTTTTGGTCAGCGCCCATTGCCCGGCCATGATGCTGCCGAAGCGGCGGCGCGGCAGCGGCGGTGGCTCGGCCTCGGCCAGGGCGCGCATCACCTGCGACACGGCGAACACGCCGACCAGCGCCGGCAGTGGCTCGATGCCGCCAAGTAGGTCGGTCATGCCGAAGGTGAAGCGCGGCGTGCCGGCCGGGTTCTCCATGCCGATGCAGGAGAACAGCAGCCCGAGCAGCATCGAGGCGATCGCCTTCACCGGCGAGGAGCGGGCCACCAGGGTCGCGCACATCAGCCCCAGCACGGCGAGCCAGAAATACTCGAAGGAGGAAAAGTTCAGCGCCACCTCGGCCAGGGCCGGGGCCATGACCAGCAGCGCCAGCGTGCCGGCGATGCCGCCCACCGCGCTGAACCACAGCCCGGTGCCGAGCGCCATCTCCGCCTGCCCCTTGCGGGTCATGGCATAGGCTTCGTCGGTATAGGCGGCGGACGCCGGGGTGCCCGGGATGCGCAGCAGGCAACCCGGGATGTCGCCCGAGAAGATCGCCATGGCGGAGGCGGTGATGATGGTCGCCACCGCTGCGATGGGCGACAGGTAGAAGGTGACGGGCACCAGCAGCGCCGTGGCCATGGTGGCGGAGAGGCCCGGCAGCGAGCCCACCACCAGCCCGTACACGGCGGATGCCAGGATGGCGATCAGAACGTCGCCCTGCAGAACCAGGCGGAAGCCTTCCAGAAGATCGGTCATGGCGTCACCAGGGCAGCGTCAGCAGGCCGTCGGGCAACGGCACCCGCAGCAGCCGGACAAACACCGCGTGGATGCCGATCGGCGCCAGCACCGCCAGCGGCAGCGCCAGGCGCAGGCGGGCGCCGAGGGTCAGGCAGACCACCAGGGTGATCGCCGCAGCGACCAGCAGGAAGCCCAGCGTGTCCACCGCCAGCATGTAGAACACCAGCAGCAGGGGTGGCAGGAAGGCGCGCCATTCCGCGAAGCGCGGCGGCGCCGCCATGGCCTCGCCCGGCTCCGGCGGCACCACCTCGTCCGGCGCCTCGAAGCTGCGGCCGACCCGCAGCGCCACCAGGGCGCCGCAGCCGATCAGCCCCAGGCCGATCACCATGGGAAAGACGCTGGGCCCGACATCCTGGCCCGGCACGCCCGGTTGCTGGGTGGCGCCATACACCGCCGCTCCACCGAGCGCGACCAGGCACAACCCGGTGATCCTGTCCGACAACTGCAAAGCCCTGTTCCCCTCCCTGGCTGCAGGCATGCGGGGCGAAGCCCTGCCGCCTGTTCTTGCGGCGTCGATGGCGCCGGCCAGCCAGTGTGATGACCCTACAAGCGGATGGTCAAGCGCCGCCCGTGTCACGACATCGGAACAAGCCCCACCGGCGCCCCTGCGGGCCACGCGCCCGGGGGCACGGGCGGTTCAGGCCGCCAGACCGCGCATCCGCAGCAGGGCGGCGGTGTCGGGCATGCGGCCGCGGAAGCCGGTGTAGAGCCGCATCGGATCCTCGGTGTCGCCGGCGCTGAGCAGGTGGCGCAGCCGCGCCGCCATGGCCGGGTCGAACGGGTCGCCGGTTTCGGTGAAGCCGTCGAACCCATCCGCGTCCAGCACCTCGGACCAGAGATAGGCGTAGTAGCTGGCGGCATAGCCGCCGCCGGCGAACAGGTGCTGGAAATGCGGCGGGCGGTGGCGCAGCCCGATCGCCGTCGGCATGCCGATCCGCTGGAGGAACTCGGCCTCGAACGCCTCGATGTCCAGCGCGGCAGGATCCTCGAGCCGGTGCAGCGCCAGGTCGATCATGGCGGAGGACACGTACTCCACCGTGCCGAAGCCCTGGTTGAAGGTGCGGGTGTCGAGCAGCTTGCGCATCAGCGCCTCGGGCAGGGGCTCGCCGGTCCGGTGGTGGCGGGCATAGGCGCGCAGCGTGTCCGGCAGGGACAGCCAGTGCTCGTAGACCTGCGAGGGGAACTCCACGAAGTCGCGCCGCACGGCCGTGCCCGATTGCGGCAGGTAGCGGACCCGGCTCAGCAGCCCGTGCAGCGCGTGGCCAAATTCGTGGAACAGCGTCTCGGCATCGTCGAAGGACAGCAGCGCCGGCTCGGCGCGGGCGAAGTTGTTGTTGTTCACCACGATGGGCGAGACCGCCGCGTCGAGGTTCTCCTGGTCGCGATAGGAACTCATCCAGGCGCCGGAACGCTTGTCGGCGCGGGCGAAGGGATCGGCCAGGAACAGGCCCACATGGCCTTCCGCGTCGCGCACCTCATAGGCGCGCACGTCCGGATGATACAGCGGCAGGTCGGGCAGCGGCTCGAAGCGCAGCCCGAACAAGCGGGACGCGGTGTCGAAGGCGGCCTGCTGGATGCGCTCGAAGGGGAAGAACGGCTTCAGCGCCGCCTCGTCCAGCGCGTGATCGGCCAGCCGCACCTTCTCGGCGTAGTAGCGCCAGTCCCAGGCCTGCAGATCGCCCTCCAGCCCCTCGGCACGGGCGACCTCCAGCAGCCGGTCGCGCTCCTGCCCGGCGCGGCGCCTGGCCGGCTCCCACACCTCGGCCAGCAGCGCCTCGGCCGCCGCCACGCTGCCGGCCATGCTGTCGGCCAGCCGGAACTCGGCGAAGTCGCGGTAGCCGAGCAGCCGCGCGCGCTCGGCCCGCAGCGCCAGGATATCGGGGATCAGCGGGCGGTTGTCATGCGCGCCGGGATGGGTGCCGCGCGCCACCCAGGCGGCATGGGTGCGGGCCCGCAGGTCGCGCCGGGCGGAATAAGCCAGGAAGGGCTCGACCAGCGAGCGGGACAGGGTGACGGCATAGCCGGCGACGCCGCGCGCCGCGGCCGCCTCCGCCATGCCGGCGCGCAGGAAGTCCGGCAACCCTTCAAGGTCCCGCTCCTCCAGCGCCATGTGCCAGTTCTTCTCGTCATGCAGCACGTTCTGGCCGAAGCGGGTGTGCAGCGTGGCCAGCCGCTCCGAGATCGCGGCCATGCGGGCGCGTGCTTCCGGCGCCAGGGCGGCGCCGCTGCGGACGAAGCCGAGATGGGTGCGCTCCAGCAGCCGCGCCTGGTCGGGCTCCAGGTTCAGCGCGTCGCGCCGGCCATGCAGCGCGGCGACGCGGCGGAACACGTCCGGGTCCAGCGCCACGCGCATGCCGTGCTGCGCCAGGCGGGGCGACAATTCGCGGTCCAGCTCCTCCAGCGCCGGGCCGCCCAGGCTGACCACGAGGTTGCCGAACAGGTTGCCGACCCGCGCCAGGGCGCGGCCGCTGCGGGCCAGCGCCTCGATCGTGTTGCCGAAGGCGGGCGGGGCGGGGTCGCTGCCGATAGCGGCGATCTCCGCCAAGTGCTCGGCCATCGCGGCGTCGAAGGCCGGGCGGATATGCTCGGGGCGGATCTGGTCGAAGGGGGGTGCGCCGAAGGGGGTGGTCCAGGGCGCCAGCAGCGGGTTGTTCTGCGTCATGCCGGGAGTTTGGCGCAGGGAGGGCGGTGCCGGTCAACCACCCGCCGCGGCGGCCGGGCGGCTTTACAGCGCGCAGCGCTTCCCGGACGCTTCCGCGTCGCCGTCCTGATGCGGCGTGGAGAAGGAGCAGGTTCGATGCGGCAGCAGCTGGCGGGGCTGGACCATGTGGTGATCGCGGTGGCCGACCTGGCGGCGGCGGCATCGGAATGGCGGGCGCGGGGCTTCACCGTGTCGCCACGCGGCGAGCACGGCTCGGGCCTCGGCACCGCCAACCACACGATCATGTTCGAGGACGCCTATGTGGAGCTGATGGGCGTGGTGGCGGAATCGCCGTTCAACGCAATCACCCGCCGCCGCATCGCCGAGGGTGGTGGCCTGGAGCGGATCGCGCTGCGCCTGCTCGACCCGGACGGCGCCGCCGCCGAGCTGCGCGCCGCCGGCATCGCGGCCGCGGAGCCCTTCGCCTTCGGCCGCCCCGTTCCGCTGGAGAACGGCGGCAGCGCCGAGGCGCGCTTCATCGTGCTGCCCTGGACGGTGGAGCCGTCGCCCGCCGGCCTCGGCTACTTCGCCTGCCGGCATCTGACGCCGGACACCGTCTGGCTGCCGGGCCTGCTGCGCCACGCCAATGGCAGCCGGCAGTTCCAGCGGGTCGAGATCCGGGTCGGCGACCCAGCGGCGGAAGCGGCTGGCTACGCCGCCATGACCGGGCTCCCCGCGGATCAGGCCGCGCCGGGCGAGTGGCGGGTGGCCGATCCCCGGCGCGGGCCGGCGGTGGCGTTCCTGGCCCCCGAGCGCTTCGCCGCGCGCTGGAGCGCCGGCGCGGGCGCCCCGCAGGCCGGGCTGGTCTTCGCCGCGCCGCAGAACGGCGCCGCGCCGCCGCCGGTGGCGGCGGGCGGCGTTCTGCTCGGCTGGGAAGGCGGGCTGGCCGGCTGAGCAGGGAAGGGGCTGGAACTCGGCCGCCTCCGCTCCGTTCTTCGCCCAACCGCCCAGCGCACAGGACCCGCCGATGGATGTCGACATCTCGCCCATGGTGGAGCGGATCGAGGGCCGGCTGGAACGGCTCGGCCTGGACTTTGCCGCCGTGGCCGCCGATGCCGGGCTGCCGCCCGACCTGCTGCAGCGGCTGGGGGATGGCCGCGCACCGGTTCCACGCGGGCAGCGCCTGGTGCGGCTGGCGGAGGCGCTGAGCACCTCCGTCTCCTACCTCGTCGGCCTCGATCCCGACACCGAGCCGCCGCAGGAACTGCTGGAGGAGGAGCAGGGCAGTCTCGGCCTGCTCGCCGGGGATGAGGAGGCGCTGTTGCGCGCCTACCGCCGCCTGGACGTGCCGAGTCGCGCCGCCGCGCTGTACGTGCTGCTGAAGATGGCAGGACCGGAGCCGGAACCGCCATCCGCCGGCGGGCGGCGGCCCGGCCGTGGCAAGGGCAAGGCCAGGAGCTGAGGCGTCAGCCGGCCATCGCCTTGGCATAGGCGGCGCGGGCCTGCATCGCCTTGCGCGTCGGACTGCGCGGGCCGCGCCGCGCGGTGCTGGCAGCCGGTCCTTCGCGCAGCAGGCGCAGGAAATGCTGCACCACCTCGGACAGCGCCTGCTGCCCGGTTGCGGTGAGGCGGTCGCTGCCGTTCTCGAAGGTCAGGGCGATCTCGCGGCAGGACGGCTTGCGCGCGCCGAAGCCGTCCGACCGGCTGAAGCGCAGCAGCACCGGCATGGTGTCGGCGTTGCTGAACGGCATGGAGGTGGTGACGTCCACCGCATGCCGCCCCAGCCGCGCCCAGGCGGCCCAGCCATTGATGTCACGGTATTCCGCACCGTGTTCCGCGGCGCCGGCGGCGGCCTCGCGCAGCGCGGCCAGCAGCACGGCGCGGCGGGCGTACCACAGCTCGCGCAGGGCGGAGTTCGGGAAGTACTCGGACACGGCGCACCTCCACGGCCTGCGGCGGGGGACGCGCGGGCCGGCAAAACGGGCAAGGAAAAGGCTTGGCCGGCGAGGGGGAGAAAGCTCCGCGCCATCGTTCCGGCCACAGGGTTCAGATGGTGTTTGTTCTAGGTTTGTTCAAGTGTTCTAGGCCTGCCCGGAGGGGCGGAACAAGCCGAAAATCGAGCCTCGCGAAGCGGTGAGATCGCTGCCATCGACTGCATCGGATGGAGTTACGGGCGCCATTTCAGTGTGGTTTCGCACTGGACAGCCGAAACCATTGTATTCACACTTAGTTCTCTTCCTGTTCCTTGTTGCGGGGGAGGATCCATCCGCCGGTGTCTGTGCCTCGCCAGCTCCGCACCCATCAGCGCCAGCTGGCCGGGGTCGTGGCCGCCATCGCGTCCGGTGCCACCGAAGCGCGCGACATCCTCGCCGCCGTCACCCCCGGCGGCGGCAAGTCGCTGCTGCCGGTGATCGCCGCCGCGCGGCTGATGCAGGCCGGGCTGATCCGGCGGATCTGCTGGGTGGTGCCGCGCGACAGCCTGCGCCAGCAGGCCGAGGAAGCCTTCGCCGACCCCGGATGGCGCGCGGCGCTGGAGCACCGCATCGGCCTGCGCGCCGCCGAGAACGCGCCCGATCCCTGCCGCGGCCTGGATGGCTACGTCACCACCTACCAGGGCATCGCCGCGGCGCCCGCGCTGCACCTGGCCGAGTTCCGCCGCCACCCGACGCTGCTGGTGGTGGACGAGATGCACCACCTGCCGGCGCTGCCGGAGATCGACCCAGTGGCATCCCGCGGCGCATCCCGCGCGGCATCCCGCGCGGCATCGCGTGGGGCATCCCGCGCGGCGTCCGGCGCCGCGGAGGATGGCGCGGAGGACGATCCGGCCGGCGCCTGGTCGCGGGCCCTGCTGCCGCTGCTGGAATGCGCCGCCGTGCGGCTGCTGCTGTCCGGCACGCTGGAGCGCGCCGACGGCCGCGGCATCCTGTGGCTGCCCTATCGCGAGGGCAGCAAGGCGCGCACGCGGGAAGTCGACCTGGATGCGCCGGGCTGGGCGGTGGTCGGCTACAGCCGCGCCCAGGCCCTCGCCGAGCGCGCGGTGCTGCCCGTCACCTTCGGCGCGCTGGATGGCGAGGCGAGCTGGCGCAGCGAGGAAGGGCAGGAGGTCGGGCCGCACCGCCTGTCCGGCTTCCACCCCGACGAGACCACCCGCCCGGCGCTGTTCACCGCGCTGCGCACCGGCTTCGCCGAGGCGCTGCTGCGCCAGGCCTTCCTGACGACGCGGGCACTGCGCTCACGCCGCCGGCGCGAGCGCGGCCTGTCACCCTCCGCGGCGGCGCCGGGCCTCGGCAAGCTGCTGGTGGTGGCGCCGGACCAGGCGACGGCACGCTACTACCTGTCCGTGCTGCGCGGCTGGGTGCCACCGGAACAGGCGGAAGCCTCGGTCGGCCTCGCCACCTCCGACTGCCCCGGATCGCCGCAGCTGCTGGCGGCATTCCGGCTGCGGCCGGAGCCTTCCATCCTGGTCACCGTGGCCATGGCCTATGAAGGGCTGGACGTGCCGGAGGTGGCGGTGGTGGCGGCGCTGACGCATATCCGCTCGCGTCCGTGGCTGGAGCAGATGGTGGCGCGCGCCACCCGCATCGACCCGCATGCCGGCCCCTACGAGGCGCAGCGGGCGGTGGTGTTCCACCCCGACGACCCGCTGTTCGGCCGCTTCCGCCTGCGCATGGAAACCGAGCAGGGCACGCTGGCCCGCCAGCCCCGTGCCCGCGTCACCGGCGGCGTGCTGCCGCTCTGGCTGCGCGAGCGGTTGCCGCCGCGCGAGGGGATCACGCCGCTCACCTCCAACGCGCTGACGTTGCGCTTCCGCACCCTGGCACCGGGACCGGAGCTGGCGCTGAAGCGGCCGGAGCTGGAGCCGGGCCAGGGCGACATGTTCGAGCCGCCCTCGGTCGCCGAGCGGCGCCTGCGCGGGCGCATCGGCGAGATGGTGGCGTCCCAGGCGGTGGAGGATGACGCGATGCAGCAGGGTCCGCATGGAGGCGCGGGCGGGCCGGGGCTGTACCACCGCTACAACGCCATCCTGAAGCGCGTGATGGGCAACAAGGCGCGGGCGCAGATGACGCTGATGGAGCTGGAGGCCAGCATCGGCTGGCTGGAGCGCAACCGTCTGTCCGACCACCTGCACCTGGTGGCGGATGATCCACGCTATGCCTGGACCGCGCGCAAGCGGCGCGAATGGCGCCCGCCGCGCAGCCAGGGGGTACAAGGAACGGAAAAGCGGCCCAATGGCAGGCGTCGCTCCTCCTGAGGCGACGGGTGACAGCGCGCGCGGCGCACCCATATTCAAGTCCAACCACCGCACGGTCCCGCATGTCCCAGCCCAGCAGCTTTCCGGATTGGCTTCCCGCGCCCGTCGCGCGACCGATCAAGCAGGCCATCGTCGCCGAGGTGGTGCGGATGTTCAACGACCGCGCCCGTGGCGAGGCGCCGGTGAAGCGCCGGGAGGACAGCCTGTTCGGCCCGCGCTCGGTATCGTGGCGGGTGCATGGCGACATCACCTCGATGATGGTGGGCGGCGTGGCCGGGCTGCTGCTGCAGATGCTGCATCCGGCCGTGCTGGCCGGCGTCTGGGACCATTCCAATTTCCGCCAGGACATGATGGGCCGGCTGCGCCGCACCGCCCGCTTCATCGCTCAGACCACCTATGGCGGGCGCGAGGAGGCGGAGGCGGTGATCGCCCGCGTCCGCCGCATCCACGACCACGTGCACGGCACACTGCCCGACGGCACGCCCTATTCCGCCAATGATCCTGCCTCGCTCGCCTGGGTGAACGTGACCGAGGCGACCAGCTTCCTGAACGGCTACATCCGCTACGCCGAGCCGCGCATGTCCGGCGCCGACCAGGATCGCTACTTCGCCGAGATGGCGCAGGTGGCCATGGCGCTGGGCGCTGATCCGGTGCCGCGCAGCCGGGCGGCGGCGGAGCGGCTGATCCGCGCCATGCGCCCCGCCCTGCGCCGCGATGCCCGGACCGCCGAAGTGGCACGATTGGTGCTGCAGCGGCCCCCGGGCCATCCGGTCAAGGCCAGGATGCAGGTGCTGACCGGGCAGGCGGCGGTGGATCTGCTGCCCGGCTGGGCCCGCACCCTGCACGGGCTGGACGTGTCGCCGCTGCGCCAGCCCCTGTTGCGCGCCGGCACCTTCGGCATTGCCGAGACGCTGCGCTGGGCGTTCCGCCCGGGTTGAGCACCTTGACCGACAGCCTGCCGCCGCTGCTCGACATCCGCCGCATCTTCCTGGAGCCGGAGGTGGAGTCCTTCGCCCGCGGGCGCGAGATCCTGGCGCGCTTTCCCGGGGCCGAACGCATCCCCGTTGCCTCCCACTGGCGCATCCCGGAACTGCGCGAGGGCGAGGCCGGCGACTACCTGCGCAACAAGCGCGAGGTGCTGGTGCTCGGCGTCAAGAAGGGCATGGGCTTCCGCCCCAACGGGCGCTCCGCCGACTTCATCGCGCCGTCCAGCTCCAATGGCTGCGCCATGGCCTGCGCCTATTGCTACGTGGCGCGGCGCAAGGGACACGCCAATCCGGTCAGCGTGTTCGTCAACATCGAGGAGATCTGCGCCGCCCTCGCCCGCCACGCGGCGCGGCAGGGCGCCAAGCCCGAGCCCAACCAGGTGGACCCGCGCGACTGGGTGTATGACCTGGGCGAGAATGGCGACCTGTCGCTGGATGCGGCCGTGTCGGACAATGTGCGCGACCTGGTGGCCGTGTTCCGCGGCCTGCCCAACGCTAAGGGCAGCTTCGCCACCAAATGGGTGAACCCGGCGCTGCTGGATTACGACCCGCGCGGCCGGACGCGCATCCGCATGTCGCTGATGCCGGCGGCGCTGGCCCGGCTGCTGGATGTGCGCACCGCCCCGGTGGCCGAGCGCATCCGCTTCATGGCCGAGCTGCACCGTGCCGGCTACGAGGTGCAGGTGAACTTCTCGCCCGTGGTGCTGCGCGAGGGCTGGGAAGCCGAATGGGGCGATCTGTTTGACCAGCTCGACGCCGCCCTGCCGGAGGCGCTGAAGCAGCAGCTCGCGGCCGAGATCATCATGCTGACCCACAACGCCGCGCTGCACGAGCTCAACCTCGCCTGGCATCCCAGGGCCGAGGAACTGCTGTGGCGCCCCGACCTCCAGGAAGACAAGCGCTCCGAGGGCGGCCAGGTGAACCTGCGCTACCGCACGCCCTGGAAGAAGCGCTGGCTCGCCCGGTTCGAGGCGCTGCTGGCGCAGCGCCTGCCCTATTGCCGCGTGCGCTACGCCTTCTGAGGCGCGGCGCCCATCACCCGGTAGGTGAAGTCGCCTTCCGAGGCCGCGGCCTCGCGCACGGCCATGTCCAGCAGCGCGTGGTCCGGCGACAGGCCGCAGGCCGGGTCGGTGGCGGCGGCGTCGCCGGTCAGCGCGAAGGCCTGGCAGCGGCAGCCGCCCCAGTCGATCTCGGCGCGGGCGCAGCTGCGGCACGGCTCCTTCATCCAGCCGGTGCCGCGGAACCGGTTGAACGCCTCGGAATTTTCCCACGCCTCGCGCAGCGACACCTCCCGCACATTGGGGAAGTCGAAGCCGGGCAGGCTTTCGGCGGCGTGGCAGGGCAGCACGCGACCGGCCGGCGACACCGCCAGGAAGCGCCGGCCCCAGCCGCCCATGCAGGATTTCGGCCGCTTGGCGTAGTAGTCCGGCACCACGTAGTCGATCACCAGCCGGCCCTTGAGGTCTTCCCGCGCCCGCGTGACCTCGGCGGTGGCGGCTTCCAACTGGGCGCGGGTGGGCAGCAGCGCGTCGCGATTGGCCAGGGCCCAGCCGTAATACTGCACATGCGCCACTTCCAGCCGCCCGGCGCCGAGTTCCAGGGCCAGCGCGATCATCTCCGGCAGCCGGTCGAGGTTCTGCCGGTGCACCACCGCGTTCAACGTCAGCGGCAGCCCGGCATCGCGCACCAGCTGCGCGCAGGCGAGCTTCTTCGGCAGCGCGTTGCGGTAGCCGCCGATGCGCTCGGCCGAGCCGGGCTCGGTGTCCTGCACCGAGAGCTGCACATGGTCGAGCCCGGCCTCCGCCAGCCGCGCCATCATCGCCGCATCGATCAGCACGCCGGCGGTGATTAGGTTGGTGTACAGCCCGGCCTCGGAGGCGGCCCGCACGATCTCGGCGATGTCGCGCCGCGCCGTCGGCTCGCCGCCCGAGAGATGCACCTGCAGGCAGCCCAGCGCCGCGGCCTCGCGGAACACGCGCGCCCAGGTGGCGGTGTCCAACTCGGCGGCGACGCGGGTCAGCTCCACCGGGTTGGAACAATAGGGGCAGCGCAGCGGGCAGCGATGCGTCAGCTCCGCCAGCAGCGCTAGCGGCGGCTCGGGCGGAGGCCCTGGGGAACGGTCCGATGGCTGAATGATCGCGTTCATGCCTGCACCACGCCTTTCTCCGCCAGCTCCCGCAGCAGGGATGCGACGTCGGCGGCGATTTCCCCGCGCGGCGCGGCATAGCGGGCGGCCAGCTCATCGACGATCCCATCCACGCTGCGCGTGCCATCCAGCAGGCGCAGCACCTCCAGCGCGATCTCGTCCGGCACGAACATGCGCTCCGGCCCCAGCACCACCCACTGGCCACGCGCCGTGTCCTCGCGCAGCTTCATGCCGCGGGCGAGGCGCGGGATGCTGTCCGGGGTCAGAACCGCGGTCATGGCCGGAACGCGCCCGGCGGCGGCAGGCCCGGCGCCACATAGGCGAAGTGCAGCGCGTCCAGCTGCGCCCAGAGCAGGTCGCATTTGAAGCGCAGCGCGCCCAGCACCTGCTCCTGCTCGGCGCGGGTCCGGGCCTCGCGCTTGACGTAGTCGAGCGCGAAGGCGACGTCCTGCGGCGCCTGGGTCAGCCGCGGCGTGAAATAGGCCAGTGTCGCCTCGTTGATGAAGTCGTAGCTGCGCAGCATGCCCGAGACGCGCTCGGAGATGATGTTGGGCGAGAACATCTCGGTCAGCGAGGAGGCGACGGCTTCCAGCAGCGAGCGCTCGCGCACGAAGCGCACATAAGCATCCACGGCGAAGCGCGTCGCCGGCAGCAGGCCCTGGAGGGACATGACATAGCCGCGCTCCAGCCCCAGCCCGTCGCACAGCACCAGCCAGCGCTCGACGCCGCCGGGCTTCACCCCGTCCCCGTCATGGTCCATCAGGCGGCGGCGCCATTCGCGGCGCAAATCTGGCGTCGGCAGCCGCGCCAGCAGCGAGGCATCCTTGGCCGGGATCGACGCCTGGTAATAGTAGCGGTTCAGCGCCCAGGCCTGCACCTGCGGCTTGCTCAGCGCGCCGTCATGCAGCAGCCGGTGGAACGGGTGCAGGATGTGGTAGCGCTCGGCGCCGATGGCGCGCAGCCGCTCCTCCAGCGCCTCGGGGCTCAGCAGCGCGTCGTCGCTCACAGCACGATCTCCATGCCATCCTCCGCCACCTCCCAGCCGGCCTCGCGCAGCGCGGCGCGCTCCGGGCTGTCGGCCAGCAGGGCGGGGTTGGTGTTGTTGATGTGGATGAAGACCCGGCGCCCCAGCTCCAGCCCCGCGAGGGCGGCGACGCTGTCCCGCATCGCCATGTGGCCCATGCGGGCCGCGGTCTTCGGCCCGGCGCCGGCCAGGATCATCTCGTCCTCCTGCCACAGCGTGCCGTCGAACAGCAGGCAGCCGCCGCCGGACAGGCGCTCCCGCAGGGTGGGGGTGACGGCGGCGCAGCCGGGGATGAACAGCAGCGGCGCGGCGGTGCTGGGGGCGGTGATGCGCAGGCCCAGCGCCTCGCCATCCTCGGCGCGGCCCGGATCGGCGCCGTCCTGTTCCTGGAACAGCGGCACCTTGCCGGGCACGGCGAAGGCTTCCACCGTCAGGCCGAGCGCCTCGCCGGCCGCGTCGCGCAGCTCCAGGGGGGTGTCGAGCGGCACCTCGCGGCGCGGCACGATGGCGGGATCGACGGCGCGGAAGATCGGGTTGTCGCGCAGCACCGCCAGGGCGGGCGCGGCGCCGTACAGGGCGAAGGGATGCCGCTCGCGCAGCGTCAGCAGGCCGGTCAGCGTGTCCACCTCGGCCCCGGTCAGCAGCACGGCGGCGATCGGCGAATGGCGGATGGCATCGCCCCGGGGAGACAGGGCCGGCGTGGCCAGGATCTGCGCCCGCAGGTCGGGCGAGGCGTTCAGCAGCACCCAGCGCGCGCCATCGGCGCTCACCGCCAGGCCGCACTGGCTGCGCGGAGCCGCCGTGGGATCCCCGACGCGCGCCCGGCGACAGCCCGGCCCGCCCGAATTCCATTGCGGAAAGCCGCCGCCGGCGGCCGAGCCAAGGATGATCACACGCAGCATGCCGGTTGCCCGATGAAGCAAAAGCCCCGCGGCCGGTTCGCGGCGCGGGGCTTCAGGAAAGCCTGAACAGGAGGAGCGGGTATCGTTCCTCCCGCGGCAAGGATCAGCCGAGCTCGGCGCAGGCGTAAGAGTTGATCTCGAGCGCGAGGGAAACTTCGGTCACGCGGGGCTTTTTCCAGGCCATCTGAGCATTCCTCCAGGGTTTTGCAGCGCCTTGGACTTTGGTGCGGTGGCGGGCGGTTTTCAAGGGCTTTTCCGGGCCCGGCCGCCTGGCGGCCGGCCTCCGTGCCCCCCGCATCAGCCGCCAGGCCGGATGTCCTGCCGCAGCCGCTGCAAGCCCGATCCCTCCAGCTCCAGGTCGGCCTCGCGCAGGATATCGCCGCGCCGCACGTCCCGCCGCAGCCGCTTGTGCGCCGCGAGGTAGAACGGCGCCAGCCCGTCCGCCTCCTGCGCCGGAAGCAGCAGGGCGGTGGCATCCGTCATGACGTGGTGGTGGCCGCCCATCTCCAGGAACTCGCCGGCGCGGAAGTCGCGGTCGGCGCGCGCCACCATCACCGCGTGAACCGCCTGCCGGTCGCTGCCGGAGGCGCGCCCATGCCCGCAGGCGGACAACAGCGACAGCGGCGTTTCCAGCCCCATCAGGTGGTAGGGCAGGAAGATGCAGGCATAGCGGCCGTTGCGTGACACCACATGGCCCTTGTCCCGCAGCATCTCCCAGGTGCCGGCGTCGGTGCAGCGCACCACCACGAAGACGCCGCCGCCGAAGCTGACCTCGTCCTCCTTGCGCAGCAGGTTGAACACGTCGACCACCCCGGTGCGGTCCAGGATGCCGCCCTCGGCGCGCGGGATAAAGATATCGGCCAGCTCGGTGATGCGGCACAGCGGGTAGTTCAGCTCGTCGCGCGAGGGCAGCAGGCCGGTGGAGTTGGCCACCACGTTCATCTCGCAATAATCGGGCGTGGCGCGCTGCGGCAACTCGGCCAGCGCAGCGGACCGGCGCGCCAGGGTCGCCGCCACGTCATCGCCCAGCGTCCAGAGCGAGGCCAGGTCCGGCGCGGCGCAGCGCCGGTCGGTCCAGCGAACCACGTGGTCGGCCGGATCGCAGATAAAGTCGTATTCGCTGGACTTTCCGGCGGCCACCACCTCGAAGCCGAGCAGCCGCGCCCAGGTCACCAGGCCGATCAGGTTGGCCGGCTGGTCGCCATCGGCGGTGGTGTAGACCACGCCCTGCCGCTTCGCGAGCTCGTTGAGGTGCGGCCCGACCACGGAATCCGCTTCCTTGGTCACCATGGCCACGTGCACGCCGCGCCGGATGGAGCGCTCGGCGATGCCGGCGGCGATCTCGGGCTGGCCGGTGGCTTCCACCACGATGTCCATCGGCACCGCGTCCAGCAGGGTGTGGTCGCGCAGCAGCACGGGCCTGCCGGCTTCGGCCGCGGCGCGCACCGCAGCCGCATCCTCGCACAACGCGGCAGGCGGATAGCCGAGCTCGGCCAGCAGCTGCTCCACACCCCCGGTGTCGAGGTCGCACAGCGCCGCGATCTCCAGCTGCGGCACGGCGCGCAGCGCGGCCAGCAGGGTGCGGCTGAAGCCGCCGCGCGCGCCCGCGATGCCGACGCGGAAACGCTTGTGCTGCAGGTCGCGGAACAGGATCTCGTGGTTCATGCGCGGTTTTCCTCATGGCCGGCGGCGGGCGTGATTGCCACCTCGGCGGCGCTGCGCCGCCCCAGCAGCAGGGCAACAAACGGCCAGCACAGGAACAGGATGGCCAGGGTGGTCAGCGTGCCGGCCAGCCAGTTCGACCACAGGATGCCGAGCGATCCGCTGGAGGACAGCATGGACTGGCGGAACGCGTCCTCGGCCTTGTCGCCGATCACCATGGCCAGGATCAACGGCGCCAGCGGGTAGTCCAGCTTCTTCATCAGGTAGCCGACCGCGCCGAAGGCCAGCGCCAGCCACAGGTCGAACGGCGCGCCGGCGACGGTGTAGGCGCCCACCATGCAGACCGTGACGATGATCGGCCCGATGATGGAGAAGGACACCGACAGCATCGCGGCGAACAGCGGCACGGTGGCCAGCACCAGCACCACGCCGATGACGTTGCCGAGATACATCGAGGCGATCATGCCCCAGACGAAATCGCGCTGCTCGAGGAACAGCATCGGCCCCGGATTGAGGCCCCAGATCATCAGCCCGCCCAGCATCACGGCGGCGGTGGCGGAGCCCGGGATGCCGAGGGAGAGCATCGGCAGCATCGCCGCGGTGCCGGCGGAATGGTCCGCGGTTTCGGGCGCGATCACGCCTTCCGGCTCGCCCTTGCCGAAATTGTCGCGGTTGCGGGAGGTGCGGCGGGCGATGCCGTAGGACATGAAGGAGGCGGCGGTGGGTCCGCCCGGCGTGATGCCCATCCAGACGCCCACCGCGCTGCCGCGCAGCATGGCGAACCAGTAGCGCGGCATGCGCGCCGCGGCGCGGAACATCTCGCGCGGGTCGATGCGGCCGGAGGCGCCCTTGAACTCGGGGCCTTCCTCGATGGTCAGCAGCAGCTCGCCCAGGCCGAACAGCCCGATTACCACCACCAGGAAGGAGATGCCGCGGATCAGCTGGTCGAGCTCGAAGGTCAGCCGCATCGAGCCCGACACCGTGTCCGTGCCGACCATGCCGAAGCCGAAGCCGAGCCCCAGCGCGATGATGGTCTTCACCGGCGCGCCACCGCCAAAGGCAACAAAGGAGGCGAAGGCCAGCGCGTAGACGGCGAAGTATTCCGGCGGTCCAAAGCGCAGCGCGAAGGAGGCCACTGCCGAGGACAGCAGCGTGATGACGATGATGCCCACCAGCGCGCCGAAGCCGGCCGACAGGAAGGCATAGGTCAGCGCCTCGGTGGCGCGGCCCTGGCGCGCCATGGGATAGCCGTCAAAGGTGGTGGCGACGGAGGAAGGCTCGCCCGGGATGTTGAACAGGATCGAGGTTGTGGAGCCGCCGAACAGCGCGCCCCAGTACAGGCTGGTCAGCAGGATGATGGCGGAGACCGGGTCCATGCTGAAGGTCAGCGGCAGCAGCAGCGTGACGCCGTTGGGCGCGCCCAGGCCCGGCAGCACGCCCACCAGGATGCCAAGCAGCACGCCGCCCACCATCAGCATGATATGGTAGCCGGTCAGCGCCACGGTGAAGCCGTGCATCAGCGAGTCGATGTTGGCGAGCATGCGGCGAACTCCTCAGCCCAGGCCGAGCATGATTTCGAGGGGGCCCTTCAGCAGCGGCACCTGGAACCAGATCTCGAATATCAGGAAGGTGACCACCGTGACGCCGAGCGCGACGCCGAGCGCGGTGTGCCAGGGCCGCCGGCCCTGCCAGCGGATCACCACCAGCAGGTACAGCGCCATGGCCACGTACAGGCCGAGCCACTGCGCCACCAGCACCAGCCCGATGATCGGCAGGCCGAAGCCGAGCACCCGGCGCAGCCCCTCCGGCTCGGCCACCACCACGCGGCGCAGGGCGGCGCGGTTGATGATGGCCTGCACCGCAACCAGCGTTGCCATGGCCACCAGGATCACCGCCACGCGGAAGGGGAAGTAGCCGGCCCGCGGTCCGTCCGCGCCCCACCCGAAATCCAGGCCCGAGGAGCCGACCAGCCCGGTGGCGCCGATCAGCAGCACCAGCCCCGCGAAGCCCAGTTCCAGATGGAAGCGCGTCAGCATGGCGTTACTTCACCAGCCAGCCGGCCTCGGAGAAGATCTCCCGCGTCTCGCTCTCCTCCTTCTGGATGACTTGGCGCATCTCGTCGCCCGACACGAAGCGGCCGCTCTGGCTGGTGCGGGTCACGTAGTCCTTCCATTCCGGCGTCTCGCTGACGCGGCGGAACAGGTCGGCCCAGTAGGTCTGGGCGGCGGCGGGCACGCCGGGCGGCAGGAAGATCGTGCGCGGCATGCTGAACTGCTCGATTGGGATGCCCTGGCTGGCGCAGGTCGGGATGTCGGACCAGCCCTGCGTCTCGGTCACCTTGGGGCCGGGCGAGAAGGGTTCGCTGCGGAACACGCAGACCGGCTTCACCTGGCCGCCGCGCCAGCCGCCGACGCTTTCGGACGGGTTGTTGGTGTTGGCCTCGATGTGCCCGCCGGCCAGCTGCACACCGACCTGGCCGCCGCCCTGATAGGGGATGTATTTCAGCTGGATCTTAGCCGCCTTCTCGATCAGCACGGTCAGCGTCTGGTCGGTGTCATGCGTCTGGCTGCCGCCCATGCGCAGCGTGCCCGGCTGCGCGCGCGCCGCGGCCACGAAGTCGGCGGCGGTCTTGTAGGGGCCGTCCGCCTTGGTCCAGAGCATGAACTCGTCGAAGGCCATGATGGCGACGGGGGTGAAGTCGGCGGTGGACCAGCTGGTCTTGGCCACCATCGGCAGGGTCCAGGCATTGTTGGTGCCGAAGATCACCTTGTGCGGGTCGGCCTTGGCGCCAGTGCCGTAGACATAGCCCTCGACGCCGGAGCCGCCGCCCTTGTTGGTGACAACCACGGAGGTCGGCACCAGGTCGTGCTTGTTGATCGCCGCCTGCACGGCGCGGGCGAACACGTCAGTGCCGCCGCCGGCGCCGGAGGTGACGACGAACTCGATCGGGCGTGTCGGCTTCCAGCTCTGCTGCGCGGCGGCGGGCAGGGTGGACAGCAGCACGGCGCCCAGCGCCAGGGTGGCCTTCGGCAACAGCTTCATCGGATTTTCTCTCCCTAGGATGGTTGGATCGCGGGCCGCATTCCGGGTCTCCGCGGGATGCCGCGTCAGGCGGCGGCGGCCTCCCGGCTGCGGCTGGCCATGCGGGCGGCCAGCAGCATGGCGTTGCGCATGGCGCCCGGATGCGCCTTGCCCTGGCCGGCGATGTCGTAGGCGGTGCCGTGCGCGGCGGTGCAGATCGGGAAGGGGAAGCCGCCCATCAGCGTCACGCCCGCGTCGAAGCCGATCAGCTTCATCGCGATCTGCCCCTGGTCGTGGTACATGGTCAGCACCGCATCGAAATCGCCGCGCCGCGCACGCACGAACACCGTGTCGGCCGGGAAGGGGCCGTCGCAGCCGATCTGCCGCGCCTTGGCCTCTTCCACCGCCGGGGTGATCACGTCGATCTCCTCGCGGCCGAAATTGCCGCCCTCGCCGGCATGCGGGTTCAGCGCCGCGACGGCGATGCGCGGCCGCTCGATGCCCGAGGCGCGCAGCGCGTCCTCGGTCAGCTTCAGATTGTCCAGGATGGTGGCCTTGGTCAGCAGCGAGGCCACGTCCTTGAGCGGCACGTGGGAGGTGACGCGGGCATTCCACAACCCCTCCAGCACGTTGAATTCCTTGGCCACGCCATGGAAGCCGATGGCTTCGGAGGTGAAGCCGATCTCATCCTCGTAGCCGGGGGTGACGAGGCGCATCGCCGCCTTGTTGAACGGGGTGAAGCAGATCGCGTCCACCTCCTGCGCCGCCGCCATGGCCAGGGCGCGGCGGAAATTCTCCGTGGCGAAGCGGCCGCCGGCTTCCGACACCTCGCCCAGCCGCACCGTGGCCGGGTCGCAATGCCCGAGATCGATCAGCACGGGCCGGGACGGGCTGGCGGGTAGCGCCTGCCCATCGGCCAGCACGTCGATGTCGAGGGTGACGCCGGCGACGCGGGCGCCTTCCTCCAGCACGCGGGCATCGCCGATCACGATGATCGTCGCGGCGTCCCGCACCGCCTCATCCGCCAGCACCCGCGCCGTCAGCTCGGGCGAGACCCCCGCGGCGTCCCCCATGGCGAGGGCGAGGCGCGGCCTCGCAGCGTCCAGCATGCCCATCGACGTTTCCCCGTCCGGTTCTTTGCGTGCAGCTTCATACTGCATACAGTATGGACTCCTAGACAAGCTCCCCGGTGCCCGTCAAGACAGTTGCCGAGCACCCGCAGGAAACGAGGCCCGCCGTGCCGCCGCAAACCGCAGACCTTCAGGACGATGGTCCGATCATCCGGCAATCCCTGCCCGCCGAGGTGGCGACCCGGCTGCGCGACCTGATCACCCAGGGCCAGCTGGCGCCCGGCGCCAGGCTCAACGAGGTGGCGCTGTGTGCGCAGCTCGGCGTATCCCGCACGCCGCTGCGCGAGGCGGTGCGCCGCCTGGCCGGCGAGGGGCTGGTGGAGCTGGTGCCGGCGCGGGGCGGGGTGGTGCGCCGCCTGACGCTGAAGGATGCCGCCGACAGCCTGACCGTGCTGAAGGCGCTGGAAACGCTTGCCGGCCGCCTGGCCTGCGCCGCCGCCACCGAGGCCGGGATCGCCGACGTCGCCGCCCTGCACGCCGCCATGCTGGATCGCTACGCGGCGCGGGACCGCCTCGCCTATTTCAAGCTGAACCAGGCGGTGCACACCGCCATCGTCGCGCTGTCCGGCAACGAGACCCTGGCCTGGGCGCATGGGGCGATCCAGGCGCGCATGAAGCACCTGCGCTTCATCGGCAATGCCGGGGAACGCAAATGGGCCGATGCGGTGGCGGAGCACGAGGAGATGGTGCGCGCCCTCGCCGCCCGCGACGGCGAGGCGCTGGCGGAGGTGCTGGCGCTGCATCTGGACCGCACCCTGGACCGCGTGGCGCCCCTGATCTAGGGGCGCCCGGGCGCGCCGGCCGTGCCGGAAGCACGCGCGATCCCGGCCCGCGGCGCGAAAATGCGGGGCGTCTTCAAGGATGGTTAGCTTCGTCGGGCAACAATCCGGCCGCAATTTGCTGGCCTGGAGTGCACATGTCGCGGCTGCTCAACCGATTCACCATTCGCACGAAAATCATGGGCGCCTTCGCCCTCGTGCTCATTGCCACCCTGAGTCTGGGCCTGTTCTCCGCCGGCAAGCTCGCCGCGGTGAACGACGCGGCGGCCGAGATCGGCCGGAACTGGCTGCCCTCCACCCGCCATCTGGGACGCATGGCCCAGGTGGCGGAGCGGGTCCGGCTGAACCAGTACATCTTCGCCACGAGTGCGCTGGCCGAACGCCGCAAGCAGACCCTGTCCAACGCCGAGGCGCAGATCCAGCTCTTCGACAAGACCTACGCCGAATACAGGAACTACATCGATCCGGGCGAGGAGAAGCGGCTGGCCGAGGAAGTCTCCTCCCGCTGGCAGCGCTACAAGGAGGTTTCCGAAACCCTCAAGGAACTGGTCGCCGCCGGCAAGCCGGCCGAGGCCGCCGCCTTCCTCGATGCCATGAACCCGGCCATGAACGAGTTCCGCGCCGCGCTGCAGGCGAGCATCGAGTTCAACGCCCAGGGCGGCGTGCGCGCGGCCGAGGAAGGCCAGCAGATCGGCAACCTGGCCCACAGCAGGATCCTGGCCGTGCTGGCCGCCATGGTGGTGCTCTGCGGTGTCATCGGCCTCATGCTGATCCGCAACATCTCGGTGCCGATCGCCTGCATGACGGAGGCCATGCGCCGCCTGGCCGCCAAGGACCTGGAGGTCCGCATCCCCGATGTGGAGCGCGGCGACGAGGTCGGCGGCATGGCGGCCGCCGTGCAGGTCTTCAAGGACAGCATGGTCACCGCGGCGGGCCTGGCGGCCGAGCAGGAGGCGGCCCGTGCCGGGCGCGAGAAGCGCGCGGCGCAGGTGGACCAGCTGGTGCGGGGCTTCGAAAGCCGCGTCGGCAACATGGTGGGCATCCTGTCCTCCGCCTCGACCGAGCTGGAAGCCACGGCGCGCAGCATGAGCAGCACCGCGCAGCAGACCAACAGCCAGGCGGTGGAGGTGAGCAACGCGGCCGGCCTGGCCGGCGGCGGCGTGCAGACGGTGGCCGCCGCCGCCGAGGAGCTGAGCGCCTCCATCGCCGAGATCAACCGGCAGGTGACGCAGGCCTCCGGCGTGGCGAGCATGGCGGTGGAGCGGGCGCGGCAGACCGACGGCACGGTTCGCGCCCTGGCCGAAGGCGCCGGCAAGATCGGCGAGGTGGTGGGGCTGATCACCACCATCGCCGGCCAGACCAACCTCCTCGCGCTGAACGCCACCATCGAGGCGGCCCGCGCCGGCGAGGCGGGCAAGGGCTTCGCCGTGGTCGCCTCCGAGGTGAAGAGCCTGGCCCAGGCAACCGGCAAGGCGACGGAGGAGATCGGCACGCAGATCGCACAGATCCAGACGGCGACGCAGGAGGCGGTGCGGGCGATCCAGGGCATCGCCAGCGCGATCGATGACATGAGCTCCATCACCACCACCATCGCCGCGGCGGTGGAGGAGCAGAGCGCGGCCACCGGCGAGATCGCCCGCACGGTGCAGCGCACGGCGGAAGCCACCGGCGCGGTGTCGCGCAACATCGAGGCGGTCAGCCGCAACGCCAACGACACCGGCGCCGCCGCGTCGCAGGTCCTGGCCGCCGCCAGCGAGCTGTCCCGCCAGTCGGAGCAGCTGACCAGCGAGGTGAACGGCTTCGTGTCGCAGGTCCGCAGCGCCTGACGACCCGCGGCGGCGGCCCTTCCCGCCGGAAGGGCCGCCGATGCGTCAGACCACCTTGCGGTCGCGCAGCGCTGCGATTTCCGCGGCGTCGAAGCCGAGCTCGCCCAGGATGGCCTCGGTGTGCTCGCCCAGCGACGGCGGGTGACTGTGGATGCTGCTGGGCGTGCGGCTCAGCGTCATCGGCTGCGCCACATAGGCCACCGGCGCCTCGCCACCGTCCTTCAGCGGGGTGGCGATGCCCAGGTGCTGCACCTGGGGATCGGCGAACACCTGGTCGATGCTGTTGATCGGGCCGCAGGGCACGCCGGCTGCGTTCAGCCGCTCCACCCAGCCCGCGCTGGTGTCGGTGCGGGTGACCTCCGCGATGGCCGCGTTCAGCGCGTCGCGGTTCTCGCTGCGCGCGGCGCTGCTGGCATAGCGCGGGTCTTCCAGCCATTCGCGACGGTCCAGCACCTCGCAGAAGCGCTGCCAGATGCGCTGGCCGGTGGCGGCGATGTTCATGTGCCCGTCGGCGGTGGGAAACACGCCGGTCGGGATGCTGGTCGGGTGGTTGTTGCCGGCCTGCTTCGGTACCTCGCCGGCCATCAGCCAGCGCGCCGCCTGGAAGTCCAGCATGAACACCTGCGCCTGCAGCAGCGAGGTCTGCACCCATTGCCCCTGGCCGGAGGTTTCCCGCTCCAGCAGCGCCACCAGGATGCCCTGCGCCGCGAAAATGCCGGCGCACAGGTCGGCGATCGGGATGCCGACGCGCACCGGCCCCTGGCCGGGCAGGCCGGTGATGCTCATCAGCCCGCCCATGCCCTGCGCGATCTGGTCGAAGCCCGGCCGGTCGGCATAGGGGCCGTCCTGGCCGAAGCCGGAGATCGAGGCATACACCAGCCGCGGATTGATCGCCGCCAGCGCCTCGTAGCCGATGCCGAGGCGGTCCTTCACGTCGGGGCGGAAATTCTCCACCACCACGTCCGCCTCCCGCACCAGCCGCTTCAGGATGTCGACGCCGTCCGGCTGCTTCAGGTTCAGCGTCAGGCCGCGCTTGTTGCGGTGCAGGTTCTGGAAATCCGGCCCACCGCGCGGACCGCCCATCGGGTCGCCGGCATCCAGCCCCGCGGGCATCTCGACCTTGATCACCCGGGCGCCCCAATCGGCCAGCTGCCGCACGCAGGTCGGGCCGGAACGGACGCGCGTCAGGTCGAGCACGGTGTAGCGGGACAAGGCGGTGGAAGGCTGCGGCATCGGGAGTTCCTCCGTGGTTGCCGGCAGGTTAGGCCAAGAGCTTGTCAACTGTCGACAGTTGGCATCATTCAGTTGACAGAAAACGTTTCGCACGTGCAGGGTCGCGGAATGTCTGCTCCGCTGGCCACGCCGCTCGAGATCGTCCGCACCCGCTCCCTGGCCTCCCTGGTGGCGCAGGAGATCGAGGGGCTGATCCTGTCCGGCCAGATCGCGCCCGGGGAGCGGCTGAACGAGCAGGCATTGGCGGCGCGGCTCGGCGTCAGCCGTGGCCCGGTGCGGGAAGCGGTGCGCGGGCTGGAACGCTCCGGCCTCGTGGTCGCGGTGGTGAACCAGGGCTCCTATGTCCGCACCATGCGGGTCGAGGAAGCCTTGCAGGTCTTCGACATCCGCGTGGCGTTGACCGGCCACGCCGCCGCCAGCGTCGCGGCGCGCGCCACCCCGGCGCTGCTCGCCCCGCTGGAGCGCATCATGCGCGACCTGACGGCGGCCGAGCGGGCGGATGACGCCGCCACCTATTACGCGCTGAACCTGGAGTTCCACGCCGCGCTGTTCGAACTGGCCGCCAACCCGCGCGCCGCGCAGCTGTATGACGGGCTGGGCAAGGAACTGCACCTGTTCCGCCGCCGTGCCCTGCTGCAGCCCGAGAACATGCGCCAGTCCAACGCCGAGCACGCCGCCATCCTGCAGGCGCTGCGCGACGGCGACGTCGCCGCCGCCCGCGCCGCCGGCGAGCACCACATTGTCGGCGGCCGGGCCCGCTTCGCCGCGAGCCATCCGTCAGACCAATCAAGGCCACAGCAAGTGGCCGGGGGAGAAAGCGATGCAAGAAGGAAATCAGGTTTGCCGCCCGGCTGAGGCGCGCGGCGCGGCGGCATGGCACCGCCGATCGGTTCTGCTGGGGGCCGCGGGCTTCGGTCTGCTAGGGGCCCCCTCCATCCTGCGGGCGCAGGCCGCCTTCGGCTCGCGCCCGATCGAAGTGGTGACGCATGCCGGCGTCGGCGGCGGCACCGACATCACCGCCCGCATGACGGCGGTGGACGCCGCCGCCGCGCTCGGCACCGAGATCGTGGTGGTCAACAAGACCGGCGGCAGCGGCGCGGCAGCGCTGGCCTATGCCGCGCAGCGGCCCAAGGATGGCCACACCGTGCTGCTGCTGACGCAGACCCACCTGCTGACCATGCTGCGCAGCCGCACAGGGACGCAGATGGAGGATCTGGTGGCGATCGCCCGCGCCACCGAGGACCCGCAGGTCGTCATGGTGCGCGCCGACAGCCCGCTCCGCTCGGCCGACGAGCTCGCCTCCATCGGCAAGGAGCGCTCGCTGCGCTTCGGCATCACCCATGTGGGCAGCGTCGATCACGTGGCCACGGTGGGCTTCGCCAAGGCAGCCGGCATCCGCCCGCCCACCGCTGTGCCGTTCCGCGGCGGCGGCGACATCGTGGTCAACCTGGTCGGCGGCAACATCGATGTCGGCCTGCTGAACTTCGCCGAAGGCGAGGCGCAGCTGCGGGCCGGCGAGGTGCGGCCGCTGATGGTGCTGTCGCGCGAGCGTATGACCTCGCTGCCGGAGGCGCCAACCGCCCGCGAGCTGCGCATCGACTTCGTGTCCGCCACCACGCGCGGCTACGCGGTGATGAAGGGCGTGCCGGAGGACCGCATCGCCCGGCTGGAGGAAGGCATGCTGAAGGGCCTGCGCGGACCTACCTTCAGCAACTACCTCAAGACCTCCGGCCAGGCACTGGACAGCGTCGCCGGCCGCGCCGAATGGCAGGCGCAGCTGGAAGCCTTCTCCAACGAGGGCCGGCAGGCCCTGGCCGATCTGGGCGTGGCGCGATGAGTGTCGCCGCGCATCTGGGCCGCGACCGACGCGTGGCGCTGGCCGTGGCCGGGATCGCCGGCCTGGCCTTCGCGCTGACCTTTACCTTCGACTCCGTGCCGGCGGCGCTGATGGAAGGGCTCGGCGCCGCCGAGTTCCCCCGGCTGATCTGCGCCATCCTGCTGCTGCTGGCGGTTGTGCTGTTCGTCTCCAGCCCGGCCGAGGAAGCGGCGCTGCCGCCGGTGCATCGCTGCACCTGGTGGACCCTGGCCGCGTGCCTCGGCTTCTTTCCCGTGCTGGGGCTGATCGGCATGCTGCCGGCCATGGTGCTGTTCCCCATCGTGGTCGGCCGGCTCTGGGGCGAGCGGCGGCCGGCCGTGCTGCTGCTCAGCGCGGCGTTGGTGACGCTGGTGATCTGGTTGTTGTTTGTGCGCATCTTCCGCTTCACCCTGCCGGGCGGCCTGCTCGGCGATGCGCTGTTCGGCTGAGGGCGCGGCATGGAAGCGTTTCTGGCCGGCATGGCCATCCTGGCCGATCCCTTCGCGCTGTTCATGATCGTGGCCGGCACGGTGATCGGCATCACCGTCGGCGCGCTGCCCGGGATCAGCGGCAGCACCACCATCGCGCTGATGCTGCCGATCACCCTCGGGCTCGATCCGGTGGTGTCGCTGGCGTTTCTCGGCTCGATCTACTGCGCCGCCAATTTCGGCGGCTCGATCACCGCCATCCTGGTGAACGCGCCGGGCGATCCTTCCGCCTCCGCCACCGCGCTCGAAGGCTACAAGATGGCCGAGCGGGGCGAGGCCGGCATGGCGCTCGGCATGTCGGCGGTGGCCAGCGCCATCGGCGGCATCTTCAGCGTGGTGGTGATGATCGTCGCGGCGCCGCTGCTGTCGCGCGCCGCCTACAGCTTCGGCCCGCCCGAATACCTGGCGCTGGCCTTGTTCGGCCTGTCCATGTGCGCGGCGGTGGGTGGCGACAGCGCGGTGAAGAACCTGATCGCCGCGACCTTCGGCGTGCTGCTGGCCACTGTCGGCATCGATCTGACCACGGGGGTGGAGCGCTACACCTTCGGCTTCTACGACCTGACCGACGGGGTGTCCTTCGTCGCCGCGCTGATCGGCCTGTTCGCGGTGGGGGAGATGCTGGACCAGGCGACGCAGCAGATGGGCAAGCCGACCCTGCTGAAGATGGATGCGGTGCGGGTACCGGGTCGCGCTGAGTTCCGAAAGTGCAACCGCAGCATCTGGCTGGGCAGCGTCATCGGCACCTTCATCGGCATCCTGCCGGCGCTGGGCGCCACCGCGGCGGCGCTGATCGGCTACAACGAGACCCGGCGCTGGTCGAAGCACAAGCATGAATTCGGCCATGGCTCGATCGAGGGCGTGGCCGGGCCGGAAGCGGCCAACAACGCCGCCGTGGGCGGCGGCATGGTGCCGACGCTGGCGCTCGGCATTCCCGGCAGCGCCACCACGGCGATCATCCTGGCCGGGCTGATCGTGCAGGGCGTGCGGCCGGGCCCGCACCTGTTCAACGAGCAGCCGAGGCTGCTCTACGCCGTGTTCGCCTCCATGCTGGCAGCCAACATCCTGTACCTGGTCATCGGCCTCGGCGCGGCGAAGCTGTTCGCGCGCATCAGCCTGATCCCGGCCGCGCTGTTGTGGCCGGCGGTGTTCGTGTTGTCGGTGATCGGTGCCTATGGCGCCAACCAGTCGATGGGCGATGTGTGGCTGATGATGGCCTTCGGCATCCTGGGCTTCGCGTTCCGCCGAACCGGCTTCTCCCCGGCGCCGCTGATCATGGGGCTGGTGCTGGGCTCCATGGTGGAGGAAAGCCTGAAGCAGTCGATCCTGATCTTCGGCGACGATGTGGTGGGCGGCTTTATCGGGCGGCCAATCGCCCTGGTGCTGTTCGCCATCACCGCGCTCGGCCTGCTGGTGCCGCCGGTGCTCCGCGCCACCGCGCGGCTGCGCCAGCCGCAGGCGCGCGAGGTCTGACCCTGGCCGTGGCGGCGGGGGATGGACCTCCCCGCCGCGGCATCGCAGGATCGTGGCGCTGCGAAGGGGATGCGATGCATGGCGATCGATGACGGCGTGCTGGTCTGGGGTGCGGGGGCGATCGGCGGCACGGTGGGCGCCTTTCTGCGCCGGGCCGGCATCGCGGTGACCTTTGTTGACATCGATGCCGGGCATGTGGCGGCGATCCGGGATGGCGGGCTGCGCATCACCGGGCCGGTGGCGGAATTCTCCGTGCAGGCTCCCGCATTCCTGCCGTCCGAGCTGCAGGGCCAGTGGCGCCGCATCTTCCTGTGCGTCAAGGCACACCACACTGCGGAGGCGGCAGAGGCCCTGCGGCCGCACCTTGCCGCGGACGGCCTGGTGCTGTCGCTGCAGAACGGGTTGTGCGAGGACATAATCGCCGGCGTGGTCGGCGCCCCGCGCACCGTGGGCGCGTTCGTCAATTTCGGCGCCGACTGGATGGGGCCGGGCGAGATCCTGCTCGGCAACCGCGCCGCCGTGGTGCTGGGCGAGATCGACGGCCGCATGACGCCGCGGCTGGCGGAGCTGCACGCGCTGCTGCGGCATCTCGAGCCGGACGCGATCACCACCCGCGACATCCACAGCTATCTCTGGGGCAAGCTCGGCTACGGCGCCCTGCTGTTCGCCCAGGCGCTGGGCCAGTCCGGCATCGCCGACTGCCTGGCGCGGCCCGAGCTGCTGCCCGCCTTCCGCCGCCTGGCGGGGGAGGTGATGGCGGTGGCCGCCGCCGAGGGGGTGCGGCCGCGCGGCTTCAACGGCTTCGACCCGGACGCCTTCGGCCCCGCGGCCACGGCGGACCACGCTGCCCGCTCCGTCGCCGCCATGGTGGATTTCAATCGCGGCAGCGCCAAGACGCATTCCGGCATCTGGCGCGACCTCGCCGTGCGCCGCCGCCGCACCGAGGTGGATGCCCAGGTGGTGCCGGTGATCGAGCGCGGCGCCCGCCATGGAATCGCCTGCCCCGGCCTCGCCCGGTTGGCCGGCATGATCCACGCGATCGAGCGCGGCGAGCGCCCGCTGGATGACCGCAACCTGCTGGAGCTGCTGCCATGAAGTTGGATTTCACCGGACGGGTGGTGGCGGTGAGCGGCGCCGGCCACGGCCTCGGCCGCTGCATCGCGGAAAGCTTCGCGGCGCTCGGCGCCCGGGTCTTCGGCTGCAACCCGGATGCGCCGGGGCTGGAAGGGCCGCCTTCGCCGGGCATCGAGATCGACGCGGTGGACCTCACCGACCGCGCCGCCGCCGCCGGCTGGATCGCGCGGGTGGAGGCGGCGGCAGGCGGCGCGGTGGACGTGCTGGTGAACAATGCCGGCGGCGTGGCGGGTCAGGTGTTCCGGCCGGTTGAGCAGGTAACGGACGAGGAATGGGACCGCATCATCGCGATCAACCTGGGCGCCGCCTTCGCGCTCAGCCGCGCCGCGGCGCCGGGCATGAAGCGGGCGGGGCGCGGACGCATCGTCACCATCAGCTCCGGCGCCGGGCTGCAGGCCTCGCTCACCGGCATCCAGGCCTATGCCAGCGCCAAGCACGCGGTGGTCGGCCTGACCCGGCAACTGGCGCATGAGCTGGGTCCGCACGGCATCACCGTCAACAGCGTGGCGCCCGGGCTGATCCCGAGCAACCCGGCCAGCACGGCGCAGTGGCAGGGCTATGGCGCGCAAGGGCAGGCGGCGCTGGTGGACCGCATCGCCCTGCGCCGCCTCGGCACGCCGCAGGACATCGCCAACGCGGTGCTGTTCTTCGCCAGCCCGTTGGCGGATTTCGTCAACGGGCAGGTGCTGTCGGTGGATGGTGGGCGCTAGGGCGCCCATGGCCGGGTGGTGCCGCCCGGAGCCGCTGCCCTAGGCCCAGCCATCCTCGAGCAGCGAACGGGTTTCGGCCACCGCGACCTGCCAGATGCGCAGCATCTCCTGATCCGGCCGCTGGTACAGCCCGCCGAAATTGCCGTCGCCCAGTTGTTCGCGCACCGCCACCGGGGACAGGGTGCGCAGCCGGTCCAGGTCGGTCATCGGCTTGGGCTGTTCCGGCGGCGGCGGCGCATCGGGGATGCGGGTCCAGGGAAAATTCTCCATCCAGCTGGCATGGCTGGCCACCGGGTCGGTGGTCTGCACCGCCTCCTGGGTGCGCGGCGCACGCCACCAATCGTGCCAGCGCGTGCGGGCATCCGGGTGCCGCCCCGTGAACTCCAGCGCCGCCGCCGCGCCGGGCGTGTTGCCGCCATGCCCGTTGCACAGCAGGATGCGGCGGAAGCCTTGATCGTAGAGCCCTTCCAGCACGTCGCGCAGGATGGCCAGATAGGTTTCAGCGCGCAGGCTGACGGTACCGGGATAAGCCGCGAAGGCCGGCGTAATTCCGTAGGCTAGCACGGGAAAGACGGGCACGCCGAGCGGCGCGGCCGCTTCCGCCGCCACCCGCTCCGACAGGATGCTGTCCACCGCGAGACTGAGCCCGGCATGCTGCTCGGTGCTGCCCAGCGGCAGCACGCAGCGGTCATCCCGCGCTAGCCAGTTCTCCACCGCTCTCCAATCCATCCCGGCGATCCGCATCCACCCGCACTCCGTTGACGGCCGCGCGAATCCGGCTCACGCTGCCTCGCAACAGAGTGTGGCCGGTTGCCGGACCGGCGCCAGGGCCTTTCCCAGGATTCGAGGTGTCGTCATGAACCGTCGCCAACTCCTGTCGGCCACCGCTGCGGCCGCGTTGTTGCCGCACCTGCCGCTGCGCGCCCAGGGCAGCGCCGCCGGCGCGGCGCGCACCCTCACCGTCGGCGTGCGCACCGGGCCGGAAAGCATCGATCCGCACTGGTCCACGCTGGGCGGGCACATCGAGGCGCTGCGCCACATCTTCGACAGCCTGGTCGGCCAGGACGAGAATCTGGGCCTGCAGCCGGCGCTGGCGGTGTCCTGGACGGCGGTGGACGACACCACCTGGGAGTTCAAGCTGCGCGAGGGCGTCAAGTTCCACGACGGCTCGCCCTTCACCGCCGAGGACGTGAAGTTCTCGCTGGAGCGCATTCCGCAGGTCACCGGCCCGATGACCATGACGCTCTACACCAAGCGCGCGCGCGGCGCCGAGGTGGTGGACCCGCTGACGGTCCGCGTCATGACCAACGGCCCGGCGCCGACCCTGCCGAACGACTTCACCCGGCTGATGATCGTGTCCCACAAGATCGGCATGGAGCCGCGCAACGAGCAGTTCAATTCCGGCCAGGCGGCGATCGGCACCGGCCCGTTCCGCTACGTGAAGTGGGAGCCGCGCGGCGACCTGGTGCTGGAGCGCAATGCGGAATGGTGGGGCGGGCAGCAGCCCTGGGCGCGCGTGATCCGGCGCGAGATCCCGAACGACGCCGCCCGCATCGCCGCGCTGAAGAGCGGCCAGGTGGACATGATCAACTACGTGCCCGCCACCGACGTCGCCGCGCTGCAGCGCGACACCACCATGGAGGTGGTGGTGGGCGACAGCGTCTACGTGTTCAACGTGTACTTCAACCTGGCGCAGAAGCTGCCCAAGCCGGTGCGGGTGGACGGCCGCGAGATCGAGGTCAACCCGTTCCTCGACCCGCGCGTGCGGCAGGCGATGGATCTGGCGATCGACCGGCGCGCCCTGTCGCGGGTGGTGTTCGAGGGGCTCGCCAAGCCGATGAGCCAGCTGATGCCGGATAATTTCTTCGGCTCCAGCAAGAACCTGCCGGAGCGCCGCCCGGACCTGAACAAGGCCAAGGCATTGCTGGCCGAGGCCGGCTACCCGCGCGGCTTCGAGGTGGATTTCTTCGCCACCGCCAACCGCCTGCCCGGTGATTCCGCGCTGTGCGAGGCGCTGGCGCAGCAATGGTCGCGGCTCGGGCTGAAGGTGAACCCCAACGCCGTCACCGGCACGGTGTTCTTTCCGGCCAGCCAGCGTGGCGAATATTCGCTGCAGATGTCGGGCTGGGGCACGCTGACCGGGGAGGCGTCCTATACCTACGGCGCGCTGCTGCACAAGGCGGACACGGCGCTGGGCCTCGGCGGCTTCAACCGCTCCCAGTACAGCAACCCGGAGGTGGACAAGCTGCTGGAGGAGGGCGGCGCCACGCTGGACGACGCCAAGCGCCGCGCTCTGTTCGAGCGCGCCACCGAGATCAGCATGAACGACCGGCCGATGCTGCCGATCGTGATGCCGCAGACGGTGTGGGCGATGGGCAGGAACAAGCTCTCCTTCACCCCGCGCGTCGATCAGGAATCGCTGGCCCACCGCATCACCCCGAAGAACGCTTAAGGGGCCGGCGCAGGCTTCATGCTGGGCTTTTTCCTGGGGCGGCTGGCGCAGGCGGCGCTGGTGATGCTGGTCATGTCGGTGCTGGTGTTTCTCGGCGTCTACGCCATCGGCAATCCGATCGACGTGCTGATCGACCCCGCCGCGTCGCCGGGCCAGCGCCTGGCGCTGATCCAGCAATACGGGCTGGACCTGCCGCTGTGGCAGCAATACCTGCGTTTCCTCGGCAGCGTGCTGCAGGGGGATTTCGGCAACAGCTTCGTGTTCCGCATCCCGGTTCTGTCGCTGATCCTGTCGCGCCTGCCGGCGACGCTGGAACTCGCCACCACCGCCATGCTGATCGCCACCCTCCTCGGCGTGCCGCTCGGCATCTGGGCCGGCTACCGGCCGCAGGCGCGCTCCAGCAAGGCGATCATGGCAGTCTCCGTGATCGGCTTCTCGGTGCCGACCTTCTGGGTCGGGCTGCTGCTGATCCTGTTCTTCGCCGTGGAGTTCCGCTGGCTGCCCTCGGGCGGGCGCGGCCCGACCGGCGCGCTCGGCCTCAGCATCTGGAGCGCCGAGGGCTGGACCTTTCTGCTGTTGCCGGCGCTGAACCTGTCGCTGTTCAAGTTCGGCCTGCTGATCCGGCTGGTGCGCGCCGGCACCGAGGAGGTGATGGGCTCCGAGCATGTCCGCTTCGCCCGCGCCCAGGGCCTGCCGGAGCGGCAGGTGGTCGGGCTGCACGTGCTGAAGAACATCGGCATCCCGATCATCACCGTGTTCGGCCTGGAATTCGGCTCGACCCTCGCCTTCGCCGTGGTCACCGAGACGGTGTTCAACTGGCCGGGCATGGGCAAGCTGATCATCGAGAGCATCACCGCGCTCGACCGCCCGGTGATGGTCGCCTATCTGATCCTGGTGGTGCTGCTGTTCGTGCTGATCAATCTCCTGGTCGAGCTGACCTACGGCTTCCTGGACCCCCGCGTGCGGGTGAAGGGCGCGCCGTGAACGCCACCGCCCTGCGCGAGGGCTGGGCCGAGTACCGGCGCAGCCCCGTGGCCGTGCTCGCCCTGCTGGTGGTGGTCGCCGTGGTGGCGCTGGCGCTGCTCGCCCCCTGGATCGCGCCGCAGGACCCGTATAACCAGGCCGGGCTCGACCTGTTCGATGCGCGGCTGCCGCCGGGCGAGACCGGCTCGGGCGGCTATGTCCACTGGCTCGGCACCGACAATGCGGGGCGCGACCTGTTGTCCGCCATCCTGTACGGGCTGCGGCTGAGCCTCACCATCTCGGTCACGGCGGGGCTGGTGGCGCTGGTGGTGGGCGCCGCCATCGGGCTGGCCGCGGCCTATTACGGTGGCTGGTTCGGCGCGCTGGCGATGCGCGTGGTGGATCTGCAATTGTCGCTGCCGGCGATCCTGCTGGCGCTGGTGATGGTGGCCATGCTGGGGCAGGGCGTGCCGCAGCTGATGCTGGCGCTGATCGCCGCGCAATACGCCTATTTCGCCCGCACCGCCTTCGGTGCCGCCAGCGCCGAGCGGCGCAAGGACTACATCGAGGCGGCGCTGTCCACGCCGCTCTCCGGCGGCCGCGTGCTGCTGCGCCACCTGCTGCCCAACACCCTGCCGCCGCTGATTGTGGTGGTGACGGTGCAGATCGCCACCGCCATCTCGCTGGAGGCGACGCTGAGCTTCCTGGGCCTCGGCCTGCCGATCACTCGCCCCTCGCTCGGCTTGCTGATCGCCAACGGCTTCCAGTTCATGCTGTCGGGCCGCTACTGGATCTCGGTGTATCCCGGCATCGCGCTAATGCTGACGGTGCTGGCCATCAATCTGGTGGGCGACCAGCTCCGCCAGGTGCTGAACCCGAGGCGCCGGCGGTGAGCGGCGCATCCCCGGTTCGGTCCCTGCCGGCGCTGGAGGTGCGCGGCCTGCGCACGCAGTTTGCCTCGCGGGGCGGGATCGTGCATGCGGTGGACGGCGTATCCTTCGCCATCGGCCGCGGCGAGATCCTCGGGCTGGTGGGCGAGAGCGGCTCCGGCAAATCGGTGACCGGCTTCTCCATCCTCGGGCTGGTGGAGCCGCCGGGGCGGGTGGTGGAAGGCGAGATCCTGCTGGACGGCCGGCCGATCGGCCATCTGGCCGCCGGCGCCATGCGGCGCCTCCGCGGCGCCCAGGTGGCCATGGTGTTCCAGGACCCGCTGATGACGCTGAACCCGGTGCTGCGCATCGGCACCCAGATGGCCGCCGCCGTGCGCGCGCATGACCGCGTGTCACGCGCCGCCGCCTGGGACCGGGCCGGGCAGGCGCTCGCCACCGTCGGCATCCCAAGCCCGCGGGAGCGGCTGGACGCCTACCCGCACCAGCTCTCGGGCGGCATGCGGCAGCGCGTCGCCATCGCCACCGCCCTGCTGCACAGCCCCAAGGCGATCATCGCCGACGAGCCGACCACGGCGCTCGACGTGTCGATCCAGGGCCAGATCCTGGCCGAGGTGCGGCGGCTGGCGGACAGCACCGGCACCGCCTTCCTGTGGATCACCCATGACCTCGCGGTGGTGTCGTCGCTGGCCGACGCCATCTGCGTCATGTATGCCGGCAGGGTGGTGGAGCGCGGCCCGGCCGACGCGGTGATCGCCGCGCCGCGCCACCCCTACACCGTGGCCCTGGTCGGCTCCGTGCCCTCCGGCCACGCGCCGGGCGAGCGCCTGCCGCAGCTGGCCGGCGGCCTGCCGCCCCCCGGGGGCGATCCGGGCTGCCTGTTCCGCACCCGCTGCCCGCGCGCCACGACGGTGTGCGCCACGCCGCCGCCACAGGGCGATTTCGGTGCCGGGCACACCGCGCTGTGCCACCATCCGGTGGAGCATGCCGCGTGAGCGCGCTGTTGCGCCTGGAGCGGGTCAGCAAGCGCTTCGGCCAGCCCCTCGGCCTCGGCGATCGGCTGGCCGCGCTGCTCGGCCAGCCCCGGCCGCCGCGCAGCGTGCGCGCCGTCACCCAGGTGTCGCTGGACGTGACGGCCGGCGAGGTGGTCGGGCTGGTGGGCGAGAGCGGCTGCGGCAAATCCACCCTCGGCCGCATGGTGGCCGGCATCTACGCGCCCAGCGAGGGCGCGGTGCTGTTCGAGGGGCGGCCGATCCGCGAGCACGGCCACAAGCGCACCCCGCGGGTGCAGATGATCCACCAGGACCCCTTCGCCAGCCTGGACCCGCGCATGCGCGTCGGCGACACCGTGTCGGAAGGGCCGCTGGCGCACCGTATGGTGCGCCGCGCCGGAGCCGATGCCCTGGCGGCGCGGGCGCTGGAACGCGTCGGTCTCGATCCCGCGCTGCGCAACCGCTACCCGCACCAGTTCTCCGGCGGGCAGCGGCAGCGCGTCGCCATCGCCCGCGCCCTGGCGCTGCGGCCGGAATTGCTGGTGCTGGACGAGCCGGTGGCCTCGCTCGACGTGTCGATCCAGGCGCAGGTGCTGAACCTGTTCATGGACCTCCGGGCGGAGCTGGGGCTCACCAGCCTGTTCATCTCGCACGACCTCGGCGTGGTGCGGCACGTCTCGGACCGGGTGGCGATCATGTATCTTGGGCGCATCGTCGAGCTGGCGCCGACCCGCACGCTGTACACCCGCCCGGCGCATCCCTACACCCGCGCCCTGCTCGACAGCGTGCCCCGGCTGGGGCAGGGGCGGGGCGTGTTCCGGCCCATTGCGGGGGAGCTGCCGTCACCGCTGGCGCCGCCGCCAGGCTGCCATTTCCATCCGCGCTGCCCGCAGGCCGGGCCGCGCTGCCGGGCCGAGGCGCCGGCCCTGCTGCCGGTGGCCGAGGACCAGCAGGCGGCCTGCCACCTGCACCATGGCGGGGTTGGCGGCACGGGCTGAGGCGTGGCGGAAACGCGGCCCGGCCCCTGGGTGGATGCCGCCGCCGATGCTAGAGGCGGGGCATGGCGCTGCGTTTTTCCCTGATCGGTCTTCTGGTTCCTGGCCCGGCATTGCCGGCCGCGCCGCGTCGCGGTTGCCGCCGGGCGGGCTGAGGCAGGGACCCCCTGGCTCCGTTTCCCGTCGCCGGGGGCGAGATGGGCGCGGCGATCCGCGCGCAGGACTGGTCGGCCAGCCCGCACGGGCAGCCCGGGGAATGGCCCGCGGCATTGCGCGCCGCGCTGAACCTGATGCTGAACTCGCCTGAGAGCCTGTACCTGCTTTGGGGGCCGGACCTCACCTTCTTCTTCAACGATGCGTATCGCCCCGTGCTCGGGCCGCGCCTGCCGAGGGCGCTCGGGCAGCCGGTCAGGACGCTGTGGGCCGATGCCTGGACTTCGGTGCGGCCCTTCGTGGACAAGGCGCTGGCCGGCGGCACCAGCCGCTTCGAGGACATGCCGGTCACCATGGCGCGCCATGGCGTGCCGGAGGAAACCTGGTGGTCCTTCTCCTTCTCGCCGCTGCACGACGATGCCGGGGCGGTGGGCGGCGTGCTGTGGAGGAGCTGGGCTACGCGGCGATCGAGGCGGCGGATGCCGCCCGTATCGCACGCCCGGAGCTGAAGGTGCTGTTCATCACCGGCTATGCCGAGAGCGCCGTGCTCGGGGAGGGGCGGCTGGAGGCCGGCATGCAGGTGATGACCGAGCTATCCTCCATGGACGCGCTGACCACGTGCATCCGGCAGCTGATCCCGCCGCGCTGAGATCCCGGGGCCATTGCGCGCCGCCGCCATCGGCGCCAGGATCAACCGGAACGCACCACCCCGCCGCAGGCCGTGGCAGAACGGCCCGGCGCGGGGATGGCCGCCGCCGAGGGAGAAGGGTCCATGCGCCGCAGGACCACGTCGCCGCCGAGCCGCATCACCGCTGCCCCGCCGGCCGCGGCTGCCGCCGGTGCCCCGCGCGGCAACACCGGAACCGCCCATGCCGCCCAGCCTGCCATCCGCTAGCCGCCGCGCCCTGCTGGCGCTGTTGCCGGCGCCGTTCCTGATCCGCCGCGCCGCCGCGGCGCTGCCGGTGCTGCGCATCGGCACGCTGCGCTTCGGCACCGTGTCATGGGAGCTGGACACCATCGCCCGGCACGATCTGGCGGCGCGCGAGGGCGTGCGCATCGAGGCGGTGGAGTTCGCCTCGCCCGAGGCGACGCGCGTGGCGCTGCTGGCCGGCACGGTGCACATGATGGTGGGGGACTGGCTGTTCGTGTCGCGCCAGCGCGCCGAAGGCCTGCCGCTGGCCTTTCTGCCCTTCTCCACCTCCATCGCGGCGCTGATGCTGGCCGCCGGCTCGGGCGTGTCAGGGCTGCCGGGGCTGCGCGGCAAGCGCCTCGGCGTGTCCGGCGGGCCGCTCGACAAGGCGTGGCTGCTGTTGCTGGCGCATGCGCGGCGGCAGGGTATCGACCTCGCCGCCGAGGCGCAGCCGGTGTTCGGCGCGCCGCCGCTGCTGGCCGAGACGCTGCGTCGCGGCGGGCTGGACGCGGCGCTGCTGTACTGGAACTTCGCCGCCCGCGTCGAGGCGGACGGCCTGCGGGAGCTGCTGGCCATGGAGGCGGTGGAAACCGCCCTGGGCGCCAGCGCGCCGGTGTCCATGATCGGGCCGGTGTTCGACGCGCGCTGGGCCGCCGCTCATCCCGATGTCCTGGCCGGCTATCGCCGCGCCAGCGCCGCCGCCAAGGCGATCCTGGCCAGCAGCGACGCCGAGTGGGACGCGCTGCGCCCGCTGATGCGCGCCGATTCGGATGCCATGTTCCGCCGCCTGCGCGATCGCTTCCGCGCCGGCATCCCGCGTCGCCCGGTGGCGGCGGAAGAGGCCGATGCCGCGCGGCTCTACGCGGTGCTGGCGGAGGAAGGCGGCACGCGGCTGGTGGGAACCGCGCCGGCGCTGGTTCCCGGCACCTTCTGGCGGGACACGGCATGACGGACGGCATGGCGGGGGAAGCCACCGCGTTCGCGGCTCCCCGGCTGGGCGCCGGGCCCGGCTTGCCGCGTGCGGCCACCGTGCGGCGGCGCGGGGAAGCACGGCCCGGGCGCGGGAAAGAACCCGGAGCAAGGCCGCTGTTCCCGGCCCGGCCATGATCCTCTGGCGCGCCGCCTCCGCCGCCCTGCTGCTGGCGCTGTGGTGGGTTCTGGCGGCTACCCTGCAGGACCGCGCCCTGCCGGACCCGCCCGCCGTGCTGGCGGCGCTGCGGGCCGAGCTGGCGGCGGGGACCCTGCTGCCGGCGCTGGCCGCCACACTGGCCCGCGTCGCTGGCGCCTTTCTGCTGGCGATGACGCTGGGCAGCGCACTGGGCTACGCCATGGGGCGCTGGCGCGCCGCCGATGCCGCCGCCGATCCCTGGGTGACGCTGGTGCTCAACATCCCCGCGCTGGTGGTGATCCTGCTGGCCTATATCTGGTTCGGCCAGACCGAGGCGGCGGCGATCGGCGCCGTGGCGCTGGCCAAGCTGCCCAACGTAGTGGTGGTGGTGCGCGAAGGCGCCCGCGCCCTCGACCCCTCGCTGGACGAGGTGGCACGGCTGTACCGCTTCGGCCCGCTGATGCGGCTGCGCGAGGTGGTGCTGCCGCAGCTGGCGCCGTTTCTGGCGGCGGCGGCGCGCTCCGGCCTCGCCATCGTCTGGAAGATCGTGCTGGTGGTGGAGCTGCTGGGGCGGCCATCCGGTGTCGGCTTCGAGCTGCACCTGCGGTTCCAGCTCTTCGACGTCGCCGGCCTGCTGGCGTATTCGCTGTCCTTCGCGGCAGTGATGCTGGGGGTGGAGGCGCTGGCGCTGCGGCCGGCCGAGCGGCGGGCCCGGGCCTGGCGCGATGCCGCTGCTTGAGCTGCGCATCCGCCGCAAGGCGCAGCCCCGTGCCGGCGGGCCGGCACTGGAGGTGCTGCGCGACGTGGCGCTGGATTTCCCGCCCGGCTCGGTGACGGCGCTGCTCGGTCCCTCGGGCTGCGGCAAGACCACCCTGCTGCGCATCCTGACCGGCCTCGACACGGCGTTCGAGGGCGAGGTGCGCCACCGCCCGCGCCGCATCGGCATGGTGTTCCAGGAGCCGCGCCTGTTGCCCTGGCGCAGCCTGGCCGAGAACCTGCGCATCGTCGCCGCCGCCGCAGGCCTGCCGCCGCCGCCGGTGGAGGCGCTGCTGGCCCGGGTCGGGCTGGAGGGCTGGGCGCCGCGCCTGCCGGGCGAGCTGTCGCTCGGCATGGCGCGGCGGGCGGCGCTGGCGCGGGCGCTGGCGGTGCGGCCCGAGCTGCTGGTGCTGGACGAGCCCTTCGCCTCGCTGGACGCGGCCAATGCCGTGCGCATGCGGGCGGTGATCGCGGCGGTGCTGGCCGAGGGTGCCACCACGGCGGTGCTGGTGACGCATGCGGTGGAGGATGCGGCGGCGCTGGCCGGCCGGGTGGCGATGCTGACGCCACGGCCGGCGACGTTGTCGGCGCTGGTGGCCGTGCCCGAGGCGGCGCGGCGGGAGCCGGCGGTGTTGCAATCGGCGCTGGCGGGATGAGGCGCCGCGGGGGCTTGGCGCCGCGGCCGCCGGGATGCGAGGCTGCGGCGTGATCGACCGCCTGGAATTGCTGCTGGCCCTGGCGCGGGAGCGGCATTTCGGCCGCGCCGCGGAATCCTGCGGCGTGTCGCAGCAGACCCTGTCCGCGGCGCTGAAGCAGCTGGAGGAGCGGATGGGCGCCCTGCTGGTGCAGCGCGGCTCCCGCTTCCAGGGCTTCACGCCGGAAGGCGAATGCGTGCTGGGCTGGGCGCGGCGCATCGTCGGCGATGCGCGGGCCATGCAGCAGGAACTGCGCTCCTTCCGCGAGGAGTTGAGCGGTCATCTGCGCCTGGCCATCGTGCCCACCGCCCTTCCGCGCATCGGCGCGCTGACCGGCCCCTTCATGGCGCGGCATCCCGCGGTCCGCTTCACCGTGCATTCCGCCACCTCGATCGAGATCCTGGCGCGGCTGCGCAACCTGGAGATCGATGCCGGCATCACCTATCTCGACAACGAGCCGCTGGGCCGGGTCGCCAGCCTGCCGCTGTACGAGGAGCGCTACTGCCTCTTGGTGGCGCCCGGTGGCGCCCTGGCGGAGCGGGAATCGGTGAGCTGGGCGGAAGCCGCGTCCCTGCCGCTGTGCCTGCTGACGCCGGACATGCAGAACCGCCGCATTGTCGACCAGCATCTGGGCGGCGGCCGTCCCCCGCCGCCGCCGGCGATCGAATCCAACTCCGTGCTGCTGCTGTTGCAACAGGTGCGCGCCGGGATCTGCGCCAGCATCATGCCCTCGGCCTTCGCCGAGGCGGCCGGGCCGCCCGGCTCGGTGCGCTGCATCCCGATCAACGATCCCGTGGTGGTGCAGCGCATCGGGCTGGTGGTGCCGCAGCGCGACGCGATGCTGCCCAGCGTCGCCGCCCTGCTGCGGCTGGCCAAGACCCTGGCGTCGGAGGATGCGTTTAACAAAGATTCCTTGTTGACCCACCCGAGCGCTTGATTGATCCGGCCTGGTCCGGGTGCTTCCATTCTCCCAAAGTGGCGGGAGGACGCCCGATATGCAGGCCGCGCAGGCGTGGAACACGGACCATGCCGCAGCCATTATCCGTGAGCGCCAGCACCTTGAAGGCGCCACACTGCCGATCCTGCATGCTTTGCAGGAGGCCTTCGGTCACGTGCCCGACGCCGCGGTGCCGCTGGTGGCCGAGGCGCTGAACCTGTCCCGCGCCGAGGTGCATGGCTGCCTGACCTTTTACCATGATTTCCGCCGCCAGCCGCCCGGCCGCCACGTGGTGAAGCTGTGCCGCGCCGAGGCCTGCCAGGCGGTCGGCGCTGAGGCGCTGCACGCCCGGCTGCGCCGCCACTGGGGCGTGGACTGGCACGAAACCTCAGCCGATGGCCGGGTGACGCTGGAACCGAGCTACTGCCTCGGCCTGTGCGCCAATGGCCCGGCGGCGCTGCTGGATGGCCAGCCGGTGGCGCGGCTGGACCAGCAGGATCTGGAAGCGATGCTACAGGAGGCGGTGCCATGATCCGGCTGTTTCTGCCGCGCGACAGCGTGGCCGAGGCGCTGGGCGCCGGGGCGGTGGCCGCGGCGCTGCGGGATGGCGCGGCGCGGCGCAGCGAGGCAGTGCAGATCATCCGCACCGGATCGCGCGGCATGCTGTGGCTGGAGCCGATGCTGGAGGTGGACACGCCGCGCGGCCGCATCGCCTACGGCCCGGTGCGCGCGGCCGATGTGCCGGAGCTGCTGGACGCCGGCCTGCTGCACGGCGCGCCGCACCGGCTGCGTCTCGGCCCGCCTGAGGAACTGCCCTGGATGGCGCGGCAGACGCGGCTGACCTTCGCACGCTGCGGCGTGACCGACCCGCTCTCGATCGAGGATTACCGCGCCGGTGGCGGCCTCGCCGGGCTGGCGGCGGCGATCGCCGCCGGGCCGGAAGCCACGGTGGACGCGGTGAAGCTGTCCGGGCTGCGCGGCCGGGGCGGCGCCGGCTTTCCCGCCGGCATCAAGTGGAACACCGTGCGGCTGGCCGGAGCCGACCGCAAATACGTCGTCTGCAACGCCGATGAGGGTGACAGCGGCACCTTTGCCGACCGCATGCTGATGGAGGGCGATCCCTTCACCCTGATCGAGGGCATGGCGATCGCCGGCCTCGCCACCGGGGCCAGCAAGGGCTTCATCTACCTGCGCTCGGAATACCCGCTGGCGGCGGAGGTGATGCAGGGCGCGATCACCGTCGCGCGCGGCGCCGGGCTGCTCGGCCCGTCCGTGCTGGGCAGCGGGCAGGGCTTCGAGCTGGAGCTGCGGATCGGCGCCGGCGCCTATATCTGCGGCGAGGAAACCTCGCTGCTGGAAAGCCTGGAAGGGCGGCGCGGCGTGGTGCGCGCCAAGCCGCCGCTGCCGGCGATCCACGGGCTGTTCCAGCGCCCCACTTTGGTCAACAACGTGCTCACCTTTGCCGCCGTGCCCTGGATCCTGCAACACGGGGGCGAGGCCTATGCGGCGCTCGGCACCGGCCGTTCGCTAGGGACGCTGCCGGTGCAGCTGGCCGGCAACATCCGCCATGGCGGACTGTTCGAGCTACCCTTCGGCATCACGCTGCGCGAGGTGATCGAGGATCTGGGCGGCGGCACGCGCTCGGGCCGGCCGGTGCGGGCGGTGCAGGTGGGCGGGCCGCTCGGCGCCTATTTCCCCGACACCCTGCTGGACCTGCCGCTGGATTACGAGGCGATGGCGGCGGCCAAGGGCATGCTCGGCCATGGCGGCATCGTGGTGTTCGATGACAGCGTCGACCTGGCGCGGCAGGCGCGCTTCGCCTTCGAGTTCTGCGCCACCGAAAGCTGCGGCAAATGCACGCCCTGCCGCATCGGCGCCGTGCGCGGCATGGAAACCGTGGACCGGGTGATCGCCGGCCACCACCCGCGCCAGGACCTCAACCTCGTCCGCGACCTGTGCGAGGTGATGACCGATGGCTCGCTCTGCGCGCTGGGCGGCCTGACGCCCTTGCCGGTGCTCAGCGCCATCAACCACTTTCCCGAGGACTTCCTGCCGCGTGTGCAGGCCCAGGCCGCGGAATGAAACGGAATCCCGCCATGCCGCTGATCCGCGAAACCGATTACGGCACGCCGCTCCGCCCCGGGGAGGCCACGGTGCGGCTGACCATCGACGGCCAGCCGGTGGCGGTGCCGCCCGGCACCTCGGTGATGGCGGCGGCGATGATGCTGGGCACCCAGATCCCGAAGCTCTGCGCCACCGACATGCTGGAGCCCTTCGGCTCCTGCCGCCTCTGCCTGGTGGAGATCGAGGGGCGGCGCGGCACGCCCGCCTCCTGCACCACCCCGGTGGAGCCCGGCATGGTGGTGCACACCCGCAACGAGCGGCTGGCGCGGCTGCGGCGCGGCGTGATGGAGCTCTACATCTCCGACCACCCGCTGGATTGCCTGACCTGCTCGGCCAATGGCGATTGCGAGCTGCAGGACATGGCCGGCGCCGTGGGATTGCGGGAAGTGCGCTACGGCGAGGACGGCGCCAACCACGTGAAGCCGGATTCGCCGCTGGCGCTGCCGCTCGATCAGTCCAACCCCTACTTCACCTACGATGCGTCGAAATGCATCGTCTGCAACCGCTGCGTCCGCGCCTGCGAGGACGTGCAGGGCACCTTCGCCCTGACCATCGAGGGGCGCGGCTTCGACAGCCGCGTGTCGCCGGGCGGTACGGATTTCTTCGGCTCCGAATGCGTCTCCTGCGGCGCCTGCGTGCAGGCCTGCCCGACCGCGACGCTGACCGAGAACACCGTGATCGCCATGGGCCAGCCGGAGCACAGCGTGGTCACCACCTGCGCCTATTGCGGCGTCGGCTGTTCCTTCAAGGCGGAGATGCAGGGTTCCACCGTGGTGCGCATGGTGCCCTACAAGGGCGGCCAGGCGAATGAGGGCCATTCCTGCGTCAAGGGTCGCTTCGCCTGGGGCTATGCCACGCATCGCGACCGCATCCGCAAGCCGATGATCCGCGCCCGCATCACCGATCCCTGGCGCGAGGTGAGCTGGCAGGAAGCCATCGACCACACCGCCCGCGAGTTCCGCCGCATCCAAGAGCAGCATGGCCGCGACGCGGTGGGCGGCATCACCTCCTCCCGCTGCACCAACGAGGAAACCTACCTGGTGCAGAAGCTGGTGCGCGCCGGCTTCGGCAACAACAACGTCGATACCTGCGCCCGCGTCTGCCACTCGCCCACCGGCTATGGCCTGAAGGCGACGCTCGGCACCTCGGCCGGCACGCAGGATTTCAGTTCGGTGGAACAGGCCGATGTGGTGCTGGTGATCGGCGCCAACCCGACGGACGGGCACCCGGTCTTCGCCTCCCGGCTCAAGCAGCGGCTGCGGCAGGGCGCGCAGCTGATCGTCGCCGATCCGCGCCGCATCGACCTGGTGCGCTCGCCCCACATCCAGGCGGCGCACCACCTGCCGCTGCGGCCCGGCAGCAACGTCGCGCTGATCAACGCCATGGCGCATGTGGTGGTCACCGAGGGGCTGGTGGACGAAGCCTATGTGCGCGAGCGCTGCGACCTGGATGATTTCGAATCCTGGGCGCGCTTCATCGCGCAGGAGCGCAACGCCCCGGAGGCGGTGGAAGCGCTGACCGGCGTACCGGCGGCCGAGGTGCGGGCGGCGGCGCGGCTCTACGCCACCGGCGGGCGCGCCGCGATCTATTACGGTCTCGGGGTCACGGAGCACAGCCAGGGCTCCACCATGGTGATGGGCATGGCGAACCTGGCCATGGCCACCGGCAATATCGGGCGGGAAGGCACGGGGGTGAACCCGCTGCGCGGGCAGAACAACGTGCAGGGCTCCTGCGACATGGGCTCCTTCCCGCATGAGCTGCCCGGCTACCGCCACGTCAGCGACGACGCCACGCGGCACAGCTTCGAGGCGCTGTGGGGCGTGGAGTTGAGCGGCGCTCCGGGCCTGCGCATCCCCAACATGCTGGACGAGGCGGTGGAGGGGCGCTTCAGGGCGCTCTACATCCAGGGCGAGGACATTGCCCAGTCCGATCCCGACACCCAGCACGTCACGGCCGGCCTCGCCGCCATGGAATGCGTGGTGGTGCAGGACATCTTCCTGAACGAGACGGCGAAATACGCGCATGTGCTGTTGCCCGGCTCCTCCTTCCTGGAGAAGGACGGCACCTTCACCAATGCCGAGCGCCGCATCAGCCGGGTACGCAAGGTGATGCCGCCGCTGGGCGGGCTGGCCGATTGGGAAGTGACCATCGCGCTGTCGCGCGCCCTCGGCTACGAGATGAACTACACGCATCCTTCCGAGATCATGGACGAGATCGCCGCGCTGACACCGAGCTTCGCCGGCGTCAGCTACGCCAAGCTTGACGCCCTGGGCTCGCTGCAATGGCCCTGCAACGACGACGCGCCGACCGGCACGCCGATGATGCATGTGGACCGCTTCGTGCGCGGCAAGGGCAAGTTCATGATCACCGAGTTCATCCCGACCGAGGAGCGAACCGGACCACGCTTCCCGCTGATCCTGACCACCGGGCGCATCCTGTCCCAGTACAATGTCGGCGCGCAGACACGGCGCACGGAGAACAGCCGCTGGCACGAGGAAGACGTGCTGGAGATCCATCCCTTCGACGCCGAGGCACGCGGCATCGCCGAGGGCGACCTGGTGTCCGTGGAAAGCCGCTCCGGCGACATCGCGCTGCGCGCCATGATCAGCGACCGGATGCAGCCGGGCGTGGTCTACACCACCTTCCACCATGCCAAGACCGGCGCCAACGTGATCACCACGGATCATTCCGACTGGGCCACCAACTGCCCGGAATACAAGGTGACGGCGGTGCAGGTGCGTCGCACCAACCGTCCTTCCGACTGGCAGGCGCGGTTCTTCCTGGAGGATACCGCGCTGACGCGCATCGAGCGGCCGGCCGATGCCGCGGAGTGAGGTCTTTCGCCGATGAACAGCGCCAAGTTGGCCCGCATGGCCAATCAGATCGCCGCGTTCTTCGCATCCTACCCGGAACGGGAGGCCGTCGCGGGCATCCGCGATCACCTGCACGCCTTCTGGACCCCGCGCATGATCGAGACCCTGCGCGCCGACGCCGCCGACGGAGCGGAGATCGATCTTCACCACCTGGTGCGGAGTGCCTTGGAACCGGCGCCGGCCGGCGAGGATCCGGTGGAGAAGGTGATCGCGGGACCCGATGAGCTCGGCTCCATGGTCAGCGACGCCGGGTGATGGCCGCCGTGCCGCAGTTCGCCCCGGGACAAACCTGTTCGGCAGGCCACGCCCGACGTGAACGCCCGACGCTCACGCGGATCGGCGTCATCCGCGACGGCGGGAAAGTCTGCGGCAAGCTCCGGCGCCGTGACGGCATGACGAAGCATCGCGCCGATGGCGGCGCGGTGCGGGAGCCGGGGTGGCCGCGGCCACCCCGGCGGCCTGGATCAGTGGGCCGTCACACCGGCCGCCTTGGCGGTGTGCGCCGCGATGGCGTCCATCAGCGGAGGCGACAGGCAGTCATAGGGTTCCAGCCCGAGTTCCTTGAGACGCGCGCGCACGCCGCCCATGCGATCCGGGCTGACTCCGGACTCGATGACGGAGGACACGAAGGCGGCGAATTCGGGCGGTGCCCAGCCATCCTCCTGGAACAGCTCGGGATGCACGAAGTCGAGGCCGTAGAAGGGATGCTTCTCGTTCTCGATGCGGCCATACATGTGTACGCCGCAGCCGCTGCAGGCGTAGCGCTTGATGGTGGCGGAGGAGTCGAACACGGCCAGCTTGTCGGCGTTCTCCACCACTTCCAGCTTGTCCTGCGGCACCACCGCCACCAGGGAGAAGATGGCTCCCTCCGGCTTCCAGCATTTGGTGCAGCCGCACGCATGATCGTGGGCGACCTGCGTGGAGACACGCACCTTCACCGGCCGCTCCGTGCATCGGCATACCAGGGTGCCGCCGGCGAAGCTTCCCGATGCCGGCGTCAGTCCATGGTCGATCGCGGGATGAATCCGTATCGTCTCAGACATTTCCATGCTCCTGCCGTTGATCTCGGCTTGATCCTCCAGCCGCGCCCGGCGCGGAAAGCCCTGCATGTGGCGGTGCCGGATGGACGGCCAAGCATGAGGCAGATGGCTTCGGCAGGTAAAGCTGAATCGCAGAGGTGCGTGTGGTGGAAACAAATCAGGGCTGATCCCGCGACCGGGTGACGCTAAGCTGACGGTGCGCAATAAGCCATGAGGGAGGTTTGGGCATGAGGACGGTAGCGGCGGTGGCGTGGGAGGCGGGCAAGCCGCTGGTGGTGGAGGA
>NZ_QXGS01000199.1 GCF_003604215.1 Teichococcus vastitatis
CGCAGTGGTCGAGGCCGAGTTCCTCCTTGGCGGTGCCGAAGCAGGTCTCGATGGTCCAGCGCAGCCCGGCCACGCCGGCCAGTTCGGCGAGCGTGGTCTCCATCGGCGCGAAGACGACGTAGTAGGCCTGGTCGGAGGCATCGCGCCGGCTGCGCCGCACCAGCAGCCAGTGATCCCAGGGCGGCTGCTGCAGGCGCAGCAGGCGGATCCGCGCCCAGTCGTAGAGCCGCGGTCCCTTGGCTCCCTCGCCCGCCGCGTGACGATGCCAGGCGGAGGCAGGCAGTGCGGCGGCGATCTTGGCGGCATCGCGGGTCGCGCAGCTGCCCTCGGCGGTCATCAGCCGCTCATTGCTGCGCACGGCGAGCACGTAAGGCTGCCCGCGCCCCTCCAGCATGACCCGCAGCCGCTTGTCCGATCCGTACAGCGCGTCGGCCAGCACGAAGGCGCAGGGCAGCCCGGCATCGAGCGCCGTGGCGATCATGTCACGCGCGATCGCGGGCTTGGTGGCGAACGTCACCTCCTCGGGCACGCCCGCCTTGGCGCGCCGGGCCCGATCCGCCGCCCAGGCCTCCGGCAGGAAGAGCCGCCGGTCGATCAGCGCCTGGCCGTAGCGGCTGGCATAGGCCAGGAACACGCCAACCTGGCTGTTCTCGATCCGCCCAGCCGTGCCGGAGTATTGCCGCGCCACGCCAACGGAGTGCTCGCCCTTCTTGATGAAGCCGGTCTCGTCCACCACCAGCACCGCGTCGCGGTCGGCCAGGGCCTCGACGGCGTAGGTGCGCACCAGGTCACGCGCCGCCTCCGCGTCCC
>NZ_QXGS01000200.1 GCF_003604215.1 Teichococcus vastitatis
CATGATCAATCCGAGTTGCAGCGGGTCCAGTCCGATCTGCGCCGCCAGCGGAACGAAAATCGGCGCCAGCAGCAGAATCGCGGGGGCGAGGTCCAGTGGACCGCCGATGGCGAGCATGATGAGGTTCATCGCCAGGATCACCAGCCAGGGTGACTGCAAGGTGGTAGAAACCCACTCCGCGAAACGCTGCGGCACCTGGTCGTAGGTCAGGATCCAGCTCGCGACCGCGCTTCCCATGATCACCATCATGACGATGCCCGTAGCAATCCCAGCGTCGATCATCGCCTTGCGGAAACGGGTCCAGGACAGGTCACGGTAGAGCAGGAGGCTCGTCAGCAGAGCATAGATCACCGCCATCACCGCGATCTCGGTCGGTGTGGCAAAGCCGAAGCGCAGCGCGAGAAGGATCAGCACCGGCAGGATCAGGGCAGGCAGCGCAAAAAAGCCGAGCCGCACCAACCGGCGGATGTCCAGCGGTGGCGCTCCGGCTCGGATATCCAAACCGCGCGCCTTCCACCAACACACCGCAACGAAACCTGCCGCCATCAGGATGCCGGGCAGCACACCAGCCATGAAGAGATCGCCGATGCTGACACCGCTGACCACGGCATAAAGGATCATCGGGATGGAAGGAGGAATCAGGATGTCAATCACCGCCGAGGTGGCGTTGTTCGCAGCGCAGAGTCCGGCTGGATAGCCCTGCCGCTTCTGCCAGGGGATGAGAACCGAGCCGAGCGCGCTGGCATTGGCCACCGCGCTGCCGGAGACGCCGCCGAAGACCACCGAGCCAATCACCGTAGTA
>NZ_QXGS01000201.1 GCF_003604215.1 Teichococcus vastitatis
TGTTCTGCGAGACCCATGCGGCGGTGTGGTCGCCGCCGGGCGAGACGGAGGAGGAGCGGCTGAAAAAAATCCGCGCCGTCTCCCAGGCCATGGCGGCCTTCCGGCCGAAGGACGAGATCGAGGGCATGCTGGCCGCCCAGGCCGTGGCCCTGCATTTCGGCGCCATGGAGTGCCTGCGCCGCGCCATGGTGCCCAACCAGCCTTTCGAGACCGCGGCCAAGCTGCGCAAGGACGGCGCCAATTTGGCCCGCGCCATGACCGACATGGTGGACGTGCTGGACCGCCGGCCAAGGGCCCGCAGGTGATGCGGGTGGAGCGGGTGGTGGTGCAGGACGGTGGGCAAGCAATCGTCGGCAACATGCAGCTGGGCAGGGGAGGGGCAGAATGACGTACCCAGCGCATGACCCCTTGCGGTTAGCCCATGCGGCGCCCCGTTGCGGCGCCCGGTCCCGCCGCACGGGAAAGCCCTGCGCCGGGCCTGCGATGGCCAATGGTCGGTGCCGGATGCATGGCGGCACCAGCACCGGCCCCAAGACGGCTGAAGGCCTCCAGAGGCTTCGTGAGGCTCATACGGTGCATGGCGGACGAGGGGCTGAGGCGCGGAGCCTCAGGCGGCACCTGAAGGCGCTGCTGGAGCGGTCGGCTGAGCTGGTGGAAGAGGCGGGGGAAGGGTAAGGCCTGAGACCCCCAAGCACCCGTAGGCTCCCTGGTAGGGTGGTCCGATGCCTACGCTGCTCCTTGTGCCTTCCGCACTTCCT
>NZ_QXGS01000202.1 GCF_003604215.1 Teichococcus vastitatis
GCGCCGTGGATCAGCATCTTGCGAAGGTAGACGTTCCCTCGCTTGCTGATCCCCAGCAGCTTCGGCTTGCCGCCGGTCGTCATCTGCCTCGGCACCAGACCCAGCCAGGCTGCCAGATCCCGCCCCCGCCCGAAGGTCTCAGCTTTACCGATCGCCGCAACCAGGGCGGTTGCGTTCAGCGGCCCGATGCCAGGAATCGTGGTCAGCAGCCGGGCGGCCTCGTCGGTCCGGGCCTCGGCCGTGAACTCGTCGTCAAAGGCCTGGATGCGCCGGTCCAACTCGCGCCACTCAGTCCGCTGGTCCTCGACCAGCAGCCGCATCCGCGGACTGAGCGCGATCCGCTCCTCGGCCAGCAAGGCATCCAGGTAGACCTCCAGCTTGCGTCGTCCTTGAGGCACCGTGATGCCGCGCTCGAGCAGAATGGCACGCAGCTGGTTGATCAGCGCCGTCCGCTCGCCCACCAGCCGATCACGGGCACGGTGCAGGCTCTGCATGTCGAGCTGCGTCTCGCTCTTGAGTTCGACGAACCGCATGGTCGGCCGGGTCGCCGCCTCGGCGATCGCCTCCGCATCCCGATCGTCATTCTTCTGCACCTTCACATAGGGCCGCACGTATTCGGGGGACATCAGCCGCACTTCGTGCCCCACCTCGCGTAGCCGCCGGCCGAGGTGGTGGGCCCCGCAGCAGGCCTCCATCGCCACCACGCAGCCTGGCAAGCTTGTAGCCAGCTTGAGCACGCCATCTCGATGCAAACGCCGTCGCAGAGCCACCCGACCAGACGC
>NZ_QXGS01000203.1 GCF_003604215.1 Teichococcus vastitatis
CCATCGCCATTGCCCCCGTTGACCCGCGACAGTGAATCAGCTTCGCGCCTCAGCCGCGAGGTTTTTCGAAGTGTCCAAGAGCATCGATTCTCATGTGATCCGCAGCTCGTTCCAAGGCGTGGATAGTGTCCGGCTGGTCAGGGCGAATGGATCTTCCTTCGGCGTTCTTTACGATTCGTAACAATTCCAGCTTGCTCCATGACGTATCTGATGGAGCAACTGCCGAACGGATATCGCCGCGGATAAACCAATTTTTCTGCTTTAGAGGCGGCCGGGCCACCAATGCGGTGCTGCTACGAATACAAGCGTCCCCGCGGCGCCCGAACCCGCCATCCACTTCAGCATGGGGAAGGCGCATCAGTCATCCATGGTCATCCTCGAACCGGTACTGTGTGATCGAACACGGATACTCTTAATTGAGCAGTCAACATCTTACGACAGTCCGACCCTTGAAGCTCACTCTGCTTTGTTTGAGACGATCTCACTGGATGCGCTGGGAGAGGGCATGGGAGGTTGGGCACGAACGAGGCCCTTATGCTTTCAGCCCTGCCAGGCGGCAGTCGTTCTTGCTGAAGTCGGTGCCGAGAGACCTCAATATCCATGCGCCGTCTCGCTTTCCGGTGCTCCAGACAGGTGACGCGAGATAATCCAAATCTGATGCGAAAAATCAGGCGTTACCGGAGGCACTTCGGTTAATACCAACTCCCGATGGTCGTGACTCACGACGGGGGCTTCCCCGACACGGGGG
>NZ_QXGS01000204.1 GCF_003604215.1 Teichococcus vastitatis
TTACATTGACGAAAGTCTTGAGCTTAATGGACTGATAAAAAATACTTCTCGAGGCTTTTGTCATTTGTCATCGGTGGCTTTAGTAGGTCCACAGGATTCAGGAGGAGGTGCATCGGGAAAGGAGACGAGATGACAGATGACAGAAGTTAGAATTCACTCATTACATCAGTATCTTATCCTAAAAAACTTCTGTCATGGAGGTTTGTGGCAGAAGCTTGCCATAAGTCAAAAATGCCCAGGAGGCACGGGAGCGCACGGAAGGCGCAAACCGGGTTCTCCCGATAGATCCGCGCGCGAGCTGACCCGTCTCTAGGCATGGAGATCGTGGATTTCCGCCTCCTGCCGAACAAGGCCAAACAAGAAGGTCCTTAGATCCGCGGTACGGGCTTGTTCCGTGCGGTTCTGGATCAGGAAGACACCGTTCGAGCCAAGCGGTGACTGCAACTCCTCCGTGTCCTGCATGGAAGAATGGAAGAAGACTTCCCTGCAGCAGCGCTCCTGAGTAGAATCTCACGGTAGAACTGCAGGATCGAGCAAGTGGCCAAAGGCGAAGTCGCTCACAACGGTCCGGCGTCCCGCAGCCGCCTCGTCCGCCCGCCCGCCGACGAACCCAACAACCCGCTCCGCGACGTCGGCGGCAGCCGCTGCCCCAGCAGCAACGAGGTGCTGTTCTGCGAGACCCATGCGGCGGTGTGGTCGCCGCCGGGCGAGACGGAGGAGGAGCGGCTGAAAAAA
>NZ_QXGS01000205.1 GCF_003604215.1 Teichococcus vastitatis
ATCCTCCGGGTGCCCTAGATGGCACCTTCCTCTACGAGGGGCCCTGCCCGCCTTCAGACGAGGCATCTTGTCGCAGAGCTAGTACATTCTGCTGGATCCAGAGCGCCATCGACGCTGTGGCTCCGCTAGCAGGGTTGCTCCTCATCCAAGCGCTGTTCCGCCGCTCACTGACGTAAGGAATAAAGGACCGCAATGCAGGCGAGGGTCAAACCCGATAAACCGCGCATCTCGTACTGCTTTGCTGTCTGCCTTGCTGAACTGGTCACCTTCATTTTGAGGTGGGAAAGCAATGGTGCGCGTGGCGCTGGTGAGCCGTGCCAAAGCGGCACTGACTGAACGGGCCTAAACCAGAAACCTGTCACGAACATGCATAACAACGAACCGCTGTGTGACCGGTAGCACGTGCATGTTGTAGCGCCGCCGAACCCCAGAAGCGTATCAATTTCTGTACAAAGCTCTCATTTGAGTGATTTGTGTGCGGTATCATCAACCTGTAGATGATTAGAAAGGGTAGTGACACCCTTCCCTTTTCCTGGAGATCACCGATGTCCGCCCTCCGCCAGATCCTCATCGTCGAGGACGATGCCGCGCTGCGTGCCACCTTGGCCGAGCAGATCCTGCTCGGCGGCGAGTTCAGTGCCGATGAGGCGGAAAGCGCGGCTGAGGCCGAGGACAAGTTGTCCAGCGCGGGCGCTCGCTACGATGCGATCCTGCTCGATGTTGGGCTGCC
>NZ_QXGS01000206.1 GCF_003604215.1 Teichococcus vastitatis
CTGTCCGGATCGGGTACTCCATTGGAAGGCCAAGCGCATCTGCCAGCATCTGCTGTGGCTTCGTCAACGCTCCATTGCCGCCACGAGCCAGGAACGTCCGGCCGATGTTCTTCTGGCGCATCTTCTCCACATTGGCCGGATCGGCCATGGGGTTGTTCGCCTTCATTCGAGCGGAGCTCGCTGGACTAGGGCGCCCCTTGAGGGGAGAGTCGCTCCACAGCTTCTGCATTCGGGTGCGCCAAGCCACCTTCCGTTCGGGATCCGCGTGCTGCGTCACCATCTTGCAACTGACGCTGCAGTAGGTCCGTCGAGCATCGTTCCTCGGGCCCAAAGTGCGGAAGCTGAACGCCGTCTCACACTGCGGGCAGATTTTCGTGACCGTGCTGCAGGCTTCGCAGCGGGCGTTTACTGGGCTTGTCGGCTGATAGATGGTTTTGCATGAAGCGCAGGCCCTTGGCTTGAACTGGCGGGGCCTTCCCGATGCCGCGCGACGGCGTAGAGCAACAAGCGCCACTGATGCAGCAGATGGACCCCCAGCCATTGGCGCTACGTCCGGAGCAGGCTGGTAAGTCAGCAGATCGACGCACGGCTGAACGGCCTGCTCGACCTTCTTACTCTTGAATGGTTTTGGTTTTTGGCGCGGTGGATGTGGAGTGATTGGAAGGTCATCGAAGAGCGCCCACTGTCGGGGCTGGGATGCCTGTTGCTCCAC
>NZ_QXGS01000207.1 GCF_003604215.1 Teichococcus vastitatis
CGTCTCCACTCATACGCTGGAGACTCATATTTATCGGCTGCGCCAGAAAGTCGAAGCCGATCCGAGCCAGCCGCGGCTGCTGCTGACCGAGCATGGTGGCTATAAGCTGGACGCGACCATATTTGAGGTTGCCGGCCGCTGATCGCGTCTGCCTGGCCCATCATGATGAATGGAGCACTGACGTCCTGCATCCTGGTCAGCGTCGCGGTTGCGATGTTGGCAAGGCTGCTGAACAACAGCCGGTTTCAGGCGAAGACGATGTCACCGGCGCGTACGGCACCCACGCCTTCCAGCAGAATCTCGCCCGTCTCGTAAACGGCCGGGAAGCTCAGCAGCAGCTGGCGGTCTGCGTGAAGGTCAGGTCGGCCCCTGCCCGGCGCACTGATCGTGCTACGGGCGGTGCTGTTGGGTAGGTGGCCGTGAGTGAGCGCCTGCCGAATGCTTCGCTAAACCTGATCGTTGCCGCCGTCCGGCCGATCTGCTGGCCAGATCCGAAAAGGGCATCGCCACCTATGAACCATTGCTCGACAGGATCTGAGCCGAAAATAGTGGCTGCAGCACGCCTATGAGGAGGCAAGGGATCTGGCGCCGTACCTGCGGCGGCTGATCGAAGAGGAAGAGGTTCAGCCTAGGTAGTATCACAATCGCCTGAGGGAGACCGGT
>NZ_QXGS01000021.1 GCF_003604215.1 Teichococcus vastitatis
GCGCACGCGCGTCGGAGCGGCCAGGCCATCGGCCAGGGCGAGCGCCCGGCGCAGCGCCGCCGGCACCGGGTCGCCTTCGACCGCCTCGTCCACGATGCCGTGGCGCAGGGCATCCTCCGCCGTGACCGGCTCGCCGCTGACCACCATGGCCACTGCCGTCGCGGCCCCCGCCAGCCGCGGCAGGCGCTGCGTGCCGCCGGCGCCGGGCAGCAGGCCCAGCTTCACCTCCGGCAGACCGAGCTTCGCACCGCTCGTGGCCACCCGCTCGTGGCAGGCCATTGCCAGCTCCAGCCCGCCGCCCAGCGCGGCGCCGTTGATCGCCGCCACCAGCGGCTTCGGGCACGCATCGAGGAGTTCGACCACCTCCGGCAGGGTCGGTGACACGGGCGGCTTGCCGAACTCGCTGATGTCGGCCCCGGCCACAAAGGTGCGCCCGCTCGCCGCCAGCACGATGGCCCGGATTCCGGAATCGGCGGCTGCCTGCTGCATGGCATCCGCGATGGCGGACCGGAGGGCGGCGCTCAGCGCGTTGACTGGCGGATTGGCGATCCGCAGCACCGCGACCGCGTTGTCCACCGTGACGCCGACCAGCATGCGCTGTTCCATGCCCGTTCCCTTCCTCCGCAGTGATTGGCCTTATTCCGCATTGCGGAATTGAGTTCTGCGATTATGCTCAGACCTATCGGTCCGCGGACGGCCTCGTCAAGCGCTGGCTTTGGAAAGTGCGGGAAAGGACAGGTCATGCGAACACGGGCGCCGCGGAATGACGCACCAGGTGGCGGCGATGCAGCAGCCGACCGGCAATTCATCGCCGTGCTGGCCCGTGGCCTGGACATCCTGCGTGCCTTCAGCGCCGAGGATCGCGTGCTGGGCAACCAGGAGCTGGCGGAGCGGACCGGGCTGCCCAAGGCCACCGTGTCCCGCCTCACCTATACCCTGACGCGGCTCGGCTGCCTCAGCTACCTGCCACGCTTCGCCAAGTACCAGCTGGCCATCGGGCTGGTGCCGCTGGGGCAGCTCGCCCTGGCGAACATGACCATTCGCCAGGTGGCCGCGCCGCTGATGCGGCATCTGGCGGAGGAAACCCAGGCCTCGGTGTCGCTCGGCAGCCGCGAAGGAGCCGCCATGCTCTACATCGAGCATTTCTCGCCGCGCACCGCCGTGGCGCTGCAACTGGGCGTCGGGTCCCGGCTGCCGCTGGGGCTGACGGCGATGGGCCGGGCCTATTACGCCGTCGCGCCGGCCGCCGAGCGGGCGGAGCTGGATGCGGTGCTGTCGCAGGCCGATCCTGACGCCTGGCCCGCCACGCGGGAAGGGCTGCGCAAGGCGACCGAGATGCATGCCGCGCTGGGCTTCACCGCCTCGATCGGCGAATGGAACCACACGGTGCATGCGGCAGGCGCGGCCTTCGCCCTGCCGAATGGCGGCGGCATTGTCGCGATGAACTGCGGCGCGCCCGCCTTCATGTTGAGCGGCGAGCGCATCCTGCAGGATATCGGCCCCAGGCTGGCCGCCGTGATGCGGCGGCTGCAGGCACTGGCCGGGCTCGGCCGCTGAACCGGGCTTTCCGGCCGAGGTTGCACGCTCAGCCGCCCGGAAAGACCGGCGTCCGCTTTTCCAGAAAGGCGCTGCTGCCTTCCAGGAAATCCTCCGAGGCGTAGAGCAGGCCCTGGGCATCCGCCTCCGCCTGCAGCAACTCGCCCAGCGTCCCGGTCGCGCGGTTCAGCAGCGTCTTCGCCATGGCGTTGGAAAGCGGCGAGCGCGTGGCGATCTGCCGGGCCATCGCCCGCGCCGCTTCCAGCGCGCCGCCGGCCGGCGCGAGCCGGTCCACCAGGCCGAGCGCCGCCGCTTCGGCGGCAGGCATCGCCTCGCCGAGCAGCATCACCATCTTCGACCGGCCGAGGCCGATGCGACGGGACAGGGTCCAGGCCGCGCCCAGATCCGGCACCAGCCCCACCTTGTTGAAGGAACAGGTGAAGGTCGCCGTTTCCGAGGCCACCACGATGTCGCAGGCAGCGGCCATGGAGATCCCGGCGCCCGCCGCATGCCCTTCGACCGCGGCGATCACCGGCTTCTCGCCTTCCACCAGCAGGCGAATCATCCGATGCCCCGCCATCATCCGGCGACGTCCCCCCATGGCGGTGGGGCGACCCATGCCGGAGATGTCGCCGCCGGCGCAGAAATGCCCGCCCTCCCCCGTCAGGATGATGACGCGGCATTCCGGGTCGGCGAGGCCGCGTTCCAGATGTTCGACCAGCGCGGCCCGCAACTCCATGGCCAGGGCGTTGCGGCGGCGCGGATAGCTGAGCGTCAGCTCCAGCACGCCGTCGCTGAGCCGGGCATGGGTGGTGGGCGGGGCGGCTTCCGGGCTGGCATCGGTCATCGTCGAGCTTCCTTCATGGGGGCGCCGCGCTGCGGCGCCGCTGTTGTGCCGGCTGTCAGAGGGCCGCGCCGGCGTCGCGATATTCCGCCGCAAGGCGGGCGCAGAGCGCGCCGGCGGGGGGCAGGTCGTCGATCGAGCCGACGCCCTGCCCGGCCGACCAGATGTTCTTCCAGGGCCGCTTCTCGTGCTCGGTGAGGTTGAGCGCCTCCTGCTCGGCCATCCGGTCGAGGTCCAGCCCGGCGGCCACCAGGCTCTGGCGCAGGAAATTGCCTTTCACCCCGCTGATGGCCGCGGTGTAGACGATGTCGCCGGCGCGGGCCTCCAGCACCATGCGCTTGTATTCCGGCGCGGCGAGGCTTTCCTGCGTGGCGATGAAGCGGGTACCGACATAAGCGAGGTCGGCGCCCATCAATCGCGCCGCAGCGACCTGGCGGCCATGCGCGATGCCGCCGCCAAGCAGCAGCGTGCCGGGAAACATGGCGCGGAGCTCGGGCAGGAAGGCGAAGGGGCTCAGGGTTCCCGCATGGCCGCCGGCACCGGCGCAGACGGCGATCAGGCCATCCACCCCGGCCTCGGCCGCCTTGGTGGCATGCCGCATGTTGATCACGTCGTGAAACACCAGCCCGCCATAGCCGTGCACGGCATCGACCACCTCGCGCACCGCGCCCAATGAGGTGATCACCAGCGGCACGCGATGCGCGACCGTAGCCTCCAGATCCGCCTGCAGGCGCTTGTTGCTGCGGTGGACGATCAGGTTCACGCCGAAGGGCGCCGCCTGCGGCAGCGCGGCCAGCCGGCCGGCGATCTCGTCGAGCCAGCCCACATAGCCCGCCGTGTCCCGCTGGTTCAGCGCCGGAAAGGTGCCCACCATGCCGGCGCGGCAGGTTTCCACCACCAGATCCGGCCCGGACACCAGGAACAGCGGCGCCGCGACGGCCGGCAATGCCAGACGGCCTTGGAGCATGGCGGGGATCGGCATCGGTTCGTGTCCTCCTGCGTCGGTCGCCGGCCGACATCGGGTTGCCCGGCGCACCCACGGTTCATCTTATTTCACGGGAAGAATACCATTCCCCATATTGAATGGCGACACTCGGCTCTCTAACCTGCCAGCTATGAGGGAGGAGATGACGGGGCCAAGCGCCGCATCATCCGGAAAACAGGAAGAACGATTTGCCGCAGACCGAAGCCGACGCCGCTTTGTCCGCTCTGCTCCATCCGCGCAGCGTGGCGGTGGTTGGTGCGTCGGATGATCCGAGCCGCATCGGCGGCCGGCCCATCGCGGCCATGCTGGAGCGCGGCTTCGGGGGACGCATCTTTCCGGTCAATCCGAAGCGCCCCAGCATCCAGGGCCTGCCGGCCTTCGCCGGCGTGGCCGATCTTCCGGAAACGCCCGATGCCGCCATCATCGCGGTGCCGCCCGCCGCGGCGGAGGCTGCGCTCCAGGACCTCGCGGAGCGCGGCACCAGGGCGGCCATCCTGTTCACCGCGGGCTTCGCCGAGATGGGCGCGGAGGGTGCTGCGGCGCAGGCGCGGCTGGTGGCCATCGCCCGCCGGCGCGGCATGCGGCTGCTCGGGCCCAACAGCCTCGGCCTGCTGAACACCGCGAACGGCTTCTATGGCACCTTCACCTCCTCGCTGGAGCGCGGCTACCCGGTGCCGGGGCCGATCGGCATCGCCAGCCAGTCCGGCGCCTATGGCATGCACCTGTTCAGCATGGCGCGCGACCTCGGGATGGGACTGTCCTGCAGCATCACCACCGGCAACGAGGCCGATCTGACGGTGGGCGACTTCATCGCCTGGATGGCGCAGGATCCGAACACCGAGGTGATCGCCGCCTATTCGGAGGGCATCCGCGACGGTGACCGCTTCCTGGCGGCGCTGGAGCTGGCGCGGCGCAACCGCAAGCCTGTGGTGATCATGAAGGTCGGCCGCAGCGCGCTGGGCCGCGCGGCGGCGCAATCGCACACCGCCTCCCTAGCCGGCGACGATGCGGTGACGGATGCGGTGCTCGGCGAGTTCGGCGTGGTGCGCGCCCGCACCACGGAGGAGCTGCTCGATATTGCCCGCCTGGCGACCCGCAAGATTTATCCGGTGGGCAACACACTGGGCGTGCTGACGGTCAGCGGCGGCGCCGGCGTGCTGGTGTCCGACGCGGCCGATGCCGCCGGGTTGCCGATGCCGCCGATGCCGGAGGCGGCGCAGGCCGCGCTGCACCGTGACCTGCCCTTTTGCGCGCCGCAGAACCCGGTGGATTGCACGGCGCAGGTGTTGAACGACCTGACCCTGGTGGGCCGCTTCGGCGAGGCGCTGCTGGGCGAGGGCGGCTATCGTTCGGCGCTGCTGTTCTTCACCCATGCCGGCGGCGCGCCCTCCATCACCCCGCGCCTGCGCGAGCAGCTGCGCACGCTGCGCAGCCGCTATCCCGACCGGCTGATGGTGTTGTGCGTGCTCGCCGATCCGCCGCAGATCCGGCAATTCGAGGATGACGGCTTCGCGGTGTTCGCCGATCCGTCGCGCGCCGTGGCGGCGATCCACGCCATGGGGCGTTTCGGCGAGGCCTTCGCCGCCGGCCCGGTCCAGGCGCCGACCCCCGGTCCCCTGCTCGAATGGCCGGACGCCACGCCGAGCGAGGCCGAGGCCAAGCGGCTGCTGGCGTCGGGCGGCATCGTCGCCGCGCCCGAACGGGCCTGCGCCAGCGCCGAGGAGGCAGCCGCCGCGGCCGCGTCGCTCGGCTTTCCCGTGGTGCTGAAGATCCTGTCGCGGGACATCCTGCACAAATCGGAGATCGGCGGCGTGCTGCTGGGCGTCCCGGACGCGGCGGCCGTGCGCGACGGCTTCGAATTGCTGATGCACCGCGCCGCGGAGGCGGCGCCGGCCGCGCGGTTGGAAGGCGTGCTGGTGGCGAAGCAGCTCTCGGGCGGCGTGGAATGCATCCTGGGCGTTCACCGCGACCCGGTGTTCGGCCCGGTCGCGCTGTTCGGGCTGGGCGGCATCTTCGTCGAGGTGCTGCGCGACGTGGCGCTGCGGCGCTGCCCGTTCGGCGAGGCAGAGGCGGAAGCGATGATCCGCTCGATCCGCGGCGCCCCGCTGCTTCAGGGCGCGCGCGGGCGGCCGCCGGCCGACATCCCGGCGCTGGCGCGGATGCTGTCGCGGCTGTCGCTGCTGGCGCATGCCGCGGGGCCGCGCCTCGCCTCCATCGACCTCAACCCGGTCTTCGCCATGCCTGCGGGCGAAGGCGCCTTCGCCGCCGACGCGGTGATCGAGATCGCGAAGGACGCGCCATGATCGATTACGACACCCTGCGCCACTTCCCCATCCCCGAGGTGCGGCAGCGCGTGACCCCGCGCGACGCGGTGTTCTACGCCCTGTCGGTCGGGCTGGGGCAGGACCCGATGGATGCGCGGCAGCTCGACTTCGTGGATGCCGACCGCGGGCTGCGCGTGATGCCTTCCATGGCGGTGGTGCTGGCGCATCCCGGCTTCTGGGCCGCCGACCCGGCCACCGGCATCGATGCCGTGAAGGTGGTGCATGGCGAGCAGACCATCACCCTGCATCACCCCCTGCCGGCGGAAGGCGAGATCATCGGCCGCACCCGCGTGACCGGCCTGGTCGACAAGGGCGAGGGCAAGGGCGCGCTGCTGTATTCCGAGAAGGAGCTGCGCGACGCCGCGACCGGCACGCTGCTGGCGGTGACCGGCAGCACCACCTTCCTACGCGGCGATGGCGGGTTCGGCGGCCCCTCCGGCCCGGTGAAGCCGGCCCATCCGGTGCCGGACACGGCGCCCGAGCTGACGCTCGACCTGCCGACGCGGCCGGAGCAGGCGCTGTATTACCGCCTGAATGGCGACAACAACCCGTTGCACGCCGATCCGGAGGTGGCGGCGCGGGCCGGCTTCCCGCGCCCGATCCTGCATGGGCTGTGCACCCTGGGCGTGGTGGCGCATGCGTTGCTGCGCGAGCTGGGCGACTACCGGCCGGACGCGATGAGGAGCCTGTCGCTGCGCTTCTCCTCCCCGGTGTTTCCGGGCGAAACCATTCGCACCGAGATCTGGCGCAACGGCGCCTTCCGCGCCCGGGTGGTGGAGCGCGACGTGGTGGTGGTGAACAACGGCCTAGCGGTGTTCGCATGAGCGCCGCGCTGGACAATGCCGAGCTGGCCGAGGCGGTGCGCATGCTGCGCGACAGCGCCGCCGGCCTCGCGTCCCGGGGCGGCGACCGCCGCCGGGTCCGCGCCCTGCGCTTCCAGCCACCCGGCTTTGATCCGGCCGTGCTCGCCGCCATGGCCGAGCAGGGCTGGATCGGCCTGCTGCTGCCCGAGCAGAAGGGCGGCGCCGGGCTGGGCATGACGGCGCTCTGCGCCCTGGCTGAGGAGCTGGGCGCCGCCCTGGCGCCGGAGCCGCTGGTGCCCGCCATGCTGTCGGGATCGCTGCTGGCCGCCGCCGGTGCCGACATGCCGCTGGAGCGGCTGGTGGCCGGCGAGGCGCTGGTGCTGGCGGCGTGGCAGGAAGCGCCATCCACCCTCGAGGCGCCCGGGACGCCGGGCGCGCCGCGCCTGTTTATTCCGCAGGCCGGCGGCGCCAGCGCCTTTCTGGTTCCGGTGCGGCAGGCCCAGGGGCTGGAACTGTGGCTGCAGCCGGCCGAGGGGGCCGCGCTGCAGCTGGAGAAAACCCAGGATGGTGGCTTCTTCGGCACGCTGAGGCCGGAAGGCGGTGCTCTTTTGGGCTCGATCGGCGAGGACGCCGTGGCCGACGCGCTGGAACAGGCGACGCTGGCCACCGCCGCCACGCTGCTGGGCGTCATGGATCAGGCCTTCGTCCTCACCCTCGACTACCTGCGCACGCGGCAACAATTCGGCCGGCCGATCGGCAGCTTCCAGGCGCTGCAGCACCGCGCCGCCGACCTGCAGATCCAGATCGCCCTGAGCCGCGCCAGCATCGCCGCCGCCGCCGCCCTGCTGGACGATGGCAGCACGTCCCGCGCGGCGCGACGGGCTGCCGTGTCGCGGGCCAAGGCGCGCGCCTCCGATGCGGCGCTGCTGGTGACGCGGCAGGCCATCCAGCTGCATGGCGGCATCGGCTACACGGATGAGGCGGATATCAGCCTTTATCTGCGCCGGGCCATGGTGCTGGCCAACCAGTTCGGCTCCGCCGCGCTGCACCGGCGCCGCTTCGCGGCGGAGGCCCATGACGACATGCTGGGGGAGGATGCGGCGTGACCGACCTGAACGCACTGAGCGACGAGGCCTTCCGGGCCGAGGTGCGCCGCTTCGTCGAAGCCGAATATCCCCCCGAGCTGCGGCATCCGCCGCACCGGCTGCACTGGGAGCAGGGCCGCCCCTGGTTCGACAAGCTACAGGCCCGTGGCTGGGTGGCACCCGGCTGGCCGCGCGAGCATGGCGGGCTCGGCCTCGATGCCGGCAAGCAGATCATCCTGATCGAGGAATATGAGCGACACGGCGTCGCCCGCCTGCCCGATCATGGCGTGATCATGCTGGGCCCCCTGCTGATCCGCTTCGGCACGCAGGAGCAGCAGGAGCGCTTCCTGCCGCGGATCCTGGCCGGCGAGGACATCTGGTGCCAGGGCTATTCCGAACCCGGCGCCGGCTCGGACCTCGCCTCCCTCCGCACCGAGGCGGTGCCGGGAACGGACCAGGAGGGCGACCATTACGTCGTCAACGGCCAGAAGATCTGGACCACGCTGGCCACCGATGCCAACTGGATCTTCTGCCTGGTGCGCACGGACAAGGGCGGCAAGAAGCAGGAGGGGATTTCCTTCCTGCTGATCGACATGCGGTCGCCCGGCGTTACGGTGCGGCCGATCATCAACCTCGCACGGCATGACGAGTTCTGCGAGGTGTTCTTCGACAATGTCCGCGTGCCGCGCGAGAACCTGGTGGGCGAGCCCAACAAGGGCTGGAGCATGGCCAAGGCGCTGCTCGGCTTCGAACGCATCTTCCTCGGCTCGCCGCGACAATCCGGCTATGCGCTGGCACGGCTGAAGCTGCTGGCCGAGCGGATGGGCGTGTTCGACGAGCCTGATTTCCAGGACCGCTACACCCGCCTCCGCATGGATCTGGACGATCACAAGGATCTCTACGAGACCTTTGTCGCCGTGCTGCGCCGGGGCGACACGCTGGGACCGGACGTGTCCATGCTGAAGCTCCACCAGGCCGAGCTGTTCCAGCGCATCACCGAACTGATGCTGGAGATCGCCGGCGAGAATGCCGGCCTGCTGGAGCCGATGGGCGGCAATCGCGACCTGCATCCGGCGGGTCAGTTCATCGAGGCGCGGCCGACCACGATCTATGGCGGCAGCTCGGAGGTCCAGCGCGGCATCCTGGCCAAGAACGTGCTGGGCCTGCCCGGTTGACCGCCGGCGAAGGGAATGGATCGATGACGATGCGCCTGCGCCGACGGACCTTGCTCGCGGCCGGCTCGCTGCTCCCCGCCGGGCCCGCCATCGCCGCGCAGCAGGGCGCCTGGCCACAGCGCAGCCTGCGGCTGGTGATCCCCTTCCCACCCGGCGGCACCACCGACCTGATGGGCCGCTTCCTGGCCGAGCGGCTTTCAGTGCGGCTCGGCCAGCCTGTGGTGGTGGAGAACCGCAGCGGTGCCGGCGGCAACATCGGCGCCGATGCCGTGGCCAAGGCGGAGCCGGACGGCTACAGCTTCCTGATGGCCTCGATCGGAACGGCAGCCATCAACTACGCTGCCTATGGCGCGCGCATGCCCTACCGGCCGCAGGATCTCGCTGCTGTCGGGCTGGTGACGCGGGTGGCCAACGTTCTGCTGGCAGCAAAGACGACGCCGATCGCCGACACGGCCGCGCTGATCGCCGCCGCCAAGCGCGAGCCGGGCCGGTTGAACTACGGCACGTCGGGGGCTGGCGGCAGCCCACACGCCTGCATGGAACTGCTGGCGACACGCGCCGGCATCCGGCTGCAGCACGTGCCCTATCGCGGCTCCGGCCCGATGCTGACCGAGCTGATCGGCGGCCGCATCGAGTTGGGGATGGACAACATGCCCTCGGCGATCGGCTTCATCCGGGACGGGCAGATCCGGCCCCTGGCGGTGACCAGCCGCGAGCGGTCCCCCGTGCTGCCCGAAACCCCGACGCTGCACGAAGCGGGTCTGACCGATTTCGACGCCGTGTCCTGGTTCGGCGTCCAGGCGCCGGCCGCGACTCCCCGGCCGGTGATCCTCCGCATGGGGCAGGAGATCGATGCCGTGGTGCGCGACCCGGCCTGGATGGCCCGGATGCGCGACTTCGCCGCCGAATTGCCGCGCCTCACCCCGGATGGCGGCACGACGCCGGAGGCATTCGCCGATTTCATTCAACAGGAGATCGCGCGCTGGGCCGAGGTTGCGCGGGTCAGCGGCATGAGCGTCGAGTGATGACGCAGCAGAACAGAAGGAGGCACGACGCTTGAGCATCCGAGGCAAGGCCTGCATCGTCGGAGCCTATGAGCATCCGGCGCGCAAGGCGGAGAACAAGAGCACCGCGCAATTGCATGCGGAGGTGGCGCTCGGCGCACTGCGTGACGCCGGGTTGAGCCGCGCCGACGTGGACGGCTATTTCTGCGCCGGTGACGCGCCCGGCATGGGCCCGCTCAGCATGGTCGACTACATCGGGCTGGATCGGCTGCGGCACGTCGACTCCACCGATGTGGGCGGCAGCTCCTACCTGCTGCACGTGGCGCATGCGGCCGAGGCGATCGCGCTGGGCAAGTGCAACGTGGCGCTGATCACCCTCGCCGGGCGCCCGCGCTCCGAGGGCATGGCCACTGGCACCGCGCCGCGGGCCGGCAACCCGGCGCAGCCGGACGTCCAGTTCGAATATCCCTACGGCGCGGCGGTGGCCAACATGTACGCGCTCTGCGCCCGGCGGCACATGCATGAGTTCGGCACCACCTCCGAGCAGCTCGCCTGGATCAAGGTGGCCGCCAGCCATCACGCCCAGCACAATGAGCACGCCATGCTGCGCAAGCTGGTCACGGTGGAGGAGGTGGTGAACTCCCCCATGGTGGCCGATCCGCTGCACCGGCTGGATTGCTGCGTGATCAGCGATGGCGGCGGCGCGCTGGTGGTGACCCGGCCGGAGATCGCCCGTACGCTGAAGCGCCCGGTGGTGTCGGTGCGCGGCGCCGGCGAGGCGGTGAAGCACCAGATGGGCGGGCAGCTCGACCTCACCTACACCGGTGCCCGCTTCTCCGGCGCCCGGGCCTTCGAGGAAGCCGGGGTGACACCGGCCGACATCAAATATGCCAGCATCTACGACAGCTTCACCATTACCGTGCTGCTGCAGCTGGAGGACCTCGGCTTCTGCGAGAAGGGCCAGGGCGGCCGCTTCGTGGCCGATGGCAACCTGATCTCGGGAACCGGCAAGCTGCCCTTCAACACCGATGGCGGCGGGCTGTGCAACAATCATCCGGCCAATCGCGGCGGCATCACCAAGGTGATCGAAGCGGTGCGGCAGCTGCGGGGTGAGGCGCATCCGGCCGTGCAGGTGCCGAACTGCGACCTGGCGCTGGCGCATGGCACAGGCGGATCGCTCGGCACCCGCCACGGCAGCGCGACGCTTGTGCTGGAACGGGAGTAATCGATCATGAGCGAGAAGCTTGCCCCCCGCACGCCGCCGGCGCCGACGCCCGATCCCTCTACCCGCGCCTTCTGGGAGGCGGCGCGTGAAGGCCGCCTGCTGATCGGCCGCAACACCAAGACCGGCAAGGTCCACTACCCGCCGCGCCCGGTCTGCCCGTTCGATGACGAGGGCGAGGTGGAATTCGTCGCCGCCAGTGGCCGCGGCACGATCTACAGCTACAGCCACATGCATGCCAAGACGCCCTACGTCATCGCCTATGTGGAGCTGGCGGAAGGACCGCGGATGATGACCAACATCGTCGACTGCGACCCTGCCGCGCTGCGAGTGGGCCTGCCGGTCCGGCTGGTCTTCGTGCCCAGCGAGGACCCGGCCCAGCCCATTCCCATGTTCACCCCCGCCGAGGAGAAGTCCGACCATGCCCATGCTTGATGGAAAGGTCGCGATCGTCACCGGCGCGGGCGGCGGGATCGGGCGCGAGATCGCGCTGGCCATGGCGCTGGCCGGCGCCAAGGTGGTGATCAACGACATCGGCGCATCGCTCACCGGCCTGGGCGAAACCTCCGCCACGCCGGGGGAGCAGACCAAGGCGATCATCGAGCAGCGCGGCGGGCAGGCCGTGGTCAACACCGACAGCGTGGCGGAGTGGGATTCGGCGCGCCGCATCGTCGCCAGCGCCATCGACGCCTTCGGCCGCATCGACATCGTGGTCAACAATGCCGGCATCCTGCGCGACCAGATCTTCCACAAGATGACACCGGAGGAATGGCGCGCCGTCATCGACGTGCATCTCAACGGCAGCTTCTATGTCTCCCGCGCTGCGGCCGAGCACTTCCGGGCGCAGTCCTCCGGTGCCTATGTGCACATGACCTCGACCTCGGGTCTGATCGGCAATTTCGGGCAGGCGAACTACTCGGCTGCGAAGCTCGGAATCGTCGCCCTGTCGAAATCCATTGCCCTCGACATGCAGCGCTTCGGCATCCGCTCCAACTGCATCGCGCCCTTCGCCTGGAGCCGGATGACCAGCTCCATCCCGGCGGAGACGCCGGAGCAGCAGGCGCGGGTGGAGAAGCTGAAGCGGATGACACCGGAGAAGAACGCGCCGCTGGCGGTGTTCCTGGCGAGCGACCAGGCGAAGGACATCAGCGGCCAGGTCTTCGCCGCGCGCAACAACGAGATCTTCCTGATGACGCAGTCCCGCCCGGCGCGCAGCGCGCACCGCGGCGAGGGCTGGACGCCGGAGCTGATCGCCGAGCATGCCATGCCGGCCTTGCGCTCGGGCTTCATGCCGCTGGACCGCAGCGGCGAGGTCTTCTCCTGGGATCCTGTCTGACGCGACCTGACGAATGGCGCCCGACGGGGGCGCCATCCGCTCAGCCGATGTCCATCTGCAGTCCTTCGCGACGCACCACATTGCCCCATTTCTCGGTTTCGGCGCGCACAAAGGCAGCGTACTGGGCCGGCGTACCATAGGCCGGGACGCCACCCATTTCGGCGAAGCGCTGCTGCGTCTCGGGGCGGTCCAGCAACGCCTTGATGGCCGCGTTCAGAGCCTGCACCGCCGCCCCCGGCGTGCCGGCGGGAAGAAACGCGCCGAACCAGGTGCTGACATCATATTCCGCCAGCTCCGGCATGGTTTCCCGCAGCGCCGGCAGGTCAGGCAGCTGGGCATTGCGGTCGGCGCTGGTGACGCCGAGGGCGCGCACCTTGCCGGCGCGGATCTGCTCAACGGCGGTGGTAAGATTGTCCACCGCGAATTCCACATCCCCCCCCATCAAGGCCAGCATGGCGGGACCGGCGCCGCGGAAATGCACCGCGGTCGCCTGCGTTCCCGTGAGCTGCTGCAGCCAGACCGCGGCCAGATGCCCGGACTGGCCGGGTCCGGAGGTGCAGTAGTTGAGCCGCCCGTTCTTCTCCTTTAGGTAGCGGATGAATTCCGGCATGGTGCGCACCGGCACGGATGGGTGCAGCATCAGGACGTTTGGCCCGCGGATCATGTTGGAAACCGGGATCAGCTGCTGCGGCTGGTAGGGCAGGTTCCGGAACAGTGAATAGGCGATCGCCTGCGGGCCGATGTTGCCGACAAGGATCGTATGGCCGTCGGGCCTGGCGCGCACCGCCTCCGCCGTGCCGAGGGTGCCGCCCGCACCCGACCGGTTGTCCACCACCGCAGGCTGACCCCAGCGTTCCTGCAGCACCGGCGCAAGCATCCGGCCCATGATGTCGGTGGTGCCGGCCGCCGCAGCCGGCACGATGATGCGGACCGTTTGGGTGGCCCGCCAGGCGTCCTCGGCCCGCGCGAGCCTGGGCAGAACCATCCCGCCGAGGGCCAGCGCACCACCTCGCAGCACGATACGGCGATGTGTCGATGTCATGCCATCGTCCTCCCTCCTGGCCGGGCCTTTGCGGCCGGTCCGAAGGCGCGATGGTGCGTCAGGAACGCTGCGATGTCATGGCAATTCCGTGCCGGCCGCCCAGCCCGGCGGCGCGGCGAACAGCGCGCGGCTCGTCAGCCCTGCCATTTCGGCAAGATCCCTGCCCAGCACGGGAAAGGTCGCGGGATCATGCTGTGCCGCGATAGTGACGCCGCTGAGGCCGAAGCGTGGCTTTCCGGCCGCGTCGGTGATCAGCGCGGCAACCGTGACGATGCCGCGGTAGAGATGCCCGTCATCCATGCTCCAGCCCACCTCGCGCGCCGCACGCACCTCCGTCAGGTACGTCTCGAAGCTGGGCGATGCCTGCCAGCGCAGTTGCCCGAAGCGACGCCGGAGCTCCGCCTCCGGCAGGTCGAGCACGGCGGCGATGCAGCGGCCGACGGCGCCCACCAGCATCGGCAGCCGGATGCCGATCGACATCTCGACACGAACGCCATCCGGGTTGTGCGCGCGATCGGCCAGCACGATGTGCCCGTCCTCGGTGACGCGCCACAGGGCGATCAGCATGCCGTGTTTCATGGCCAGGCGGCGCAGCTCGGGCCGGATCAGTTCTGTGTGGCTCATGCCGAAGAAGCGCGTGGCCAGCTCGGCGACGGCGAGGCCGAGCGTGTATGTCTTGCCGGCCTCCTCGAAGGACACGAAATGGGTCCGCGTCAGGGTGCGCAGGATGTTGAAGCAGGTGCTGGCGCTGATGCCGGTGCCGCGCGCGATGGCGGCGACCCCGAGCGGCCGCGCCGCGGCGGCGAGGTGCCGCAGGATGGCGACGGCGTTGACCACGGCCCCGACATCCCGGCCATGGCCGGCCAGGCGTTCCGCGCCGGGTTCCGGCATCCCCAGGGTTCTGCTGTCCATCGGCCGCATGTTAGGGCGGCGTGGCCCGGCGCGGCAATGTGGCGGCGGGTTATCCCGGCAGCGCCAGCCCGGGCTCCAGCCACGGCATGGCCAGCAGGCGGCCGGTATGGGACAGGGTGACGAAGGCGGTGCGCAGGTCGGAACCACCGAAGCAGATGTTGGTCGGCATCCGCTCGTCGCAGCGCACCACGTCCAGGATCCGCCCGTCGGGCGAGACCGTGGTAATCTCCCCGGCCACCAGCGTCGCCACGCAGATATTGCCCGCGGCGGTCACGGCCAGGCTGTCCAGGCGGCGGAAGCCCGGGAACTGGCAGAGCATCCGGCCGCCATGCGGGCTCGGCCAAGGTTCCTTGCGCAGACGGCCCGGGCCGAGGATGTCAAAGGCCCAGAGCCGTCCCGTCTCGGTTTCCGCGACGTACAGGATGCGCCTGTCGGGCGAGAGCCCGATGCCGTTGGCGCCGCCGGGAAACGGGTGCGCGGCTTCCACGATGCGGCTGCCATCCAGGGTGATCCAGTAGACCGAGCCGTGGTCGCGGTCGCGCGCGCGGCTCTTGCCGTAGTCGCTGACCCAGGCGCCGCCCTGCCCGTCCAGCACGATGTCGTTCGGGCCGCGCAGAATGCGGCCGTCGCAGGAATCGTAGAGCCGCGTGACCGTGCCGGTCGTGGGATCGATGCGTTCGATCCAGCCGCCCGCGTAATCCGGCGGGGCGCCGTGCGGCCGCAGCCGTCCCTCCTCCTCGATCCATTCGAAGCCGCCATTGTTGCAACAATACAGCAGGCCATCCGATCCCAGCGCCAGTCCGTTGGGACCGCCGCCGGGACGGGCGAGGATGCTTCTGGTGCCGTCCGGGGTCACGGCGATGATGCGGCCGGCCTCGATCTCGGTCAGCGCCACACGGCCATCCGGCAGCATCACCGGCGCTTCCGGAAAACGCAGCCCGTCGGCGAGGATGCGTGCCCCCGCCAGCTCCGCGGCATCACGGCCCTCCGGTGTCATGCGTGTCATGGTTCTTCTTCCTCCTGCTTGTCAGCGGCCGGCCCGGCGGGCGATCTCCCACGCGCGCTCCGCCATGCCGCGGTAGCGTTCGCGGTAGCCGATGGCCCGCGGGTCGGCGGCGTTGCCATCCAGTGCACGGCGCCACACTCCCGCGACGATGGAGGCCAGCCGGAACATCGAGAAAACAATGAACACGTCGAGGTTCGGCGGAACGGGACGGCCGGCTTCCCGGCAATAAGCGGCGACGAAGCCGCTTTCCGTGGGAATGCCGGCGAGCTCCGCCTCGGAGCCCAGGACGCCGGTCAGGCCGCTCGGGCCGGGCGCCATGTGATAAGTGAGGCAGGCATAGGCGAGATCCGCCAGCGGATGTCCGAGCGTTGCCAGTTCCCAGTCCAGCACAGCCACGATGCGCGGCTCCTGAGGATGCAGGATGACGTTGCCGAGCCGGTAATCGCCATGCGCGAGGGCGATCTCCTCCTCGGCGGGCAGATGCGCGGCGAGCCACGTGGCGGTGTGGTCCATGGCCGGCATGTCCTCGACCTTCACCGCCTCCCATTGCCGCGTCCAGCGCTGGACCTGGCGGTCCATGTAGCGGCCGGGCCGGGCGAACTCGGCCAGCCCCGCCGCGCGCCAGTCGACGCGATGCAGCGCGGCCAGCACGCGCGCCAGGTCGGCGTAGACGGCCTCGCGCTCCCGCGGCGCCGCGGCCCGCAGGACCCTGTCGGGAAAGATCCGCCCAGGCACGTGATCCATGATGAAGAAGGGCGTGCCGATCACCGCCGCGTCCTCGCACAACAGCCGCGCCGCCGGCACGGGAACCTCGCTGCCGGCCAGCCCGCGCATCACCTGGAATTCGCGTTCCACCGCATGGGCCGAGGGCAGTAGCTTGCCGGGCGGCTTCTTGCGCAACACGTAGTCGGCGTCCGGCGTGTGCAGGTGGAAGGTCGGGTTGGATTGCCCGCCCTGGAACTGCCGCACCACCGGCGGGCCGGCGGCGAAGCCCGGCAGCCGTTCCGCGAGGTAGCGCGTCAGGGCGGCCTCGTCGAAGCGATGGTTCTCGAGCACCGGCACCAGCACCGGCACGCCGTCCGCCGCGGCAACGCTTCCCGTCATCGCCTCAATCCTCCTGCGGCAAGGGCGGGCCGGCCATCACGCCGCCGTCGATCACGATGGTCTGCCCGGTCATGAAGCGCCCGGCCGGGGCGGCCAGGAACACCGCGGCCCCGGCGATCTCGTCCGGCTCGCCGATGCGCTGCAGCGGCGTGTCGCGCATGCGCTTGCGGTAGGTCACGGGGTCCTCCCACAACGCGCGGGCGAAGTCGGTCCGCACCAGCCCCGGCGCGATGCAGTTGGCCCGGATGTTGCGCGGACCCCATTCCACGGCGAGGTTGCGCACCAATTGCATGTCCGCCGCCTTGGAGATGCCGTAGGCCCCCAGCACCGCCGAGCCGCGCAGCCCGCCGATGGAGGAGACCACGATCACCGAGCCGGAGCCGCGTTCCGCCATGCCCGGCAGCACCATCTGCGCCAGCCAGAGGTTGGAGCGGATGTTGGAGGCCATGATCTTGTCGAACGCCTCGTCCGGGATGTCCTGCGACGGGCCGAAATGCGGGTTCACGGCTGCGTTGCACACGATGCAGTCGATGCGGCCCCACCGCGCCAGGGTGGCGTCCACCAGCGCCTGCAAGTCGTCCTTGCGGCCGATGTTACAGGGTTGCGCGAAGGCTTGGCCGCCGCGCGTGGCGATGCCGGCCACCACGGCCTCGCACGCTTCCTGCTTGCGCGAGGACACGGCAACACGCGCGCCATGCTCCGCCATGCGTTCCGCGATGGCGCGGCCGATGCCGCGCGAGGCGCCGGTGACGATCGCCACCTGCCCCGACAGATCGAACAGCGCGCCGGTCACGCCATCGCCTCGCCGGGGGCGTTGCGCGGCGGGCGGTGCTTGTTCAGCTCCATGCGGCCAAGCTGGAAGCGGTGCACCTCGTCGGGCCCGTCGACGATGCGCAGGGTGCGGGCGATCTTGAACATGTAGGCGAGGCCGAAATCCTCGGTGACGCCGGCACCGCCATGCGCCTGGATGGCCCAGTCGATCACCTGGCAGGCCATCTCCGGCGCCGCCACCTTGATCTCGGCGATCTCGGCGCGCGCCACCTTGTTGCCCACGGTGTCCATCCGCCAGGCGGCGTGCAGCGTCAGCAGCCGGGTCTGGTCGATCAGGATGCGCGAACGCGCGATCCGGTCGATGATGACGCCCTGATCGGCCAGCGGCTTGCCGAAGGGGCGGCGCTCCAGCGTTCGCCGGCACATCATCTCCAGCGCCCGCTCGGCCAGGCCGATGGCCCGCATGCAGTGGTGGATGCGGCCCGGGCCGAGGCGCCCCTGCGCGATCTCGAATCCGCGCCCCTCGCCCAGCAGGATGTTCTCCGCCGGCACGCGCACATCCTCGAATTCCAGCTCGGCATGGCCGTGCGGCGCATCGTCGAAGCCGAACACCGGCAGCATGCGCTTGATGGTCAGGCCCGGCGTGTCGCGCGGTACCAGGATCATCGATTGCTGCTTGTGCTTCTCCGCTTCCGGGTCCGTCTTGCCCATCACGATGAAGATGGCGCAGCGCGGATCGCCGGCACCGGAGGACCACCATTTCCGCCCGTTGATCACGTAGTGGTCGCCACGCCGCTCGATCCGGGTGCGGATGTTGGTGGCGTCGGAGGAGGCGACGTCCGGCTCGGTCATGGCGAAGCAGGAGCGGATCTCGCCTTCCAGCAAGGGCCGCAGCCAGCGCGCTTTGTGGTCTTCCGTGCCGTAGCGTTCCAGCGTTTCCATGTTGCCGGTGTCCGGCGCGGAACAGTTGAACACCTCGCTCGACCACGGCACGCGCCCCATGATCTCGGCCAGCGGGGCGTATTCCAGGTTGGTCAGCCCGGCGCCGTGCGTCGAGGCCGGCAGGAACAGGTTCCACAATCCGGCTTCACGGGCCTTGGGCTTCAGGGCTTCCGTGATCGGCACCGGCTGCCAGCGATCCGTCATCGCCGCCTGCTGCGCATGATGCAGGGGATCGTTGGGCAGGATGTGCTCATCCATGAATTCCTGCAGCCGGCGCCGCAGATCCTGCACCTTGTCCGAGTGATTGAAGTCCATGCGCCTGCATCCTCCTTGTGGTCGGGCCTTGTGCCCTGGCCGGCCTTTCGCCCAGTCTGCCGCGTCATGCCCCTGATGGGCAGTACCTGTTGAGCAGCAAAAACCGGGAGAACGGGCGCCATGAAAGCCATCCTGTGCCGCGAATACGGTCCGCCATCCGCATTGCGCGTCGAATCGGTGCCGGAGCCGCATGCCGGCCCAGGGCAGCTGCTGCTGCGCGTGGAAGCCTGCGGCGTCAACTTCCCGGACACGTTGATCATCGAGGGCAAGTATCAGCAGAAGCCGCCGATGCCGTTTATCCCGGGCGGCGAGGTGTGCGGCGTGGTGACGGCGCTGGGCGAAGGCGTCAGCGGTCCGGCGCCGGGCACGCGCGTGGCCGCCGTGATCACCCATGGCGGCTTCGCGGAAGCCGTGGCGGTGGATGCCGGCAAGGCAGTGCCCGTGCCCGACGGCGTCGAGCCGGAGCAGGCGGCGGCGCTCGGCCTCGCCTACGGCACGGTGCTGCACGCGCTGGAGGATCGCGGCGCGCTGGTGGCCGGCGAGACGCTGCTGGTGCTGGGCGCCGCGGGCGGCGTCGGCATGGCGGCGATCCAGATCGGCAAGCTGCTGGGCGCCAGGGTGATCGCTGCCGCCTCCTCCGAGCAGAAGCTGGAAGCATGCCGCGCCGTCGGCGCCGATGCGCTGGTGAACTACAGCGCCGAGGGCTGGCGCGATCGGCTGAAGGAACTCACCGGCGGCGAGGGTCCCGACGTGATCTTCGATCCTGTTGGCGGGCCCTACACCGAACCGGCCCTGCGCTCCATCGCGTGGCGCGGGCGCTTCCTGGTGGTGGGCTTCGCCGCCGGCGAGATCCCGCGCATCCCGCTGAACCTGGCGCTGCTGAAAAATTGCGCCATCACCGGCGTGTTCTATGGCGGCTTCACCCGCCGCGAGCCGGATCGGAACCGCGCGCTGCTCACCCGGCTCTATGGCTGGGTGGCGGAAGGGCGGCTGCGCCCGGCCATCTCGGAGCGCTTCCCGCTGGAACAGGCCGCGGCGGCGCTGGAGATGCTGGCCGGCCGCCAGGCAACCGGCAAGCTCGTGCTGCTCACCCATCCGAGGCCGGCGCCTCCGCATCCAGGCTGATCAGCGCGTCCACCGCGATCTGCCGCGTGCCGGCGCAGATCACCGGATTGACGTCGATCTCGGTGATGTGGCCGGCATGGTCGGCGGCCAGTTCCGAAACGCGCCGCACGATGCCGACCAGGGTGTCGAGGTCGGCGGCCGGCAGGTTGCGGAAGCCGGACAACAGCGGCGCGCCCTTCAGGCGGTCCAGCATGGCCCGTGCCTCGGCTGCGCCGACCGGTGCCAGGGCCACGGCGCTGTCGCGCAGCAATTCCACCAGCACGCCGCCGAGCCCCACTAAAACGGTCGGGCCAAACAGCGGGTCGCGCCGGGCACCGACGACGATCTCGATGCCCCGGGGCACCATGGGCTGCACCAGAACACCGTTGACCGGCGCATCCGGCGCGGCGCGGCCGGCATTCGCCATTACCTCCGCGAAGGCCGCGCGCACCGCCGCCGCGTCGGGCAGATCGAGGCGGATCACCCCAGCCTCCGTCTTGTGCGGCAGGGCGGGGCTCTCGACCTTCAGCACCACCGGGTAGCCGGTGGCCTCGGCCGCCCGGACGGCGGCTTCCGCATCGGTGGCCAGCACTTCCTGCACCACGGGAACGCCGTAGGCGGCGAGCACGGCCTTGGCCTCGCGCTCGGTTAGCACCGAACCGCGGGCCTGGGCCAGCAGCCGGGCCGCCTCTTCCCGCGCCCCGGGAGGCGACAGCCGTGCCGGGGTTTCCTCCGGCAGCGGCGCGGAGGCCCGGGCCTGCCACGCGGCGATGGCGGCCATGCAGCGGTCCATGGAGCGGAACAGCGCCACCCGCTCCGTCGCTTCGGCTTCCCGCGCGCCGGGGCCTTCCAGCCATTGGCTGGTCCAGACCACGCAGCCCACCTTGCCGTGCCGCGCCGCCAGCTCATCGAGCAGCCGGAAGCGCGGCGTTGCCACGTCATAGGCGAAACCGTTCGGCAGCAGCAGCGCGCCATAAGCCGGATCGGCCAGCAGGGCGGCCATGCAGTCGCGCAGTGATCCGGGGTCGGTCAGTACCTGGGCGGTGACGTCGCACGGGTTGCGCGCCGAGCCGAATTCCGGGATGCGCGCCGCCAGCACCGCCTGCGCCTCGGGGCCGGGCTGCGGCAGCGGCACCCCATGCGGTTCGGCCCGGTCCGCCGCCATGATGGCGGCGCCGCCCGAGGTGGACAGCACAGCCACGCCCGGCGCCTTCGGCGTGCCGGCCTTGCCCAGGAAACTGGCCAGCTCCAGCAGCCCCTCATAGCTTTCGCACAGCACCATGCCGGCGCGGGAGAAGGCGGCGCGGTAGACCTCCTGGGCGCCGGCCAGCGAGCCGGTGTGCGACATGGCCGCCTGCGCGCCCTGCTCCCCGGTGCCGAGTTTGTGCACCACCACCGGCTTGTTGTTCCGGCGGGCGATGCCGGCAGCCTCGATCAGCCGCTGCGGCTCGGCCATGCCTTCGAACAGCAGGGCGATGGCGGAGCAGTTCGGGTCCTCGGCCAGGGCGGCCACCAGGTCGGCTACGTCGATGTCGCCGGAATTGCCGCAGGTCAGCACCCGCCCGATCTGCGCCCCCGCCTCCACCGCCTGCGCCAGCGCGAAGCCCAGATTGCCCGACTGGCTGACGATGCCGAGGGCGGGCCGTGCTGGCGGCGCCGCCGGGCGCGGAATGGCGACGAAGCTGATCTCGGCCCGCCGCGCGTAGTCGGTCAGGCCGATGCAGTTCGGGCCCAGCAGCCGAACGCCGCCGGCCCTGGCTTCCGCCGCCAGCTGCGCTTGCAAAGCGATTCGATCCGGCCGGCCGGTTTCGGCGAAGCCCGCGGCGTAGAGCACCAGGGCGCCCACCTCGGCGGCGGCGCAGTCGCGCACTACCTGGAGGGCCGCCTCCATCGGCGTCGCCGCCACCACGAGGTCCGGCACTTCCGGCAGGGCGGCGATGGAAGCATGGCAGGGACGCTCGCCCAGCCGGTCGTAGCGCGGGTTCACCAGATGCAGGCGGCCAGTGAAATCCGCCAGATTGGCCACCGTGCGCTCGCCGAAGGCGCCGGCGCGGGCGGATGCGCCGATCACGGCGATGCTGCGCGGCTCCAGCAGGGGCAAGAGGTCGGCACGGCGGTACAGCGCGCGGCGAGCCGGGGCGGGATCGGGATGCTCGGTCATGACTGGGTCGCGGTTCTCGTCTCGGAAAGGGGGATGGGCGGCGCGCGGCGGGCCAGCACGCGGCGCAGCAGGCCGTCCAGCCCGCCCGGCAGCAGCGCCAGGGCGACCACCAGCGCGCCGCCGAGGATGATGGCGTTGATGTCGCCGCCGAAGGACAGGAAGCGTTCCTGCCCGATCACCAGGGCAGTGCCGAGCAGCGGCCCGAACAGCCGCCGGCGGCCGACCAGCACCACCGCCGTCAGCATCAGCACCAGGAAATAGGTCTCGAACAGGTCCGGCCCGACATAGGCGCGCTGGTACGCGTAGAGCCAGCCGGCCGCCGCGCTGAACGGCGCCGACAGCACGAAGACCTGCAGCCGCACCCGCCGCACGTCGATGCCCGACATGGTGGCGAGGCGCGGGTTGAGGTGCACCATCATCGCCATGGCACCGAGCCGCGAGCGGCGGAACTGCCGCACCGCGTACAGCGTCAGCAGCATCAGCAGGAAGGCCAGGGGCCAGAGCTGCGCGTCGTTGACGGCGGTGAGCCGCAGCGGGCCCGCCGACAGGTCCAGCGTCGGGATGCCCGACACCCCGTCGGAGCCGCCAAGCAGGTTCCAGTTATGGGCGATGGCGGCCGCAACCACCGTGGCCGCGTAGGTCACCAGGGAAAACACGAATTCGCGCAGCGCCAGGGTGACGATGCCGAGCGCCAGGGCGATCAGCAACCCCGCCAGCAGCGCGCCGGCGAGCGTCACCCAGCCGCCGGCGCCGAGCCGCGTCGCCAGCAGGCCCGTCGCGTAGGCCCCCGCGGCGAAGAACACGGTGTGCGCCAGGCTGACCTCGCCCAGGTCGGACACCACAATGTCGAGGCCGTAGGCGGCGACGGCCAGGATGGCAATCACGGTGAAGGCGCCGTGCAGCCCGCCGAGCCAGCCGGGCAGCAGAAAGATCACGATCGCCGCCACCAAGGCGGCGAGCGGTGCGGGCCAGGAGCGCATCAGCGTCCTCCTGCGCGCAGGGCTAGGCCGCTCGGGCGCAGCACCAGCACAACGATCAGCACGCCGAACGCCGCCGTGGTGGCATAGGCGGGCGAAACGAAGCCGCCGAACAGGGCGGTGAACACGCCGAGCCCGAGCCCGGCCAGGTAGCTGCCGCTGACCGAGCCGATGCCGCCCAGCACCACCACCACGAAGGTGACGATCACCTCCTCGAAGCCGATGCTGGTCAGGATCGGCGTGCGCGGCGCCACCAGCGCGGCGGCCAGCGCCACGGCCGCGCCCTCGAAGGCGAACACCGCGAAGTAGACGCGGCTGACATTGATCCCGGCGAGCTGCGCCAGCTTCGGGTCCTCCGCCACCATGCGCGCGGTGCGGCCCAGCGTGCCGCGCTCCAGCCCGAAATGCAGCAGGGCGAAGGCGGCGATGCTGACTAGGATCACCGCCAGGTCCTGCGCCGTGACCCAGGCGCCGGCGATCTCGAAGTCGATGTAGCTGAGCGGCGTTTCCAGCACCTGCGGCTGGCCGCCGAACACCAGCCCGGCGATGCCGCGCATCATGTGGCCGAAGCCCAGCGTCACGATCATGATGGCAACCAGATCCTGCCGGAAGGTCAGGCGCAGCATGGCCGCCTGCATCACCAGCCCGATCAGCACCCCGGCCAGCATGGCCACCAGGATGGCCAGGGGATAGGGCAGGCCGAGCCCGGCCACGGCCCACCAGGTGACGAAGGCGGCCAGCATGTAGATCTGGCCATGGCCGAAATTGACCAGCCGGGCGACGCCGAGCAGCACCGTCCAGCCCACCGCGATCAACGCATAGGCATGGCCCAGCACGATGCCGTTGATCAGTTGCTGCACGAGGTTCATGCGGCGGCCTCCCCGAGATAGGCTTCCAGGATGCGCGGGTCGTCCCGCATGGCGGCCACCGGCCCCTGGGCCAGGATGCGGCCGCGCTCCAGCAGCACCAGCCGGTCCACCACGGCGATGGCGGCGCGCACATTCTGCTCCACCAGCAGCACCGACAGGTCCGGCCCGACCAGGCCGCGCACCGTTCGCAGCACATCGGCCACCAGGCGCGGCGCCAGGCCGATGGATGGCTCGTCCAGCAGCAGCGCGCGCGGGCCGAGGCGCAGCGCGCGGGCGACCGCCAGCATCTGCCGCTCGCCGCCCGACAAGGCCGATGCGGCGTGGTGCTGCCGCTCCGCCAGCCGGGGAAACAGGGCGTGGATCGCCGCCGCGTCATGCGGCCGGCCGCGCGTGCCGGACAACGGGCGCGCGGCCGCGAGGTTCTCGGCCACGGAAAGCCGCATGAACACCGCGCCTCCCTCGGGCACCAGCGCGAGGCCGCGCGCCACGCGACGGTGCGGCGGCAGGGCGCCGATCTCCTCCCCATCCAGCCGCACGCTGCCGCTGACGGCGGGGGCGCCGCGCGACCAGCCGAGCAAGGCGTTCACCAGGGTCGACTTGCCGGCCCCGTTGGCGCCGACCACGCCCACCAGCTCCCCCGGCGCGATGGCGAGGTGCGGAATGTCCAGCGCCACATGCCCGCCATAGGCGACGCGCAGCTCGCGCGCTTCCAGCACCGGCACCGCCGCATTCATGCCGCCTGCCCCAGATAGGCTTCGCGCACCCGCGGATCGGCCTGGATCTCCGCTGGTCGCCCGGTGGCCAGCGGACGCCCCTGCTCCAGAACTAGGATGCGGTCGGCAACCGACATCACCAGGTCCATGTGGTGCTCGATCAGCACCAGTGCGACGCCCTCGGCGCGCAACCGGCGCAGCAGGGTGGCGAGCTGCGCCATATCGGCGCCGCCGAGGCCGGCGGCCGGCTCGTCCAGCATCAGCACGCGGGCGCCGCGGCCGAAAGCCAGTGCGATGGAGAGCATGCGCTGGCTGCCATACGGGATGTTGGGAGGCCGCAGCGCGTGCAGCTCGCGCGGCACGCCGAAGCGTTCCAGCACCTCCACCGCCTCGTTCTGCAGGGCGGCGCGACGCGACGCCTCGCGCCAGGGCAGCAGCAGACTCGGCAGCAGGCCGGTGCCGGCCTCGCGCGCCAGCACCGCCACCATATTGTCACGCACGCTCAGGGTGGCGAAGAAGGCGTTTTGCTGAAAGGCCCGCTTCAGCCCGAGGGCGGCGAGGCCGTGCGGCGGCAGGTCCGTCACATCCCGCTCTTCCAGCCAGACCCGCCCGCTGCGCGTCGCCAGGTGCGTGGTGGCGTCATAGCAGGTGCTCTTGCCGGCGCCGTTCGGCCCGATGATGCCCAGGATCTCGCCGGGCGATACCTGCCAGCTGACGTCCTGCAGCGCCACCAGCGCGCCGTAGCGCACGCCGAGCCCTTCCACCCGCAGGGCGGGCGGCGGCGGCGCGGCGTTCGTCACGTGCGCACCTCGATCCGCCCTTCGCGCACGGTGAAGAGCTGGTGCCGGGTCGACAATTGCCCGTCGGTGCCGAAATTCACCTCGCCCATTACCGTGCCGGCGAAGCGGCCGCCGCGGATGCGCGTGGCGATCTTCTCCCGCTCCAGCGTCTTCAGCTCGTTCGCCGCCAGCGCCCAGACCTGCAGCGCCGTGGCGCCCAACGCCATGAACTTGTCCGGCGTGTACTGGATCTTCTCCTCGGCACGACGCACGAAATCCTGGTTCACCGGGTTGGACACGAACGGCTCGACCTTGGGGAAGTAGATGTCGGCACCGACGATGCCGTTCGCCGCCTCCCCCGCCACCTGGATCACGCTGGGGGCCACGGTGCCCACCGCCGTCACCAGCTCGCCGCGCAGCCGCATCTGCCGTGCCTGGCGCAGCAGCGCCGGCAGGCCGGAGCCCTCATTGGCGTTGATGGCGATGATTGCATCGGCGTTGGCCGAGCGGATGTTGGTCAGCGCCACGCGGAAATCCGCCTGCGCAAAGGGAAACCGCTCCTCCCCCACCTTGGTGTAGTCGTGGCCGATGTTCTTCAGCTCGCCCTCGATCGAGGCCTGCGCGCCGTTGCCATAGGCATCATTCTGGGTGAGGAACGCGATGCGCTTCGCCCCCGAGGCCTTCAGGTGCTCGGCGATCACTCGGCCATCCTGCGCGTTGGAGGAATTCAGCCGGATCGCCAGCGGGTTGCCGCCGCCGCTCAGGATCTGGTCGGCCTTGGAAATGGCCGTGATGTCCAGCACGCCGGCGCGGGCCAGCACCGTCTGCAGCGCCAGCGTCACCGGGCTGTTCCAACCCTCGATCACCACCGAAACGCCCTCAGCCACCAGCTCGCTGGCGCGGCTGACGCCGACAGCGGGGGTGGATTCATCGTCGCGCCGCACCACCTGCACCATTCTGCCCAGCACACCGCCGGCATCATTGACCATGGCGGCGGCGACCTCGATGGCCTCGCACACATGCTGCCCCTGCACAGCGGCGCCGCCGGAGAGCGGAAACAGCGCGCCGACCTTCACCGGATCGGCGGCGCGGGCCAGGCGCGGCGTGGCCAGCCCCAGCGCACCGGCGGCGGACAGCATCAGGAAGCCCTTGCGTGACAGGGTCATGGAAACCTCCTCCAAAGCCGCCATGTCTTCATGGTCGGCGCGCTTCGCCCGGCTCGAATCCCCTGCCGGGCTACCGGGTGCTCGCTGCCCTCAGGATGGCAGGATCCGCTGGCGTTGCAGGTCGCGGAGCCACCATTCCAGCATCGCCTCCGTATCGATGCAGTCGCCGAAGCCCGCCTGCCGAATCTTCACCGTGCTGACCAGCGATGCCACCTGGTCGTCGCGGCTGAACGCGAAGTCGGCAAACTGCCAGGAATCACCCACCAGCTCACGCAGCGTGTGCTCCTGCAAGCCGTGCTCCCGCACGACTTCGCGCCAGACCGGCTCCTTGTCCGCCATCACCGCCGGCATCGGCATCGGGTGCGGTGCGCCCTGCTGCATGCCGAAAACGCGGGCCACCGTGGGAAACAGCCCGCGCCAGGTCAGCACGTCGCCATTCGCGACGTTGAAGATCCGGTTTCCGGCCGCCTCGCTTTGTCCGGCCCACAGGATCGCCTCGGCCAGCAGTCGGGCATCGGTCACTTCGGTAATGCGGTCGCCGCGGCCGGGAAACGCCAGCGGCAGGCCAAGATGGCGGCTCACCGCCGCATAGGTGCCAATCGCGGACAACAGGTTCATGGCGCTGCCCAGGGCAAAGCCGATCACCGCCTGGGGCCGCAGCACCGTCCAATGCCAGTCCCGCCCGCGCTGCCGCTCCCGCAGCTCATCTTCCTGCCGCCAATAGAAGTTCGGATGGATGTGGCGCGGCGCATCCTCCTTGCCGGGGACCGGCATCTGCCCGAGATGCACGCCATAGGCCTTGGTACCCTGCAGCAGCGTGACGTGCCGGAGCGGGCCGCCCTCCAGCGCCGCGACGCAGTTCGCCAGCATGGCGTGGTTGATGCGCATCTGCTCCTCATCGAGCCAGCCGGCGCGCAGTTCCGGCTTCTCGTACAGCGCGCTGTAGACCAGATGCGTGGCGCCGAGGCCGGACAGCGCAGCCCGGCAGGCGTCGGCGTCGGTCAGGTCCAGGGCGAGGAAGCGCGCCCCGGTGTTCCCGCCCGGAGTGCGCCGGGACAGACCGATCACCTTCCAGCCCTCGGCGACGTAGCGGCGCAGGGCCGCCCCGCCGACCAGCCCCAGCGCACCCGCGATGACCACCGTGCCGGACATGACCCGCCTCAGGCCTTCGCCAGCCGGCCGACCAAGTCGCGCCAGCGATCCGCGTCACGGCGCAGATAGGTGGCGTAATCCTCGGGCGAGCCGCCGGCGACGTATTGCCCTTCCTCCAGCAGCCGCTGCCGCAGCTCCGGTGCCTGCATCGCCTGCAGCGCCACCTGGTTCAGCCGCAGCACGGCAGCGGCGGGGGTGCGGGCCGGCACCAGCAGGCCGAAATGGGTCTGGCACACCATGCCCGGACCCTGCTCGGAGAAGTTCGGCACCTCCGGCGTCACCGCCAGCCGCTCGCCTTCCCCGGTCCAGCCGATGATGGTGCCGCGGCCGGAGCGGTGTGCCGCCAGCGCCGAGCTGCCGCCCACCACGATCACGTCCAGCGTGCCGGCCATCAGATCCGTCAGCTGCTGCGCATCGCCGCGGTAGCTGATCTCCTGCATGCGGATGTTGAGGCCGTTCATCACCGACACGGCGGCCAGGTTGTTGAAGCTGGTCGGGCCGTTGGAGCCATAGTTCAGTTGTCCGTTACGGGACTTCGCCAGCGCCACGAATCCTGCCACGTCCTGCGCCAGTCCCTTCCGCACCACCACGCCGAAGGGCAGCGTGGTGACCAGCACCACGGGCGAAAGATCCTCGGCACGGTAGGACAGCTTTTCCGGCAAGAGCGGGTTCAGCGTCATCGTGGTGCCGGAGGCCATCAGCAGGGTGTGGCCATCCGCCGGGGCGCGCGCCACGGCGTCGGCGCCGATCGCCGTCTGCGCGCCGGGCTTGTTGTCCACGATCACTGGATGGCCCAGCACCGGCGCCATCTTCTCGCCCATGATGCGGGCCGCGACGTCGGTGGCACCACCGGGCGGAAACGGTACCACCAGGGTCAGCGGCCGCGAGGGAAACGCCTCGGCGCCATGCGCCGCGCCGGGTGCCAGCCAAGGTCGTGCCAGCACTCCGGCGGCCATCGCCGCCGGTGCCAGGCGCAGCATGCCTCGTCTCCGCATCGTCTTCTCCTCCCCATTGGCGCCGGCCTTGCTGACCGGTCGCGATTGTGTAGCCCGGCGCTACTCCAGCAGGGCGTCGCGCAGCGCGGCGAGGCGCGCCGGGCCGAAGCCGAGGGCGCCAGCCAGGAAATCCTCCGGGCTGGCGTAACCGGCCATGGCACGGTGCAGCGCGCCTTCCAGCAGCGGCGCATGCGCGCTGAGCAGCGCCTCCGCCACCTCCGGCGGCTTGCCGGGCGGCAGGGCACGCTCGCGGCGCCACAGGCGGTTGGTGGCCAGGTAGTCGGCGATGATCACGTCCCGGCCGACGCCGAGCGCGGTCAGCAGCAGGGCCGTGGCGAAGCCGGTGCGATCCTTGCCGGCCGTGCAATGGAACAACAGCGGCCGCCGGGTTGCGTCGGCCGCCAGCTCCAGCAGGGCATGGAACTGCGGCAGCTTGTCCGTGGCATAGGCGTCATAAGCCCGGGCCAGCAGCGCCAGCACGCCTTCCCCCGTCGCCTCGCCGCGCGCCAGCAGGTCGCGCAGAGAGGCACCCACCGTGGGCTCGACCGGCAGCGCCACCTGCTCGGGCGGCGCGGCGGGCAGGCGGGACGGCGCACGCTCACGCTCCGCCTCGCCGCGCAGATCGACCACCGTGCGCAGCCCGAGCGAAGCCAGTGCCGCCTGATCTGCGTCGGTCAGCGCGAACAGGGAGGAAGCGCGGAACAGCTGCCCCATGCGGACCCGCCGACCCCCGGCGCCGCGATAACCGCCGAGGTCGCGCAGGTTGCTGCACCCTTCCAGGGTGATGTGACGCGGCAGCAGGTCGGCGTCCGGCGGGGCTGCCATGCTCAGCATCCCTCGAAACGGGGCGGGCGCTTCTCGAACCAGGCATTCACCGCCTCCTCGTGGTCGCGCGTGGTGTGCGCCAGGGCCTGGAAGGCCGCGGACATTTCCAGCAGGGAGGACAGCCGCATGTGCTGTCCCTCACGCAACAGGCGCTTGGTCATGCGCAACACCTGCGGCGGGTTGCGGGCGATGCGCGCGGCCAGCGCCCGCGCCGCGTCCATCAGCTCCGCATCGGGCACCAGGCGGGAGATCAGGCCGCATTCCAGCGCCGCGCGCGCGTCCAGCCGGTCGCCGGTGAAGGCCATCTCTGCGGCGCGCGAATGACCGACGGCGCGCGGCAGCAACCAAGCGCCACCATCGCCGGGCACAATGCCGACGCTGACGAAGCTTTCGGCATAGGAGGAGCTTTCGGCGCCGATGCGGATGTCGCACATGCAGGCGAGATCCAGTCCGGCGCCGATCGCCGGGCCGTTCACCGCGGCGATGGTGGGAACATCCAGCTCGAACAGCGCCAGTGGAATCTGCTGGATGCCGCGGCGGTAGCTGTCCCGGATGGCGGCGGGCGGCATGCCGAAGCGCTCCCGCATCGATTTCAGGTCGCCGCCGGCCGAAAAGGCGCTGCCGGCGCCGGTCAGGATCACCGCCCGCACATCGGGCTCGGCGGCGATGCGGCGGCAGGCGGACACAAAGGCATCGGTGCTGCCGCCCTCGATCGCCAAGGCGTTGCGCCGCTCCGGCGCGTTCATGGTCAGGGTGACGATCGGGCCGTCGCGCTCGAACAACAGGAAATCGCTCATGACGTGGTCTCCAGTTCGGCGGGCCCCAGATGCGCGCGCGCGAAGGCCAGGGTGTCGGAGGCGGGGTCGGCCAGCACCTGCCGACCCAGCCAGCTGGCCCAGTATCCTTCGCCGCCGAACCGCAGCCGTGCCGCCTGCAGCCGCCCGGTCAGCCGGTGCAGCGGCACTTCCCCGGTGATGCCCATGGCGCCCTGCACCGCATGCGCGATGCCCGCCGCCCGCTGCGCCGCCTCCCCGACGCGCAGCTTGGCGGCGGCGACGCGCATCCTGGACAGGCCGGCGACACCCGCTCCGTCGGGCACCGAGGCGAGCTGCGCCGCCATGCGGGCGGCGAACACATCCTCGGTCAGCACGCTGAGCTGCTGCTGCACCGCCTGGAAGGCGGCCACCGGGCGGCCGAATTGCTGGCGCTCCTGGGCGTGGCGCACCGTGTCCTCCAGGATGGGCTGCAGCGCGCCTGCCATGACCGCGACCTCGGCCCAGGCGCCGGCGGCCAGGAGGTCCAGAACCGGCAGGCGCTGTCCGCCCGACCGGTGCCAGCGGAACACGGCACTGCCGGGCGCCGTGTCGGCCTCCACGGCTTCGGCCTCGGCCAGGGGCAGCAACAGCGTCGCGTCGCCGCGTGGCAGCAGCGCCCAGGCATCCGGTGCTCCGGCCAGCGGCGGCAGCCGTGCGGCCTCGCTTCCCCAGGGCTCCGCGAGAACCACCAGACCAGGGGGCGGCGAAACCCCCGCCATGGCCAACGCGGCACGGGCCAGCATGGTGTCGCCGAGCGGCAGCGGCACGGCAAAGCGCCCCGCGGCAAGCAGGATGGGCAGCGCCCCGGACGGGTCCAGGCCGATGCCGCCCGCCGCCTCCGGCACCAGGGCCTGGAGGAAACCGGCCTCCTCCACCGCTTCCAGCAATCCGGGCGGCGCCTCACTCGGTGCGAGGCCGCGCAGCCGCTCCGGGGCCGCGAGGCGGGCGAACAATTCCTCGGCGGAGCGGGCGAGCAGCTCGTCCATCAGCGCAATCCCATGCCGCGCGCGATCATGCCGCGCAGGATTTCCCGGGTGCCGCCGCGCAGCGAGAAGGAGGGCGCCATGGCGGCGGTGTAGGCCAGGGTGCGCATCAGGCCGCCCGGCACGGCCTGGCCCGGCTCCGCCAGCAGGGGTGTGAGCAGGGCCGGGATCGCCTGTTCGAACTCGGTGCCGAGATCCTTGACCAGCGCCGCCTCCACCACCGGGCTCTCGCCGGCCACCAGACGGCCGGTGACCGAGACCGACATGGCGCGCAGCACTGCCAGATGCGCCACCAGCCGCCCGAGCAGCGCCGTGGCCGCTTCCGGGGCGCCGTCCTGGCGCAGCCAGCGCAGCCATTCATCCAGCAGTACGGCGGAGGACAGGACCCGCTCCGGTCCGCTGCGCTCAAAGGCCAGCTCGGCGTTGACCTGCATCCATCCGGAGCCCTCCTCGCCGATCAGGGCCTCGGCCGGCAGCAGCACGTCCTCGAACACCACTTCGGCGAAATGGGCATCGCCGGCGAGGTCGCGGATCGGGTTGATCGTGATGCCGGGCAGGCCGAGATCGATGATCAGCTGCGACAGGCCCTTGTGGCGGTCGCCTGGCGCGCCGCTGGTCCGCACCAGGGCGATCATATAGTGGGCATGCTGCGCGTTGGTGGTCCAGATCTTGGCGCCGTTCAGCCGCCATCCGCCATCCTCCCGCACCGCCCGGGTGCCGACGCTGGCCAGGTCGGAACCGGTGTTGGGTTCGCTCATGCCGATGCAGAAGAAGGCTTCGGCCCGGCAGATGCGGGGCAGAAAGAAGCGCCGCTGCGCCTCGGTGCCGAAGCGCTGGATCAGCGGTCCGCTCTGCCGGTCGGCGATCCAGTGCGCGGCCACCGGCGCACCGGCGGCCAGCAGCTCCTCCGACAGCACGTAGCGGGCGAAGGCGCCGCGCCCCGCGCCGCCATGGTCGCGCGGCAGGGTCAGGCCGAGCCAGCCGCGCTCGGCCAGGGCGCGGCTGAAGCCGGCGTCGAAGCCCATCCAGGAGCGGGCGCGGCGCTCCGGCGGGATCTGCGGCACCGACTCACGCAGGAACTCGCGGATCGCCGGACGCAGGGCCTCGTCCTCGGGCGGGATGGCGGCCAGGGGCAGAACACCGATCATCGCGCCTACTCCAGCCTCACGCCGCTTTCGGCGATCACCCCGCCCCAGCGGGCGATCTCGGCGCGAAGGATGCGCCCGTACTCGTCCGGGCTGGTGCCGAGCGGCTCGGTCGCCTGCTCGGCGAGGCGCGCCCTCACATCGGTGTCGGCCAACGTGCGCAGCACCGCAGCGTTCAGCCGCTGCACCACCGGCTGCGGCGTGCGGGCAGGCACCATGATGCCCTGCCAGGCGCCAACCTCGAAGCCGGGCACCAGCGCCTCGGCCACGGTGGGCACATCGGGCAGCGGCGCCAGCCGGGCCCGGCTGGTCACCGCCAGGGCGCGCAGCCGCCCTTCGCGGATCAGCGGCAGGGCGGAGTTCACCGTGTCGGTCAGGAACTGCACCTGCCCGGCCGCCGCATCCACCAGCGCCGGTGCGCTGCCGCGATACGGCACGTGCACCGCCTCCAGCCCCTGCGAGCGCAGCAGCAGGAACGCCGCGAGGTGCGTCACGTTGCCACTGCCGGCGGAGCCATAGGACAGCGCGCCCGGCCGTGCCCGCAGGTGATCCACGAAGCCGCGGAGGTCCCGCACCGGCAGCGAGGGTGTCACCGCCAGCACCAGCGGAATGGTGGCGGTCTGCGCGACCGGCGCCAGGTCCCGCAGCACGTCGTAGGAGAGCCGCGTGTACAGCGCCGGGCTCAGCGCGATCGAAGAGGTGTTGTACAGAACCGTGTAGCCGTCGGGCTCGGCCTTGGCGACGGCGTCGTTGCCGATGTTGCCATTCGCCCCTGCGCGGTTCTCGGTCACCACGGGCTGGCCCAGCTCCTGCGCCAAGCGCTGCGCCAGCACGCGGGCGACGATGTCGGTCGGCCCGCCCGGCGGAAACGGCACCACCAGGCGCAGCGGCCGCGCGGGCCACGCCGCCTCGGCGGCGCGGGCCGCCGGTGCGACCGACAGGGCCGTCACCGTGGACAGCAGGGCGCGGCGGGTGGGACGGATCATGCCGAACGCTCCCTGGCCGGATGCGGCTCCGCCAGGGCGATCACCCCGGCCGTGCGCAGCGCCTCGATCTCCGCGGCAGCGAGACCGAGCGCCTCCGCCAGCACCGCCCCGGTGTCCTGGCCGAGCCGCGGCGGCGCCAGCCGGTAGGAGGCCGGGCTGCGCGGCAGCCGCCCGGGAAAGCCGATCACCCTGACCGCCGTGCCATCATCGCGCCGCATCTCCTGCAGCATTCCGCGCGCCAGCACCTGCGGGTCTTCCAGCACCTGGTCGACGCCATTGATCGGGCCGCCCGGCACCCCGGCCTCGGCCATGGCGGCGAGTAGCTCGGCGGCGCGCCAGGGGGCGATGGCGCGGGCCAGCTCCACTTCCAGCGCTCGGCGCTCGCGGCTGCGTCCGGCATTGGTGGCGAAGCGCGGGTCCGCCGCCAGATCGTCTCGCCCGAGCAGCCGGCACAGGGCGCGGAACTGCGTGTCGCTGCCGCAGGCGACGAGGATGTAGTCGTCGCTGGTGGCGAAGTCGCGATAGGGCACCACGTTGGGATGCGCATTGCCGAGGCGCCGCGGCACCTCGCCGCCGACCAGGTAGTTCATCGCCTGGTTGACCAGCAGCGACACCTGGCTGTCCAGCAAGGCGCAGTCGATGTGCTGACCTTCCCCGCTGCGCTCGCGATGCCGCAGCGCCGCCAGGATCGACACGGCGGCATACAGCCCGGTGAACAGGTCGCTGACCGGCAATCCGACCTTGATCGGCCCGGCGCCGGGCTCGCCCTCGGGGCGGCCGGTGACGCTCATCAGCCCGCTCATGCCCTGGATCAGGAAGTCATAGCCGCCGCGCGTCGCGTAGGGCCCGGTCTGGCCGAACCCGGTTACCGAGCAGTAGATCAGCCGTGGGTTGTCGCGCAGCAGCGTCGCGGCGTCGAGACCGTGGCGCGCCAAGCCGCCCGTGCGGAAATTCTCCACCAGGATGTCGGCTCCGGCGGCCAGCCGGCGCAGCAGGGCCGCGCCCTCGGCGGTCGCGAAGTCGATGGCGACGGAACGCTTGTTGCGGTTGGCGCAGAAATAATAGGCGGCATCAGGCCGCTCCGAACCGTCCTCCAGGAAGGGCGGGCCCCAGCCGCGCGTGTCGTCGCCGCGGCCGGGCTGCTCGATCTTCAGCACCTCGGCCCCGAGATCGCCCAGGATCTGCGTCGCCAGCGGCGCCGCCAGGACGCGTGACAGGTCCAGCACCTTCAGGCCGTGCAGAGGGCCCGGCGCGGGCGTCGACGCGGCGGCATCGCGCTCCGGCGTCACGCAGCGGCATCCATCGGGCGCGCGTTGCACCTGTTCATTCATTCCTCCCCGCCCGGGGCTTTCCGGCCGCGGCATCGCTACCGGGCGGGCCCCTTGTCTTGATCGGAATTTCATGATGTGAAATACCGTTTCACAAGCAGCTTCGCACGCCTCTCCGGTCGTTGGAAGCGGAAAACGTTTTGTCCTGTCGCGGGAGTGAGACCATGCCGTCCTATGAGCCGGTCACCGCTCTGATGCGCGGCCTCGACGTGCTGCGGGCGGTGAATCGGCTGAATTCGGCTAGCGTGCGGGAGATTCACGCGCTGACCGGGCTGAACGCGCCAACGGTTGTGCGCATGCTGGAAACACTGATCCATGCCGGCTTCATCCGTCGCCATCCGCAACAGGCGATCTACCTGCCCACCGGCAAGACGCTGGAACTGAGCGGCGGCTACGCCCTGCACCGCGAAGTCGGCGTCGCCGCCATGCCGGTGATGACGCGGCTGCGGCAGGCCGTCGGCTGGCCATCCGATGTGGGCGTGTTCGACGGCGACGCGATGGTGGTGGCCCATACCAGCCGCGGGGAAGGCCGCTTCCTGTTCGAGCGGCGCACCGGCTTCCGCGCGCCGATCCTGGCGACCTCACTGGGGCGGGCCTATCTGGCCTTCTGCGACAACGCCGACCGCGAGCGCGCGCTGGTCCTGGCCGCGCGCTCACCCGAGCCGTGGAACACCATCCTGCAACGCCCGGAAGCGTTGGAGCAGGACCTCGCGGCGATCCGCGCCGCCGGCTTCGCCTGCATGGAGGAAAGCTACGCCCAGCGGGAATATGGCGGCCTCGCCAGCGCCATCGCCGTGCCGGTGCTGGCGCAGGGCCGCGCCGTGGCCTCCCTCAACCTCATGTATCTGCGCGACGCCATGGACCTCGACACGGTGGTGCAGCGGATGATGCCGCTGCTGCGGGACGCGGCCTCCGAGCTGAGCCTCGCGGTGGGCCGCCGCGAGGCGGCGGCCCCGTGACCGGTGAGGCACGGACGGCCTGACGGCCTCAGTCGGCGCGGATATTGGCCGCCGCGGCGATTTCGCGCCAGCCGCCGATCTCGCGCCGAAGCCGCTGCGCAACCTCCTCCGGTCCCTGGAAATTGACCAGGGAGCCTGCTTCGAAGGCGCGCTGGCGGATCTGCGGTTCCGCGAGAGAGGCCCGCATGGCCTCGGTGAGCTGGGCACGCAGGCCGGCCGGCACGTCGCGCGGTGCGTACAGGGCGAACCACACGTTGAGTGGCAGGTCGCGCAGCCCCTCGCCGGCGATGGGGGGAATGCCGGGCAGGCCCGGATGCGGGTCGTTGGAGCTGACGCACAGCGCCCGCACCTTGCCATCCCGCACCAGGCTGACCAGCGGCGGGGGTGAATTCATGTAGAACTGAATGCGGCCGGCGATGAGATCGCTGATCGTCTCGCCGGTGCCACGGTAAGGCACATGCAGCATGTCGATCCCGGCGCGCGATTTCAGCAGCTCCGTGCCCAGATGATGCATTGAGCCGTTGCCGGCGGACGCATAGCTCAGCTTGCCGGGATTCGCCTTCGCATAGGCGATGAACTCCGGCAGCGTGGTCGCTGGAACCGAGGGATGCACCACGAAGAGCTGCGGCGTGTCGGAAACCTGCCCGATGGGCACGAAGTCATCGGCGGTGCTGACGCTGCCGGTTCCGCCGATCGCCGCCCGCCCCGCCATGGTGCCGCAATAGCCCATCAGCAGCGTGTAGCCATCGGGCTGCGAGCGCGCCACGTGCATCAGCCCGACCACGTCGTTGCCACCCGGCCGGTTCTCCACCACCACCGGCTGGCCCAGCAGGCGGCCCATCGGCTCGGCGATCAGGCGGGCGGCGTAGTCCGTGCCGCCGCCGGCCGGGATCGGCACCACGATGGTCAGCGGCCTGCGGGGAAAGGCTTCCTGCGCGATGGCAGGGCGCGCGCCGGACCATGCCGCCGCCGCCGCGCCGGCGGCACCGATCACCGTGCGCCGGCGGATGCCGGATTTCATTGATGGGCTCATGACATTCCCTTCCCTGCCCCGGACTGTTGCCGGTTGTTCCGTGCGGCGGCGGGCCTATGGCATCGCTGCCGAGATCCCGCCATCCACGATCAGCTCGGTTCCGGTGATGTGCCGCGCCTCGGCGGAAGCGAGGAACAGCACGGCATGCGCGATGTCCCAGGCATCGCCCATCTTTCCCATGGGCACCTGCGCGTTGCGCCGGGCGATCAACTGCGCCGCGTCATTGGCGCCGAGCTGGCGCACGAGGCGGTTCTCCACCAGGGGTGTGTGCATCAGGCCCGGCACCACGGTGTTGCAGCGCACGCTGGCCCGGGCCTGCTCCATGGCGATAGATTTACTGAGCGCCAGGATGCCGTATTTCGATGCGCTGTAGGCGATATGCGGCCGGTCCGCGCTCATGCGCAGCGCGGCGATCGAGGACAGGTTCACTATGGCGCCGCTGCGCTGCCGCAGATGCGGCATGGCGTGCTTGCAGCACAGGAAGGCGCTGCGCAGGTTCATGTCGATCTGGTGTTCCCAATCGGCCTCGGCCAGGGATTCGGCGCTGCCCGGAAAGGAACCGCCGACATTGTTCACCAGGATGTCGAGCCCGCCATAAGCCGCTACGCAGGCCGCAACCGCCGCCGCGACCTCGGCCGAGTTGGTAACGTCGGCCAGATGGCCCGACGCGGTTCCGCCCTCGGATTCGATGATGGCCACGGTTTCCGCCACGGCCTCGGCGCGGTTGTCGAGCGCGAAGACCCTGGCGCCCTGGCGGGCCAGCAGCACTGCCGTGGCCTTGCCGTTGCCCCAGCCGGGACCCGCCGATCCGGCGCCGGTCACGAAGGCGATCCTGTTGTCCAGCCTCAGCATCGGGCCGCGTCCTCCCCCTGCATGCTCAGCCGCGCACGGCCGCGCACAACCCGCCATCCACCAGGATCTCGGTTCCGGTGATGTAGCGGGCCGCATCCGAGGCGAGGAACAGCGCCGCCTCCGCGACATCCCAGGCCTCGCCCATGCGGCCCATCGGCACCTGCTCATGCCGGCGGCGATAGAAGGTGTCGCGGTCGGTGCCGGTTTCGCGGCTGGCGAAATCCTGCGCCAGCTTCTCCACCAGCGGCGTGTCCATGAGGCCGGGCAGCACGCAGTTGAGCCGCACCCCGCGCCGCGCGTAATCCACCGCGACGACGCGGCTGAACTGCACCAGCCCCGCCTTGGCCGCGGCATAGCCGGCTTGCGGCTTGCCGGTGTAGCGGATGGCGGCGGTCGAGGCGATGGAAACGATGGCGCCCTGCCCCTGCGCCTCCATCAGCGGCAGCACTGCCTTGCAGCACAGAAAGGCGCTCTTGAGGTTGACATCGATCTGCCGGTCCCAGATTTCTTCCGGCATGGTCGCCGGATCACCAGGCAGGGAATGGCCGACATTGTTGACCAGCACGTCGACCCGGCCGAAACGGGCGACGCAATCCGCCACCAGCGCATCGACGGCCGGCTTGCTGGTGACGTCGCCGGCACCGACGGCAAACCGTCCGCCTTCCGCTTCGACGATGGCGCGGGTTTCCTCGGCGGCCTCTCGATCGAGGTCGATGCCGTAGATGGCCGCGCCATGCCGCGCGAAGGTCACGGCGATGGCCTTGCCATTGCCCCAGCCCGGCCCCTGCGAGCCGCATCCGGTGACCATGGCGACCCGCCCTTCCAGCGCCCTCATCCCGGATGGTCCGGCAGCGGGTCACGCGCATCGATGCCCATCGCCTCGAGAAAGCGCGACACCATGTTGTAGGCGCCGATCGTGGCGGTCAGCTCCACCAATTCGCGTGGCGGCAGCGCGTTCCGCACGGCGGCGAAGACGGGTTCCGGCACATGGATTTCGCGGGTCATGGCCTCGCAATAGGCAAGCGCCGCCTGCTGCACCGCATCAAACAGGCCGGTGTTCCGCCAGTCCGGCAGGGCATCGAGCTGTGCCTGGGTGACGCCTTCGCGCAGGGCGATCGGCATATGCTGCTCGGCCTCGTAGGCGGCGCCGTTCAGATGCGCGATCTGGATGATCACCAGCTCGCGGAGCGGCGCCGGCAGGGCGCATTCGTGGCGGATCGCCGTGAGGTAGCGGAGCCAGCCCTCCGCGACCGGCCCGCTGTGCAGCAGCATGGCGTACAGGTGCAGCACGCTGCCGCGCTCACGAATGATTCGGTCGACGAGCTGGCGCGTTTCCGGATTGGCGGGATCGGCGTAGGGGATGCGGGCCAAGGGCGTTTCCTCAGGGGGCGGGGCTTTCTTGTGCATCGAAGCCCGCGCCGCGGTGAGGACCACCGAACAACACCGCGGCGGCTCCGTCAACCATGAAGGCAGGTGCTGCAAGCGGTGCGTTGCGCCGGCCGCTGTGGCGGCACCATCGGGTGCCGCCACAGCGCCTGTCGGGCCGTGGCCGCTCCGATCCCTGCGCTCCGGGCGCAGAGAGCGGCTATTGCACAGTGATGTTGGCAGCGCGCACCAGCGGCTCCCATTTGCTCATCTCGGCCTGCAGCCAAGCCGTAGCGGAGGCTGGCGTGCTGTCGGAGCGCGCCTGGATCGACAGGTCGCGGAAGCGTTGCAGCAGGGCCGGCTGCCGGGTGACCTTGTTCACGGCCTCGTTCAACTGATTGACGATTTCGGGCGGGGTGTTCGCCGGTGCGAACAGCATGTGCCAAGTGTAGGCCTCGTAGCCGGGCAGCCCGGCCTCGGCGAAGGTCGGAACATCGGGCAATTGCGGCAGGCGCTCCGTGGAACTGACCGCCAGGCCCCGCGTGGTCCCGCGCTGCACGCTGGCGATGCCGTCCGACGCCACATTGAGGAACATGGTAAGGTTGCCGTTCAGCAGGTCGGGCATCGCCGGCGCCGAGCCGCGATAGGGGATGTGGTTGACCTTCAGCTTGCCGGCCTGCTGCAGAAACAGCTCGGTCGCGAGATGCACGGCGCCGCCCGCGCCGGAACTCCCATAGGTATATTGATTAGGCTTGTCGCGGAACATGGCGATCAGCTGCTGCAAGTCGCGCGCCGGAACGGCGTTGTTCACCATCAGCAGCATCGGCACGACGCCGACCAGCGCGACCGGCTGGAAATCGGCCACCGGGTCGAAGTTCAGGTTGGAGAAGAGCGGCCGCAGCACCGCATGGGCAATGGTGCTGTAGAGAATGGTGTAACCATCCGCGGGGGATTTCGCCACAGCCTCGGTTCCGACCACCACGCCGGAGCCGGTGCGGTTCTCCACCAGCACCCGCTGCGGCAGAAGCCCGGTGAGGCTTTCGGCAACGAGCCTGGCCGCCACATCGGTCGGGCCGCCCGCGGCGAAGGGACAGATGAAGCGCACGGCTTGGTTCGGCCATGCGGGGGCCGCGGCGGTCGCGGCGGAGGCGGCCGTTCCAAGTCCGGCGGCGAGTGGCACCAGTGAGCGGCGTGTGATGGCAGGCATGCTGTTCCCCCTGTTTCGGCTTCCGTCCCGGACGGGCTCCGCGCGCCCGGATCGATGCCGGGTCGGCGGGTCCTGGCGGCCGTGCCTGAGCGGGGTCTCGTGCCCCTTGGCTCAGGCAGCCGCCATGACCCCCGCAGGGTAGAACGGAACGTTGGCGAAAGTCCTGATCAAAGCCGCGCTTCCGGTCAGGATGAGCGGAACGGCGGAGTGCGCCGGGGCTGAGGGTTCAGGCCGGGGAACGTTCGCGGGGACGCGGCGTGCCACCGCTCGCCCGGGCCGGCCTGCCCCGCATCCGGGGTCTCGCCGGCATCGGGTCCGTCGTCAGCGGCCTTCCTGCTTTTTCGGGGCGGATGGCACCTTGAACATGTTGGACATGGCTTCCTGCATCTGGGCCGGCGACCAGGGCGAGAGGGGCAGCCATGCCCTGAGCATCGCCTCGGGCGTCAGGCTCGCGACGGCGTCGGTCATCTGCTGGCTGAGCTTCGCCATGGCGGCATCCTGCATCGGCTTCACGTCGGGAAGGCCGAAGAAATGCCTCGCCTCGTCGGCGGTGCAGTCGATCTCGATAGTGAACTTCATCGCTCTTCCCTATTTCTCCAGAACGTAGCGGCCGGGGGCGTCGTCGAGCGGCGGATGAGCCGGGCCACCCATCGGCGGCGGAGTGGACCTGGAGCCCGAGCGCTCCGCGAGCCATCGGCTCCAATCGTCCCACCAGCTGCCATCATGCTTGATCGCGTTCTGCCGCCACTCGGCGGCGGTGGAGCCGGCCGCCGCCCCCGGCGGCAGGGTCCAGTGGGCGCCCTTGCCGCCGGAAGGATTGATGATGCCGGCGATATGGCCGCTCGACGCCAGCACGTAGCGGACCTCGCCGCCGACAAGCTGGGTGATGCGCCACGCCGCGTCCCACGGCACGATGTGATCGCGCTCGGCGCCGACGGCGTAGATATCCTGGCGGATGCGGCCGAGGTCGATCGCCTCATCCTTCAGCCTGATGCGCCCGGGCACGATCAGGTTGTTCTCGCGGTAGGTGTTGCGCAGGTACCAGCTATGGGCAGCACGGGTCATCCGGGTGCCGTCGCTGTTCCAGTACAGCAGGTCAAAGGCGGGCGGCTTCTCGCCCATGAGGTAGTTGTTGACGACGTTGGCCCAGATCAGGTCGTTCGACCGCAGCAGGTTGAACATATTCGACATCTCGCGGCTGTCGAGGTAACCGCGTTCCATCATCTGCTGCTCGATCAGCTCGATGGATTCGTCGCCCATGAAGACGGCGGTGTCGCCCACTCGGGAGAAGTCCTGGAGAGACACCATGAAGGTGGCCGCACTGATGCGCTCATCCCCTTTGGCCGCCAGCCAGGCCAGCGTCATGGCCAGCAGCGTGCCGCCGATGCAATAGCCCATCACGTTGACGGTGGGGCTGCCGGTGATCTCCCGCACGACGTCGCTGGCCTCCAGCGGGCCGAGATCCATGTAATCCTCGATGGTGATGCCATCCATCGAGGCGTCCGGATTTTTCCAGGACACCATGAACACGGTGAAGCCCTGCTCCGTGAGGTAGCGGACCATGCTGTTCTTCGGCTGCAGGTCGAGGATGTAGTATTTGTTGATCCAGGGCGGCAGGATCAGCAGCGGCACCGCATGGGCCGTCTCTCCGGCGGGTGCGTACTGGATCAGCTCCATCAGCTTGTTGCGGTGCACGACCTTGCCCGGGGAGAGGGCCAGGTTCCGGCCCGGTGCAAAGGCGGCCGTGTCCACCAGGCTCAGGCGTCCGGCCTTCAGATCCCCGAGAAGGTTGCGCGCTCCGTCCGCCAGGCTTGCGCCACCGGTTTCCAATGCGCGACGCAGCGCGGCCGGGTTGGAGAAGAGCAGCAGGGACGGGCTCATCGCATCGACGAATTGCTGCAGGTGAAACGTCAGGCGCTGCCGTTCCGCCTCGTCCATGTCCTCGGCCTTGCCCTGCTGGAGCAGCCAGTCCGAGGCCAGCAGATAGGCGTCCTTCAAGGCGCGGAAGGCGGGATTGGCATGCCATTCCGGTGCGGCGAAACGCTTGTCGGCCGGCCTGCCAGAAGGCCCCGGGGCCGGTGTTCCCGCGAGGCCCAGCCAGCGCTGTCCGGCCTGGTTCCACGCTTCCATTGCCGAGCGCCACAGATCGGCGTTCAACCGGACAGCCGAGGTCATCGCATCGGCGGGGTTCCCCAGATTGCGGAGCCAGACCGTCCGGAGCGCCCGGGCGACCTCCGCCCAATCGACCGGAACCACGTCGCGGAGCGGATTGGCATTCCACATCTGGTCGAGGGAGCGAAGCATCGGGTCCCGCACGAATTGCTCGCCGGCTTCCTTTGCCGCCGTCGCGAACTGCCCGCCGCGCAGCTCCCCGGCGGGCATGGGCCGCCACATCCCGGGACCGCTCCAGGCGGGGTTGGTTTCGGAGATCGCCTTCACCCAGGAGGTCCAGAAGCCGAACAGGACCTCCGGTCCGATCGCGGTGGCCGCCGCACTCGAGGAGCCCCGTTCCGGAGCGTCCGAACCGCGAGGAACAGCTGGCTCCGCCTGAGGTTTCTCGTTGTTCCCTTTGCCGGCTGGCATGATGCCTCTCCCTGATATGGCCCGTTGCGCTTCTGGAACGGCGGTGCTTTCCGCCCGGTTCCGCGTCCTCATTCCGGCCCACGCCCGAGGCCCCTCTCCGGGCCCGCGAGCCAAGTCCCTCCTGTAGAACGCGGGCCCGCTTGAAAGTTTAGAAAGTGTCGCGCGTTTGGCTCGGCTGTCCCCCTGGGCATCGCCGGCGATGCGGGCTGGGGGGCGTCGGTACGGGCATGCCGCGTTGCCGCCGGAACAGCTCCGACGCGCCAGCAGGCCAGGTCAACCGCGGCATCGGCGAAACGTTTGTGTCTGCTCCTGGGGGACATGGTCCCGATCACCCCTTCACCCGGAGGCGCCTCATGACCGCTCCACGGAGCCTTACCTCATCCCGCCGCGCCGCGCTCGGGGTTTCGGCCGCGGTGACGCTGGCGGCCTGCGCTGGTCCGGCCGGCGCGCAGCCCGCCCGAAGGCGGGATGCGGGGCATGTGGTCCTGCTGGGGGATTCCGTGCTGGATAATTCAGGCTATCTCCAGGGTAGCGGTCCGGACGTGGTGGCGCAGCTCCGCACCCGATTGCCGGCCGGATGGCGGGCAACGCTTGCGGCGCAGGGCGGCGCCGTGGCGGCCGATGTTGCGGCCCAACTCGGCCGGCTGCCCGCGGACGCCACTCATCTCGTCATCAGCGCCGGGGGCAACAATGCGGCACGCCAGGAAACGATGCTCGGCGCGGCCGCGCGCAGCGTAGCCGACGGGCTCGCACGCATGGCCGGCCTTCGCGAGGAATTCGCGCGGGAATACCGGACCATGCTCGATGCGGCCAGCCGGCCGGATCTGCCGCTCGCGCTCTGCACCATCTATGATCCGCGCTTCACCGATCCCCTGCGCCGCCGGATCACGGTAGCAGCCCTGGCCACCTTCAACGACGTCATCACGCGCGAGGCGTTCGCGCGCGGCCTGGCCGTGATCGACCTCCGGCTGATCTGCAACCAGGATGCCGATTTCGCCGGCCCGACCGGGCCATCGGTCCAGGGTGGCGGCAAGATCGCCGCCGCCGTGGCGGAATGGGCCGCGAGCCCCGACCCGGCTCGGGGGCGGTCCGAGGTCTTCGTGAAGGGCGGGAAGGAGAACCGCTAGGGCCCGGATCTCGCCCCCGCACCCTTCGTCGGACGGGCTGCACGCCGGCGGGCATCGGCCGCCGCGGACCGGCGCGGGTTCCATCCGGGCGCCTCGGACCCGGGCTGCACCACAGCTCAGCGATCGGCCCATCCTGTTGCAGCCTGTTCAACAACCCTCCGGGGCCTTCGCTGGCGTCGCGTCTACCGGGCGTGTTCGCGAACCATCACTCGGTCACCTCATCGGAAATGATCGTCCTGATCCGCGTTGCCAGGGTTTCCAGCGGGAAAGGCTTCGTCAGCACGTGCATGCCCGGCTCGAGATAGCCGTGGCGGGCAATGGCGTTCTCAGCGAAGCCGGTGATGAACAGCACCTTCAGGTGCGGGCGGAACTGGCGCGCCGCATCCGCCATCTGCCGCCCGTTCATGCCGCCCGGCAGGCCGACATCGCTGACCAGCAGGTCGATACGGGCATCGGATCGCAGCACCGCCAGGCCGGAAGCACCGTCCGCAGCTTCGATCGCGGCATAGCCGAGCCCATCCAGCACCTCGGTGATCAGCATGCGCACCGTGGGCTCGTCATCGACCACGAGCACGGTTTGTCCCCGCTCCGCACGCGGGGCATCGGCCAGCACCGCCCGCGCCGCGTCACCGGCCGCTGTTTCCCTGCTGCGGGGCAGGTAAAGGCGCATGGTGGTGCCATGGCCTTCCTGCGAGCGGATGCGCACCTGGCCGCTCGACTGCTTCGCGAAGCCGTAGATCATGGACAGGCCCAGCCCGGTGCCCTGGCCGGCCGGCTTGGTGGTGAAGAAGGGATCAAAGGCGTGCGCGATCACGTCCGGCGACATCCCGGTGCCGGTATCGGTCACGCAGATCACGACGTATTCCCCGGGCTGCATGTCGCGCATCCTGGCGCCGCGCTCGTCGATCGCGGCATTGACTGTCTCGATGGTCAGCCGCCCGCCCTCCGGCATGGCGTCGCGGGCATTGATGCACAGGTTCAGCAACGCGTTCTCAAGCTGGTTCGGATCGCACAGCGTGGTCCAGAGTTCGGCATGCAGCACCGTTTCCACGATGATCTGCGGTCCGGTCGTGCGGCGGATCAGCTCCTCCATCTCCTGGATCAACCGGTTCGCATTGATCGGCCGCGGATCGAGCGTCTGGCGCCGGGAGAAGGCCAGCAGGCGGTGCGTCAGCGCCGCTGCCCGGGTCGCGGCGGCCTGCGCCGCGGAGACGTAGCGTTCGAGGTTGCCAAGGCGCCCCTGCGTCACCCGGGTCGACAACAGTTCCAGGCTGCCGGTGATACCGGTCAGGAGATTGTTGAAGTCGTGCGCGATGCCGCCGGTGAGTTGCCCCACGGCCTCCATCTTCTGGCTTTGCCGAAGGGCCTCCTCGGTCTGGCGCAGCGTCTCGGCCTGCTCCTTCTCGGCCTGGATGTCGCGGCCCACGGCGTGGATGAACCGCTCATCCGGCATGGCGGTCCATGACAGCCAGCGGTAGTCGCCGTCTTTCCGGCGATAGCGGTTCTCGAATTTCAGGGTGGTCAGACCTTCCATCAGCCTCCCGACCTCGGCCAGGGTGGAGGCCACGTCATCCGGGTGCACCAGCCGCATGAAGTCGCTGCCGATGAGCTCCTCCTGGCTCCAGCCGAGCACGCTGGTCCAGGCCGGGTTCACCGCCTCGATCCGGGCGTCGAAATCGGCCACCAGCATGATGTCGCTGGACAACCGCCACATGCGGTTGCGATCCGCCGTCCGCTCCGCAACCTGTTGCTCCAGGGTTTCGGCCGAGGCGCGCAGAACGCGCTCGGCCTCCTTCATGGGCGTGACATCGGCGTTGCTGCCGAGCCATCCGATCAGGCGGCCTGCTCCGTCCCGCTGCGGCGTGGCCCGCGAGCTGTACCAGCGATACTGGCCGTCGTTGCGCCGGAGGCGGAATTCGAGGTCAAAGGGAACCTCGCGGGCGTGGGCGTCGTCCCAGGCGGCCCGGACCCGCGGCAAGTCGTCCGGATGCACGGCCACCGCCGATGCCCAGCCGTGGCCCACCGCGTCCTCGGGCGTGCTGCCGGTCAGATCGTAATAATGCTGGTTCAGGTAGATCAGCTTGCCGTCTGGATCACTGAGCCAGACCAGGGCCGGCGAGAGCTCCGTCAGGTGCCGGAAGCGCTGATCGCTTTCGCGGGCTGCCTGTTCCGCCAGCCTCTGCTCGGTGATGTCGAGAACGAGCTCGACCACCTCCTGCTCGTTCATGCGGCGCGCGGCGAACAGGCCCCACCAGCGCGAGCCATCCTTCCTGAAGCACTGCTTCTGGTACGGCGTGTTCTCGTCCGCCGCGCCCATCTCGGACACGGCCTTCATCGAAGCTGGAAAGAACTCCGCCGGGGTGAGGTCCTGCCAGGTCTTGCCGAGAGCCTCCTCCCGGCTGAAGCCGGTCATCTGCAGAAAAGCGTCGTTGACCTCCACCAGCTCCAGGCCCGGTCCCCAGACCATCACGCCGACCGTTCTGATGCCGAAGAGGGTCCGGAACCGTTCCTCGCTGCGGCGGAGCCGCTGCCCGGCCTCGTGCTGCTCCGTCCGGTCGCGGACGATCTTGACATAGCCGAGATGGGCGCCGCTTTCCTTGTCCTCGAGCCGCGTCATGGAGCCCGCGCCCCAGAAGCGGGTACCATCCTTGCGGAGGTGCCAGCGTTCATCGACGGCCCGGCCCTCGAGGCGCGCGGCCGACATTTCTCCCTGGCAGGCTCCGCTCGCCCGATCCTCGGGCGTGAAGATCATGCAAGCGTCCTGGCCAAGGGCTTCCCCGGGAGACCATCCCATCACTGCCTCGGCGGAACTGTTCCAGGAGGTGATGATCCCCTCCAGATCCAGCGTCAGGATCGCGAAATCGGCCGAGCTCTCCAGGATGAGTTCGGCCAGGCGGCCAGGGCTCAACTGCGCAGGGTGGCTGGTGCTGGCAGGCGAGATCATCGCTGCGGCTCGCCCTGCAGGGTGAAGGCGCCGGTCCGCCGCTGGTCGAGGGGGTCGGCCTCGGCCTGCTCCAGAAGGCGCAGGGCCGCGCGGACAGCCTCGCTGGAGCTTTGGTAACGGCCCGAGGCGACAAGGCGGGCGACGAACTCGCAGAGCTCGCGCGTGAGTGCGACATGAAGGCTGTGGTGGGCTGGCATGCCGCTGCCTTAGCCGGGGCATGGCCAGGGTGTCACCCTGGAAAAATCGCGATCATCAGGGGCCTGGTTTCCGCGGCGGCGAACCAGGATCGGGCGGCCCGCATGAGCCGTCATCGACGTCATCCACCACCGCATGCGGGTCGTTCGCAGGCGGATGATCGGGGCGTGCGCCCGAAGGTGGAGCGGGGGACGGATCCTGCAGATGTTCCGGCGGGCCCGCGGGGGCGGGCGCCTATCCTCGCGCCACCCTCTTGAACCTCCAGTGACTGGAAGTCGTATCTGAGGTGCCATTGAGCGGAGATAGGCAATGGATGGCTTCGGAGGTGGGCGCGGCGAGACGCGATCCCTGGCGTGGAAGGTCACCGGCATGGATTGCGCGTCCTGTGCCGCCAAGCTCGAGAAAGCGGTGGCTCGCCTGCCCGGCGTCAGCGATGTGCGCGTCAGTCTGATGGCGGAACGCCTGTCGGCGGTTCTGGAAGCCGGTGGCAGTTCGGCCGCCCAGGTGGAGGAGCGGATCGCCGCGCTGGGCTTCCGATCGCTGCGGATCGGCCCGCCCTCGGCCTCGCCGCTCCTGGCCTGGCACGTCGAAGGCATGGATTGCGCCTCCTGCGTCGCGAAGGTGGGCACCGCCCTGCGGCGGATGCCGGGTGTCTCCGAGGTCGCGGTGAACCTGATGGCGGAACGCCTCACCCTGCGGCTGGCTCCTGGCCAGACCGATGCCACCGCCATCGAAGCGGCGCTGTCGGCGCTGGGCTATCCGGCGCGGCCAGTGCCGGGAGACGGACCCGAAGCCGCAACTGGCCTGGTGGATGCGACAGGAAGGTTCGCCGCCGGGTCTGGGATATCGGGCCGGGAATCCGGCCATGTTCCGGCTTCCGCTTCTGTAGGCGCTGTTCAGGAGAATGCGCAGGGCGCCGCCACGCGCTGGTATTCCACGGGGAAGGCGCGCCTGGTATGGTTGCTCGGCGCGCTCGTGGCCGCCGCCTATCTGCTGTCCCTGGTGCTGCCGGGATCGCTGACCTATCCGCTGTTCCTCGTGGCAACGGGCGTGGCGCTGCTGCCCTTCGGGCGCCGCGCCCTGGCCTTGGCGCGGGCAGGCACTCCGTTCTCGATCGAAACCTTGATGGTCACGGCCGCCATCGGCGCCGTCGCGATCGGCGCCGCCGAGGAGGCGGCGATGGTGGTGCTGCTCTTCGCCGTTGGGGAATTGCTGGAGAATGTCGCGGCGGGCCATGCCAGAGCCGGCATCCGCGCCCTGGCGGAGCTGATGCCCTCGACCGCGCTGCGTGTTCGCGATGATGGCGCGGCCGTGCCGGTTCCCGCCGCGGCGCTCGGCATCGGCGACCTCGTTCTGATCCGGCCGGGCGACCGCGTGGCCTGCGACGGCAGCATCGAGAATGGCGAGTCATCGATCGATGAAAGCTCGGTGACGGGTGAAAGCGTGCCGGTTCTGCGCGGCGCCGGGGCCTTCGTCATGGCGGGTTCGATCAACGTCGATGGGGTGCTCCGCGTGCGCGTCACGCGGGCCGCCTCCGACAACACCATCGCCCGCATCATTCGCCTGGTGGAGGATGCCACCACGTCCCGCGCGCCGACCCAGCGCTTCATCGAGCGGTTCTCCGCCTGGTGGACACCGGGTGCCATGGCCGTGTCCCTGCTCGTCATCCTCGTGCCACCTGTCCTGCTGGGATGGGATTGGTGGACCAGCACCTATCGGGGTCTGGCCGTGCTGCTCATCGCCTGTCCCTGCGCCCTGGTCATTTCCGTCCCCGCCGCCATGGCCGCCGGACTGTCATCCGGCGCCCGGCGGGGCCTGCTGATCAAGGGGGGAGCGGCGCTGGAGAAGATCGGCGCCGCCAGAACAGTGGCTTTTGACAAGACAGGCACGGTGACCAAGGGCCGCCCACGGATCACGGATCTCCTTCCTGCGCAGGGCAGCTCCGAGGGCAGGCTTCTGGCCTTGGCAGCCGCGGTTGAGCAGGCATCCGCCCATCCGCTCGCCAGGGCTGTGCTGGCCGAGGTGGCGAGGCGCGGCATCGCCATTCCCGAGGCCTCCGCGCAAGCCGCCATTCCGGGAAAAGCGGTGTCCGCGATGGTGGACGGGCACGCGGTCAGCGTCGGCAGTCTGCGCCACGCGGCGGAAACCGGCGCGATCCCGGATCATCTGGTGGAGACCGCCTCCCAGTTGGAAGCCGAGGGCAAGACCGTCGTGGTGGTGCTCGCCGATGCGAAGGTCCAGGGCATCCTGGCGCTGCGCGACGAGCTGCGCGCCGACGCGGCCGCCGGCGTAGCCGCCCTGGCCAGGATGGGCATCCGCTCCGTGATGCTCACGGGTGACAACCGGCGCACCGGAGAGGCCATAGGCCGGAGCCTAGGGCTGGAGGCGAAGGCAGAGTTGCTGCCCGCTGACAAGCTCCGCGAGATCATCGCTCTGGGCAGCGCGGGACCGGTGGTGATGGTGGGCGACGGCATCAATGATGCGCCTGCATTGGCAGCGGCGTCGGTTGGGATTGCCATGGGGGGCGGCACGGATGTCGCCCTCGAAACGGCCGACGCTGCCCTTCTCAAGGATCGCGTGACGGGTGTCTCCGAATTGATCCGTTTGTCACGTGCCACCATGACGAATGTGAAGGTGAATGTGGCGATCGCGGTGGGGCTCAAAGGCGTGTTTCTTGCCACCACGGTGCTGGGGCTGACGGGCCTATGGCCAGCGATTTTGTCGGATACGGGTGCCACGGTGCTTGTGACCCTGAATGCCCTGCGGCTTCTGTGCTGGAAGCCGGATGCGTGACGAAACCGGAGTTGAGGGATCGACGGCATAAGGCATCCGCTTTGATCGTATGGGGGCAATCCGGACAGGACGTAGGTCGCCCCGTGTACTCGTTGTGCGGCACGTCACATAGTTGCGGTGTTCTGGCTGAAGGATTCCGCCGCCGCACAGGCAGGATGTCGGGATAGTGGCACGGTCGGATAGGCTGGAAGGCTGCCGGAATCAGCAGCTTCTTCCGGCACTTCGATCATGTACCTGATAGGAAAGCAAGAAATGAGCGTTGCCAGCGCCAAGCGGTAGGTGAGCGCATCGAAGCGATACTGACATCGCTTGTCGGTCCAGCTCGCAGGAGGCGAGGCGTCTGGAGCCCCGCCTCCTGCCGCTTCACGTGACGCGGAGCGTTTCCAGAACCTTTACTTTAGAATCCTGCTCTAGCGACGGGCCTTGCGAGCCGCGTAGCGAGCGTCGCGCAACGCTTTCTGCTCCGCCGCAAGAGCGAGCGCCCGGGCCTTGGCCTCGCTGTCGAGGATCGCAGCACGTGTCTCCTGATCCGCCTTCTGCAACGCCGCCTGGGCGGCCTCGGCGGCTTCCTGACGGAGCTGTTCGAGAGCTGCGGCAGCTTCCTCGGCTTTCTGCGCTTCTCGCGCAGCGTCCTCCATGGCTTGCCGGGCCGCCAACTCCGCAGCCTCGCGCTCACGCGCTATCTTCCGCTCCGCCACGCGGGCCTCGCGGGCGGCAGCGACGGCAATCTGCGCCTCACGCCGGGCGACAACCACAGGATTGTCCGCTGCCGGCTGAGCGCGGAATTTCGCTAGGGCCGAGGCTTTTGCCTCAGCGGAGGAGTTCAATCGCGTGTCGAAGCGGTCATTCTGATAATGATTGTTCTGAATACGATGCATCATGAGATCTTACACGATATTCGTACATCGTGTGTGTTGTAAATTTGATGCACTGCTTCTTCGTGTTAATGTTCTGAGGAGCCGTGTTTCAGACAGGTTATCAATCTGCGAAGCTTGGTGGCTTGAGGTGCCGGCACAACAACCTTGGCCTGCACTTGCATGGTTGACGAAGACCTTCTCGCTAGGTAGGGGACTCATTTAGATCCACTCCGTGACGACAGCGACGAGGGCGAGCGCGGCGAGGAAGTTCTGAGCCA
>NZ_QXGS01000208.1 GCF_003604215.1 Teichococcus vastitatis
TGCGTTGCGGCGAATGCGCCAGGCACGCTCCTCCAGGCTGGGCGCGTTCGAGAGCGCCCCTTCGCGCGTATTCATGCGCGTCTCCTTCCCTGCTTGTGGCGTGAGGCCGGCTCGGGCCGGACCGTTCAGTGGATCAGCATGCCGCCGTTGACGTCGATCACCGCGCCGGTGACGTAAGAGGACAGATCGGAGGCGAGGAAGAGGTAAATCCGCGCCACATCGACCGCCTCTCCGAGGCGGCCGAGCGGGATGCCCTTGATGATGTCCGCCCTCATCTCGTCGGTCAGCTTGCCGCCGGTGATGTCGGTCTGGATCAGGCCGGGCGTGACGCTGTTCACCCGGATGTTGTCCGGCCCCAATTCCCGTGCCATGGCTTTCGCCAGCCCCAGCACCCCGGCCTTGGCCGCGGAATAATGCGGGCCTCCGAAAATGCCCCCGCCGCGCTGTGCCGAGACGGAAGACATGCAGGCGATCGATCCCTGTCGGCGCTCCCGCATGTGCGGGATGAGGGCTTGGCTGAGGTAGAGCACGCCGGTCATGTTGACGTCGACGATGCGCTGCCAGTCCTCCGGCCTGATCTCCATCGTCTTCACGGGCTGGGAAATGCCGGCATTGTTGATCAGGATGTCCACCTGTCCCAAGGCGGCGATGGCCTGCCCGGCGGCTTGTCGGCAATGCTCGACGTCGGTGACGTTGCAGCC
>NZ_QXGS01000209.1 GCF_003604215.1 Teichococcus vastitatis
ACAGCAAGGATACCGGCGGCGGCGTCGGTGTCAGCGTCGCGCTGGGTGGCACCGGAGGCGCGGGGGGCAATGCCGGCCCGATCCGGCAGGTCCCGGGAGCTGCCGCCAACAGGGGCCTCATCCAGACAAGCGGCGCGAACAGCTTCGGCATCATCGGCCAGAGCATCGGCGGCGGCGGCGGCATCGGTGGCTCGTCCATCGCGACCGCCAAGGTCTATGCGGTCCCGGCCGGCGACGGCTCGCCACCGACGGTGGCGCTTTCCTTCTCAGCAGGCGGCACGGGTGGCAGGGGCGGCCTCGGGCAAGAGGTCGACCTGCAGAACGACGGGCTGATTACAACCCTGGGCGCCGGCGCGGCAGGCGTCGTTGCGCAGAGCATCGGCGGCGGCGGTGGTTCCGGCGGGGATGCCTCCGCCAGCTCGGAGGCCAGAAGCAACAAGAACACGCCTGTCAGCCTTTCGGCCAGCCTCGCCATCGGCGGCAGTGGCGGCGGCGGCGGGCAAGGCGGCGCGGTCAATGTCGTCAACACCGGCATGATCTTCACGCGCGGCGAGAGTGCGGACGCCATCTTGGCGCAGAGCATCGGCGGCGGCGGCGGCAATGCCGGCGCGGGCGATGCCCAGGCGCAGAATACTGGCGATGCAACCAGCATCTCCACCACGCTCGGGCTCGGTGGCCGGGGCGGCACG
>NZ_QXGS01000210.1 GCF_003604215.1 Teichococcus vastitatis
ATAATAATAATATTATTAATATTTTATATAAATAATATTAATAATATAGATTATGAAAGAGAGTATTAATATCATTAAATATATATATATGTTATATAATTTAAATGATTTTAATATATATATATATATTATATTATAGATTATGATACATTTATATAAATAATATATATATAAAAATTAATTATACTATTACTTTATAATATAATAATATTTATTTATAAAGATATAAAAGAATTGTTTAAAGTTAT
>NZ_QXGS01000211.1 GCF_003604215.1 Teichococcus vastitatis
CGATCAGCCCTGGCGCATCATGTCCATCGGCCTGCGCGAATGGGCTCATGGGTTCTGATCAATGGGATTTGGTATAAATCGTGATTCGTATGGAGGAGGCCGAGCCGGTTAGCGGCGGTGATCTGACCTTAAACCGGGAAACTGGTCCGCCCATTCTGAGAGTTTTCCGGCAGGATTGTTGACCTGAACGGAGGCTGGGCTGATGCGGATGAACCACGACACGGAAGTGCGGATCGCCGTGGCCCTGAAGCAGGCGGAACTGGGCACGGCGGTGGCCGGGGTGTGCCGCAAGATGGGTTTGTCGGAGGACCACCTTCTTCCGCTGGAAACAGAAATACGCCGGTCTGGGTCCTTCGGAGTTGCGGCAGCTGCGGCAGCTCCAGGAAGAGAACACCAAGCTGAAACGCCTGGTGGCCGACCTCAGCCTGGACAAGGCCATGCTGCAGGAGGTGCTGGCAGAAAAGCCCTGACGCCTGGCCGTCGGCGCGACCTTGTCCGGCACGTGCAGGACAGGTTCGGGGTGAGCGAACGCCGGGGATGCGCGGCCCTGCGCTTCCACCGCTCTTCACAGCGCGACCGCTCCGGCCGCGACGACCAGGCGCCCCTGAGCTCGACTTTGGCCATCTGAGGCGGGTGTAGGCGGCGAGGCGGGTGACTGGCTAGGCTGGCGTGTCCCCGCCAAGA
>NZ_QXGS01000212.1 GCF_003604215.1 Teichococcus vastitatis
AAATATAGCTCCATGCCGCTGTTTGAAAAGGCGCAAACTCTTGCTTGTGGAAGCGCTGCAGAATAGCCAGTAATACGCGTGTATTTTTACGCTGGAGAGACTTTCTCATGGGGCGCCCGCCGACGATTGACCGCGACAAGGTGCTCGACTTTGCAGAGGACATCCTGCTGAAGGGGGGAACGGGTGCCCTCACCATCGACGCCGTGGCCAAAGCCGCGGGCGTCTCGAAAGGTGGCATTCAGTCGCGCTTTGGAACCAAGGATGATCTCATCGGGGCGCTGGTCGAGCGGTGGTCGAGCGAGTACGAGGCCAGGATGATCGCGCTGCTCGGCCCGGATCCGGCACCGGTCGAGACCGTGAGGGGGCACATCAAGGTCACCATGAACATGGAGGCCGCCGATCACGCCCGAGCTGCGGGATTCATGGCCACCCTTATCGAGGCGACGCATCGCCGGGAAGAATGCAGGGCTTGGTACGCGAGCATGTTTGGCGGCGTCGACTTCCATTCCAGGGAGGGGCGGCGAGCCAAGATGGCGCTGCTGGCCACCGAGGGTGCCTTCATCCTGCGCTCCTTCGGATTAATGGAGTTCAGCGATGACGAGTGGAGCGGCATCCGCGACAGCTTGAGCGCGCTCCTTGACGGAACAATCTGAGCAAA
>NZ_QXGS01000213.1 GCF_003604215.1 Teichococcus vastitatis
CTGTCCCAAGGCGGCGATGGCCTGCCCGGCGGCTTGTCGGCAATGCTCGACGTCGGTGACGTTGCAGCCGATGCCGAGATGACCCTCGCCCAGCTCGGCCGCCGCCCGCGCGGCGCCCTCGGCATCCAGATCGAGGATGGCGACCCGTGCACCATGCTCTGCGAAGAGTTGCGCCGTAGCCCGGCCTATTCCTCTGGCGCTAGCCGCGCCCGAGATCACCGCGGTTTTGCCCGCAAGTAGCATCTGACGTCCTCCGTTCCTTTGTTGAAACGGATGTTTGTTGCTTCCATATTTCTGAACAAGCGAGAAATTCGCGTCCTTTGGTGAATACGATTCACCTATGAGCCGGGTACCTCTCTCGGGATTACGACATCGACGTCAACTCCCAGCTCCTTCCCCAGCCAGTCCAGAAACAACACCATGGATCGCGCGTAGCGGCGGCTGCCTGGAAAGACGAGCCAATGGCCAGTGTAGACGACATCCTCGCAGATGCCCTGCAACGGTCGTACGAGGCGACCAGCCGCCAGTTCCCGCTCCGCCAGCATGGTGGATTCGAGCGCGACCCCGAGCCCATCCACCGCCGCGCTGATGGAGATGAAGCTGCGGTCGAAGCGTGGCCCTCGCGGCGGCGGCGCAGAAAGACCATTTGCCG
>NZ_QXGS01000214.1 GCF_003604215.1 Teichococcus vastitatis
GGTACGGACGCTGGTGAAGCGGATGGGACTCAAGGCTACAAGGACGTGTTGCCCGTCGCCTCCGGTGAACTGCACGAAGTGGATGTATCCCCTCAGGTGCTCAATGCCGTACTGCACGGCCGCTTCGATACCGCACAGGATTGGATCTTCGCCGGAGCGTAGAAAGTAGAAGTATGATTCAGGCCGGGCGGTGGAGACGTATTCTCCCCCGTCTGCCTACAGAAGGCAGCCTTTGGCAATGTCCTCATGCCCGGCGTCAGGTCTCATGAAACGGCTCTGGCATGTGGTGAAGCGGAGGATTTCTGGCTCATCGTAACCTTTGAGGGAAAATGGCATGGCAAACCGATGGGCTGTGGCCGGAGTGACGGAGTCGGAGCAGTCTGACAGAATGAGGCTAGCCCCAGCCCCCTAGCCTGGGTGTCGCTTTCCGGCGGAGATCATCTGCCGCACCGCGTGACTCTATCACGGGTTCAACCCGAGCCTAAGGAACGTGGAACTGATCCTGGCATGTCCGCTCTCGAATGCTTTGGGACAGTGAGGAAGCTGGCTTAACGGAGACTCCGGCCTGTCGGCCTGATCGACGCCTCACCTGTCGCCGGGGTGGATGCGACTGGGCTGGAAACACGGCCTGTGAGTGAGCAC
>NZ_QXGS01000215.1 GCF_003604215.1 Teichococcus vastitatis
CAGGACATCAGTCAGGAGGACCGGTTCGACGTTCCGCCCTTCATGAAGGACGCCGGAGTGGTCGCCCTGGTGAACGTGCCCATCTTCCTGCCCGGCGGGCGGCCCTACGGGCTGCTACAGGTGGACGACACCAAGCCGCGCGACTTCGGTCGGGATGAGATCCAGTTCCTCCGCACCTACGCCGCCATCCTCGGCCCGGTGATCGACCGGCTGCTCATGGCCCAGACCCTGCGCTCGACGGAGGAGCGCTTCCGGTTCACGGTCGAGGCGGCGCTCGACTATGCGATCTTCCTCACCGACCTTGAGGATCGGATCACCGATTGGTTGCCCGGCGCCCAGGCGGTCTTCGGCTGGACGGCGGAGGAGGTGGTCGGGCAGCCGGCCGCGATCATCTTCACGCCGGAGGATCGGGAACGGCACCAGGACCGGTGGGAGACCGCGACGGCCTGCAGGGCGGGTGTCGCGCCGAACGTCCGCTGGCACCTCCGCAAGGACGGCCGGCGCGTCTTCATCGAGGGCTCCACCCGGGCGCTGCGCGATCCGGACGGCACCCTGCTCGGCTTTCTCAAGATCGGCCAGGACGTCACCGCGCGCCGGGCGGCCGAGGAGCGGCTGCGCGAGAGTGAGGAGCGCCTCCGCCA
>NZ_QXGS01000216.1 GCF_003604215.1 Teichococcus vastitatis
CAGGACATCAGTCAGGAGGACCGGTTCGACGTTCCGCCCTTCATGAAGGACGCCGGAGTGGTCGCCCTGGTGAACGTACCGGTCTTCCTGCCCGGCGGGCGGCCCTACGGGCTGCTACAGGTGGACGACACCAAGCCGCGCGACTTCGGTCAGGATGAGGTGCAGTTCCTCCGCACCTACGCCGCCATCCTCGGCCCGGTGATCGACCGGCTGCTCATGGCGCAGACCCTGCGCTCGACTGAGGAGCGCTTCCGCCTCACGGTCGAGGCGGCGCTCGACTACGCGATCTTCCTCACCGACCCCGAGGATCGGATCACCGATTGGCTGCCGGGGGCACAGGCGGTCTTCGGCTGGACGGCGGAGGAGGCGGTCGGACAGCCCTCTGCGATCATCTTCACGCCGGAGGATCGGGAACGGCACCAGGATCAGTGGGAGACCGCGACGGCCTGCAGGACGGGTGTCGCACCGGACATCCGCTGGCACCTCCGCAAGGACGGTCGGCGCGTCTTCATCGAGGGCTCCACCCGGGCGCTGCGCGATCCGAACGGCACTCTGCTCGGCTTCCTCAAGATCGGCCAGGACGTCACCGCGCGCCGGGCGGCCGAGGAGCGGCTGCGCGAGAGTGAGGAGCGCCTCCGCCA
>NZ_QXGS01000217.1 GCF_003604215.1 Teichococcus vastitatis
TTTTCGGGCGCCCAGAGGCCGCAACTGACATCACAGGCAGGCGGGTTGAGCCGCCGCTGTCGCCGCAACTACGACAGAGCATCGCTTCTCGATGGGTTCGGCAGACACCGGCAAAGCAACGACCTGTTTCGAACCCAGAGGCGATGCTGCTCTCTTGGATTGCAGCGATCCAAGCCGCTCAGCGTTGATCCAATTCAGAAGGTGCCTCACGGCCTAGTGGGGCGTCACTCCCCCGCGGCAGTAAGGGGGATGGCAGTAGCGGGATCCTGGATGCCTGACTTCGCGAAGGTGATGACACGACAGCAGGTCTTGGCAGATTTCGGTGAGTTCGCCCTGCGGTCCCAGGATCTGGACCAGATCCTGGCCGAGGCCACCCGCCTCGTCGGTGACGCCCTCGAAACAGGACGCTCCAAGATCCTGGAGATCCAGCACAAGGAAAAGTCTTTGCTGGTCCGGGCAGGCGTTGGATGGGAGCCCGGCATTGTCGGCCACCTGCGCATCCCCATGGGGGAGCACTCCTCCGAAACCTTCGCGATCGAGGGTGGTGAGCCCGTGATCACGCAGGACATCAGTCAGGAGGACCGGTTCGACGTTCCGCCCTTCATGAAGGACGCCGGAGTGGTCGCCCTGGTGAACGT
>NZ_QXGS01000022.1 GCF_003604215.1 Teichococcus vastitatis
GCCGCGAGGATGCCCACGATGGGCATCAGGAAGAAGGTGCCGACGCGGTAGATATCCTCGTCGCGCCACTGGATGGCGGCCAGCAGCCCGGCCAGGCAGAGCCCGGCCGCCCACAGGCCGGGGTGGACCGTGGTGAAACGCTGCATCCAGTCAGGCCGCAGCGTCAGCGCGCAGCCGCAAAGGAACACGGGCAGGTACGCAGCCGTGCGCGCCAGAACCAGCATGCCGCTGAAGGCGGAGTTGAGATCCAGCAGCGTCAACAGAACAACGGCACTCAACGAGGCGAAGCCGGACAGCAGCAGCAGGGCGAATGGTGCCCAGCGATGGCGATCAAGGAAATCGGCGCCGGCCATCGCGCCACGCTGCAGCCAGCCGACGCCGCGCGCCGTCCAGATCAAGGCAAGAAGTGAGCTGTAGATCAGCAGGTCAATGAGAAACCAGAGGTGCGACACCCAGGGTTCGCCGGGTGTGCGCAGCATGGCAATCCAGCTTTCCATCACCGTCCCGGCGTCTGCCTGCCAGATCGCCGTGCTGAGCATCGTCAGCGGATTGATCAGCAATGCGGCCGCAACCAGGGGCACGCCGAGCCGGACCAGGCGGCTTCGCCACCAAGGGCCTGCATCGCGCCGGCACAGCATCAGCGCGAAGAAGCCGGCGATGAGAAAGAAGACCGGCATGCGGAAGGTGTGGGTGAACTGTGCTGCCCAGCTCAGAAGCTCCGACCGTTCATCACTCTGAACAATCCAGCCTTCCTGCGTCGAGTAGGCGCGGGCGACATGGTACGGAATGCCCAGAAACATCAGCAGGCCGCGAAGATAATCAAGGTAATGCAGGCGCTCGGGCCTGGCGGGCCGGTGCTCCGCACCGACGCCATCCTGCTCCTTCAGCGAGGCTGAAGGCGTGTCCATCCCGTTCATGTCCAAAGATCCCCATCAGACAGCTTGCTTCCTGCGCCGGTTCCGTGCGGAAGCGTGTTCACGTGCGAGGCACCTTTATAACCCCGCCGGCATGACCTCGCCGGCTCAGCCGATTCCGCGTGCGGTCATCAGGGCGGAGTGCTCGAGGCGACGTCCGGCTCCAAGTTCATCATCGGCTGCACCGATCCTGCCGGGGGGCAACGGGGCGAAATGTCAGCGCGCTTCAAGAAGGCCGGCATGGATGCGATCCAGGTTCAGGCCAGATGGCCGTTCTGATAGATGGCGCGGCAGCCCGCCGAAACGCGGGCGGGAAAATGCCCACATCCCGTCTTCTTCATTGCAGCGAGGATCAACAATCCAGATCAGCGGCCGCGACGTGGTGCGCATCGCTTCCATGCGACATCCCTTTCCGATGGGAGCAATCTTAGCGGGGCGTGACTGTCTTGCGGTTCGGGGGCCCAAATTCGGCTCGACTTGTATCAAGAATTGGTCAGATCCTCTCACGGATCGACCATCACAGTTCCGTCAGCAATTTCTTGAAGTAGAAGTGACGCGAATGCTCGGCGGGATAGCCAGGCAGGCTGCCGAAGCAATGATAGCCTTGCTTTTCGTAGAAGCCCGGCGCCTGGAAGCTGAAGGTGTCGAGCCAGACGTGGTGGCAGCCCCGTTCCCGGGCTTCCGCTTCCGCCCGGCGCAGCACTTCGGCGCCGAGCCCGGCCCCGCGGCACGCTTGCGGCAGAAACAGGAATTGCACGAACAGCCAGCCCTTGTCGGTGCGGCCGAGCAGCCCGCCCTGAACCGCATCGGTTTCGGGGTCGCGCAGCAGAACCGCCAAAGGCCGCGCGGCGAAGGGCTCGCCCAGCGCCGCGCCACTCTCCGCCACCAGGCCCGCCACCAGCACCTCCTGCGCACCGGGTGGCGGCGTATCAGTCAGCTCGAGGCGCGGCGCATTCATCAGGCGAACTCGAACATGCCTTCGACCTCAACCGCCGCATCCATCGGCAGGGACGGGACGCCGATGGTGGAGCGCGCATGCCGTCCGGCATCGCCGAACACCGCCACGGCCAGGTCGGACGCGCCGTTCATCACCGCGGCATGGGCGGTGAATTCCGGCGTGCAGGCGATGAAGCCGCCCAGCCGCACCACGCGCTTCACCCGGTCCAGGTCGCCCAGCGCCGCCTGCAGCTGGGCCAGCACGTTGACCAGGCAGAGCTGCGCCGCCTGCTGGCCGATGTCCTGGCTGACCGTGCCGCCCAGCTTGCCGGTGTAGGCCACCACCCCCTCCCGCATCGGCACCTGTCCGGACACCACCACCAGGGCGCCGCTCACCACGAAGGGCACATAGTTGGCCACCGGGGCGGCGGGGGTCGGCAGGATGATGCCCAGTTCGGCGAGGCGGGCCTCGATGCGTCCGGCCATGAGAAAACTCCTGGAAGCGGTCAGCCGACCAGCCGGAAGAACCGGCGGCGGGCGGCGGGGGAAGGACGCTGCGGCAGGGGCAGCGGCAGCATGGGCCCGCGATCACCGGGGGCCGTGGCGGAATCGGCGGCGCAATCCTCCAGCCGCGGGTCCGGCCACAGGGCGCGCGACTCGGCGGCGCCCAGGTAAGCCAGGGCCAGCCGGCGGAACGCCCAGTCCAGCACGGAGGTGGCGCACAGGATCTCACCGTCGCCCTCCACCGGGCCGGCCCCGAGGCCGGCCACGCTGCCGCGGGCATAGGCAAAGGCGGACACGTAGTCGGACAACGGCACACCGCGCGCCAGGCCGATATTCACCGCCTGCAGCATCGCCTCGGCGCCGCCGCGCTGGCCCGCCACCGACAGGGCGATGGCGCCGAGCGCCCCTTCGGGCGTTTCGCTGGCCTGCAGGGTGACGCGCTGGCCGCCCACCACCACGCGCCACAGCTGGGTGCGGGCGGGCGCCGGGCGCGGCGGCGGCAGCGGCCGGGCCGGCTGCGGCCGGGCCAGCGGCGCGGGGCTCGCCGCATGCAGGTAAGGCGCAACCGCCGCTTCCATGGCAGCGCGGGCAGCGGTGGACACCGGCGCCAGCAGGCGGGCTGCCTGTGCGCCGGCCCGCTCCGCCGCACGAGTCGGCCGTTCGGCCACCCGCCCCTCGGCATCATGCGCGAAGCGGGTGGCGCCCTGGGCCGGGGCGAGGCCACCAGTCTCCGCCCCCAGCAGCGCTTCGGCGGCATCCGGCAGGGTCAGGGCGAAGCCGCCCTGGTGGCGCAGCCCGTGGCTGGCACCGGCAAGGTCCAGCGCGCGGCGGGCGGCCAGGGCCATTCCGGGCACCGCGCAATGCGCCGGCGGGGCCGGCCACAGCAGGGCGGCGGGTTCCCGCGCGCCGAGCCGGTCGGCAATCCGGGCGCTGGCGCATTCGGCGGCGCCCCGGCTCAGGGCACTGATGCAGGTGGCGACCGCGCGGGCATCCGCCGAGTCGTATGCCAGCCCCAGCGCGGCGAGCAGCCCGGCCAGATCGGCAAAGCCGACCCGCAGCCGCGGCGTCTTGCCACCCGAAAGGATGTCGGCGGCTTCCACGGCGGTGCCGACGGCGCGCGCATAGGCGGCCGAGTCGAAGCCGCCGGCTTCATCGAGGAAGCCGGGCAGGTTCAGCACGAAGCGCGGCTCGGCGCGGGCTTCGCCCCGCCAGGTGGCGGCGCCCGGTGCGCCGCGGCGCTGTGCCACCAGGCCGTGCAGCGCCGCTTCCAGGGTCGGGGCGCGGGCGGGGTCGAGTTGCCCGGCCTGCAGTCCCTTCTCCAGCAGCCGGCCGATCCAGCCGGCGGCCAGCGTCGGCAGGGCGACCGGCCCGGCGCCGGGCGCCAGGGCCGCCAGGGCCGCGGCGGCCTCATCGTCCCAGGTGGCGGGAAGCGCCACCGGGCGCGGAGCGGAATCCGGGTCCGCCGCCGCGCGGGTGCGACGCAAAGCGATGCCGTCCCAGATCGGGTGCTGCCGGGTGGTGCGTGCCATTCCGGAAAGCTACCGCTTGCCCGCGGCCGACGAAAGCCACATCCGGTGGCAATCCGGTGACCGGCACCGCATTATAAGTCCCAAATCAGGCGTCCCTTTCCCCCGGCGGCCGCATGTGCGAAGGAAGCCGCACAGCGCCCGCTCCCCGGGAAGGGGATGCCTGCTCAAGGGCTCTCCCACGGCTTCCCCCAGGGGCGCCGGTGGAGCGGCCTCCCCGCAGCCTGTTTGGAAACTGACCGTCCATGTCCTTTCTGCAGCGGCTGACCACTGGCTTCGGAGCCAGCAAGATCGGCACCGACCGTTTCGGCAACACCTATTACGAGAGCCGCAAATCCTGGCTGGGCTACGGCCGCAAGCGCCGCTTCGTGGTGTATGCCGGCGAGCCCGAGCCCACCACCGTTCCGCCGGAATGGCATTGCTGGCTGCACCACGTGACCGACGCGCCCTTGCCGGAGAAGAAGCTGTATCCCTGGCAGGAGGAGCACCGGCAGAACCGCACCGGCACCGCGCTGGCCTACCGCCCGCCCGCCCATGAGGGCGGCGGCGAGCGCCGGCCGCCCACTTCGGGCGATTACGAAGCCTGGACGCCGGGCAGCTGATGGCGGCCTCGGCAGCACGCGGCCGCAACTGGGCGGAAATCGCCACCGGGGCGGTGATCCTGGTGGTGGCAGCCCTGTTCCTGGCCTATGCCATCAGCCAGTCGGGGCGCAGCCTCGGCGGCGGCGGCGGCATCAGCCTCACCGCGCGCTTCGACCGTATCGATGGCCTGGCGCCCGGCGCCGATGTGCGCATCGGCGGCGTCAAGGTCGGCAGCGTGGTGGAACAGCATATCGACCCGCGCAGCTACCTGGCGGTGCTGCGCTTGACCGTGCAGCCCGACATCGCGATCCCCGAGGACAGCTCGGCCGAGATCACCTCGGAAAGCCTGCTGGGCGGCAAATACGTCAACCTGGTGCCGGGCGGTTCGGACAGCATGCTGAAGGATGGGGCGGAAATCACCATCACCCAGTCCGCCGTCAGCCTGGAGGCGCTGCTGGGCCGGTTCATCTTCTCGGTCACCGAGCTGAACTCGCAGAACGGCCAGCAGCAGAATGGCGGCGAGGCGGCACCGGCACAGCCCGCGCCCGGCGCCACGCCCGCCCCGGCCCGGCCATGAGCCTGCGGCCGCCGGCTTCCTGGCCGGGTTCCGACGGGCGCCCGGTCGCCTGCCGGGAGAAGCTGAAGGTGCTGGCCGAGAACCATGCCGAAGCGGCCCAGGTGCTGACCGATCTGCTGGAGGACGCCGTACTGATAGGCGTGGACGAGGCTGCCATGCGGCGCATCCTGACGGCCATGGTGGCCGAGCTTCCCAGCCCGCGCCGGCTCGCCTCCTGATGCGCCGCGCCACGCTGCCGGTGGCCGCCCTGCTGGGGCTGGCCGCCTTCGCGTCCGCTGCCGCCTCGGCCCAGCAGGACCCCGGCTGGGTGCCGAAGCGCACCGCCTCGCTGCAGGCGCTGGACAAGGTGACGGCCCGCGTCACCGTGCTGGAAGCGCCGGTGAACCAGACCACAAGCTTCGGCACACTGCGCATCACGTTGCGCGCCTGCAACGCCCGGCCGCCGGAGGAGGTGGCCGATGCCGCCGCCTGGCTGCAGGTCAGGGACGTGCGCAACAAGGCCGAGGGCGAGCCCGTGTTCAGCGGCTGGATGTTCGCCAACGCCCCCGGCATCGCCATGCTGGAGCATCCCGTCTACGACCTGCGCGTGCTGGATTGCCATTGAGGCCGAGGCCGAGCCACACAAAGGCGTGAACTTCGTCTCGTCTTTCGCTGGCCCGTTATTGGCTTGAGGATAACCGCAGGCGATGCGCGGGGCGGGATGCTCCCGCCCCGCGAGCCGCCGCTGGATCTGGAGTGACCATGGAGCCGACCACCTCGCCCAACGGCTCGCCCGCGCCCCCGACCCTGCCGGGCCGGGACGCCGCCCTGTTCCTGGACCTGGACGGGACGCTGATCGAGATCGCCCCGCGCCCCGATGCCGTTGTAGTGCCGCCGCATCTGCCGGTGCTGCTGACCCGGCTGGCCGCCGGGCTGGGCGGCGCCGTGGCCATCGTCACCGGGCGCGGGCTGGACGTCGCGAAGGCCCTGGCGCGCGGGGATCACCAACAGGCCCCGCCGATCGCCTTCGCGGCCGAGCATGGCAGCATCATCGACGGCGCCGGCGTGCCGGGCGCGGCGATCCCGCCCATGCCGCTGCCGCCCTCCCCGCCCGCGGCGTGGCGCGAACGGGCGGAAGCTTTCGTGCGGGCGCATCCGGGTCTGCTGCTGGAAGGAAAGCGGCACGGCTTCGTGCTGCATTTCCGCGCCGTGCCGGAGCAGGGCGAGGCCGCCACTGCCTTTCTCCAATCCCTGGCGGAAGGCACCGAATTCCAGGTGCTGCCGGCGCATGCCGCCGCCGAGCTGCGGCCGCGCGCCGCGGACAAGGGCACGGCGGTGCAGTGGCTGATGCGCCATCCGCCTTTCGCCGGCCGGGTGCCGGTGTTCATCGGCGACGACGTGACGGATGAACACGGCATCGCCGCCTGCCGCTCCATGGGCGGCACCGGCTACCGCATCCCCCTGGCCTTTACCGGCCCGGCCGCGGTGCATCACTGGCTGCGCCGCCTGGCGGAACGGCTGGAGGCATGACACAGCCGCTGGACCTGGCGCCGGTCGGCAACGGCATCATCGCCGGGCTGTTCGACCGCAACGGCCGCTGCTCCTGGCTGTGCTGGCCGCGCTTCGATGGCGACCCCGTATTCTGTTCGCTGCTGGGCGGCGAGGAGCCGCAGGACGGCTTCATGGAATGCGAGATGATCGGCCTCAGGCGCACGCATCAGGCCTATCGCCGCAACACCGCCGTGCTGGAGACGGAGCTGGAGGACGGCAAGGGCAACCGCCTGCGCATCACCGACTTCGCCCCGCGTTTCCGCCGCTACGGTCGCAATTTCCGTCCGCCCATGCTGGTGCGGCGCATCGAGCCGCTGTCCGGCACCCCGCTGATCCGCCTGCGCATCCGCCCGAAAGCGCATTGGGGTCGCGACAAGCCGGTGCGCCGCTCCGGTTCCAACCACCTGCGCTACTTCTCCGACGAGGCGGCGCTGCGCGTCACCACTGACGCACCGCTGGCCTGCCTGGCGGAGGAAGCGCCCTTTCTGCTCGACCAGCCGGTGACGCTGCTGCTCGGCCCGGACGAGACGGTGACGGAGGCCGCCGACACGCTCGGCCTCGACTTCCTGCGGGAAACCGAGACCTACTGGCTGGACTGGACGCGCGGCCTGCACCTGCCCTTCGAGTGGCAGGAAGCGGTGATCCGCGCCGCCATCACCCTGAAGCTGTGCATCTTCGAGGAAACCGGCGCCGTGGTGGCGGCGCTGACCACCTCAATCCCCGAGGCGCCCGGCACCGAGCGCAACTGGGATTACCGCTATTGCTGGCTGCGCGACGCGTTGTTCACCGTGCAGGCGCTGAACCGCCTGGGCGCGACCCGCACCATGGAGGACTATATCCGCTACGTCACCAACGTGGTGGCGATCTCGCCGGACGGGGAGCTGAAGCCCTGCTATCCGCTGGTGCCGTCCCTGCCGATGCCGGAGCGGATCGAGGAGCACCTGCCGGGCTTCCTCGGCATGGGGCCGGTGCGGGTCGGCAACCAGGCGGCGGAACAGGTGCAGAACGACGTCTATGGTTCGGTGATCATGGCGGCGGCGCAGATGTTTTTCGACAAGCGCCTGCCCCGCCCGGCCGGCGAGCCGCTGTTCCGCCTGCTGGAGCAGCTGGGCGAGCAGGCCGAGGCGCGGGCACTGACCCCGGATGCCGGCATCTGGGAATACCGGGAACGGGCGCGCATCCACACCTTCTCGGCCGCCATGTGCTGGGCCGGCATGGCCCGACTGGCCGGCATCGCCCGGCATCTCGGCCTGCCCGAGCGGGCCGAGCGCTGGGCCAAGTCGGCGCGCGAGCTGCACGCGACCATCTGCGAGCGCGCCTTCCGTCCGCATCTGGGGGCCTTCGTCGAAAGCTTCGAAAGCGACGGCATGGATGCGGCGCTGCTGCTGTTGCCCGAGATCGGCTTTCTGCCGGCCACGGACCCGCGCTTCCTGGGCACGCTGGACCTGATCGGGCGCCGCCTGATGCACAATGGTTTCCTGCATCGCTATGATATGCCCGATGATTTTGGAAAACCCGAAACCGCCTTCCTGGTTTGTTCGTTCTGGTATGTGGATGCGCTCGCCGCCGCTGGCCGGACAGAGGAGGCACGCGCCATGTTCGGGAGCATAATATCATGCCGGAATCACCTGGGATTACTCGCGGAAGACTTGGATCCGACCCGGAACCGGCTGTGGGGGAACTTCCCTCAGACTTACTCCCATGTTGGTCTGATTCTGTCGGCGATGCGTTTGAGCCGTTCCTGGGAGCACGGTCTGTGGGGCGGGTAGTGGTTGTCTCGAACCGGGTGGCGGTGCCGCGCCGGGGTGAACCGGCGGCCGGCGGGCTGGCCGTCGCGCTGAAGGACGTGCTGAAGGCCGGTGGCGGGCTGTGGTTCGGCTGGAGCGGCGAAACCCGCAGGGAATCCTCGCCGGCCGTGAAGCAGGTGCGCTCGGGCGGCATCGACTACGCGACGATCGACCTGAGCGAGCAGGACCACAAGGGCTTCTACGCCGGCTATTCCAACGCCACCCTGTGGCCGCTGTTCCATTTCCGCCTCGGGCTGATGGAATTCGACCGCAAGGACGCCGCGGCCTACCGCAAGGTGAACCGTGAATTCGCGCAGGCCCTGCTGCCGCTGCTCGGTCCGCAGGACACGGTGTGGATCCACGACTACCAGTTGATCCCCATGGCCGCCGAATTGCGGGCGCTGGGCGCCAAGCAGCGCATCGGCTTCTTTCTCCACATTCCCTTTCCGCCCTTCGCCGTGCTGTCGGCCCTGCCGGATGCCGAGCAGCTGCTGCGCGACCTGCTGGCCTATGACCTGGTTGGCGTGCAGACCAAGCGCGACCTGGGCGGCCTGCTGAACTGCTTCGCCGAGGGCTTGGGATTGTTTCCGGATGCGACGGGCGGGGTGCGCGGAGAGGTGGCCGGACGGCAGCGCCGCACCCAGCTTTCCGCCCATCCCATCGGCATCGACACCCGCGGCTTCGCCACCATCGCCCGCAAGGCCTCCTATGCGCCTGAGGCGCAGCGGCTGATCTCCAGCATGGGCGACCGCGCCCTGATCGTGGGCGCCGAGCGGCTGGACTACACCAAGGGCCTGCCGCAGCGCATGCGCGGCTTCGGCGCCCTGCTGGCCAATTTCCCCGAGCACCTGAACAAGGTCACCTACCTCCAGGTCGCCGCGCGCAGCCGCAACGAGGTCGCGTCCTACCGCGACCTGAAGCGGGAGCTGGATGCGCTGGCCGGACGGATCAATGGCGACTATGCCGAATTCGACTGGACGCCGGTGCGCTACGTGGCGCGGGCGGTGGCGCGCGACACCCTGGCCGGCTTCTACCGCGCCGCCCGGGTCGGGCTGGTGACGCCGCTGCGCGACGGCATGAACCTGGTGGCCAAGGAGTACGTGGCGGCGCAGGACCCGGAAGATCCCGGCGTGCTGATCCTGTCGCAGTTCGCCGGCGCGGCGGAAGCCATGGATGGTGCGCTGCTGGTCAACCCGCTGGATGCGCAGGCCATGGCCGAACAGCTGGACCGGGCGCTGAAGATGCCGCTGGCCGAACGCAAGGAACGGTGGGAAGGCATGATGCGGGGCCTGGAAGACCAGACGGCCATGCGCTGGGCGGAAAACTTCCTCACCGAACTGGAGGAAGTGCCGTTGCCCGACCAGGATCTCGCCTGGGCCGCCCCGGCCCGGAACTGATCCGGCCGGCAACGCGCAGGCTCTCGGGCGGGCCGGCGCGTCGAGGCGGCAGGTGGCCTCATTCCATGCCGCGGATCATCGCCTCCAGCCCGTCCGGCTGGCTCAGCCAGCGGGCACGGGTAGCCAGCGCCCGCTCCAGCCGCGCCTTGTATTCAGCGCGGGGAATCTCCGTAGTGCCGAACTGGGCCAGATGGTCGGTGATGAACTGCGTGTCGAGCAGGGTGAAGCCGCCGAGCCGCAGCCGCGCCACCAGATGCACCAGCGCCACCTTGGACACGTCCCGCGCCCGGCTGAACATGCTTTCGCCGAAAAAGGCGGCGCCCAAGGACACGCCGTACAGCCCGCCCATCAACGCGCCATCCTGCCAGACCTCGACGGAGTGGGCGTAGCCCATCTCGTGCAGCTCGGTGAACAGCCGCTCGATCTCGGGGTTGATCCAGCTGTCCTCCCGTCCCGGCGCCGGGGCGGCGCAGCCAGCGATCACACCGGCAAAATCGGCATCGGCCGTGACGGTGAACAGGCCCGACAGCACGGTGCGACGCAGCCGGCGTGGCAGGTGGAACCCGTCCAGCGGCAGCACGCCGCGCATCTCCGGATCCAGCCAGTAGAGCCGGTCGCCGCGACGTGATTCCGCCATGGGGAACAACCCGGCCCGGTAGGCCCGAAGCAGCAGATCAGGGGTAATCATCACCGGGCGGCGCGACATCGCTTTCCATCTTGGCGTCAGGGCCGGCGCAGCGCCAGCCTTGCCTTGGGACTACCCCGGGGAAACAACCCCCGGGGAAAACAACCGGGCCAGGATGCGGTTGGCGAGTGCGCGGTAATCGTCGTCGAAGTGATGTCCGCCGGCAGTGCGGATGATCTGCGCCGCACTGCCCTCGAAGGCCTTGCAGGCCGTTTCGTCCTCCTCCTCCGCGCCGAAGGTGCATTGCACCAGCTCCGGCGGCAGGCCCGGGATCTCCGGCGCCGTCGGCAGGGCGGAGGGTCGGGAGAGGCCGATGAAATCGCCCACCTTGATCTCGAAGGCGGCGTCCTTCGCGAAGGCCAGCAACGCGATCAGCCGGGCCCGCGCCTTGTTCTCCGCCGACATGCGGTTCCAGGCGAAGGGCAGCACGTCGGCCCCGAAGGAATAGCCGATCAGCGCCACCCGGGGGGTCTGCCACTTGCTGGCGTAGAGCGGAATGATCCGGTCCAGTTCGGCGGCCACCTGCTCGGGCGAGCGGCGGGTCCAGAACCAGTTCAGGCAATCGAAGCCCAGCACCGGCACCCCGCCATCGCGCAGGAAGCGGCCGATCTGCCGGTCCAGATCCCGCCAGCCGCCATCGCCGGACAGAATGATGGCGAAGTTGTCGCCGCGCGTCTCGCGCGCCGGCATTTCCACCAGCCAGCGGGAGGTGTCGCGTTGCGCCAGGGCCGGCCGCGCCAGCAGCGGCAGCCCGGCCGCGGCGCCCAGCAGGAATCGGCGTCTCACTTGCCGATCACTCCGCGCAGCCCGCCCGACTGCAGGGCGGCAACATCGGCCAGCACCACCCAGGGGTCGAGCCCGCCTTCCGTGCACAGGTAGCGAGGTTCCCACACCGGATCGAACTTTTCCTTGAAGGCCCGCAGACCCCGGAAATTGTAAAAGCGCTCGCCGCGGCGGAACACCAGCCCGCCCAGCCGGTGCCACACCGGGGCCAGGCGGTGCGCCGCCAATCCGGAAAGTGGCGCCATGCCGAGGTCGAAAAAGGTGTAGCCCTGTTCCTTGGCGCGCAGGATCAGCCTCAGGAACAGGAAGTCCATGGTGCCCGGCGGCACTTCGGCACGGTGCCGCATCAGGTCGATGGACATTTCCTCGCGGCCACCCGGCGTTTCCAGCAGGGTCGCGAAGGCGATCACCCGGTTATCCGGCCCGCGCACCACGGCCACCGGCTGCGACGCGACGTAGCCCGGCTCGAAGGCGCCCAGGGAGAACGCCTTCTCGCGGGCCTTGTGCTGCTCCAGCCAGGCGGAGGACACCTCGGCCAGTTCCGGCAACAGCGGCACCACCTCCTCCGGCGGATGCACGGCGAAGCTCAGCCCTTCCCGCTCGGCGCGGTTCAGCGCCGAGCGCAGTGGCTGGCGCGCCTTGCCCTTCAGATCGAAGCTGCCGAGCCTGACCCGCGCCGCCTCGCCCAGCTTCAGCGGCCGCATCCCGGCGTCGATGTAGAGGGGCAGGTTTTCCGGCCGCACCTGGTAGAAGGCGGCACGGCCACCCTGGGCATCCGCCATCTCCACCAGGCGCCAGACCAGATCGACGCGGGTCGGCTTCGGGCCAATCGGGTCAAACAGCGCCACCCAGGAGCGGCCGCGGCGGCCATACATGATGAAGCCGTCGCCGGCATCGTTGAACAGCAGGGCCTTGTCGCCCATGCGCACCAGGTTGGCGTCCGCCCGTTCCTGCGCCGCGATCACGGCCAGGGCCTTGTCCAGCTCCTCCGGCGTCGGAGGATGGACGCGGGTTCGGGCAGGCCGCAGCAGGCTCCAGAGCCCGGCGGCGAACAAGGCCAGCACGGCGCCCAACGTGGCACGCATGCCGCGCGGCGCGGACGCGTCGAGTTCGAACTGCCACCAGAGCTGCTGCGAATATTCGACGTCGCGGTGGGCGAAGAACAGCAGCCAGGCGGCGGCGGCGACCACGCCGGCGACGGCCAGCCACCAGCCGGGCGTCATGCTCGGCGTCAGCATGCGGGCCCGGCGATCGAAGCGGCTGTGCGACACCAGCAGCGCCGCCCCCAGCAGCAGCAGCAGCGGCAGTTCCAGCGTGCCGCCGCCGCGCGCCACGGACAGCGCCAGGCCGATGCCGGTCAGCACCAGGGCCAGCCACCAGGCACCATCCAGCCGATGCGCCAGCCCATGCGCCACGAAGATCAGCGCCAATCCGCCGACGCTGGCCAGCAGGTGCGACAATTCAAACAACGGGGTCGGCAGGGCCGGCGCCAGCAGGCCAGGCACGTCGCCGGTGATCGGCGGCGTCACGCCGCCCAGCAGCAGGGCCGCGCCGGCCGCGAAGGAGGCGGCGCCCAGGAAGCGCGGCATCAGCCGGGTCGCGGCGCGCACCGCCCGGGTGCCACCCCGCAGCCAATGCGCCCGGCGGCTGACCTCAAACCCGGCCAGCAGCAGGATGGCGACGCCAAGCGGCAGGGCGAAGTAGATGGCGCGGTACATCACCAGCGCCGCCGCCACCTCGTCCAGCGGCACGGCAGAATGGCGGAAGGCCAGCAGCACCACCGCCTCAAACACGCCGATGCCGCCCGGCAGGTGGCTGGCGGCGCCGATGGCGATAGCCACCGCATACAAGGCCATGAAGGACGGCAGGTCCACCGCGCCGGGCGGCAGCAGCACCCACAGCACGGTCGCTGCGGCGCCGATATCGACCACCGACACCAGGCCTTGCCACAGGATCAGCCGCGCCGGCGGCACGCGCAGCGCGAAGCGGCCGAGATGGATGCCCCGCCGCAGTCGGCCCAGCACCGCCAGCCCGGCCAGGGTTCCGAGTAGCCCCAGCGCCAGCAGGCGCAGCAGCGGCGCCGGCAGGCTGAACCAGACGGCCATCGACCCGGCGGCGTAGATCAGGCCCAGCGCCGCCACCGCGTACAGGCCGATCACGAAGGAGGCGGTGACGAACACCAGCACCCGGGTGATACGGGCCGGCTCCAGCCCGGCCGCCGAATAGATGCGCCAGCGCACGGCGCTGCCGGTGAAGGCGCCGACGCCCACCGAATTGCTCAGGGCGAAGCCGCAGAAGGCCGCTAGCATGCCGATGCGGGCCGGCACCGCGCCGCGGGCGATGTGGCGCAGCGCCGACAGGTCGTAGCCGGTCATGGCCAGGAAGCTGATCGCGGTGGCCAGGATGGCGGCGACGATCACCCTGGCCGGGCGTTCGGAGAAGGCCGCGGTGACCGCGGCGTAGCTCAATTCCCGCGACAGGGCCTGCAGGGCCGTGGCCGCCAGCACCGCCATGACCAACCCGACGCCGATAAACAGCCAGGGGCGCAGCGCCAGGAGGCGGCGCGTCCGCACCCCCGCGTCGGCGGTCGAGGGCTCCTCTGGCAGGATCACGGAAGGCGGGCTTTCGGCGCTCAGGCCACTCATCAGATCTTCCCGGAAATACCGGCCACAGGAGCAATGTCCCGGCAGCCGCCAGGCTAGGCAGCCTGCCGAACGGGCGTAGCCGGATAATGAGCGGGATGTGGCGCAGTTGCCTGCCGGTGCCGGCGCCACCGCGCCGGCCCCGGCGTCAATCCTGCAGGCCGACGAAGCGTTCCAGCCAGTGGATGGTGTAGTCGCCGGACTGGAAGCCGGGATCGGCCATGATGCGCTGGTGCAGCGGCAGGGTGGTGCGGATGCCGTCCACCACCATCTCCTCCAGCGCGCGCCGCATGCGGGCGATGGCCTCGGCGCGCGTCTTGCCGTGCACCACCAGCTTGGCCACGAGGCTGTCGTAATGCGGCGGCACGGCGTATCCGGCATACAGCGCGCTATCCACCCGCACGCCCAGGCCGCCCGGCGCATGATAGGTGGTCACGCGGCCCGGCGAGGGCGCGAAGGTGACCGGGTCCTCGGCGGTAACGCGGCATTCAATGGCGTGGCCGTTGAAGGCGATGTCGGACTGCTCGTAACCCAGCGTCTCGCCGGCGGCGACGCGCAGCTGCTCCTTCACCAGGTCGATGCCGCAGACCATCTCGGTCACCGGATGCTCGACCTGCAGGCGGGTGTTCATCTCGATAAAGGCGAACTGGCCATCCTGCCACAGGAACTCCAGCGTGCCGGCGTTGCGGTAGCCGAGCTTCCGCAGGCCAGCCGTCACCTGCGCGCCGAGCGCGTCGCGCTCGGCGGCGGTCAGCGCGGGGGAACCCGCCTCCTCCACCAGCTTCTGGTGGCGGCGCTGCAGCGAGCAGTCGCGCTCGCCGAAATGCACCACGTTGCCATGCATGTCGGCCATGACCTGCAGCTCGATATGCCGCGGCCGGTCGAGATATTTCTCCATGTAGACGGCGTCGTTGCCGAAGGCGGCCTTGGCCTCGGTGCGGGCGACGCGCCAGGCTTCCTCCAGCTCCTCCGCCGAATGGGCCACCTTCATGCCGCGCCCGCCACCGCCGGCTGCGGCCTTGATCAGCACCGGATAGCGGATGCGCTCGGCGACCTCGCGCGCTTCCTCCAGGCTGGCCAGCTCGCCCGCGCTGCCGGGCACCAGCGGCACGTTCAGCGAGGCCATGGCCTGCTTGGCGGCGATCTTGTCGCCCATCATGCGGATGTGCTCGGCGGTCGGGCCGATAAAGGTGAAGCCGTGCGCCTCCACCATCTCGGCGAAGGAGGCATTCTCCGACAGGAAGCCATAGCCGGGGTGGATCGCCTCGGCGCCGGTGATGGAAGCGGCCGACAGGATGGCGGCCACGTTCAGGTAGCTGTCGCGCGCCGCGGGCGGGCCGATGCAGACGCTTTCATCCGCCAGCCGCACATGCATGGCCGTGGCATCAGCGGTGGAATGCACGGCCACGGTGCGGATGCCCATTTCCTGGCAGGCGCGGTGGACGCGCAGCGCGATCTCGCCGCGATTGGCGATCAGCACCTTCTTGAACATCACGGGGTGCCTTTACTCAACCACCATCAGCGGCTCGCCATACTCGACCGGCGTGCCGCTCTCGATCAGGATGCGCGTCACGGTGCCGGCCTTCGGCGCCTTGATCTGGTTGAAGGTCTTCATCGCCTCGATCAGCAGCAGGGTCTGCCCGGCCGCGACCTTGGCGCCCAGCTGCACGAAGGGCGCGGACCCCGGCTCGGGCGACAGGTAGGCGACACCCACCATCGGCGAGGTCACGGCGCCCGGGGTCGAGGCATCCACCTCGGCCGGCGCGGCGACCGGAGCGGCGGCCACCGCGGCCATCGCCGGGGCGGCGGCGACGGGCGCCGCCAGGGCCATCGGCGCGGCCATGGTGATGCTGCGGGTGACGCGGACGCGGCTTTCCCCGTCGGCCAGTTCGATCTCGGTCAGGTCGGTCTCGCGCAGGATCTGCGCCAGCGCCCGGATCGCGTCCGGGCCAAAGGAGATGCCAGTCATGATCGTTCCTGTGGGAACCTCTTGCTCTTGTGCGCTCAGTCCTGCTCGGCCTGGGCGAGGATGCCGGCGATGCCGCGCAGCGCCAGGGCGTAGCCATGCGGCCCCAGGCCGCAGATCACGCCCTGCGCCGCCTTGGAGACGTAGGACAGGTGCCGGAAGGATTCCCGGCGATGGATGTTGCTCAGATGCACCTCGACCACCGGCAGGTCGGATGCGAGCAGGGCATCCATCAAGGCAATCGAGGTGTGCGAGTAGCCGGCGGGATTGATGATGATGCCCGCCGCCACCGAGCGCGCCTCCTGCACCCAGGAGATCAGCTCGCCCTCGACGTTGCTTTGGCGGAAATCGATGGCGAGGTCCAGCGCGTCCGCCGTCTCGGCGCAGAGCGCCTCGATGTCGTCCAGCGTCTCCGACCCGTAGATCTCCGGCTGGCGAGTGCCGAGCAGGTTCAGGTTGGGTCCGTTCAACACGAAGATCAGCGGCGGGTTCACGATGCGGGCTTCCGTCCGATGTCGGTCGCGGCGGTAGCACGACGGGTTTCCGCCCCGCAAGCAGCCTGCGGCGCAGCAGGGCGGCGGCCATGCGCCGCGGAACCGGCCCGGTGGCGGCTAACCTGCTCGGAACGCTGGGCTTCCGTCAGGCCGCCATGGCCTCACAGCTTTCGGCGCAGGTCCGGCAGGCGTCCACGCAGGCCTGCATGTCGCCGACACGCTCGCAGTCATCGGCACATTCGCGGCAGATCTCGGCGCATTCGGCGCAGGTGTGGCGATGGTGCGGCGTGCCCAGCAGCATGAAATGGGCCGATGTGCGGCAGATCTCGGCACAGGCCAGCATCAGGCGGAAATGCTTGGCCTCGACATGCGCGCCGCCGGCCTCCAGGCAATGGCCGGACGCCATGGACAGGCAGGTGCTGTAGCAGGTGAGGCACTTCTCGATGCAGGCCCGCATCTCGTCGGACAGGTGGTGCATGGAATAACTCTCTTTCGGCTGAGGCCTTCCGGGTGAACGGAAACGGCACGCAGCGGTTGCCGGCTCAGCGGGCGCGCACGGCGTGCAGGTACTGGAAGTGGCGGTCATACTGGCCGAGCACGTCCTGGATCAGCTCCTCCCGCGTCAGGCCCATCACGTCGTAATCCTGGCTGCCATCCTCCAGGAACACCTCGGCGCGGTAGTAGTGCTCCCGCTGTTCCGCCTCCTCGGCGCTCTCGAAATAGCTGAAGCTGGGCAGGACGTATTCGCGCAGGCGCAGGCTGTAATGGAATTCCTCCGGGGCGCCCGGCATGGAGATCAGCCGGAGCCGCCCTTCCCTTTGCTGCAGTTCGGCCTCCAGGCCGCGGCCGCGCAGCTCGGCGGCGACGGCTTCCAGCGCCGGCGCGGCCACGCCGTGGAGGAAGCCCAGCACTTCCTCCCGCCGCGGATAGCTCAGGATGCCGTGCAACTGGCGTTCCCAGGAGCGGTTCTGCCGCGGCGGCAGGCTCTGGGCCAGGGCGTTGTGCCGCAGCCCTTCCCGGGCCAGCCCGCGCCAGAGGCCGTAGCAGATCAGCAGCATCATCACGGTGAACGGCAGGGCGCTGACGATGGCCGCCGTTTGCAGCGCCTGCAGGCCGCCCGTGGCCAGCAGCACGGCCGCGATCACCCCGGACGACACCGCCCAGAAGATGCGCTGTGGCATCGGCACATGCTCCTGCCCGCCGGCGGCGATGGTGCTGACCACCAGCGCCGCGCTGTCGGCCGAGGTGATAAAAAAGGTCACGATCAGCAGCATGGCGAGCCAGGAGCTGACCAGCGACAGCGGAAACTGCTCCAGGAACACGAACAGGGACATGGTCACGTCCTGCTGCACGGTGCGGGACACCGCCTCGGTGACGCCGGTCAGGTGCAGGTGGAGCGCGCTGTCGCCGAAAACGGTCATCCAGGCGAAGGTGAAGCCGGCCGGCACCAGCAGCACGCCGAGCACGAATTCCCGGATGGTCCGCCCGCGCGAGATCCGGGCGATGAACATGCCCACGAAGGGCGACCAGGCGATCCACCAGCCCCAGTAGAACAAGGTCCAGTCGCCCAGCCAGTCCTTGGGATCATAGGCGTACATGTTGAAGGTGCGCACCGCGAACTGGTCGATGTAGCCGCCCAGGTTCTGCACAAAGGTCCGCAGCAGAAAGGTGGTCGGCCCGACCACGAACACGAAGGCCATCAGCAGGCTGGCCATGATCAGGTTGGCGTTGGACAGCAGGCGGATGCCCTTGTCGAGACCCGACACCACCGACAACGTCGCCAGGGCGGTGATCACCGCGATCAGGACGACCTGCGTGACGAAGCCGACCGGCACGCCGGCCATGTGCGACAGCCCGGCATTGACCTGCAGCGCACCGAGCCCGAGCGAGGTGGCGACGCCGAACATGGTGCCGATCACCGCGAAAATGTCCACCGCATGCCCGATCGGGCCGTGGATGCGCTCGCCCACCAGCGGGTACAGCGCCGAGCGCAGGGTCAGCGGCAGACCGTGGCGGAAGCTGAAATAGGCCAGGCTGAGGCCGACCACCGCATAGATCGCCCAGGCATGCAGCCCCCAATGGAAGTAGCTCAGCCGCATGGCCGCCCGCGCGGCGGCGATGCTGGCCGGCTCGCCCTCGGGCGGGGCCATGAAATGCGTTACCGGCTCGGCCACGCCGAAAAACACCAGCCCGATGCCCATGCCGGCGCTGAACAGCATGGCGAACCAGGCGCCGTAGCTGAACTGCGGCTCGGAATGGTTGGGTCCGAGGCGCACACGGCCATGGCTGCTGACCGCCAGCCCGACCACGAAGATCAGGAAGCCGGCCACCGCCAGCAGGTAGAACCAGCCCAGCTCCTCGGTGATCCAGGACTGCGCGGCGCTGAAGGTGGCCGAAGCGGTGTCGGGCAGCAGGGCACCGAACAACACGAAGGCGATGATCAGGGCCGCGGCCCAGATCGCAACGACACGGTCCGGCCGGGACGTGGCGGCGGGTCGGCCTGCGGAGCCTGACGAAGCGGGGTCGGCCATGCGTGCCTCCTCGTGACAATCGGTTTCCAGGGGCGGATGTGCCCGGGCAACGTCAGCCCGGCACAGGGGTTGCGGTGCCGCGCCGGCGCCGGGCCGCCGCCACGGCCACATCCTTGGGTTGCATCGCACCACAGGACCGGCCATGCAGCCGCAGCCGCGGAAACCGCCGGCCCCGATCCGGCGGCGTTGATGGAGGCCCCAATGAACGCGTTCAACCGCACCGGCCTGCTGGCTCTGGCGCTGGCCGGCCTGGCCGGCTGCAGTCCCAGCTATTCGCCGGATCATTATTCCAGCCGTGCCGTGCAGCAGGCCAACAAGGTCGAGCCCGGCGTGGTGATCGGCCGGCGGCAGATCGAGATCTCGGCCGATGGCACCACGGGCGCGGTGAGCGGCGCCGCGGCGGGCGGCGTGGCCGGCACGCGGGTCGGCGGCGGCGACATCACCTCGGCCTTCGCCGGCATCGGCGGCGGGCTGATCGGGGGGCTGCTGGGCACCGCGGTGGAAAAGGGCGTCGGCTCCAGCCCCGGCTACGAGTACATCGTGCGCAAGCCGAATGGCGAGCTGATCTCCGTGGTGCAGCGGGACGAGACTCCGCTGGCGATCGGCCAGAAGGTCCTGGTGATCGCCGGAAACCAAGCGCGCATCGTGGCCGATTATACCGTGCCCAACGTGAACCCGCCGGCCCCCGCGCCAGTTCCGGTGCCCGGCACCGACACAGTGATGGTGCCGCACGATCCCTCCGCCGCAGCAGGGGCCGACGCGGCCCTGCCGCCTGCCCCGCCGGTTCCGGCCACGGCGCCGGTCGATGCGACGCCGGCCGTCGCATCGGCCGCGGCAACGGAGCCGGCGGTTCCGGCGGTGCTCCCTGCCCCTGCGGCCGCGGCCCCCTGATCCGCCTCGCGGGCAGCCCCCTTTCCGATCCCGCCGCAGGAGTCCACATTCGCCCCATGGCCGACCGAATCGAAATCACCCTCAATGGAGAGTCGCGGTTCATCCAGCCCGCCGTGACGGTGGCCGAGCTGCTGGCCCATCTGAGCCTCGACACCCGTCGCGTGGCGGTGGAGCGCAACCTGGAAACCGTGCCGCGCGCCGCCTTCGGCGACACCGCGCTGCACCAGGGCGACACGCTGGAGATCGCCCACTTCATCGGTGGCTTCTGATGCGGCGGCGCCGCTGGATGGTGGTCGGGCTGATGCTGCCCTGGATTCTGCCCGCCGCGGCCCAGACCCCGCCGGGCCGGGTGACCTTGTTCCAGGAGCTGGACCAGTCGATGGAAGCGCTGCTGAACGAGGGCTGGACGATCACCGACATCGCCGGCAACCTCGGCGGGGTGTCCTACCTGCTGCAGAAGAACAACAAGTGGGTCACCTGCCAGGTGATCACCCGCCGGGAAGACAGCCGCAGCCGCTGCATGGCGCTGAACTGAGCCACGCCGCTCAATGGGCGTCGCCTACGCCGCGCGGGCGGCGCAGCATCAGCACCAGCGGCAGGCAGCCCAGAAACAGCAGCGCCATCACCACCAGCACGTCGTTATAGGCCAGCACCAGCGCCTGCTGCGCCACCATGGTCCTGATGCGGCCGAGCGCGGCCATGTCCGCGGCCCCGCCGAGTTGCCGCTCCATGGCGCCGGACAGTGTCGACCAGTACTGGTTCACTTCGGGCCGGGCCCAGTTGAGCTGCTCCGTCAGGTGCAGCCGGTGGCCGAAGGAGCGGTCCTTGACCAGGGTGTTGATGCCGGCAAGCCCCACCGCGCCACCCAGGTTGCGCATCAGGTTGTACAGCCCCGAGGCACCCTTGAGCTGCGCCGGCGCCACCGTGCCGAGCGCGATCTGGTTCAGCGGCGCCATGCACAGCATCATGGCGACGCCACGCAGCCCGAGCGGAAAGGCCATCTGCGGAAAGCCGCTCTGCACCGTCAGCCGCGCGGTTTCCCACGCCGCCCAGAAGAACAGCACCAGTCCGCAGGCCAGCAGGATGCGCGGATCGAAGCGCGCCAGCAGCCGGCCGACAAAGGGTGCGGCGACGAACATGCAGGCGCCGGTGATGAACATCACCTCGCCAATCTGCAGCGAATTGTAGCCCCGCACCCGCCCCAGAAAGAGCGGGATCAGGTAGACCGAGCCGTACAGCCCGATGCCGAGGATGAAGGCGAACAGGCAGCCGATGGCGAAGTTGCGGTCGCGGAAGGCGCGGAGATCGACGATCGGCTCCGGCCGCGTCAGCGCCCGCCAGAAGAAGGCGATGCCGGCGACGACGCACAGGAGGCTGAGATCGCGCACCGCCTCGTCCTGCAGCCAGTCCCAGCGCGGTCCTTCCTCCATCACGTATTCCAGGCTGCCCAGGAAGCAGGCCATGGCCAGCAGGCCCCACCAGTCGAAGCGGCGCAGCAGCCCGTGATCCGGCCTGTCGATGTCCACCGTGTTCCAGACCACGAGGGCGATCACCGCGCCCACCGGCACGTTGATCAGGAACAGCCAGTGCCATGAAAAGCTCTGCGTCAGCCAGCCGCCCAGCGTCGGGCCGATGGTGGGCGCCAGCGTCGCGGTCAGGCCGATGATCACCGTGGCCGTGGCGCGCTTCTCGCGCGGGAACAGCATGAAGGAGGCGGCGAACACCGTCGGGATCATCGCGCCGCCGATGAAGCCCTGCGCCGCGCGGAAGGCGATCATGGCGCCGAGATTGGAGGCCATGGCGCAGAACAGCGAGAACACGGTGAAGCCGGCGGCCGAGGCGGTGAACAGCACCCGGGTCGACAACAGCCGCGACAGGAAGCCCGACAGCGGGATCATGACGATCTCGGCGATCAGGTAGGAGGTCTGCACCCAGCTCGCCTCGTCCGGGCTGGCGGCCAGGCCGGCCTGGATCTCCGAGATAGAGGCGGAGACGATCTGGATGTCCAGGATCGCCATGAACATGCCGAACACCATGGCCATGAAGCCGATGCGCGACTTTAGGGTCAGGGCCGGCGCGGCGGGCGCGCCCGCCTCGGCCGCCGTGGTGGCGCTCATGCCAGGGTCCTCAGCGCAGCCCGAGCGTCGCCCCCGCGGCGGCCAGCACGCCACGCGGGGCTTCCGGATCGGCACGGGTGTCCACCTCGGCGACCACCGAAAGGCCGGGGCGCAGCCGCGCCACCGCCCCGGCCGGCTGGCCGGGTTCCAGCACCAGCTTCACCGGCACGCGCTGCACGATCTTGGTGAAGTTGCCGGTGGCGTTCTCCGGCGGCAGCAGGCTGAACTCGCTGCCCGTGGCGGGGGCGAAGCTGTCCACATGGCCGTGCAGCGCGTGGCCCGGAATGGCATCCACGCGGATCTCGACCGGCTGGCCCGGCCGCATGCGCTCCAGCTGGGTTTCCTTGAAATTGGCCGTGACGAACAGCGCCTCGGCGCGCGGCGCCACGGCGATCAGCTGTTGCCCCGGCCGCACCCGCTGCCCGAGTTGCGCGGCCCGGTTGCCGGCGATGCCGTCGAACGGCGCGCGGATCTCGGTGTAGGTCAGGGTGATGGCGGCCATATTGGCCGCGGCCGCGGCCTGGTCGCGCTTCGCCTGGGCCTGGGCGAGCTGCGCCTCCTGCACCGGCACCGCCTGCCGGCGCACCGCCAGCTCCGCCTCGGCGGCGGCCACGGCGGCCTCGGCCTTGCGCTGGTCGGCCAGCGCCTGGTCGTTGGACTGGCGCGACGACCAGCCACCGCCCACCAGGGCCTGGGTGCGGCGGGCATCGGCCTCGGCCCGCACCTGCTCGGCCAGCGCCTGCTCGCGCTGCGCCTCGGCGGCGCCGATCTGCGCGCGCAGCTGCTCCAGGGTCTGCCGCGCCGTCAGCACCACGGCATCGGCCTCGGCCAGGGCGGCGCGTGATTGCGCCAGCTGCAGCCGGACATCGCGGTCATCCAGGCGCAGCAGCACCTGCCCGCGGCTCACCGGCTGGTTGTCCGCGACCTCGATGGCGATCACATCAGCCTCGACACGCGGCGTCAGCACCACGATGTCGCCCTGCACATAGGCGTCGTCCGTTTCCGCCAGGAAGCGGCCGGTGGTCCAGTACCAATTGCCGCCCAGCAGCAGGACCAACAACAGCAGGGGCGGCAGGATGCGCAGCAGCCAGCGGCGCACCGGGCGGCGGGGCTTCTCCGGCGCCGATGCCGGCTGGGCGGCTTCGGCCGGAACCGGCGGTGAAACGGGAGCGTTCATCAGGCCTTCCTAGAACTGAACGGTTCAGTTCGGTTCAACACGCCTCAACTGCCTCCGAAGACTTCCGAAGTCAAGCTGAACTGAACCGTTCAGTTCCTTCTTGCGCAAAGGCAATGTCTCGCCCTACCACCCGCATCATGTCCGATCCCGCTGTTCTGCCCGAGGCAGGCACCTCACCGAAGCGCCGCGCCATCCGGGAAGCGGCGGCGGAGCTGTTCATGGCCGAGGGCTTCGGCGCCGTGTCCATGGATGCGGTGGCGCGTGCCGCCCAGGTGTCGAAGGCCACGCTCTACGCGCATTTCGCCGGCAAGGAAGCCCTGTTCACCGACATCATCGAGAGCCATTGCACGCAGATGCAGGCCATGATGGAGGGAGCGCTGCCGACCCGCTCCCCGGCGCTGGAGGACGCCCTGGCGGAGCTGGGCCGGCGCTGGCTGGAGTTCCTGCTCCTCCCGCGGGTCCGCGCGCTGCACCGGGTGGTGATCAGCGAAGGAGTCCGCTTCCCGCATCTGGCCCGAGGCTTCTACGAGGCGGGACCGCAGACGGTGCGGCGCTGGCTGGCCGGCTGGATGGCGCGGCAGCAGCAGGCCGGGCGGCTGCGCCCGGATGCCGATCCGCGCTTGGTGGCCGACCAGTTCCTGGCCCTGTTGCGCAGCGACACCTTTCTGCGGGCCGTGCTCGGCCTGCCGCCGGAACAGCCCGGCGGCGACGTGCGGGAAGCGGCGGCAGAGGCGGCGCGGGCGGTGGCGCGGCTCTACGGGGCCGCTGTTTCTCCGGCCGCGGACGCCGCGCCGGACAAGGCGCCGGATTGACAGCCGGCCGCGCATCCTCACTTGAATCAGGATGCGCGCCACCCGATCGGAGAGTTTCCCCCGGCTGTGCGGTTCCGCACCCGAGCCCGCCTGCACCCTGGCCTTCTTCTCGTCAGATTTCCGCTTTGTTAACGAAGCCCACGGAAAAAAACCGGCGGAGCTTCAAAAACCTCTTTGCGTGCGAGGGCGACATCTCTATATGCGCCGCCAGACGCAGTACGCACGTGCCTCTGGCCCCAGGCCGGCCCAACACCGGCCAAAGGTTTACGCAACGACGTCAAGCGTTCTGGCAACCCCGGCAAGGGCGCAAGCCCGATACCGGCCACTTCTGGTCGCTGGTTCGTTAGACCGTTTCGTCAACTTGGGGCCGCAGCCTGGAAGGGCCGGTCCTCCGTATCTGGATGGGAGGATGGTGCGATGACCGAGAAGGTCTTCCGCTTCCTGCGCGACGTTGCTCCGGCCACGCCGTGCCTGGTGGTCGACGTGGATCGCGTCGCGGAGAATTACGGCCGGCTGAAGGCCGCCATGCCGCTGGCCCGCGTCTATTACGCCGTTAAGGCCAATCCCGCCGCGCCGATCCTGAACCGGCTGGTGGACCTCGGCTCCTGCTTCGACGCCGCCTCTCTGGAGGAGGTCAAGATGTGCCTGGCGCAGGGCGCCAAGCCAGAATCGATCTCCTTCGGCAACACCGTGAAGAAGGAATCGGCGATCCGGGCCGCCTACGCGGCCGGCGTGCGGATGTTCGCCTTCGACTCCGAGCCGGAGCTACTCAAGCTCGCCCGCTCCGCCCCCGGATCCAAGGTGTATTGCCGGATCCTGGTGGGCAATCTGGGCGCCGAGTGGCCGCTGTCGAAGAAGTTCGGCTGCGAAGTGGACATGGCGCGCGAGCTGATGATCCAGGCCCGCGACCTCGGCCTCGACCCGTATGGCATCTCCTTCCATGTCGGCAGCCAGCAGACCCGCACCGCCGCCTATGAGGCGGCGATCGCCCGGGTGGCGATGCTGTTCACCGACCTGAAGGATGCCGGCATCCAGCTCCGCATGGCCAATCTCGGCGGCGGCTACCCTGTGCGCTACCGTACGGAGGTGCCGGAGATCGACGATTTCGGCGCCGCCATCATGGGCGCCATGGTGGAGCATTTCGGCAATGCCCTGCCGGAGATCCTGGTGGAGCCCGGCCGCTTCATCGTGGGCGATGCCGGCGTTCTGTCGGCCGAGGTGGTGCTGGTGTCCCGCAAGGAGCGGGACGATCCGGTGCGCTGGGTGTATCTCGACATCGGCCGCTTCGGCGGCCTGGCCGAGACCGAGGGCGAGGCGATCAAGTACCGCTTCCGTACGCCGCATGATGGTGGCGCGGAAGGGCCCGTGACCATCGCCGGCCCGACCTGCGACAGCACCGACACGCTGTACGAGAAGTCGAATTACCGCCTGCCGATGGCGCTGGATTGCGGCGATCGTGTCGAGCTGCTGTCCACCGGCGCCTATGTGACCACCTATGCCAGCCAGAACTTCAACGGCTTCAGGCCGCTGGCCGAGCATTACATCTGAGCCGCGGGTGGGATGCCTTCAGGCATCCCGCCACCGCAGCTCTGCAGCGCGCCGTTTTCTCGTTTGTCTAACCCGCGCTGCCGGATAAACTGGCGTCATGGACGTCATTGACCGGAACATTCTCGTCGCGCTTCAGGAAGATGGTGCCGCCGGCCTGGCGGAGTTGGCCAAGGTCGCGGGATTGTCGGTGTCCGCCACGGCGGAGCGCGTGAAGCGGCTGGAAGAGCGCGGCACCATCCGGGGCTGGCGCGCCGATCTCGACCCCGGCGCCATCGGCTGCCCGCTGCTGGCCTTCGTGTTCGTGTCGCTGCGCCCCGGGCGCGACGAGGACGCCTTCCGCATCGCCATGCGCGCCGCCGAGCCGGTGCTGGAATGCCACCACGTTACCGGCGCCTGGACCTTTCTGCTGAAGTTGCGCCTGCCCGACCTCGCGACGCTAGAACGCTTCGTGGCGGATCAGGTGCGCGGCCAGCCGGGGGTGGAACGGACGGAAACCATCCTGGCCATCACCTCGGCCAAGGAAACCGCCATCCTGCCGGTGGCCGAGGCGACGGAAGAATAAAACAGGTCCGGGGCGGTTCAGCCGCCCCGGACCCATGCCCGCATCGGATCGGATGCGGGATGCTCAGGCCGCGCGGTCGTTCAGGTGGCAGCGCGACTTGTGCCCCGGCGCGATCTCCTTCAGCGCCGGCTTCTCCACCTTGCAGCGATCAAACGCGTGCGGGCAGCGCGGGTGGAAATGACACCCCGACGGCGGGTTCAGCGGCGACGGGATCTCGCCCTTGATGCCGGCGAAGCTTTTCTTGCGCGCCTCGATCCGCGGCACCTCGGACAGCAGGGCCTGGGTGTAGGGGTGGTTCGCGCGGGCGAACACCTCCTCGGCCGGCGCTTCCTCGACCACCCGGCCCAGATACATGATCACCACGCGGTCGGAGAGGTGCTCCACCACGCCGAGATCGTGGCTGATGAACAGGTAGGTCAGGTCCAGCTCGCGCCGCAGATCCATGAACAGGTTCAGGATCTGCGCCTGGATCGACACGTCGAGCGCGGCCACCGCCTCGTCGCAGACGATGAATTCGGGCTGCACCGCCAGCGCCCGGGCGATGCCGATGCGCTGCCGCTGGCCGCCGGAGAACTGGTGCGGGTAGCGGCGCTTGAAGCTGGGATCGAGCCCGGCGCGCCGCATCTGGTTGTCGACATAGCCGTCCCACTCGCTGCGCTTGGTGAGGCCGTGCACCAGCGGCGCCTCGCCGACGATGTCGGCCACCTTCATGCGCGGGTTCAGGCTGGCATAGGGGTCCTGGAAGATCATCTGCGTCTGCAGCTTGGCCTGTCGCGCCTCGGCGCCCTGAAGGCTGTCCAGGCGCTTGCCGTGCCACAGGATGTCACCGTTCGAGGCCGGCATGATACCCGCCACCATGCGGCCCAGCGTCGACTTGCCGCAGCCGGACTCGCCCACCAGCCCGACCACCTCGCCCTTGCGCACGATGAGGTCGACACCATCCACGGCGTGCACCGTCTCGTCCTTCACCGGGGCGCCGAGTTTGCGCGCCAGCTTGCCGGCGAGGTCGAGCGGCTTGGAGAAGCGCTTCGAGACGCCCTTCAGTTCAATGATCGGCGTGCTCATGCGGCGGCCTCGGCGGGCATGTTGTAGGGGAAGAAGCAGCGGGCGCGGCGGCCGGGCAGCAGTTCGCCCAGCGGCGGGTCCTGCTGGCACTTGTCCTGCGCTTTGGGGCAGCGGGTGCGGAAGGCGCAGCCGACCGGCAGGTTCAGCAGGGAGGGCGTCATGCCCGGGATCTGCCGCAGCGGCTCGCCGCGCTTGTTGCGGGACGGCACGCTGCCGATCAATCCCATGGTGTAGGGGTGCAGCGGCTTGTCCAGCGTCCCGTTCACCGGGCCATGCTCCACCACGCGGCCGGCATACATCACCGCCAACTCGTCGGCGAGGCCGGCCACCACGGTCAGGTCGTGGGTGATCCAGATCATCGCGGTGCCGGTCTGGGCGCAGAGCTTCTGCACCTCGGCCAGGATCTGCGCCTGGATCGTCACGTCGAGCGCGGTGGTCGGCTCGTCCGCCACGATCAGCTCGGGGCGGTGCAGCAGGGCGATGGCGATGGCGACGCGCTGGCGCATGCCGCCGGAGAACTGGTGCGGGTAAGATTTCAGCCGCTCGTCCGGCGAGGGGATGCCCACCATACCCAGCGTATCGCGGGCGCGCTGCCGGGCCTCCTCCTTGCTGACCTTGGTGTGCGCCAGCACGGTCTCGATCATCTGCGTGTCGACCCGGAGCACCGGGTTCAGCGTCATCATCGGGTCCTGGAAGATCATGGCGATGCGGTTGCCGCGAAGCTGGCGCATCTCCTCTTCCTTGAGCCGCGCGAGGTTCTGCCCGTGGAACAGGATCTCGCCACCGACGATGCGGCCGGGCTCGTCGACCAGGCCGAGGATGGAGAAGCCGGTCACGGTCTTGCCGGAACCGGACTCGCCTACCAGTCCCATGACCTTGCCGCGGCCGACGGTGAAGGACACGCCGTCCACCGCCTTCACCACGCCGGCGCGGGTGAAGAAGTGGGTCTGCAGGTTGCGCACCTCCAGCGTTGGCGAGGAGGCAGTGGCAGAAACGGGGGAAACGGCCCCGGGGGAAGCAGCCATCGAGGAAATAGCCAAGTCCCGGCCCTTACTTCTTGAGTCGCGGATTGAGCACGTCGCGCAGCTGGTCGCCCATCAGATTGATGGAAACAATGGTCACCAGCAGGGCGATGCCCGGATAGAAGCTGATCCAGTACTTGCCGGACAGCATGTACTCGTAGCCGTTGGAAATCAGCAGGCCGAGCGAGGGCTCGGTGATCGGCACGCCGAGGCCGAGGAAGCTCAGCGTCGCCTCCAGCGCGATGGCGCGGGCGATCTGCATGGTGGCCACCACGATCAGCGGCGGCATGCAGTTCGGCAGCAGGTGGCGGAAGATCACGCGCCGGGTCGGCAGTGCTAGACACTGCGCCGCCTCGATGTATTCGCGCCGCCGCTCCACCAGCGCCGTGCCGCGCACGGTGCGGGCGTAATAGGCCCATTCCACGATCACCAGCGCGAGCACGACGTTCATCACGCCCTTGCCCAGGAAGGCCAGGATCATCAGCGCCGCCAGAATCGACGGAAAGGACAGCTGCAGGTCGACCAAGCGCATGATCACCGTGTCGGTCTTGCCGCCGGCATAGGCCGCCAGCATGCCGAGCGAGGCGCCGACGGCGCAGGCGATGACCGCCGAGCCGACGCCCACCAGCAGCGAGATGCGTAGCCCGTACATGATGCCGGAGAGCATGTCGCGCCCCTGGTCATCGGTGCCGAGCCAGTAGGTGAAGCCGGCGCCCCCCACCGTGCCGGGCTCCATCCGCCCGTCCATGATGTCGAGCTGGGCGAGGTCGTAGGGGTTCTGCGGCGCGATCCAGGGCGCGAAGATGGCGATCAGCGCGATGATCGTGAACACGATGAAGCCGAGCAGCGCCAGCTTGCTTTCGGCGAATTCGGAGATGAAGCGGCGCCAGGGCCCCTCCACCTTGGGCGCGGGCGCGGGCGCCGCCGCGATCGGCGCGCCCTGGGCGGTGGTGGTGCTCATGTCACTTGTTCTCCAGCCGCACGCGCGGATCGAGCGCCGAATAGGCGAGGTCCACCAGCAGGTTGATGGTGATGAACATCAGCACGATCATCATCAGGTAGGCGACGATCACCGGCCGGTCGAGCACGTTGATGCTGTCGATGATCAGCTTGCCCATGCCCGGCCAGGCAAAGACGCTTTCCGTCACCACCGAGAAGGCGATGGTGGAGCCGAGTTCCAGCCCGACCACGGTGACCACGGGGATCAGGATGTTCTTGAACACGTGGACATAGGTGACGCGGGCGGGCGACAGGCCCTTGGCGCGGGCGAACTTCACATAGTCCATCAGCATGGTCTCGCGCACGCCAGCGCGGGTCAGGCGGATCACCAGGCTGATCTTAAACAAAGCGAGGTTCAGCGCCGGCATCGCCAGGTGGCGCAGCCCGTCCCAGGTCAGGAAGGACCAGCGCATGCCCAATACCTCCACCGTGGGGCCGCGCCCGGTGGAAGGCAGCCAGCCGAGCTGCACGGCGAACACCATGATCAGCATCAGCCCCACCCAGAAGGTCGGCAGCGAGAAGCCGAGGATGGAGCCGGCCATGATGGTGGAGGAGAGCGGCGATTTCGGCTTCAACCCGGCATACAGGCCGAGCGGCAGGCCGATGATCAGCGCCATGATCGTCGCGCCGAGGGCCAGCTCCAGCGTCGCCGGCATGCGCTGCAGGATCAGCTGCAGCGCCGGCTCGTTGAACACGAAGGAGCGGCCGAGGTCGCCGCGCAGCGCATTGCCCAGAAAGGAGAGGTACTGCATCCACAAGGGCAGATCGAGGCCGAGCGCCTTGATCGCGCGCTCGCGTTCCATCTGGTCGGCATCCGGGGAAATCAGGATCTCAACCGGATCGCCGATGGCGAAGACGCCGACGAAGACGATGACCGACATCGCCAGCATCACGAGCACCGACTGCAGCAGCCGGCGGAGGAGGTAAACGCTCATCGGATCAGCGGGCCGCCACCGGACGCACATCCTGCGCGCGAGTCAATTCGTCGGCGCGGGATTCATGGGTCAGGGTGGGGCGCATCGCCCACAGATTCTTCTGGATGTGGATCGGGATGATGCCGACATCCTGCATGGCGATGGTGGTCGCTTCCTGCAGCAGCGCCTCGCGCTTGCCGTCGTCCAGTTCGGCCAGAGCGGCCTCCAGCTTGGCGTCCATCGCCGGGTTGGCGTAGCGGCCGCGGTTGGAGAAGCCGAAGCCCTTGTCGCGGTTGTAGCTGGCCACCAGCGAGCGCAGCGGCGAGGACGCCTCGCCCGAGGCGGTACCCCAGCCAACCAGGAAGGCCGACAATTCCTGCCGTCCGGCGCGGGAGATGAAGGCGGTCCAGGGCTGCGCGTCCACCGTGGTGCGAATGCCGATGCGGGTCCACATCTGGCCGATCGCCTGCACGATGCGCCCGTCGTTCATGTAGCGGTCATTGGGACCGCTCAGGGTGATGCGGAAGCCGTCCGGGTAACCGGCCTCGGCCAGCAGCTTCTTGGCCGCTTCCGGATCCGCCTTCGGCGCATCCAGCCCCGGCACGTGGCCGAAGGCGCCTTCCGGCAGGAACTGCCCGGCCGGCTTGGCAGCCCCTTCCATGACGCGGGAGGCAATGGCTTGCCGGTCGATCGCCATGGACAGGGCGCGGCGCACCCGCACGTCCAGCAGCGGGTTCTTGCCGAGCGGCTTGCCGTCCTTGTCGGTGATCTGCGGCGAGCCCTCGGGATGCAGGTGGTCGAGCGCCAGGAAGATGATGCGCAGCCCGTCCTTCTCCGCCAGCTTGACGCGCTCGTCGCGCTTCAGGGCGGTGATGTCGCTGGTGGGCACCTGGTCGATGAAGTCCACGTCGCCGGCCAGCACGCCGGCGGTGCGGGCGCTGTCATTGACCACGACCCGGTAATCGACCGCATTCCAATGCGCCTTGTCGCCCCAGTATTCCTCGTTGCGCTCCAGCCGCAGCCGCTCGCCGGACCGAAAATCGACGTAGCGGAAGGGGCCGGTGCCGATCGCGACCTTGCCGGAGTTGAAGTCGTCCGTGCTCGCCTGGTCATGCGTCTCGCGATCCAGAATGGCGACCTGCGCCAGATCGTTCGGCAGCACGGGATAGGGCGAACGGGTATGGAAGCGAACCGTCAGCGGGTCCACCACCTCCACGCGCTCGATGGCGCGGGTGTAGATGGCGTAGGAAGAGGGGCTGTTCGGCACCTGCGGCACGCGTCCGATGGTGAAGGCAACATCCTCGGCGGTGAACGGGTTGCCGTTGTGGAAGCGCACATTGGGGCGCAGCTTGAATTCCCAGGCGGTCGGCGACACGACCTTCCAGGATTCCGCCAAGCCCGGCTCCATGCGCGCATCGGCGTCGAACTGGGTCAGCGTGTCGAAGATCATCGTCGCCACGGCGAAGTTGGGCGACAGGGCGTGGTAATGCGGATCCAACGAGGTGATCTGCGCTCCCACGGCCATGGTGAGGTTCTGCGCCTTGGCCGGGCCCGCGGCTCCCACCGCAAACGCCGAAACGGCGGCCAGAATGGCCGCCTTGGTACCGATTTTCATGATCCCTGCCCCCGCACAATCAGTCTCAGCAGGGGCCACGTTAACAGAATGGCAAAACCGTCGCTAGCATATGACAGTTTGGCAAATCACATCTCCACTCCTGCCGGGCATCCGTTTTCAGCAGAATACAACGATCCTGGCGCAACAGGAGGCATGTGCGGCGCGGCCTAAGCGGTAAACTGTTCCGCGATGATCCGTTCCGACAGGCTGTGGTCAGGGTCGAACAACAGGGTCAGCCGCAGGCTGCGGTCTTCCCGCACCTCCACCGAGCGGATGTCGCGCACCTCCACGTAGTCGGCCACCGCGGCGACCGGCCGCTTGGCCGGCTCCAGCACCTGGAAGGTGACGGATGCGTCGGAGGGCAGCAACGCGCCGCGCCAGCGCCGCGGGCGAAAGGCCGAGATCGGTGTCATCGGCAGCAGGTTGGCACCCAGCGGTACGATCGGTCCATGCGCCGAAAGATTATAGGCGGTGCTGCCGGCTGGCGTGGAGATCAGGATGCCATCGCAGATCAGTTCCGGCAGGCGCTCCTTGCCATCCACCAGGATACGGATCTTGGCGGCCTGCCGCGTTTCCCGCAGCAGGTTGACGTCGTTGATGGCCAGCGCCTCGTGCAGCGCGCCATCGGCCCCGAGCGCCCGCATGCGCAGCGGGTGCAGCACGGCGGCCTGGGCGACGGACAACCGGGCGAGCAGGTCGTGCTCGTGGAAATCATTCATCAGGAAGCCGACGCTGCCGCAGTTCATGCCATAGACCGGCATGTTGCGGCCGAGGAAGCGGTGCTGCACCTCCAGCATGAAGCCATCCCCGCCCAGCGCCACCACCACCACGGCGGTGTCCGGGGCGGCGTCGCCATAGAGGGCCACGAAGCGGGCGCGGGCGTTCTCGGCCACGTCGGTCGGCGCGGCCAGAAACGCGACGCGGCCGCGCAGGTCAGGCGGAAGATCCGGCGTATCGCCGAAGCCGGCGGACTGTCCCAGCAGGGCGGCTGTCATGGCGGGACGGGTTCTCCTTGGCGAAGCAGCATCAAGCCTTCTGCGCGCAGCCACTGCAAGGGGCGGCAAGCCGGGCCCGCCTATGCGAAAGGGGCGGATGGTTCCCCATCCGCCCCTTCAGCAGCTTCGGCCAGAACGGGATGCGGCTCAGGCCGCGTCCTGCTGGTCCTCGGTCTCGACCGGCTCGGGCTTCGGGCCGGAATCCAGGCCCTTGGCCGACACGTCCCGCTCCACCAGCTCGATCACCGCCATGTCGGCGGCATCGCCGTAGCGGATGCCGGCCTTCAGCACGCGGGTGTAGCCGCCCTGGCGGGCCTTGTAGCGCTCCGCGATGGTGGTGAAGAGCTTGTCCACCACCTTCGGGTCCATGATCTGGGCATAGGCCTGACGGCGCGCGTGCAGGTCACCACGCTTGCCCAGGGTGATGATGCGCTCGACATACGGGCGCAGCTCCTTCGCCTTGGGCAGGGTGGTGGTGATCTGCTCATGCTTGAGCAGGCTGGTCGCCATATTGCGCAGCATCGCAATACGGTGGGTGGAGGTAACGCCGAGCTTCCGGCCGGCAACCCCGTGACGCATGGGTCTATTCCTTCAGGTGGCCGAAAATCAGAACGGCTCTTCGATCTTCTTCGCGAGGTCCTCGATGTTCTCCGGCGGCCAGCCCGGCACGGTCATGCCCAGGCTCAGCCCCATGGAGGCGAGGACTTCCTTGATCTCATTCAGCGACTTGCGGCCGAAGTTCGGAGTGCGGAGCATCTCCTGCTCCGTCTTCTGCACCAGGTCGCCGATGTAGACGATGTTGTCGTTCTTCAGGCAGTTCGCGCTACGGACCGACAATTCCAGCTCGTCCACCTTGCGCAGCAGGTTGCGGTTGAAGGGCAGGTCGTCCTGCACCTCTTCCACCACGCGCTGGCGCGGCTCATCGAAGTTGATGAACAGCTGGAGCTGGTCCTGCAGAATGCGGGCGGCGAGCGCCACGGCATCATCCGGGGCCACCGTGCCATCCGTCTCCACCGTCAGCACCAGCTTGTCGTAGTCGGTGCGCTGGCCCACGCGGGTCGGCTGCACCTGGTACGCCACGCGGCGGACGGGCGAGTAGATGGCGTCCACCGGGATCAGCCCGATCGGGGCGTCTTCCGGCCGGTTCTCGGAGGCGGGCACGTAGCCCTTGCCCACATCGACCGTCAGCTCCATCGACAGCTTGGCGCCGTCGTCGAGCGTGCAGATGACCAGTTCCGGATTGGCGATCTCGATGTCGCCGGTGGTCTGGATCTGCCCCGCCGTCACCTCGCCGGGGCCGGAGGCGGTGAGCTGCAGGCGCTTGGCGCCCTCGCCCTGCATCCGGATGGCCAGGCGCTTGATATTCAGGACGATGTCCGTGACGTCCTCGCGGACGCCCTGCAGGCTGCTGAACTCATGCAGCGCGCCGTCGATGCGGATGGCGGTCACGGCCGCACCCTGCAGCGACGACAGCAGCACGCGACGCAGGGCATTGCCGAGCGTCATGCCGAAGCCGCGCTCGAGCGGCTCCGCCACCACCGTCGCGATGCGCGAAGGGTCGACCCCGGGCTCGACATCGAGCTTCTCGGGGCGGATCAGGGAACGCCAGTTGCGCTCGAGCACTATGGTTTTCTCCTGCAGCCTCGCCTCAGACCCGACGCCGCTTGCGCGGACGGCAGCCATTGTGCGGGATGGGGGTCACATCCTTGATGGACGTGACGTAGAAGCCGACGGCCTGCAGGGCGCGCAGGGCGGATTCACGACCCGAGCCGGGGCCGGAGACCATGATCTCCAGCGTCTCCATGCCATGCTCGCGCGCCTTGCGCCCGGCATCTTCCGCGGCCACCTGGGCGGCGTAGGGGGTCGACTTGCGGCTGCCCTTGAAGCCCTGGCTGCCGGCCGAGGACCACGCGATGGCGTTGCCCTGGCTGTCGGTGATGGTGACGATGGTGTTGTTGAAGGAGGCGAGGACGTGGGCCACGCCGGACGCAATATTCTTGCGTTCCTTCTTGCGCGGACGACCGCTGGGCTGACGGGCCATGTTACTTCGTCACCTTCTTCTTGCCGGCAATCGCCACGGCCTTGCCCTTGCGGGTGCGGGCATTGGTGTGGGTGCGCTGGCCGCGAACAGGCAGACCCTTCCGGTGACGCAGGCCGCGGTAGCAGGCCATGTCCATCAAACGCTTGATGTTCATCGCGTTCTCGCGACGCAGATCGCCCTCGACCCGGTATTCGCGGTCGATCAGCTCGCGGATCTTGACGATCTCGTCATCCGTCAGCTGATTGACACGGCGCTCCTCGGGGATGCCGAGCTGGTCACAGATCACCTTCGCATTCGTCGGACCAATGCCGTAAATGTAGCGAAGCGAAATGAGAACGCGCTTGTTGGTGGGAATGTTCACGCCTGCGATGCGTGCCATTGATTGCCTGCTCCTGAGGTCCTGGGGACCCCCGTTCGTGCCGGCCCGATGATCCGGCGAAGAGGTGATCAGCGTGCCCGGACGATATTGATCCGAACACAACCATCGTCGCGGCCGGGGAGGACCCCGTCCGAGAGAGGCGCGGGTTTAACGAGTTCCGCCCCAATGAGTCAAGGGCGGGAAGATAGCTTCCCGCCCCTGTGCGCCAATCGCATCGTGTGAGCGGAACGGCTCAGCCCTTCAGGATCGCCTCGATCTGCCGGGCCACCTCATCCATGGACGCCATGCCGTCAACTTGGCTCAGCTTGCCCTGCGCCTGGTAGTAGGGCAGCAGCGGCGCCGTCTGCCGGTGATAGGCCTCGAGCCGGGCGGCCACGGTTTCGGCCTTGTCGTCAGCCCGGCGGACGAACTCGGTGCTGCCGCAGGAATCGCACACGCCGGACTGCGCCGTGGGCTTGAAGTGATCATGGTAGCCGGTGCCGCATCGGGCACAGGTGAAGCGGCCGGCGATCCGCTCCACCAGCGCCGCATCATCCACCTTCAACTCGATGACATGGTCCAGCCGCAGGCCCTTGTCCCGTAGCATGATGTCGAGCGCCTCGGCCTGCGGGGTGGTGCGCGGAAAGCCATCCAGGATGAAGCCATTGGCGCAGTCGGGCTGGGACACCCGGTTGGCCAGCATCGCCGTGATGATGGCATCGGGCACCAGGGCCCCGCTTTCCATGATCGCCTTGGCCTGGCGGCCGATCTCGCTGCCGCTCTTGACCTCCGCCCGCAGCATGTCGCCGGTGGAGATCTGCGCGATGCCGTGGCGCTCCTCCAGCCGCTTCGCCTGTGTGCCCTTCCCAGCCCCGGGAGGCCCCAGCAAAATCAGATTCATCGACGCCTCGTCCCCCGCTTCCGTCCCCACATGGCTTGTCCGCTCACCGCACCCTGGGCGTGCCACGGCCGCCGAGGCGGGCCTTGCGGATCAATCCCTCATATTGATGCGCGAACAGATGCGACTGCACCTGTGCCACCGTATCCATGGTGACTGAAACAATGATCAGAAGGGAAGTGCCACCGAAGTAGAAGGGCACGCCATACTGGCTGATCAGGATCTCGGGCAGCAGGCAGACGATGCACATGTACAGGGCGCCGACGCCGGTCAGCCGGGTCAGCACCCGGTCCAGGTAGTCGGCGGTGGACTGGCCGGGACGGATGCCGGGCACGAACCCGCCATGCTTCTTCAGGTTGTCCGCGGTCTCGACCGGGTTGAACACCACCGCAGTGTAGAAGAAGGCGAAGAAGATGATCAGCGCCACGTACAGCGCCATGTAGAGCGGCTGCCCGTGGGCCAAGGCCGCCGTGATGGAGGACAGCCAGCCCTCGCTCGTCTGCACGCCGGAGAAGCCCGCGAAGGTTGCCGGCAGCAGCAGCAGGGAGGAGGCGAAGATCGGCGGGATCACGCCGGCGGTGTTCAGCTTCAGCGGCAGGTGGGTGTTCTCGCCGCCATACATGCGGTTGCCGACCTGGCGCTTCGGATACTGGATCGGGATGCGGCGCTGGGCGCGCTCCATGAACACCACGAAGGCGATCACGGCGAGCGCGATCAGCAGGAAGGCGATGATGAACACGGTGGACAGCGCGCCGGTACGGCCCAGCTCCAGCGTGGCGGCCAGGGCGGAGGGCACGTTGGCCACGATGCCGGCGAAGATGATCAGGCTGATGCCGTTGCCGATGCCGCGCGCGGTGATCTGCTCGCCCAGCCACATCAGGAACATGGTGCCGCCCACCAGCGTCACCACGCAGGACAGGCGGAAGAACAGGCCGGCATCGTACACCGCCGGGCCGAAGCTGCCCTGCATGCTCTCGAGGCCTACCGCGATGCCGTAGGCCTGGAAGGTGGCGATCAGCACCGTCAGGTAGCGGGTGTACTGGTTGAGCTTCTTGCGGCCCGACTCACCCTCCTTCTTGAGGGCCTCCAGCGTCGGCACGGCCGCCGACATCAGCTGGATGATGATGCTGGCCGAGATGTAGGGCATGATGTTCAGCGCGAACACCGTCATGCGGCCCAGCGCGCCGCCGGTGAACATGTCGAACATGCCCAGGATGCCGCTGCCATGCTGGCGCAGGATTTCCGCCATCACGGCGGCATCCACGCCCGGCACCGGGATATAGGTGCCGATCCGGTAGACGATCAGCGCGGCCAGCGTGAACCAGATGCGCTTCTTGAGCTCGGTGGCCTTGCTCAGCACGCCGAGATTGAGGTTGGCCGCGAGCTGTTCGGCGGCGGACGCCATGATTTCGCCCCTTCAACATGGCTGCGGCGCCGGGGGGCTATTCCCGCGGCGCCGCTGCCAGCCCAGTGGTGACTGCCTAGCCCCCCAGGGGTGGGGGGCGCAAGGGTCGCGACCCGCCGGCAGAACCGGCGGGCGAACCCCGAAGCCGTCAGGCTTCGGGAGCGGCTTCCTTGGCCGGGGCCAGGACGGTGACGCTGCCGCCAGCCGCCTCGACCGCCGCGATGGCCGCGGCCGACGCACCGGCCACGGTGATCCGGACCGCCCGCTTGATTTCGCCGCGCGCCAGCAGACGCACACCGGCGATCTTGGCACCGGTACGGACCAGGCCCGCAGCCTCCAGCGCCGCCTCGTCGATGGCCTGATCCGCCGGAAGGCGGCCCGACTCGATCGCGGCGTCGAGGGTGTGCAGGTTGATCGGCGCGTATTCCTTGCGGAACGGGTTGACGAAGCCCCGCTTCGGCAGGCGCCGGTAGATCGGGAGCTGGCCGCCCTCGAACCCGTTCAGCGACACGCCGGTGCGCGCCTTCTGGCCCTTCACGCCGCGACCCGAGGTCTTGCCCTTGCCCGACCCGATGCCACGGCCGACGCGCTTGAACTTCGGGCGGGCGCCCGCGTTGTCGCGCAGCTCGTTGAGCTTCATCTTACTTCTCCGTGGTCTCGCCGACCTGGATCAGGTGGGCGACCTTGCGGATCATGCCACGCACGGCTGGAGTATCCTCCAGCTCGCGCGAACGGCGGATCTTGTTGAGGCCCAGGCCGATCAGCGTTTCGCGCTGACCCGGCTTGCGGCCGATGGGCGACGCGACCTGCGTCACCCGAACGGTCTTCTTGGACTCAGACACTGGCAACCTCCTGCGCCGGCTCCGCATCCTTGCGCGGGCCCAGCAGGTCGGAAACCTTCTTGCCACGACGGGCGGCGACAGCGCGGGGGCTGGTGCTGCGCGTCAGGGCGGCGAAGGTCGCCTTGACCATGTTGTGCGGGTTGGTCGTGCCGGTGCACTTGGCGACCACGTCGCCCATGCCCACCGATTCGAACACCGCGCGCATCGGGCCGCCGGCGATGATGCCCGTACCGGCCGGGGCGGCCCGCAGGATGACGCGACCGGCACCGAACTCGCCGACCACGTCATGATGCAGGGTCCGACCCTCGCGCATTGGCACGCGGATCATGGTCTTCTTCGCCCGCTCGGTCGCCTTGCGGATCGCCTCGGGGACCTCGCGCGCCTTGCCGGCGCCCCAGCCCACGCGGCCCTTCTCGTCACCCACCACCACCAACGCGGCGAAGGAGAAGCGACGGCCACCCTTCACCACCTTGGCGACGCGGTTGATGGTGACCAGCTTGTCCTTCAGCTCGTCGCCCGGCTCGCGCTCGTTGTTGCGATCCGGACCCCGGCCGCGGCCGCGGTCGCGGTCACCGCCGCCGCCGCTCCTCGGTTCACGTGCCATATTCTGTGCTCCTTAGAACGACAGCCCGCCCTCGCGGGCGCCGTCCGCCAGGGCTTTCACCCGGCCGTGATACAGGTAGGGCCCGCGGTCGAACACGACCTCGGTCACCCCGGCGGCAATGGCGCGCTCGGCCAGCAGCTTGCCGATGGCGGTGGCCGCGTCGCGGTCCGCCCCGGTGCGAAGTTCCTCGCGCTGCGCCTTCTCGATCGAGGAGGCCGCGGCCAGGGTGCGTCCGGCCTTGTCATCGATGACCTGGGCATAGATGTGCTTGCCGGAGCGGAAGACCGAAAGACGGGGCCGACCACCGCTCTTGAGGCGCAGCTGATAGCGCAGGCGCTTGCGGCGGCGCTCCAGCAGGTTGAGCTTGTTCGCCATCTTACTTCTTCTTCCCCTCCTTCCGGAGGATGACCTCATCCGTGTACCGGACGCCCTTGCCCTTGTAGGGCTCGGGGCCGCGGAACCCGCGGATCTCGGCCGCCACCTGACCGACCGCCTGCTTGTCGATGCCCTCGACCTTGATGGCCGTCGGACGCTCGCAGGTGATCTTGATGCCTTCCGGCATCGGATAGCGGATCTCGTGGCTGTAGCCGAGATTCAGCACCAGCTCCTTGCCCTGGACCGCCGCACGGTAGCCCGTGCCGGTGATCTCCATGGATTTGGAGAAGCCAGTGGACACGCCCGTGACCATGCCGTTGATCAGGCTGCGGGTGGTGCCCCACAGCGTGCGCGAACGACGGTCGGAGCCAAGCGGCTTCACCGAAACCTGGTTGCCTTCGACGGCCACCTCGACCGCGTCCGTCACCACCGGCAGGGTCAGCTCGCCGAGCTTGCCCTTGGCGGAAACCACGCCGTCCTTCATGGCCACAGTCACGCCCGCGGGAACCGTGACGGGATATTTGCCGACGCGCGACATGCTTATCCCTCCCTCAGAACACGCGGCAGAGGACTTCGCCGCCAACATTGGCGGCGCGGGCCTCGTTGTCGCTCATCACGCCACGCGGCGTGGACAGGATGGAGATGCCGAGGCCGTTGTAGAACCTCGGCAGTTCCTTGATCTTGGAATAAACGCGCCGGCCAGGCTTGGAGACGCGCATGATCTCCTTGATGGCGGGCTCGCCTTCCGAATACTTGAGCTCGATATCGAGCACGCTCACACCCGGGCGCACCTGCTCGGTGCGATAGGCGCGGATGAAGCCTTCACGCTTCAGGACTTCGAGCACATCGGCGCGAAGACGGCTGGAGGGCGAGGAGATGCGCGCCTTACGGGCTTGGTGCCCGTTGCGGATGCGCGTCAACATATCGCCCAGCGGATCGGACAGCGACATGCGGCCCCCTTACCAGCTCGCCTTAACAAGACCCGGAATCTGGCCGTTCGAGGCCAGCTCCCGGAGCATGTTACGGCTGAGCTTAAACTTACGGTAGTTGCCGCGCGGGCGGCCGGTGAGTTCGCAGCGCAGCCGCACCCGAACCTTGGCGGCGTTGCGCGGCATTTCGGCCAGCTTCAACGTCGCTTCGAAACGCTCCTCAACCGGAAGCTCGCGATTCATGATCACGTCCTTCAGGGCGGAACGCTTGGCGGAGTGCAGCTTCGAGAGGCGCGCGCGGCGCTTGTTCTTCTCGACAGCCGAGGTCTTGGCCATGCGGTCTAAATCCTCCGGAACCTGCCCGGTCCGCGCGAGTGGCGGCCGGGGCGGTTTTCCAAACTCAGTTGACGAAGGGGAGATCAAAAGCCTTCAGCAGCGCCTTGGCTTCCTTGTCCGTCTTCGCCGTCGTGACGAACACGATGTCCATCCCGCGAACCGTATCCACCTTGTCATAGCTGATCTCGGGGAACACGATCTGCTCCTTCAGGCCGAGGGAATAATTCCCGCGGCCGTCGAAGCCCCTATTACCAGGGATTCCGCGGAAGTCACGCATGCGCGGCAGCGCGATCGTCACCAGGCGGTCGAGGAACTCGAACATCCGGGCGCGACGCAGCGTCACTTTGCAGCCGATGGCCTGGCCCTCGCGGATCTTGAAGCCGGCGATCGCCTTCTTCGCCAGCGTCTTCACCGGCTTCTGGCCGGCGATCAGCGTCAGGTCACCCAGCGCGGCGTCGAGCTTCTTGCTGTCGCCAGCCGCCTCGCCCACGCCCATGTTGATGACGATCTTGGAAAGCTTCGGAACCTCCATCGGGTTCGCGTAGCCGAATTCCTCGACCAGCCGCTTGCGCACCGCCTCAGCATAATGCTGCTGCAGGCGCGGCAATTCCTTCGCCTCGCTCATGCGTCGATCACCTCGCCCGAGGCCTTGGCCACACGGACCTTCTTACCGTCCTCAAGCACCTTGAAGCCGACGCGGGTCGGCTTGTCGGACTTCGGATCGATCAGCGCGACGTTGGAGAGGTCGATGGACGCCTCCTTCTCCACGATGCCGCCCTGCTCACCCATGCCCTTCGGCTTGGTATGGCGCTTCACCACGTTCAGGCCCTGCACCACGGCACGGCCCTCGGCGGTCAGCACGCGCAGCACTTCGCCGCGCTTGCCCCGGTCCTTGCCCGTCAGGATCTGGACGCGGTCGCCCTTCTTGATCTTGGCAGCCATGGTTACAGAACCTCCGGCGCCAGCGAGATGATCTTCATGAACTTGCGCGCGCGCAGTTCACGGACCACCGGGCCAAAGATGCGGGTGCCGATCGGCTCGTTCTGCTTGTTGATCAGAACGGCCGCGTTGCGGTCGAAGCGGATGGCGGTGCCGTCCGGACGGCGGACGGCATAGGACGTCCGCACGATCACGGCGCGCTGCACGTCGCCCTTCTTCACCTTGCCGCGCGGAATCGCTTCTTTCACGGACACCACGATCACGTCACCGACCGAGGCGGTACGGCGCTTGGAGCCGCCCAGCACCTTGATGCACTGCACGCGGCGCGCACCCGAGTTGTCGGCAACCTCGAGGTTGGACTCAACGATAATCATCGGTCAGTCTTACCTTCAGGCCTGCGCCGCGGCCGGAGCGGAATCGCTGCTCGCGGCAGCCGCGCTGAAGCCGGCAGTGTCGACCGAGGCGCCGTTGCGCTCGATCACCAGCCAGGTCTTCCGCTTGCTGATCGGGCGGCATTCCTCGATCGACACCACGTCGCCTTCCTTGCACAGGTTGGCATCATCATGCGCGGCGTACTTCTTCGAGCGCCGGATGAATTTCTTGTAGAGCGGATGCATCACGCGACGCTCGACCAAGACCGTGACGGTCTTGTCCATCTTGTCGCTGACCACCCGCCCGGTGAGGACGCGCTTCGGCATAGCCGGGGTCTCCTCGTCAGGCTTTGGCGGCCGAGCGGGACTGCTCGGCCAGGACGGTCTTAACACGGGCGATGTCGCGGCGCACCACCTTGATGCGGGAAACCGCCTCAAGCTGACCCGTCGCGCGCTGGAAGCGCAGGTTGAACTGCTCCTTGCGGAGATCCAGCAGCATCGTCTTCAACTCGTCCGCGCTCTTGGTGCGGACATCCACGATCTTGGTCATCGCCTCAGGCCTCCGCCGCGCCCAGACGGGTCACGAGCTTGGTCTTGATCGGCAGCTTGGCCGCGCCGAGGGTCAGCGCCTCGCGCGCCGTCTCGATGGAGACGCCGTCGATCTCGAACATGATGCGGCCGGGCTTGACGCGGGCCGCCCAGTATTCCGGCGCGCCCTTGCCCGAGCCCATGCGGACTTCGGCCGGCTTGGTGGACACCGGAACGTCCGGGAAGATGCGGATCCACACCCGGCCCTGACGCTTCATGGCGCGGGTGATGGCGCGGCGCGCAGCCTCGATCTGCCGGGCGGTGACCCGCTCCGGCTCCAGCGCCTTCAGGCCGAAGCCGCCGAAGGACAGGGTGAACCCGCCCTTCGCAACGCCCTTGATCCGGCCCTTGTGCGCCTTACGGAACTTCGTGCGCTTCGGGGAAAGCATTGTCTGTTATCCTCAGCGCTGCGGCGCCTGCTCCGCCGCGCGCTTATCCTGCGCCAGCGGGTCATGCGCCAGAATCTCGCCCTTGAAGATCCAGACCTTCACACCGCAGGTGCCATAGGTCGTCTTCGCGGTCGCCGTTCCGTAGTCGATGTCGGCACGCAGCGTGTGCAGCGGCACCCGCCCTTCGCGATACCATTCCATCCGCGCGATCTCGGCGCCGCCGAGGCGGCCGCCGCAATTGATGCGGATGCCGCCGGCGCCGAGGCGCATGGCGGACTGCACGGCGCGCTTCATCGCGCGGCGGAACGCCACGCGGCGCTCCAGCTGCTGGGCGATGCTCTCGGCCACCAGCTGCGCCTCGATCTCCGGCTTGCGGATCTCGACGATGTTCAGCGCCACCTCGGCCCCGGCGAGCTTCGCCAGGTCCTTGCGCAGCACCTCGATGTCGGCGCCCTTCTTGCCGATCACGACGCCCGGGCGGGCGGCATGGATCGTCACGCGGGGCTTCTTCGCCGGGCGCTCGATGATCACCTTCGACACGCCCGCGCCCTTCAGGCGGGACTTCAGCGTGTTGCGAAGCTTGAGGTCATCGTGCAGCAGGCGGGAATAATCGGCATCGGCGAACCAGCGGGAATCCCAGGTCCGGTTGATGCCGAGCCGCAGCCCGATCGGGTTGACTTTATGGCCCATGTTTACGCGGCCTCCTGCTCTGCGGGCGCGGCTTCCGCCGGCTTCTCGCCAACGACGATGGACAGGTGGCTGAACCACTTCTCCACCCGCGACGCCTTGCCGCGGCCGCGCGCGTGGAAGCGCTTCATCACCACGGCACGGCCCACTTCCACGCGCGACACGACCAGCTGGTCGACGTCGAGCTGGTGGTTGTTCTCCGCGTTGGCGATGGCGCTCTCCAGCGTCGCCTTGACCGTCTTGGCGATCCGCCGCTTGGAGAAGGTCAGGATCGCCACCGCGTCCTGCGCTTTCTTGCCGCGGATCAGCCCGGCAGCCAGGTTCAGCTTGTAGGGCGAGACCCGGATGTTCCGGGTCACGGCCTTCGCCTCGGTCTCGGCCAGGGCGCGAATGTGCTTCGGCTTGCTCATCTTGCCTTAGCCCCGCTTCGCTTTCTTGTCCGAGGAGTGGCCGGTGAAGGTCCGCGTCGGCGAAAACTCGCCGAACTTGTGCCCCACCATATTCTCACTCACCTGGACAGGAATGAACTTCTTGCCGTTGTAGACACCGAAGGTCAGCCCGACGAACTGCGGCAGGATCGTGCTCCGGCGCGACCAGATCTTGATGATCTCGTTGCGGGTGGAGGCACGGGCCGCTTCCGCCTTGTTCAGCAGGTAGCCGTCGACGAACGGCCCCTTCCAGACACTGCGCGACATCGCGGTCAGCCCTTCGTAACGTTGCGGCGACGGACGATCAGCTTGTCCGTGCGCTTGTTGGTGCGGGTCTTGTAGCCCTTGGTCGGCTTGCCCCACGGCGTCACCGGGTGGCGGCCACCCGAGGTCCGGCCTTCACCACCACCATGCGGGTGGTCGACCGGGTTCATGACGACGCCGCGGTTGTGCGGCTTGCGGCCCAGCCAGCGCGAGCGACCGGCCTTGCCGATGTGCTGGTTCTGGTTGTCCGGGTTGGACACCGCGCCGATCGAGGCCATGCACTCGCCCCGCAGCAGGCGCAGCTCGCCCGACTGCAGCTTGACCTGGGCATAGCCGGCATCCTTGCCGACCAGCTGGCAGAATGTGCCAGCCGACCGCGCGATCTTGCCACCTGCACCGGGCTTCATCTCGATGTTGTAGATGATCGTGCCGACCGGCATCGAGCCGAGCGGCATCGCATTGCCTGGCTTGATGTCGACGCGCTCACCCGCCACCACGGTGTCGCCCACCTTCAGGCGCTGCGGCGCGAGGATATAGGCGAGTTCGCCATCCTCGTACTTCAGCAGCGCGATGAACGCGGTGCGGTTCGGGTCATATTCCAGACGCTCCACCGTCGCGGGCACATCGAACTTGCGCCGCTTGAAGTCGATCACGCGGTAGGACTGCTTGTGTCCACCCCCGCGGAACCGGACGGTGATGCGGCCATGATTGTTGCGGCCGCCGGAGTGGCTCTTGCCCTCCGTCAGCTGCTTGACCGGCTTGCCCTTGTACAGCTCGGAACGATCGATGAGGATCGTGCCGCGCGAGCTTGGGGTGACCGGGTTAAAGTGCTTCAGCGCCATGGCGTTAAGCGAGCCCCGTCGTGAGATCGATGCTCTGGCCCTCGGCCAGGCGGACGATCGCCTTCTTCCAGTCGGAGCGCACGCCCTCACGGCCGCGCACCCGCTTGGTCTTGCCCTTGGTCAGGATCGTGTTAACGGCGAGAACCTTCACGCCGAACAGACCCTCCACCGAGGCCTTGATCTCCGGCTTCGTGGCAGACAGCGGCACCTTGAAGGTGACCTGGTTCTGCTCGGCGAGGCCGGTGGCCTTCTCGGTGATGACCGGCGCGAGGATGGTCAGATACATCTTCTCGCGCGAGATCACGGGCTTCTTGGTCGCGGTCTCGCTCATGCCAGCCGCTCCTTCAGAGCCTCGATGGCCTGGCGGGTCACCGCCAGCACATCATGGTTCAGGATGTCGTACACGTTGGCGCCCAGCGTCGGCAGAACGTTCACGTGCTTGAGGTTGCGCACCGCGCGGCCGAAGCCTTCCTCGACCGTCGCATCGACGACCAGCGCGCTCTTCCAGCCCAGCGCCTTGACCTTGGAGGCCATGGCGGAGGTCTTGCCGGCATCGCCCAGCGACGCCGTGTCGAGCACGATCAGCTTGCCTTCGGCAGCCTTCTGGCTCAGCGCGCTGATCAGGCCCAGGCGGCGGACCTTCTTGTTCAGCGAGTAACCATGGTCGCGGACCACCGGACCGTGCACCACACCACCGGTGCGGAACTGCGGCGCACGCAGCGAGCCCTGGCGGGCGTTGCCGGTGCCCTTCTGCCGGTACGGCTTCTTGGTGGTGCCCGAAACCTCGGCCATGCCCTTCACCTTGTGGGTGCCGGCACGGCGCTTGGCGAGCTGCCAATGGACCACGCGCGCCATGATGTCGGCGCGGGGCGAGGCGGCGAACAGCATGTCCGGGAGATCGATCTCGCCGGCCTGGCCGTTGTCCAGGGTGATGACAGGAACCTGCATGTCCTTACCCTCAGGCCACGGCCGCGGGGAACGGGGCATCGGCATGGCGCGCGCGCTTCACAGCGTCACGGACCAGCACGTAGCCGCCCTTCGCACCGGGCACCGCGCCCTTGACCATCAGCAGACCCTTCTCGAGGTCGAAACCGGCGACCTCCAGGTTCTGCGTGGTCACGCGCTCAACACCCAGATGGCCAGCCATCTTCTTGTTCTTGAAAGTCTTGCCCGGATCCTGGCGGTTGCCCGTGGAACCGTGCGAGCGATGCGAGATCGACACGCCGTGCGTCGCCTCGAGGCCAGCGAAGTTCCAGCGCTTCATGGCGCCGGCAAACCCCTTGCCCTTCGAGGTGCCCGTCACGTCGACGATCTGACCCTTCACGAAGTGATCCGCCGAGAGCTTCGCGCCGGGCTCCAACAGGGCATCGGCCGCAACGCGGAACTCGACGACCTTCTTCGGAGCCTCGACACCCGCCTTAGCGAAGTGCCCCTTGTTGGGCTTCGTGACATTCTTCGGCTTCGCCAGGCCAATGCCCAGCTGAACCGCTGCGTAACCGTCCTTCTCTTCCGTGCGTTGCGCCACCACGCGCACCTGATCCAGGTGCAGCACGGTCACGGGCACGGTCGAGCCGTCATCGTTGAACAAGCGGGTCATGCCCAGCTTCTTCGCGATCAGGCCGGTGCGACCATTCTTCGCGGCCATGGTATGGGACTCCCCGGCCTCAGATCTTGATCTCGACGTCCACACCGGCAGCCAGGTCGAGCTTCATCAGCGCGTCCACGGTCTGCGGGGTGGGGTCGACGATATCAAGCAAACGCCGATGCGTCCGGATCTCGAACTGCTCACGGCTCTTCTTGTCGACGTGCGGCGAGCGGTTCACGGTGAAACGCTCGATTTCCGTCGGCAGGGGGATGGGCCCGCGCACGCGCGCGCCCGTCCGCTTCGCGGTGTTCACGATCTCCCGCGTGCTGCCATCCAGCACGCGGTGATCGAACGCCTTGAGGCGGATGCGGATGTTCTGGCTGTCCATGACTGGCGCCTATCTCTTTCCCGCTGCCGCGACTTAGGCGGAGATGCTGGCGACGACGCCGGCGCCGACGGTGCGGCCGCCTTCGCGAATGGCGAAGCGGAGGCCCTCA
>NZ_QXGS01000218.1 GCF_003604215.1 Teichococcus vastitatis
AAGCCTCAGGCATCCCCGCAAGTTGGCGCTTGCGAGGCGGGACTCAGTGAGGCAGGATGCAGGGGCATTGCGTAGTTGTGCTCCTGCCTCTTCGGCGGTGACGGAAAGCTCTCTCGGTTGGCGCCGCGAGGGCTTTTTCGTTTCTGGGGTTCTGCTTCTCTGCGGATCTCCAAATTATGGCGGGCAGCGTAACCACCCTTTCATCTTCAGGCTAGCGCGAAGCTGGCGCCTGCAAAGCATTATTTTCTAACGCTGTTTTCCAAATCTCCGGATAACCGGAGTGCAGGACATCCCGAACTCCGGAAAACCGGTTGTCAGGAAGGCCAGACTGCCGGATGCTTCGATCATGAAAACCGCGCCGATTCTGGCACTTGCCAGCACCAAAGGTGGGGTGGGGAAGACCACCCTCACCTACTGCCTCGCCATAGAGATGGCTCGCCGGTTATCCGGTACTCCGGATAACCGGCGAGCCGGAAATCCGGATGAATTTGCTGTCGAGTGTATCGACGCTGATCCCAACAGGACCCTCTATGAAGCGGTTCGTAAGGGACGGCCCCATGGAGTCCGCGGCGAAATTGCCACCGTGGACACCATCTTGCCCGCAATCCGAGACGCAACGCTTCGGGCTAA
>NZ_QXGS01000219.1 GCF_003604215.1 Teichococcus vastitatis
GTCTACCGGCTGTACCGTCTTGAAGGTCTGAGCCTGCGGCGCAAGCGCCCGCGACGGCACGTCACTGCGGCACGACGGATGGAACGGGAGGTTGTGGTCAGGCCGAACCAGCAGTGGTCGATGGACTTCGTTTCCGATGCCCTGTTCGACGGGCGCCGGATCCGCGCCCTGACGCTGGTAGACAACGATACCCGGGAGGCACTCGCGATTGTCGTGGACGGTGGCATCCGGGGCGAGCAGGTGGTGCAGGCGGTCGAGCGGATCGCGGAACACCGTGGTGCGCCGGAACGGATCAGGGTCGATAACGGCCCGGAGTTCGTGTCGAAGGCACTGGATCGCTGGGCCTATGAGCGCAGCGTGACGCTGGACTTCTCCCGCCCGGGCAAGCCGACCGACAACGGGTTCGTGGAAAGCTTCAACGGCCGCCTGCGCGACGAATGCCTGGACACGCATTGGTTCTTGTCGCTGGAGGACGCCAGGAGCAAGATCGAGGCCTGGAGACGGGACTACAATGCGTGCCGTCCTCACAGTGCCCTGAGGCACCTGACGCCCCAGGAATTTGCTGCCAAAGCAGCCCAGAAGGGCCGCTGATGAAGCCGGGAAGCTCTCCCTATGGGCGGACCAG
>NZ_QXGS01000220.1 GCF_003604215.1 Teichococcus vastitatis
AATGCCCCTGCATCCTGCCTCACTGAGTCCCGCCTCGCAAGCGCCAACTTGCGGGGATGCCTGAGGCTTGCCCGGCGTCTGACGGTCCAACCCCCAAGGACCGATTCATGTCATTTGACCGCAATGCTTTCGCGCGGGCTGTTTGGCTCGCCTACACCACCCGCCGGCTGACCGTCAGGGGGCAGCGGCTGACTGCCACGGGCTATCTGTTGTCTCGTGCCATGCTCCGCCGCGCCCGCAAGGGCACGGGCCAGCTCTGGCCCTCCCGCTGCACCCTGGCGATGGATCTGGGGATTTCCGACCGCACCGTGCAGCGCCAGCACGAGATTCTGCGCGGCCTTGGCCTGCTCACTTGGCAGACGCGCCGGAACCGTCGGTGCCGGCGGGACACCAACCTCTACGCATTGGTCTCTCCCGAGCTAAAAAGAACAAGAGAATCAATCTGTGATTCTTCCGGCGACATCCTGTCCGATGGAGGCCGCCGGGCGCTGGAGCGGCTGGCAGCATGGGGCGGCGGGACGCCCGGCGATCTGCTGGGCTGGTTGAGCCCGGGCGGGGCAGGGGAGAGCAGCTTGGCCCCTGACGCACGATGAGGCGGTCAGAATCCTCTGCCGGAGGGAGCGCT
>NZ_QXGS01000221.1 GCF_003604215.1 Teichococcus vastitatis
TGCTGGTGTGGCGGATACCATTGTCCCAGAAGCCGAGGGAGATGACGCCAACCCCCTCAAAACGTTTCCCCAGTTCCTCCCCCACGGCGCCATCGACCACACGGTAGGCCGCGGTGGGATCCGGAAAGAGGAAGGGCAGGCCGAGTGCCGCGAGTTCGGGCAGCACCGCCGAGGACGCGCCCTGGCTGTTGACCGATATGTCCAGCGTGCCGGTTCGCAATGCCGTCAGCATCGCCGCGTCGTCACCGAGCTGGGCGGAGCCGGCCACCCGCATCTCGATCCGGCCCTTGCTTTGCTCCCGCAACCGGGACGCCAGGCGCTCGGCCGCCACGCTGCGCGGGTTGCCCGGCGCGGCCCCATGGCCCAACGTGAGCCGCACCTGGCCCTGAGCGCGTACAATGGTGGGAGCGGCAAGGATGCCGGCGGCGCTAAACAACGCCATACGGCGAGTGACTACGGATTTCATGATTTTGTTTCCTCCTGTGCAAAAGGCCGGTTCAGAGCCAGCTCTTGATGCTTTTCACCATGGCTGCCGCCGAGATCCCGTACCGGTCATGCAGCGTCGGAAGCGCGCCGGCATCGAGGAAGGCGTCGGGCAGGGCCACCTGCCGGAACCGGGGC
>NZ_QXGS01000222.1 GCF_003604215.1 Teichococcus vastitatis
GTAGGGCGGCAGTACACCGGCTCGGCGGGCAAGATCACCAACTGCCAGATCGGCGTGTTCGCGTCCTATGTCTCGCGGCACGGCCACGCCTTTATCGACCGTGCGCTCTACCTGCCCAAGCGTTGGACAGATGATCCGGCGCGCATGTCCGCGGCCCACGTTCCTGCGGGAACCACCTTCGCCACCAAGCCCGCCATGGCGCTCAGCATGATCGAGCGCGCCATCGGCGCCAGCGTGCCCTTTGGCTGGGTCGCGGCCGATAGCGTTTATGGCGTTGGCGATATCGAGATGGCGCTGCGCCGTGCAGGCAGGGGCTACGTGCTCGGCGTCAACGCGACAGCATTCTTCAACTCCTGGATCGGCAAGCCTGAGGTCGCAGGGACGGCCGAGGACATCGCCCAGGCACTCGATCCTGCTGCCTGGCAGCGCCTGTCCGCTGGACTGGGCACAAAGGGCGAGCGCCTGCACGACTGGGCGTACCTAGAACTGGCGGACCTCGAAGCCGATGAGGTCCGCCCAGGAGCCAAAGGATTGTGGACGCGAGGTCTGCTGATCCGCCGCCACATCGCCGATGGTGAAATGGCCTACTTCGCCACCTGGTGCCCGGCCGGAACGCCGAT
>NZ_QXGS01000223.1 GCF_003604215.1 Teichococcus vastitatis
ACATCCACCATGCCCTCACCGCGCTCGCCTGCTCCCTCACGTCCCTCAACGCCCTTCAGAGTAGGTTTCGAAAGGCACTGTTAGCCACGCACCAACTTGCCCGCCGCGGGTCCGCCGTTGCGAAGAGCGGACTCGAGCGGACAGCGCACTCCGGCGAAGCCTTCAACGGCGGCCGACCGTAGTGGTGTCGTGCTTCTTGCGGCCTGCCAACCCCGCCAAACCGGCCAGGCCCAGAAGCCCGAGCCAGCCCAGATCGAAGCCGTCATCATCGTCCTGGGTGGTTGTGGTTCCAGTCATTGGCCCGGTCCCTGTCTGGGCCGCGGCGGGAACGATCGCGAGCATCGACAGAAGCGCCACTGCGCAGAGGATCTTGTGCATGTTGTTTCTCCCTTCCTGGCAGAGGCCAGGACTCTTAAAACGTTCCGAGGACGATATTGTTGCGGTGCCGCCCGGGAGTGCGGGTGACCCCGAACCGCGCCCTCAGGGGAGCACCGTTGGAAACCCCCAACAGGGCGGATCGTTGGGCCTGCTGTACCGTCGACATGAAGGAACCGCCATGACCTCCTCGCGCACGATGGTGGCGATTGCAGCCTCGGCTGCCGCCCTGGCCGGGATG
>NZ_QXGS01000224.1 GCF_003604215.1 Teichococcus vastitatis
CCATGATGAGGGTGCCGGCGAGGATGAAGAAGGGCAACGCCAGCATGGGAAAGGACTGGGTCTGCTGGAACACCTGCTGCGCGATGAGCATCAGCGGCATTCCGCCGTCCCAGAGCAGGGCAGCGCCGGATGCGATGACCAGGGCATGCGCCACCGGAATGACCGCGACCATCAGCGCCACGAAAGCGACGATCAGGGCGAGACTCATGTCGGCATCTCCTCCGGGCTGGGTGTCGGCAGGGCTTCCGGTCCGATCAGCGCGATGCGGATCGCGATAGTGACAGTGCCGGTTGCGATCAGGACGCAGCCGGCGGCGATGGCCCAGTAGCCATAGCTGCCGGGAAGGCCGAGGGCGGGGCTGCGCTCGATCGCCACGATCTCCGCCACCTCCAGCGCCTGCCAGCAGAGGACAAGATAGGCGGCCGCGACCAGGGCGTGTCCCAGGAGAAGAAGGACGCGTCGGCCCTTCCGCCCCAGAAAGCCCATCAGCCACTCGACGGCGATGTGGCCGCCGCGCTGCACAGCGAGTGCCACGCCCGCCATGATGAACCAGGGGAAGAGCTGCTGCGGCACCTCCTCCGCCCAGTCGAAGCCGCCGGTC
>NZ_QXGS01000225.1 GCF_003604215.1 Teichococcus vastitatis
ACGATCTCAAAAAGGTTCTCCCGCCATCAGCTCCACGATCTAGGACATGGCATTCTAGCATTGGATCGATAGACTGACCTTGTATCGGAAGACTGCTTCGACCACGCCAAACGTTCACCACAAAACCCCTACAATTCAGCCTAGCCAGATACCGTCTGCTGTCTCAGTCCAGGTCTGGATCCTGTTCTCGAGGCTCTCGGAGAAGTTGATCAGCAACTGATCTCGCGTGATGCCGCTGGCCAGACCCTCCATGTGAGCTTGAAAGCCGTCCGTATCCGGCTCACGACTGAGTCCGTTGCGGTAGAGCAGGGTGACGAACTCGGCGTCTGAGGATGCCGCCCCGTAGCGCGTGACGAACTCGGCGGAAGCAATGAAGTTAGCCGCGAGGGTGTTCAGGCCAAACCCGGCATCCAGGGCGCCAATCTGGTGCACCAATCCGGGGAGGTCGGGATCACGGGCAAAGGCGGCTTGGTAGAGACGGTAAGCCTGACCAGCGTTGCCGTCCCTGTCGAGTGCCAGGGTGCCATCGGTGAAGCGGAGCCGCTCGACGTTGAGCACAGAATCGGTGCCATCGCGACCCTCGACCTGGTCGAAGA
>NZ_QXGS01000226.1 GCF_003604215.1 Teichococcus vastitatis
AACCCGAACATCATCGCGAATTCCGGCACCATCACCTCCGTCGACGGCACCGCCGGGACCGCCATCACCAACGCGGTCGGCTACACCCATGTCGAGAACAGCGGCACCATCATCGGTCAGGTGCTGATGAGCTACCGGGCCGGCCAGGGCGCCTGCGACGGCAGCGGCACCGGCTGCCCCACGGTTACGCTGGTTAACCGGGCCGGCGGCACGGTTGACACCGGCGCGGTGATGGACCTGGGCGCGCAGGGTTCCATTGAGAACCACGGCCGCATCCATGTCGGCGGCCCGGGCCGGATTGCCACCACGACGGTGACCGGCGCTTTGACACAAGCTGCCGGCGGCAGCCTGGTCATCGACAGCAATCACCGCAGCGGCGAGAGCGACCAGCTCAACGTACAGGGCAGCGTCCGCCTGGCCGGCTTGGTGGAGATGCACCCCACTGTGGTCGCCAACCGCGAGGTGAGCGTGCTGAGCGCCAGCCAGGGCCTGACACTGGACCCGGGCCTCGCCGCCAGCCGTAGCCATCTGTTCCGGTTCGAGGCCCGCAGCGACGGCACCAGCCTGCTGGTGAAGCCGCAGGCGGA
>NZ_QXGS01000023.1 GCF_003604215.1 Teichococcus vastitatis
CAGAAACCGCTTGCCGACGGGGCGGGCCATACGTTTGGCACCGGCGGCGTGCTGATGGGCGCGGATGATGGTGCTGTCGACGATCAGGTATTCAAAGTCCGGGTCGTCCGACATGGCCTCGAAGATGCGCCGCCACACGCCCTTGTCGCTCCAGCGGCTGAAGCGTCGGAACACGCTGTTCCAGTCGCCGAACACCTCTGGCAGATCACGCCAAGGCGCGCCGGTGCGTACGATCCACAGCACGCCTTCGACGAACATCCGGTTGTCGCGCCCGGTCGAGCCCTTCTGGTCAGGCCGCCCAATGATCAGCGGCGCCATCCGATCCCACGCCACATCACTCAGCACCAACCGGTCCAAGACGCCCAAGGCCACCTCCTGAAAGGCAGCCTTGAATCACAGGAAGGGCCAGTCGGGAACCCCTAGAGTCCACAGAACCTAGTGCTTGCCAAGCTTTGGCCTCCGCATGGAAGCAACTGGCGCGCTGCCCTCCTTTGCTCCGGGTGTTCGTCCGGCTGCACTGGCTCCAGTGATTACTGGATTAGCAAGCTAGCCGTCGCATAGCCGATTTGGCTCGCTGCAGGATTGAAGGCCAATCTGGCGTCCGTCCTCCAGCTGGACTCTGAAAAGCGGGAGCAATGCCGACGCGCGCCAGAAATTCTCGCAAGTCAGCCAGCGGTACCGCGGCAGTGCCGGTACGACCCCCAGCATAAATTACGCCTACGACATTGCCCACCGCATCCAGGACTGGCCCGCCGGAACTCCCTCCACCCGTGGTCACGTCAATTTCCAATTGCCATCGCATGCGCTCTGCTTGGCTGGGCCCGAAGTAGTCCACTCCATCCTCCCAGCGCGCCGCCACCGGCTGACCGGCGCGGTCAGTCATGACAAAGCTAACAGCACGGCCCGCTTCAGGACTATGGACTGTAAGAGCTGCGCCACGCAAATGCCCTGCCTGACCTTGCAGAATGCCCGGCAGAGCACCTTGCGTGGGATAACCTAGCAGTAATACAGGCAGATCTGGCGGCAAGCGCTGTGCGGCGGATAATGGCAAAGGAGCATCCACGGATACCGGTCCAGCTAGCAAGGCCAGATCCGTACCAGCTTCTTCAGCCAGGATGCGCCAGGAGCCTGGCGTGCCAGCCACCTCAATCTGCCGTCCGAGAGCACGGCATTGCAGGACCACATGGGTGTTGGTCACCAGTAGACCTGGTCCTACCAGAAAGGCGGAGCCGCCAACTCCTGCTGACGCTGATGTCATGGCCTCTGCAGGGCTGCCAGAGCCAAGACGAGCCACCGTAACGAAGAAGGCCAAGGTCAGGCCTACGACACCTGTTAGCAACCAGCGCAAGCTATGCGGCATCCTGTTCTCGACCGCCATGCGAAAAACGAGTACTATCTACCACTGATTGGTGCGTGGGGCCAGAACTGACTCGCGTCGAGCATTTAAGAGAAGATAGATCAATGCAGACCCTCCCCCTCTTGATTCGATTGGCACGCCAACGTGCAGATGCACGACGAGTCGCTCTGGCCGAGGCTGAGCGGCAGCATCGGGCTACAGCAGAACGAATGTCGGCTCATAGGGCTGAGGTTGCGGTAGAAACAGCACGGGCGACCAATAATCCAGCTGAAATGGCAGCTTGGTCAGCATGGTGGCCTCATTCGGTACAGCTGGCTCAGCAACTGGCTCACGCACAAGCCCTTATGGCTCAGCGCGAGGATGAGATCAGAGGGGCTCTAGCGAACGATTTTGCTGAGGCCAAGCGCTTGGAACTCGCTTGGGAGGCGCGACAGAAGGCACAAACCCGGCATCTGGCGCGCCAAATGGAAAAGCGTGCGGAAGAACTGGAACTGCACCGAATTCGAACAGAAGGCTGAGCCTGCAGCGCTCAGACTTCTTCGTTTAGGCGTTCCAGATCCGGCTTCTCCTTGAAGCGTGCCCAAGCGCTCAACAGCTCACGCAGCTGCTCGTCTTGGCTGGCGCGCTCGCGTCGAAGGCTTTGCATCCGCCTGCGCAATTCCAAAATCAAGTGACCACGGGGCAGATCAGCGCCTGTCTCAAAACGATCCAGGAAGACTTGGCCAAGTTCAGGGTTATCGCGCACGATGCAATAGGCGGCATAAGCCAGCACCGAGCCACGGCCAAACTCAATCATCTTGCGACCGAAGGTGCGCATTTCCAGCAAGCGCGGATGCTGCTCAACAATGCGCATCACTTCAGCTGGCGTCGGCTTAGCGTTTCGGATACCGGCCGGCTTCAATTCACGCTTCCACAGCAGTACGGCGGCGGCAGCAATCAACGGCTTATCGCCGAAACTGTCGAACGCGACTCCTAGCTGAGGACCCCGCTTGGCATGAATGTCGTAGGTGTCGTAGGCTTCTTCGGGAAGGCTGCGCATCACCGGAACTTCAATTGCCTCACCTGCCTGAATAACGGCAGACAATCTGTGCTGGCCGTTTAGCAGACGACCCGATCGACTGAAGCAAATAGGCTGCGCATTCATCATCCAATTGCCGGCGCGAATGTCGCGGGCGATAGCATCCACATGTGCGGAGACGATCTTGCGGTTGCGGGTGTTATGCATGAGGTAAGCCTCTGCGGTTGCCGGCGTAATGCTCTCAATGACCAGAGGGTAAACGCCTTCCTCAGTAACCAATCTTTGCACGACAGCCTGTAGACTGCGTGTCGTTTCCTCTGTGTCATCGGCATGGTCGGGATCATTGAGCCCGGCATATCCTTCCAAAATCGGAAATTCTTCGCCTTTGATCGGATTGGCTGCTTTATCAATCCAGGTATAGGTGCGGTGATGCTCACCGCTAATCGTGGCATTGAGCGCTTTGATGCAAAGCGCGAATAGATTGATCGGCTTCAGGCGAGTTGTCGGGTCACCGCGGGTGATGTCGATCAGGTCGCGGATGCGAGCGCCCGGCTCCATAGGGCTGTACTTCTCTGGGTAAGCAATGGCATCAAGGAAGCGGCGGGTTGCTGTCTCATTAACGCGGAAGCCCATGAAGAGCAGAGGTGTGCGCACCGCCTCGGAGAGTGCGGTTGCTTCACTCTCCAGCGATATCTTGACCGCTTGCTCAAGGTCGGGATTAGCACGCAGCAGCCGGTCCATGCGCGACCAAGCAGCGGTTCCAGCGCCGCGCTGCATCTTGCCGTCATCATAACGGATTAGCTTCACCAGCGCCGACTGAAGAGCATGCGCGTGCAGAACTCCCCGGGCTTCCAGCACGCCGGCAAAGGATCGGCGCCGCTGCTGGTCAATGGTGTGCAGGACATCATCTGGGATGTTCTGAGCGAGCACAGTCAGGAAAGGTACACCGGCCTTGACGCAGGCACGCAGCCGCTGAACCCCGTCTAGCAGCACGCCGCCGCGCGACAAGATGATCGGCATGCCGTTTAGGATCCAACGCTCTTCCCGCATTGCCTCAGCATAGATCGTAATGGCATTGGGGTTTTCGGCGGCAGTAGGGCGCTTGCGCTGCAGCCATTCTGTGGCGTTAGCCGGAGTGACAAGTTCAACGGAGAAGAAAGGGCTATCAGGACTCTGCCCTTGCACTTGCACGATTCGACCGTTCTGCGGCTCCAGAGCCGCGACGTTCGCTTTGCGTGCTGTGCTGCTTGCCCGAGCCATGGGTTTTTCCTTTCGTCCTCGTCCGGCCATTGCTCAGCCCTCTATCCCTGCTGCGCGCCAGAAACCTACGAGGGTCTGACTGACGTTTAGACTTTTTTCGCTTTTAATGCCAGATGCAAAAACAGGCGAAATTATAGCTTTAGCTTGACTGTTTGGATGGGGTGGTTTTTGCATCATGTTTATAAAACGTTTTAAAACAAAAGCTTATAGAAACTGTCTATGAATAGCGGAAAGGCTTTCTTCATAATGTTCTCAGAAACCGGAGTAGAGATTGGGCGAAAGGGATGCTAGAAAGCCCAGGTGGACCTTTTGACCTGCCATTGTGTGGCACATTGAAGGGTCTGCGAAGAAGCATGGGGCGGAAAGGCCGCCCTTGTCGGCCGTTTGGCTGATCCCTTGGCCCCCGTAGGAAGGAGAATCCCTCCCAATGAGTATCCACGCCCCCTTCTATGTCAGCCACACCATCCAACTCACTCGTAGTGAGGTGCTCGAAGCGCTGCGAGGCGCTGCTTTGGCCCGCGCGCGTGAGAGCCTGCGGCTGGTAGATCCCGCGCCGCGCGGTGTTGAAATGGAAACCCGTATTCTGTCGGGTGCCGTTGTGGAGATCGACGGTGCAGCGGTGGTGATTGAAGCGCAACTGCCGGCCGATCTGGTGGCCTTGTTGCAGGCCAACGCTGCCCCTACTGTCCCTGCCGTGCCGACTGAGATGTCGGCCGACATGGCGCTGGTTGCAGCCTGAACATCGGGCCACACCCCTCTTCCTAGAGGAGGGGCGTGCCTTTGTTATAGGCCAAAACAGAAGAGAGCAGGATGTCTGCGGCATCATCCTGCGCGAAATAACATAGAACCGACAAGTTAGATGATCGGGTCTGTGGCTCGGAGCTAGTTTCCAGCAGCGCCAAGACAGAAACCTTGCGCGAGCTTAGCATATCTCGCCATCCTCACGGAATCGCGAGGAATGTGCTATGGGATTCCGAGTTTGCCGGGAGGAACGGGGGGAAGGCTGGCAGGTAATGCTCAGCCGGGGCGCAGCCAGCCTAACCCGTAATGCCTTTGCAGACCGCGCCGCTGCCGAGACATGGGCAGTTCAGGCGGCTCTAGCCTTGAAGCAATGCACCATCCGTATTGGGACCAAACGCTTCCTCGGCACTGCTGCGGAGGCCTTGCAGCGTTGGGCTATTGATCAAGGCACTCTGCCCCGCTCCGAAGGAGGCACACAGGTGGCGCCCGTAAGCCGATTGGCGGCCTTGGCTGCGGAAGCCGTGTGTCATTGGCCCTTGGCTTTGCTGCAGGCAGAAGATCTAGCGACGCTGCGGCGGAATCGATCCCAGGCTCTGAGCGGCGCCGCCTTTATGCTGGTAGAGCAGGCCGCTCTAGCAGTTGCGTTGGGCCAGTTTCGTGACTTTCATCTTCCGGCCTTGGATGACCCCTTTGTAGAGGCAGCGCCGGACGGCATCAGCCTCCTGGATGAGACTGCTTGCCAGTTGCTCCATGCCCAGGCAGCCGTCATGGGGGGTGCTTGGCCCCGGCTCGTAGGACTGCTGTTGTGCTGCGGCGTATCTCTGGCAGAGCTCAGCACAATATGCTGTGGCCAAGCTGATCGAGAAAGTGGTCGGTTGCATTTGCAGGGAGGTCGGGTGGTGACTGCACCCTCAATTTGGCTGCCATCCTCGCAAGAGGATGCCACAAGCCTCTTACTGGCAGAATTGAGCGATGCCGCTGCTCATGCCGCTGGCTTCGCCGCCTTGGGTCAGCGGCTGAACCACCATCGGCTAAAGGCAGAGACTCTGCAGTTCACAGCTCTGGTGGCGGCTTTTACGGAAGGCCGTCACCTGGATGAGGTGCTTCAAACGGCCGGCAGCATTTCCGTACCGGCAGGTTGAGTTTGTCGTCATGGATAGTGCGAAAATATTTGCGTGCGACGTGCGAAAAACGTAGAACGATGCACAGAGCGCGGAGCGTCCGCGTCAACCTCCTAGAACGGGACCGGACATGAGCTTTTTCGGCAAGTCCAGTGGCGGCGAACCGCGTATTACCTTCGAACATATCGATCTGGCGGCTGAAACGCGCAGTGCTGCCCTTCGTGCTGTTGCGACGCCGACGCCAAAGACTGAAGCGGCTACGCCTGGTCCGATGCTGCTGTCCGCTGACAGTGAAGTTGAAGGAGAACTGCGCAGCCGCGGTGCGGTGCGGGTGGAAGGCGTACTTCGGGGTGGCCTACAGGCCCCGCTGCTGATGCTGGAGATCGGCGGCCAAGTGGATGGCACTGTCAAGGCCGATCGTGTGCGCATTGCTGGCACGCTGCGTGGCACGGTGATCGCGCGCGAGATTGAGGTGGCGCGAACCGCTTGTGTTGAAGCTGAATTGGTGTACGACGAGATTAGCATTGAGCGGGGTGCGCGGGTGCGCGGCCTGCATCGCCAGCGCGACCCCGAAACACCATCGGCCCAAGCTACGGGTTCGGACAACGTCACCGAGGCGGTGAGCACCAAGGCTGATGCTCCGGTGGATGAAAGCATTCTGTTGGCAGCTGCGGCCAGCACGGCCGCTCTGGTCGCGGAAGCCGAAGCGGCGCTGCAGGAACTGGCCCAGGTCAGTCAGGCCGCCGCAGGTGCCGCGGCCGAACTGGCGCAGGATGGCGTGGACGAGTTGGTGGACCTCGAAGTCGAGTTGCGCGCCACACCGGAGCGCCTGCTCAACGTGGTGCCCACTCTCTAAATTGAGTCTTCCTGCCCCACTGAGGGGCAGGAAGCGCTTAGGAGTAAAGCGGATTAAGTCCGGGATAGTGGATTTCTGGAAGTCCACGGTCTCGTAGCAGGCGATTGGCCGCGCGGGCGATCTCCCGGGGGCCTGCCTGGAAGCCATCGAGCATATAGTAGCCATTGCGCAGCGGACGCACCCGGCCACCCAGCAGGCTAGAGGCATACTGTAATGGCGTCATATCTTCTTCCGCCTCATCCATGCGGCTGAGGAAGGGTGCGTTTTCGTGTCCCTTGCTGGTCCGCTGGAGTACGCGCTTGGCGCGACGCTGCGCATACCAAGGCTCGATCCCGAAAGCCCGTGCCAGGCTGTTGATGTCCTCACCCATCAGCAGACGCCGATCGAAATCGCCACGCAGTTCCGGCGCCAAAGCTCGACGGCGAACTTGGTGCCGACGCTTCGTTCCAGACGATACGGATTCGTCTTCCTCCAGGTCTTCATCCGAATCCACGTCAACGTCCATATCCACGTCCACAGTTCGGCTCCTCAGCGTCGCTTCATGCGACAAGGGGTGGTTCCTTCTGGAATTTTGGAGCCGTCCTTCTGGAGGGCGCTTAATGCCGATATGTTTTATGCGAAATTTGCTGATGGCCGACTAAGATCGTGTCACATTGTTGGATGGCGATTGATTTCGTCCGAGCAGAAGGTAGGACCGAATGGATGCTATGACCCTCCGCCCGCCCATGCCGCAGGAGCGGCGCTTGGCGCGGCAACTAGAAAGCAGCTTCGCGGCCGAGTTGCTGCGTGCTGCTCGTCCAAATTCGAAATCTGGCGGCATCGCCGGTCGCGGTACCGGCGGCGATGCTTTCGACAGCTTTATGGATGAAGCACTGGGTGCAGCGCTCGTGGCGCGTGGCGGATTAGGCCTGGGTGAAGCTCTCGAGAGCAGCATTAAAGGTCGCAGCATGGGAAATGGACAATGAGCCAGTTTGTTGAAGCCGCTGATCAGCTGAGGCACGTTCTAGATGTTGAAGCTGCAGCGGCACGCCAGGCACAGCTACCGAATTTAGTGAAGCTGGTTGAGCGCAAGCGCCAAGCTGTCACTAAACTCGTAAACGCTGGCATGCCGGAAACCGACTCGGATCGCACTGCCTTGGCCGCGATGCTGCGTGCTGCAGAAGAGAATGCCTTGGTACTAGGTGCCGTAGAGGGCGCGCTTCAGACAGTACGCGAGAGATTACGTCAGGATGTGTCCGCAGCAGCTGATCCTGGTTTGTATGGTCCTCAAACAGTAGGACACCGACGCAAGCTGCGACACACACTGGCGGCGCAGCTCGACCACACAGCATAAAGTCTTCAATATTTGTAAAGCTCTTCAGAAAATATCTCCGTTTTTCTGAATAAAACTGGGCAGTCCCCATTAATAATAAATAAATCCTCGGAATGGCTTCAAGAGGCACAGATTTGATTGATAGCAGAAATGCTGGAATGCTAGAAAATCTCCATCAGCCTTGGTCTAGCGAAGGTCCTTGCGCTGTAGTCGCGTCAGAAGGCGCTCCTTGGAACCGGAACCCTTAAAGGGCGCAATAATGGTCAGCTCGATCCTCACCAACAACGGCGCGATGACCGCGCTGCAGTCGCTCAAGTCGACGCAGAAGAGCCTGCTCGAGACGCAGAACCGCATCTCCACCGGCCTCAAGGTCTCCACGGCGAAGGACAATGCCGCGACCTGGGCCGTCGCCACCTCGATGCGCAGCGACATCGCCAACTACAAGCAGGTCAGTGAGAACCTGTCCGTCTCTGCCAGCATCATGAGCACGGCCGCCAATGGCGCCGAGCAGATCGCCAGCCTGGTCTCTGACATCCGCATCCAGGTGACCTCGGTGCAGGACGGTGTGAAGGACGCCAAGACCGTCCAGGCGAACATCGACCAGCTGATCGCCCAGATCGACGGCATCGTCGGCTCTTCCTCCTTCAAGGGCGTCAACCTGCTGGATGGCAGCACCGAGAAGACCGAGATCCTGGCCTCTGTGAACGCCAATGGCGGCGCACAGAAGGCGGCCTACATCACGGCCGATGGCTACAAGCTGAGCACTGCCGATGACGGTATGCTGGCCGAGCTCAAGAAGGTCAGCGTCGAGAACCGTGACGCCGTCTACTCCTACGCAGAACCGACCGGCGCTGTTGCCACCGGTGACCAGCTGTCCTTCACCTTCAAGGCGGGCGGCGAAACCAAGAAGGCGACCTTTAGCGCCGCCGCTGGTGCGACTGCGGCCGACATGATGAAGGGCCTGAAGGACGCCATCAACACCGCAGCCGGTGACCAGATCGCCAAGATTGATGTTAACGGCGCCCTGGTGGTCAATTCCACCCTGTCCGACAGCAACATCACCTTTGACGGCGAGACGGCGCTGGCCAAGTCTGTTGGCGGCAGCAGCATCGTCCTCGGTACGCCTGAGGATCTGAACCCGTCTAAGGCGAAGTTCTCCTACTCGCCGGTTCTGAATGACGAACTGGACCCGGCCGGCGCGCAGACCTTTGAATTCAGCTTCAAGGTCGATGGCACCGCCAAGGTTGCCAGCGTGACCACCGTGGCCGGTGACGACTTCGCGTCCATGCTCGGCAAGCTGCGTGATCAGATCAATTTGGAGGCCGGCACCGGCAACGAAATCGCCTCGATCGACACCGTGAGCGGCAAGCTGGTTGTCGATGCGGCCAAGGCGGGCGGCAAGGTCGAGTTCGACGGCGAGAACGCGCTGAAGAGCGCGAAGCTGGAAGAAGCTGGCACGCTTGCCAATGGCGTGGCGAAGGTCTCCTTTAACGACAGCACCACCGGCCTCAACGACGCGCAGGATAGCCTGACGTTCGACTTTGCCTTCAACGGCGTGGCGAAGCACGTTACGGCCTATTACGACACCGATCTGCCGACGACGATGGCGAAGCTCGCCGAAGAGATCAACGACTCCGTTGGCTCTTCGGTCGCCTATATCGACAATGCCGGCAAGATGGTCATCGACCGGAATGCTGCCAAGGGCACGATGACCTTCGCCAATGACGCCTTCAAGGCGCATGACGGCGGCGGCGCGGCCAGCCCGATTACGGCCGTGCCGGTTGCGGTGACTGAGGCGGACAAGGCCGTGGTCTATGCACTGCCGTCCGACTCGACCCGCCTGACCAAGTTGTCGCTTACTTTCACCGATCATGGCGGCACCTCTCGCACGGCGACTGTCACGGCCACTGCCGGCGAGAGCAACAAATCCGTGCTGCAGCGCATGGCGGACGAGATCAACGACCAGCAGGACACGACGGCCTATCCGGCTGGCCAGAACTTCGACATCGCGTTCGTCAACGAGAACGGCGATCTGGTGATCGACCGGTTCCGCGACACCGCGGCGGCTACTCCCGTGACGACCTTCGCGGCCAGCGACCTGAAGGTGACCAGCACCGTCAACTACGGCGACAACACCGAGCTTTCTGCCAACAGCGGTGACTATTCGGACCTGTTGGCCTCGCTGAAGAAGGTGGAGTCGAACGTGCTGGCGGCCGGCGCGGCCTTCGGTGCGGTGCAGACCCGCGTCGACATGCAGAAGGAGTTCATGGACAAGCTGGTCGACACCCTGACCAGCGGCGTCGGCGCCCTGGTGGATGCCGACATGTCCGAGGAAGCCGCCCGCCTGCAGGCCCTGCAGGTGCAGGAGCAGCTCGGCACTCAGGCGCTCTCCATCGCCAACCAGGCGCCGCAGAGCATCCTGTCGCTGTTCCGCGGCTGATCCCGATCGCGGCCGGGGCGGAGATCCGCCCCGACCGCAACCCGGCCTGACCGGCGGCGCCCCCTGCGCCGCCGGCCCCGGCCGCCGCGCGCCCCAGGAAGAATCCGATGCAGAACGCCGCCGCCCTGTCCGACAGCGCCGCCCTGGCGCCCCTGAAACGCCCGCGAGGCGCCGCCGCCGCCTATGGCTCAGTGATCCGCGGCACCGAAGATCCGCGCGACATCGAATATCGCGTGCTCGCTCGCGCCGCCGCCCTGTTGGACAGCGCCCTGCTGGATAGTGCCGGCCCTGCCGCCCTGCCCATCGCCATTCACGAAAACCGTCTGGTTTGGATCGCCTTCGCCGCTGACCTCGCGGATCACAACAACCATTTCGGCGACGAGCTGAAGGGACGCCTCCTCTCCCTGGCCCGCTGGGTCTTTGCCGAGAGCGATCGTGTCCTACGTGACGGCCGCAGCCCGCAGGCGCTGGCCGATGTCAACCGCGCCGTCATGGCCGGGCTGCGGTCTGGCCTTCCTCCTGCCGCCACAGGGCTGAGCTGATGTCACTGATCCTGAAGCTCGCCCCGGGCGAGCGCCTCTTCATCAACGGCGCCGTGGTCACCAATGGTGACCGCCGCGCCTATCTGATGGTGGAAACCAAGGCGCAGATCGTCCGCGAGAAGGACGTGCTGCAGCTGGAGGACGCCTCCACCCCGGTCCGCCGCGCCTATTTCGCCGCGCAGAACGTATTGCTGAATGCGCAGCCCGCGCTCGGCAGCACCGAAGCATTCGAGACGCAGATGGGCATATTGCGTGCCGTTTTCCGCAAGTCGGAGCACATCGACCTGTTGGACGAGGCAGAGCGCCAGATGGAGCAGGGCAACACCTACCGCGCCCTGGCCGCGCTGCGCGAGCTGGTGCTCTACGAGTCCGCCCTGCTGAACCTGGAGCCGCCGCAGCGCTTCCGTCGTGAGGCGCCGTCCCGCATGCCGCCGACGTCCCCACTGCGGCCGCAGGTCTTGCAAGCCGCCGAATAACCAACTTTTCCCAGGACGGGAGGCAACTTCACCGCCAGACGCAGAAGACAAGGAACTTCGCTATGATCGAGCCTACCCAAGCCATCCAGAAACCCGCCGTGTCGCAGGATCCGCTGCTGCGCCAAGAGCGCGGGGCACGCAACGACATGCCGGCGCCTGCCGCAGGTGAGGTGCAGATGGCTGAACGTGAAAAGCGGGTGACCGCTGCCGCGCCGACGATCGATGTGCGGCTCGATGGCGAAACCATGCGGCTCTATTCCGAGCTGCGCGATCCCGAGACCAACCGGGTGCTGATGCGCCTCCCGGCCGGCTATCACCCAGAGGACGATGTGCCGAAGAACGGCGTGTCCACTACTGCATGAGCGTCGCCGCCGTCCTCACCGGGGTGCCGACCGGACTTGCCGGGTGGAAGATCCTGCAAGGTAAGTCCCCCGGCGACTTCAAGGCTTTCAGCAAGGACCCTGCCTTGCAGAAGGACCTCGCTTACCTGCGCGACAAGCTGCCCACCAAGCTGACGTCGAAATCCCTGCTCGATGACCGCCGCCTGCAGGAGATGGTGTTGCGCGCCTACGGGCTGGACGCCCAGATCGGCTTCAACGGGCTGATGCGTAAGGTGCTGGACAGCGATCCGGCGGACAGCACCTCGGCGGCCGGCCGCATGACCGACAGCCGCTTCCGCCAGCTCGCCGCCGACCTGAACTACGGCGGCAAGAGCGTGGCCGCGGTGCCGGCCGTGCCGTCCAAGGGCACCCTGCAGGTGGATTGGGCCGCGGGCGGCGTCGGCTTCAGCGGCTTCTCCGGCAGCTTCGCCACGGTGCAGGTGAAAGAGGTGCCGCTCGATGGTGCCGACACCCGCCAGAAGCTGGCCGAGAAGCTGCAGGCCGCCTTCCGCAAGGCCGATGGCGGCCGCGCCGACATCAGCGTCACCGCCTTCGGCCTAGAACTGGTGTTCTCCGACGCCAAGGGGCGCGGCGCCAGCAGCTTCAAGTTCACCCCCGCCGTCGGCAGCGCGGCCACCGTCACCGCGGGCACCAGCACCACCCAGCCCGTCAGCCAGACCATGGTGCTGGAGAAGCTGAGCAGCAGCCAGAACCTCGGCAGCTTCACCGGCACCTTCGGCACCGTCGCGGTGTCCGGCGTGTCGCTCAAGGGGCTGGGCACCGCCGCGGATGTCGCCGCCGCCCTGCAGGCGGCGTTCCGCAAGGCGGATGGCGACCGCGCCGACATCAGCGTCAAGGCCGATGGCCAGACCCTGACCTTCACCGACGCGCGCAACCGCAGCAACGCGCAGTTCAACTTCGCCGGACAGGCCACCGCCAAGCTGCTCACCAACACCAACGGCACCGCCGGAACGGCGGCGACCGGCGGCCCCAAGGTGGCCAGCAGCACCGTGGTGGACGCCATCGTGCAGAAATACACCCAGGCGCGCTTCGAGGAATCGCTTGGCGAAACCTCGGAAACCCTGCGCCGGGCGGTGTACGCCAAGCGCACCCTGCCGCAGACCACCAGCTGGTACAGCGTCATCGCCGACCGCAACCTGGCCGAGGTGGTGCAGACCGTGCTGGGCCTGCCCAGTAGCTTTGGGAGCCTGGATGTCGACCAGCAAAAGGCGGCGCTATCCAAGCGGATGGACATTGCCGACTTCAAGGACAGCACCAAGCTGTCCAAGCTGCTGGAACGTTACGTCGCGCAAACCAGCATCAGCGAGGCCAAGGCGCTGGCCAGCAGCAATGGTGTGGTCAGCCTAGTGCAGCCGGTGTCCTGGGGCAGTGACAGTTTCTCCGGGGCCAGCTCCGCGGCGTTGTTCGCGATTCTGGCGGCCCGCTGAGCAAGGCAGGCCGCGGCTGCGGCCTGCTTCCCGGCGTCACCGGGCTGGCAGCAGATCGGCCAGCCGGGCGAAGCTATCGGCGGCGGCGCTGCGCTCGTCGACATCCTGGTTGAGGAAGGCGTCCAGTCCGGGATGGTGCTGAATGGCGGCATCCACCTCCGGGTCACTGCCATTGCGATAGGCGCCGAGGCGAATCATCTCCGCCATGTCGGCATAGGTAGCAAGGCAGCGCTTGGCGGTCGCGAGCAGCGCATTCTGCTCCGCGTCGTGGCAGCGCGGCAGAGCACGGCTGACCGAGCGCAGCACATCGATGGCTGGCCAGCGGCCGCGCTCGCCGATGCGACGATCCAGCACCAGATGGCCATCAAGGATGCCGCGTACCGCATCAGCGATTGGCTCATCATGATCGTCGCCATCCACCAACACCGTGAAGATTGCGGTGATATCGCCCTCGCCCTCGACACCTGGCCCGGCACGTTCCAGCAGCGCCGGCAACTCGGTAAACACCGAAGGGGTGTAGGAACGGGCCGTGGCCGGCTCGCCGGCGGCCAGGCCGATCTCACGCTGCGCATGCGCCAGACGCGTCACTGAATCCAGGAGAAGGAAGACCTGCTTGCCTTCAGAGCGGAAATACTCGGCCACCGCCAATGTCGCCTGTGCCGCACGGCGCCGTGCCAGGGCAGGTTCATCAGACGTTGCGACCACCACCACGGTACGCCGGCGCCCTTCCTCGCCCAGGGTATGATCCAGAAATTCCTTCACTTCACGCCCTCGCTCGCCGATCAGGCCAACAACAATGACATCTGCTTCAACGCCGCGGGCCAACATGCCCATCAGGGTCGATTTACCGACACCAGAAGCGGCGAAGATGCCGAGGCGCTGACCGCGGCAGATGGGGGTGAAGACATCAATGGCGCGCACCCCGGTTTCCAGCTTGCCCCCTACTAGGCGTCGTCGCATGGCTGAGGGAGCTTTTTGGCGCAATGCTACGCCACGTGCCCCTTGGGGCAGCGGTCCGCGGTCATCCATAGGCTGACCGAGGCTATCAATGACACGCCCCATCCATGCATCACTGGGGTAAAGTTCCAGTGGCTGCTCCAGCCAGATCCGGGCACCTGGCCCGAGGCCCTCTGTACTACCCTCTGGTACAGCCACCGCGCGACCCGGCGTGAAGGCAACAAACTCTCCTTCGATGGCAGGGCCGCGTTCTCGCGTAATGCGTAGCCGGTCGCCGATAGTGAGGCCTCGCCCAAGGCCAGTTACTGACAAAGCGGCTCCCTGCACCCCTGCCAGGGTGCCGAAGCGCTGCCAGTGCGGCAGCCGCGAGAGCGACGTCACGGCATCTGCCAGGCAGGTGGAGGATAGCAAGCGGTCCATCATGCGAAAAAGGTTCCTGGCACGGCGGCGGAGATCTTCATCCTAGATATTGTCATCGATGTTCCGAGGGAATGCTATGCGAAAAATCTCGACACAGAGGCTATGACACGGTATTGCTCCGGAACAGCGCAACGGGAGCACGCCCCATGCTTGATGGCATTGATGTCTTCCGGATCAGCGGCGCTCGTATGCGCCAGCTGGCGGAACGGCAGAACGTGTTGTCGCAGAATATCGCTAATGCAGACACGCCGCATTACCGCGCCCGGGATGTGAAGCCCTTCAGCTTTGACAGCACATTGCTGCGTCAGCAGCCGGGCCTCGCTTCGCTGCGACTGGCTTCAACCCGCCCGGGTCATATCGGTCAGTCGATTGGCGCCGCCAACGTCATTACCGACCGTGCCAACTCCTATAGCGAGGACCCGGACGGCAACACCGTGAATTTGGAGGAGCAGATGGTGAAGCAGGCAGACGTGGCGAAAGCCTATGACCTGACCACCCTGGTCTACAAGCGTGGCACGGCGTTGCTGCGCAATGCAGTGGGTGGCCGCTAATGCTTCGCATCCCACCCATCAGTGGCGCAGGGCCGCTCAGCCAAGCTATGGCGACGGCCGCTTCTGGCATGAGCACCCAGGCCACTCGCATGCGTGTGGCGACCGAGAACATCGCCAACGCGAACTCCACGGCTGCGACGCCAGGTGGTGATCCGTATCGCCGCAAGCTCGTCTCTTTTGGCCGGATGGTTGATCGTGGCACTGGCGCTGAGCTGGTGCGCACTGACAATATTCGCCCTGACTCTCGCAGCTTCCGCACCCAGTTCGACCCCGCTCATCCGGCGGCTGATGAGCAGGGCTATGTCAAACTTCCGAATGTCGATCCATTGATCGAGCAGGCTGACATGCGCGCCGCTGGACGCTCCTATGAGGCATCCATCGCGGTGATGCAGCAGGCGCGCGCGCTTTATGGCAAGACACTCGACATCTTGAGATCCTGATCCATATGACCGCTCCACTTCCCGCGATCCAGCCTGTCTCTGCGGCGATGCGCGCCTATGGTGCTGCCGCTACTCCGGCCGCTGATTTTGGCGCCATGGTGGGCGATGCTGCCCGTGCTTCGCTCAACACGCTGCGCACTGCTGAAGTAACCGCAGCACGAGGTGTCGCCGGCACCGCCGACGTGCAAGAGGTGGTGCAGGCTGCCGCCAATGCCGAGCTGACGGTGCAGACCATGACGCAGCTGCGTGACAAGGTGGTCAGCGCCTACATGGATGTGCTGCGCATGGCGGTTTAAGCCGCCCCAATCAGCCACCGCCGGAGAATCCGCGATGAATGAGGGAGATGTGGTGGAGGTGCTGCGCGGCGGCTTCTACGCCACCATGATGGTGTCGGGGCCGCCTCTATTGGCTGCCCTGCTGGTTGGCCTTGCGGTCTCTGTCGTGCAAGCGTTGACACAGATCCAGGAGCAGACCCTCTCCTTTGTACCAAAGATTGTGGTGACGCTGCTGGTCTGCATGCTGTCCCTGCCCTTCGGCTTCTCCGCGCTACGCTCCTATACAGAGCAAATTGCACAACTCATTGTGGGATTATAGCGCATGGCTTTCCTGCATCGCCTGCGCAGTATCTTTGGTCACCAGGATATGCTCTTCGCCGCCGCCATGGTGGTGCTGCTGGCCGTCCTTGTGCTGCCGATGCCAAGCTGGTTGGTGGATCTTGGTCTTGCTACCTCGATCACCTTGTCAGTGCTTATCTTGATGGTAGCCATTTGGATCGAACGGCCGCTCGACTTCTCCTCCTTTCCAACCGTGCTACTGATTGCGACTTTGTTGCGGTTAGCGCTGAACTTGGCCACCACTCGCCTGATTCTGGCTGATGGTCACCACGGCCTAGACGCTGCGGGCAGCGTCATCCACGGTTTCGCCGTTTTCGTGATCGGCGGAGATTTTGTCATTGGCGTAATCGTCTTTGCGATCTTGGTCATCGTCAACTTTGTTGTTGTTACCAAAGGTGCTGGGCGTATCGCCGAGGTTGCGGCACGCTTCAGCCTGGATGCCATGCCGGGCAAACAGATGGCAGTCGATGCTGATCTTGCTGCGGGTACCATCGACGATGTTGAGGCTAAACGCCGCCGCCGCGAGCTGGAGGACGAGAACGGCTTCTTTGGCGCCATGGACGGCGCTTCAAAGTTTGTTCGTGGTGACGCGGTTGCTGCCATCATCGTCACCATCGTCAACGTAATTGGCGGCATTGTTGTGGGAACGCTGCGCCATGATATGGCGCTCTCTGCTGCTGCCAGCAACTATGTTACCCTGGCGATCGGTGATGGTATTGTTTCTCAGATTCCTGGGCTGATCGTTTCCATTGGCGCCGGCATGTTGGTGTCGAAGGGTAATGTTCGCGGCTCCACCGATAAAGCGCTGATTGGGCAGCTTGCTGCACAGCCCAAGCCGCTCTACCTAGCTGCCGGGCTCTCGGGATTGTTTGCGGTGCTGCCAGGTCTGCCCTTTCTGCCCTTCGTGGTGTTGGGCGGTATCGCTGCGGGCGCAGGCTGGTTCGCTTCCCGCAACGCTAAAAAAATCGCCGAGGCCGCTGCGGCCGGAATTGAACCTGCCGATACGGCCCCGCGTGAGGAAACCATGGCCGAGTTGATCCGAGTGGACGATGTCCGTTTGGAACTTGGTATGGGCTTGGTATCCCTTACCGCTGGCCGTCAAGGCGGATTGTCTGAGAAAATCAAAAAGCTGCGGCGCGCCTTTGGTTTGGAATTCGGCTTCGTGTTGCCTGCGGTGCGCATCAAGGACAACATGGACCTCGCGTCCGGCGAGTACTCCATTCAGGTGCAGGGCGTTGAAGTGGCACGCGAGACTCTGGTACTTGGCCGACTGTTAGCCTTCGCGCCCAGTGGGCAGGAAATTGGCGTGCCCGGGATCGATACCCAGGAACCCTCCTTTCAGATCAAGGCCCGCTGGATTGAGCCAGCACTGCGCGATACAGCGATGGCGCAGGGCCTCACTGTGGTGGATGCTGAGACGGTGCTGACCACTCACATGTCCGAGGTTCTGAAGGGCTATATGGCGCAGTTACAGAGCTATGTCGCAACGCAGAAGCTCATTGATGGATTGGAGAAAGAGCATCAGCGCTTGGTCTCCGACCTGATCCCATCAGTACTACCGTTGGCAACAGTGCAAAAGGTTTTGGCTTCACTGCTGGCCGAGCGGATCTCGATCCGCAATCTGCCGCTGATCCTGGAAGCATTGCACGAAGCTGCCGGCTTTACCCGCAATGTTTCCCTGCTGGCTGAACATGTGCGCCAACGGCTTTCTCTGCAAATCTGCCGAGGACTTACGCAGGAAGATGGCTATGTCACGGCCTTGCTTCTTTCGCCCGATTGGGAGCGCGAGGTAGGCTCGGCCATTGTGGAGGAGGGCGACCAGCGCTCCTTCGCCATGGCGCCGTCGAAGATCCAGGAACTGGTTACCGTGACCCGCGGTCGTATTGCTGAGGCAGCCGCGCGTGGCGACTGGCCTGCAGTGCTGACTTCGGCGGTGGCACGGCCCTTTGTGAGACAACTGGTTGAGCGGATCAATCCGACCATTGCGGTGATTTCTCATGCTGAGGTGCATCAGCGTGTCAAGCTACGCACCGTCGGCCAGATCTGAAACGCAATGGACGCAGCACTGCACCTCGAAGCCTGGGTGTCGGCCGAGTTGTACCGACTGCTGCTGGTATTCTGCCGTGTCTCGGCAGCACTCTTGCTGCTGCCGGGGCTCGGGGAGAGTCAAGTGCCAGCGCGTATTCGCATCTTGGCCGGATTACTCATCGCACTCTGTGTGGCACCATTGGCTGGATCAGCAGCGCCGCCGCCAGCCGCTTGGGGAGTCGCCTTCGCGGTAGTGATGGAGGTGGCCGCCGGTGCCTTTCTGGGCACACTATCCCGGCTGCTGCTATCAGCGGTGCAGACGGCGGGACAGATCATTGGCCAGTGCATTGGCGTCAGCAACGCCTTCGCCTTTGGCGTCGGCATGGACAACTCCGCTGTTTTGGGAGCTGCGATTTATGCTGCCTGTTTGGTGATACTATTCGCCGTTGATGGCCACCATTCAGGGTTCAAGGCGCTAGCCGATAGCTACCAACTGATACCGCTTGGCCAACCTCTGCCTGCGGCTGCCGTGGCCCGTAATATGAGCGAAGCCATGACCACGGCGTTTCGCCTTGCCATGCAGCTCTCCATGCCTTTTTTGTTTTTGTCGGTATTGTTCAACGTGGCACTTGCCGGTATCAACCGTGCCATGCCAGCCATGCCAGTCTTTATGATTGGCGCCCCAGCGCTACTGATGGCCGGCTTATATCTTTTAGGCGCCGTTTCGCCGACCTTGGTCGACGAAATGGTTGGAGCCTACGGCTCAGTCTTCCTTCTGGCACGCTGAGGCCAAATGTCAGAGGAAAGCGGCCAAGAGAAAACGCTCGACGCTTCGCCACGCAAGCTGCAACAAGCTCGCGAGAAGGGTGACATCCCGATATCACGGGAAGGATCGAGCTTTGGGCTTTATGCCGCGATGCTTCTGTCTATGGGATTAGCCGGGGGCGTCATTGCGCAGCACATGGCGAACATCCTGCTGCCGCTCGTCGAACAGCCGGATGCCTTCTTGGAACTGTCTGACGAGGGTTATCGTCGCGCCGGAGCTGCCGTGATGGAGGCTCTAGCCGTCGCCTTGCTGCCAGTGTTTGGGCTGTTGATCGCCGGAAGCTTGCTGCCGCATTTGGCGCAAAACAGCATCGTGGTGGCAACAGAGCGGTTACAGCCAAAGTTTTCCAATCTGTCGCCACTTTCAGGCTTCAAACGCCTGTTTGGGCTCAAGGCGCTTTTCGAGTTTTGTAAAAGCCTTGCCAAGGCCTCCGCAGTGGGTGTGGTCTGCTGGATCGTAGGGCGACCGCTTTATCAGCAGAGCGGACAATTGGCAGCACTGGATCCAGCAGTGCTGCCAGGCTTGATTAAGCAGCTCCTAATAACAGTGCTTTTCGCGGTCACGCTCGTCGCAGGCCTAGTGGCAGCAATCGATATTGGCTTTCAACGCTTTGAATATCGCCGTCGTCAGCGCATGAGCCTGCAAGAAATGCGTGAGGAGATGAAATCTACCGAAGGCGATCCGCACGTGAAGGCCGCCCAGCGCAAAAAGCGGCGGCAGATGTCGCAGCGTCGGATGATGGCGGATGTCCCGAAGGCCACGGTGGTGATCGCAAACCCGACCCACTTTGCCGTTGCCCTCCGCTACGAGCGGGGTGAGGACGCTGCGCCGGTCTGTTTAGCTAAAGGTGTCGACAATCTGGCGCTGCGGATCCGCGAAGCTGCACAGACGGCGGGTGTAGCTGTGATTGAAGATCGGCCCCTGGCCCGTGCTCTTTACGCCACCGTGGAAGTAGGCGACGTCATTCCGCCTGAGCATTTTGAGGCGGTGGCCAAGGTCATTGGCATTGTTTGGGCGCAATCTGGACGCAACGCCAAGGGTGCGTCACAAAAAAAGAGATGATTTGATTGACGTGAGAAGAAGCCTTTGCGAAACAGGCAGGCGCCAACCGCAGGGGCTTTTCGATGAACCGGATTTCTACCCGAAGGATTGCGATGGGCTTCCTGGCTGGTCTGGCCACGGCCCCGCTCGCCATACTGACAGCCACTCCCGGTCGAGCCGCTGAGGAAGCGCCTAAGAAGGAGTTCGAGTACGTTGCCCTTGGCGACTTCACGATCAACCTGCCCAGCACAGGGCGGCGCATGTCCTATGTAGTGGTCTCAGTGACGCTGGAGACCGAGGCTGGCCATAGCCAGCCCTTTAAGGATTTGCAGCCCCGCCTAAAGCAGGCCGTGCTGCGCCGGCTGATGAGCATGTCGGAACGGCAGGAATTGCGCCCTGGCCGCACCGATCCTGCACAGCTACGGGACAATCTATTCGACAGCTTAATGCAGGTTCAGGAAGGTGGCTTGCGGGATGTGGTGATCACACGCCTGCTGCACAGCTGACGCGGACCAACCTCCTCGTCGCTCCGATCAGGTGGTCTGTTATGGCCGCCTGATCGCTTCTGAACCGGTCCTGTCTTTATGTCCCGGGCTATTCAAGGGAGGCTGACGACGAAGCTCGCCTAACCCGTTGCAGTGCTGCCACCATAATGAGCCAGCGCCTTACCAGGCGGATGCTGCATCGGCCTTGGCATGGGCACGCTGCGCCAGTCGCACTTCCTGCGCCTGAGCGCAATCTCAGGATTGTCCTGAAGATCCGGAGGATCGGGCAGCAAAATACGGCCTCCCCAGTAGCAAGCGATGGCCTCGCCTGACACGCCCTGCTGCAGGGCGATGCCCAGGCTGTTATGTGCCCCGGCAAAGTCGGGCTGCAGTCCCAGCGCTCCGGTAATAGGCTGCGGCCTTATCCTATACTCCCTGCTGGCCAAAGACAGTTCTCAGCTTGTCCTGTGTACCGCGATGCGCCTACCGCAGCATTTAAGGACCTGATAGGCGGCAACCGCCGTACCCACCTGACCGGTTTCGCGCAACATATCGACCAGATAGGCGTGAGCGTCGGCTGATCCACTGGAATGGCTGGCGCTGGCGTTAGTAGCATTTCACAGCTGCGTTTAGGCTGCTCTCCTCCTTCAGCAGACACCGGACGTGCTGAACTGTAAAATTTTCAACCTGCTGCCGCTGCTACAGAACATCCCGCGCAGTCAATCTTCAGCGCGGCGCGCAAAACTTCAGGGAAATTCCCGCCCTGATGGTCAAACCTGCTAGTAGGTAGGAGCAAATCTGTGAAGGCCGCTTAAACGCGAGGCGCACGACAAGGTTTCATCTTTCATTAACGATAACTTGTGTTGAATTTGAAACCAAACGGAGGACCTTGGGCTCGACCATCCGGACCTGAGCCTCATGCTGTTCAACTCCTGGACCTTCGTTGCCTTCTTCGCCGCGCTGATGGCGGTTTATCTACCCCTCGGACGATGGGCCGGGTACCAGGCGCAGAACCGGCTGTTACTGGTCGCCAGCTATGTCTTCTATGCCGGCTGGGATTGGCGCTTCTGCTTCCTGCTTGCCGCTATCTCGCTGGTGGACTGGTTCTGCGGCAACGCCATCGCGGCCACAGAGCAAGCCAACCGGCGCCGCCTGTTCCTGGGCATCAGCATCATCTTCGACATCGGCGTGCTAGTGTATTTCAAATACTGCAATTTTTTTATCCAGGGCAGCGCCGATCTGCTCGACCTGATGGGCGTACCGGTCAGTTGGCCGCTGTTGAATATCATCCTGCCGGTCGGCATTTCTTTTATTGTCTTTAAGAGCCTGAGCTACACGATCGACGTGTACCGCGGTGAAGTCTCACCCGAGCACAATCTGCTCGACTACGCGCTCTTCGTGGCCTTCTTTCCCGATCTGGTGGCCGGTCCGATCATTCGTGCCAAGACCGTGTTGGCGCAGTTGCATACGCCGCGCCGCATCACCGAAACTATGGTGACGGAAGGCGTATGGCTGATCCTGTTTGGCTACTTCCTCAAGGTGGTTGTGGCAGATAATCTGGCCCCAATTGCCAATAACGCCTTCAGCATGCCGCAGCCGGAATCTTGGTTGCACGCGCTGGTGGGCGTTTATGCCTTCGCTTTCCAGATCCTGGGTGACTTTGCCGGCTATTCCGGCATCGCGATCGGCGTGGCGCGGCTGATGGGCTTCGTGCTGCCGCCGAATTTCGGCCATCCCTATCTGCAGACCTCGCCCCAAGCCTTTTGGCGGCACTGGCATATCAGCTTGTCTACTTGGCTGCGCGATTACGTCTACATTGCCTTTGGCGGTAGCCGTGGCGGTACCTGGAAGACCAGTCGTAACCTGATGGCCACCATGGTGCTGGGTGGGCTGTGGCACGGCGCCGCCTGGACCTTTCTACTCTGGGGCTTCTATCACGGCATCCTGCTGGTGCTGCACCGCTGGCTAGCCCAGCCCCTCTCGGCACTGGTGCGGCTGCCCCCAGCGCTCGGCCACCTCCTGGCGGTGCTGCTGATGTTCCATCTCACCTGCCTGGGCTGGCTGTTGTTCCGCGCTGAATCCCTAGCACAGGTGGGCGGCTTTCTGCGTGCTCTGGGTTTGGCCACACCGGTCGGAACGGCCGCCGCCCTTGGCCCCTCCATCATCACACTTCTGATGCTGGCCTCAGCGACGTTGCTGGCCGACCTGTTACTGCGTGCGCCGGACGGCACCTTGCGGCCGCTGCAGCTTTCCAGCTCAGCACGTTGGGCCAGCGCCGCCTGCCTGGCCTTCGCCATCCCCGTGTTCGGCGATTTCGGCGTGTCCCACTTCATCTACTTCCAGTTCTGATCCAACGGAGACATGACGATGCTGGCGCGGCTGTCTTCCTTTATCGACCCCGGCTTCGTGCTGCTGCTGCTGGCTGAGATCGCCGCTCTAGCGCTGGGCTTTTGGCTGACGCGACGCTGGTTGCACAGATCCTGGCGCAGCGCCGCTTATGCGGTTCTGGCTGTTCTGGCTGTGCGGGTTGCCTTATTTGGCAATCCGCTTGCCTGGGGCGCCTATTATGTCGTCCTGCAGGGTCATGCGGATTGGCGGCAGACCGACGTCATTGCCGAGCGCTTCCGCAGCATGCTTCCGCTGCCGCGCGGCGTTGAATTCTTGGCTGTGGGCTCCAGCCAGACCCACGCCTTGTACCGTGGCTTTAGCCGTGATCATGCGGAGTTACAGATCTTTTCGCTGGCTGGCATGACGCCAATGGACATGGAGCTATACCGCGACCACATCATTGCCCTAAAGCCGAAGCAGGTACTGCTCTACATTTCCGAGTTTGATCTAGCCGCGGATCTGCGGCCGGAATGGGCGCGATTGGCGCCTGTATCATTGCTGCAGGTAGCCGACAGGGTAGAGATGCTCGATGCCGCTTTACCACCCAACTCACTTCCTGATCTGAAACGAGATCTGCTGTTGGGCGCCCTATTACCAGAGTACCGGTATAACTTTGTTTTTCGTGCCATTCTGAGTCGGGCTGCACAGATGGCTCATCTACCTGGTTTCCGCCCGGAACGCTCATCAGACGACGAAGTCAACTACACAGCGCTACGAGCGCGCGGCCAGCATTCCATGCAAAGTCAGAGTCGGCTGTTGGAAAGCTTCATACGCAATCTAGATAATGCTGACATTGGTGTTGTGCTAGTCGAGGGGCAGTACAACCCCAAGGGCGAAACGCCTGATCTGCAACGGCAGAACGCCGCCTTCAAGCAGTATCTGGTGGCTCTACAGCGCCAATATCCGAAGCTGATAGTGCTTCAGCGGGAGGACCTGCCGCAACTGACCAGTGCCGACTTTGATGATGCCTACCATCTGTCAACGGAGTCTGGGCATCGTTTGGCCGGGATCGTGCTGCGCACCGCACGGGAAAGGCTAGGTCAGGGCACCGCCATCACCAGCCTAGGAACCCGCCCTTAGACAAGAAAGCTCAGCCCGCCGCGAGGCGGGTGACTTCCTTAGCGCTAACCAAGTTGCCATTGTCCAGTAGCAGACTCAGGGAGCCGCTGCTGTCGCGACGGACTTCAGTGATCTTACCAGAGCTGCTCACCGTTCCGGCTGTCTGTCGGGTGCTGTCAGCATCTTCGCCGACGACGCGCACCGTGTACTTGCCACCCGAAAGCGGCAGGCCGCTATTGTCCTTGCCATCGAAGGTCAGGTTGGTGCTGCCGCTGTTGAGGTTGACCTTACGTACCACCTGACCTGCGCTGTTCACCACCTCAAGCCGGGTGCCGGACAGCGTGCTGCTGCTGACCGTGAGGTTCAATGGCACAGTCGCGCCGCTGCTAGAGAGGGTGATCTCCGACATCTCCGTCTGCACTGTGCGGCCCAGCATGGCGGCGTTTTCCGACAAGCTGGCACTGTTGGTGAGCGCTTCGGAGATGGTTTTCAGATAAGTGTTACTCTTGGTCTGCTGCTCAACCTGCGAGAACTGCGCGAGCTGTGCCACGAACTGGGTCGGATCTGTCGGCTGCATGGGATCTTGATACTTCATCTGCGCCGTTAACAGCGTCAGGAAGCGGTCGAAATCCTCGCTGCTGCTCTTCAGCTGCGTGGTTGCGGTTGTTGAGGTGCTGCCAGTGGTGCCGCCTGCTAGGCCGGCCGCGGAGGTGGCAGTGATGCTGGATGTGGTGGCCATCTTGGCTCTCCGGGAAGGGCGCGCGGGGCGCCTCAGGCAATGATGTCGATCAGGCTGTCCGAAGCAGGTGGACGTGGCCCAGCAGAGGACGTCTCCTCGACGGCTGTCTCGCCCTCAGAGGCAAGAACTGGACCCTGCCGGCGCGACTCCGCCTCGGGCTCAGGTTGCGGCAGCCGGCCCTGCTGCAGATCCAGACCACCAGCACCGAGTTGCAATCCGGCGTCAGCCATCTGCTGCTCCAGGTGGTGGCGTTCCTGCCTTAGCGCTTCAAAGGTTTCCGGCTGCTCAGCACGCATGACAACATGCACCATTCCGTCGCGGAAGGTCATCTGTAACTCAACGCGGCCCAGCTCAGGCGGCCGCAGATCCACAGAAATGCGGTCTACCCCGTCCTTTTGCGCTTGCGCCACGCGCATCACCAGTTGTGGCGCGGCCTCGGCCGCCAGCTGCGCCCGCTGTGGCACGGCGGGATGAGGGGATGGCAACGGCTGGGGCGACATGAGGGGTCGTGCAGCAGGAGTTTGTGTTGAAGCCGCAGCCAAAGTCGCAGCCGCATCAACAGGATCTGCAGCTTTGAGGTCCAGAGATGCAGCTTTTTCACCCTGCTGGGGCAGCGGCAAGGCCGCAGCCGACAGAGCTTCGCTCACCGCCGCAACGGCATCGGGAAGGGTGGTTTCTACGGCATCCGCCACACTATCCGCGACCAGGAGCACGGGCTTTTCCTGGGCGACAGCACGCAGGTTGGAAACGGCCCGGGTCACGGCGGTTCCTTGCGGCGTAACAATCTCGGCTGCTGTTGTGGCCGCTGCGCTAGCGGCAGCGACAACAGCAACTTCCATGTTCTGGGGAGCAGTTGGCGCTTGGGGGAGTGAGATTGTAGCTGTTGTATTCTGGCCAGCTGCCGCGTCGGCCAGCGGCAGGACCGTTGCGTCCATTTTGTGCAATTGGGTAGCATTTTCGGCCAGAGGGGGGGAGGCCGGAAGATCAATGCTGGTCTGCGAAAGCTGTGAAAGGCCGGAGGCGATTTGGGTACGCGATGGACCAGCTTCAGCCAACGCCGGTGCAAGGGAAGTCCTGATTGTTTCCGAAGCAGGAGTCATGACAGGTGCTGCCACGGAAGGCATGACCTCCTCTGCCGTAGGCTGGACCGCAGCTTGGGCCATCGGCAGCAGGACTGGTGCTGTATCCTGAATGGCTGGAGCGGCCTGAACTTGCTGCGGCATTGGCCACTGAAACGCTACAGCCAAACGGCCCGCTTCTTCCGAGGCAGCTGCCAGCGTATCCCAAGGTAGGCCGCTGGAAGCTGGGGTCTTGGCTGGCGCTTCCTCTACGGCCGGTGCTCCCGCTTGCTGCGACGTAGCCACGGACATTCCGACAGCAGAGTTGCCGCCCATAAGGCCTGCCATCAACAAAGCAAATTGGCCGTCGTCTTGGACTGGAACGTTTCCCAGAGCCGAGTTACGCGATCCTTCGCCCTTGTTGGCGGATCCGGTGGCAAGAGGATTGCCGCCGGGAAGCGGTTGACCAAAGGTGACGCTCATGGGGTTTTCCCCTTCCCGGCTCTGACAGGATTAAGATGATGCGGCGGTAACCAATGCGCCGTTAACCGAACAAATCATCCACAGCGCTCTGTCCCAGCCCGCCTTCGGCTGCTGAACTCGGGCCGTTCAGCAGATGTGCGTCGGAACGAGGGTCTCGCGATCCAGATTGAGTTTGGGTTTCTTCCGGGCGGATGCCCAGCATCTGCACCAGAACAAAAACTCGCGCTTCAACCTGACGAAGGGTGGACAGAACCTTGCGCACCCGCTGGCCAGTGATGTCCTGAAAGGCACAAGCCAGAACAATGGAGGTCGCCGCTGCGTCGACTTCGGCAAGGTCGGTAGAGGGATCAGCAGTTTCGCCACGGTTCAGGCGCCCTGCCGCTGCTTGGGCACGTTCAGCTTGGCGGAGAATCTCGAAGGCAGCACCTTCAGTTTCGCTCACCACAGCATCCAGCGCGTCACCCAGATCACTGGAGGGCGGCGCCAGCCCTACTACCTCAGCCCGCATCTCGGCCAGCAAGCTGGCCATAGCGCGCATCTCGGCGAGGGTCTGGCTGAGCTTGTCCGCCCTGGTGTGCGCACCTTCTGTTTCAATGCCAAGTAGCCGGTCCACCTCGCCAGAGATGGCAGCCACATGGCCAGCGATGCGCGCCAGCCCAGGTTGAGTGCCCGCAGCAGATTGAAGGGAGGCGCTCATGCGGCTCCTATCAGCCCACAACAGACGCGATTTTAGCCTTCAGCGTCTCAGCCGTGAATGGCTTGACGATGTACTGAGAGGCGCCCGCCTGCTTAGCGGCCACAACGTTCTCAGTCTTGCTTTCAGCCGTCACCATGATGAAGGGTGTCTTCGACAGCCCGGCATCAGCGCGCACTTCCTTCAGCAGCTCCAGACCGGTCATGGGCTCCATGTTCCAGTCAGAGATCACCAGGTCGTAGCGGTGGACCTTGATCTTCTCCAGGGCCTCGACGCCGTTGCCGGCTTCCTCGACATCCTTGTAGCCAATCTGGTCCAAAAGGTTTTTCACAATGCGACGCATTGTCGGATAATCATCAACAACCAGGATTTTCACGCGCCGGTTCCCTTCTGCATTGCCATATTCTGGAGGATATAGACGTTTTTCGCAAGATTTTTGGTGTCTCCAGGCCGGTCTTTTTCAGTAAGGGCGTTAAAACAGCTTGGCCAGATTTTTGGTTCTTGGGAAACTGCGGTTATCGGACAGCTTGCAGGATCATCCACGATGCCGTGGCTGTTCCAGACGCGACGCCCTCACCAACATAATATTATTATCAAACAATGCATTAACGCACTCAAGCGGATGCGCTGGGCCAGCGCCTAGGGGCTTGTAGTCATAATCATATTAAAGATGTCCATGGAGCATGGCCTATAGAGCCCTGCCGATCAGTCCCCATAAATCGCGACAAATTATCCGTGTTTTGCGAAAAACGTTGAATAAGCCGGTCCAGCATGGCACACCTCTTTGGATCGGATTCTGGAGAAGCTGAATGCAGATCATCCGCCGCGCTCCTGGTGAGGCCAGCTTGGCCCTGGGTGAGCGCATCCTGATCGATCTGGTAGCAGCCGAGGTCGGGGATGAAGAGTTCGAAGCTGTGCTGGAGCGGTTGGAAGGCTTTTTGAAGCCGACTGGGAGTCAGCCTCGCCTAGCCTTGACCCTGCAGGAGGGCTTGTTGGGTGCAGTGCAAACAGAACTTCCCCTGGAGCTGGTGGTGATCGAGGAAGACCCGCATGATCTGCCGCCACTACGTATAACGCGGCATGTCGTGACGCCGGATCCTGCCGCTTTGGCAGTGATGCTGGATCGCGTCGAGCGCCGCTTGGCACGGAGTGGGACATGAGCACGGCGCTACGCGAAGCGCGCTTGGAACTGGATGCTCCCCTGCGCCGTCCGCTGCCACGCAGCGAGGCAGAAGCGCTGGTGGCCTTGTTGTTGGGCCGTCGGCCAGTTGGTAGCCATCCACATCCCTTGTTCCGAGATCCCGAGGCTGCCCTGTTGTTAACAGGTGAAAGCCTGGATCATGCCACCCGGGGATCTCGCGTACTACAGGAGGCACCGGCACCACGGCTTGAAGCATCAGCCAGCTTGCCGCCACGGCCTGCTCTATTGAAGGCTGGGCTTGATTGGCTGGGTGGACTGGTACAGGCGCAACCAGGCGAGGTACTGGGCTTCATTGTGCCACCGGGCTGCCATCGTCACGATATGCGGCTTCTCGCTTGGGATGGAAGGCAGTTGCGTCCTTTAGGCGCTTTGCCTGAGCCCGGATCTCCTGGAGGCACCTGTAGTATGGCCGCCTTTTGCAGGGCTACCGGTTTGCCAGATCCGATGAACCCTGATGCGGCAGTGTCGGATGCGGCAATGTCGATTGCTATGCGCCGCGTGGCCTTGGCACAGCTACAGCGCCAAGCTTTGCCGGTGTCGCAGGCTGCGCTGGATGGGCCTTATGATGGTGCGGCTCAGTTCCGTCTTTGGTTAACAATGGCAGCGCAACGGCAAGGCTTTACCACAGCGCCTCCACCTCGTCTTATGCAAGCTGCCTGAAGCGGACAAGCTGCGCTTCAACAATTAATCCAGAAGACAGGATCCGGGGGGGTGAACACTTCCCGGATTTATGTCAGGAAATTCGCAACGCTCCGAACAAGGCAAAAATGTCTTGCGAAAAACATCCAACAGAACTACACAAAGAATGGCTCACAGAACGTGAGCTTTGCCACACCGGGCATGTTGCGAAAAACCGGCTGGCACCGTCAGAAGGCAGGTTCGATGACGTCAGACACCACCTGGGACACGACAGCAGAAGCTCCTATCCGACTGCGTGGCCGTGCCCATGCGTTGCTGACGTTGGAAATTGCGGATCTGCCAACGAATGTACTACAGGCCGCTTTGAGTGCCCGACTTGGAGCCGCAGCCGGCTATTTCCGGCATGCTCCTGTGTTGCTGAATTTGAACGCCTGGGCGCCAACCTCTGCTTCTCACGTTACCGCGCTCGTGGATGCCGTACGAAGCTGTGGTCTGGTGCCCGCCGCTTTTCGTGCCCGTTGGCCGGAAGTGGAGCGTGCAGCTCTCGCATGTGGGCTTGGCCGCATGCTGGATACCGAAGCTGGCCAGGACATGGAGCAGCCTTGTGAACGTCGCCCGCCGCTGATCATTAGCGAGCCGGTGCGTTCTGGACAACGAATCTATGCTGCCGAAGCAGATCTGATTGTGCTGCACTCCGTGTCCCCCGGCGCTCAACTGCTCGCCGATGGCTGCATCCACGTTTACGGCGCCCTACGTGGCGCGGCCAGCGCAGGTGTTGGCTGTGATACGCAGGCCCGCATCTTTGCGAAAATCATGGACGCAGAATTGCTTTCGATTGCCGGGCTGTGGCTTGGCGCCGAAGACATTCCTGCCAACTGGCAGAAGTGCCCAGCCCAACTTCGTATCGACGAAGGCTGGCTGCGTTTCGCCCCCCTGCCCTGACCTCTGTTTTCATCCGCTGGGAGAATCCCGCATGGCCGCTACCGTGATCACCGTGACCTCCGGCAAGGGAGGCGTCGGAAAAACGACCACCACCGCTGCTTTCGGCGCCGCTCTGGCCCTGCTGGGCAAGCGCGTTTGCCTGGTCGACTTCGATGTCGGCTTGCGCAATTTGGACCTGGTGCTCGGTGTCGAGAAGCGAGTGGTTTACGACTTCCTGCATGTCGCCAATGGTCAGGCCAAGCTTCATCAGGCGTTGATCCGCGACAAGCGCATCGCCAACCTGTTCATCCTGGCGACCTCGCAGACGCATGAGAAGGATGCGTTGACCCTAGAGGGCGTAGGTCGGGTAATGGACGAGCTGAAGCGCGAGTTTGATTACATTTTGTGCGACAGCCCAGCTGGCATTGAACATGGTGCAATGATGGCACTCTATCACGCTGATCATGCACTGGTGGTGTGCAATCCCGAGGTCAGTTCCATCCGCGATGCTGACCGTATTTTGGGCTTCATTTCCTCCAAATCAAAGCGCGCTGAGGAAGGTCTTGATCCGGTTCAGGAGCATCTTCTGGTCACTCGCTTTGACCCGGAGCGCGTCCGTACCGGTGAAATGCTTCCGCTGTCCGAAATCCGCGACATTCTTTCGGCTGAACTGCTGGGTGTGATCCCGGACAGTAAGGCAGTGCTGAAGGCCTCCAATGCCGGCGTGCCCGCCAGCTTGGATGGCGAAACCGATGCTGGTCGCGCCTATCGTGAAGCGGTCGCCCGTTTCCTAGGCGAAGGCCGCCTGCCCGCCGGCGTGCCGGACGCGGCGGTCATCAACGCTGCGATGGGCCCAGGGGGCGAGCCGCGTGGCTTCTTCCGCCGCCTGTTCGGTCGCGGCTGAACGGAAGGAATCCATGTCGCTCATTGCTTTGATCCACAAACGCCGCAACACGGCGCATCTCGCAGCCGCCCGGCTACGCCAGCAGGTCGGCGCCGACCGGATGGCAGTTCTAGGCGAGGATATCGGTCAGCGCCTGCAGGAGGCTTGCCTAAGAGAGATCCGTAAGCTGGCTCGCGGTGGCCATGTCCGGGTGAAGATCGGAACCTCGCCGACATTGGAGTTGCGGGAGATCGATATCGACCTGACACCGGGGCGGTAATCATGCTGATCTCGGCAGCGCAATGTCGCATGGCCCGCGCCGCACTTGGTCTTAGCCTTCGAGAATTGGCCGAGGCGGCTGGCGTTTCGGTTAATACGCTGAGCCGCATTGAAGGCGACGGCAATGTCACGAGCCGAACGCTGGGGCGGGTGCAGTCCGTGCTGGCCGAAGGCGGTGCAGTATTTCGACGCGATGGCTCAGTGGGCGTCGAGCCAATCTCGATCCGATAGAAGCAGGGGGAGAAATTCCCCTGCACTCCCTTATCCTACTCTGCTGTTCGACACCTATATCAAGCAAGCTGGAAGCGTATTTACGTCCGCAGTCTTAAGCAGCAGTCAATTCTGCCTCGTCATCCTCAAGCAGCGGCATAGTTTCCAGCGGTTCTAGGCTCGTGATGTTGCTGGTGGGGTAGAATGCCACGAGCCAAGATTTTAGCGGCGCATTTCCTGACGGGTTTGGAAAACCCTTGTCGATCGAGCGTCGTATCCGTGGGTCGATCAGCGCGATACCATAATCAGGTAAGCTACGCTTATGCATAGAATAGGCACTGATCTCCGCTTTGAAGCGGCGTAGATCCTGCGCTGTACCAACACGTGCGCGCAGCTTGGTTAAATTCATTCGGAAGCCACTGGGCGGGCCACTACGGGCAATTTCGTAGAGACGTTTAGCCACTGGCGGAAGCTCAAAATACTTTGGGCTATAGGTCAGAAAGTGTTTGTCCTGCACAATGGCACGGAATAGCCATGCACATAGTGTCAACTCCACCGCACGCATTTGCTTAGAACCGTCTCGGCCTCGACGGTACAGGATGCGGTATTCGTCAAGCCAGCCAAAGCCACGATCTTCGCCTTCTCCGCCTGTTTCGATATTGGTGCGAACAAAGGTAGATTTCAGCCGCGCCAGAGATTCTTCAAGTCGTTCATAGGCAGAGCCTCCTGTAGCGCTGCCCGTGGTCACAAAGAAATCGTGCGCCGTAAAGCTGATACGAGGCACCGGACTCTCACCGCGGTTGATTTTGTCGGCAATCAGCGAGGCTGAGTAGACCAGCAATTCTTTGTCCCAGATCGATGCAACCCCGTGCTTGGTCCCAACGACCTCGATCCAGGTCTCCCCGTCATCGTAACGTGGCAGTTCGGTCTCCTTCTCCCGCCGCAGCGAGAAGAAGTTGTAGACCATCGTGTTACGATCCCCTTTGACCTTGCCCACCAGCGGACTGTCGGTTGCGGGAAACTCAAAGACTTGTTGTTCGTCCATGGAACCATCCTGCCTCGGACGTTGTGGCCGAGCTCAGGCAATGAAACCAGCAAAAGAAGGACAATGTCGGCGTGGTGACGAGTCTTTTTCTCTCCAAGACTCGTCGCCACGCCGACATCTCGGGAGGAGGTCCTGTATCCCGGTGTTGAGAATGTTTTGAAAGTTATCCACAGAGCAACCTCGTCGTGACGCCGACATAGCGACAACCCATCGTCGTGACGCCGACATATCCTCGTCGTGACGCCGACATATCCTCGTTGTGACGCCGACATATCCTCGTCGTGACGCCGACATATCCTCGTCGTGACGCCGACAAAAAACCTTCCAAGCCCATGATTCTAAACATGAATTTTGGGGGTATAACTATATAACTTTATAACTTTGTAACTGCTTTAACACTGAAGAAGAGAGCAATGAGGAAAGCTTTCAAGAGATCGGGGGAGGCCGTGAGCCGAATCTGCGATGTCGGCCAAATGACGAGCAAACCGTAGAATAATGAGAAGTTATCAACCAAAAGGCGACCTACAGAAAAGAAATACGTTAAACGGTTATTAGGCCGGATGATTATTTTTTGGTCGTCGTGACGCCGACATCTTCTGCATGCCGAGAACCTTATAGTCAACTAACTGTGATGATGGGGTTTGTTCTCTTTGAAAGAGGTGGTCGTAACTCCGGCTCAAACGCAGCCAGTTTCATCAAAAGTTATGCGAAAAACCTTGATATAGGCAGCTGAAGTTTTTATGCTTCGATCAGTACGCAGCTTAAAAAGCTGACGTTCCTACTCTTCGGGAGAACCCTGATGCCTGACAATCGCTGGGCTGCCCTAGCGTTGATGATTACAGCCGGCGCCAGCACTCTCGGAGCCGCAGTGATGCCGTCGAATGCGGCATACACGTCAGCAGCCTTCCTCGCTTTGTCGATAACTTCTCTGCTCTGCTTGGCGCTCCTGCTTATCTTGCGAAATTCAGGAGCGGCTCGAACAATGTCAGCGCCGTGGGGCCGCAGAAGCCTGGCCGGACAGTCTGCCAAGCGTCTCAAAATCCGCATACGTTGCGCTCGCTAACGAAGCTTGGCAAAGGAGCCTGCTGCTGGGCAGTCCGGCAGCCGGCTAGGTTTCCACGATGGAAGGACTCAACATGAATGATCCCCTGAACGGCCGCGAGATCTGGGTGGTCTGGGGTGGGGTCTTCCGCGATACGAGCTTTGCCGAGCTCGAAGCCGGAACCGAAGAACTGCACGGCCCCTTTGCCACTATGCAGGATGCCGAGAAGGTCTGGTTGGAACGGATGCGGCGCATGGTTGATATTGCGTCCCATCGCCTGTTTGTCTTGCGGGCGATGCCTGCCCCAAAGCCATGACCTTGAGCTTCATTGCAGGTTTATGGGAAGGCAGAGTCTGGCTGCGCAGCTCACCGCGGCAGCTAGCTTCGCGCCTCCGAAACCATGCGCTGGAAGATGTTTTTGAGCAATTAACGGATCGGCTCGCACGGGCTGAACTGGCGCTGCTGCAGGAGCAGCATCGCCATCATCGAACCTTGCAGCACGCAGCAGTTATGGAAGCCGACTTAGTAAAATTACGCTCCCTGCTCGATCAGCATCAAGGATCGAGTGCTACGCGCTTGGATGCTTATTGATTCATTCACGGAACACACTCGCAAAACGCTGCGCCCGCTCAACAGACCAGCCTGCTCCCTGATGGCAAGACAGTGAGCACTGGACACTGGAAGTCGTTTCCTCGGGCGGAATCATCAGTACCGTTCCCGTTACTGCGAGAACCGCTACCAGCATATAGAGCATCAACTGACGAAACGGCATCATTCGACCCTTCCTGCCGCCGCTAACACGGCCACGACATCTAAACCAACGATTTACAATTTAGAGGTTTGTAAAATATTTTCGAGTCAAATCTCCGTTTTTGAGGCACCTCGGAGGCGTTTTTGCATCGGATCCGCAGTAGCTTTCCTGTGAGCTAGGTGGAGCTGCCGTCGATGCCCGGATCGTTCATCTCGTTGTACCGTGTTAAAGTAGTGTTTCGCTCGAACCGACCGGCCATGGTGGGATTCGTGACGATATGACAACGAACCTGTACCAACCCCGCTTCGTGGCACCACACTTCATCGAAGTTGAAGGAAGCGCGGATCTACCAGGCGCTGTACGTCGCGCATGTGCATTTACTACCGCTGCTCCTGGTTGGCCGCAGGACCGTGATGGCGCAACGCATCGTCACGAATGTCAGCTCCGCTCACCGACAGGACAATGGCACAATAACAGCCCGGTACATTGGCAGACCGAAACTCGTAGCATTCTCGGCGAAGCTAGGGTTGTGGCGGAAGGAAGCGCAACCGAACTCACGCAAGCTATTGCGGCAGCCTTGGCTGCTGCACATAATGCTCCTCCAAGTCCCTCACGCACCTTCTCGTCTTCAGAACGCGTGCTCTGCAAAGCGCCTGCTTTTGTGGAAATGGTGCGTGAGCCGGGTATGCCGCGCATTTGGGCTTGCGCCTATCTAAGTGCTCTGGGCCCTATTTCGACAGAACTTCCCTGGACGCACTTACAGACAGCTTTTATCCGCGCTTGGCCTAGCCATGGAAAAAACGCCTTTCGTGGCGAACTAGAAACTCTGCCGTTCCACGCACTACATGCCTTTGACGAGCGTCAATCTAGTCAACCTCGTGATGTGGTGACTTGGTCCGCGTCTAGTTTGGAAGAGGCTATGGCGGACTTTTATTCCTACACATTGTCTCCACGCGCTAGGATCTGATCCAGACGGTAGTGTTGGCTATCGCGGTTAGCTCTGCTGTGCGAGATGCAAGCGAGTTCCGACTTAGCGGAATGCAGAAATTCGTTCTCTGAGTTCGGTGGTGCTGTGATTCGCTAAGGATGGCGTTGGACAACCAAGACGGAGAATGCGTGGGGCAGATCGGCAAACGGGCTCACTCGTCAACTACTTGAGCCCGGACACACTGGTGCCACGCAGCCATCTGTTTCGGGCGATCCGGCCAGTGGTCAATGCTGCCTGGAACGCATGTCGCCCAACTTTGCCCGGATTTATGGTGGCAGGACGGGAGTCTATCGCGCTGGAGAAGCTGCGACGAGCCTTGCTATTGCAGCCGTTCTACTCGGCCGTCCGGAACAAAAATGGCCGAGGATGTGGTGAAACTGCGGGAGATGAAGGTCACTCCGCATGTCGCCCAGAGCACTACCAACCGCTCTCGCCTTTGCTGAGAGCCCTACGTTCTATCCCGGCTACGTCCTGAGCCAGCGCATCCGACAAGGTATTTGGGTGAACCTTCACCCTCATTGCGGCCGTATACAACCTGCTCCGTCTTTCCAAGCGGAAGGCGTAGTGGCTACTACTCGCAAGAGCGCCATCCTGGGCGGCGAGTTCGTCTTCGGTGCGGTCCGAGGCGATCTTGACTAGCGCTACGGCCTGGACGGGGTGCGTTTCACCTGGCAAGACTTCGACGAAGTGGACCCTGCTGCCGGCGCCGATCAGCCAAATTCGACCAAGCCGACGCACTCACAGGCGAGATCTTCTACGATGAGCTTCTCCGTACCCTGTCAAAGCGTGTTTGGCAGTACCGAACCAAGCGTACGCTTATAGGGGCTTGTAGGAGTGGGAGCTGCTTTCGCAGCTGCTCACTCGCATCGGCACATCACTGGCGTTCTGATGCCGGAATGCCGGCTCGTTTCACGACGGAGGTGAATATGGACTCCGAAGATGCTGCACTAAGCCTTTGAGCAGGGGTCACACGATCTTGGGAGCCTCTGCGATTGGCGAAGTGTTTTCCTGACGTACAGTCTCGGTCTGCGCCGCTTCCTGATGGCGCTGCACCATGAGCATAGCTTGAAGCCGCAAAGCTTGGGTCTCTATAGATTGCGTACCATCTCGCAGCCGGTCCGCAGTTTCAGTGAGATAGCGTGCTGCGTCACCCAAAGATGCCTCATGATGTGCATGCCCCTCAGTTTGGAGGGCTAGCTGACGGGATACCTCATCGAGCCTGATCAAGCTGCTGAGCAAAGCCGGCGGCACTTCCATGGCAGGGGGGGAGGGCGGCTTGGTTTGTAGAGCTAACAGCATGCTGGCCAACCGATCTTCGACTTGATCCAGTCGCTGCTGCAACACCTTAGCCATTGCCTCGCGCTCAACAGCGGCAGTTTCCTGCGCCAGAGCGATGCTGGCGCGCAACTCTTCCAGCATTGAGGTTGGGGCTGCTGCGGTTCGAGTAGCTGTACCCTGTTCCAACAACTGCCGCCACTGTTGCTCAGCACCGCGCGTCAGGCTGGCGAGCTGAGCACCGGCGGTCACGGCACGACTTACGGCTGCTGCTGCCTCATGCATCTGACCCCGCTGCCCTTCCAACAGGGCGTTCAGAGTCATCAAAGGATCGACTGCTTCGACGACAGTAGCTTCTGTTTCTGGCGATTGTAGCACTTGACGCAAAACCGCGATGGTGGAGGTCAAGGCAAGCAGAACGGCCATCGCAAGGAGAGCAAGACCAGCCCAAGGCATAAAGAAGGACGGCAGCAACCAACAGGCTGGACTAGCTATCAGCAAGGCAAGAGCTGTCTTCCAGCGCCAGCCAGCGCAGGCCAAGATTTCTGACAATGTCGGTGTCATGACGTGTCGACTCAGATCTACTTCGTCGGCAACAAGGAAAGCGGTGAACTAATCATACCATGCATGGTTCGTCAGCCTTCTGCCAAACAGAAGGTCAGAGTAAGGATCAATGATGAAGATCTGGCAAAAACGGCGCTTGAGCTACTTCAAAACTCTTAAGAAAGAGAGTGCGGCGCAACGCTACAAGTATTTTGCTACCGCCAACCTTGTTGAGGGCAGACCAACAGCTTGAGATTTACGGAGGAGCTTTCGGAGGGGGTTTTTTAGAGATGTCTAGCAGCACGGAAAATGCGGGAGAAATCCGATTCAGTGGCGTTACCACCAAATCGGATATCTGGTTCATCCGCCCAGCTGACTCGGCTGCCTTGGTTCGGTCAAGAGCGCTTTCTCTAAAGAATGCCGATTAAGAATGGATAGCTTCAAAGTGTGCCGAGCAGACAAGACGGCACAGAGTCCATGGCGAGCATCCCCTGCTACAGCAGCCTTCATCATTGATAAGCGTCTGCAATAGAACTCTTCCTCGCCTGCACGATCGCCTCCACCTCGTTGCCGTCCAGCACCTCGCGCTCGAGCAGGGCCGCGACCAGCAGGTCCAGAATGGCGCGGTGCTGCCGCAGCAGACGGGAGACCTCCTCATTGGCGGCGTTGAGGCGGGCCTCGACCCGCCCGGCGAGGTCCGGCCGGCTCATCAGCAGGGTGGCCACGTCGCGGCCCTCCCACCATCCGCGCCAGAGCAGCGGCCGCGCCGCGAGGCCCAGCGCCGTCTCGGCGTTGAGGGCCAGCCGGGTGGCGCGGGCGAGGTCGCTGTTGGCCGGTCCGCCCGAGCCGCCAGTGACCTGTCCCAGGACCACCGCCTCGGCGGCGCGGCCGGCCAGCAGCCGCCGCAACTGCGTGGCGAGCCAGGCCTCGGAGACGTCGCCGCCCGGCGCCTCGGACAAGGTGTGCCCGCCGCTATGGGCGTCCTCGCGGATCGAGACGTGGCGCAAGGACCCGGGCTGCTCCAGCACCTGCACCAGGGCGTGCCCCGCCTCGTGCACCGCCGCGACCCGCCGCTCCTGCTCCGGCCGCATCGTCACGGCGCCGCGGATCTCCGCCAGCAGGTCGTCCAGCACCACCGGGCGGCGGCCGTGCCGCGCCCGCCGCCGGGCGCCGCGCACCCACTTGGCGCAATCGGCACCGGTGCCGCCCTGGGCGTGCAGCGCGGCGCGGGCCAGGTCGGCGCCCGCCAGATCCTCGCCGAGATGCACCCTGAGGATCGCGGCAAGCGCCTGCCGGTCGGGCAACGGGATGGTGATGAGGCGGTCGAGCCGTCCGGCCCGCAGGATCGCCGGGTCGATCATCTCCGGGTGGTTGCTGGCGCCCACCACCACCACGCCCTCGCGGCCCCCGACGCCGTCGAGCTGTTCCAGCAGCCCGCCGATCACCGCCGTCCACCAGTCGCCATGCTGACCGCTGGTCTGCCGCGTGTGCAGGGCCTCCAACTCGTCGATGAACAGGATACAGGGTGCGGCCTGGCGGGCCTGGTCGAAGGTGGCGGCCATGGCGCGCAGCAGGTCGCCGAGGTGGCTGCCGCGGGAGGATTGCCATCCGGCATAGGAGGCCGCCACCAGCGGCACGCCGCAGGTGGCGGCCAGGGCCTGGGCGAAGCTCGTCTTGCCGGTGCCGGGCGGCCCGGCCAGCAGGCAGCCGCGGTCGATCTCGCGCCAGGCCAGCCGACCCTCGGCATAGTCCCGGAGGTCGCGGGCCAGGTCGCGCCCCCAGGCCACCGCCTCGTCGAGGCCGGGCAGGTTGTCGAGCGCGGCCGCCGCGGCGGCGCGCGGCGCGGGGGCGGCGAGCCGCGCCGCGCGCGCCACGAAGTCGTCCGCCGTCTGGCCGGGGCGGCGCGCCAGCCGCAGCAGGGCGGGTGTCAGCCGGGCGCAGAGCTCGGGCGGCAACACCGTCCTGGGCTGGCTGCCGGTGACCGCGGCCGCCACCTCGCGCAGCGTCGCCGGGTCCAGCGGCGCCAGCACCAAGCGCAGGTCGGCGACGCGCCGCAGGTCGGGCGGCAGCTGGCGGTCCGGCGCGGGCGCGATGCCGAGCACGTCCTGGCCCTGCCACAGGCAGAGCGCGACCTGCTCGTCCTCGTAGCCGGGCGGATGCCGGGAGCGCCGCGCCGGTCCACCCTCACCCTCGAAGATCATCCACTCGCCCGGGCGCACCGCGAGGTCGCCAGGCCTGCCGCCCGAAGTGCTGCGGCCGGGCACGTCCACCACCTCCGGCCAGGCGCTGCCGACCGGCTCCACCCAGCCCGCCTCCGGCACCTCGATGATGACGGCGCCGCGCAGGCGGGCGGCGTCGACCTGTTGCGCGGCCAGCGCGCGCCGCAGCGCCAGCCGGGCGGCCAGCCGCGCCGGGTCCAGCAGCGGCACCGCCTGCTCCGGCGTCGCCTCGTCCGGCAGGTCGACCTGCCCGGCGGATGCGCGCCGCGGTGGCTCGCGGCGGCTCACGGGCTGAGCCAGGCGAGCACCTGCTCGAGCGGCTCGTCGAGCCGCAGCAGCCGCCCGCCGGGCAGCAGCAGCACGGTGCCACCGCTGTCCAGTTCGCACAGTGCCAGGGCGGCGGACAGCGCGACCGCGTGGCGCTGCCCGTCGGCGTCGCGCAGCAGCAGGTAGCGCCCCGCGCGGGTGCCGCTGGTCATGGGCGGTTCCCCGCCGGGCGGAACCCGAAGGCCCAGGCGATCCCCGCCTCATCCGGCCGCGGCCAGTCGGGCAGGCGGCGCAGCCGGGCGCGGATCGCCGAGCAGCCGAGCGGCTCGGGCCGCCCTCCGGCCAGCGCCGCGTCGTTCAGCACCCGACGGATCAGCCCGCGCACCCCGCCGCGCAGGACGCGCCCGCCCGGCAGCACCAGGCGGAGCGGGATCTCGCGCCGCCGCCGTCGCCGCAGCCCGCGCAGCAGCCGGGCGCGGGACAAGGGGCGCGCGTCCATGCCGTACCGGGTGACCAGCGCGTGGTAGCGGTGCAGCACCGTGGCGCGCGGCAGTTCGGTGAGGCGGGCAAACACCGCCGCGGTAACCGGCGCGGCGCACGGATCGGTGGGGGTGCGGCAGCGCCAGCGGCGGCGACCGGGTGGCCTTTCCAGCCTTGCGACGGTCCCGCGCCAGGTCGGGCACCTCGTTCGCCCCGTCCGCCCCAGCCACTCTGCGGGCGCGGTGCAGCCGCGAGCGCAGCGTGGCGAGCGGAATGTTCTGCGCCGCCGCCACGGCGCGCAGGCTGGCGGCGGGCTGCCCGGCCCAGCACACATCGCTGCGCAGGCCGCGGCCATCCCGGTGCGGCCGCAGGCCGAGCGCCTCCTCCGGGCTCCAGCCCAGCGCCCGCCGGGCATACACCACTCCCGGCGGCAGCGGCGGCCGCCCGGCCGCGCGGCGCTCCGCCTCGATGGCGGCGATCGCCGCCAGCAGCGACGGGTAGCGCCGCACGCCGCGCCGGGGGTGGTGCAGCGTCACCGGCACGGCGTTGGCCGGGCCGCCGAGGCTGGCGCCGCCGGGTGCGCGGTTGAAGCCCTCCGGCCAGGCGGTGCCGAGGCGGGCGATCCAGTGCCGCTCCAGCGCCCGCGCCGCAGCCGGGTCGGGCGTGCTGTCGAGCTCCTCGATCCGGAACGCCTCGGCGAAGCCCAGGCCCTCCGCCAGCGCCGCGCGGATGGCAGCGGCGAGACTGCCGGGGCGGCCGAGATCCGGATGGCGGCGCGCGTGGTGCCGATGGGCCGCGGCGCGCCCTGCCAGGCTGCGGCAGGTGACGCCGACATAGCCGCGGCCGTCGCGGCAGCGGGTGATGCGGTAGATCCGCCAGACCCGCGGCGCGGGTGCGGGGGCGAGGGCGGCGCGGGGCGACAGATCCGCAGGCGGTGGGTGGGAGGCGGGCATCACGATCCTGATGAGAGATTGATGCCGAAAGCCTTGATCGCATTTGGCTCCCGATGAAGACCAAAAGCGATCCGCCCCTGTTCCATCCGAAGTTGCGCCCGCGGGTCCGCGGCGCCTGTTCCACACCCTGCTCGCCGACAACGAGAAGCCGGGCTTAAGCTTTCCTTGATTGTTGGTTTGTAGGTTTGTTTCTCCCCACCTCCTGTGGAGAAACACCGTGCCCCGCCCTGCCCTGGTTTCCGACACAACGATCCTCGAGGCGGGCCAGCGCCTGCTGGCCAAGGGCCGGGCGGTGAATGGCTGGGCGCTGCGGAAAGCCATCGGCGCCGGGCAGCCCGAGCGGCTGGCAGCCATCTGGCAGGCGGCCCAGGTGGAGGCGGCGCCCGCGGCCGACGCCGCTCCGGCCTCGCCGCTGCCGCCCTCGCTCGAGCAGCAGCGCGACAGCATGCGGCAGCAGGCGCTCGAGCTGGTGGATCGCCTGCCGGTGCTGGCCTGGCGCGCCGCCGAGGAACTGGCCCTGCAACGCACCCGCGAGGAGCGCGAGCGTGCCCGGCGGCAGCGGGAAGAGGTCGAGGCGCTCGAGGCCACCGCCCGCGAGGTGCTGGCCGAGGCCGATGCCCGCGTCGCGGCCGCCGAGCAGCGGGCCGAGGAACTGGCGGCGGCGCTGGCCGAAGCCCGCACCACCATTGCCCGACTGGGCGAGCGGCAGCAGAACCTTGAGACCGCGGCCCGGCAGGCGGCCGAGCGTGCGGCGGCGACCGAGGCCGGGCTGCGGAGCCAGGTGTCCGTTGCGGAGCAGGCGGCGGCGCGGGCGCGGCAGGATGCCGCCGCGGCCAGCGCCACGGCCGAGGCCGCGATGGCCGAGGCCGGGCGGGCCCGGGGGGAACTGGCCAGCACCCGGCAGGAGCTCCAGCAGCTGCACGGCGCGTGCGAGGCGGCACGAACGGCGGCGGCCGGACTGACCACGCGGCTGACCCTGGCCGACGCCCGCGCCGAGGCGATGGCCATGGAGGTCGAGCGGGAGCGGAAAAGCCGCGAGGCCGCGGAAGCCCGCCTCGCCCAGATCACCGAGGCCTGGGCCGCCGCCACGGATCGCGCCGCCCGCGCCGAGGCTACCCTGGCGGTCATTGCAGCGCGGGCCGGGGAAATGGCCGTCGACGCCGCGCCCGGCGCCGAGGCCTGGCCTGGTCCCTCAACCGTCCCGCAGGAGACGTCCAATGCCTGACACCTCGATCGCGGCCCGGGTCGCGCGGATCCAGGCCATCGCCGACATCTACGCCTCCGTCTCCGGCACCGATCGGCAGGACATCGCGACCGACCTGCTGACCGATGTGCTGCACTGGTGCGCCCGGCACAACATCGATGCCGAGCAGGTCCTGGCGCGGGCCAGGATGCACGTCGCCGCCGAACTCGACGAGGCCGCGCGGCGGCACTGAGTGCGGGCCGCCGCTCCGGACATCGCCGCCCGCCATGGTGCCGGTCCGGATGGTGGGTCGTGCCCAATGGTCTGAGTCGCCATCGGCCTGCCTGCCAGGTCGCCAATCTGCACCTTCCTGGACCGCACCGGACCGCACGTAGGCTGCGCTGAAATTCCTGAACGGATTCTGCCATTCCGCCCTGCCCGCCCGATCATGCAGCAGCGGCCGGAATCACCGGCTGGCCTGGTCCAGGATCTTGGCCGCCACGCCCTTCCCGATGTCGTCCCCCCGTGACTCCCGTGTCGAGAATCACTTTTCCGGAGCCGGGGTAACAGCATTCCGGGCGTCCACTTTTTCCGGGTAACACCGGATCGGAAACGCGGTCCACGAACTTGGCACCGTACGGGCACCGCAGAATGCCGGTAAAAAGCACGGCCCCGCACCGTAGGGCGACGGTCTGGCGGGCAGAACTATACCAGTCGTCAGGAGCCGACGCTCCCGTGTCAGTGGCGACACGCGGCCGCACACTTGCCACCCGAGAGAACGTGAGGGGCAGGAGCGGCAAGGTCGATGTGTCGCCCACACTCAACATCGATGTCTTAGCAGCGACAGCGGATGCGGCATCCCGCTACCGGTAAACCACCCCTGCCGGAGCAAGTGAGCTGCGGACGCTGAGATGGATATCCTCACTGCGATGCTTCACTCTTGGAAGCATCTTATGAGGGCCGCGTAACACCGATCCAATGCCGGGTAACAGATTTTCGGCACCGTGCAACAGCTTTGTCGAACGGCATATTCGGGAGCGCTTTGGAGCTGAGCAGCGTCCAGCGTGTGCACAGATGTTCAGGTGGCGTAGGACTGATTGCGTGTAAAAAGGTTGACCAGGGAAGGCTTCATAACATCAAGCTAACCACAGGAACCTGAAGCACTGAATTGGAAAAGCAACGATTTGGCACCTCCGGAAACCCTGGTTTTCGATGCCTTGAGAGTAGATTAGTGCAGGCAGGACGGACCTGCGGCTGGATCGTCGAGGTCGCGCTGCTGGAGGGACGGTCAGCATCGAACTGACTTTGATGAGGTATTCACAGCGCTCATCCGACAATCCGTGCATCGCCTGCAACAGCAGGATCCTGAACATCAGCACGTGATTGAAAGCTGAGCGGCCACCGTTTGTGCTGTCCAAGCGAAGTACCCCCCTGCTCCAGTTCAGTCCGGAACTGCGCAAAGTCGACTAGCCCGGCGATCTGTTCGAGGTCACCCTCCTTGGCCAACAAGTCTCACAATCGTTCCACCACGTCTAAGTGCCCGTTTGAGAATGGTCATGGATTGGCAATGCGCCTGATCAGGAGCGCGCCCATGCTGACGTGGATCATGGCTTCAGAAACATCGCAGCGGCGTTCATAGTTGCGGACCAGACGGCGCCAGCGGGTCATCCAGCCGAAGGTTCTCTCCACCACCCAACGGCGGGACAGGACCTGAAATCCTTGCTGGCCTGCCAGCTTGCGCACGACCTCGATGACGAAGTCACGGTAGGCAGCGACGCTCATCAGCTTGCCGCGGTTATAGACGCCATCCGCAAAGAGGTGCTTCAGCCAGGGCCAACGCTTGCGGATGACCCTGATGATCTGCTCGGCTCCGGCTGCGTCCTGCACGTCGGCCGCTGTCAAGTTGACCATCAGCAGGCGGCCATCGGTATCCACTCCGATGTGGCGCTTGCGACCCTTGAGACGCTTGGCGGCATCATAGCCCCCACCGCCTGCCGCATGAGGCGACTTCACCGTCTGGCTGTCCAGAACTCCGGCAGTGGGGCTGACCTTGCGCCCGACCCGTTCGCGATCGAGCATCAGAGCAATGTTGTGCAGGGTGACAAACAGGAAGCGCTGCATGAGTCGCCTGAACCACCAGTCGATCGTCTGCCATGGCCCGAAATGGACCGGCAGCATGCGCCATCTGCATCCTGCCCGTGCCAGGTAGCGGATTGCATTCAGCACCTCCCGCAGATCGAGGTCGGGTCACCTGCCACGGGCACTGGCGGACGGCAGCAGTGGCTGAACGATCTGCCATTCCTCATCGGTCAGATCTGTCGGGTAGCGGCGCCGCTCGGACACTGCCTGCCGTGCGCGATGTTCCTTGGTCCACATCCAGACCATCTGGGCACGCGGCGTCCCCTGAACACCTTGCCATCAGCATTCTCAAACGTGGGGTAATCGGGTAGTGAGCGAGGAATTTCTGACGATGCCTAAATGTTAGCGATTTTTGCCAAGCCAGAGCTTCGATGAGTTACGTGCATTTGCAGGTCAGTACCCCGCATAGTGGTAACGTATATTTGATAAACAACCCATAGTTGCTTGTTTCTTGCTGTTCTCAATCTGCCTACCGTTGTTCTGCAACACAGCGGAGGGACACACCACCATCATGGCAAGCTCTGTGTGGTCAGATCGTCCGGAAAATACCCGCGTCGCAGTTGAGGGCCATCAGCTTGAAATGGGCGATGCGCTGAAAGCGAACGCCGCAGCCCGTGTCAGGACCATGGCGGCTAAATACTTCGGGCGTGCGGCAGATGCGACAGTGATCTTCTCCCGGCATGCTAAAGGATGGGGCTTTTGCTGCAACATCCGATTCCGCGTCGCAGGAGCAATCGATTTCGATGGTCGAGCCATGCACAGGGATGCACACGCTGCATTGACCATGGCCCTGGAGCATGTGGCAAAACAACTTCGCCGCCGTAAGCGAGCCATTCGTGAGGACAAGCCTGTCAACCTGATCAAGGACAACCTCTTCCGACAGCACAGTGAACCTGTCGTCGAGCACGATGAAGTCCTCGGTCTTTTGAATGACAGCATGGAAGATGACGAGATGTTCGTCACCGCCTTGTCGGCAAAGAGCCCAGCATACCGCTCTGACCTGCCACTTGCAGCTGAGTAGAAGACCAATAATTTGCTTAGTTGCCCTTGGAGCGTCCTCCCTAACGAGAGACGGCTTAAACCGCCTCTCAGCAGCCCTCCCTTCAGAATGGATCCTCGGCCGCCTCCCTTTCGAGCGCCGCCCGCGCCGCGCGGATGCGGGCCAGGCGCTTCGCCTTGTCGGCGAGCCAATCCGGCGGTTAGTCGCCGCGCCGTTCGGACCCGTTCTGGCTATCCTCCATCGCATCGGACTGCTCGGCTCCTGCGAACCATCCGGCGACCTCGGCCGCGAGTTTGGCCTCTGCCTGCCGGAGGCGCCCATAACTCATGGCCTTGTGTCGTGACGCGTTGGCTTTGACCTTCGTGCCGTCGATCGCCACGTGCCCGAACTGAATCAGTCCCACTGCCCGGCACAGCCGCAGCAGCTGTACGAATAGGTCCCCAGCACGGTGAGGTGGCGCCTGCGGAGTCGCTGATCATGCGGAAGTCCGGCCGGTTCAGCTCGGTGACCGCCATGAAGTCCATCCGTTCCTCGCAGGCCCGGGCCAGACGGCGCGAGGAGTAGACGCCCTGGCTGTAGCCGTAGAGCAGCACGGCCACCATCATCGCTGGATGGTAAGGCGGATAGGCCCCGGACCTCGTCCTAGCGGACGGGATCTCCGTCAGGTCCAACGTCTCACACATGAAGTCGCGGACGAAATGGGCCGGATGGCCCGGCGGCACAAACTCGTGCAGCGACGGCGGCAGCAGCCACGCCTGATCGACGTCCCAGGGTCGGAAGGTCTTGCTCATCGGCAAGATCGAATCACAACCATTCCCACCTTGCCAGGAATTACTCGGACAGCCTCTTAGGCTTGCACCTAGACCCTCAGGTTACGCCACCTGCCCGGTCGAAACAGGGTGCGCTCCAGGGGATCAAAAACCGCAAAGAGTATTGTCCCCGTGCTGTGACGGTAAGGCTGAACAAGCCAAAGGCTGTTCAGCTTTCTTGTGCGGCGGCCACAGCGCTGTTCAGAGCAGCATGGAAGCGGGTGGCTAGCATGGCGCGCAGTGCCAAGTCTTGCACTGGATCTCCGCAGCTAGGCGCACTCTGTAGTATGCGGTCGAGTGACTGACGCAACACGTTAAGTTCCTTAACACAGTACCCATCCTGCGCTAACTGGCTCGAGATCGCCTGCTCCAGCGTCTCCTGCGCGGCAGCACTGGCATGGAACATGATCCGTCTCCTTGTCTTGTTCTGCCTGTAGGGCCCCTATAAGAGCCATCAACAACTACAGAGCGATAATCCCATGGAAATTATTTCTATTAAGGCGATTTTCACCCCTGGCCGCCAGCACAAACCAGTTCAGAAACATGAACAATAATTCATCTTCCAGAGGAAAGCTTTCAAGTTCAGGGACATAAAAAGCTAAAGCTAAAGCTGCTTCAGAAATTAGTTCCGAGTCTTGAGATTTATCTAAAAAGACTTAGTTCCCCAGCGCTCACAGTTAAGTTACTTCTCGATTTAACAAATCAACTCATTGGTTTGCTGGAGCAAGCACCGATGTCGACCTCGTCCTCTAAAAGCCGCAATACCATCGCTGAGGGTCTGGAGGAGATGCTGGCCTTGCTCGAGCATTTGACTGTCGAGGCTTACCGCACTGAGGAAAACTGCGCCGGTATCCTTGAAACCACTACCGCGCTGTTGCGTGCAACGCTGAAGACAGACCAGCGCCGTGAATAAGGTTTTTGGTCTTTAACCTGCTCAACTGGTTGTCCGCAGCAATAAGCTGCTTGCTACATCAGAAGCTGGTCAGACAGACGTGCTCTTCGGCTTACTAGCAGCCTGTCGGGTTTGGGTCGGCTGCTAGTGGG
>NZ_QXGS01000227.1 GCF_003604215.1 Teichococcus vastitatis
ATCACCAGCTTGAATCACATCACCCCCGTGTCGGGGAAGCCCCCGTCGTGAGTCACGACCATCGGGAGTTGGTATTATCCCTGCTGGTTTCCCCGTTCCACGAACTCAAAGTTGTACCAAAGAACACTCTTCATCTATTTGGCACTCAAGCCAAGCTTCATCCTGACCAAAAAAACCCGGCACAGGGCCGGGCCAAGCTGACGGGCAGTTGCGCACACTGCGGGGAGGAAGTGTGCAGCGCACAATGAGTCAACCTGCCGTTCCGGCAGCAGTTGCAGAATTCCTGCCAGAAAAATGCTCCGTATTGATCATGCCAGGAGACCGCAGGCCGTCCTCATCGGGAGATCCAAAGAGCCTGCTATTCCGCGATGATCTGCAACGTCTCGATGAGCACTGGCGACAGAGTGGCTGGTTCTGCACTTCACCATTTCATCGCGGACCGCACCGGTGACGAGCTCACCAGATCGGGCGAAATCCGCTGCTGTGGAGTTCGCGGAGGCGTCCTGCAGAGATGGTCCCCGGATTTCGGACAGTTGGATAAGCTCGGTTCGGCCTGAGAAGGACGGACCCGATGACGGGCAAG
>NZ_QXGS01000228.1 GCF_003604215.1 Teichococcus vastitatis
ACCAGATGCTCGGCGGCCAGGCTGGCGACCAGCTGGCCGCCCGAGGGCCGAGGTCTGCCGCGCTCGTCATAGCGCAGCGCATAGGCCAGGGCGTCGGCGACCTCATCGGAGGAGGCGGCGGACAGGCCTGGCGGCAGGGGGAAGCGGGGCGGGGCAGGGGGTCGCGACGGATCGGGCATGAGCGCGACGCTAGGTGAGACTCGGAGAACGAATCAAGAACAAAGACATGGTTGACAGCGCGAGCGGGGCAGAAAGGCGCGGGCTGGTGGACCAGGGGCTCAGGATCAGCTCCGCGGAAGGGCCGCCGCGTCAGCGGCTTGGAGCGCCGGCTTGCCACGGGGGAGCAAGTCGCGAACTCCGCGCGAGCCGGCGACTACTCCCCCTGGTCAGCACGCGGGTGATCCAGATTCGCCCTGTGCAGCGTCTTCGCCGTGCCAGGGCGGCAACCTGAATACTCGACCGGAGCAAGTCGAGATGTGCCGACCGCATCAGGGGCACAAGGCCGCTGATCCTCCACTTGCAGGCAGACCTCGTACCGCTCGGGCTCGACGGTCGGCACCACAGTGGTACACACCT
>NZ_QXGS01000229.1 GCF_003604215.1 Teichococcus vastitatis
ACGCCGCGCGGTAGCCGCGGTCGCGGCCGACCATCCGGGCCAGCGCATCGAGCTGTGGTTCCAGGACGAGGCTCGCGTCGGCCAGAAAGGCCGCACAGGGCGGCGCTGGTGGATGCGCGGGCAGCGTCCCCGCGGCCTATGCGATCAGCGCTACGACTGGACCTACCTCTACGCCGCTGTCCGGCCCGCCACCGGAGAGGGCTTCGCCCTCGTCCTGCCCATGGTCTCGACCCGGGCCATGAACCTGTTCCTCAAGCGCTTCGCCGACAGCCTCGCGCCCGGCGTCCACGCCGTCCTGGTGCTCGACCAAGCGGGCTGGCACGGCTCGCGTCAGCTCCGCGTGCCCGACAACGTCACTCTGGTGCCGCTGCCGCCCTACGCGCCCGAGCTGAACCCGGTCGAGCGCGTCTGGCTCCATTTGCGCGAGCAGTTCTTGTCCCACCGCCTGCTCGACAACAACGCCGCCCTCGTCGACGCCTGCTGCCAAGCCTGGAACCACCTCACCCCAGACCGCCTCCAATCCCTCACCAACTCTCCCTGGATCAGAAAGGTCACTTCATAAGCTCGGCGGTAT
>NZ_QXGS01000230.1 GCF_003604215.1 Teichococcus vastitatis
ACGACCTGCAGGTCTTTACCACTGACTTCACGGCGCTCAACAACTCCGGAGTTGATGGGCAGGCACTTCTATTCCTCGATGCGCGCAGTCAAACTCTGACCGTGCACATCAAGGCCGAGGGGCTTGAGCCGGGTCAGGTGCACGTGCAGCACATCCACGGATTCGACAACGACAAGGATGCGAAGACCCCGACGCTCGCGCAGGATGACGACCGCGATGGCTTCGTCGAGCTTGCGGAAGGGCTCGACACATATGGTCCGATCCAGCTCAACCTGACTTTGAACCCCGAGAACTCAGCGCACGACCACGGTGCGGACGGCCATGACCACACCGGGGCAGCAGTGTTTCCGACCGCTGATGAAAACGGAGTGCTGCGCTACACTGAGACCTTCCACTTCGATGCCTCGGACCCGAATGCCCAAGCCATCTTTGGTGGTATCACTCCGCTCCAGGCCAAGGAGATCGTGCTTCATGGACTGACTCTGCAGGACGGTCAGGGTACGGACGCTGGTGAAGCGGATGGGACTCAAGGCTACAAGGACGTGTTGCCCGTCGCCTCCGGTGAACTGCACGA
>NZ_QXGS01000231.1 GCF_003604215.1 Teichococcus vastitatis
GGACACCTCGAAGTACCCGCTGCTGCACGGCCTTCGCGCGCAGGATGGTCGCCTCAGATCGCAACGCGCCCCTGCTGATGGAGCTGGGTGATCGGCTCAGGGCGGCCGGTGCCGCTCTTTGTTGGAGCTGTGGGGCTATGCGGGCGCAGTTCGGGTGCTGAGCCAGGCCAGGCGGGTGAAGTTGTAGGCCAGATTGGCCATGCCGATTTTCACCTGGGCCCGCGCCAGGCCGATGGTGCGCACGAACAGCGCCATGCGGTGCTTCTGGGCGGCAAAAACATGCTCGATGCCTGAGCGGATCCGGGCCCGTGATGCATTGGCTTTCGCCTGCAGCTCAGGGAGTTCGCGCCGAGGTGGCCGGCGGAACAGGATGCGCTCACTCAGCCCGCGCCGTTCCAGCACCTCCAGATGGCGCCTGGTGCGGTAGGCGGTGTCCGCCCAGACGCGGCTGGCGGTGTTCCCGGGATCCAGGAGAGCCGGAAAGCTGCGGCTGTCGTGCTGAGCGGCATCGGTCACCGCCCAGCGGCGGATCAGCCCGTGCCGCCGGTCGATGCCGATGTGGCTTTTGTAGC
>NZ_QXGS01000232.1 GCF_003604215.1 Teichococcus vastitatis
TGACTCACGCATGATCGCGAAGCCGGACAACGTCGCCCGCAAGCGGCTCAATGCCGTTTCGCCCGCAGGGTCGGTGCCGTCCAGACCGGCAGTGAACATCAGTGCGATGCAGGGTCGGTCCTCGATCCACTGGGTCTCGGCATGTAGGGTTTCGCGCAGTCCCGGGTCGTCCCAATGCACGAGGCAGTGCCGCCGGCCAGCTGCGGCGCAACCCGCAGCGAGGGCAGCGGCCAGTGCATCGCCACGCTCGGCCAGGATGACCAGTGGCGCGCCGGTAGCAAGGGTCAGCGGTGTAGCGCCGGACGGGGCGGGAGGCGGCACCTCCTCCCAGACATCGATGTAATCGCCCTCGGGCAGCGCGCGCTCCCGGCGAGGCACCATTGCAGCGCAGGACAGGCCGGTAATCGAGGCTAACTCCTCCCCTTGATCGTCCAGATAAAGGATGTCGCATACCAGACGTTCGGGGGATTTCTCAGTCAGCACGATGCGCGCCCAGATGCGGTCCGGCAGTGGCCGCAACAGGCGCATTTCCTGGATAGCGACCGGAAGGTAGGCGCCGTGGCTAGGATC
>NZ_QXGS01000233.1 GCF_003604215.1 Teichococcus vastitatis
ATGCGCATTGCCGCGGATGGGGAGCTTGCTCGTAAAGCCACCTCGCGAGCGCCCAAGACCCTGTCGATGAGGCCCCCTTCCGCCGGCGGCGCAGTGGTGCGCCCGGATGCTGGTGCTGTCGATCATCTGCAGGAAGTCGGCCTCACCGCCGCTATCAGCCAAGGTCTCCAGCATCACGTCCCACAGGCCTGACGCGGTCCAGCGCCGGAACTGGCGGAACACCGAGTTCCCGTTGCCGAGTTCGGCCGGCAGGTCACGCCATGGCGCGCCCGTGCGCGCGATCCAGAAGATGGCGTCGAGCACCCGCCGGTGGTCGCGGGCCGGCCTGCCGCCGAGCGGGCTGGCAGAAACCACGAAGGGCTCGAAGAAGGACCACTCCTCGTCGGTCAGCAGCCCACGGATCAAGGCCAACCTCCATGCCAGAGATCAGCGTAGAACCGCATCAGTGTTCGGCTGGAAAGCCCCCAGTCGACGGTTTGTCCACGCATCCTAGGCTCAGGACCTATTAACAAGCTCCTTGCGCTTTGATCCTGCTGTGCTTCCATGGCGGCCGGAGGTGCTGCCA
>NZ_QXGS01000234.1 GCF_003604215.1 Teichococcus vastitatis
CCGGAATGGTGGGGCGATGACGTGCACCGGCCCCGGCGCGACTATTACCGCCTGCAGACCGTCGAGGGGCCGCGCCTGTGGGTCTGCCGCCTGCTGGAGCCCGGCGCCGAGGCCCGCTGGTTCCTGCACGGCGAGCTCGCCTGAGCCATGCCGCCCGCCTATGCCGAGCTGGGCGCCCGCTCGAATTTTTCCCTGCTCGACGGTGCCTCGCACCCGGCGGAGCTGGTGCTGACCGCCCAGGCGCTGGGCCATGCGGGCCTCGGGATCTGCGACAGCAACAGCCTGGCCGGGGTGGTGCGCGGCCATGTCGCGGCCCAGGAGGCCAGGCTGCCCTATGTCGTCGGCACCCGGCTTGTTCTGGAGGACGGCTCCGCCTTCCTGGCCTGGCCGACGGATCGGGCCAGCTACGGGCGGCTGACCGGCCTGCTGTCGCGCGGGCGCATGCGCTCGCCCAAGGGCGAGTGCCAGATCCGCCTCGACGAGATGGTCGAGCACGCCGGGGATTGGTGCCTGGCGGCCATCCCGCCGCGCTCCTTCGATCCGCCCTTTGCCGGGAGGTTCGCC
>NZ_QXGS01000235.1 GCF_003604215.1 Teichococcus vastitatis
CACCCCCGATGCCGCCCCTGCCGCCCACGCCGATGGCACTGTCCAGGGTGACCTTCTTGCCGCTCTGATCCGTCCCGGAGGCGGAGGTCGACTGAACGGAGGAAGAGGTTGCGGCGCCACCTTTGCCGCCGCCACCGCCGATGCCCTGGGCCAGGATGCCGTCCGACATCTTGCCCACCGTGGCAATGGAGCCGCTGTTGGTGACCAGGATGTTGCCAGCCTTGCCGCCTGTGCCACCGTTGCCGCCGACACCGACATTCACGATGCCTGATTTCGCGACCGTACCGTCGCCTGTGTCACCGCCGGACTTGCCCAGGTCGCTCAGATCCGAAGCGTCATCGCCCGCTTCCCCGCCGAGAACGGCGGCGCCCGCCTCTGCGTTGCCCAGGGCCTGGTTGGCGGCACCGATCAGGCCGCTGATCGAGTTGTATGCGCCGAGGGTGGCAGTCCAGAACTTGCTGGCGAACGTGCTGGTGGCTGCGGCGGTCGAGCTGTTGCCGCCATTGCTGCCATCGCCGGTCGATTTGTCACCGCCGATGGTGCTGGCGGCCTTGCCGCCCAG
>NZ_QXGS01000024.1 GCF_003604215.1 Teichococcus vastitatis
ACCGCCTGCGGCTGGCTACATGATCCGTAACCCAACTATCCCACTAGCAGCCGACCCAAACCCGACAGGCTGCTAGGCCGAACGTTTCGGAGGGCAGCGATCTCCCGGCAGGGCAGACGCTGCTGCTGTTCGCCGATAAAGATGCTCAAGATGAAGACTTGGTCAGGCATGACCGAGATGGGTGGGAAGCAGACATCAGGGTTCCACCTGACTAAAGGGGGAAGCAGCTTAGCTTCACCGTGACCATCGCTTCACAGAACAGACATTTGCTATAGCAAGGCAAGACACACATTGATGGCTGCCCTAAGCGATGAAGTGGAATTTTGAACTCGCAACCGCGTCTTTGCTTTCTTTAACGATCATCGTTAGCTCTCTAGCCACGTTTGTTTATCTCAATTCGCCCTATGCTGTGGCGGTTCCCTATTTTGAGCTTACCTTTATGAGCTTGCTTCTCTCGCCCATTCTTGGCCTCGTCGTTGGTCGTGGGGGCCGCTTAGTGGCGGCGGTCACTGCATTGCATCTAGGCGCTGCCGCCGGTGCGCTCGCCATCTTGACGATGGTGGGCAGTTTTAGCAGTCGGCTAGGACTTTCAGAGCTACTTGGCCTTTCTCTCATTCTTTTCGTGGTTTTTTGTGAGGCTCCCGCACTAGCCTTCAATGTCAGGCGATCAGGTGGCCTACTTCGACCAAAGCAGGTGCTTGGCTCGGTCCTTGGTTTCGCTTGTAGCCTTATAGGCGGCTTTGCCCTGGGCACGGCACTGTGGTCAGCGACACTGCCGAACCAAATCATACGGGCTGCTGAAAACTTGGCTGGAGGTTATCCGTACTGCCTTCAAACCCGAAACGGCACACCGCGTCATATCAGTGAGCTTGAGGGACTGAAAATTTTGACGGCAGACGGCGGCAGAGTATCTCCGAACTTCCATGTGTTGCTTGTCATCGAAGCAGAGGGTGGGCAGCGATACGCGAACTGGTCCTTCCGCAGAGCTGTTTTCAAGAACGTCGATAAGGTCGTTCTTCACAGTCTCAGGTCTCAGCTAGTCTGCCTCCCGCAAGATGCCCTTGGCGAGCGACTACGCCGAGGCGGAAGTAAGGGTGCGCCGTTATAGGTCCGCTTTGGGTCGGGAGCGGCCAATCTCCGACTGCGGCGCAGCCTTTCATGCTCGGCAACGCTCATCAGCGCGCATAGTTTAATATTCAAGGCGCTAGTGATTATTCGGATTTCACCTGCAAGAAGAATAACATTCGGCCTGATCTGTCGATTGGCTAAAAACTGTGTTCTAAACGGGTGTCAGGAAATATACGTAAAATTTTCTGCTTAGGATTGCTCGATCAGATAATATTATAAATCTCGACATTTTTTTATTCAGCGGCGAAGCAGGTAATCGGCCGCCTAGCTATTGTCGATCGCATTTTTCTTGATGCGCATTCGAAACGATAAGGAAGACGCTGTGTAGTCTAGGTGAGCTAAAAAGGCGGCAGACAAAACCTCCTCGCTCAACAACGACCTTGACTGAAGGACTAAATTCCTATTACCCTTCGCCTCGCTGGCAACTGGAGGGCACTACCCATTTCCCGCCTCACCACCCCCACCCCCTGGACCCCACTCTCCGACACCGCCTGGGCCGCCCTGCACCCCTTCCTCCCGGCCCTCGCCCCGCAGGGCCGCCGCACTGCCGATCTGCGCGCGCGGATGGATGCCATCTTCCACCTCGCCCACCTGCGCGGCGCCGCCTGGCGCGACCTGCCCGAACATCACGGCCGCCCCGACACCGTCTCCCGCTTCTTCCGCCGCCTGACGCATGGCGGCGTCTGGCACCGCCTGCTGCGCGCCCTGGCCAAGTTGCCGCCGGGCCACCCGCTCCGCGCCATCGAATACAGCATCTGCCGCGCCTGCCGCCGCGCCGCGCGCCTGGGCGGCATGCCGCTCCTCATCCTGATCCGCCGCCTCGGCCTGCGCTCGGCCCTCGCCGCGCCGCCCTGGCTGCTGCCCGATCCGCTTTTGTCCGAAACCCTGCACCGCTGGCCGCTCGGGCCCCGCCCGGCCGCCGATGCGCTGCGCAGCCTCGCCCGCCTGCTGCGCGATGCCGCCGGGCGGGCGCGGATTCCCCGCTCCGTGCGGCTGGGCTGGCCGTGACCGCCTTGCCCGCCCCGCGCCACTGCGGCAAACCCCCCACCCGGAACTTCGCTGAACTCGCTCCTTCGGAAAGGGGACCCGCGCGATGGCGGTCAAGGACGTGAAAAAGGTGGTGCTCGCCTACTCCGGCGGGCTCGACACCTCGGTCATCCTGAAATGGCTGCAAACCACCTACGGCTGTGAGGTGGTGACCTTCACCGCCGACCTCGGCCAGGGCGAGGAGCTGGGCCCGGCCCGCGACAAGGCGCGCCTGCTGGGCATCAAGGAAGAAAACATCTTCATCGACGACCTGCGGGAGGAATTCACGCGGGATTTCGTCTTCCCCATGTTCCGCGCCAACGCGCTGTATGAGGGCCAGTACCTCCTCGGCACCTCCATCGCGCGCCCCCTGATCGCCAAGCGCCAGATCGAGATCGCCGAGCAGGTCGGCGCCGACGCCGTCTCCCACGGCGCCACCGGCAAGGGCAACGACCAGGTCCGCTTCGAGATCGGCTATTATTCCCTAAAGTCCGACGTGAAGGTGATCGCCCCCTGGCGCGAATGGGACCTGACCTCGCGCACCCGCCTGCTGGAATTCGCCGAGGCCAACCAGATCCCCATCGCCAAGGACAAGCGCGGCGAGGCCCCCTTCAGCGTCGACGCCAACCTCCTGCACAGCTCCTCCGAGGGCAAGATCCTGGAGGAGCCCTGGGACGAGCCGCCTGAGATCGTCTGGCAGCGCACCATCCGCCCCGAGGACGCGCCGGACGTCGCCACCGAGATCACGATCGAGTTCGAGCGCGGCGACGCGGTGGCCATCAATGGTGAGCGCCTCTCCCCCGCCACCCTGCTGACCCGCCTGAACGAGCTCGGCCGCGCCAACGGCATCGGCCGCCTCGATCTGGTGGAGAACCGCTTCGTCGGCATGAAGTCCCGCGGCTGCTACGAAACCCCCGGCGGCACCATCCTCTACGTCGCCCACCGCGCCATCGAGAGCATCACCCTGGACCGCGAGGTGGCCCACCTCAAGGACAGCCTGATGCCGAAATACGCGGAGCTGATCTACAACGGCTTCTGGTTCGCGCCCGAGCGCCGGATGATCCAGGCCATGGTCGATGAAAGCCAGCGCAGCGTCTCCGGCACCGTCCGCCTGAAGCTCTACAAGGGCAACACCATTGTCACCGGCCGCCAGTCGCCCAACAGCCTCTACTCCATGAAGCACGTCACCTTCGAGGACGACCAGGGCGCCTACGACCAGTTCGACGCCCAGGGCTTCATCAAGCTGAACGCGCTCCGCCTGCGCCTCGGCGCCATGGCAGGCCGCAAGGGCGGCGCGGTCTGACCCCGGCGGGGCGGCACCCGTCGCCCCGCAACCGGCTTTCCCCGCGCGGGGCTCCGCGAAGGGAGGATCGCCGGTGGTGCGCCCCGGCTCTCGGCGCGCCGAGGCCGCACCGGGCGGCAGAACGGAGCAGGGCCCGGCGGCGCCACCCCGCCGCCTGGCCATCCACCCGGCTTCAGGCGTGGCGCGGCGTGGCCGACCCGCCCAGCAGGCGGCGCGGCTCCAGCGCCAGCGCGCCGGCCCCGAGGCCCGCCTGCGCGATCATCGCGACGATCCAGAACACCGGGAATTCCCAGCCGCCGCCGGCATTGCTGAACACCCAGCCATGGCCGGCATGCTGCAGCGCGGCGCCGATCAGGATCGGCAGGGTCAGCAGCGACACCAGCCGGGTCCAGATGCCGAGAACCAGCGCGATGCCGGCGGCGGTCTCCGCCAGCGCCACGACCGCGCCGAAGATGGGTGGGTAGCCCAGGCTGCCGAAGAAGCCCATCGTGCCGGGAAGGCCGAAGACCAGGATCTTCATCCACAGGCCGTGGGCCAGGAACAGGATGCCCAGGCTGATGCGCAACAGGGCGATGGCGTAGGGGGTGGTGCGGGTCTCGGTCATCGGTTCGCTCTCCGTCGGGGAAGCGGCCCATCCGGCCGCGGGGTCCTTGCTATCCCGGTTGGGCTCTCGTCTTCCAAACGCGAAGCGGAACGGCCATCATTCGCCGCATCAATGGCTGATCTTTCCACCCTCGACCTCAACCTCCTGCGGGTATTCGACGCCGTGGCGCGCGAACGGCACGTCACGCGCGCCGCGGCCCGGCTGAACCTGTCGCAGCCGGCGGTGTCCAACGCCCTGACCCGCCTGCGCGCGGCGCTGGGGGACGAGCTGTTCCTGCGCCGCCCTGGCGGGGTAGAGCCGACCGCGCTGGCATCGTCCCTGGCCGCGCCCGTGGCCGAGATGCTGGACCAGCTGCGCGATGCGCTCGCCGCCCATGCCCCCTTCGACCCGGCCAGTGCGCGGCGGGTGTTTCCCGTCGGCCTGTCGGAATATGCCGAGGCGGTGCTGGCCCCACCGCTGCTGGCCCGGCTGGCCGCCGAGGCGCCGGGCTGCCTGGTCGCCATCCATCATGCCGACCGCACCAACGCGCTGAGCATGCTGGAGGAGGACGCGGTGCAGATGGCGCTCGGCATGCTGCCGGAACCGCCGGCCCTCTATACCCGGCTGCGCCTGCTGCCCGAGGCGTTCCTGGTGCTGATGCGCCCTGGCCATCCGCTGGCGGAGGGCGAACTGACCATCGCCCGCCTCGCCGAATGGCCGCACCTGCTGCACTCGCCCAACGGCTCGCGCGACGGCGCCCTGGATGCGCCGATGCGGGAGGCCGGGCATCCGCGCCGCCTGGGCGCGGTTGTGGCGCATCTGTCCGGCGTGCCGGGCATCCTGAAGCGCACCGACATGGTGATGGCGCTGTCGGCGCGGCTGGCGGTGCTGCTGGCCGAGGCGCATGGGCTGGTGTTCCGTCCCTGCCCGGTGGCCATCGCGCACACCCGCCTGTCGCTGATCTTTCCGCGGCGCTTCGAGGCCGACCAGGGCCATGCCTGGCTGCGCCGCCTGCTGCTCACCGTGGCGCGGGAAGCGGCGCAGGATCCGAAATGCCGCGAGCTGGAAGCGTGGGGGACGGCCCCGCTCTCCTCACTCCCCGTTCCCTAACTCCAGGGGCCGCGGCGCTGCGGCGGCCGCGACGCAGCCCAGGGATTGCCAGGGGTCGACGGCGTGCCCCGGGGCGCGGCGTTCCAACTGCCGTGCCGCGCCGGGCCGGCCTGCTGCGCCAGCTGGATCAGTGCCGCCACCCGGTTCTCGGTGCTCGGATGGGTGGAGAACAGGTTGTCCATCCGCTGCCCCGACAGCGGATTGACGATGAACATGTGCGCCGTGGCCGGGTTCGCCTCGGCGGCTTGGTTGAGAAAGGCGTGCCGCCCTTGTTCCAGCCGCATCAGCGCATGCGCCAGCCCCTGCGGATTGCCGCTGATGGCGGCGCCGGCCCGGTCGGCCTCGTATTCGCGGGACCGGCTGATCGCCATCTGCACCACGGCGGCAGCCAGGGGCGCCAGCAGCATCAGCAGCAGCGTGCCGACCGGACCCATGCCGCGCTCCTCCCGCCCACGCATGCCGCCGAACAGGAAGCCGAACTGCGCCAGCATGCCAATCGCGCCGGCGAGGCAGGCGGTCACCGTCATGATCAGCGTGTCGCGGTTGCGGATATGCGCCAGCTCATGCGCGATGACGCCTTCCACCTCCTCGGGCGGCATGCGCTGGATCAGGCCGGTGTTCACCGCCACCGCGGCGTTCTGCGGGTTGCGGCCGGTGGCGAAGGCATTGGGCTGGTCCTCGTGGAGCAGGTAGAGCGCCGGCATGGGAAGGCCGGCATTGGCGGCCAGCCGCTCAGTCATGCGGTAAAGCTCCGGCGCGTCTTCCGGCCCGATGGGCTGGGCGTTGTGCATCCGAAGCACCATGCGGTCGCTGTTCCACCAGGCGAACAGGTTGGTGGCGCAGGCCACCAGAAAGGCCACGCCCATGCCGGTGCGGCCGCCGATCGCGCCGCCGGCCGCCACGAACAGCGCCGTCATGGCCGCCAGCAGCAGGGTCGTTTTCAGATAGCCGCTCATCGCCCCGTTCCCTTTACGACCGTCCCACCCCAAATGAAGCGCATGGCAAACCATGAACAAGAGGCCGCCACCCCGGCCAGCCCTGAACCCGGCAACACGGCTGCGTCAGCCCCGCCGGCCGCCGCCCCGAAGCCGCAGCAGCCCTTGCCCAAGGAAGTGGACGGCCCGCCTGGTCCTGAACCGACCCGCTATGGTGATTGGGAACGCAAGGGCCGCGTCACCGACTTCTGACGAGAACATCCGGAGAACGTGCGCGCCCCGATTCGCACCGGTCGAAGTGCCCGGTTTGTTCCGTGCGAATCGCGCAGAAGCGAAGTCGGGGACCGCTAAGGCGTGGCCCGGGCTGGTTTTGTTCCGGTGCGGGGGCTGCTGAGCCAGACGCTGATGGCGAACACTGCCAGCCCGCCCAAGGCCAGCGTGATGCCGCTGCCCAGGCGTGACATGGTGGCGCCGAACAGCGCCGGCCCTGCCGCCTGCCCGAGAAAATAACAGAAGGCATGCAGGGCGACGGCCGATCCGCGCGCCAGGGGAGCCACCTCGGTCACGCGCACCTGGATCGAATTGTGCAGCATGAAGAAGCCGAGCCCGATCAGCACCCCGCCGCCGGTGGCGAGATTGAGCGGCGAGAAGCCCAGCACCGCCATGCCGCCCCACACCAGCAGCCCGGCCAGCCGCATCATCCGCGCCTGCCCCAGCCGCCGCAGCAGCAGCGGCGCCAGCAGGGTGTAGCCGAAGCCCCCCATGCCGAACCCGGCCACCGCCAGCCCGGCGCGCAGCGTGCCATGGCCGTCCGCCCCCAGCAGCGCCGCCAGGAAGGGGAAGGGGCCGAACACGAACATGCCTTCCAGGAACACGCCGCCATAGAGCGGCTGCGCCGCCGGATTGCGCAGGATGCCCCGGTAGCGGTGCAGCACCTCGGCCAGCGAGGGCGGCGGGGCCAGGGTGGCGGTGCCCGCCCGCCCGCGCGCATCCAGCACCAGCACCAGGCAGGACAGGGCGGCGACGGCCGTGCAGATCCACATCACGCCCCGCCAGCCGATGAACGGCGCCACCGCACCCGACACGGCGCCGCCGGCCAACTGCCCCAGGATGGCGTAGGCCAGGAAGCGGCTGATCGCCACCTGGCGCTGGGCCAGCGGCACGGTGTCGCCGAACAGCGCCAGCACCAGCGGAAAGATGCCGCCCGCCGCCAGTCCGGCGGCGACGCGCGCGGCGAACAGCCCGTCCAGGCTCGGCGCCAGGGCGCAGGCCGCCAGCATCAGCGACAACAGGCCGATGCACAGCGCCACCACCCGCCGCTTGCCGAAGGCGTCGCCGAGCGGCCCCAGCACCGGCTGCACCAGCGCGTAGGGCAGGGCGAAGGCGCTGGACAGCAGGGCCACCTGCTCATGCGGGGCGAGGAACTCAGTGGCGAGTTCCCCCATCAAGGGGTCCAGGGCGCGGCTTGCCAGGGCCCCCGCGAAGCCGGACATCCCGAACACCGCCACCATTCGCCGGATGGCCTGCGGCTCGGCCTGAGTCGTATCCATGCCGCCATGCTGCGCCGCGTCGTGGCCGGCGCCAAGTGCCAGGGACCCGGAAACAGAGCTGGGGAACAGGGGGCGAGGGAGCAGGCGCCGGGGGGGCCAGCCAAGGGCTCCGATCCGCTGATCCTCGCCGCGACGGCGCGCGGCGGGTGCCGGCGCCGGCCGCGCAACGCTGTGGCGGCCTGGGGATTTCGCTCCGCATGACACCACCCCGGGCCTCGGGCACTCGGCCGCATTCCCGTTCCTCCTGGTTCCGCAGCTTCTGCGCGTTCTGCCTCGACGTGACCCGGCGGGACCCCTTCCGTTCGGCGGCGCAGACGATCCTGGCGGTCCTCATCTCCTACAATGCGGCGCAGTGGCTGCGCCTGTCCGAGCCTTCCTGGGCCGTGTTCTCCGCGCTCTACGTGATCCAGGGCAGTGTCGGCGGCACCCTGACCGCCGCCCGGGACCGGGTACTAGGGGCCGTGCTGGGGTCCCTGGTCGCGCTGGGCTGCATCCACCTGATCGGCCTTGGCGGCTGGCGGACGATCCTGTGCCTGCTGGCCGGGATCGGGATCATGAGCCTGATCACCGGTGTCCGGCCGAGGTACAGCTATGGTCTGGTTCCGGTCGCCATCCTGATCATCGCTCCGGGCGTGGAACTGCTGGAGAACGCCGTTCACAAGATCGGCGCGATCGCGCTGGGCGCCACGGCCGGCGCGGCGGCCAGCGTGCTGATCCTGCCGCGCCAAGCCCATCGCAGTGCCGAGCAGCACCTGGCGAAGGCGCTGGAAGGCTGTGGCGAGCTTCTGTCCGCCTGCATGGCCGGGGTCCTGGCGCAGGACGCGCCGGATCTCCGGACGGCTCATGATCGGATCGCGCGCGAACTGGCCGCGGCCGGCACCATGATCGAGCAGACGCGGCTGCGCCGGAAGCGCAGGCGGCACGTGCCCCTGACGCCTCTCCTGAAGCAGATCGAGCGGTTGTGGTACAGCCTCGCCATGGCGGACCGCCTCAGCGCCCGGTGCCTGCCGGAGCCACTCCGCGACCACCTGGGCGAGCCGGTGCGGAACGCCACGCGGGATGCGGAGCGGTTCCTCGGCGAGATCGGCCAGGCGCTTGCGGACGGGACGCTGCCTGCCCGGGCCGGCGGCATCCGCAGCCCCGCCAGCGGGGTCGCCGCCGCTGTGGAGCAGATGCGCTCCGACGGGCTGTTCCAGCCGCTGCCGCAGGAGGATATTGAGCAGGTCTTCGGCCTGTCGCTGGCCTGGCAGCAGCTGTCGCGCAACATGAATGGCCTGCTGGAGGTCGCCGGCGACAGCCAGGACGGAACCGCCGCCGCCTGACGCGGTGCCGCACGGCCTGGCCGGCCCGCTCAGTTCCGCCGCACCGATCCGAAGAAATCCCGCAGCAGGGCGCCGCATTCCGCCTCGCGCAGGCCGCCGATCACTTCCGGCGCATGGTGGCAGGAGGGCGCGGCGAAGATCCGCGCGCCATGCTCCACCCCACCGCCCTTGGGATCATAGGCACCGAAGCAGACCCGCTTTACCCGGAAGAAGCTGGCCGCCTGCGCGCACATCGGGCAAGGCTCCAGCGTCACCGTGAGGGTGCAGTCGGGCAGGCGGGGCGAGTCGCGCCGCCGGGCGGCCTGCCGCAGCGCCAGGATCTCGGCATGGGCGGACGGGTCGCGATCGGCCTCCACCCGGTTGCCGGCCCGGCCCAGCACGCTGCCATCCGGCGCTGTGACCACGGCGCCCACCGGCACCTCGCCGCGCGCGGCGGCCGCGCGCGCCTCGGCCAGGGCCAGCTCGATCGGGCTCGGCGGGGGCGATGCCGGCATCAGGGGCCGATCAGCTGCCCGCCATCCACCACGATGCTCTGCCCCGTCACCCAGCGGGCACCGTGGGAGGCCAGGAACAGCACCACATCCGCCACCTCCTCGGGCTCGCCCAGGCGGCCGGCCGGGATCTGCGACCGCACCGATTCGTAGAGCGGCGAGCCTTCCAGCCGCCGCTGCTCCCAGGAGCCGCCGGGGAACTCGATGGAGCCGGGCGCCACCGCGTTCACCCGGATGCCCTTGGCGGCGTACATCTTGGCCTGGCTGCCGGTGTAGTGGTCGATGGCTGCCTTGATCGCGCCATAAGGGGCGCTGCGCGCGCTGGCCCGGAGCGCCGAGATCGAGGACAGGTTGACGATGGCGCCGCTGCCCGATTGCTCCAGGAATGGCAGGGCCGCGCGGGACGCGCGCACCGTGGCCATCATGTCCACGTTGAAGGATGCCGCCCAGCCCGCCTCGTCATCGGTGGAGCCGAAGCCGGACGCGTTGTTCACCAGCACGTCGATGCCGCCCAGCGCCGCCGCGGCGTTGGGGATGAAGGCGGCGATCTGTTCGGCATCCGCCAGGTCGCAGGGGGCGGCATGGGCCGTGGCGCCGAGCGCCGCGAGATCCTGACGCACCGCTTCCAGTCCGGCGGCGCCGCGGGCGCAGACGGCCACGGCGGCGCCTTCCCGCGCGAAGCCGAGCGCGATGGCGCGCCCGATGCCCCGGCTGCCGCCCATCACCACCACACGCCTGCCCTTGTGCTGCATCCTCGCCTCCTGTCCATCCGGAAATGCATTGTGGTCGCCGCGCCGCAGGGCTAGCAACCGCAGCCATGCGCAAGCTTCCCCTGATCGGCCTGACCCTGGATGCGGAACAGCCCGGCGGCTACTCCAAGCTGCCCTGGTACGCCCTCCGCCAGAACTATTTCTCCAGTGTCGCGGAGGCGGGCGGCCTGCCGGTCGCGCTGCCGCACCAGCCCGAGCTGGCCGAGCCATATCTCGACCGCATCGACGGGCTGCTGGTCACCGGCGGCGCGTTCGACGTGGACCCTTCGCTGTATGGCGGCGGGCCGGCGCACCCGACAGTGGCGCTGAAGCAGGGCCGCACCGCCTTCGAGCTGGCGATGGTGCGCGGCGCCCTGGCCCGCGACATCCCGATCCTCGGCATCTGCGGGGGTGAACAATTGCTGGCGGTGGCGCTGGGCGGCACGCTGATCCAGCACATCCCCGACAGCATCGCCGATGCGCTGGCGCATGAGCAGCCCAACCCGCGCACGGAGCCGGGGCACGAGGTCGCCGTCACCGCCGGCACGTTGCTGGCCCGCATCGTCGGCGGCCCGCGCATGGCGGTGAACTCGGCACATCATCAGGCGGTGGAGCGGCCAGGGCCGGACGCCATCGTCAACGCCGTGGCGCCGGATGGCGTGGTCGAGGGCATCGAGAGCATCCGGCACCGCTTCGCCCTGGGCGTGCAGTGGCACCCCGAATACGCGGTGGACCGCGCCGACCGCCGCATCCTGGACGGTTTCGTGGCAGCGGCGCGGGGCGAGAACCTGGTGGCGCCGGAGCGGGCGTCGTGAGCGATCCGGTGGAGGAGAGCGAAGGCACGGCCGAGCGCGGCGAGCGCATCGCCAAGTGGCTGGCGCGGGCCGGCATCGCCAGCCGGCGCGACGCCGAGAAGCTGATCGCCGAGGGCGCCGTGGCGCTGAACGGCCGGGTGGTGGAAACCCCGGCCACCTTTGTGGGCCCCGAGGACCGCGTCACCGTCAACAAGAAGCCGGTCGGCGCGCCGGAGCGGACGCGGCTGTTCCGCTACCACAAGCCGCCCGGCCTGGTGACCACCCACAAGGATCCGGAACAGCGCCGCACCGTGTTCGACGAGCTGCCGGAGGGGCTGCCGCGCCTCGTCTCGGTGGGCCGGCTCGACCTCAACTCCGAAGGTCTGCTGCTGCTGACCAATGACGGCGCGCTGAGCCGCAAGCTGGAGCTGCCGGACAATGAATGGGTGCGCCGCTACCGCGCCCGCGTGCATGGCCGCGTCGACGAGCGCGCCCTGGCCGAGCTGGCGCGCGGCGTCACGGTGGAGGGTGTCGCCTATGGCCCGATCGAGGCGGGGCTGGATTCACGCCAGGGCACCAATGCCTGGCTCACCGTGTCGCTCACCGAGGGCAAGAACCGCGAGGTGCGCCGCGTGCTGCAGCATCTCGGCCTGACGGTGACGCGGCTGATCCGCGTCGCCTACGGCCCCTTCACCCTGGGCACCCTGCCGCGCGGCGCGGTGGAGGAGGTGAACGCCAAGTTCATGCGCGAGCAGCTCGGCCTCGATGCGCCACCGCGCATCCTGCGCGGGGTGGAGCGCGCCGCCGAGGCCGCCCGGGTCACCGCCGCGGACGAGGCGCGCGCCGCCGCCAAGCCGGAGGCGGTGCAGCGCAGCCGCCCGGCCAAGCCGCCGCGCGCGCGCAACGCCACCGAGAAGCTGCGCCGCCCCTGGGGGGCCGTGGCGCAGGGGCCGGATGCCGACCAGCCGGAAGGGCCGAGCCGCGACCGGGGCCGCCGGCGCGGACCGCGCAAGCCCGGCTGATGCGCATCATTGCCGGCCGCAACCGGGGCCGGACGCTGGAAGCCCCGCCCGGCGCCGCCACCCGCCCCACCGCCGACCGCGTGCGCCAGGCGCTGTTCGACATGCTGTGGCATGCCCCCTGGGCCGGGCGGGGCATGATCGAGGAGGCCCGGGTGCTGGATGCCTTTGCCGGCACCGGCGCGCTGGGGCTGGAGGCCCTGTCGCGTGGGGCCGCCAGCGCGTATTTCATGGAGCGCGACCGCGTCGCCCTGGGCGTGCTGCGCGCCAACATCACCGCCTGCCGCGAAACCGAGCGTGCCCAGATCCTGCCCGGCGACGCCACGCGGCCGCCGCGGGCCGCCGCTGCCTGCGGGCTGGTGTTCCTGGACCCGCCCTATGCGCAGGAGCTGGTGCCCAAGGCGGTGGCGGCGCTCACCGCCGCCGGCTGGATCGCGCCCGGCGCGCTGATCTGCGCCGAGCTGGGCGTGGCCGAGACGCTGGAGCTTCCGGGTGCCGAGGTGCTGGCGGAGCGGGCGCACGGCGCCGCGCGGGTGATCTGCCTTCGCGCCCCATAGGAGAACGGGCCGGAGACGCGGCGCTGCCCCCGGCCCGGACCACCCGGCGCGGAGTACGGGCGTGAACTACCCGGCGACCACCGAGCGGAACTGCCGCCACAGGCTGGTGGGGCGTTCCGGGTCCACCAGGTCGGTTTCCGCGATCGCCTCCTCACCGGCGGTCAGCTCGCGCATCGGCAGCGGCGCCAGCTTCTTCGGCCCCGTGTTCAGCGCCTCGATGGCGCCGATCAGCGAGCCGCCGGCGGCGGTGATGGCGGCCGTGACCTCGGCGGCGTCGCGGCCGAGATGCTCGGCCAGCAGGTCGTCGCGGCGGGCGGTGATCAGGGCGCGAACCGCCGCCGGATCATCCGCCGCCGCCGCCTCGATCGCCAGGTCGCACTCGGTGTCGTAGCCCATCGAACGGTTGTTCAAATTGGCCGAGCCGATCTTCAGCAGCGCGTCGTCCACCACCATCACCTTGGCATGGACGTAGATCGGCTGCTCGGCCTCGTTCACCGGGTGGAAAATGCGGAAGCGGTCGTACCGGTCCGCCCGGCGCACCAGATTGACCAAGCGGAGGCGCGCCGAGTCCATGGCCTTGGCTTCCAGCCAGCCATCCGCCGTGTCGGGGTTGACGATCACCACTTCCGGCCCGTCCGGCTCCTGCAGGCGGGCGGCGATCGCCTCGGCGACCTTGCGGGACGCGAAATACTGGCTCTCGATGTAGAGCGTGCGGCGCGCGGCCTCGATGGCGCGAAAGGTCAGCGCCTCGATCTCGCTGACCTGCGGCACCTCGTCATATTGTGCCAGGGTGCGGGCGATGCCCACGGGGATGTCCCGGAACTCGGCTTCCAGGCCCTCGGGCCAGGGTGTCTCGGCGGGCACCGGGGGGTGGCCCAGGGTTTCGCCGGTGGCGCGATGCCAGCGGCGGCGCGCCACCTCGCCCAGCGCGCGCGCCAGTGGGCCGCTGGCGCAGGTGGTGACGTCGTGCCAGGGGCCGAGCCGCTTGCCACCCGGCGAGTGCCGCGCCGGCGCGTCGGGGCCGTGGTCGCGGGTGTCCCAGCGGCCCATGGTGATGTCGATGCCGCCGCAGAAGGCCAGGGCGTCATCGATCACCATCAGCTTCATGTGGTGCGCGGCGGCGGCCGGGTGAGCGCCGTCAAGCCGCAACTGGATCTGCTTGCCGCCCATCCAGTTCAGCAGAAAGAAGGGCGTTTCGCCGCGCGACAGGGAGCGCAGCAGGCCGAGGTCCCATTTCAGGATGCGCACCTCCAGCCCCGGCTTGCGGCGGGCCACCCAGTTGAGGAAGCGGCCGATGCGATTCGGGCCGTCCAGTGTCTGGCCCTGCGGCTCCAGCTCGATCCGGGCATCGAAATCCCAGCCGATCAGCGTCACCGCGTGCTGCGCCTGCAGGATGGCCGATTTGGCGGCGCGGAAATAATCCGCGGCATCCACGATCACGGCCAGGCGGTCGGCGCGCGCGAGTTTCCAGCAGGTATGGCCAGGCTGCAGCAGGGTGTCCGGACGAGGGGAAGTGATCGGCTCCGGGTCGGACTCGGGCTCGGGCATTCGGCGGGCACTCTCTTTGCCGGACCAACATTGTGGTCGTGCTCAAGTTCCTCAACTCAACTCTTTTTGTGGCTCAGCACGCAACGGCCTCGAAGGCGATCAAAATTGGCATGGCTTCGCCGCGCTTGAGCAGCCGTGCCGGCCGGTCTCCGCCGAAGTCGCGCGGGCGCCATTCGCGACAGGCCGCGACGCGCAGCCCGGCCCGCGCGAAGCCGTTCAGGTGGTCCGCGATGCCATGCGCCACCACCGGCATGCGCACCTCGCCCTCCTCATCCCGGAAATGCGCGCCGACGCCACCCAGGCTGAGATAGGGATGGATCTCCAGCACCAGCACGCGGCCGCCGGGGCGCAGCAGCCGGCGCGCCTCGGCCAGCGGCGTGACGGGATCGGCCACATGCTCCAGCGTCAGGCTGAACAGCACGGCGTCGGCGGTGGCGTCCGGCAGCGGCACCGGATGCAGCATGTCCTGCTGCCACAGCCGCGCGGACGGAACGGCGGCGCGCGCCACCCCGAGCATGCCCGCCGACAGGTCGAAGCCGCTGAGCGGCCCGGCCCCGTGCCGGCGCAGCAGCCGCAGGTTGCCGCCGGTGCCGCAGCCGAACTCCACCACGGCCCGGCCGCGCAGGGTCGGTGCCAGGCTGTCGAGGGCGCGGCGGGCTGCGAACACCATGGGATTGTCGGTGCTGTCATAGCCCGGCGCCCAGCGGTCATAGGCCGCCTGGACAGGCAGGAAGACAACGGGCGTGGTACTATCGGCCATGGGTCGGTTCCCCTGTTCGAGGAAACCGCCCCGTTTTCGGGGCGAGTAGTGTACCGGGCGCGGGGACCCGTTCAGCTCCGCCAGAGCGCCGTGATTCTAGCCTGCCGCGAAGGCCATTTCAATGCGGAGCCTCCGGAGCTACTCGGCGGCCAGCGGTGCGGCCTCGGGCGGCGTGGCCGCCGGCCGGTCCAGCCGCACGCCGAGCCGGCCATACACCTCGGCCAGCTTCTTCTCATAGGCTTCGCTGCTGAACAGGGCGGCCCGCTTCGGCCCAGCCTCGGCCAGCTGCCCGCGAAGGTCGGCACCCGTGTCGAGAGCGCGGATCGCCTCCACCATGGCGCGCACGTCGTAGGGATCGACGGTGAGGGCGGCGTCACCCACCACCTCCGGCAGGGAGGAGGTGTTGGAGGTCATCACCGGCGTGCCGAGCTTCATCGCCTCCAGCGCCGGCAGGCCGAAGCCCTCGTACAGGGAAGGAAACAGTGCCGCCTTGGCGCCGCGGATCAGCGACACCAGCAGGCGGAACGGCGCGTAGTCGAGCAGGATGATCTTGCGCCGCGTGCGCAGGATCGAGCCTTCCTGCACCTGGTAGCGGATGTGGTCGTCGAACAGGAGCTTCAGCTCCTCCTCGCTCTTCCAGGCCTGCTTGCCGACGATCACCAGCGGCAGCTCGGAGCCGGAGGCGAGAAACGCCTCGATCATGCGGCCGACATTCTTCTTCGGCTCGATGGCGCCGAAGAACAGGAAATAGCCCTTCCAGCCGAGGCCGAAGGAGCCGGCGATCTCGTCCCGCGCCTCGGCCAGCGGCTTGTCGGTGAATTTCCGCGGCAGCTCGACCGACTGGTAGGTGTTGGTGACCTTGTCGGGATCGGCGCCCAGCAGGTTGATGATGTCGCGCCGCGACGCCTCGCTGACCGTGACGATGTGGTCGGCCTTCTGCGCGATCAGCTTGTTCAGCCGGAAGTAGCGGCGCTTGTGGTCGAGGGTGGTGAAGGGCAGGCGCAGCGGCACCAGGTCATGCAGGCAGTAGATGTTCTTCACCCCCGGCATCTGCATGGCGATGGGGTAGGTCCAGTGCATGATCTGCGGCGGCTGCGGCATGCGCACCGTCAGGCGCGATTTGAACCACTTGAAGTGGTTGGCCGCCTGGGTGAAGCCGTTCTCGACGTTCCACAGGTGGTCGAAATGCGGCATCCGGTTGTCGAAGGTGGTGGCCACCACGCGGCCGGTGATCGGCACCTGCGTCGCGTATTCGCCCAGATTGCCCAGCGTGGTGCGCCGCACATTGCGCATCCAGCGCAGTATCGTGCCGGGCTCGCCCACCCGGTTGTCGAAAAACGCGATCTCGCGGATCAGCGGGTTGCGGCTGGGGCTGGCGCGGGTGCCGTACAGCACGCCGACCTCGGCCCCCATCGCGCCGAGGCGAAAGCTGAGGTTGCGGGCATAGGTGGCCACCCCCGTGCCCTGGTCGAGAGCGAGGTTGTAGCCATCGAGGTAGATTCGCGGGCGCATGGGCGGAACCTAGCCGAGTGCGCCTGTTAGGCGAAGCGTATTCATCACGACCCCTTGACCGGAACCCCACGCTGTCGTGAAGGGTGACGGCGGATGCGGGGAGCGGGGCATGGCCGACGAAGCGGGGCAGGATGCGGAAATGCTGCGGCGCGAGGCCGACGGGCTGCGCGACCGCGGCCACTGGCAGGCGGCGGCCGCCGCCTATGGCGCGTTCCTACGGCTGCGGCCCGACGATGCCGGCATGCAGGTGCAGCAGGCGCATTGCCTGAAGGAACTGGGCGAGGTGCGGCAGGCCCTGACGCTGTACCGCGCCGCCTGGCGCAGCCGCCCGCTGGATTCCGACATCCCGCTGCAGATCGGCCACGCCGAGAAGCTGCTGGGCCAGCGCGACCACGCTCGCGCGGCCTATGCCGCCGCCGTGGCGCTGGATCCCGGCGCCGTCGGACCCTGGGCCGAATGGATCGCCCTGGTGGCCGACCGTCCGGAACGCGCCGCGCCGCGCGCCGGCGGCATCGTGCTCGACCTCACCGACCTGACCCAGTGGATCCGCCAGGGCTACCGCGCGCCGAGCGGCATTCAGCGGGTGCAGATCGGCATCGCCCAGGGCGCCCTGGCCGGGGCCGAGCCGCCGCGTCTCTGCGCCATGCGCCCCGGCGGCCTGCGCGACTTCCCCGCCGCCCTGTTTCACCGCCTCGTTCACCTGATGACCACCGGCACCGAGGCGGACGAGCCGGCCTGGCGGGAAGCCACCGGCCTGCTGGAAGCGCTGCTGGAGCGGCCGCCGGCGCTGCGCTTCGCGCCCGGCGCCGTGCTGGTGCCGCTGGGCGGCACCTGGGGCGTGCCCGGCCATCTCGGCACACTGCGTGCCGCGCGCCAGCGCGACGGGCTGCGGCACGTGCCGCTGGTGCATGACTGCGTGCCGCTGCTGATGCCGGAATACTGCCAGGAGGGCACGGTGAGCGGTTATTCGCGCTGGTTCGCCAACCTCGCGCTGCATGCCGACGGCGTGCTCACCGTGTCGCGCTCGACGCGCGACGACCTGCGGCGGCTACACGCGGCCCTGCTGCCCGAATTGCCGGTGCCGCGCGCGGCGGTGGTGCGCATGGACGCGGCGCCGGCCGCGCCGCCGCCGCGCCCGCCAGCCGACCACCCGCTGCTGCGCGGCGACGCCCCCTTCGTGCTGTTCGTTGCCACCATGGAGGGGCGCAAGGACCACCGCATGGTGTTCAGCGCCTGGCTGACGCTGCTGCGCCGCCTCGGCGCCAGGCAGGTGCCGCTGCTGGCCTGCGTCGGCAAGCCGGGCTGGCGGGCCGAGCCGGCCCTGTCGCTGCTGGAGCATTCGCCGGAGCTGCGCGCCAAGGTGCGGCTGCTGCACGACGTGTCGGACCCGGTGCTGGCGGCGCTGTACCGGCGGAGCCTGTTCACCGTCTACAACAGCCTGCACGAGGGCTGGGGTCTGCCGGTCACGGAAAGCCTGGCCGCCGGCCGCGCCGTGGTGACGCCCGCGCATTCCGCGCTGGTGGAATCCGGCCAGGGCGGTGCCACCTTCTTCACCCCCGGCAACGAGCCGGAGCTGGTGGAGCTGCTCGGCCGCATGATCACCGACCCGGCCTTCCGTGAGGCCGAGCAGGCGCGCGCGGCGGCGGTGCCGCTGCGGCCCTGGAGCGTGGTGGCGGCGCAATTGCTGGCGGAGGCGGCCCGCCTCGCCGAACAGGAGAACGGCGTGCTGCCGCGCCTGCCGCTGGCACCCGCCATCCGGCATCCGGTGCGCCGCATGGCGGCCAGCCGGCCGAACCTCGGCATGGCGGTGGCCGAGGCGGTGCGCGAGGGCGATGGCTGGTATCCGCTGGAGGATGCGGGCGTCTGGACCCGTCCCGGCGATGCCACCCTGTTCCTGCCGCTCGATGCCGAACATGCCGGCCCGCTGCGGCTGGAGCTGGACCTGCTCGGCCCGGCGCAGCCGCAGATGGTGGAGCTGCATGTGATGCGGGAGGGCGCTCCGCCGGCGCTGCCGGTGCCGGTGCGGCTGGAGGCCGGTGCGCGCCTCGCCGTGGCGCTGGAGGTGCCGGCCGGCGGGGCCGAGGTGACGGTCGACCTGCATTGCGGCGAGGCCCGGCCGGACCCGTCGGGCCGCCCGGTCGGCGTCGGCCTGCTGGGCTTCGCCTTCGCGGCGGTGGAGCGGGAGGATGAGCGGCTGGCGCTGCTGGAGCTGCGGCACTTCCAGCACGCGCCGCCGCTGCCGGAGCATTGATCCGGCGAAGCGGGCGGGGAGCCGGGCTCCCCGCCCGCCCGGCTCAGCGGCCGAGGTCGAAGTAGCGCACCGCCAGCGCCGCCTGGTAGATCATCTGCAGCAGGTCGCTGGCGATCTGGAAGCCCTTCATGCCGAGTTGCGGCAGCACGATCAGCTCGTCGCCGGGGCGAGGTCCCTGGCGCGGGTCGAGGATGATCTGGCCGCTGGCGCGGCGGATCATGATGCCGCCGCTGTCGCCGCGCTGGGTGTAGCCGCCGGCTTCCTCCACATAGGCGTCGATGGTCATGTCCGGGCGCCACAGGATGGCCTGCGGCGTCACCACCTCGCCCGCCACCAGGATGGTGTCGGAGCGCTCGGGGATCACGATGGTGTCGCCATCCTCCAGCCGCACGCGGGCGCAGCGGCCATTGCCGTCCACCACCACCAGCCGGCCTTCCGGCTCGATGCGGCGGCCGCGCTGGATGTAGTTCGACACCAGCTGCGCTTCCGCGGTGCGGATCTGCGCGATGCCGGTGGTCGCCGAGGTGGCGGTGAAGAGCTGCCGTTCCAGCCGGTCCAGCGCCTCGTTGATGGCGCGGCGCTGCTGCGCCGCGATGCGCTTGCGCAGGATGAACACGGAGCTGGTGTCGGCCAGTGCCGGGTCCACCGCGACGTGGTTGAGCAGACTGCACAGATCGATGTCGCGGTCGGCCACCAGCACCGAGGGGCCGATGCGGCTGCCTTCCACGAACACCCGCACCGTCGGCGCCGGGGCGTCGGTGATGAAGGTGATGGTGTCCTGATCCAGCAGCGACTGCTTCTCCAGTGCCGCCACGTCGACGTAGCGCGACCAGGGCTGGCCGCTGCGGGTGCCGCGGATCACTGCGTTGGTGGCCGCCGGCAGCGGGCCCGACAATTGCACCAGCTCCTGGCCGCCCATGGCGCGGCCGGCCACCTCGAACAGGTAGTTGTTGCGCACGGCGCCGTCGGCCGACACCACCGCGCCCTGCCGGCCGACCACGATGGTGTCGCCGTCCTGCAGCGTCAGCTGCGGCAGCTTGCCCTGCAGCAGGAAGGGATACAGGTCGATCCGCACCAGGGAGCGGCCGCCGCGGTTGACCACGATGTCGCGGTAGGAGCCGCGCACCGGATCCACGCCGCCGGCGCGGAGCAGGTAGTCCAGCACGGTTTCCGAGCCGGCGCCGAGATGCCGCCCCGGCGTGCGCACGAAGCCGGTGACGTAGACGCCGATCTGGCTGGCCGAGAGCAGCACGGCATAGACCTGCACCTGCTGGGTGTAGATCCGCCGCACCTCGCCTTCCACGGTGCGCTGCAGGTCGCCGGCGCGCACGCCGGCCAGGCGCAGCGGCCCGATCGAGGGCAGGAACAGGTTGCCGTCCGGATCGATGGCGCCAACCACCTCCGCCTCCACCGGCCCCCAGACGCGGACGCTGACGCGGTCCCCCGGACCGAGGCGGTAATTCGGGTTCGCGCTTTCCGAGGCGGAGGGGGCGCCGCGCAGAAAGAGCTGGGCGCCGAACACGGTGCGGCTCGGCCCCGGCGGGCGATAAGGTTCGGACAGCGGGCCTTCGGCGGTGGCGCCGGCCTCGGCTTCCGTGGTGCTGCCGGCGCGGTTGATGATGTTGTCCTGTGGCAGCAACTGCGGCACCTGCAGTTGCGGCGATTGCTGCGCCATGGAAGGCGACTGCTGGCCCTGGAACTGGTTCATCAGCCCCGGCACGGGGGAGTTCAGCGTCGGGGAGCCCTGCATCGGGGCGTTCAGCGGCTGCGCCGTGCCCTGGGCCGCCAGCAGCAGCGACAGGGTCGCGGCCAGGAAGACACGACTAGAGTGCATGTTCACGGATCCCTGCGACCAGCATCCAGCCGATGCCGTAAAGGACGCTCAGCACCGCGAACATGCTGACCACGATCAGCCAGGCACGCGGGTAGAGCGGGTATTCGGCCAGGTTGGGCTCCACCACCCGGGCCAGGAACATCTGCTGACGCTGGGCATCGAGCCGCGCGGTTTCCAGCGATGCGGTGGCCGACGCCAGCTGCTTGTCGGCGAAATCCCGCTCCAGCAGCAGCCGCTCATAGGCGGCGATCTGGCCGGGCAGGGATTCGCCGCCGCGGGTCAGCCGCTGCCGGTGCGCCGCGATCTCCGATTGCAGCGAGGCGATGCGGTTGCGCAGCGTGGCGATCTGCGGGTTGTCGGGGCGCATGAAGGCCGACTTTTCCTGCAGCTCGGCACGGGCGCTGGTCAGCAGGCCTTCGAGGGCGCCGAGGCCTTCCAGGCCGATCGTCGCGCTCTTGGTCGGGTCCACCGCCTGCTCCTGCTGGCGCCATGCGGTGACCGCCGTCTGGCTGGCTACCACGCGCTGCTCGGCACGGGCCAGCTCCTCCTGCGCGACGCGCAGCGTTTCCTCCCGGGCGCGGGAGGAGAGCTGATTGACGAAGGCTTCCGACAGCCGGATCTGTTCCTCGGCGATCAGCCGCGCATCCTCGGCGCGGAAGCCGCGCGCCCGGATGGTGATGATGCCCGAATTGGTGTCGTTCTTCACCGAGCTCATGCTGGAATGGTACATTTGCAGGAATTCGGCCGGCGGATCGGCGAACCACAGGCTCGACAGGAAGTCAGCTTCCGGCCGCCGGTACAGCCCGATCAGGTCGATATTGCCGACCAACGCGAACAGTGCGTCGTGCGACTCTAGGTAGTCGCGCACTGCCAGGGCTTCCTCGCTCGACTGCTTGAAGCCGGCGGCGCCGATCATCGCGCCGAGGGCGCCGCCGGAAGGGCTTTCCTGCCGGCCGCGCACCAGGAAGCGCGCCTCCGAGACGTATTGTCCGGCGGCGAAGGCATAAAGGTAGAAGGCCGTCAGCAGCGTCGGCAGCGCCACCAGCAGCAAGTAGAAGCGCCGCTTCCACAGCGCCCGTGCCAGGGGCGAGGGGCGGCGGCTGGCGCTGCGCTGGCCGGCCAGATGGCCGCTCAGCGCGGGTTCAGAGACCCTGGTAAGCGGCGATAGCTTCATCGACGTCCTCGTAGAATTCCAGCATGCCGTTGCGCAGCACGGCAGCCGTCCGGCAGTAGCGCCGGACATGGTTCAGGTTGTGCGAGATCATGATCACGGCGGCGTTTTGGCGCCGTTCCTCGAACACGGAGAGGCACTTGTTGGCGAAGCGGGCATCGCCGGTGGACAGGGCCTCGTCCACCAGGTAGCCGTCGAAATCCACGGCAAAGGACAGCGCCATCATCAGGCGCGAGCGCATGCCGGAGGAGTAGTGCTTTACCGGCTCGTCGAAGTAGCGGCCGAGCTCGGAGAAATCCTCGACGAACGCCTCGGTCTGGCTGAGCGACAGGCCGTAGAGCCGGGCAATGAAGCGGGAGTTGTTGCGCCCCGTCAGGCTGCTTTGGATGCCGTAGCCGCCGCCGAGCGGCCAGGAGATCAGCATCTCCCGCCGGATGGAGCCGCGCGTCGGCGCCTCGACCCCCGCGAGCACGCGCACCAGCGTCGATTTGCCGGCGCCGTTGCGGCCGAGGATGCCGAGGTGGTCACCGCGGTTCACCCGGACATTGATGCCGCGCAGCACATCCTTGCGGCCCTGGCGCTGCTCAAAGCTTTTCCAGACGTTGCGCAGCTCCAGCATGGGCGGCTCAGTCCGACAGGCTGAGCCGCGGCCGCGCCATGCGCAGGCCCGCCATGCCGAGCACGTTCAGGCCAATGATCCAGGCGAGGACGTAGACCAGGTCGTAATGCGGGATGACGCGGTCGCCGAACATCGCCCAGCGGTTCAGCTCGTGGATGCTGACCAGCGGGTTCCACAGCAGCATCTCCTGCGTGCCCTGCGGCAGCATGTCGATCATGTAGAACGGCGCCGAGATCGGCATCATCAGGTAGGTGAAGGGATGCACCAGGTGCTCGACCCACTCCATCACAACCATGGCCGAGCCGATCACCATGGCCAGCCCGTGCGCCAGCAGAGCGCTCATGAACCAGCCCGCCACCAGCAGGGCCGGCTGGTGCGGTAGCTCGCCGAAGATCAGCATGCCGAGCAGGATGAACAGCAGGCACACCGTGAAGCAGACCATCATCTCCATCAGGTTGCGGGCGATCATGGTGTCGAGCAGGGTGATGCGGTTGTGGAACAGCAGCGAGATGTTGCCGTTCACCGCGTTGGAGCCGCGCGCCACGATGGAGCGGAACATCAGGAAGGGCGTGTAGCCCAGCGCGTAGAACAGAAAGGTCGGCAGGCCGTTCGGCAGGTCGCTGCCGCTCAGCGCATGCATCAGGGAGATCATGCTGCCGAGGATCAGCGGCTCGGCGAGCAGCCAGACATAGCCGATGCGGCTGGTGCCGAAGCGGGTCAGCATCTCCCGCATGAACAGCGCGCCGACGACCTGGACCTGCGCCCGGGCGCCGCTCATGGCCCGGCGCCGCGGGATCTCCACCATCACGGCCGTCCCACGGCCCCGCCGCGCAGCAGCGCCCGGGCCACGGACCAGCCGGCCACCGGGTCCTCACAGTACAGCGCCGGGCGGCTGGCCCGGTAGCCGACGGTCAGCTCGCGGCATTCGCGGCCGCTGCCGGCCTGATAGGCACGAACCAACCGCACCGTCACCGGCGCGGCGCCGGGCTGCGGCGACACATCCTCGACCTGCCCCGGCTGGGCGCGGGCCGCAAAGGCGGCGAGCGGATCGGCGGGCCGGGCAGGCAGCGGCGCCGCGGCACCTGAAGCGTGACCAGGGGCGCCCTGGGTCGCGCAGCCGGAAAGCATCATAGCCAGGAGGGATGCCATCAAGGGTTGCATGAACGGTGCCCGCTTCCGTGAAGGAAGGGTGGGTTTCCCGCACACGCAGAGTTGCACTCGCTCTTGCATGGGTTGAACCTAACCCAGCACAACTGGCCTTGTAAAACACGCCCTGCACAGAAGTTGAATAATCATTAAAAAGGTTCCTCACCCTGCGGGGCTTGACCTCGCCCCGACCATTGCGTTTCCGGGTGAGGATCCGGTCAATTTCGCGCGCTTGGCGGCATTCTGGCCCGAATATGGTCTGGCCCATGCCGGGCGAGCGGATGTGCTGGCCCTTCGACAGGACGCTACAACTCCCGCGATTTCAACGGGTGCAAGTGTGCTCCGCTTTGCAACCGGACCTTTGCGCGCGCCGGCCTTCGGCCCTCGCTGCCTCCCGGTCGCCCTGCTGCCGTTGCAGGCCTTGCCGGCGGCACTCGGGGACGCAGCGCTGGCAGCGCTGCCGCCTGTGGAGGACCGGTCTCTGGCAGCGCGCGCCGCGGCGGCCGCCGGCATGGCCGCGGCGGAGCGAATCGGCGGCGAGCCCGGACTGCCGGAGCCTGCGCCGGAGGCGCTGCGCCTGCCCCGGAACGGCGCGGTGCTGGTGCTCGATCCCTGCCGGCCGGGCCACGACGCCGCGGCGCGGGCCGCGCTGGCGGCGGGCCTCGCGGCGGCCGGCGGGCGGCCGGTGGTCCTGGCGCGCGACCCCGCGGCTCCGGGCGGGGCCGCGCCGCTGCTGACGCCGCCGGCCGGCGTCCGGCTGCTGGCGGCGCCGCTGTCGCCCTGGGCCTTGCTCGACCTCGCCGGAGACCTGCACGGGGCTTCCGCCGAGATGGCCCTGTTGGCATCGGCCGCCGGCGTCGCGGTGGGCGGGCGGCGGCTGGATCCAGTTCCGCGCTGGGCTGCGCTGATCACCGCCCTGCGCTGCGCCGACCCGTTCCTGGCCCGTCCCTGGCCGCTGGAGCGGGCGCTGGAACAACTGGCGGATTGGCGTCGGGCCCAGCTGGAGAACCGGCGGGTCGCGGTGTGCCTCGGCATGGCCTTCTGGAAGCGGCCCCGGATCGCCGCGCTGTTCGCCCATGCCGCCGGCACGCCCCGCTTCAGCGGCCGGCCGCAGCAGGCCATCGCCGATGCCCGGCGTCAGGGCGGCGCCGTGGCCGCCTGGGCCAGCCGCGCCACGCCGGATCTGCGCGCCGCCTGCGGCGCGGCCGGCGTGCCGCTGCTGACGGTGGAGGACGGCTTTGTCCGCTCGCGTGGGCTGGGTGCGCGCTTCCTGCCCGGGGCCGCCTATGCCGTGGATGACCGGGGCGTCTACTACGACCCGGCGCGGAGCAGCGCGCTGGAGCAGCTTCTGGCCCATGCCGCCTTTCCCCCGGCGCTGCTGGCCCGCGCCGCGGCGCTGCGCGAGGCGATCGTCGCCCGCGGCGTCACCAAGTACAATCTGCGCGGCGAGGCGCCGGCCATCGCCGCCCCGCCGGGCCGGCCGCGGCTGCTGGTGCCGGGGCAGGTGGAGGGCGATGCCTCGGTGCGGCTGGGCGGCGGCGCCATCCAGAACAACCTGGCGCTGCTGGAGGCTGTGCGGGCGGCGCATCCGGAGGCCTTCCTGATCTACAAACCGCACCCCGACCTGGAGGCCGGCTTCCGGCAGGGCCGGCTGGAAGCGCGGGCCCTGGCGGCGCTGGCGGATCAGGTGGTGACCGGCGCGCCGCTGACCGCGCTGTTCGGCCAGGTGGACGCGCTGCACACCCTGACCTCCCTGTCCGGCTTCGAGGCGCTGCTGCGCGGCGTGCCCGTGGTCACCTGGGGCCAGCCCTTCTACGCCGGCTGGGGCCTGACGGAGGACCGCAACCCGCCGCCGCGCCGCGGCCGGCGCCTGACCCTGGATGAGTTGGTGGCGGCGGCGCTGATCCTGTTCCCCCGCCAGGTCGACCCGGTGACCGAGCTGCCCTGCCCGCCCGAGGTGGTTTTGGAAAGGCTCGACGATCCCGCGGCCTGGCGCCTGTCGCCGCTGACGCTGCATCGGGGGCTGGAGGGCCGGGTGAGGGCCGCGCTGTCGCGGCTGCGGCGGCTGCGATGACGCGGGGGTTCCGCTCGGCGGTGATCAGTGGCGCGTCGCGCGGCCTGGGCGCGGCGCTGGCCCTGCGCCTCGCGGCACCCGGCGTGACGCTGGGACTGATCGGGCGCGACGCGGCGGCGCTGGCGGCGGTGGCAGCGGCCTGCGCCGCGCGCGGCGCCACGCCCCGCCTCGGGGTGCTGGATGTGCGGGAAGCGGAGGCGATGTCGGCGCTGCTGCGGGACTGGGACGCCGCCTGCCCGGTGGATCTGGTGGTCGCCAATGCCGGCATCGCCCACGGCACCCGCCCCGATGGCGGGCCGGAAGGCCCGGCGGCGGTGCGCGCGCAGCTGGAGGTCAACCTGCTGGGCGCGCTGAACCTGGTGGAACCGCTGCTGCCGGCGATGCGGCGACGCGGCGGCGGCGGGATCGGGCTGGTGGCCTCGCTGGCGGCGCTGCGCGGCCTGCCGGACAGTCCCGGCTATTGCGCCAGCAAGGCCGGGCTGTGGGCCTATGGCCAGGCGCTGCGCGCGGCGCTGGCGCCGGAGGGTCTCCGCGTCACCCTGGTCGCGCCGGGCTTCTTCGACAGCGCCATGGGGCGGCGCTATCGCGGCGACCGGCCCTTCTCGATGAGCGCCGACGCGGCGGCGGCGCGGATCGAGGCGGCGCTGCGGCGCGGCGCGGCGGAGCTGGCGTTTCCCTGGCCGCTGTTCTGGGCGCTGCGCCTGTCGCCGCTGCTGCCCGCCGCGCTGGTGGACCGCCTCGTGCGGCGGATGCGCTTCCGGGTGGATCCGGCGGAGTGACTTGGTCCGCTTATGGCTTCTCCAGGTTCCAGAACAGCATCACCGGCGCCTGCAGCATGCCCGACACATTGGCGCGGCGGGCATAGGGCTGGTCGTATTGGCCCAGCACGCGATAGGGCTGCACCTCGGCCAGGCGCCGGTGCAGTGCCTCCGTCGCCTGCTGGCGGGCCGCGTCATCCGGCGCGTCCACCACGGCGCCGCGCAGCCGCTCGGCTTCCTCGTCGCAGGGCCAGCCGGCCCAGGACTTGCCGCCGCAGGCCATGTTGGTGCCGATATTGGTGACCGGCGACTGCATGGTGGCGCCCGAGGCGGTGGTGACGAACAGGTTCCAGCCGCCTTCCGCCACCGTGCCACGGTTCTGCTGCCGCGTCGTCACCGTGCCCCAGTCGGCGAATTGCAGGTCGATGTTGAAGCCGATCTTCTTCAGCGACTCGGCGGCGACCTCGGCCATCCGACCGATCGGCGCGATGTCGTAGGTGGAGTTCAGCACCAGGCGCTCGCCCTTGTAGCCGCTCTCGGCCAGCAGGCGCCGGGCGGTCTCCAGGTCGGGCTTCGCATAGGCCGACGTGCCCGCCTCGGTGCCGTTCGGGCCGCCGCAGACGAAATAGGATTCGCAGCGCTTCCACCATTGCTCGTCGCCATAGCCGGCGGCCAGGAAATCGCCCTGGTCGGTGGCATAAGCCAGGGCCAGCCGGGCGCGCGGGTCGTTGAAGGGCGGGTGCAAGTGGTTGGGGCGCAGCATGACCTGGTTGGCCAGGCTGGCGAAGCGCTCCACCTTCACCTCGCGCGAGCGGCCGATCACCGGCACCAGGTCCTGGCTCGGCTGTTCCCAGATGTCGATCTCGCCCGATTGCAGCGCCGCCGCGGCGGTGGCGGGATCGGGCATGATGATCCATTCGACGCGGTCGAGCTTCACCACGCGGCCGCCCGCCAGCCCGTCGGCCGGCTCGTCGCGCGGCACGTAATCCGGGTTGCGGTCATAGACCACGCGGGCGCCGCTGCGCCATTCGGCGCGGTTGAAGCGGAACGGGCCGCTGCCGACCGCCTCCGTCACCGGCCGCATCGGGTCGGTGTTGGCGTCGCTTTCCCGCATGATCACCGGGATCTGGCCGACCGCCGAGCCGAGCGCGAAAGGCAGCATGGACATCGGCCGCTTCAGCCGGATGACGAAGCTGTCCTCATCCACCGCCTCCATCCCGGCGGCATATTCCGCGACCTTGCCGCCCACCGTGTCGCGCGCCATCCAGCGCCGCAATGAGGCGATCACGTCCTGGCTGCGCACCTTCTGCCCGTCATGGAACTTCAGGCCCGGGCGCAGGTGGAACTGCCAGCTGAGCCCATCCTCGGCGGTGGAGAAGCGGTCCACCATCTGCGGGTGCGGCTGCAGCTTCGAGTCCCAGGCGAACAGCGTCTCGTAGATCATCAGCCCGTGCATGCGGGTGATCACGATGGAGGCGAAAACCGGGTCCAGCGTCTTCAGGTCGGCATGCGGGGCGACGCGCAGCACCCGCTGCGGCGCCGGCTGCGCCTCGGCCGCCGGCGGTGCCAGCGGCGCGAGGCCGCACAGAACGGTGGCCAGCAGCAGCCAGCGGCGCGGGGCGGTGATCATCGGGCATCTCCTTCGTGGCGGTGGAAGCGCAGGATGCGGGCGCGGTGGCCGGCTAGGCGCAGCGTGTCGCCCTCCAGCCAGAGGCAGGGGCGATGCCGCCAGGGGCCGTGCGACAGCGCGGCCAAGGCGCGGGCGCCGGGCAGCGGCGTCAGGGTGGTCTCGGTGCCCAGGCCGCCATTCCCGCCGAAGCGGGCGGTGCCACCGGTGCGCAGGACGATGGTGGCGCCGGTGGCCGCATCCCGCCACGTGCCGTGCAGCCTCGGGTCCAGCGGCAGCCCGGCCGGCACCGGCAGCAGGCGTCGCTTCACGCCGCCGATGCGGCCCTCCAGCGCGCCATCCGGCGCCGCGTGCAGCCGCATCTCCAGATAGGCCGGCAGCGAGCGGAAGCCGCCGGCGCCATCCTCCACCAGGGCCTCGTGCCCGCCCATGACGCCGATCGCGCCCGGCGTCAGCTCCGCCCAGAACGGGCCGTCCTCCTCGGCGTAGAGGCCAACAGGATTGGCGGCGGGACGCGGCATCGGCGCGCCCAGCAGCGCCGCCAGCACCCGCAGCGCCGGCCACAGCGCTTCGTCTTCCCGGTTGCTCAGCAGCACCACGCCGAGCCCGTGCTCCGGCGCCAGCAGCAGGTGGTTGCGATAGCCGGGCAGCGAGCCGCCATGCGCCAGCAGCCGGGTGCCGCCCAGCATGGTTTCCACCAGGCCGAGCCGGTAGGCGGAGGCGGTGCCATCGGTGAAGCCGCGCGGCGCGGCGAGGCGTTCCAGCATTCCGTCCAGCGGCCCGCGCCCGGCCAGCAGCGCCGCGCCCCAGCGCGCCAGCGCCCCGGCGCTGCCGGCCAGCCCGCCCGAGGCGGAGAAATGCAGGCCGTAGCGCCCGCGCCGCCAGGCGGCGCCGTCCTGCCAGTAGCCGGTGGCGAGGCCCGGCACCGCCTCCGACTCGTCCAGCGGAAAGCGGATCGGCAGGTCGAGCGGGTCCAGCAGGCGGTGGCGCAGCGTCGCGCCGTAATCGGGCAGGATGCGCTGCGCCAAGCGCCAGCCGGTGTTGGAATAGGCCATCTCCGTGCCCGGGGCGGCGCACAGGGCGGGCACGCCCCGCAGCGCCGCGAAGATCTCCTCCGGCGACAGGGAGGCGGTGAAGGGCACGCCGCGCTGCCACAGCCATTCCATGACGTCCGGGATGCCGCCCGTCATGTCGAGGGCGCGGCCGAGCGGCACGGCGCCGATGGATGGCGCCAGCCCCTCCACCAGCGCGCCCAGCGGCGCCTCCAGCGCCGTGCCGCGCAGCAGCAGGGTGGCGGCCAGGAAATGCTTGCTGATGGAGGCGAAGCGGCTGGGCGTCGCCGCGGTGAAGGGCAGGCGGTGCTCCAGGCTGGCGAAGCCGCCCGCGGCGCCGCCGCGCGGACCCGCCGCATCGAACACCAGGATGGCGCCGCCCGGCCCGCCATCCCATTCGGCGGCGATGCGTTCGGCGAGGGCGGTGGCGCGGGTCCAGTCAGGCATCGGCGGCGTCCCGGATGGCGACGCCGCCGAGCTTACAGAAGTGCGGCGCGCGGTCGAGCCGCCACGGACCGGCCGCGCATCAATCGAGCAGCGACCTGAACACCGTGTACAGCGCCGATTTCCGCTCAAAGCCGATGCCGGGCGTGTCGTGCATCCGGACCCGGCTGTTCTCCACCGGCGTGTCGTCGGCGAAGCCGCCGAAGGGCGCGAACACCTCCGGATAGCTTTCATTGCCGCCGAGGCCGAGGCCCACCGCGATGTTGAGCGCGAATTGGTGGCCGCCATGCGGCACGCAGCGGCGCGGGCTCCAGCCGTGGTTCCCCAGCATCTCCAGCGTGCGCAGATATTCCACCAGCCCGTAGGACAGGGCGGGATCGAATTGCAGGATGTCGCGGTCGGGGCGCAGCCCGCCATGACGGATCAGGTTGCGCGCGTCCTGCATGGAGAACAGGTTCTCGCCGGTGGCGATGGGGCCGTCGTAATGCTCGGCGAGCGCGGCATGGGTGCTGTAGTCCAGCGGGTCCAGCGGTTCCTCGTACCAGCGCAGCTTGTAGGGGGCGAGGGCGGCGGCGTAGCTCAGCGCCGCATGCAGGCCGAAGCGCCCGTTGACGTCGACGCACAGGCGCGAGCCATCGCCGCCGAGCAGCGCCAGCACCGCCTCGATGCGGGCCACGTCTTCCTTCAGCGCGTCGCGCAGCGGCGTGCCGGGAGCGCCGCCGATCTTCATCTTCACCACCGAATAGCCCATGCCGAGGTAGCGCCGCATCTCCTCGACCAGCTGCTGCACGCCCTTGCCCGGGTAATAGTAGCCGCCGGCGGCGTAGATCCAGGCATTGTCGTCCGCCTGGCCCTGGCGGTAGCGGTCGGCCAGCAGGCGCCACAGCGGCACGCCTTCCAGCTTCGCCGCCGCGTCCCAAAGCGCCATGTCCAGCACGCCGACGGCGACCGAGCGCTCGCCATGCCCGCCCGGCTTCTCGTTGCGCATCATGGCGGCCCAGGCACCGGCCGGGTTGAGCGTGCCCTCGGGCGTGGAGAGAAGCGCCTCCGGCGCCTCGGCCAGGCGCGGGATGAAGCGTTCGCGCAGCAGGCCGGGCTGGGCGTAGCGGCCGTTGGAGTTGAAGCCGAAGCCGGTGGCGGATCTGCCGTTCCCGTCCTCCACGGTGACGGCGACGATGCTGGCCGTCATCTTGGAGAAGTCGATATAGGCGTTGGCGATGTCGCTCGCGATCGGCGCCACGCCGTCGCGGATCTGCGTGATGCGCATGGTTCAGATGGCCTTCTTGTTGCGCAGCGCGGTGATCTCCAACTCGTCGAAGCCGAATTCGCGCAGCACCTCCTCCGTGTGCTGGCCGCGTGCCGGGGTCGGGCGGCGGGACGGCTCGGCGCCGGCCAGCTGCATCGGCGGCCGCACCAGGGCGATGTCGCCGAGCTGCGGGTGCGGCACGGTCCAGGCCAGGCCCAGATGCTTCACCTGCTCGTCGGCGAACACCTGGTCCATGCTGTAGACCGGGCCGCAGGGCACGCCGGCGGCGTTGAACTTCGCGACCCAACTGGCGCCGTCATCGGTTTCCAGCTTGGCCTGGATCACCGCGTTGGTCTTGCCGCGGTTCCTGGAGCGCAGCGCATCGGTTGCGAGGTCCGGATCGGCGGCTTCCGCCTCGATGCCCAGCACCTCGACGATGCGACGCCACATCTCGCCACCGCCGCCGGCGATGTTGATGACGCCGTCGCGCGTCCGGAACAGGCCGGTCGGGATGGTGGTGGGGTGGTCGTTGCCGGCCTGCTTCGGCACCTCGCCCTTCATGGTCCAGCGGGTGGCCTGGAAGTCCATCATCGCCACCATGGCTTCCAGGAGCGAGGTGTGCACCCAGCGGCCGCGGCCGGTCTGCTCCCGCTCCAGCAGCGCCACCAGGATGCCGATGGCGCAGTACAGCCCGGCGGTGAGATCGGCGACCGGAATGCCGGCGCGTACCGGGCCCTGGCCCGGCAGGCCGGTGACGCTCATCAGCCCGCCCATGCCCTGGGCGATCTGGTCGAAGCCCGGCCGCCCGGCATAAGGCCCGTCCTGGCCGAAGCCGGAGATCGAGCCGAGCACGATGCCGGGGTTGATCGCGGCCAGGCTGTCATAGTCGATGCCGAGGCGGCCTTTCACGTCCGGGCGGTAATTCTCCACCACCACGTCGGCCTGCGCGACCAGGCGCTTGAAGGTGGCGAGGCCTTCCGGCGTTTTCAGGTTCAGCGTCAGGCCGCGCTTGTTGCGGTGGACGTTCTGGTAGTCCGGACCCAGCACCTCGCCGCCCAGGCCCTTGCCGGTGTCGATCGCCTCCGGTGCCTCGATCTTGATGACGTTGGCGCCCCAATCGGCCAGTTGCCGGACGCAGGTGGGGCCGGAGCGGACGCGGGTCAGGTCCAGCACGGTGAAGCGGGCGAGCGGCTGCATGGCCTGGTATTCCTCCTTCTGGCGAACCCTGAAGGCCCGCCGGCGGAGGTTAGTCGCCGGCGGTGGGAAGGAACACCCGCCCCGTGGCTTATCCCATCGGGTTGTCGGACAGCCGGGCGAAGGGGCCGTACAGATCGCAAAGATCCGTGGTGGCGCTGAGCCGCGCATAGCGCAGCGGCGAGGCAGGAGAGCCCGGCTGCACCGCCAGCAATTGCTGGCCCTGCCTGTCGAGAAACAGCCGGTGGCCGTAGCTCTCGCCGCGATGGATCACAAAGGTGTCCCGCACCGAGGCGGCGCGGTCGCCCAGATCGGTGATCGCCCAGCGGCGCCAGGCCACCGCCCAGCCTTCCGGGGTGCGGTTCAGGATGCGGCGGTCGGTCTTCTCGTGCCGGGCCAGGAAGTCGCGGTGCGATTCGGTCAGCCGCTCCAACTCCTCCTGCAGCCGTGCGATCAGGGGCGACACCTTGGGCGGCGCCTGGGGCGGCACCAGGTGGATGTCGCTGCCGCCATAGCCGGTGAAGCGGTTCTGGTTGTAGTCGGCCAGCGCCGAGGGAGCGCGGGGCCCCCGCAGCACAGGCAGTTCTGGGCCGGGCATCGGTCGCCGGGGCGGCGGGGTCGGGGTCTTCCACATCGGGCTCAGGGCCTCCGCATCTTGCTCGGCGCGGAGGCTGCCAGAGCCTAGTGAAGGAAGAATGAAGCGCCCGGTCAACCCTGCGCCACGGTGTAGCCTTCTTCCTCCACCAGCGTCGCGACGCGCGGGCGCGGCAGGATGGTGGTGGCGCTGACCGTGCCGGCGTCGAGGTCCACCGCAACCTCCGCCTGCGGGTCCTCGGCCTTGATCGCCTCGGTCACGGCCCGGACGCAGTGGGCGCAATCCATGCCCTCGACCTTCAACAACATGCTCTCGCTCATGGGTTCTTCTCCAGCTCGTTCAGGATGGGACAATCGGGGCGGCCATCGCCGTGGCAATGCGCCGCCAGGTGGCGCAGCGAATGCGCCATGGCCTGCATGGCCTCGGCCTTGGCTTCCAGCGCCGCAACATGGTCGAGGGCGATGCGCCGCACATCGGCGCTGGCGCGGTTGCGGTCGCGCCACAGCGCCAGCAGGCGGCGCACATCGTCCAGAGGGAAGGCCAGCGCCCGCGCATGCCGGATGAAACGCAGCACCGCGAGATCGGCTTCGGCATAATCGCGATAGCCATTCTCCAGCCGGCGGGCGGTGACCAGCCCCTGCGTCTCGTAATGCCGGATCATCTTGGCGCTGAGGCCGGAGCGCCGTGCCGCCTCGCTGATGTTCATGCGCCGGCCTTCCAGCGGCTGAGCAGCAGCGCATTGCCCAGCACCGCCACGGAGGAGAAGGCCATCGCCGCCCCCGCCCATGCCGGCGACAACAGGCCGAGGGCGGCGAGCGGAATGCCCAGCGTGTTGAACCCGAAGGCCCAGAGGAGGTTCTGCCGGATCTTGCGCAGCGTGGCGCCGGTGATGCGCAGCGTGGCCGGCACCAGCAGCGGGTCGGGGCGCAGCAGCGTCACATGGGCGGCGGCGATGGCGGCGTCGGTGCCGGAGCCCATGGCGATGCCGAGATCGGCGGTGGCCAGCGCCGCCGCGTCGTTCACGCCATCTCCTACCATGGCGACGCGGGCGCCGCCGCGCTGCCATTCCGCCACCTGCCGGGCCTTGCCCTCGGGCAGCACGCCGGCGGCGATCTCGGGAATGCCGAGGGCATGGCCCGCCGCTTCGGCCGCCGCCGCCGCGTCGCCGGACAACAGCGCGGTGCGCAGCCCCGCGTCCCGCAGCGCCCGGATCGTCGCCGCCGCGCCGGGGCGGGGGGTGTCGGCGAAGGCCAGCAGGGCGAGCGGGCGCTGCGCCGCGGGGTCGATCAGCCAGGACACGGTCTGGCCCTGCTCCGCCGCTTCGCGCGCCGGCCCGGCCAGCGGGCCAGGCCCGGCGCCGCATTCCTCCAGCAGGCGCTGGCTGCCGAGCAGAAGGCGGCGGCCCTCCACCACCCCCTCCACGCCGCGGCCGGGCAGGGCGCGGAACATGTCCGCCACGGGAAGCCCGGCCGCAGCCTTGTCGCCCACCTCGGCCAGCACGGCGCGGGCCAGCGGGTGCTCGCTGCCGGCTTGCAGCCGCGCGGCGGCCCGCAGGGCTTCCTCGCGGGAGGTGCCGGGGGCGGGCTGCAGGGTCGCCAGATGCGGCTGGCCCTCGGTCAGGGTGCCGGTCTTGTCGAAGGCGACCATGGTGATCCGGCCGGCCTGCTCCAGCGCCGCGGCATCGCGGATCAGGATGCCGGCCCGCGCCGCCGCGCCCGTACCGGCCATGATGGCGGCCGGCGTGGCGAGGCCAAGCGCGCAGGGGCAGGCGATCACCAGCACCGCGACGGCGTGCAGGATGGCGGCCGCGACGCCGCCGCCGACCAGCCACCAGCCCAGAAAGGTCAGCGCCGCCACCGCCAGCACGGCGGGCACGAACACGGCGCTGACGCGGTCCACCAGCTTCTGCACCGGGGCGCGGCTGTTCTGCGCCGCCTGCACCAGCGCGGCGACCTGTGCCAGCCGTGTGTCCCCGCCCACCGCGGTGGCGCGGAACAGGAGCCGCCCGTCCAGCGCCACGGTGCCGGTGGCGAGGATGTCGCCGGGCTGCTTTTCCACCGGGCGGCTTTCGCCGGTCAGCGCGCTTTCGTCGACGCCCGCGGCGCCGTCCTCCACCACGCCATCGGCGGGAATGCGCTCGCCAGGCCGCACCACCAGCCGGTCATCGACGCGTAGCGCGGCGGCGGGCACCTCCTGCTCGCGGCCGGCGGCGTCCAGGCGGCGGGCGGTGCGCGGGCGCAGCGCCAGCAGCGCGGCGATGGCGGCGCCGGTGGCGCGCTTGGCCCGCGCTTCCAGGAACCGGCCCAGCAGCACAAAGGCGATCACCACCGCCGAGGCCTCGAAATATAGATGCGGGTCGCCCCGGAGCAGCAACGCCAGCGACAAGCCGAAGGCGGCGCTGGTGCCGATGGCGACGAGCAGGTCCATGTTGCCGGTGCCGGCCCGCAGCGCCCGCCAGCCGGCGCGATAGAAGCGTGCGCCGAGCCAGAACTGCAGTGGCGCCGCCAGCAGGACCTGCGCCCAGCCGGGCGGCATCCAGTGCCGGCCGAGCGCCATGCTAAGCATGCCGAGCAGGAACGGCGCCGCCAGCAGAAAGGCAGCCGCCAGCTCCAGCTTCTGCCGGTGCCGGCCGGCGTCGCGCGGAGCGTCCGCCGCCTGGCCCGCATCGGTGAGGCTGTAGCCGGCCTTCTGCACCGCCGCCGCCAGCAGCGCCGGATCGAGGCCCACCAGCACGCGCAGCTGCGCCCGTTCAGTCGCGAGGTTCACCGAAGCCTCCAGCACGCCGGGTACCCGCCGTAGTGCCCGCTCCACGCGCCCCTGGCAGGAAGCGCAGCTCATGCCGCCGATGCCGAGGTCGCGCGACTCCTCCGCCAAGCCATAGCCGGCGCGGCCGATGGCCTCGGCCAGGGCGGGAAGTGCGGCTGTGCCTTCCACGATGGCGTGGTTGCTGGCCAGGTTGATGCTGATGCCGCCGACACCGGGCACGCGGGCCAAGGCGCGTTCCACCCGCGTGGCGCAGGCGGCACAACTCATGCCGGTGAGCGGCAGGGTCAGGCGATTGGGGGAGAGAGCGAGATCCGGCATGCCACGGCAGATGGGGGTTCCCATTGCGGGAAGGTCAAGGGCAGCAATTGACGGCGTGACCAGCGGTGAACACATCTGAACCATGTCCAGCTCGCGCCTCCGCCGTTCCCCCCGCCCCGCCGCCCTGCTGCTCGGGGCGTTGCTGATCCCGCTGCCCCTGCTGGCCCAGTCGCCTGCGCCGGCCCCGGCGCCACCCCAGGCACCGGCCCAGCCCGCCGAGGACCACCGCGTCCAGCTGGCCAACCGCACCGGCCAGGAGGCGCGGGCCCTCTACGCCGTGCGCAGCGGCCGCCAGGCCGGCGGGCAGCCGGCGTGGGGCCGCAACCTGCTGCCGGGCCCGATGCCCACCGCCAAGGTGTTCACCTTTCGCACCGAGGCCGGGGCGGGCTGCCGCTTCGACCTGCGCCTGGTGGTGGCGGACGGGCGGGAAGCGGTGCTGCGCAACCGCGACATCTGCGCCGCCCCGCGCATCGCAATCGAGGCCGACGCGCTGCGCGCCGCCGCCAGCCGGCCGGCCCCGGGCGAGCCCAACCCGCGCGCCCGCGTCTCCTCCGGCACCGGCTTCGTGGTGGCGACCGATCGCGTGCTGACCAACCAGCATGTGGTGGGCGGCTGCGACCGCATCTTCATCCGCACCGCCGATGGCCGCACCCTGCCCGCGGTGCCGCCGGCCCGCGTCGATGCCGGGCTGGACCTTGCCCTGCTGACGGTGCCGGGCGATCCGGGCGAGGTGCTGCCATTCCGCGCCAGCCCCGAGGTGCGGCGCGGCGAGGGGGTCATCGCCTATGGCTTCCCCTTGCCGGGGCTGCTGTCTTCCGATCCGAAGCTGACGCGGGGCGAGGTGAATGGGTTGAACGGGCTCGGCAACAATCCCGGCCATTACCAGATCAGCGCCGAGGTGCAGCCGGGCAATTCCGGTGGGCCGCTGTTCGACCTGCGGGGCCATGTGGTGGGCGTGGTGGTCAGCAAGCTGCACGCGCAGAACATCGCCAAGCGCACCGGCGACATTCCGCAGAACGTCAATTTCGCGGTGAAGGGCACCGCCACGCAGGACTTCCTCGGCAGGGCCGGCATCCAGCCGCGGACCGAGGCGAGCACCGGCCCGGAGCTGGGCGGCGCCGATGTGGGCGACATCGCCAACCGGGGCACGGTTTTCATCCGTTGCGAACGCTGAAGGAGAGCCACGCATGGCCGCACCGTCCGACACCCCCGCGCTGCGGGCCCTGGAGCAGGCCGAGCGTGGCGCCTTCGAGGCCGCGCACGAGATCGTCCAGAACCACGAGGGCGAGCCGGACTGCGATTGGGTGCATGCGTACCTGCATCGTTGGGAAGGCGACCACGACAACGCGGCCTACTGGTACCGCCGGGCCGGACGGATGGTGGCCCGCGGTGACCTGGCGGCCGAGCGGGCGGAGATCCGGGCCGCGCTGGAGCGGATCGCCGGGGGGCGGACGGGTCCGGACGCCTGACCGGGCGGCGATGAACCGGGGCCTGCGGCGGCGAATCGGCTGACCATCGGCCTCAGCTTCGCAGCAGAACCTCGGCCTCGGCCAGCTCGGCCGGGGTGTTGCAGTTGAAGAACGGGTCGCGGGGCCGGGCGGGCCATTCCGCGACCGCCAGGCCGAGCGGCTCGGCCCAGCGGCGGATGCCGCCTTCGCCACGGGACAGCGCGGCGCGCAATTCGTGGCGCAGCGCCACCGGCCACACCGCCACCGGCGGGTGCCATCGTCCGGCCGAGGCGGCGCAGGCCAGGTCATGGCCGGCGGCCTCGCGCGCCGCGTGCAGCCTGTCCACCAAGTCGGGCGGGATGAAGGGGGTATCGCCCGGCACCGAGGCCACCCAGGGCAGTTCGGGGTGGCGGGCGGCGGCCCAGTCCAGCGCCGCCAGCACGCCGCTGAGCGGCCCCTGCGAAGGTGGCGCGTCGGGTGCCACTGGCAGGCCCCAGGCGGCGAAGCGGCCGGCATCGCCATTGGCGTTCAGCAGCAGCGCGGCCACCTGCGGCCGCAGCCGCGCCACCGCATGGTCCAGCAGGGGGCGACCCCCCAGCAGCCGCAGCGGCTTGTCGCCGCCGCCCATGCGCAGCCCCTGGCCGCCGGCGAGGATCACGCCCAGTGTTTGCCGGCGCCAGGGCGCCGGAAGTGCCGCATCCATGCCGGGGGCTTACGGGCGGCCGGGCGCCGCCGGCAAGCTCAGCCCGAGACGACGCCGCAGAAAGCCAGGCCGAGCAATCCGAACGCGCTGAACAGAAGGCTGGCCAGCATGGCGGGCGTGGCATCCAGTGGCCCGGCGGGGAGGCCGAGGCAGGCGGATGCCAGCGCGGTATCGGCGGATTCGGCCATGGGACCCTCCCTGAATCACGGTGGATTCAGGGTAAATCATCGATGACCCGAAACGGAAGTGTAAATCGTGGCCGGGCTGGCACCATCAGGCGTGCCGGCTCGGGTCGAGGGCGTCCTCATGCAGCGCGCATACCACTGAGGCGGACGGGCGAAGCGTATCGACCCCGCGCGGTCGAGCTGCGCGCCGTCCTCCATTTTGCGCACCAGGACCTCGGCAGGGCGCCTGACCTTTGGCGCGGCGTCGATGATCCAGGCTGGCCGCGAGCGGCATCATAACGAACATTTCTGGGGTTTTTTCTAAAAGCACGTTTGACGGACGTTTATATCGGGTTCTACACAGAACGCATATTCTGGGCTGGCCGACCCCACCGGACGCGCCCGCGGCGTGGCCGACAGGTTCTTCCGATGCCTTTGTGGTGGTGGGCAGGTCTTGCCGCCATGCCTTGGCACCGGAGATGGCCGCCTGTTTCGGACCGTTCCGAGGATTCACGACCACATGACGCAGGACCGCCTTTCCCGCCGCCGCCTGATGGCTCTCGGTGCCGCCCTGGCCGCGCCGCTGGCCAGCCCGGCCCTGCTGCTGCCGCGCGCCGCGCGGGCGCAGGGCGAGGACCCGGCGCACTTCCCCGGGCGCGCGCTGCGCCTCATCGTTCCCGTGGCGCCGGGCGGCAGCCAGGATCTGGTCGCACGGCTGCTGGCCAAGGGCATGGGGGAGGTGCTGGGGCAGACGGTGCAGGTGGAGAACCTGCCCGGTGCCGGCAGCAACATCGGCTACGAGGCGGCGGCGCGGGCGCGGCCGGATGGCTACACGCTGCTGGCCGGCTCCGACAGCCTTTCGATCAACGCAGCACTGTTTCCGCGCCTCACCTATGACCCCCTGCGGGCCTTCGCGCCGATCCTGCCCGGCGTCGCCGTGCCGCAGATCCTGGTGGTGCGCCGAGAGGCGCCGCAGCGCAGCCTTGCTGAGTTCGTCGCCGCCGCGCGCGGGGGATCGCTGGCCGTAGGCACGCCGGGCAATGGCAGCCTTTCGCACCTCGTGAGCGAGCTGATGCAGCAGAGCGCGGAGATCCGCTGGACCCACGTTCCCTATCGCGGCGGCGCACTGGCCATCAACGACCTTCTCGCCGGCCACCTGGAAGGTGTCTGGATCAACATCGGCGCGGTGACGGACCATGTCCGCTCCGGGCGGCTGCGGGGCCTCGCCGTGTCCTCCCCCGCGCGCGCCGCGGCACTGCCGGAGGTGCCGACGCTGGAGGAGGGCGGCTTCCAGGGCCTTTCGGCCACGGGCTGGCACGGCCTGGTGGCCCCGGCAGGCATCGATCCCGGCCTGGCGGCCAGGCTCACCGCCGCCGGACGGGCCGCGCTGCGGAAGCCGGACGTGGCGGAGCGCCTGGCCGGCCTCGGCGTGGAACCGCTGGAGGAGCCGCCCGAGGCGCTGGGCCGGCGTATCCTGGCGGATGCCGGCCGGTGGGTCGAGGTGGTGCGCCGGGCCGGCATCCGGCCCGACTGAACCCGAGCCTCGGCCTGCAACGGCGGCCGCCCCGGCGAACATCCCGGGCGGGTGCCGGTCAGCCCCGAAGCCCCGCGTGTTGCCGGAGGCATGCCTCCGGCGCCAACCCGTCAGCCCGCCGGAAGGCTCATTCTCAACCTTGCCGCGCCAGTTCGTAGAGGGCCACAGCGGCCGCGACCGAAACATTGAGGCTCTCGACCGCGCCGGAGATCGGCAGGCGCACCAGCTCGTCGCAGGTTTCGCGCTGGAGGCGGCGCAGGCCGGTGTCCTCGGCGCCGAGCACCAGGGCTGAAGGGCGGTCGCCGGGCTTGGCCCGGGCGAGCTCCGCCTCGGCATCCCCGGCCAGGCCCATCACCCAGTAGCCCCGCTTCTGCAGCGTCTGGATGGTGCGGGCCAGGTTCACTTCCCGCGCCACCGGCACGATGTCGAGCGCCCCGGCGGCGGCGCGGGCCATGGCGCCGGTTTCCGGGGGGGCGTTGCGGTCCTGCATCACCACCACCGCGGCGCCAAAGGCCGCGGCGGAGCGCAGGATGGCGCCGACATTGCGCGGATCGGTCACCTGATCCAGCAGCAGCACCGTGCCGCGGGACGCGTCGAGCGCGTCGTCCAGATCCACCGGCGGCAGCGGCTCGGCCAGCAGGGCGGCGCCCTGGTGCACGGCGTCCTCGGTCAAAAAGGTCTGGAAGCGGGCGCGCTCCACCCGTTCCGGCTGGAGCCGCCAGGGCTTGGGCAGCTGTTCCAGCAGGTTTTGCTCCGCCTCGGCGGTCAGCAACAGGCGTCGGGCGCGGCGGCGCGGGTTGCGCAACGCGGCGGCCACCGCATGGAGGCCGTAAAGCCACAGCGTGTTGGCTTCCGGCTTCTCGCGCCGAACCGGCTCGGCGGGCGAATCGAGGCGGCGCGGGCCGGGGCGGCCCTCGGGCGCGGCGCGGCGCGGCGCCTCGCCGGTCGGGGCGGCATCGCGGGAAAACGGGGCGGGACGGCGCGGGCCTTCCGGCCGGCGGGGCGGTCGAGACATGTGCGTATCCTGCTGATCGGCGCGCCGCACGCAAGCATCGTCACCGCAGGGCACCCCTGCCGTGGCCGCCCGGGCGCCGCCGGGATGGGGCCGCAGCAGGATTCTGGCCACGGGCGCCATGCGGCGCGTTGACAGGATGGCCGGAAACCGGATAGAGCGCGGCGCTCCCGCCGGCCGGGGACAGCGCGGAGGGGTGCCCGAGTGGCTAAAGGGGACGGACTGTAAATCCGTTGGCTTGCGCCTACGTTGGTTCGAATCCAACCCCCTCCATACCGGCCCGCCTGCGACCCTCGGGTCGTGACGCGGCCGGGACCATCTCTTTCCCCGGTTGGAGGCGCCACGGTGCGCGGCCTGTGTTCCAGGGCCGTGCGCGGTGCGGGTGTAGCTCAATGGTAGAGCCCCAGCCTTCCAAGCTGGTTGTGCGGGTTCGATTCCCGTCACCCGCTCCAAAGAGCCTGGAAGCGCCATGGGGCGATGCCATGGGCAGATGGTGCGCCGGATATCGGCGCTATGACCGACAGGGTGACCGATAGATGGCGAAAGCTAAGTTTGAGCGGAACAAGCCGCACTGCAACATTGGCACGATCGGGCATGTGGACCATGGCAAGAC
>NZ_QXGS01000236.1 GCF_003604215.1 Teichococcus vastitatis
GTGGCCTTCTCCTCCACGGTGAGCTTCTGGCGTGGCGCGGCGATCAGGGTAGCGTCAATGATCTGCCCGCCCGTGGCGAGGAAGCCCTGATCCGCCAGCACCTCATCGAAGCGGCGGAACAACCCTTCGATGGCGCCTGCCTGCTTGAGCTGTTCGCGGTTTGAGCCAGATCGTCTTGCCGTCCGGCACCGCTTGGTGCGGCCCGAGGCCCGCGAAGCGCATGAAGGACAGCCGGTCCCGCAGTTAGAACTCCGCCTGCTCGTCGGAGAGGCTGTAGAGCGCCTGAAGCACCAAGATGCGGAACATCAGCACGACGTCGTAGGGCGGACGTCCGCCGCGGCTACGATCCGATCGCGCCAATGCCGCATTCAGCACGGGGCGGAAGATCTCGAAGTCGACCACGGCCGCGAGCCGCTCCAGTGGGTCGCCCGCTGCGGACAGGGCCCCATACCGCTCATCGACGTCGAAGAAGCCCGGCTGCTCAGCCATCGCCATTGCCCCCGTTGACCCGCGACAGTGAATCAGCTTCGCGCCTCAGCCGCGAGGTTTTTCGAAGTGTCCA
>NZ_QXGS01000237.1 GCF_003604215.1 Teichococcus vastitatis
CTGTCGGCCTGATCGACGCCTCACCTGTCGCCGGGGTGGATGCGACTGGGCTGGAAACACGGCCTGTGAGTGAGCACTCCGGCAGACGGCGCGGCAACGGTTCAGGCCATCGGCAGCGAGCTCGGTCCAAGCTCACCGCAGTTCTCCACATCCACTCCCATTGGATCATCGGCGCTGTCACTGGCCTCGGCCCCAGCCAGGACTCGCCCGGCTTCGCACCCGCTCTGCGCCAAGCCACTGCGCTCGTCACTCTGAGCACGGTTCTGGCCGATGCGGGCCACGACGCTGAGCACAACCATCGTCTCTGTTGCGATGAACTCGGCATCGAGCGCAGCATCATTGCCCTGAACCCACGGAACACAGGGCGGCGTTGGCCGAAGACGCCCGACAGGCGAACCCTCCACAAGCACTTCCCCCAAGCCCTTTATCACCAGCGTTGGCACATCGAGAGCGGCTTCAGCCAGCACAAGCGCCGCCTCGGCTCAGCGCTGAGGGCGCGCGGACACCAGGCTCAGCAGCGCGAGCTCATCCTGCGCGTCCTCACCCACAACCTCATGATCCT
>NZ_QXGS01000238.1 GCF_003604215.1 Teichococcus vastitatis
AACAGCACCTTCAGGCCAGGACGGAATTGTCGCGCCGCGTCGAACAACTGGCGTCCGTTCATGCGACCGGGCAGACCGACATCGGTCACCAGCAGATCGATCCGGGCATCGGAGCGCAGCACCGTCAAACCAGAGGCCCCGTCAGCGGCTTCCACCGCGGCATAACCCAGTTCCTCCAGAACCTCGGTGATCAGCATCCGGACTGACGGCTCGTCATCGACCACCAGCACGGTTTGCCCCGCCTCCGCACGGGGCGCATTACCCAGATCTGCTGGCGCCTCGTTCCCGACCGCCTCGCCCCGGTGCCGCGGCAGGTACAGGCGCATGGTCGTGCCCCGGCCTTCGTCCGAGTCAATCTGCACCTGCCCAGCCGACTGCCTGGCGAAGCCGTAGATCATCGACAGCCCTAGGCCTGTGCCTTGGCCCAACGGCTTGGTGGTGAAGAAGGGGTCGAAGGCGCGCGCGATCACCTCCGGAGACATGCCGGTGCCGCTGTCGGTCACGCAGATGACAACGTATTCCCCGGGTCGCATGTCCCGCATCC
>NZ_QXGS01000239.1 GCF_003604215.1 Teichococcus vastitatis
CCGGACGGGACGGTGTTGCGCATCGGCGGCGTCGGGCAGGACGTCACCGAGCTGAAGCGGATCGAGGCGGCGCTGCGGGAGGAGGAGGCGCGGCAGAGGGCGCTGGTGGAGGGAATCCCGCAGCTTCTCTGGCGCTCGGACGAGGGCGGGCTGTGGACCTGGTCCAGCCCGCAATGGCGCGACTACACCGGGCAGGGCGAGGCACGAAGTCTCGGCTGGGGCTGGCTCGACGCGCTGCACCCCGAAGATCGGGACATCGCCCGTGAGGCCTGGCGCAAGGCCGGGCCGGCCGGCCTGCTGCAGTTCGATAGTCGCATCCGCCATGCCACCTCCGGCCGCTATGCCTGGTTCCAGACCCGCGGCCTGCCGGTGCGGGGCGATGACGGTAGGGCCGCCGAGTGGATCGGCTCCTGCACCGACATCGACGACCAGGTGCACGTGCGCGAGGTGCTAGCGCGCGCCGGCGAGGAGCTCGAGGCCCGCGTCGCCGAACGGACGGCCGAGCTGATGGCCACGGAAGAGAGCCTGCGCCAGGCACAGAA
>NZ_QXGS01000240.1 GCF_003604215.1 Teichococcus vastitatis
CCGGACGGGACGGTGTTGCGCATCGGCGGCGTCGGGCAGGACGTCACCGAGCTGAAGCGGATCGAGGCGGCGCTGCGCGAGGAGGAGGCGCGGCAGAGGGCGCTGGTGGAGGGGATCCCGCAGCTTCTCTGGCGCTCGGACGAGGGCGGGCTGTGGACCTGGTCCAGCCCGCAATGGCGCGACTACACCGGGCAGGGCGAGGCACGAAGTCTCGGCTGGGGCTGGCTCGACGCGCTGCACCCCGAAGATCGGGACATGGCCCGTGAGGCCTGGCGCAAGGCCGGGCCGGCCGGCCTGCTGCAGTTCGATGGTCGCATCCGCCATGCCACCTCCGGCCGCTATGCCTGGTTCCAGACCCGCGGCCTGCCGGTGCGCGGCGATGACGGTAGGGCCGCCGAGTGGATCGGCTCCTGCACCGACATCGACGACCAGGTGCACGTGCGCGAGGTGCTGGCGCGCGCCGGGGAGGAGCTCGAGGCCCGCGTCGCCGAACGGACGGCCGAGCTGATGGCCACGGAAGAGAGCCTGCGCCAGGCACAGAA
>NZ_QXGS01000241.1 GCF_003604215.1 Teichococcus vastitatis
AGGTCAGGCCAGAAGCGAATCACCATCTCCGCCGCGCAGGAAATCACACCAGAGTCAGTTCATCCGCTCGACGGTATCAGTTGTTCCGCCAGCTCCTGCGAAGCGTTTCAGTCGCTGTTCAGCTCCTCCAGCGCCTGCTCTGGGCTGATCACCAGAGCCTTCAGGATGCGGTCCCAGTCCTGCAGCATGCGCGTGGTGGCCGAGCCCAGGGCGGAATTGTCGCGCACGCGCTTCGGGTCGGGCATGCCGGGCGGGATGTTGTGGTCCTGGAAGATGCGGCCGATCGCCAGGGCAATCACGCTGGAGGCGCTGCTGCGCGTGTCGTTCAGCAGGCCGGGATTGCGCTTCTGCGGCATGACACTGGACACATAGGTGTTGCCATTGCCTTCGCGCAGCAGAATCCAGGGACACGACTGCGCGTATTGCGTCGCCAAGCTTTAACGAGGACTGCTCTGTGCCACCCGCAGCTTTGGAACGTCATGCACGCGTGTGATGTAGCACTGGCGTGGTGTGGTGACGAATCGGGATGCGGGGACAGG
>NZ_QXGS01000242.1 GCF_003604215.1 Teichococcus vastitatis
CCTGACCCTCGGCGCGATCTCCAAGCGGGCCGCGGGAGCGCAGGTCCGCACGCTGCCGAACGGGCAACCGGAGAAGATCCGCAACATCCGGGGCGAGTTCTGCGGCAGCGTGACGATGCTTCAGCCCGGGAGCAACAGGGCATGAGCGACGTGAACTCCCGTCCCGACTTGTCCAGGATGACCGGCCCGGAAAGCTTGAGGCGGTACATGGCCTATCAGGAACAGCAGGGACGCCAGGATCTCTACTGGGCGGCCTTTCGGAGGCTCTGCGAGATCGAGGGCCGCGCGCATGACGGTCCGCTCGAGACCGACTTCTGGCGCGCGATCATTGCCGGCGAGGAACTCCTGCAGCGGAAACACGGAAAACGGGTTCTGCTCTCCCGCACTCGGCAGAAGATCGGCCGCGTCGGGATCCTAAAAACCGTCGAGGATCTGGTCCAGAAGAAGACCGCGTCGGACGGGTTCGCGCTGCTGGTCGAAGGCGGCCTCCACGATCTGACGGCCGAGTACCTGGCGATCAAACACGCGCACCTC
>NZ_QXGS01000243.1 GCF_003604215.1 Teichococcus vastitatis
GCCAAGTCTGACCAGCCCGAGGGACGCGCCGGACCTGACGATGTCGCCCGCGCACGCCTCATCGCTGAAGCTGCCAAAGAGGTCTCACAACCAGACATCTAGCACTACCTGGGCACTTTAGAGAGAGGTGCTATAGGAACCTGCGTCATCAACTTCCGGCGGAGGCGCACGAAGGCCGTGCGCTCCGGCGTCGGCTCCTGGGCAGAGAAGCCGCAGAACCGCCGGAACGAGGCCCTGTCGTCGAGAGCCTCCGCGAGCTTCACGTCGGAGAGGCCGTGCCAGACTGCGATCAGCATCGCCTTGAGCAAGGCCAAGGGTGGCCAAGCCGGCTCGCCTCTCGCCGCAGAATGAATGCCCTCCAGGCGGCTCTCGACTGGCACTCAGCCGATCAGTCTCGCCAGATCGTCCAAAGAGGATTGCCTGCCCCACTGATCAGGCGTGAGGATGAGCGCTTCCTAGAGCATTTTCCACCTACTCCGGCTCATATCCGGCGGCGGTGAAGTAGTTGGCGCATTCTGCTGGGGTGAAGGCA
>NZ_QXGS01000244.1 GCF_003604215.1 Teichococcus vastitatis
CGCAGGCGAGGGCAGCGCTGGCAACCGATTGGGGGATCGCTTCCCCGGCGTGTCGGCCAGGCTGGCCGAGCTGGTGATCGAGAAGTGGGACCCTGCGACCCTGCCCAAGCTCGACGTGCTGTTCGCATCGCTGCCTACGGGCGCCTCGGCCGAGGCGCTGGCGCGCGTCCCCAGGGACGTGAAGATCGTCGACATCGGCGGTGACCACCGCTACGTCGAGGGCTGGGCGTACGGCTTGGCCGACGTCTGGCCAGCCCAGATCCACGGTCAGACCCGTGTTGCCAATCCCGGCTGCTTCCCCGCGGCGACGCTGACCGCGCTGGCACCGCTGCTGGCCGACAAGCTGATCGAGCCCGGCAACATCGTGATCGACGCCAAGACCGGCATCTCCGGTGCCGGCCGGGGCGGCGCCGACAGCAAGTTCAGCTACGCCGAGAGCAACGAGAACCTGGTGCCCTACGGTCTGCTCAAGCACGTCCACATGCCCGAGATGGCCAGAACGATCGAGCGGCTCAGCGGCGGCAGCGCGGCC
>NZ_QXGS01000025.1 GCF_003604215.1 Teichococcus vastitatis
CTGCTGGGCTTCTCGGAAAGCGCCGAGCACCAGCTGCAGACTGCGGCGGCGCTGGGTGGCGAAACGCCGGACACCTATGGCATCACCTTCGCCTGAGGCGCGACGGGAGCACGGCGTGGCACACCGGGTCATCCGTGCCGGGCACGATGGCATTGGCGCTTTCCCGGTGATGGCGGCCGCGCGATAGCGGGCAGGGGCGGACGGCAAGCCAGGGAGCGAAGGGCCGCCGCGTCAGCCGGCGCAGGCGATCCGCAGCAGCGCCTCCACATCCAGATGCGCTTCCAGATGCGCCGCCAGCCCGTCCAGCGCCGCCTCCACCGCCGCCTCGTGCGGGGCGGCGGCGGCGCGGGCGCCGAGCCGCGCCAGCCAGGCAGCGCGCTGGGCGTCGTCGGCGAAGAAGCCGTGCACGTAGGAGCCGGCCACCCGGCCATCCGCCGATACGGCGCCATCGATGCGGCCATCGTGGAAGCGCAGCAGCGGCCGCGCCGCATCGGGGCCGGTGGTGCGGCCGATATGCATCTCGTAGCCGCTGAAGGGCAGGCCGTCGGCCAGGGTGGTGCCGCGTGCCTCGGCCAGCCGCTTGGCACCGGCCAGCACCGTGTCCACCGCCAGAAGGCCCAGGCCCTCGGTGCGGCCGGATGGGCCTTCCACCCCGTCCGGGTCGGACAGGCTGCGCCCCAGCATCTGATAGCCGCCGCACAACCCCAGCACCCGCCCGCCGCGGCGGTGATGCGCCAGGATGTCGGTGTCCCAGCCCTCCGCGCGCAACGCGCCGAGGTCGGCGATCGTGGCCTTGGAACCGGGAATCAGCACCAGGTCCACATCGCCTGGCAGTGCCATGCCCGGGCGCAGCAGGATCAGTTCCACCTCCGGCTCGGCGGCCAGCGGGTCGAGGTCGTCGAAATTGCTGATGCGCGGCAGCACCGGCACGGCGATGCGGCACGTCGCACCGGCGCGGCGCGGCTGCTCGGCGAGATCCTGCGCATCCTCGGCTGGCAGGCGGCACGCGCCATCGAAGAACGGCACCAGGCCGAGCGGCGCCCAGCCGGTGCGCGCGCCGATCTGCGCCATGCCCTCGGCGAACAGCGTCGGGTCGCCGCGCATGCGGTTGACCACGAAGCCGCGCACCAGCGCCGCGTCCCCACGCTCCAGCACCGCATGGGTGCCGACCAGTGCGGCAATCACGCCGCCGCGGTCGATGTCACCGATCACCACCACCGGCGTGCCGGTGGCACGGGCGAAGCCCATATTGGCGATGTCGCCCTGGCGCAGGTTGATCTCAGATGCGGAGCCGGCGCCTTCCACCAGCACGATGTCGGCGCCGGCGCGCAGTTGCGCGAAGCTGTCCAGCACGAAGGGCATCAGGGAGGGCTTCATGGCCTGGTAGGCGCGCGCCCGCGCCGTGGCATGCACGCGCCCCTGCACCACCACCTGCGCGCCGGTCTCGCTCTGCGGCTTCAGCAGCACGGGGTTCATGTGGATGCTGGGGGCGAGGCCGGCGGCCCGTGCCTGCAGCGCCTGGGCGCGGCCGATCTCGCCGCCTTCCGCCGTGACGGCGGCGTTGTTGGACATGTTCTGCGGCTTGAACGGCCGCACGGCGAGGCCGCGCCGCGCGAGCGCCCGCGCCAGCCCCGCCACCAGCAGCGACTTGCCGACCGAGGAGCCGGTGCCCTGGAACATGATGGCGGCGCCGGCCATGCTTCCCGCCATGATCAGTGCGGCACCGATCGGGAAAACAGGTTCACCACCGCGACGCCGGCGACGATCAGCCCGAGGCCGATCATGGCCGGCGCATCCAGCCCATGGTGGAACCAGATCCAGCCGATGGCCGAGATCAGCACGATGCCCGCGCCGGACCAGATGGCATAGGCGATGCCGGTCGGCACCGTGCGCAGCGTGATCGACAGAAAGAAGAACGCCACCCCGTAGCCCGCCACCACCACGGCGGAGGGCCAGACGCGGGAGAACCCGTCCGAAGCCTTCAGGGCGGAGGTGGCGATCACCTCGGCCACGATGGCGATGGCGAGCGCGGCATAGGCGTTCATCTCAGAACTCGATGCCCTGCTGCGCCTTCACCCCCGCGGCGAAATGGTGCTTCACCGGCTTCATCTCGGTCACCATGTCGGCGGCCTCCAGCAGTGCCGGCGGCGCGTTGCGCCCGGTGACCACGACGTGCAGCCCGTGCGGGCGGGCGCGCAACCCGTCCAGCACCTCGGGCAGCGGCAGGTAATCGTAGCGCAGCGCGATGCACAGCTCGTCCAGCACCAGCAGGCCGAGGCCAGGCTCGGCCATCAGCCGCCGCGCCTGCTCCCAGGCGCGGCGGGCGGCGGCGATGTCGCGCGCCTTGTCCTGGGTTTCCCAGGTGAAGCCCTCGCCCATGCTGTGCCATTCCAGCATGGCATAGGCTTCCAGCACGCCCCGCTCGCCGGTGCTCCAGGCGCCCTTGATGAACTGCACCACGCCGACGCGGCGGCCACGCCCCAGCATGCGCAGCGCCAAGCCGAAGGCGGCGGTGGACTTTCCCTTGCCGGCGCCGGTGTGGACCATCAGCAGGCCCTTCTCCACCGTCTTCTCCGCCACCTCGGCATCCTGCACCGCTTTCCGCTTCGCCATCTTCTCGCGGTGGCGGGCGGCGTCCTCGTCCTCCGCGGACTGGTTCTCGGTCATGGCTCCCCCTTCAGCACCAGCGGCAGGCCGGCGGCGATGAAATGCACCGATGCGGCCCGCGCCGCCAGATCCTGGTTCAACCGCCCGGCGGCATCGCGGAAGCGGCGGGCCAGCGCGTTGTCCGGCACGATGCCGAGGCCGACCTCGTTGGCCACCAGCACGGTGGGGGCGGTCCGCGTTTCCAGCGTGCCCCCCAGCGCCGCCGCCGCGGCGGCGATGTCGCGCTCGCCCAGCATCAGGTTGGTCAGCCACAAGGTCAGGCAATCCACCAGCACTGGCCGCGAGCCGGCACCGGCCAGAATGGCGGGCAGGTCCAGCGGGGCCTCCAGCGTGATCCATTCCGCGCCGCGCCGGGCACGGTGCTCAGCGATGCGGGCGCGCATCTCGTCATCCCAGGCCTCGGCGGTGGCGATGTAGGTCCAGGGAGCAGGATACCGAGCGACCAGCGCTTCCGCGTGGCGCGATTTGCCGGAGCGCGCGCCGCCGAGAACCAGGGTGAAGCTCATGGCCGCCAGGGTTAGCCGACGGCGGGACGACGCGAAAGGCCGGCGCGTCGCCGCACCCGGCCCTCCGTCGAGGCCCCGCGTCAGGCGACGCGGCGCGGGATCAGCCGGCGAACCAGCCGTTCACGCGGCTTTCCTGCTCCTTGATGTACTTCGCCACCGCGGCGTCGGAATCATCCTCCTGCGCCACCAGCATGCCGGCCTCCAGCTCGTTCAGCGGCAGGTTCAGCTTCGACAGGAAGGCGGCGACCTGCGGATGGTCCTGCTTCAGCCCGGGGCGGCCCAGCCCGATCACCTCCTCGGCGGCGCCCAGCGCGCCCTTGGGATCGGCCAGGTAGCGGAGGTCGTACTTGCCGAACATCCAGTGCGGGCTCCAGGCCGTGGCGACGATCCAGTTCTCGCCGCGCATCTGCCGGTTTACCATGGACAGCATCGCCGCCTCGGAGGATTCCTGCAGCTTGTACTCGCCGAGGCCGTAGGTCTTCAGCGCGTCCTGCGACAGGCGGGTCAGGCCGGCACCGGGCTCGATGCCCTGGATGCGGCCGTTGAGCTTCTCCCGCACCGCGGGCTTGGCAAGGTCGGCGATGGAAGCCAGATCGCTCTCGGGAACGTAGCCCGGCACCACCCAGCCCAGCTTGGCGCCGGTGTAGAGGGTGCCGAGGCGCTCCACCTTGCCCTCGACACGCTTGAAGTAATCGGCATGGGTCTGCGGCAGCCAGCACATCAGCATGGCGTCCACGTCGCCGCGGGTCAGGCCCTGGTACAGCGGCGCCACGTCGGTCTGCACCAGCTGCACCTTGGTGTCGAGGCGGTCCTCGATCAGCCTGGCGGCGAGGCGGGTGACGAACTCTGCATCCGCCCAGGGGGCGAAGCCGAGCTTGATGGTCTTGTTCTGGGCGCGGGCCGGGCGAACGCCGGTGGCGAGGCCGGCGGCGAGCCCGGCACCGGCGGCAAGAAGCTGGCGCTTGTTCAGCTGGATCATGATGGGGTCCTTGGATCGGGGCGCGGCCAACGGCGCGCCCATTAGGCAGGCAGTGGGAAAGGGGGGCGGGAAAGCGCGTTCCCCGCCGGCTCCGGATCAGGCCTTGGGCGCGACGAGCGCGCCGGACGGCGCCTCGTTCTTCTGCGCCGCTGCCGCGCCGAACAGGCGCTTCAGCAGAAAGCCCTGGCGCGGCGCGCTGAAGCTCTGGGTGATGCGGTCGAGCAGCACGGCAAGCACCACCACGGCTAGGCCGCCCTCGAATCCGGTGCCCACATCGAGGCGCTGGATGCCGGTCAGCACCGTGTTGCCCAGGCCGCCGGCGCCGATCATGGAGGCGATCACCACCATCGACAGCGACAGCATGATCGTCTGGTTCACGCCGGCCATGATGGAGGGCAGGGCGTTCGGGATCTGCACCTTCATCAGCAGCTGCACCGGCGTGCAGCCGAAGGCCTCGCCGGCCTCGATGAACTCATGGTGGACCTGGCGGATGCCGAGATTGGTCAGGCGCACCACCGGCGGCATGGCGAAGATCACGGTGGCAATGGTGCCCGGCACCGCGCCGAGGCCGAAGAACATCGCCGCCGGGATCAGGTAGACGAAGGCCGGCATGGTCTGCATCAGGTCGAGCACCGGCCGCGCCACCGCCTGCACGACGTTGGACCGTGCCATGGCGATGCCGAGCGGGATGCCCACTACCATGGCAATGGCAGTGGCCGCCAGAACCAGCGACAGCGTTTCCATCATCCGCTCCCACAGCCCCATGCCGGTGATCAGCAGCAGGGCGGCCACGGCGAACACGGCGAACTTCCAGCCCACGCGCCACAGCGCCAGCAGAACGATGATGGCGATGGCCGCCGGCGCCGGCAGCGCCACCAGCGCGTCACGGATGCCGCCGGTGACGAAGCCGATGGCGGCGGCGATGATGTCGAGCGCGGGGGTGAAATGGTCGAGAACGAAGGTCACCACGGCATCGGCACCCTCGCCGATGCCCAGGTCCAGATCCTGCATCGGGTCGTCTCCTCAGTTGCCGCTGCGGTCGAGCGTCTGCAGCAGGGCCGTCTTGCTGATCGAGCCCACATAGCGCCGGTCCTCATCTACCACCGGCAGCGGGTGCGGGCTCTCGGCCACGCGGCCCATCACCTCCGACAGCGTGTCGGCGGCGGCGATCGGCTCCACACCGGGCAACAGGGCACGGTGATACGGGTCGGGCTCGGCGCGGCGCGCCGCCTCGGCCAGGGAATCGACGCTGACCATGCCGTGATACGTCTTGTCGCGGCCGACCACGATGGCGACGTCGCGGTCGTGCCGGCGCATCCGCTCCAGCGCCGCCGGGATGGCCATGCCGCGGCGCTCGATCAGCGTCACCTGAGTTTCGCGCGCGATGTCGCCGGCGCGGAACACATGGCTCACATCGACATTGCGGAAGAACGAGCGGACGTAGTCATTGGCCGGGCTCATCACGATCTCGTCCGGCGTGCCGACCTGCACCACCCGGCCATGCTGCATGATGGCGATACGGTCGCCGATGCGCATGGCCTCGTCGAGGTCATGGCTGACGAACACCACGGTGCGGCTGCGCTCGGCTTGCAGGCGGATCAGCTCGTCCTGCATCTCGGTGCGGATCAACGGGTCGAGCGCCGAGAAGGCCTCGTCCATCAACAGCACGCTGGGCTCGCCCGCGAGGGCACGGGCGAGGCCGACGCGCTGCTTCATGCCGCCGGACAGCTGGTCCGGCCGGCTGTCGACATAGGCGCCGAGGCCGACAGCCTCCAGCGCGGCGCGCGCCTTGGCGTGGCGCTCGGCCGGCGCCATGCCGGCCACTTCGAGGCCGAAGGCGGCGTTGTCCAGCACGGTGCGGTTGGGCAGCAGCGCGAAGGACTGGAACACCATGCCCATGGTGGAGCGTCGCACCGCCGTCAGTTCGCGGCGGGACATCTTGGTGATGTCCTGGCCATCGATCAGGATGGCGCCGGAGGAGGGTTCGATCAGCCGGTTGATCAGCCGCAGCAGGGTGGATTTGCCGGAGCCGGACAGGCCCATGATCACGAAGATCTCGCCGGCGCGGATCTCGAAGGAAGCATCGTCGACGCCGACGGTGCAGCCGGTCTCGGCCTGGATGTCGGCCTTGTCGCGGCCCGCGCGCACCATCCGCAGGGCGTCGTCCGAATGGTCGCCGAACACCTTGTAGACGTTGCGGAGCGCGATCTTGACGGGCGGAGCGGCGTCGTCGCCGGCCACGTCCTGTGGAAGCGGGGTCAGGCTGTCCATGGGATCTCCAGGCTGCCGCGCGCCGGGCGGGCGGCATCACCTCCATCGGGGTTCAAACGGGTCGCGGCCGCCCGACGGATCCGGGCGGCGCAGGGTGCCAAGCGGGCCGTGAAAAAGCCATAATCGCGTCGGAGCACCAGAATGGTTGCGTCGTCTAAAGCATCGACGGGGCAGTGTCCACCCCGGCCAAAATTCCGCCCACCGGGCAAGCAGAACCGCGCCCGATTTCCCGCAGGAGTGGAAGAATCACCTTGCCTCACAGGCATGGGAATTCTGAAGGCATTACTCATGACATCGTTGCCGATAGACATGTCGCCACCTGTTCGTCGGTCCATGTATTCTGGACCAACGATTCAGAACTCGGTCGCGGCCCCAAAGTTACAGTTCCGGATGGTCGCGTTTGACTCGCTGCACCGCGCCGCCTACCACGGCGGCGGTGATGGTCCTCCCGGTCGGGAGGCGAGAGAAGGGAATGCGGTGCGGGGCCTGGCCCCAATGCCGCGGCTGCCCCCGCAACTGTGGGCGGAGAGCACCCCGGACCGATGCCACTGGTGCCGCCCGGTTCTCCGGGAGCGCTGGGAAGGCGACCGGGGGGCGTCAGGATCCGCGAGCCAGGAGACCTGCCATCACCGCATCGGATCGTGCCACCGGGCGGGGTGCCCCGGCGGGCGGCGATGGAACCGGGCATCGATCCCCGGTCGCTGTCGGGCCTGCGCTTCCCCGGGAAGCGCCGGACGGTTCTGGCATCCTGCCGCCTCGCGCCGCTCCGGCGCGCCATCAGGGTTGCCGAGCCATGCCGACCGATACCTCCCCGCCCTGCCTCGTGGTCTGCACCACCTGCCGTGCCCGGCGCCCCCTGGCCGAGGGCGAAACCCCGCCCGGCCAGATCTTGCATGACGCGATGGCCGCCGCCCTGGCCGCCCATGCCGGGGCGCCGCCGCTGGAGCTTCGCGGCGCCGCCTGCCTATCCGCCTGCGACCAGGGCTGCACCGCGGTGATGGCGGCGCCCGGCAAGTGGAGCTACCTGCTCGGCCATCTCGATGCCGGCATGGCGGCGGACCTGCTGCGCTACGCCGAAACCTACGCCGCCAGTGCCAGCGGCGCGGTGCTGCGCTCCCGCCGCCCGGAAAGCCTGCGCCACGCCGTGCTGGGGCGCGTGCCCTCCTTTCTGTCCGCACCCCCTCCCCCATCGGAGCTTCCCGCATGAGCCAGAGCCTGGACAAGGTTCCCGCCACCGTCGTCACCGGCTTCCTCGGCGCGGGCAAGACCACGCTGCTGCGCCACCTGATAAGCCATGCCAATGGCCGCCGCATCGCCGTCATCGTCAACGAGTTCGGCGCCCTCGGCGTGGATGGCGAGACGCTGAAGGATTGCGGCATCCCCGGCTGCGAGGCGGAGAACATCGTCGAGCTGTCCAATGGCTGCCTGTGCTGCACCGTCGCCGACGACTTCATCCCGACATTGCAAACCCTGCTCGACCGCCCGAACCCGCCCGAGCACATCCTGATCGAAACCTCTGGCCTGGCGCTGCCGAAGCCGCTGATCAAGGCGTTCAACTGGCCCGCCATCCGCTCCCGCGTCACGGTGGACGGGGTGGTGACGGTGGTGGACGGTCCTGCGGTGGCCGAGGGCCGCTTCGCCGACGACCCGGAGGCCGTCGCCGCCCAGCGCGCCGCCGACCCCTCGCTCGACCACGACAACCCCCTCGCTGAGGTCTACGAGGACCAGCTCAACGCCGCCGACATCGTGGTGCTGAACAAGGCCGACCTGCTGGACCCGGCGGCGCTGGAGCGGCTGCGGGCCGAGATCGGCGCGCGGCTGCCGCGCGCGGTGAAGGTGGTGCCGGCGCGTGACGGGGCGCTGGAGCCCGCCGTGCTGCTCGGCCTCGCCGCCGCCGCCGAGGACGACCTCGATGCCCGGCCCTCGCACCACGATGCGGAGGATGGCGCGCACGAGCACGATGATTTCGACAGCTTCGTGGTGGTGCTGCCGGAGTATGACAGCGCCGACGCCCTGCTGGCCCGCCTGCCGGAGGTCGCCGCCGCGCATGACATCCTGCGCATCAAGGGCTTCGTGCGGCTGAAGGGCAAGCCGATGCGCCTGGCCGTGCAGGGGGTGGGCCGGCGCTTCCGCGCGCATTTCGACCGTGCCTGGGCGGATGACCGGGACGGGCACCTGGTGGTGATCGGCCAGGCGGGCATGAACCAGGACGCGATCGCCCGGGCCATCCTGGGGTAGCGTGGTCCCGAAGGCCCGGCCTTCCGGCGAAAGGTGAGACGCGTTGCACCTGTTGCGGCAAGAAACACGCACCCTGGACGAGATGGAGCAGGCCGAGGATCTCGGCCATGCACCGGCCGACCTCGTGCTGCTGTCCTTCACCGACAGCGACCTCGGCGCCGCCGCCGCCGCCTGGCAGTCGCTGCCGGAGCCGCGCCCGACGCTGCGCCTCGCCAGCCTGGCCCGCCTGCGCCACCCCATGTCGGTGGATCTGTACGCCGAGGACGTGCTGAGCCGCGCGCGCTGCATCGTGATCCGCCTGCTGGGCGGGCTGGATTACTGGCGCTACGGCGCCGAGGAGGTGTCGGCGCTGTGCCGGCGGCAGGGCATCCCGCTCGCCATCCTGCCCGGGGATGGGCGGCAGGATGCGCGGCTCGCCGCCCTTTCCACCGTGCCGGACGCGGTGCGGGTCCGCCTTGATGCCTGCCTGCATGAGGGCGGGGTGGAGAACCATCGCGCCGCGCTGCGCCTGGCCGCGCATTGCGCCGGTCTGGCACCGGATGACGCGGCGCCGCCGCTGCGCCGCCCCGCCTGCGGCGAACACCCGCTGGGACAGGAGGAGGATGCGCCGCAGGCCGTGATCGCCTTCTACCGCTCGCATCTGATGGCCGGCGACATCGCGCCGCTGGAAGCGCTGGCCGCGGCGCTGCGGCGGGGCGGGCTCCAGGTTCGCGGCCTTTACGCCGCCAGCCTGAAGGATGCCGAATGCGCCGGCTTCGTGGCCGCGCGCCTGGCCGAATGGCGCCCGGTCGTGGTGCTGAACGCCACCGCCTTCTCGGCCCGGCAGGGCACGGCCTCGCCGCTCGACGCGGCCGGATCACCGGTGCTGCAGCTGCTGCTCTCCGGCGCCCCGCGCGATGCCTGGGCGGCCTCCACCCGCGGCCTGGGGCAGAGCGACCTCGCCATGCAGCTGGTGCTGCCGGAGCTGGACGGGCGCCTCGCCACCACCGCCATCGGCTTCAAGCAGGAAGCGCCGCCGATCCCGGGCCTGGACCATGCGCGAACCCTGCTGGCGCCGGATGCGGAGGGCATCGCGCTGGCCGCCGACCGGGCGCTGGGCTGGGCGCGGCTGGCCGGCACCCCGCGCGCCGGGCGCCGCGTCGCCGTGCTGCTGTCCGACTACCCGGCGGTGGGCGGCCAGGCCGGGCACGCGGTGGGGCTGGACAGCTTCGCCAGCCTGTCCGCCCTGCTGCGCGACCTGGGCGATGCCGGCTATGGCACGGAAACCCCCGAGGCAGCCGGGCTCGCCCGCGCCCTGACCACGGGTGCCGCCACGCCGTTCCTGAGCCTGCGGGACTACGGCGCCCTGTTCGCCACCCTGCCCGCGGTGCTGCGCGAGGCCGTCACCGCCGCCTGGGGCGCGCCGGAACAGGACCCGTCGCTGCGGAACGGCGCCTTCGCCCTGCGCCACCGGCGGCTCGGCCACGTCACGGTGGCGGTGCAGCCGGAGCGCGGCAGCCGCCTCGACCGGCGCGAGGGCTACCACGACCCGGACACGCCGCCGCGCCACGGCTACCTCGCCTTTCACCTTTGGCTGCGCCGGGAGCACCACGCGCTGGTGCATCTCGGCACGCATGGCACGCTGGAATGGCTGCCGGGCAAGGCCGCCGCGCCTTCCGCCGCCTGCGCGCCCGCCGCCCTGCTGCGCGGGATGCCGGTGATCTATCCCTTCATCGTCAACAACCCGGGCGAGGCCGCCTATGCCAAGCGCCGCCTCGGCGCGGTCACGCTCGGCCACCTGACGCCGCCGCTGCGCGCCGCCGGCAGCCACGGCGCGGCCGCCGAGCTGGAACGGCTGATCGACGAATACGCCGCCGCCGATGGCCTCGACCGCCGCCGCGGCGCCATCCTGCGGCGCGAGATCCTGGACCGGGCCGACACCGCCGGCCTGCTGGCCGAGGGCAACATCCCGCGCGACCTGCCGGAGGAGGACGCGCTGGCCCGGCTCGACGCCTGGCTGTGCGACGTGAAGGAGATGCAGATCCGCGACGGGCTGCACGTCTTCGGCCGCGCGCCATCGCCGGAGCGACGCGATGCGCTGCTCGCCGCCCTGCCCGCCGGCACCGACCCGGCGCGGCTGGATGCCTCCCCGGCCGCCGAGCGGAAGGCGCTGCTGGCGGCGCTGGACGGCCGCTTCGTGCAGCCCGGCCCGGCCGGCGCACCGACGCGGGGCCGTGCCGACGTGCTGCCCACCGGGCGCAACCTGTTCAGCATCGACCCGCGCGGCGTGCCGAGCCGTTCCGCCCTGGTGCTGGCCGAGAAGGCCGCCACCGAGCTGCTGCGCCGCCACCGCCAGGACCATGGCGACTGGCCGCGTGCCCTGGTGATCGACCTTTGGGGCTCCACCACGCTGCGCACCGGGGGCGAGGACCTGGCGCTGGCCCTGGTGCTGATGGGGGCTAAGCCGCTGTGGGACGCCGCCTCGGCCCGCGTGACAGGGGTGGAGATCCTGCCGCTCGCGCTGCTGGACCGGCCGCGGATCGACGTCACGCTGCGCATTTCCGGCCTGTTCCGAGATGCCTTCCCGGCGCAGATCGCGCTGTTCGACGAGGCGGTGCGCGTCCTCGCCGCCCGGCAGGACGAGGATAATGGCTGGAATCCCCTGGCCGACGCCGCGCGCGGGCTGGAGGGCGAGGCGCTGCGCCGCGCCACGCTGCGCATCTTCGGCGCCGCGCCCGGCCAGTACGGCACCGGGCTGGAGGAGCGCATCGCGCGCGGCACCTGGGAGCACCGGAACGAGTTGGGCGAGGCCTATCTGGACGCTTCCGCCGCCGCCTATGGCCGCGGCCGGGACGGCACGCCGGAGCGCGCGGCGCTGGCCGCCCGCCTCGCCGCCACCGACGCCATCCTGCACGGCCAGGACCATGCCGAGGCCGACCTGCTCGACAGCCCCGACTTCGCCGCGCACCAGGGGGGCCTGGGCGCTGCCGCCGCCGCGCTGGGCGCCGCGCCCGCGCTCTACCACGCCGACACCAGCCGCCCCGACGCGCCGCGCATCCGCGCGCTGGAGGAGGAGATCGCCCGGGTGGTGCGCGGCCGCGCCGCCAACCCGGCCTGGATCGCCGGCATGATGCGGCACGGCCAGCAGGGCGCGCTGCACATCGCCCGGGGGCTGGAAGGGCTGCACGCCTTCGCCGCCACCGTTCCGGCGCGGTTCGATCGGCAGTTCGACCTGTTGTTCGAGGCGACGCTGGGCGATCCGGCGGTGGAAGCCTTCCTGTCCGAGCACAATCCGGCGGCGCTGGATGCCATGCGCGCCCGCTTCGTCGAGGCGCGCGACCGCGGCCTGTGGCGCCCGCGCCGGAACAGCGTGCCGTGACCGCGCGGCGCGGCTGGTGCCCCTCGCTGCACGAGCCGATGCGCTCGGGCGATGGCTGGCTGACCCGGGTCAAGCCGCCGCGCGGGCAGCTCACGGCGGCGCAGGCGCGCCTCATCGCCGGTGCCGCGCCCGGCTGGATCGAGGCGACGCAGCGCGGCAACCTGCAGCTGCGCGGCTTCGCGGAGGACGCGCTCGCACCCTTCGCCGAAGCCATGCGGGCGGCGGGCCTGGCCAGCGGCGATCTCGGGATCGAGCGGCGGCGCAACATCATCGCCCCGCCGCTGCTGGGCCATGACTCGACCCTGGCACCCGGCGCGGCGGCCTGGCTCGGGGCGCTGGAAGCGATGCTGGCGGATGCGGCGCTGGCGGAGCTGCCGGGCAAGTTCGGCCTGGCGCTGGATGCCGGCGGCGTGCTGCCGCTGGGCGATGTGGCGGCGGACATCACCCTGCGCCTGTTGGCGGGCGAGGCCACGCTCCACATCCCCGGCGCCACCGCGCGCGGCGTGGCGCCTGGCCATGTGGCGGCGCTGATCCGCGCGGTGCTGGCGGTGCCCGGTGCCGGCCGCCTTCGCGAGGCGACGGCGGCGCTCGGGCCTGTCGCCTTGCTGGCCCGCGCCGGACTGCGCGCCGAGCCGCCGCGGCCCGCACCGCCCGCGCCGCTTCCGGTCGGCCTGCTGCCCGGCGCCACCGGCTTCGGCCTGCCCTTCGGACAGATGAGCGCCGGAGACCTGCACCGCCTGGCTGACCTGGCCGAGCGGAAGGGCGATGGCGTGCTGTGCATCACCCCCTGGCGCGCCATCCTGCTGCCGGGCCTTGCCGATCCGGCCATGCCGGCGGCCGGGATGGGCCGCCTCATCACCGACCCCGACGATCCGCGCCTCGGCATCCGCGCCTGCCCCGGCACGGCCGGCTGCGCCAGCGGGCTGGCCGACAGCCGCGCCGATGCCGCCCGCATCGCCGCCCTGCCGCGCGGTCCGGGCTTGCTGCACGTCTCGGGCTGCGCCAAAGGCTGCGCCCATCCGGGCCCGGCGGCGCGGGTGCTGGTGGCCGAGGCTCAAGGACGCTACGCCCTGGTGCGCGGCGGCCGCGCCGGCGACACGCCCGCCCGGCGCGACCTTTCCCTGGCCGAGGCAGCGGCGGAACTGAACCGATGACCCATGACTACATCCGCGACGGCGCGGCCATTTACGCCAGATCCTTCGCCATCATCCGCGCCGAGGCCGATCTGGCGCGCTTCTCGGACGCCGAGGCGCGGATCGCGGTGCGCATGATCCATTCCTGCGGGCTGGTGCCCGTGGCGCAGCAGATCCGCTTCGCCCCCGGCTTCGCCGATGCGGCGCGCGCCGCCCTGCTGCGCGGCGCCCCGATCCTGTGCGACGCGAAGATGGTGGCGCAGGGCATCACCCGCGCCCGGCTGCCGGCCAACAACGAGATCCTCTGCACCCTGGCCGACCCGCGCGTGCCCGGGCACGCCAGCACGATCGGCAACACCCGCTCCGCCGCCGCGCTGGATTTCTGGGGCGAGAAGCTCCGCGGCGCCGTGGTGGCCATCGGCAACGCGCCCACCGCGCTGTTCCACCTGCTGGAGCTGATGGATGCCGGCGCGCCGCCGCCGGCCGCCATCATCGGCCTGCCGGTCGGCTTTGTCGGCGCCGCCGAAAGCAAGCAAGCGCTGGCCGCCGACAACCGCGTGCCCTGGATGATCGTCGAGGGCCGGCTCGGCGGCAGCGCCATGGCCGTCGCCGCCGTCAATGCCCTGGCCTCCGAGCAGGAATAATGGCCGGCACCCTGCACATCCTGGGCGTCGGGCCGGGCGATCCGGAGCTGGTGACGCTGCGGGCGGCGCGCATCCTGGGCGCGGCGCCGGTGTTCGCCGGCTTTGCCAAGCGCGGCCGCCCGGGCCACGCCTTCGGCATCGCCGCGCCGCACCTGAACCCGGCGGCGCGGGAACTGCGCTTCGAATACCCCTACACCACGGACCTGCCGGTGGAGGACCCGCGCTACCCCGACGCCATGGCCGCCTTCTACGACACCAGCGCCGCCACGGTCGCCGCCGAGCTGTGCGAGGGCCGCGACGTGGCGCTGCTGTGCGAGGGCGATCCCTTCCTGTACGGCTCGGCCATGTACCTGTTTGACCGGCTGCGCGGCGCGCACCGCGTCGAGGTGACGCCGGGCATCACCGCCATGTCCGGCTGCTGGTCGCGCGCCGGGGCACCGATGGTGCATGGCGACGACCTTCTTTCCGTGCTGCCCGCCACCCTGCCCGCCGCCGCGCTGGCCGAGGCGCTCGGACGCTGCGACGCCGCGGTGGTGATGAAGCTCGGCCGCAACCTGCCCAAGCTGCGCGCCGTGCTGGACGAACTCGGCCTGACGAACCGCGCCATCTATGCCGAGCGTGGCTGCATGGCGGGCGAGCGCATCCTGAAGCTGGCCGAGCGCGACAATGCCCCGGCCCCTTATTTCGCCTTGGTGCTGATCCCGGGGCGGCGAGGCGTACGATGAGCGGCACGCTCCGCATCATCGGCCTCGGGCCCGGCGCGGCGTCGTTGCGCACGCCGGAAGCGGAGGCGGCGCTGGCCGGAGCCACCGACCTCCTCGGCTACGGCCCCTACCTCGCCCGCGTCGCCGCTCGCCCGGAACAGCGCCTCCATCCCACCGACAACCGGGAGGAGCTGGACCGCGCCCGCCACGCGCTGCAACTGGCGGAGGGCGGTGCGCGGGTGGCGGTGGTGTCCTCCGGCGACCCCGGCGTGTTCGCCATGGCGGCGGCGGTGTTCGAGGCGCTGGAGCACGGCCCGGCCGCCTGGCACGCGCTGGACATCCAGGTGCTGCCCGGCATCTCCGCCATGTTCGCCGTGGCCGCCCGGCTGGGTGCCCCGCTGGGGCATGATTTCTGCGCCATCTCGCTGTCGGACAATTTGAAGCCCTGGGCGCTGGTGGAGCGCCGGCTGCGCCTGGCCGCCGAGGCCGGCTTCGCCATGGCGCTGTACAACCCGATCTCGCGCGCCCGGCCGTGGCAGCTCGGCCAGGCCTTCGGAATCCTGCGCGAGGTGTTGCCCGGCAGCGCGCCGGTCGCCTTCGCCACCGCCGTGTCCCGCCCCGAGGAGCGCATCCTGATCCGCCCGCTGGCCGAGGCCGATCCGGCGCTGGCCGACATGCGCACCCTGGTGCTGGTGGGCAGCGCCGCCACGCGGATGGCGGGGCGGTTTCTCTACACCCCGCGCTCGGCGAGCCTGGCATGAAGCCAGCGGAGCGCCGTCGCGGCATCCGGCACGGTATGCAGCCCCGGCGGCGGGGCTGGCCGCGCCAGCAGGATCACCGCGGCGCCGATCTCGCGCGCCGCCGCCAGCTTGGCCGCCGTGGCGGTACCGCCGGAATTCTTGCTCACCAGCGCCTCGATCCGATGGGCGGCGAGCAGGGCGCGCTCGGCCTCCGGAGCGAAGGGGCCGGTGGCGGCCAGCACGGTGGCGCGCGGCGGCAGCCATTCGGCAGGCGGTGGATCCACGGCGCGGACCAGGTAGTGGTGCTGCGGCGCCCCGTCGCGGAAGGGCAGGAGGTCCTTGCGGCCGATGGTCAGGAACACCCGGCGCGGTGCCTTGCCCAGCGCGGCGGCGGCCTCCGCCATGCTGGCCACCACGCGGTCACCGGGTTGCACCGGCCATTCCGGGCGGTTGATCCGCAGCAGCGGCACGCCGGCCAGGGCGGCGGCCTCGGCGGCGTTGCGGGTGATCTGCTGGGCAAAGGGATGGGTGGCATCCAGCAGCGCGGCCACGCGGGCCATGCGCAGGTGATCCGCCAGTCCGGCCGCGCCGCCAAAGCCGCCGATGCGGGTGGGCAGCGGCAAGGGACGCGGGTTCCGGGTGGCGCCGGCCAGCGACAGGGTGGCGTCGAACCGCGCATCCTCCGCCAGGGCGCGGGCCAGAACCGCGCCTTCCGTTGTTCCCGCCAGCAACAGAACCCGCATCATCCCCTGCGATACCTCCTGGCATGACCGAACCCTGGCTGTTCATCCTGGGCATCGGCGAGGATGGCGTCGAGGGCCTTTCCCCCGCCGCCGCCGCCCTGCTGCGCACGGCCGGCGCGGTGTTCGGCGGCCGCCGCCACCTGGCCCTGGCCGCGCCGCTGATCGCTGGTGAGGCGCATCCCTGGCCCAGCCCGATGGCGGGAGCATACCCGGCCCTGCTGGCGCGGCGCGGCCGGCCCACCGCCGTGCTGGCCTCGGGCGACCCGTTCTGCTTCGGCATCGGCGCGGTGCTGGCGCCGCAGGTGCCGCCGGGCGAGTTCCTGTGCATCCCGGCGCCCTCGGCCTTTGCCCTGGCATGTGCCCGCCTCGGCTGGGCGGCGCAGGATTGCGCCACCCTCTCCTTCTGCGGCCGGCCGCTGGAGCCGGTCCTGCCGCTGCTGCAGCCGGGCGCGCGCATCCTGGCACTGTCCGCCGACGCCGCGACGCCCGCCGCCGTGGCGGCCCTGCTGACGCGGCACGGCTTCGGCGGGTCCCGCCTGCACCTGCTGGATGCGCTGGGCGGCCCGCGCGAGCGGCTGCGCGCCGCCGCTGCCAGGAGTTTCGCGCTGGAGGCCGGGCCGCTGAACCTGTTGGGCATCGAGGTGGTGGCCGGCCCGGAGGCGCGGGTGCTGCCGCTGGCCCCCGGCCTGCCCGAGGCGCTGTTCGAGCAGGATGGCCAGATCACCAAGCGCGAGGTGCGCGCCGTCACCCTTGCCGCCCTTGCGCCGCGCCAGGGCGAGTTGTTGTGGGATGTTGGCTGCGGTTCCGGCTCGGTGGCGATCGAGTGGCTGCTGCGTCACCCCTCGATGCGTGCGGTCGGGCTGGAGCCCCGTGCCGACCGCGCCGCCCGCGCAGCCCGCAACGCGCTGTCGCTGGGGGTCCCGGGCCTGCGCATCGTGGAGGCCGCGGCGCCGGACGGCTTCGGCGGGCTGCCCGCACCGGATGCGGTGTTTCTCGGCGGCGGCGCCGGCCAGCCCGGCCTGGTGGAAGCGGCCTGGGCGGCGCTGCGCCCCGGCGGGCGGCTGGTGGCCAACGCGGTGACGCTGGAAACCGAGGCGATTCTGATCGCCGCCCGCCAGCGCTGGGGCGGTAGCCTGACGCGGATCGGGGTGGAGCGGCTGGATGCGGTCGGCACGATGCATGGCTACCGTCCGCTGATGACGGTGACGCAATATGCCGTGGAGAAGCCCGCCGATCCGCGTTCCGCCGCGCTGGCCGGGATCGGTGCCCGCCCGTCCGCCAGCGCCACCGACATCGTGGCCCTGCTCCGCAGCGCCGAGGCGCTGTCCGGCCATCGCATCGCCCGCCTGATGGCGCCCGATTTTCGCCGCGGCCTGCCCGCCCTGGCGGAAGCGGCATCGGTGCTGGGGCTGCCGCTCGGCTTTGTTGCGCGGGACGCCATCCTGGCGGCGCAACCCCGCTGCCCCACCCGCTCCGACGCCGCGCTGGAGGCCACCGGCATCGCCTCGGTGGCGGAGGGCTGCGCCCTGGCCGGCGGCGGCAGGCTGGTGCTGCCGCGCATCGACGGGCCGGGCGTCACCTGCGCCCTGGCCACGGACCACCCCGCATGACCGTGCATTTCATCGGCGCCGGCCCCGGCGCGCCGGACCTCCTCACCCTGCGCGGCCGCGACCTGCTGGCCGCCTGCCCGGTCTGCCTCTACGCCGGCTCCATCGTGCCGGCGGAGATGCTGCGGCATTGCCGGCCGGATGCGCGGACGGTGGACACCGCCGGCCTCGACCTCGATGCCATCGAGGCGGAGTTCCGCCGCGCCCATGCCGCCGGACAGGACGTGGCGCGGCTGCATTCGGGGGACCTGTCGGTGTGGTCGGCGGTGGCCGAGCAGGTGCGGCGCCTCGATCGCCTCGGCATTCCCTGGAGCATGACGCCGGGCGTGCCCGCTTTCGCCGCCGCCGCCGCCGCGCTGGGGCGGGAACTGACGGTGCCGGCCCTGGCGCAGAGCGTGGTGCTGACCCGGGTGTCCGGCCGCGCCTCCCCGATGCCGCCGGGGGAAACGCTGGACGCGTTCGGCGCCACCGGCGCGACGCTGGCCATCCACCTGGCCATCCACGCGCTGCCCGGCATCGTCGCGGCGCTGCGGCCGCTGCAGGGCGCCGATTGCCCGGCCGCGGTGGTGGTGCGCGCGTCCTGGCCGGATGAGCGCGTGATCCGCGGCACGCTCGGCGACATCGAGCACAGGCTGGCGGCCGAGCCGGCCGAACGCACCGCGCTGATCTTGGTGGGGCGGGCCCTGGATCCGGGCGCGTTCCGCGACAGCGCGCTGTACAGCGCCGATTACCGTCGGCGGTTCCGGTGAGCGGCTCAGCCTTCCGCCGGACGCCCGGCCCGCGCCAGCAGCGTGCCGTCGCGGCCGAACAGTGCCACGTCGACCACCATGCCGCTGCCCTCCACCACCTGCTGCGCCACCTGCCGCGCCCGGCTGGCGACCACCTCGGGCAGCGCTACGCCATCCGCCGCCGCAAGGGCGAAGGCTTCCAGCGCGGTGTTGCCGGCGGCGATGCGGGCGGCCAGCGCCGCGCTGCCCCCGGCCTCCCGCGCCAGGACGGCCAGGGCGTCCAGGTCGACGCCGCCGCGCCGCGAATGCAGGTCCAGCCGGCCCTGCGCCAGCTTGCACAGCTTGGCCAACCCCCCCGCCACCGTGACGCGCGGCACCGGATGCGCGCGCAGGTATTTCAGCATGCCGCCGACGAAATCGCCCATGTCGATCAGCGCCTGCTCCGGCAGCGCGTCCAGTTGCCGGATCGCTGCCTCGCTGGTGCTGCCGGTGGCGCCGGCCACGTGATCCAGCCCGGTGGCGCGCGCCACGTCGATGCCGCGGTGAATGGAATGGATCCAGGCGGCGCAGGAATACGGCACCACCACCCCCGTGGTGCCCAGGATGGACAGCCCGCCGAGGATGCCGAGGCGGCCGTTCATGGTGCGCTCGGCGATGCGCGCGCCGCCGGGGATGCTGATCTCGACATGCGCGTCGGGCGCGGCGATCTCGGCCAGGGCGGCACGGATCATGGCGCGCGGGCCGGGATTGATGGCGGGCTCGCCCACCGGCAGCGGCAGGCCGGGCAGGGTCACGGTACCGACCCCCTCGCCAGCGGCGAACACCACGCCGGAGCCGGGCGGCAGGCGCCGCACCGTGGCACGCACCAGCGCCCCGTGGGTGACGTCGGGATCGTCGCCGGCGTCCTTCATCACGGCGGCCATGGCGACGCCACCCGGCAGCAGGGCGTGCTCGGCCAGGGCAAAGGCGGGCTGCTCGCCGCGCGGCAGGGTGATGCACACAGGATCGGGGAAGCCCTGGCCGCACAGCGCGGCAAAACCCGCCTTGGCCGCCGCCGTGGCGCAGGCGCCGGTGGTCCAGCCCCGGCGCAACGGTTCGTCCGAGGGTCCTTTCTGCTGGGGGCCCCGGGGGTGTTCCTGGTGTTGCACGCCCGCAGCCATATCGCTCCCTTACGCCGCTGTCATGCGGGAGGCGGGCGGTGAACCGCCTGATGATGCTGGAAGCGCTGCTCGGCCGCCGTGCGCCGGTGCTGGCGCCGGGGCATGTCTGGCTGGTCGGGGCCGGTCCGGGCGATCCCGGCCAGCTGACCCTGGACGCCGTGGCCGCCATCGCTCAGGCGGAAACGCTGGTGCATGACGAGCTGGTGGATTCGCGCATCCTGGCGCTGGCGCCCGACGGCGCCGAGCGGGTCTACATGGGCAAGCGCGGCGGCCGCCCCTCGGCGCGGCAGGCCGACATCATCGCGGCGCTGCTGCGCGAGGCGCGGCTGGGCCGCCGCGTGGTGCGGCTGAAGGGCGGCGATCCCTTTGTGTTCGGCCGCGGCGCGGAAGAAGCGCTGGCGCTGGCCGAGGCCGGCATCCCCTGCCGCATCGTGCCTGGCCTGACGGCAGGGCTGGCCGGGCTGGCGGCGGCCGGCATCCCGGCCACGCAGCGCGGCGTGAACCAGGCGGTGGTGCTGGCCACCGGCCACGCGGCCGCCGGGGCCGAGGATGCGCTGGACTGGGCGGCCATGGCGCGGCTCGGCCAGCCCATCGTGCTGTACATGGCGATGCGCCGCCTGCCGGAGGTGGTGGCGGCGCTGCTGCGGGCCGGCTTGCCGCCCGGCACCCCGGCGGCGGCGGTGGCCGAGGCGACGACGCCGCGCCAGCGCAGCGTGGTGTCGACGCTGGCCGGAATCGTGCAGGCGGTGCGGCAGGCCGGGCTGGCGGCGCCGGCGGTGGTGGCCATCGGCGGCATCGTCGATGCGGCGGCGGCGCTGAATCGGCCGGCGCACCGGCCGATGGCCGGGGCACCGACGCTGCCCGGCGATTCGCACCAGGAGCCGTGAGGCGCCGGGGCCGGGGCCGGACCTTGGCCCCGGGCGGCACTCAGCGGGCGCGGCGGGCAGGCGCGGTGCGGGCCGGCTTGGTCACCGGGTGCGCCGAGGTGGCGGCCGGCGTCACCACCGGCCGCGCGGGCTGCGCCACGGCCGGAACGGCAGCGGCGGCGGTGGCCGGCGTTCCGGCCTCGACCCGGGCGTTGACCTTCACCGAGGTGGAGCCGGGCAGCAGCCGGATCACGAAGCTGTCCTCCCCAGCGAAGCCTGCGTCAGGGGTGTAGTCGATGCGGGTCCAGTCGCCGACGCTTTGCACGCGCACGCGGCCATGCGCGGCCCGGCTGGTCAGCAGCCCGGCGTCGAACGGCTCCGGTCCCGGCCGGGACACGCGCAGGCCGCACCAGCCGCCATCATTGCCGACGGTCATCGGCACCTCGGTCTGCTGCGCGTCCACCAGCCGCGGATTGTCCGGCACGGTGCAGCTCTTGGCCGCGCCGATCATGTCGGCGGCATAGATCGGGCGGGTGGACTGGCTCAGCGGGGCGTCGTTCTTGGCGCAGGCGGCAAGCGCCGCCGGCGCGAGCAGCGCCAGCCAGAAGCCGGCGCGGCGGACAGGGAGGGGCATCAGCGGGAAGCTCTCCGGGTGGTGCGGGCGGGCGCGGCGGCCGATGCGGAAGCGCTGGAAACGCAGGCGCCGACGGATGCCGGGATCAGGTCCTTGGCAGCGGCATAGGGCGCCAGCTCGGCCCCGGACGGCAGCGCCATCACTTCCTTGAACAGAGCGGCGTTGCGGGCGCAGAAATCGGCGCCGATGCGGTTCGCCTCCTGGGCGCGGGCATTGGCCAGGTTGGTGATGAAGGTGTCGTTGGCGCGCTGCCCGGCGCGGCGGTCGCGCGCCGTGAAATGCCGGATCACCGCCATGTCATTGGCGCTGAGCTGCGACTGGAAGCGGCGGATGAAGTCGTTGTAGGGCTGCTCCGTGTCGCAGGTGGTGGCCACCACCATCAGCTCGGTCTTCAGCGCCGAAAGCTCGAACATGCGCTGCTGCTCCTCGCTAGGGCAGCGGAACGGCGTCGCCATGGCGCCGGAAGAAGCGCACAGCGTGCCCGCCGCCAGCAGGCCGGCCAGGACGCGGCGCAGCAGCGGGGTGGCGGGCCGGGCGGGATGCGTCTGCGGAAGGTGGCGCTGAACCATGCCCTTCTCTTCTCCAATCGATGAGGCCGGCGGGTCGGAGCGCAGCCGGCGGTGCGTCGCCCTTGGAACTGGCCATGGCCAACCCAGGGGAGGCTGTGAATACCGCGCCGCGCCCCGCCAGAGCAAGCAGGACCATACGGTTTCGCGCGATTCTGCTTTGCAACAAATCAACCCTTTATCCTGGATTGCTGAAGCGTCATGTGCAGTCGGCGGCATGGGTCGGCGCGGCCGGGCGAACGTGCTAAGCGGCCCGCATGGATCCGGTCCAGCCCCCCGCCGCGCCGCCCCCCGCCCTGGTGGTCGGCGCCCCGCGCTCCGGCGCCGGCAAGAGCACGCTGACCCTGGCCCTGCTGGCCGCGCTGCGCCGCCGCGGCGTGCGGGTCGGCGCGGCCAAATCGGGGCCCGATTACATCGATCCCGCCTTTCATGCCGCAGCCTGTGGCCGGCCCAGCCCGAATCTCGACAGCTGGGCCATGCCACCCCCGCGGCTCGGCGCCGCCGCCGCCGCCGCGGCCGAGGGCTGCGAGCTGCTGCTGGTGGAATCCGCGATGGGGCTGTTCGACGGCGCCGGCACGGAGCCGGGACGCCAGGGTAGCGCCGCGGATCTGGCCGCCCGCTTCGGCTGGCCGGTGCTGCTGCTGCTCGATGCCTCGGGTCAGTCGCAATCGGCGGCGGCGGTGGCGCGCGGCTTCGCCACCCACCATCCGGCGGTGCGGATCGCCGGGGTGGTGCTGAACCGGGTGGCCAGCGAGCGGCACCGGCGCGGCGCCGCCGAGGCGATCGCCGCCACCGGCCTGCCGGTCTGGGGCGCGCTGCCGCGCGACGCCGCCATTGCCCTGCCGGAGCGGCATCTGGGCCTGGTGCAGGCGCGCGAGCTGGGCACGCTGCCGGCGCTGCTCGACCGGCTGGCGGCGCTGGCCGAATCGCATCTCGACCTCAACGCCATCCAGGCCGCCGCGGCGGCTTCCGGGACGCCCGCGCGCCCCAGCCCGGGTCCGGCGCTGCCGCCGCCCGGCCAACGCGTCGCCGTGGCCGAGGATGCCGCCTTCTCGTTCCTTTATCCGCACCTGCTGGCCGGCTGGCACGCGGCGGGCGCCACGCTTCACCGCTTTTCGCCGCTGGCCGACGAGCCACCGCCAGAGGGCTGCGATGCCTGCTGGCTGCCCGGCGGCTACCCCGAACTGCATGCCGGCCGGCTGGCCGTTGCCGGCGGTTTCCTGGATGGGCTGCGCCGCTTCGCTGCCACACGGCCGGTGCATGGCGAGTGCGGCGGCTTCATGGTGCTGGGCCAGGGGCTGGAGGATGCCGGAGGGGTCCGCCACCCGATGGCGGGGCTGCTGGGCCACGCCACCAGCTTCGCGCGCCGGCGCATGCAGCTCGGCTATCGCGAGGCGCGCCTGCTGGCCGACGGCGTGCTGGGCCGGGCGGGGCAGGTGCTGCGCGGCCATGAATTCCATTACGCCAGCATCAGCGATCCCGGCGGCGACCTGCCCCTGGCCGAGCTGCGCGATGCGGCGGGCACGGCGCTCGGCCCGGCCGGTGGCCGGCGCGGCCCGGTCAGCGGCAGCTTCTTCCACGCCATCGCGCTGCAGGATCCCTCATGACCCTCTTTCCGACCCTGGCCAGCCTGCGCGCCGCCGCCTGCCACCCGCCGCAGGGCGACGCTGCCGCGGCGGCGGCGGCCGAGGCGCGGCAGGCCGTGCTGACCAAGCCGCCCGGCAGCCTGGGCCGGCTGGAGGAGCTGGTGGCCTGGCTGGCGCGCTGGCAGCGGCGCCCGGCGCCCCGCCTGCAACGGGTGCAGGTGCTGGTGTTCGCCGGCAATCATGGCGTCACGGCGCAGGGCGTTTCGCCCTATCCGGCGGCGGTGACGGCCCAGATGGCGGATAATTTCGCCGCCGGCGGCGGCGCCATCAACGCCCTGGCCGCAGCCTCCGGCGCGGCGCTGCGGGTGGTGCCGCTGCGGCTCGACTGCCCCACCGCCGACTTCACCACCGCCCCGGCCATGACCGAGGCCGAGTTCCTCGACGCCGTGCAACAGGGTGGCGCCGCGGTGCCGGAGGGCTGCGACCTGCTCTGCCTGGGCGAGATGGGCATCGGCAACACCACCGCCGGGGCAGCGCTGGCGGCGGCGCTGTTCGGTGGCACCGGCTGGGCCGGGCGCGGCACCGGGCTCGATGCGGCAGGCGTGGCGCGCAAGGAGGCGGTGGTACGGGCCGCGCTGGCCCGCCACGCTGCCGCGCTGGACGACCCGCTGGAGGTGGCGCGGCGCCTGGGCGGCTTCGAGCTGGCGGCGATCCTCGGCGCCACCCTGGCGGCGCGGCGGCGTGGCGTGCCGGTGCTGCTGGACGGCTTCACCGCCACCGCCGCCGTGGCCCCGCTGGCGCTGCTGGCGCCGGACGGGCTGGAACACGCGCAGGCAGCGCACCTGTCGGCCGAGGCGGGCCACCGCCGGCTGCTAACGGCGCTGGACATGACGCCGCTGCTGGATCTCGGCCTGCGACTCGGCGAAGCTTCGGGCGCGGCGCTCGCGGTGCCGCTGCTGCGGGCGGCGCTGGCCTGCCACGCCGGCATGGCCAGCTTCGCCGAGGCGGGCGTGGCAGGCCGCGCCGCGTGAGGAAGGCTTGAACCTCGGCGGCCGCTTGGCGGAGATCGGCGCCGCCTTCGGCCTGCTGACCCGCTTCCCGGTGGGCTGGATGCCGACGCCGCGGGATCCTGCCGGCTATGCCCGGGCTGCCTGGGCCTGGCCCCTGGCCGGGGCGGCGCTGGGCGCGCTGGCCGGCGCGATCCAGGCGGGCCTTCTGGAACTGGGCCTGCCGCCTGCCCTGGCTGCTTTCTGGGCCCTGGCCGCGCTGCTTCTGGCCAGCGGCGCGCTGCACGAGGACGGCCTCGCCGACACTGCGGACGGCTTCGGCGGCGGGCGTGGACGGGAACGCAAGCTGGCGATCATGCGGGACAGCCGGATCGGCAGCTACGGCGCCGCGTCGTTGATCCTGTCACTGGGGTTGCGCGGCACCGCCCTCGCGGCGCTGTCCGCGCCCTGGCTCATGCTGCCGGCCGCGGCGGCGCTGGCGCGGCTGGCCATGCTGGTGCCGCTGCTGCTGCTGCCCCCGGCGCGGCCGGACGGGCTGGGGGCGGGTCTGGGCCGGCCCGGCCCGTTGCCGGCCCTGGCGGCGCTGCTGGTCGGGGGCGGGCTGGCGCTGGTGCTGCTGCCTGCGGGGCAGGCCGTGCCGGCACTGGCGGCGGCGCTGGGCGCGGGGCTGGCCATGAGCGTCCTGGCGCGCCGGCAGATCGGCGGCCACACCGGGGACGTGCTGGGCGCCACCGCCGTGCTGGCCGAATGCGCCGCGCTGACGGCCCTCAGCCTGCCGGGCTGATCAGGCACACGCTGCCAGGCGGCTGCGCCGGCGCCAGCAGATCAACCGGCCGCTTCTCCAGCAGGCAGCGCAGCACCTTCAGCGGCCCGCCATGCGCCACGATCACGGTTCGTCGCGGCAGCCCGGCGCGAAACGCGCGCACCCGCGCCACCAGCGCCGCGCCGCTTTCGCCACCGGGCGGCGCGAAGCCCCAAGGGTTGGCGGCCCATTCATCCAGGCTGGCCCTTGGCACGTCGTTCCAGGGCAGCCCTTCCCAGGCACCGAAATCCAGCTCCTGCAGGCGCGGGTCACGCCGCACCGGCAAGGCGAGGGCGGCGCCGACCGCGGCGGCCAGGCTGCGGCAGCGCCGCGCCGGGCTGCACACCAGATGGCGCGCCGGGAAGCCGCGCAGCGCCGCCAGCACCGCTGCCGCATCGTCATCCTCCGCAGGCAGGTCGAGCCGCCCGTAGCACAATCCCTTCGCTGCGACGGGAAGGTGCCGCACCAGCGCGTGGGATGCTTCAGCCATGACCGGAATCATGGCCGTTTCGTGAAATCGGCAAGACGACGCGCCGCAACAATCACCTTCCGGCTGCGTTGTGACCGGAGGAACCGCCTGTCGCGGCGCCACCCATGCGAACCGCCGGAAGAAGCCATGCACATCGCCCCGATCCAGCCGATCCCCGCTACGCCGGAATCGTCCGACAGCCGCAGCAACCGGCTCGGCCTGCGTGAACAGGCCCGCCAGGAGGCCCTGCGGCGCGTGCCGACGGCCCCGGCGCCGGAACTCGACTCCAAGCTGATCCGTGCCGCTCTGCCCGCTTCCGCCCCATCACCGCGCAACTGAGTCCCTGCCCCGCCCGCTCGGCCGCGATCAGCCCGCCAGCCGGAACACCGTGACCTCGCGTTGGTCGCGGTCTTCCAGCTCACGTGTGGTCGGCACGCTGAAGCGGGCCATGGGCGAGAGGCCGGCGCGCGGCAGGTAGGCCCGTCCGGGATCGGCCAGCAGCACCTCGGTGCCCGATGCGGCCAGGCGGCGCAGCCAGGGCATGATGTGCCCGGTCATCGGTGCCTCGTAGCAGACATCCCCGGCCAGGACCGTGTCCCAGCGCGCCGCGCTGCCCACCACGTCGCCCTCGGCCGCTAGCACGGTGACGCCGTTGTGGCCGGCGTTCAGCTGGGTAGCGGCCAGCGCCAGCGGGTCGATCTCGGCCGCCTCCACCAACGCGGCGCCGGCCCGGGCGGCGGCGATGGCGGCCAGCCCACCGCCGGCGGCGAAATCCAGCACCCGCCGCCCCGCCACCGGGATGGCACCATCCAGGATCAGCCGCGCCAGGGCCTGGCTGCCGGGCCAAGCAAAGGCCCAGAAGGGCGGCTCGATTCCCTTCTCTGCCAACCAGGTCTCGGTGGCCTGCCAGATCGGGGTGATCTCGGTGGCGAGGTAGAGCTCGATCTCCGGCACCAGGGCCGGGCGGGCCAGGGTGGTGTGCGCGGCGATGAACGCGGCCGCCTGGGGCTGCGTCACAGGCGGCCGATCAGAAACGCCATCGCCACCAGCAGCCCGACATCCCGGTTGCGCTGGAACAGCCGGAGGCAGAGCGCCGGGTCGTGGATGTCGAGGCGGCGGATCTGCCAGCCCAGCACCAGCGCCGGCAGCAGCAGCGCCGGGTAGAACCAGGCCCCCGCCCCCGCCAGGAACCCCGCCAGCAGCAGCAGCGCCACGGCGCCCGCATAGCAGACCAACAGGAAGGGTGCGGTGTTCTCGCCGAAGCGGCGCGCGGTGGAGCGCACGCCCACCAGGGCATCGTCCTCGCGGTCCTGGTGGGCGTAAATGGTGTCGTAGCCGAGGATCCAGAGAAAGGCGGCGGCGTAGAGCGCCAGCGCCGCTCCATCCAGCCGGCCGGTGGTCGCCGCATAGCCCATTGGCGCGGCCCAGGAAAAGGTCAGGCCCAGCACCGCCTGCGGATAATCGGTGACGCGCTTGGCTAGGGGATACAGCGCCACCGGCACCAGCGACACCACGCCCAGCAGCCAGCACAGCGGGTTCAGTTGCAACAGGACAGCCAGCCCGATTCCCAGCAGCAGGCCGAGAAAGGCCAGCGCCTGCTTCGGCCGCACCGCGCCGGAGGCGAGCGGCCGCCCGGCGGTGCGGCTGACCTGCCGGTCCAGGTCACGGTCCCACAGGTCGTTCACCACGCAGCCGGCACCGCGCATCACCACCGAGCCGAGGCCGAACAGGGCGGCCAGCCACAGCCCGTCCCGCCAGCCGGGCGCCGCCAGGGCAAAGGCCCAGAGGCCCGGCAAGAACAGCAGCCAGGACCCGATCGGCCGGTCCAGCCGCATCAGCAGCGCGTAGGGGCGCCAGCCATCGGGGAGTTGCGCGACCCAGCCCCGGGCGCGGATATCGGTGTGCAGCTTCACCCCGCCATTTGTCCTGCCGGAGCCCCGCATGTCCATCCCACGCCTGTATGCCGAGGCCGATCTGGCCGAAGGTGCCGAGATCGATGCCCTGCCCGGCCAGGGCCATTACCTGGGCCAGGTGATGCGCAAGCGCGAGGGCGACCTGCTGGTGCTGTTCAACGGCCGGCACGGCGAATGGCGCGCCCGGATCGCGGCCATCCGCAAGGACAAGGCGAGCTTCGTGCCCGAGGCGCGGATCCGCGAACAGGTCGCCTCGCCCGATATCCGCCTGTTGCTGGCGCCGGTGAAGCGGGACGCGCTGGACTGGACCGTGGAAAAGGCCACCGAGCTCGGGGTGCGCCGCATCCAGCCGGTGATCACCGCCCGCACCGTGGTGGGCCGGGTCAACACCGACCGGCTTCGCGCCGTCGCCCGCGAGGCGGCGGAGCAGTGCGAGCGCCTCGACCTGCCCGAGATCGCCGAGCCGATGGACCTGCATCGCGCGCTGGATGGCTGGGACGGGGCGCCGCTGCTGGTGGGCGATGCGCGCGGCAATGCACCACCGGCCGGCGTGGTTCTGGCCGGCAAGGCACCGCCGATCGGACTTCTGGTCGGGCCCGAGGGGGGTTTCACCGGGCAGGAGCTTGACGCGGTGCGTCGGCGACCCTTTGTTTCACCGGCTGCGCTCGGCCCGCGGATTCTGCGGGCGGAGACGGCAGCGGTTGCGGGACTCGCGGTGCTTCAGGCGCTGGCGGGAGACTGGGCCGTTCCCACCTGAGGCTCCCGCCGACGCGGTCGGCGTTCTGTGAGGTCATTGATGTCCAATCCCGGTGAGGCCGACCTCACACCGATCCAGCACCCGCGCCAGCTCGCCGAATGGTTCGCCGCCGGCTCCAAGCCGTGCGACGCCTGGCGGATCGGCACCGAGCACGAGAAGTTCGGCTTCCGCCGCGACGACCTGTCGCCGCCACCCTATGAGCCGGGCGGCATCCGGGCCATGCTGGAAGGGCTGCAGGCGCTCGGCTGGGAGCCGATCCTGGACAGCGGCAAGCCGATCGGACTGAAGCGGGGCGGCGCTTCCGTCAGCCTGGAGCCGGGCGGCCAGTTCGAATTGTCCGGCGCCCCGCTGGCCGACCTGCACCAGGCCGAGGCGGAGCTGCACAACCACCTGGACGAGGTGCGGCAGGTGGGCGGCGCACTGGGCCTCGGCTTCGCGCCGCTCGGCTTCCACCCGCTGGCGAAGCGGGCGGACATGCCGTGGATGCCCAAGGGACGCTACGCCATCATGCGGCAATACATGCCGCGTGTCGGCTCCATGGGGCTCGACATGATGCTGCGCACCTGCACCGTGCAGGTGAACCTGGATTTCGGCGCCGAGGCCGACATGGTGGAGAAGCTGCGGGTCAGCTTGGCGCTACAGCCGCTCTCCACCGCGCTGTTCGCCAATTCGCCCTTCGCCGAAGGCCAGCCCAATGGCCTGCGCACGCTGCGCGGCCGGGTCTGGACGGAAACCGATCCCGACCGCACCGGCATCCCGGCGGTGGCCTTCGAGCAGGGCTTTGGCTTCGAGCGCTTCGCCGACTGGGTGCTCGACGTGCCGATGTATTTCATCATGCGGGAAGGGCGGTGGATCGACTGCGCCGGGTCATCCTTCCGCGACTTCATGGCGCGCGGCCTGCCGCAGCATCCGGGCGTCGAGGCCACGATGGGCGACTGGGCCGACCACGTCACCACCGTGTTTACCGATGTGCGGCTGAAGCGCTTCCTGGAGATGCGCGGCTCCGACGCCGGCAGCCCGGAGATGATGCAGGCCATGCCGGCCTTCTGGGTCGGTCTGCTGTATGACGGCGCGGCGCAGACGGCGGCCGCGGCGCTGGTTCGGGACTGGCCCGTGGCGGAATTGCAGGCGCTGCGCATCGCGGTGCCGGAACAGGCGCTGGCGACACCGTTCCGCGGCCGCACCCTGCGCGACTGGGGGCACGACGCCCTGGCCATCGCCGGACAGGGGCTACGGGCGCGCGGCCTGGGCGAGGAACGCTACCTCGCGCCGGTGCAGGCCGTGCTCGACAGCGGCGAAACCCAGGCGGATCGCTGGCTGCGGCTCTGCCGCGAGGAATGGGGTGGCGAGGTAGCCCGGGTTCTTTCCGCCGCCGCCATCTGACGAAAACCCGGGCCGCGGGCGCCCGGGCCCGGAAGCCGTCAAGCGCTCGCGCGCCAATTCAGGCCCGCCAGGCTGTCCGTGTGGCGGCAGGCGCAATCCCACAGCATCGCCATCGCGGCGGAGACGCCGGGCGCCATGCCCTGCAAGGCCACGTCATCGCCGACGCTCAACAGCACGCAGATGCCCGCGACGTCGCGCTGCAGCACCAGGGCGGTGTCCTGATCCTCCCAGCAGGCCGGCGCCAGCAGCAGCGTCACTTCGCCGTTCTCATCCACATGCGGAAAAATTGTCCAGCTGCCGGGGAGGGAATGAACGTCACGGTTGATCTGGGATATTTCCCGCTCGGTGAAGCGGGTGATCGTGGCGGCATCGTCGCAGGTTTTGCGCTGTTCGCCGGACGCGGTCGGACGGGTCATCATGGCCGCGCACTCTGGCTAACAAAGATGAACAACCTTTAAAGAAGATGAGCTACTCACGGAATCCTGAATATGACGTTCACCATTGCTCGGATCAGCGGCAATGGGTTCACAATCCGTTCTTGCCTTCTGGCGATCAGGGCCACCATTGCCCACATGGTCGCCACTTCGTTCCAGATGTGTCCGCTCCGGGGTCCGCCGCATGAACCTGATCATCCCTGCCGCCACCCCCTTCCTGCCGCCGAAGCGTCCATCGCCGCCTTCCGCGCGGCCCCTGCAGGTGGTCTCGCCCTATGAGCCTGCCGGCGACCAGCCCCATGCCATCGCGCAGCTGGTGGAGGGGCTGAGGCAACAGGAACGCGATCAGGTGCTGCTCGGCGTCACCGGCTCCGGCAAGACCTTCACCATGGCCAAGGTGATCGAGGCGGTGCAGCGGCCGACGCTGATCCTGGCACCCAACAAGACGCTGGCGGCACAGCTTTACGGGGAGATGAAGTCCTTCTTCCCTGAGAATGCGGTGGAATACTTCGTTTCCTACTACGACTACTACCAGCCCGAAGCCTATGTTCCGCGCTCCGACACCTATATCGAGAAGGACGCGCAGATCAACGAGCAGATCGACCGCATGCGCCACTCCGCGACGCAGGCCCTGCTGGAGCGCAGCGACGTGGTGATCGTGGCCTCGGTGTCCTGCATCTACGGCATCGGCTCGGTTGAGCTGTACTCGAACATGGTGGTGAAGCTGCAGGTGGGCGGGCGCATCGCGCGCGAGCAGTTGCTGAAGGCCCTGGTGGAGCAGCAATACCGCCGCAACGACGCCGCCTTCCAGCGCGGCACCTTCCGGGTGCGCGGCGAAACCGTGGACATCTGGCCCTCCCACCTGGAGGACCGCGCCTGGCGCGTCTCGCTGTTCGGCGACGAGGTCGATTCGCTGCGCGAGTTCGACCCTCTGACCGGCGAGATCGCCGGGGAGATGGACAGCATCGCGGTTTACGCCAACAGCCACTACGTCACGCCGCGGCCAACGCTGCTGCAGGCGATCCGCGACATTCGGGTCGAGCTGAAGCAGCGGCTGGAGGAATTGAACGCCGAAGGCAAGCTGCTGGAAGCCCAGCGCCTGGAGCAGCGCACCACCTTCGACCTGGAGATGATGGAAACCACCGGCTCCTGCAAAGGCATCGAGAATTATTCCCGCTACCTGTCGGGCCGCGGCCCCGGCCAGCCGCCGCCGACACTGTTCGAGTACCTCCCGGACAACGCGCTGCTGATCGTCGATGAGAGCCACGTCACCGTGCCGCAGATCGGCGGCATGTATCGCGGCGACTTCGCGCGCAAAACCATCCTGAACGAGTTCGGCTTCCGGCTGCCGTCCTGCATGGACAACCGGCCGCTGAAATTCGAGGAATGGGACAGCTTCCGTCCCGACAGCCTGTTCGTCTCGGCGACGCCGGGGCCGTGGGAGATGGAGCGCACCGGCGGCAGCTTCGCCGAGCAGGTGATCCGCCCCACCGGCCTGATCGACCCGGTCTGCGAGATCCGCCCCGTCGAGGGCCAGGTGGACGACCTGCTGGCCGAGTGCCGCGACACCATGGCCAAGGGCGGCCGCGTGCTGGTCACCACCCTGACCAAGCGCATGGCCGAGGACCTGACGGAATACATGACGGAAGCCGGCATCAAGTGCCGCTACCTGCATTCCGACGTGGACACGCTGGAGCGCATCGAGATCATCCGCGACCTGCGCAAGGGCGTGTTCGACGTGCTGATCGGCATCAACCTGCTGCGCGAGGGACTCGACATTCCGGAATGCCGGCTGGTCGCCATCCTGGATGCCGACAAGGAAGGCTTTCTGCGCTCCACCACCTCGCTGATCCAGACCATTGGCCGCGCCGCGCGCAACGCCGAGGGGCGGGTGGTGCTGTATGCCGACCGCATGACCAACAGCCTGCGCAACGCGCTGGAGGAAACCGAGCGTCGCCGCACCAAGCAGCAGGACTGGAACACCGCGCACGGCATCACGCCGCAGAGCATCGTCCGGCAGATCAGCGACGTGCTGCAATCGGTCTACGAGCAGGATTACGTCACCGTGGCGCCGACCGGCGCCGAGGAAGACGGGCCGATGGAGTTCGTCGGCAAGGACCTGCGCGCGTCCATCGCCGAGCTGGAGAAGAAGATGCGCGCCGCCGCCGCGGACCTGGAATTCGAGACGGCCGCCCGGCTGCGCGACGAGATCAAGCGGCTGGAGAACCTGGAGCTCGGCCTCGGGCCGGCGCTGGAGCCGAACTTGGCCGGGCGCTCGATGAACCCGGCGGCGCCGAAACGTGGGGCCAAGGCGGATTGGAAGCCGAAGCCATTGGGGCCCGGCGGCGGTGGCTACGACCCGGAGAAGAAGCGCGGCGGACGCCGGCGCGCACGCTGAGGCGGCGCCGCGGCGGCCGGGAGCGGCGCCATGGGGCGGAACGACGCGGGCCGGGCGCAGGCTTCAGCTTGCTTCGGTTGAACCTCCATGGAAATATCCAAACCGTTGCGCGACAGCGTCGTCGCCCCACCCACAGGCGCCAGTAGCGCCGCCGGAGCCCGCATGAGCGAGACGAGCCCGATGTCGGAGCGCACCGCCAGCCGTTCCGGCACCACCGGTCCCGATACCGGCAGGTTGGAAGCGGCGCTGGGTGCGATGCAGGATAAGCTCGCGGTGATCGAGACGACGCTGATCCGCCGCATCGACGGGCTCGAGGCGCAGCTGCAGCAATTGCGCGACGCCCACACCATCTATCTCGGCGGCCACGAGGCGCTGACGCGGCTCCACACCGGCCACCGCATCTATGTGGACACCCGCGACGCCGGGATCTGTTCGCACCTGATGCTGGACGGCCGCTGGGAGCGCTGGATCGAGACAATCATCGCCGGCGCCGTGAAACCGGGCATGACCTTTCTCGATGTGGGCGCCAATTTCGGCTACTACACGCTGCTCGGTGCCGCCTGGGTGGGCGCGAGGGGCCGGGTTTATTCCTTCGAGGCCAATCCCGGCATCTTCCGCCACCTGCGCAGGTCGGTGTCGATCAACGGCTTCGACGACCGCGTCGAGCTGTTCAACCTCGCGGTCCACTCCGAGGAAGCGACGCTGCGCTTCGGCTACACGGATGATTTCTCGGGGGGCGGCTCGACCATGGGCAGTCCGCAGGGCGCGCACCATATCGAGGTGAAGGCGGCGCCACTCGATACCCTGCTCGCCCAGGTCGCGACCGCGCACGTGATGAAGGTCGATGTCGAGGGCGCGGAGCCGCACGTGTTCCGCGGTGCCCGCGCGCTGATGGACCGCTCGCCGAACCTGACGCTGATCGTGGAGTTCCACGAGGACAGCACACGGCCGATCATGCCGCCGCTGCGCTACCTGCAGGATTTCGTGGACCAGGGCTTCGCCCTCCGGCTGATCGAGCAGAAGGGCCTGACCGGCGCCATGCGGGCCGAGGAGTGCTTGCAAACCCTGGCCGGCACCCTCGGCTACCTTTATCTCACCCGGGGCGGCTAGCGGCGGCTCCCGGCCGCCGCGGGCGCCTCAGCCCTCCTCGTCGAGCGCCCGCGCCGCGCGGACCCGCCGCAGCAGGGCGAAACCGATCGCCGCCGACAGCACGAACAGCCCGCCGGCCAGCCAGAGCTGCGCGTCGCGCTCCACCGCGATGCCGCCGCCAGCCAGTGCGAACACCGCCGTCTGCGGCAGGTATCCGAGCAGCGAGGCGGCGAAGAAGGCGGCGGCGCGGATGCCGGCCATTCCGGCCAGCAGGTTCAGCGCCAGGTTGTTGCCGACCGGCAGCAGCCGCAGCGCCAGGGTGGCGCCGAAGGGATTTGCCGCCAGGGCGTCGCGCAGCGGCCGGAGCCGCCGGCCGAACCGCCCGGCCAGCCGCCGCTCGGCCCAGCCGCGGGCGACCAGCCGTGCCCAGCCGTAATCGGCGGCGCAGCTCAGCCCCTGCGCCAGCAACGCCAGGCCGCCGCCGGTCAGTGGCCCGAAGGCATAGCCGCCGATAAACGCGGCCGCCTGCCGCGGCACGCCGACGGCGACGGCCAGCGTAGCGAGCAGAAGAAAGGCTCCCTCGCCCCAGAGCGTCCGCTCTAGCCCGAAGCGGCGAACCCAATCCTCGGCCTGCGCCCCGCCCGGCGCCGCACCCAGCTCGCGCAGCAGCCAGCCGGCCGCCGCCAGCCCGGCCAGAAGAACCAGCATGCGGGCCAGCGAGGCGAAGGGCCGGGTGCGCGGCGCTTCCCGGGCGCCGCCCACAGTCATGGGCGCAGCTGCGGCCGCTTCCAGCGCCGCTGCAGCCACATCACGCCCAGGATGTCGACCACGCCCACGGCCAACCGGTCCAGCGTGCCGTAGTTGGATTGGCCGCGCATGCGCGGCCGGTGGTTCACCGGGCGACTGACCACCCGGCCGCCCTGGCGCAGCACCAGCGCCGGCAGGAAGCGGTGCATGTGGTCAAAGGCCGGCAGGCTGAGGAACAGGGCGCGCGGGAACAGCTTCAGTCCGCAGCCGGTATCGGGGGTGGCGTCGCCCAGCAGCCGGGCGCGGATCCGGTTGGCGAAGCTCGAGGAGAGGCGCTTCACCTGGGTGTCGCGCCGGGTGGTGCGCCATCCCGCCACCATCAGCGGCGAACCTCCGTCCCGGTTTTCCGCTTGGGCGAACTGCCACAGGGCGGGAATGTCGGCTGGGTCGTTCTGCCCGTCGCCGTCCAGCGTGGCGATCCATTCGCCGCGCGCCGCCCTGACGCCCGTGACAATGGCCGCCGACTGGCCGCAGGAGGCCGCATGGCTCAGCACCCGCAAGGCTGGCGTGGTCTGCGCCAGCTCCGCCAGCACCGCCGCCGTGTTGTCGGAGGAGCCGTCGTTCACATAGACGATTTCGTGCGGGACGCCGTCCAGGGCGGCGGAGATCTCGGCCACCAGCGGGCCGATATTCGGCGCCTCGTTGCGCACCGGCACCACGATCGACAGGGCGGGCGGCGCGGCGGGGGCCGGGCCGGGGGTTGCGGCGGCGACAGGGCGCGGAAGGTCCGGCATGGCGGCGCGGGGTAGCAGGCAGCAACCAGCCGGACAAGGGCCGGGCCCAGCCAGGGGCACGCACGGCACCCCGCCGCACCGGCCATTTCGTTCCGCAGCGCCGGCCGGCGCAGCTTCCCGCCGCCAAATTGTGCTAGACGCCGTGGATCATGCCCTTCGATCCGCACCTTCCCATCCGCAACCAGCTCCGAGCCGACCGGCGCGCCGTCGGCTGGTGGCTGCTCGGCGTCGCCTTCATGATCTGGGTGATGGTGGCGCTCGGCGGCGCCACGCGGCTGACCGGCTCGGGCCTGTCCATCATGGAATGGGCACCGCTCTCCGGCGCGCTGCCGCCCCTGTCCGAGGCCGAGTGGCGCCGCCTCTACGACCTGTACCGCACCATTCCCCAATATGAACTCGTCAACCAGGGCTTCGGCCTGGAGGGTTTCAAGCAGATCTTCTGGCTGGAATGGACCCACCGGCTCTGGGGGCGGCTGATCGGTCTGGCCTTTCTGGTGCCGCTGGTGTGGTTCTGGCTGCGCGGCCGCATTCCCGCCGGGCTGAAGCCGCGACTGGTGCTGTTGTTCCTGCTCGGCGGCGCGCAAGGCGCGGTGGGCTGGTTCATGGTGGCCTCCGGCTTCGAGGCCGACCGCACCGCCGTCTCGCCCTACCGCCTCGTGGTGCATCTGGGGCTGGCGCTGCTGCTCTACGGCGTCGTGCTGTGGACGGCGCTGGGCCTGTTCCGGCCGGATCGCGACGCGCCGCCGCACCCGGCCGGGCTGCGCCGGCTGGTGCATGGCACAGCCGGGCTGCTGGTGCTGGCGATGCTGGCCGGCGGCTTCACGGCCGGCATCCATGCCGGCTTCGCCTACAACACCTTTCCGCTGATGGAGGGGCGGCTGGTGCCGGAGGGCTATGCCCAGCTTTCGCCCTTCCTGCGCAATTTCACCGCCAACATTGCCGCCGTGCAGTTCAACCATCGCCTGCTGGCGAGCCTGGCCGGCATCGCCGCCCTGGCCGCCGCCGCATGGGGTGCCCGCGCGCTGCCCGCCGGCTTCGCGCGCAACAGCCTGCTGGCCCTGGGCGGCGTGGTGGCGCTGCAATACGGGCTGGGCGTGGCGACGCTGCTGCTGGTGGTGCCGGCCTGGCTCGGCACCTTGCACCAGACGGTGGCGGTGGGCGTGCTGACCGCCGCGCTGGCCGCGCTGCATGCCCTGCGCCGGCCGCGCGCCACGGCACGGCGGCTCGCCCCGTGACCTCGGCGGCCGGCCGCGACGAGGCCGAGGCGGCGCTGCAGCTGCTGCTGGCGCTGCCCAGCGCGGCGCTGGTGTTCGACGCCGAGCACAGGCTGGTGCTGGCCAACGGTCCGGCCCGCGCCCTGCTGGCCCTGCCGGCCGAGGACGACCCCCGCGGCACTCCGGCGGAGGACCTGATCCGCCGCCTCGCCTATCGCGGCATCTATGGCAGCGGCGATCCCGAGGCGCATGCCCGGACAGCGCTGGCACTCGACCGCAGCCAGCCGGTGCGCCGGCTGGTCTGCGCCACGGATGGCCGCTGGTTCGAGATCGCCCGGATGCCGCTGCCCGACGGCGGCTGGGCCAGCGTCGTCACCGACGTCACCCGTCACCGGCATACCGAGGCCGCGGCACGCGACCGCCTGCGGCTGTTCGACACGGCGCTGCGGCACAATCCCTCCGGCATCGCGATCTATGACCAGCAGCACCGGCTGGTGCTGTTCAACGAGCCCTATGAGGCGCTGCTGAACCTGCCCGCGGGAACGCTGGGCCCCGGCCTTCCCATCAATGCGGTGATCGATCTGATCATCGAGAACATGCCGCTGGACCCGGAAACGCAGGCGCGCCTCGATGCCCGGCGCAACATCGACCGCAGCCAGCGCAGCCAGATCATCGGCATCCGCTCCAACGGCATCACCGTGCGCGCCACCAGCCAGCCGCTGCCAGATGGCGGCTTCCTGATCGGGCTGGAGGACGTGACGCCGATGCGCCAGGCGGAGGACGAGGCCAAGCGCCGCGCCGCCATGCTCGACGGCATCCTGGCGGCGCTGCCGCACGGCGTCTGCGTGTACGGGCCCGACCGCCGGCTGCGGATGGTCAACGCCGCCTTCCGGCGCATCGTCGGCGACGGCACGGTGATGCTGGGCGAGCACCTGATGGACATCCTGCGCCGGCGGGAAGCCACCGGCGAATACGCCGCGCCGGAAGCGGTCGAGGAGGTGTTCCGCAGGCAATTCGACTTTGACCGCCCGCCCACAACACGCATCCGGACCGATGGCAGGGTGCTGACCGGCAAGACCGCCCCCCTGCCCGATGGGGGCCACATCTCGGTGGTCAGCGACGTCACGGCGCTGCACCGCGCCGAGGCGGAGGCGCAGCGCCGCGCCGCGCTGCTGCAGGTGATGATGGACAACATGCGACACGGCGTCTGCCTGTTCGACCGCGACAACCGCGTGGTGGCCGCCAACACCCTGGCCTGCCGGATGACCGGCCTGACGCGCGAGGAAATGGCCCCCGGCGCGCCGCTGCGGGAATTACGCCGGCTGCAGTTCGAGCGCGGCCAGTTCGGCCGCGGGCCCGAGGCGGAGCGCATCTTCCGGACCCGCGCCACCAATGTGGTGCCGACGCTGGAAACCTTTACCCGCTCCACCGCCGAAGGCCGCATGATCGAGGTCAGCACCGACCCGACCCCGGATGGCGGCTTCGTGCGCATCTACACCGACGTGACCGCCGAGCGCCGCGCCCTGGCCGAAACCGAGCGCGCCCGCGCCGCCGCGGAGGAAGCCAGCAATGCCAAGACCCGCTTCCTCGCCACCATGAGCCATGAGCTGCGCACGCCGCTGAACGCGGTGATCGGCTTTTCCGAGGCGCTCGCCGCCGAACCCGGGCCGCCGCATGTGGCGGAATTCGCCAGCAGCATCCTGGAAGCCGGGCGGCACCTGCTAGGGCTGATCGACGAGGTGCTGGCGGTGGCCCAGGCCGGCACCGGCGCCCTGCAGGTGGAAACCCGGGCCCTGTTCCTGCCGTCCGTGCTGCAAGGGGCGGTGCGGCTGATGCGCCCGACCGCCGAGGCCGCCGCCATCATCCTGGTGCTGGAGCCGCTGCCCGAACTGCCGCGCATCCGCGCCGATGAGCGGCGGCTGCGTCAGATCCTGCTCAACCTGGTGGCCAATGCGGTGAAGTTCACGCCGGCGGGCGGCAGCGTCCGCATCGCCGCCGCACCGGTGGCCGATGGTGTCGAGGTCACCGTCAGCGACACCGGCATCGGCATGTCCCCAGAGCAGGTCGAGCGCGCCTTCGAGCCCTTCGTGCAGTTGGAAACCAGCCACGCGCGCCGATATGGGGGATCAGGACTCGGGCTCTATCTCGCCCGCGCCCTGGCGCAGGCGATGGAAGGCAGCCTGGTTCTCGACAGCCAGCGCGGTGCCGGCACCACGGCCCGGCTGCGCCTCACCACCGCCATGCAACCGCAGGAGCAGACGGCATGACCGCCCTCGACACCACCGACCGCCTGTTCTTCCGCGAACTGGACCAGGCCGCCGCCGAGCGCCTCACCCGCGGCGCCCTGCAGGGCGCGGAGGATGGCGAGCTGTTCCTGGAATACGTGGAAAGCGAGGCGATCAGCCTGGATGACGGCCGCATCCGCTCGGCCAGCTTCGACAGCACGCGCGGCTTCGGCCTGCGCGCCGTGGCCGGCGAGGCCGCGGGCTACGCGCATGGCGGGGAGATCTCGGAAGCCGCCCTGCAGCGCGCCGCCGCCACGGTCCGGGCGGTGGCCACCGGGCATTCCGGCCAGCTCGCCCTGGGTCCCCGCGCCACCAATGCGCGGCTCTACGACGATGCCAACCCGCTGTCCGCGGTGGAGTTCCCGGTCAAGACGGCGCTGCTGGCCGCCATCGACGCCTATGCGCGCGGCCGCGACAGCCGCGTTACTCAGGTGATGGCCGGCCTGTCCGGCGAATGGCAGGCGGTGCAAATCATCCGCGGCGACGGCCAGCGCGTGGCCGACCTGCGGCCGCTGGTGCGGCTCAACGTCAGCGTGGTGGTGGAATCCGGCGGCCGGCGCGAAAGCGGCATGCACGGCATGGGCGGCCGCGTCTCCTATGATGCGGTGATGAGCGAGGCGGCCTGGAAGGGCGCGGTGGACGAGGCGCTGCGCCAGGCGCTGCTGAACCTGGAAAGCATTCCCGCCCCCGCCGGGGAGATGGAGGTGGTGCTCGGCCCCGGATGGCCGGGCATCCTGCTGCACGAGGCGATCGGCCACGGGCTGGAGGGCGATTTCAACCGCAAGAAGACCTCGGCCTTCGCCGGGCTGCTCGGCCAGCGCATCGCCGCCCCGGGCGTCACGGTGGTGGATGACGGCACCCTGGCGAATCGGCGCGGCTCGCTCACCGTGGATGACGAGGGCACGCCCACCGGCCGCACGGTGATGATCGAGGACGGCATTCTCACCGGCTTCATCCAGGATCGGCAGAACGCCCGGCTGATGGGGGTGGCGCCCACCGGCAATGGCCGGCGGCAGAGCCACGCCCACGCACCGATGCCACGCATGACCAACACGGTGATGCTGGGCGGCGACAAGGACCCGGAGGAGATCCTGCGCTCGGTGAAGCGCGGCATCTGGGGCGTCAATTTCGGCGGCGGGCAGGTGGACATCACCTCCGGCAAATTCGTGTTCTCGATGTCCGAGGCCTATCTGGTCGAGGACGGCAAGGTCGGCGCGCCGGTGAAGGGCGCCATGCTGATCGGCAACGGTCCCGATGCGCTGACCCGCGTCACCATGATCGGCAACGACATGTCGCTCGATCCCGGCATCGGCACCTGCGGCAAGCAGGGCCAGGGCGTGCCGGTGGGCGTCGGCCAGCCGACCCTGAAGATGACCGGGCTGACCATCGGTGGCACCGCTGTCTGACCCGGCGCCGCGCCTCGCCCGCGCGGCGGAGGCCCCCGCCCTCGCCGCGCTGGTGGAGCGCGCCTATGCCCCCTGGGTGGCAGTGATCGGCCGGCGCCCCGCGCCCATGCAGGATGACTACACCGCCCGCATCTCCGCCGGCCAGACCTGGGTGGTGGCGGTGGACGGTGCCCTGGCCGGTGCCGCGGTGATCGAGGAGCGGCCGGACTGCCTGTGGCTCGACAATGTGGCGGTGGACCCTGCCCACCATGGCGGCGGCCTCGGCCGCGCCCTGCTGCGCTTCGTGGGCCGGGAGGCGCTGCGGCGCGGGCTGCCGCAGGTCGGGCTGATCACCAACGAGAAGATGGCGCGCAACATCGCCCTGTACCAGCGGCTCGGCTTCGAGGAGGTGGAGCGGCGCGAGGAACACGGGTTCCGCCGTGTCGAGTTCCGCATCGCCGCCGCGCATCTGGCGGGCTGAGCGGCAACTCCTGGCGCCTTTTGCCGCTGATGGGGTGGAAGGTGCGCATGAAGCTGTTCCTGGACCTGGATGGCGTGCTGGCCGATTTCGACCATGGCGTTCACGCCATCACCGGCCGGCGGCCCGAGGAATTGTCGCTGAAGGCGATGTGGGGCGCGCTGGCCAAGGCCCCCCGCTTCTTCGAGACGCTGGTTTTCATGCAGGATGCGGAAGTGCTGTGGCGCTTCTGCGCCCCGCACCATCCCACCATCCTGACCGGCCTGCCGATGGGAAGCTGGGCTCCGGCGCAGAAGAAGCGCTGGGTGGCGCGGATGCTGGGTGCGCATGTGCCGGTGATCACCTGCATGAGCCGCGACAAGCCCCGCTGGTCCGGCCCCGGCCACGTGCTGGTGGATGACCGCGCTTCCGCCGCGGAGAGCTGGGAGCGCAAGGGCGGCGTGTTCATTCACCACGTTTCGGCGGAACGATCCATCGCGGCGCTGCGCCGGCTAGGCTTCGGCGAGCCGGCAGACGTGGCTGGCCAAACGAAACACGCCTGACGGAACATCCCTGAGGAAACATGCCTAGCAGTCTGTCGGATTTCCCTCCGGTCTGAAATCCGCGAATCTGATGGGCATGACGCAGTTTATCCCCTTCAG
>NZ_QXGS01000245.1 GCF_003604215.1 Teichococcus vastitatis
ATCTGGGGGCTCAGCTCGACGGTATAGCGGTAATGCTCCTCACTCTCGCGCAGCGCTACCTCGGCGAGCTTGCGCTCGTGCACGTCTTCCAAGGTCCCGTACCAGCGGAGAATACGCCCTTGCGTATCGTGGCGCGGTGCCGCCCGTGAGCGGACCCAGTGGTAACTGCCATCTGCGTGCCGGAAGCGAAACTCCATATCGAGAGGTGCACCACTGCGCGTCGCCTCTGCCCAGGTCGTCTCCACACCACGCTGATCCTCAGAGTGAACGAGGTTCAACCAGAACTTCCCAGGGGCACTCCAAGAACGGCAGCGCCACGCGGACTGACCTCGACGATGCTGCCATCAGGCTCTGCGGTCCAGGGAATATGCGGGCTGAGTTCGATCGCGTGCCGGTAATGATCCTCGCTTTCTCTCAACGCTGCTTCAGTATGCTTGCGCTCAGTGATGTCCTTGACAATGGCAACCATGTATTGGGGGCGACCAGCTGAGTCGCGCGTTGCGGAGACGTAGTTATT
>NZ_QXGS01000246.1 GCF_003604215.1 Teichococcus vastitatis
CGATGCGCCCACACCTTCATGTCCGCCATCTGCCTCGCGGTCACCATGCTCTTCTGGATCAATGCGTCCTGAGCCTAAGGGTTCTGAAACAACGACGCAATGAAATTGTGCACTGCAGCACTTCGTCGGGAATGGCGGCTGCTCGTAGAGGCGAGTTGCTTCGAACCAGCAGCCAACCCTGACCCCGCCATCGGCTTAAACTGCAAGCCTACTACAGCTGATTTGATAGAGAATCTTGCTCATAAGACTTCCAGCGTACAATGTTCTTACATGCCTGCTTACGCGGTCTTTCCTGCGCCAGGAGCTTTTCCTTCTTCTCCTACGTTACAGACTGGATAGTGATGAATCCGTTCGACCCACGCTCTGCCCCTTCCCATAAAGACGAAGTGCGTCGTCTTGAGGCGGTTCGCAGGTACGATATCCTCGACACTCCCCCGGACGGTGCTTTTGACCGCATCACAGCATTGGCCGCCAAGCTCTTCTCGGTGCCGATCGCCATCATCAGCCTCGTCGATCA
>NZ_QXGS01000247.1 GCF_003604215.1 Teichococcus vastitatis
AGAACGCGCTGCTCAACCTCTGCATCAACGCGCGCGATGCCATGCCCGATGGCGGAAGGCTGACGGTGACAACAGCGAATTGTCAGCTCGATCGCCAGGCCGCTCAGGTGCCGGACCTGCCCGCGGGACGATACGTCGTGCTGAGCGTCTCCGACACCGGCACGGGCATGACGCCGGACGTGATGGCGAGGGCCTTAGAGCCCTTCTACACCACCAAGCCGGAAGGCCAGGGTACGGGGCTCGGCCTGTCCATGGTCTATGGCTTTGTGCGGCAGTCCGGTGGCCAAGTCCGCATCTCGTCACGGCCTGGCCAGGGCACCAGCATCTGCCTTTATCTGCCGTTTCACCCAGGCCAGGCTGACGCGTCTGAAACACCTACGGACCATGGCAAACCTCCTCCGAGTGGTGCCGGCAGAACCGTTCTGGTGGTCGATGACGAGACCACCGTACGCCTTCTGGTGACCGAGGTTCTGCACGATCTCGGTTATACGATCCTGGAAGCTGGTGA
>NZ_QXGS01000248.1 GCF_003604215.1 Teichococcus vastitatis
CCTCACTCAGAGCCTGGATTTTGGTGGTGCGGCCGCCGTGGCTGATACCGGGCGCCTGGATCGTCTGCCCCCTTCATGGAATGGCCCGCCCCTCTTTCGCGTAGCCTGTCTGGGGCAACCGGAAAGGGAGAGGGAACATGGACAATCAGGTTCTCGGGATCGACCTCGGCAAGAACAGTTGCAACCTGGTCGGGCTGGACGCCTCCGGCCGGGTAGTGACCCGGCGGCGCATGCGGCGGGAGAGCATCGCGGCCTTCGCGGCCAGGGCGCCGGGCCGCGTCGTGGCGATGGAGGCGTGCTGCGGAGCGCACCACCTGGGCTGACAGTTGGCGGCGCAAGGTCACGAGGTGCGCCTGATGTCGCCGGAGTATGTGCGGCCCTAAGTCAAGGCGCAGAAGAACAACGACCGGGACGCTGAGGCGATCGCTGAGGCCGCGACCCGGCCGCCGATGCGGTTCGTCGCCTTCAAGAGCGAGAAGCAGCTCGACGTGCAGATCCTGCAC
>NZ_QXGS01000249.1 GCF_003604215.1 Teichococcus vastitatis
GAGTTCCAGCACGGCACCGCCCAGCGCCGGGCAGCGCAGCGCCTCCTCCATGGTCCACAGCCCGTCGGCGGGCGCCTTGGAGTGGGCCAGGAGCAGGCGGTCCGGGCCGAGACCCAAAGCCTGCGAACCCGCGGCCCAGACGCTGTCCGGCCGCGCCGAGATCCACAGGATAGGCCCCTCGGTCCGAGCCAGCACCAGGGCGCAGAAGGACAGGCCCGCACCGGCATCGGTCGCCTGCACCTCGTGCAGCGCGCCGCGCGCCAGGCCGCCGCCGGGCAGGTGCTCATCGATGGCGGGCGACAAGGACAGGGATGGCTGCGTCTCACCTAGGCCGCCGCGCTCGATCCTGGAGAGCGTGGCCCGGAGATCGCGCAGCACGGCGTCTGCGGCCGACATGCGGAACTAGCCGGCGCTGTGCAGGCGGGCCGGGGGCAGCTTGAGCACCAGGAAGCCCGAGCGCTCCAGGTGCTTCACCAGATGCTCGGCGGCCAGGCTGGCGACC
>NZ_QXGS01000026.1 GCF_003604215.1 Teichococcus vastitatis
GAGGCCGGCCGGGCGCAGGAGGCACTGACCACGCAGCAGGCGGCGCTGGCGGGTGCCGAGAGCCGGGCACAGGCTCTTCGCGACATGATCGCGGCCGCCGAGGCCGAGCTTGCGGCGCGTCAGAATGCCATAGCTCAGGCAGATGCGCGGCTGGGTGAGGTGAACACCCGATTGGCCGCGGCGGAGCAAGGTGCGGCCGAGGCAGCCCGTCGCGCCACCGAGGTCGAGGGACGCGCGACGGCGCTGCGCACCCAGGTGAGCGAGGCCGAGGCGGCGCTGGCCGGTCGGCAGCAGGCGCTGGGCGAGGCGGAACAGCGGCTGGCATCGCTACGCGACGCGACGAGCGCTGCCGAGACCGAGCTTGCCGCCCGCCGCTCCGAAGCGGAGGCCGCGGTGACCCGCAGCGCCGAGGCAGGCCGCGGTGTCGAGGAAGCAACCGCCCGTGTCCGTGCCCTGGAGGGTCGTGCCACGGCGCTGGAGGCCGACGTCGCGAGCAGTGGGCTGGAGCGCCTGCGGGCCGAAGCGGCGGAACTGGAGCAGCAGGTCGCCCAGCGGCGTCAGGCGCTCGCTGCCCTGGAAGCCGAACTGGCCCGCCAGCGTGCCACGCCTGAAGGCCAGGGCGCGGCCGGCGCACAGAGCAGGTAGTCCTCCGCCAGGCGCTGCATTCGGCGGCGGTGAGGTGAAGGGCCTCTAGTGTCCTGATCGCGAAATTCCCAAGATCATGGGAATGGTGGTAGGAGGCAGCGATGGGCAAACCTGCGGTGTCGGCAGTGGGCTGGAACGCCTGCGGGCCGAAGCGGCGGAACTGGAGCAGCAGGTCGCCCAGCGGCGTCAGGCGCTCGCTGCCCTGGAGGCCGAACTGGCCCGCCTGCGTGCCACGCCCGAAGGTCAGGGCGCGGCTGGCGGCGCGCCCAACAGGTAGTCCTAGCCGGCAGTGCAGGCGGTGGCGGTGGGTGAAGAGCCTGTGGGTTCCAGCCCCGAGAACTAAGAACTTCGCTTCGGCGCCGAGGTCTTGACCAGGCGCCGCACCGTAAATTCGAATCTCACCCGCTCCGCCAGTTCCCTGCGGCGTCCCGCTCTCCTTCAGACCTACCGCCGCGCTGAGTGGCAGGTTTCCTGGGGTTTTCAGGCTGGACCTGTTGACCAGCCCGAGGCGGAGGCTGCCGAAAATTGCTCTCCGGAGGCCATTTCTCTCCGTACCTCCTGACTTCGCCGATCCAGTACGGCTCGAAAAACGTCGCTTTTGCAATGACTTATACATTCAACGTTGCCGGGCAGTCCGGATTTCGTGCGCCACCCAAGCAGAACTGCAAATCAAGCATCGATCGGTGTACGCCTGCCGATCGGAGTCACTTGCGACCGCCTTAGGCCCAGACGTTCTTGGAAGCGCGCGTCCAGGGCCTCCCGCACCGCGATGAAGTCGCGGGAGGAACGCTCCTCCGGCGTCAGCGCGATCCACAGGGTCATCTGTGCTACGAGCCGCTCCAGAATGGGAACGAGTGCTGATAGAGACGGCACGCAACGGGAAGCCGCTAGGGCCGTCTCACCGGCCCATATGCACGTCGCCCAAGTTTCCAGGACGTCGGTCGGCAGACGGTCATGGACCGCCTCGAGCTCCAACCGCCGCACCGCGGGTTCGCGTCCGCCAAAAAAGGCATTGAGCGCACGTCCCATAAGGCGCGGCCAGGCCTCTGCAGAGCCACTTGCCGCTGTAGGTAGCACTTGGACAGCAGTCGGTTTCCGCGTCGCCTCGCCGAAGCCGGCGATCGCGATTGCTGTCAGCAAAGCGCGCAGGCGAAGAAGATCCTTCGCGCCGATCTCCTTCGCGTCGACTATGCGCTTGCCGAAGGCGTTCACAGCATCGCCGAACGCCCGCGCGTCAGCCAAACGCCGCAGTGCCGGATGCGCGGTCTTGGCGCGTAGCCCCGCCGTCTGTCCGAGTTCCAGCCCACCTTCGATAGCGGAGGCGCCGTCGGAAACCTCGTCACCGGTATCGAGCGCCCTCAGGATTTCACGATCATCATCCGGGCGACTTTCTGCCTCGGCGCCGGCCAGCGTCACGCCAAGTGCGCGGTTCAGGAACGCGCGCACCCGGGAGGAAGCGCTCCCCGCCAAGCTGTTCCGCTCCCTTTCGCCCGGCTCGACCCGCCGCCGCCGTCCGGCCAGGAAGGCGGCGTAGTCCAGCATCTGCGGCTGCCCTGTCCCCCGATCCGGGACGCGAGGCCCACGCGGCACCATGGCGTCCGACGGCGGATGAGTTCCGGCACCGCGGTCGGCCGCTTCGAGATCGTCGAGGATCTCTAGCAGCCAGAGACCTTCCTCCTGCGCGTCGTCCAGCGCCGCAGCTGCCTTCTCGCCCCGGGAGCCCATCGGCTCGCGAGTCTCCGACCGCAGCTCGCCCACGCAGGCGACCACTGCCGCTCCGGAACGCCGGCCATCCTGGAAGCGGACGCGGGCAAGCCTGGGACGCGCCGCGCCGGCTGGTATTGAGAATGCGAGTGGAGACGTGTCCGGGGTAGCCGCAGCTTCGAGCGGTACATCGAAGATAGCGTCGTCGTTGGCAATCAGCTCGACAATGGCCGACCCGCGAGCGACGTCAGTCCCAAGCGCGGGCGAAGACGGCCACCAGCGCAACCGGTCGAACACGGCCTCGAAGGTCCCGGGGTCGCTGGCGCGCGCGTCGTCGAGCGGCAGCTCCTCCCCGGGGTCGTAGGCCGGGATGTCGGCAACATCCACCGTGCGCCCGCCATTTGCGACCACCGTTAGGCCCAGCTCGTCCAAGACCCGGCCGGCAGGCACACGCCGATAGAGGCACGCTTCCTCGTTGATGCCGGGCTCGTCTCCGCGCCCCAGAGCTGCCAGGGTGCAGTTCGCGCTGCCGACCAGCACGTGATCGGTATCTCCCGTGGTCGCGACGATCAGCTTCGCATGGACAAACCGCGAGTTGCGCTTCGGGAAGCGTCGCTCATCGAAGCCGGCAAGCTCGCCCACCCGGACCGCGCGCCCGTTCCGCAGCGCGTCCGTCGGGAACAGGCCCTGGGCGGTGTCGATCAGCGCCGCCGTGTCCGCTGCGTCGAGGCGTTCCTGGAGCTGCCTGAGCGCGGCGAGCCTCTCATCCCAGTAAGGCGAAAGCACGATCAACCGGTCCGCGGACACATCTCCGACCATCCGGCAAAAACGGGCGCCGATCCCCCCGGAGACGCCGGACGCGATAAATGCCGCTTGAGTGCCGTCCACTAGCGTCTCAAGGCCTTCTGCTGGGCGTGCACGCAAGAGCCAGGGCGTCCGGGCCCGAGCCCAGTCCATCTTGTCCGCCACAGCCTGCTGCCGCTCATCGAGGAAGCGCCTCAGGAACGCCCATCCAGCGGCGATGAGGCGTTGCTCGCCGGAATCCTCCCCTCCACACTCGATGAGGCTCGCAAGCTCCAGATTCCCTGCCAATCCAGCACCCGTTGCGTTAGCCGAGGCGACGATCATCCGCCCACCCTTGCGGCCTAGCTGGTGGAAAATCTTGGGATGAAACACGCCGCCGCTCGCCGACGCCTTCACAAGCAGGTAGTGCGCGCCAGCAGAGCGCGGCGGGGGCGAGCCGCCATTTAGCGCCAGTCCCACCATCGCCGCATCGGCGATGAGCACGACGTTGCGACAGCCTGCGCCGCGGAGCCTGCTCAGCGCGATCGTCTCGAACGCCTCGAAGTCGATCCCAAAGCTGCTGATGATCGCCGTGTGGTACCCTGTGTCTCCCAGGCGCTCGTAGAGCCTCATGTCGCCGCCGCCAGCTCGCGTCCGAGCTCGGTCAGCCCGGAAGGACCTAGGAGGTGGATGTCGCGCAGAAACGTAAGAGCATTGCCGAGCCTGGGATTCGTCAGCACCGGGCCGTCTTTTGCGCGCACGCGGATCTTCCCGTCGTCGGCCTCAAGCAGGAAGGTGTAGTCGCCCTGATGTCGCAGCTTTTGCATGGCGACCCAGAGATGCCGATCCAGCACGCGCTCTCGCATGAGCTGGACCAGAGTCTGGTCGAGGGGCGCATCCTGGCGGGCGTCTAGGAAGGCCAGCTCAGATGCGAGCGACCGGAAGGCCGCGCCATCGATCCCCTCGCCACCGAGCTCCGCCGCGAGCAAAGCGCGGCTCGGCGCGCAGCGCTGGTGCAATACAGCCAGCAACTCGATAGCAGCCCGAGCGCTGGCGACGTCTGCTCGCTCTTCGCTCCTCCCCGCATCCAAGACGGCCTCGGAAAGGGCGCGCTCCGATCTCCGTTCCGCGCGCGACTGTGAATTCGCGGCCGTCGGCAACGCAGCGACCAGCTGCCGCCACGTCCGCGGCCATCCCGCGCCCGCAGCATCGAGCGCGTCTACGGCCTCGGCAACCGCACGCCCCGGCTCAATCCCTGTGGTATGCGATTCGACGGTGTCGAGAAGCCACTTCAGCAGAGCCTCAAAGGCGATGCGGCCAAGATCGCCAGCCTGGTAGGCCCACCAGCGCCACCGATGCGCCTCTAGCTCGTCGCCAAGATGGGCAATCGGCTGTCCGCTGGGCGTAGCTCCTGCATAACATGCCCAGCGAAGGGCATCCGCGCTCGCTTCGCTGTCGATCGCGCCCGTGAGCCGGAGAGCAAGCCGGAGGGAGCGCTGGCGCGCGATGTCGCTGGGCGTCGGATCCTCGAAAGCGGCGAAGAGGAGCCGCTGATAGGCTTCTCGCTCAGCAGTGCTTTCTCCGATGCCCGACGGGAGAACCGGCCTCAGAGCCGCGAGATCGGTCTTGCTGACGCGGCCCTCCTGCGCGAAGGCAAAGAATACGTCGGCTAAGGGACCGATCGCCTCAGCGAATCCGTCTGCGAGCACGTCGCCAAGGCCCGGCGCCGGTACTGGAATTTCGTGCTGATCGGCTTCTCCGAAAACGCCTGCCTCGTAGAGCTGACTGGCATAGGCAGCCCCGTAGGCACCCCACGCCTGCTTCAGGTAAGGCGTGCCGGCGCCGCCCGGATCGGTGTCCGGCCTGAAGTCGATCAGGCCCTCGCCATGCTCGCCGAGACGGCGACCGGCCCAGAGAACACCCGCCACACCACCATTGCCATCTTCGTTGACGGCATTGGCGGCGACGAGCGCGAGCAAGGCCTCTGCTCGCCGGACCGTTTGCTTCCAGGTCTCCAGGCCTGTGTCACCGATCCGCTCCGCATAGGTGCGGCAGAGCCACGCATAGAACCCGTAGTAGCGGATACGGAGGGTGACATTACTGATGCCGGGAACGAGCCGCTGGTAGAGATTGATGGAAGCGGCCTGCATGCCGAGCGGATCGAGGCCACTCTTTTGCCGCAGGTCCGTCCATTCGGGCAGGGCCGCAAGCTGCGGCAGCGCCGCCGACATCGTTCAGGTCGCCTCGGGAGAAGCCGCGAGCGGGGCGCTAACCGACATCGCTATGCCGCCCTCGCAAACTGGCCATTCATTGCCTGTTGCCAGACGTGAGCATAGACATTGGTCGCGACCCGCTTCTTCTCCTCCGCCGTGAAGGGCGGCGTCGGCAGCTTCGCAAAGACATCGTCGAGGATGAAGACTTCGACCTCGGCCTTCGTCTGCTCCTTCTCCCAGAAGCGATCGAGTTCACTAAGCCGGGCCTTGATCGCCGCGAGCAGATCCCGGCTTGCCTGCTTCACCCGCTCGCGCGCGGCCTTGTCCAGGCCCTCCTTCTGCAGGAGATCGAAGAGAGCGAGCTCATCTTGCTGGAGGCCTTCGCGAGTCGCGCGCATCTGCTCCTCGTCCAGGTTGTTCACCAGCTCGACGAGTCGGCGGAACGTATCCTCGATCGTCGTGCGATCCTTCTCGCGATTGTAGTCCGCGACGATCTCCTCGTACTTTCGCTGGTAATCCATGCGCATGGGATTTCGTGCCAGCATTTCCGCGAGCTTCTGCTCGACGACATCCCTGATGTCCTGGAGTGCGGTTGCTTTGCGGCGAACCTTCTTCGCAAACTCATCCCGAAGACGCTCGAGGTCGATCTGGCTGAGGTCGAAGGTGAGGTGTTGATTGCCACTGAGAACCGGGTTCTCCCGCATTTCCCGTGCTGCTGGCTGGCAGGCACAGCGCCTGAGACGCAGATGAGGCGCCGTCGCCGCCAAGTGAAAACCGCCATGCCCAAGCATCTGCTGCCTCTTATCCCAACAGGCTTGCTGGTCCGGCAGATCCTGCCGGCAGCAGGCGGCCTCATCATCGTGGCTGCCTCTCGCGGCAGAACAGCGGCCTGTCCGGACTGTGGCGTTCCGTCGGCAGCGGTACACAGCCGGTATGACCGCCGCCTGCAGGACCTACCCTGGCAGGGTCACCCGGTGACCCTGCTGATCCAGGCGCGGCGCCTGCGATGCCGCAATCCAGAGTGTCGGCGTCAAACTTTTGCCGAACGCCTGGCTGAGGGCGCCGCCACTGCGGCACGCCGCACCCTGCGGCTGGCCGATCTGCAACGCCATCTCGGCCTCGCCCTGGGCGGTGAGGCCGGCGCACGGCTCGCGGCGCGGCTGGCCATCACCATCAGCGCCGACACGCTGATCCGCATGGCCCGCCGGCAAAGCCTGCCACCGGAGACCAGGCTGCCGGTGCGCGTACTCGGGGTGGATGACTGGGCGTGGCGCCGCGGCCACCGCTACGGAACCATCCTCGTCGACCTGGAGCGCAATCGGGTGCTCGATCTCCTGCCCGACCGGCAGGCAGAGACCCTGAGTGGCTGGCTGCGCCGGCATCCTGGCATCGAGGTCATCGCCCGCGACCGGGCCTGCGCCTATGCCGATGGCGCTCGCCAGGGCGCGCCCAGCGCTGTGCAGGTTGCCGACCGCTGGCATCTGCTCCGCAACCTCGGCGATGCCGTCCAGGCGGTGGTGGAGCGCCACCATGCTATCATTCGACGGGTCGGGAGGGACGTGGTGGCTGATGGCGTCATCAGAACGGCGGCAGCTGTTGCCACCCTGGCCATTCCCTCCGCGGCCCAGCAGCGCAAAGCGTCCGGACAGTCGTGGCGGCAGGCGCGCTACGAGGAAGCCGCCCGAATGCACGCGGCTGGCGCATCTATCAGCTACGTGGCCCGCCAGCTTGGCGCCGATCGCAAGACGCTCCGTCGCTGGCTGCGGGCCGGAGCTGCCCCAAGCTGGCGCATGCCGCGACGAGGCAGCATCCTTGACCGATACCACGCCACCCTTGAGCGGCGCTGGGCGGAGGGCTGCCGCAACGCGGCCCGGCTGTGGCGGGAACTGGTGCGCGCTGGCTTTGCAGGTCGTCCCTCCGTTGTCAGGGCCTGGGCTACCGAGCGGCGTCGGCACGAGCCTGCAGCATCGCCGGCCGGAGCAGCCGGAGGGCAGAGCTGGCAGCAGCCGCCATTTCGACGCACGACGCGCCTGCTCATGGCAGGCAGCGAGTTGCTAGCCGACCCAGACCGTACATTCGTCACACGCCTGCTGGAGAAAGCACCGGCGCTGCAGGCAACGATAGGTGCCGCAAAGCGCATCATCCGCCTGCTGCGGCGGCAAAGTGACGACAGGCTCGATGAGGCGCTGGACGACGCTGCCGCCACCCCTCTCGCAAGCTTCGTCGCCGAGTTGCGCAAAGACATCGCGGCTGTGCAAGCCGCACTTGATCTGCCCTGGAGTACCAGCCCTGTCGAAGGGCAGATCAACCGGCTCAAGATGATCAAGCGTACCATGTACGGCCACGCGGGCTTCGAACTCCTCCGCGCCCGCGTCCTCCATGCCACATGACATCGAACAGCAGCACGGGAAATGCGGGAGAACCCGGCTCTCAGTGGCAATCAACACCGAGACGCCGAACAGGCCATCGGCCGCTACATCGATGGTTTCTACAACCCTGTCCGGCGCCACTCCGCGCTCGACTTCACAAGCCCGGCCCAGTTCGAGAAGATGGCCACCAACTGATCCAACGCCTCTCCACTAAACCGAAGCAAGTCCATGTCGGGGATGGCCGCTTGGAAGGTCGGCGTAAAGACGGCCGAGCCAGTCTGCAAAACGAAGATCAGCTCATAGATCTGCCAGATCTCAGTCACGAAGGCAGCGCCAGCGCGACCGTGGCGCGCAGCAGGTCGTGTGCCACCAGCAGGCTGCGCCGCAGCACCAGGTGTACCCCGAGCTTGGCCTATTTGCCGCTGATCCAGGCGCCGACCTACAATGCCACCGAGGCGGCGCTCCACTCCTACACGGTCGCGCTGCGCGCGGTGCTGAAGGGCAAGGTCGAAGTCATCAAACCGGCGCCGCCGGTGGTGCAGACCGGCCTGACACCGGGCCAAGAAACGCGCGAGGGCTTTCTGCCTCTCGACGCCTTTGCCGATGAGGCGCTCGCGCTGCTGACGGCGGAGCCAACCCCGGCCGAGGTTATGGTAGAGCGGGTCCTGTTCCAGCGCATCGACGGGGAGGAGGGCCGGCTCGACACGGCCTTTGCGACGCTGAACGAGTTGTGACGCCGCTCGCCCACCCGGCCGTGAAGAATTAGATGGGCGACCGAATAGCGACGCTTTCGGCTCGGTCGGTGGGGCTCACCTAGGCCGCCTTATGCGCCCGACCATAGCGGGCCGGGGACAGACCGGTAGATCGGCCGAAGGCGACGCTGAAAGTGCTCGCCGAACTGTAGCCGACGCGTTCGGCAACCTGGTCCACCCCGAGTTCGCGATCGCATAGCAGGCGCTTGGCCAGCGCCATCCGCCAGGCCAGCAGATATTCCATCGGCGGCAGGCCGACGATCCGGCTGAACCGGGCGAAGAAGGCCGAGCGCGACAACGCGGCCTCATCGGCAAGGTCCGCGACCGTCCAGGCGCGTTCGGGGCACGCATGGAGGGCGCGCAGCGCAGCGGCGAGACGCTGGTCTGCAAGCCCTTGCACCAAGCCGGGCGCCGACATCGTCGCGTCCCCGCTTCGCACCGCTTCGATGAGCACCAGTTCGAGCAGCCGTTCGAGGACGACTTCGCGCGCCGGGCGCCGTGCGAGGGTCTCCTCCCCCACCAACTGCATCAGGGTCGCAAGCCGAGGCTCGCCGCGCGCAAGGATGACGCGGGGGAGCAGGTGCACGAGCAGATCCGCATCCGGCGAAGCGAAGCGACAATGTCCGATCCGCATCGTGAGGTCTGCCGGCACATCGACGCGGCCGACACGAAAGCGTCCCTCGGCGATCTCGACCGGCTCTGTGGTAGTCTCGACCGGAGGCGCGTCCAAGCTCTCGCTGATGATGGCGTGCATAGCGGGCACAAGCACGAAATCTCCTGCCTGCAGGAGCATCGACGCCCGACCGTCCACCGTCATGCGGCACCGTCCGTCCAGCACCGCGCAGTAGAAAGAATCGCCCGTACCCGCGCGATGGATTTTCCATCCGCCGGCACATTCCACAAGCTTTGAGAAACGGATCGACGGTTGGAGCAGCGTGACGACTTCGGCTAACGGATCAACGACCATAACAGGACTAATGCCAAAGTTTAAGGGACGCCCGAACGTACCACGTCTTGGGGATAGCGACTAGATCCACTGGGACGACAAGCAGTGGAGTAGTCATGCCAACCATCCTCATCACCGGCTCCTCGTCGGGCTTCGGTCTGGAGACCGCCCGACTGTTTCTCGATCGCGGCTGGGATGTCGTGGCGACGATGCGGTCACCCGACGGCAACGCCCTGCCGTCGTCGAAGCGTCTGCGCACGCTGCGGCTCGATGTGACCAATCCCACGAGCGTCATACGCGCCGTCGAGGAGGCGGGGCCGATCGACATCCTCTTAAACAATGCCGGCTTCGGAGTCCCATCACCGATCGAACTGACCGAGCCGGCAACGGCGCGCGCCTTGTTCGAGACCAACACCCTCGGCACGCTCCTGATGATCCAGGCCGTGCTCCCGGCCTTCCGGCAGCGTCGTTCGGGCGTCATCGTCAACGTCAGCTCGTCCGCGACGCTCAGGCCGCTGCCGCTTGTCGGTGTGTACCGCGCCAGCAAGGCCGCGGTGAACGCCCTTACCGAATCGCTTGCCGAGGAAGTGAAGCCCTTCGGCGTGCGCGTGCATCTGGTGTATCCCGGGCGGGCACCGGAGACCCGGTTCGGGAAAGATGCGTTCGCGCATCTGCGGGGTCGCGACGATCCCGCCTACGGACAGTTGGTCGAGCGGATCTTGACCGGCATGCAGGCCCATTCGGGTCCGATCACGCATGCCGCCGATGTCGCAGAGGCGATCTGGAGGGTTGCGAGCGATCCTACCGCGCCATTTCGGGTCGCTGCAGGCGCCGACGCCGAGGCCTGGCTGGCCGAGGCGGGTGCGGGTTCCGCAAGCGCGATCAACACCGATGCAGAAGGGTGACAGCGTGCGCGATTTCACCTCCGATGCCGCATCGACGGCCAGCCCTATTCGCTCGGTCTGCTGCAGACGATCCGCTATCATCGCGACGTCCACGTCCTGCACGAGTTGAAGCGGGCGGGTGCCGAAGTTGCGTTCGATGGCCGGACACTGTCCCACGACGACATCAACCTTCTTGGGGCTGACGAGGCTTTCGCCGTTTCGGTCGCCGTGCGCCGATCGCTCGCTGCCGACGACATCAGAATGTTGTTCAAGCAGCAATTGCTGGCGTCCGACCGGCGATGGCGCGACATGAACGCCGCATCGGACGGATTGCCGTTGCAAGCGTGCGTCGCCGAAATCGAGATCACCGGCATTTCTTTCGAAGCGTTTGTCGAAAACATGAAGACGCAGACGCCGTTCCTTGCGGACTATCCTGCGCTGCATCCCGACCATTTCTTCATCACGAAGCGTGGCGAGACACTGCAAGGTGTCGAGACCTTCGGTATGTATGGTGGGCCATCCGAGATGCGCCTCTCACCCGTTCCCGATCTCGTAGTGCCTATAGAGCGGGACGAGACATATACGTTCGCGTTTGGCGCGGTAGAAACCCTCGTCGACGGCACGAACGCCAACGCCCCTGCGTTCATGCAAATGAAGCCGATCGAAAGCGGCCTCGCCGTGAAGGCGGGCTGCTGTTTCCCTGCCACAGCACCCAAGGAAATGGTCGAGGGGCACAAGCTCCACCTCGCCATTGAGTTTCTTGGGTTCGCAACGACGGCCGCAGCGGCACGCTGATCGCCACCAGAAAAAAGGAGACGCAGGCATGTCAACAATTCTGATAACGGGCGGCCATGGCGGGATTGGGCTGGAGTGCAGCAAATATCTTGCCGCAAATTATCATACCAATCTCCTGCTCGCCGGGCGCAGCCTGGAACGTGTGGAACCGGTCGCGCTGGAACTGGCAAGGACATACGGCGTCAAGGTGAGTACCCTTGAGCTGGACACCTCTTCATTGGCGTCGGTCCGGGCGGCTGCTGCCAGATGTCATGCCTTGCTGGACGACGGGACGGTCGATTCTCTCCAGGCCATTCTCTGCAATGCTGGTGCCCGCGTACAAGGCCTCAACTACTCGCTGGACGGCTACGAGGAGACTTTTGCCACCAACCACCTGGGTCACTTCCTTCTGCTCGAACTGCTGATGGACCGGGTGGCCGAGCGCGGCCGCGTGGTGTTCACAGCCAGCGGCACGCATGACCCCGACACGGTGGACGGAAAGCTCGTCGGTGCCGCGATCGAGCCCGACGCGGTGATGCTCGCGAACGACGGCAAGGAAGGTCGCAAGCCCACCTCGGCTGGAAAACGGTATTCCACATCGAAGCTGTGCAATGTACTTACGGCATATGAGCTCCACAGGCGCCTGAGGCGGTCGGGAAGCGCGATCACTTCCATCGCGTTCGATCCCGGCAGCACCGCTGGCACTGGGTTCCTGCGTGCCATGCCCACACCGGTCCGCTGGCTGTCGAGAACGGCTTTCTTCAATCGATTTCAGAAACGCCTTGGGATAACCATGGGCAGTATTGAATTCTCAGGAGCCTCGCTTGCTCGTCTCGCTGCCGATCCCGCCTTCGCAGAACCATCAGGGAAATATCTTCAGTCAAACAACGGTCGACTGATCGAGACACGATCATCGGTAATTTCTTACGATGAGGAGCGAGCCTTAAAGCTCTGGGACGATTCTAAGCTACTTGTGCACCTACGGCCCCATGAGGAATCCACGCTGCTGCGGTGATGCTGAATCAACGGGAACCGAGGCTGACGTGGTCATTGTTGCTCGCTGAACGCGCTCGTGCATTAGCAAGCGATCTTCTGGCACTTAGCGAGCCGTTTGACATCCGCCAGCTTCGCGATTGCTGCGGCAGATCATGGGAGCTCTTACCAGGCGGCCCGCGCTCCCGACATCAAGCAAGCAACGCTCAGCAGGAACATCCCGAATTTAGAACGGCCGATTAGAACCCTGATTTTTGAACGCCCGTGTGCGGGCCTCACCATGACGCTGGCGGGAAAAAGCTATCTTCGTGCTGTTCGACCGAGATAGCGAGCGCTGCCCAACTCGTGGCGATGATGCGGGCAGCTGGTCAAGGGTTTGGATAGGCATGGAACACGGGCTCTGTCGCTGTTTCCGTGTTGACGCGTGTTCATGCTGGGACGAACAACCTAGCGCGCAGCAGATCAAGCTTACCGCGGTCCTACATCTGGCGCCGCACGAGCTTGAGCTTGGTGATGCTGCCCTCGGTGGTGCCGGGTCAAAACGCGGGTGGCAAGGCCGCAAGCAGCTTGTCCATGGTTATCGGGAAGTCGCGCACTCTTACACCCGTGGCGTTGAACACCGCATTGGCTACCGCAGCGCCGGTCCCGCAGACCCCAAGTTCGCCCACGCCCTTCATACCCAAGGGATTGGCCTTGTCGTCGATACCGTCCAGTAGCACCGCCTCAAGTGCTGCAGGGATATCCGCGTGGACGGGCACGACATACTCAGCCAAGTCGCCATTCACGACGTTGCCGTAGCGCGGGTCCACATGCGCCGCCTCGTGCAGCGCCGAGCTGACGCCCCAGATCATACCGCCAAGGAGTTGCGAGCGAGTGGTCTTTGAATTGATGATCCGGCCTGCCGCGAACACTCCAAGCATTCGACGCAACCGAACCTCGCCTGTGACGGTGTTGACGGCGACCTCGGCAAAGCTCGCCCCGTAGGTATGCTGCGAGAAGTTCCTGTAATTCGGGTCGTCGGCCATGCCGACGATCGAACCTTCGCCCTCCACACCATCCGGGAAGCGCCGGGACACCACGCTGGTGAGGTCAGCTCTCCCGAAACCGGAGGCATTGGACGAGCCGAACACCTTCTCCTTCAACGACTCGCAGGCTCGGTGGACCGCGTTGCTGCTGTTGGACGCCCCCCAGGAACCGCCTGAGCCCGGGCTCGGCGGCAGGTCCGACCGCGCGAGTTCGACGGTCACCCGGGCGAGCGGAACGCCGAGAGCGTCGGCGGCTACCTGGGCAAGAATGGTGTATGTGCCGGTGCCAATGTCGGTCATGTCAGAGCGGACCACGACACGTCCGTCCCGCCCCATATGGACCGCTGCGCGCGTTGCGCCCTGGAAGTGCATTCGGATGGCGGCCGCCATGCCGATCCCGATCAATTCATCTCCCTCCCGGCGTGAGCCTGGGCGCGCCGCGCGCGCAGACCACCCAAAGCGGGCGGCACCTTCACGCATGCATTCAACCAGGCGACGTTCAGAAAAAGGAACATTTCGCTCCGGGTCGCGCTCAGGCTCGTTCAGGATCCGCAGCTCTATCGGGTCCAGGCCCAGCTCGTGGGCCAGTTCATCCATTGCCGACTCGACGGCGAGCAGGCCCGGCAGTTCACCCGGTCCGCGCACGGCCTCACCCAATCCGACGTCCAGGTCGGTCACGCGATGGCGGGTCAGGCGGTTGGGCGCTGCGTAGAGCGACCGTAGCACCGTCGCCGTCTGCTCGACGAACTCCTCGCGGCTGGTGCCCTGCATGTTGACGTCGTGCCCGACGCCGGTGAGCCTGCCATCGCGGCTGGCAGCCAGGCGGACCCGCTGGATCGTCTCCGGCCGTCGCCCGGTGATGGTGAATACCTGACGTCGCGTCTGCGCCACCTTGACTGCCCTGGCAATCACGCGCGCCGCAAGCGCAGCAAACACCGCCTCCTCGTGCACCCGCAGCTTGGAGCCGAAGCCACCACCGACGAAGGCGGTGTCGACGTGAACCCGCTCGCGCGGGATGCGGATGGTGCGCGCGAGAGCCATGCGGGCGCCCGCTACGCCCTGCGCTGACGGCCGCACATGGAGGTCGTCGCCGACCCAGTGCGCCAGGCAGGACTGCGGCTCCATCGGTTGCGCGAAATGGGCGGGCGTTGTGTAGTTTTGGTCGATGGTGACGTCAGCCGATGCCATTGCGGCGTCGAGGTCACCCAGAACGGAGTCCGTCGCCAGCCCAACGGCGGCTGTGCGCGGCGCGTAGGCGAGGTGGGCGTGAGAGGCCAGGTCGAAGGCGCCCGCCTCGGTTTCATAGGCAGCGTCGATGAGCGCGGCGGCGCTGCGGGCCTGCTCGAACGTCTCGGCCACCACGAGCGCCACAGGCTGGCCGAACCATGACACCCGCTCGCCTTGCAGGACCGGCCAGGGCCGGCCGAATTGGTCCGGCAGGCTACCGTCGCGCGGCCCCTGGGCTGGTGCGTTCCAGTGGGTCATCACGTGCAGGACTCCAGGCGCCCGCTCAGCCGCAGCCGTGTCCAGGCGTACTATTCGGCCCTTGGCGACCGAGGCACCCAGGATGAAGCCCACGGCCGCCCGACCGAAGTCCTGGCGCTCGTAGGCATAGCGCGCGCCTCCCGTCACCTTGAGAGGCCCGTCCACGCGGCTGACTGCCCGTCCGATCATCGTATTCACTCCTTCGCGGCTTCGGCCATCGCGGCTGCCAACAGGCGGCGCGCCAGGGTCGGCTTGAACGCGTTGTGACTGGTGGTCCTGGCGCCAGCCAGGACGAGGTCGGACACGGCAGCCGGACCCCTGGCGACCTCGCGTTCCGCGGCCTCCACCCGCCACGGCTTGTGGGCGAGCCCGCCAAAGGCAAATCGGCCGGTCTCGACCTGCCCGTCGCGGCCGCGCACCAGCACGGCCGCAAGCGACACCGTGGCGAAGGCGTATGAGGCGCGCTCGCGCACCTTGCGGTAAAGGTGGAGACCCTGGATTGGCGGCGGCAGCGCGACGGCGGTGATGAGCTCGCCCTGCTGCAGAACGGTCTCTTGGGCAGGCTCGTCACCAGGCAGCCGGTGCAGGTCGGCAATGGGAACGGTGCGCGACGATCCGTCGGGGGACACGGTTTCCACCCTCGCGTCGAGCGCCCGCATGGCCACGGCCATGTCAGACGGGTGGGTGGCAATGCAGGCGTCGCTCGCACCCAGCACGGCGTTGGAGCGGCTGAACCCTTCCAACGCCGCACAGCCGGAGCCGGGTCGCCGCTTGTTGCAAGGCATCGCCGTCTCATAGAAGTAGGGGCAGCGCGTACGCTGCAGCAGGTTTCCGGCAGTGGTGGCGCGGTTGCGGAGTTGGCCTGAGGCGCCTGCCAGCAATGCCCGGGCGAGCACCCCATAGTCGCGCCTGATCCGTGGATCGGCCGCAAGATCCGCGTTGCGCACCAGGGCGCCGATCCGGAGGCCGCCGTCGGATGTTGGAGCGATGGCATCCAGCCCGATCCGGTTCACGTCCACCAGGTGGGTCGGTGTCTCGATACCGAGCTTCATCAGGTCGAGGAGGTTGGTGCCGCCGGCGATAAATCTGGCGCCTGGCCGCTCGGCAACCGCCTTCGCGGCAGCAGCCGGGCTCGCGGCGCGCTCGTAGCTGAAGGCCCTCATGCTGCTCCTCCTTCAGCCGCATCACGGATGGCGGCCACAATGTTCGGGTAGGCCGCGCAGCGGCAAATGTTCCCGCTCATGCGCTCGCTTATCTCGGCGTCGGTAAGCGACAAGACCGCCGTCAGGTCCGCTGTCGCGTGGCTCGGCGCGCCGCGCCGCGCCTCCTCCAGCATGGCCGCCGCCGCCATGATCTGGCCCGGCGTGCAGTAGCCGCATTGGAACCCATCGCGCTCGATGAAGGCGCGCTGAAGCGGATGCAGGCCGGACGGCGATGCCAGTCCCTCGATGGTCGTGACCGTATCGCCATCGTGCATGGCCGCGAGCGTGAGGCAGCTGTTCACACGACGCCCGTTGACATGAACCGTGCAGGCTCCGCACTGCCCCTGATCACAGCCCTTTTTGGTTCCGGTAAGGTCGAGGTGCTCCCGCAGCACGTCGAGCAGCGTTGTGCGGGCGTCGAGGTCGAACGCGACCTCCTGGCCGTTGACCGTCAAACGCGTGGCAATGGACGGCGGTCCAAGTTGAGGCGCGACCTGAACTTGCGCTTCCGCACGGCCCGGCTGCCCCACCGCCGCGACCGACATCGCGAGCACGCCGCATGACTTCAATATGGTTCGGCGATCAATATCCTTCGGAGCCATTGCTGCTGTCCTCGATGTTTGGCCAGGATTTCCATGGCACTGGGAACGCTGCGGTCTCACTGACCGCGCCTTCGCCAAGCGGTTCGCCGCTCACCGTTCGCGGTGGAAGACCATCCCGCCGTGATGCAGCTCGTTCTCCGTGACGAACACGCCGTTGGCGGTGAAGCCGGTGTCGTCCCAGTATTCGATGCGGACGCCACGCACTTCGTAGCGGCCCTGGTAGGCGCTCCTGCGCGTGCGTCTTGCCTCGTCGTATCTCCCGTTCGGCAGGAGCTCCTGGCGAATGTGTCCGTCGGCTGTAACCCACATGCCTGAGTACGGATGTTCGGCCATGGCACTTCCTTTCTGCGTTGCTGCCGTCTCTATGCTCGAAGGGCTGTTCGGCGCCGCGGCGACCACCCGTACGGAGGTTGTAAGGGCGGCAAAGACCCTCGCGCGAAGCATCATTCCAGTTGTCATGGCGCAATTCCTTCGAGAGATGCCGTCGCGGCAGCGGCTTTCGTCCGACGTGCGGGGAGCCGCCCTGTGCAGGACACGCCTGCATCGGTCGCGAGGGCCGTCTCACCCTCCCGCATTCGGCGCTCAGACCGCCCGACCATCAGCGCACTCCGGTATCGATCACGGGTGGCAGATACGGGCGCTGCAGAAGCGCGACAACTTGCTGTCGGATGACGAAGGCAGTAATCGTCACTTACCAATGATTTCTGAACTGAACACGGTTTCGGTCTTCCTCGCCGTCGCAGAAACGCGAAGTTTCCGTGCTGCGTCCGAGCGTCTGGGTGTCACACGGCCTGCGATCAGCCAGGCGCTTCGGCGACTGGAGAACGCATTGGGCGTGGCGCTGGTCCATCGAACCACGCGCAGCGTCGCCCTGACTGAGGCGGGAGCACTTTTTTACAGTGAAGTTGCCCCGGCGATGACGGAGATTGCCGCGGCAATCGGGAGGGCGGCCGATCGCGATGCGGCGCCGAGTGGCCTCCTGCGGCTGGCCGTCTCCTCAATTGCAGACGACTTCCTGTCTGGGCCGCTGCTCTCCGGGTTCGTGGAGGCCTACCCCGGCGTCCGGATCGACGTTGTGGTGACGGACGACGAATTCGACATCGTCGCCGAAGGCTACGACGCAGGTGTGCGACTTGGCGAAGTCATCGCGCAGGACATGATTGCAGTGGCGGTGTCCGGCGATCAGCGGCAGTTGGTGGTCGCCGCGCCCGACTACCTGCGCCGGTTCGGTACGCCAGCTCATCCGCACGAGTTGGTCGCGCACGCCTGCATCGGCTGGCGCCCCGCGCCTGGCGTCGCGCCCTATCGCTGGGAGTTCGAGGAGGACGGGCGCCCTTTCAGCGTGACCGTGGACCCGCGCGTGACCACCAACGAGATGCGCCTGATGGTCAATGCGGCACGCGCAGGGGGCGGGTTTACCTTCGGGCTGGAGGAGACCTTCCGACCGCACCTTGTCAGCGGCGAGTTGGTCGCGGTGCTGGAGCATTACTGCCCCTGGTTCCCAGGCTTCTTTCTTTACTTCCCCGATCGCAGGAACCTGGCGCCGAAGCTGCGCGCGCTGATCGAGCACGTCCGGAAGCGACGCATGAGTAGCACCGCGGCGTAGCGATTGGTCCGCCACGTGTGGTGGAAGCGACCGGCAATGCTACGGCGGTGGCCGCCGTGCTGGCGCCGCATGGCGAGCGTGTGGTGATCGCCAACCCGCGCCAGGTGCGGCTGATCGACGAGGCGAAGCCGCGGACTACATCAGATGCTCGATCCGGATCGGCAGATCGCGCAGCCGGATGCCAGTGGCATGATGCACGGCATTGGCGATGGCGGCGGCGACACCGACCATGGCGACCTCGCCCAGCCCCTTGATGCCCATGGCATTCACCAGCGGGTCGGCGCGATCGATGAACTCGACCTCGATGTCGCCGATATCCGCATTCACCGGCAGCACGTAATCCGCCAGATCGGCATTGAGGAAGCCGCCGTAGCGCGGGTCCACTTCGCTCGCCTCGCGCAGCGCTGCGCCGATGCCCCAGACCACACCACCCCGCACTTGGCTGGCGGCGGTTCGCGGGCTGATGACCCTTCCGCAATCGGCCACGCTGACGACGCGGGGCACGCGGATGCGCCGCGTCGTCGGCTCCACCCGTACTTCAACGAAATGCGCGATGTAGCTGAAGCTGACGAAGTCGGGGTAGTTCGGGCCAAGCGGCGCCGGCAGGCCCGTGGCGAGCCGGGTGAAGACCGCATCCGGCTGGCCGGGCGCCTTGCGGCGGATGGCGACGTCGAGCGAGCGGCGGCCGGCGGCACGGAGAATCTCCGCCGGAGACCGACCCGCAGCATCGCCCGGCAGCAACTCGGCCAGCGCCGACAGCATCGCATCCGCCGCCTCAACGGCGGCGGGGACTGCGGTGGCTGTGCCCCAGGATCCGACGGTGATGTGCTGCGGGGTGGAGTTGGTGTCGCCGATGTCCAGCGTGATCTGATCAGGTTCGATCCCCAGCTTGCGCGACAATGCGGCGGCCAGCGCCGTGCGGATGCCCTGGCCCATCTCATGCACGCCCACGCTGGCCAGCGCGGTGCCATCGTCATACACGCGCAGTCGGGCGACCGCGGGCGCGGTGGCCGCCTTATACGCGCCAGCGGCGACGCCCCAGCCGATCAGCTGGCCCTCCGCGTCTTGCATCGAGCCCGGCGCCATGCTCCGGCGCGCCCAGCCGAACCGGGCCGCACCGCGCCGCAGGCATTCGGCAAGATGGCGCGACGACAGCGGCTTGCCCGTGACCGGATCACGCTGCGTGTCATTGGCCAGGCGCAAAGCCACGGGATCCTGGCCCAATGCCTGGGCGAGTTCATCGACGGCGGATTCGAAGGCGAAGCATGCCATGTGTTCGAACGGCGCACGCATGTAGCCCGGCGTCTGGGTATCGGTGCGGACCAGCCGTTCCCGCGCGCGGAAATTCGCGATCCCATGCAGCCGCGCGGAGACCTCCGCATTGACGGACGGGAACAGGTCGTGGCGTGACGTTTGCGCGTCCGTCTCGTGAATGGCCGCCAGCATCGTCCCGCCGTGGTCCGCTCCCAGGCGGATGCGATGCCGGGTGGCAGCACGGAAACTGCTGGCGTGGAACAGCTGCGACCGGCGCACCACGAGCTTGACCGAATGGCCCAGGGCACGGGCCGCGAAGGCTGCGAGCACAGTCTGCCCCTGCAGCGAGTTCTTCTGCCCGAAGCCGCCGCCCACCTGCGGCGAGATGACGCGCACCTGCTCGGCCGGGATCCCGAGCTGCCGTGCCACGCCATGGCGCACGCCTTCGGCATTCTGAGTCCCTTCGTGAATGGTCAGGCGGCCTTCCGACCACTCCGCCACTGTTGCCAGCAGCTCCATCGGGTTGTGGTGCTGCACCGCACTTGCGTAGGTGGCGTCGATCTGCACGGCCGCCTGCGCGAAGACGGCATCGGCATCGCCCACGTGCACATCCTCGAACATCGGCTTCGGCAAAGGACTTTCCTGCTGTGCCACGATGTCGGCTTCCGGCGCATCCAGCCCCATCTGGTGCGGCTCCACCGCATAGGCGGTGCGGATCAGCGCCGCTGCCTGGAGCGCGACTTCCAGGGTCTCCGCCACGACCAGTGCGATCGGCTGGCCGAAATAGGCGATGTTGGGGGAGGTGAGCGGCTGCAGGCTCTGCACCCCATAGCCACCGGCCAACAGAAAGCCCGCGGGTTGAAGGCGCGAGAGCTCGGCATGCGTCAGCACCAGGCGGACGCCGCGCAGGGCGCGCGCCGCGGATGTGTCGATGGACTGGATGCTGCCGCGGCCGATGGTGGCGCAGGCCAGCGTGGCGTGCAGCATGCCCGGCCGGCTGTCATCGGAAGCATAGCGCGTGGCGCCGCGCACCTTGTCATGGGCATCGATGCGGGCGACATCGGGAAAGGTATTCGTGGTCATCGTCTCAAACCCTTTCCTGGGCGATCAGCAGCGCATCGGCGACGGTGCGGATGCCGAGTTCGATCCGGAAGCCATTGTGGTGCCCGGCCCGCGCGCCGCGCAGCGCAGCCTCACCGGCAGCGCGAGCCGTAGCGGCGTTGAGCACCTGCCCGACCAGTCCCTGTTCCGCCACGCTGGCGCGCCACGGGCGCGTTGCCAGGCCACCGAGGGCGATACGGGCTTCGCGCACTCTCGTGCCGTCCATCCGCAGCGCCACGGCGGCGGATGCCAGCGCGAAGGCATAGGATTCACGGTCGCGGATCTTGTGGTAGGTCGAGGCGCGGCCGAGCGGCGTCTTCGGCACGCGGATGCGCAGGATCAGCTCGTCGCGCGCCAGGCTGGTTTCGGTCTCCGGCGTGCTGCCAGGCTCGCGGTGGAGCTGGGCGAGCGGGATGGTCCTTGGACCGGCGGTGCCTTGCACATCCACCACCGCATCGAAGGCGGCCAGTGCCACGGCCCAGTCGCCCGGATAGACGGCGATGCAGGAATCACTGCCGCCCAGCACGGCATGACCGCGATCCAACCCGTTAAGCGCGGCGCAGCCGCTGCCGGGGCTGCGCTTGTTGCAGGCATAGGCCGCGCCGCCACGAAAATAGTTGCAGCGGGTGCGCTGCAGCAGATTGCCGCCGAGGCTGGCCATGTTGCGGAGCTGCTGCGATGCGGCCTTGTCCAGCGCCTCCACCAGGGCCGGATAGTCGGCCCGCAAACCGGCATGCGTCGCAGCCGCGACCATCTTGGCGCCGGCGCCGAACACCAGCTCGCGCGGATTGGCGGTGTCGATCGTGGCGATGCCGGGGAGTGTGGAAACATCGAGGATCTGCCTCGGCGCCTCCACATCGAGCTTCATCAGATCGTACAGCGTTGTGCCGCCGGCGATGAAGCGGGTACCGGCATCGCCCGCGGCGATGGCACGAATGGCGTCCTGCGCGGTGCGAGGCTTGGTGTAGGTGAAGGGGTGCATGGTCTCAGCCGGCCTGCATCTTGGGCGCGGCATCGGCGATGGCTGCGACGATGCCGACATAGGCGCCGCAACGGCAGATGTTTCCGCTCATGTATTCGCGGATCTGCTCGGGGCTGGTCGCATGGCCTTCCTGCACGCAGGCGATGGCGGCCATGATCTGGCCGGGCGTGCAGTAGCCGCATTGCAGTGCGTCATGGTCGATGAAGGCCTGCTGCATCGGGTGCAGCGCGCCAGTGGCGGCCGAGACACCTTCGATGGTGCCGACACGCCGCCCAACGGCCTGTACCGCCATGGTCAAACAGGAAGCAACCCGGGCGCCATCCAGATGCACCGTGCAGGCGCCGCATTGGCCGTGGTCGCAGCCCTTCTTGGCGCCGGTGAGGTCAAGCCGCTCGCGCAGCAGGTCCAGGAGCGAGGTGCGCGGGTCCAGCAGCAGATCATGCTGGGTGCCGTTGACCGAGATGCGCACGGCGACCGCATCGGCGCCGAGCGCGCCCGGTGCCTGCCCTGATGCTTCGCCGGCTGCGCCAATGATGATCGGCGCGGCCACTGCGCCAATCATGATCCCGCGGCGAGTCGGCTGCAGTTGCTTGGCGGGATCGGTCGCCGCGGCATGGTGGATTGTGTCGTGCATCGGTAACCTTCCTTCCGAATTCAAGGTAAGCGGAGCGAGATTGGCGCTTCCCGCCGCAGTCGCTCCATGTTGAGCAGCGGGTCGCAAGCCGCGTCCGAGGCGACGAGCAGCTGGTCCCCGCCGGAATGGATCAGCAGCGCCGCCATGCCGGGCCTATGGCCGGCCTCCGCAATGGTGGTACTGCCCGGGAGGATCTTGCTGCCGGCGCGGTACAGGATCGCGGTGCGGGCGATCGGCTCCACGCGGCGCTTGATGGCGGCCATGAAGCGCTGGCGGGACTCCGGCGGCATCGGCAGGCGGGACAGGTCGGGCTCGTCGCGGATGCGGGCGTTGCGCGCTGCGGCGACGGTCTGCGCCGCAACGGACGGAGCGTGCAGCAACAAGGACACAATCGCGGTACGGCCCGCCCAGAGAATGCTTCTGCGGTTCAGTGGGAGAACCAAAGCCCTGCCTGCCAGCCAAAGCCAGTCACGCAGGATCAGAATGAATACGCTGCCGGCCGGCGCGCCGGTGCGCAGCGGGCTTCCAGCCCAGAACAGGTCCGCAATGCAGTTTAATCCCACCATGGCAGGACCCTCCGGGGTTCGTGCCTGAACATGCCGGATGCTGCGCTGAATCATAATGTTGGCTTTTCTGCCCGCCCTCATTAGCCTGACTTAACAATGAAGCGCCCTAGCCTGGATGACCTGGAGACCTTCGCCGTCGTTGCGCGTACGCGCAGCTTCAGGAAAGCAGCGCTTGAACGCGGCGTGACCAGCTCGTCGATCAGCCAGGTGGTGCGCAATCTGGAAGAGCGCTTGGGCATCCGGCTGCTGAACCGAACGACACGCAGCGTGTCGGTCACGGAGGCCGGAGCACAGCTTCTCAGCCGCCTCCAGCCGGTCTTCGCCGAAGTTGCCGTCGCCCTCGAGGATATCGACAGTTTTCGAGGGAAGCCGTCGGGTTCGGTCCGCATCAACGCACCGGCCCCTGCGATTGAGTTCGTCCTGGCCCCGCTGGCCGAGCGGTTCCTGGGTGCCTACCCGAACGTCACGCTGGAGCTCGTCAGCGACGCCGCGAATGTCGACATCGTCGACAGCCGTTTTGATGCCGGCGTTCGCTTTGGCGAGAGTATCGCGCTCGACATGATCGCGGTGCCGCTTGGTCCACCGCTGCGCTACATCGTGGTTGGATCGCCCCGGTACCTGGAACAGCGCGGTACGCCCTCCGAGCCCGAAGAATTGCTGAAGCATGATGGCGTCCGGCTCAGGTTTCCCAGCGGCAGGCTTTTCCCCTGGGACTTCGAGAAGGGTGGCCGCGCAGTGACGATCTCGCCGGAGGGTCGGCTGGTCGTCAGCGATTCGCGGTACATGATCCGCGGCGCCGTTGCCGGACTGGGTCTGGCCTACCTGCTCGACGACTATGCACGGCAGCCGCTGGCGAATGGCGACCTCGTCCAGGTGCTCGATGATTGGTGCCCGCGCATCCCCAGCTGGTTCCTGTATTACCCAAGCCGGCGCCTGCCACCTCCGGCCATGCGTGCGTTCCTAGATTTCCTTGCTGCGCAGCGCAGCATTGATAAGCAGATCTAAACACCTCGTGCCTGAGAGTGCCCATAATCTTTTGGAGGGAGTGCGACCAACTTCGGTCGGTGCCTAGGCACCCGAAATCTCGGGTCCGGCACCACATGAAGGAGCTCCCCCAATGTCCAACCGCAATACATCCTGGCTGCTGGCCGGCGCCGCCATCGCCGCGCTCGCAACGACGACCCCGGCGCTGTCGCAGGACGGCATCTCCTATCCCCGCATGACCGGATCCGGTGAGAACAGCGAGATCGACTACGGGCCAGGCCCACACGGCAATGTCGTTGGTGGCGGCGCCGCCATCGCCACTGGCAGCGGCGAGAACACGGAGATCCGTCACCTCGACCCGAGCTTCGCCCAGGTGCCGGATCGGCGCGTGATGGCGGTGACGGTCGGGTCTGGGGAAAACAGCTCGATCGTCTTCGTCCCCGCCGATACGGATCGCATCCGTCTCGCGCTGATTGGTCATGATGGCTCGCTTCCCGCCGAAACCATGGCCGGTCGCGGGCTGCTCGCCTGGTTGTTCGGTCAACCGAGGCGCGGGTGACTCTGACGGTGGTCTGCTTGGCGGGTGTCGGTGTTTGCCATTGCGGCGGCACCCCCCGCCGGGCCACCAGGGTCGCTAGCCACTCGGAGCGACGAGAGATCAGTGCATGAAGTATCGCGATCCGCAGGTTACAGCGCCCGTCGCTTCGCATTGTGCCGACCATGTCGTTCGACGACACCGCCGCATCGAGTTCGATGAAGCGGGTAGACGTCGCGATTTCCGAGTTGATCAGGAACTACTCGGCTCCGCGGCATCGGCACCCGCTCGCCCGCGCGCGGCAAGCCGGTCGCTCCTCGGAGTCAGGCCGAACTCACGCCTGAAGGCAACACCAAAGGCGTTGTCGGAGGCGTAGCCGAGCTCTGCCGCGACCGCCGTGACAGATGCATCGCCTCGGCGCAGGGCAGCGCGAGCCCGCTCCATGCGCCAGCGCAGCAGGTACTCGAGCGGCGGCGTGCCCACCCGCTCGCGGAAGCGCAGCGCGAAGGCGGAGCGCGACATCCCGACCGCGGCGGCGAGCGCGCCGACCGTCCAGCGATGCCCGACGTCGCGGTGTATGAGCTGCAGCGCCGCGCCGATCTGCCGATCGACCAGCGCGCCGATCCAGCCCAGGGTCGCGCCTTCCGCCGTCACGCGCGCGTCCGACGCCCAGGCCCTGAGCGCCTGCACTAGGAGGATCTCGGCCAGACGCTTGGTCATCAGCGAGGCGCCGACGGCCTCCCGGCCAAGCTCGTCGTCCAGGAGCCCCAGGATGCTGCGAAGCGCCTCCGCCTCGGCAGTGCCGGCGGGAACGCGCAGGAACCGTGGCAGTGCCCCCAGGAGAGGGCCCAGGGCCTCTCCCTTCACCAGGTATCGGCCCCCCAGGAGGACGACCTCGGCACCGCCAAGGCGGATGACGGCGACGCCGGGTGTGGCAAAGAGGCGCTCGCCGTCGTCGGTCCTCAGGGCCGGATGGCTCGAGACCACGTAGGCAGGCGCGTCGACCAGGAGGAAGGTGTCGTTCGCCTCCACCTGATGGGGCGCCTCGCCCTCCAGGGCGATCCAGCACGTCCCGCGGAGCACTGCCACGAACTTGAGGAGCGGCCTTGCCTCGAACCGGAGCGACCACGGGCCAGTGGCCTCCAGGCGGCTGCACCCGAGGCCCTGCACCTCCAGGAGCGACAGCACATCGGATAATGGATCGGTCATCCTGGACGATCTCGCCCTAAATGCGGACGATCCAGCATAGAACGTCCCAGACGTCGCGCCAACATGCCTGTCGTAAAGGAGACCATCATGGCAGGCATTGAAGGCAAGGTTATCGCCATCACCGGCGCAAGCAGCGGCATCGGCCGCGCGGCGGCGGTGCTGCTGGCATCGCGCGGCGCGACGCTGGTGTTGGGCGCGCGGGGGATCGACGAGCTGGACGGGGTGGCGCGCGAGGTCGCGGGCCTTGGCGGCAAGGTTGCCCACCGGCCAATCGGCGTGACAAAGCGGGATGACGTGGCCGCGCTGACTGCGCTGGCGGTCGAGCGGTTCGGGCAGCTCGACGTGCTGATCAGCAACGCCGGCATCGGCCCGATCTCCAAGCTCGAGGACGGGCGTCTCGACGATTGGATTTCGATGGTCGACGTCAACTTCAAGGGGCTTCTGCACGGCATCGCGGCCGCGCTCCCGATCTTCCGGCGCCAGCGCTTCGGCCACTTCGTCAACACGATCTCCACCGCAGGCCTCCAGGTCAGCCCGACGATGGCGGTCTACGCCGCGACCAAGAACGCGGCGCGCACACTCACCGAAGGCTTGCGTCTGGAGGCCGGTCCGCAGCTCCGCGTGACGGGAATATCGCCAGGCTTCGTTGGAACAGGCTTCGCCGCGTCGATGACCGATCCGGCAATCAGGGCGTCCATCCAAAAGAGCATGGACGAGATGGCGCTCCCACCCGAGGCCATCGCGCGCGCAATGGCCTTCGCGATCGAGCAGCCGGACGAAGTGGACGTGAACAACATCGTCGTGCGCCCGACGGCGCAGGCGTGACCCAGGTCCCACAACCAGGAGACGTCGGCTGGCACAGGCACTGAAGGGCAAGGTCGCGGTGGTGACGGGGGGCTCCTCCGGGATCGGCCGGGCGATCTGCGAGGCGTTCTTGGCTGAGGGCGCCTTAGTGACCTTCACCGGCCATCGGGACCAAGCCGAGATCGAGGCGATCGCAACCGAGATGGGCCTGGGCGCTGATGGACGGCGCGTCGACGCTGGCAACTCGAGGGAGATGGACCGGCTGCTACGCGACGTGCGGGAGCGCCACAAGCGGCTCGACGTGCTGGTCGCCAACGCCGGCATCGGCAGGCATGCGAGGTTGGGCACGATCACGGAGGCGCAGTTCGACGAGACAATCCCCACGAACCTGAAGGGCGTGCTCTTTGCCACCAAGTCGGCCGTCCCGCTGATGGACGGCGAGGGGTCGATCATCTGGATCGGCTCTACTGGCGGGGACGCGCCCCCGCCCGGCATGAGCGTCTACAGCGGGGCCGAGACCGCACTCAGGACTATGATGGAGTCAATTTCGCCCGCCCTCGATCCACGCCCCGGTCGAAGGCCGCGCGCAAGGCGGCATCGGCTGCTTCCCCAAGCGGAATCCGTGTGTCGAGGTCGAGCGCGTCCAGCCGATGCCGGTTGCGGCCGACGCCGATGATGTGGCGCGCACCGAAATGCCGCGCGGTCTGGACCGCCATGCCGCCGGCAGCGCCTGTCACGCCGTTGATGAGGATGGTCGAACCCGGCTGAAGCGGCGCACGGCGCGTCAGCGCGATCCAGGCGGCGAGGCCGCCGGAGACGACCGCAACGGCTCGCCCGTCGGCGATGTCGTCCGGGATGGGAACGACCATGTCCTGAGCGACCTGCGAGACCTCGGCCATCGATCCGAACGGCGACTTCGGGAACAGGAAATAGACGCGCCGTCCGTCGGGATCGGTCCCGACGCCGTCGACGCCGGGCACGAAGCCGGCCTGCACGCCGCTCGCATAGTGCCGGCCCAGCGCCAGCCCCCTGACGATCGGGCTGAGTGGGGCGGCATGCACCTTGATGAGGATTTCGCCCGCACCCGCCACCGGGTCCCGGAAATCGGTGTATTCTGGGATCCTGCCGAACTCGCTGACCACCGCCGCTTTCATATCCTGATCCTTCGCTACGGCACTGCTTTGCCACAGCCGCAGATAGACGCGGGCAGCAGCACCATCTATGGGCGGAAATCCTGACTTTCTTCGTCATCGTCCCGAGACCGGCATGGACCCGCTTTCCGACATCCTGTCGCTGCTGAAGCCCCGCAGCTACATAACCGCCGGCTTCGACGCGGGGGGTGACCGGTCCCTGCGGCTCGACGACCTGGCCGGTCGCATCAAATGCTACGCGGTGATCCGCGGTCGCTGCTGGCTCGCGCTGGAAGGCCACGGTGCGTCGGTCGCACTGATGCAAGGCGATTGCTTCGTCCTGCCCAGCGGGAGTCCGGTCAGGATCGCGAGCGATCTTGCGCTCGAGCCAACACTCGCTAGCTCCGCGCTGAAGCCGGATCGGCACAGTGAAACCGTGACCTACAATGGCGGCGGAGACGTGCTGCTGGTCGGCAGCAGGTTCGAGGTGAATGGACACCCTGCGGAGGCGCTGCTCCAAACCCTGCCCCCGATCATCCATCTCAGGGCCGCGGGGGACCAGGCGGTGCTGCGGTGGCCGATCGAATTGATGATGCAGGAACTGCGCGACGAGCGGCCGGGCGCATCTCTCATGACGCAGCATCTGGCGCATACGATGCTTGTGCAGACGCTGCGGCTCTATCTGTCGCAACAGGCCGGCAGCGGGATCGGGCTGTTCGCTGCGCTGGGCGATCCGCAGATCGGCCGGGCGCTCGGCGCGATCCATGCGGACCCGACGCAGGACTGGACCCTGGAGGACCTGGCCGCCGAGGCCGGCATGTCACGCAGCGTTTTCGCCCGACGCTTCCGTGAAAGAGTGGGTGAGCCACCGATGGCCTACGTCACCCGCTGGCGCATGATGCGCGCCGCGGAGCGCCTGGTCACCAGCCGTGAGCCCCTGAGTCGAATTGCGACGTCGGTCGGCTATGGTTCGGAAAACGCGTTCAACACGGCATTCAGGCGGGTCATGGGAGTCGCGCCACGACGCTATGCGCGGGGCGCAGGCGTCCACGACATCTAGGCCGGCAGGACGACCCGCGCCCGCAGGCCGCGCGCATCCCGATTCTCCAGCTCCGCCGAGCCGCCATGCGCGATGGCAACGGAGCGCACCAGCGCGAGGCCGAGCCCGATGCCGCCCGTCGCACGGTTCCGGGATTTTTCGCCGCGATAGAAAGGCTCGAAGACGCGCTCCAGCTCCTCAGGCGGCAATCCGGGCCCATCATCGTCGATTTCGACGATCGCGGCACCCGACTGGTGATCCAATCGCACCCGCGCCGCACCGCCGTAGGTCACGGCGTTGTGGATCAGATTCGTGAACAGGCTGCGCAGCCCCATGTCGTCGGCGTGCAGGATGACGTCGGGGCCCTCCTCAAGGCGGACGTCGCTGCCGGTTTCGGCCATGTCGTCGGCGATGCTCGACAGCAGCGATCGCAATTCCTGCGGCTGGCGCGGGCGCTGCGCATGCGTCGCCTGCACGAAAGACAGCACGGCGGCCAGCATGTGCTGCATTTCGGCGATATCGGCCTCCGCACGGCTGCGGATCGGCTCTGGCACGCGCTCCAGCCGGAAGGCGAGGCGGGTCAGCGGGATGCGCAGGTCGTGCGCGATCGCGCTCATCATGTTCAGCCGGTCATCGACATAGCGGCCGAGGCGCCGCTTCATCTCGTTGAAAGCCAGCGCCGCGCCGCGCAGCTCCCGCGGGCCATCCGGCTCCAGGTCCGGCTCGCGCGGATTGCGGCCAAGCCGCTCAGCCGCCTCGGCGAAGTGCCGGATGGGCCGCGACAGCCAGCGGGCGACCACATAGGCAAAGGGGATCGCGAAGACGATGGTCCCCACCAGCCAGATCCCGGCGAGCGCCAGCCTGCCGCGGAACAGGGAACCCGAGGGGTTCACGACATGCCAGTTCCCGTCCGGCAGCAGGCGCGCCAGCGTGATACCGCCCGCGAAGTCGATCGGCGACACCAGCTGTACCGGAGGATCGGCCCCGCCATTCGCAAGCAGGCGCGCGGCCCAGCGCGTCCCCTTCCGCGCCTGCAGCACGGAGACGAACTCCACCCGCAGCTCATCCGCCGGCAGGCCGAGCCGTTCCGCCATCACGTCCCGCATCTGGGCCAGCAGCGGGTCCTGCGGCGGCACCTCCTGTGCTGGCATGTCCTGGATCTCGACGCCGCGAACAGGGTCCGACCCCATCAGCGCGCGCTGCATGGTCTCGAAGCTGACGGGACCGAGCGGTACGGGTGGCCATAGCGCGAAGACCGCCATGTTGAGCACCTGCACCAGCAGCACGCAGGCGATCAGCATGGCGGCACTGCGGACCATCAGCGGCATGGTGCGGAGCTTCACGGCGATATTCCTACAGGCGCTGGGTGGCGGGCACGAACATGTAGCCTTCGCTGCGTATGGTGCGGATCAACTCGTCGCCGCCGGCGCGCAGCTTCCGCCGCAGCCGGCTGACCTGCACGTCCACCGCCCGGTCGAAGGTGTCGCTGTCTGGCCCGCGCGCGGCATCCAGAAGCTGGTCGCGCGTCAGCACGCGGCGCGGGCGCTCGACGAAGGCCTTTAGCATGAACAGCTCGCCATCGGTCAGATGGACTAGCACGCCTGCGGGATCGCGCAGCTCATGCGCGCTGAAATCGGCGGTCCAGCCGAGGAAGCGGACGCGATAGGCGCGGAAATCCTGGTCCGGCGCATGCGCGCCGCGGCGCAGAGTCGCCTTGACCACGGCGAGCAATTCGGCCGGGCTGCTCGGCTTGCCGAGATAGTAATCCGCGCCGGCGTTCAGCCCGGCGATGCGGTCGGGCGGCGTGTCGAGGGCGGAGAGCATCACCACCGGCGGATGCGCGCCACTGGCCAGGCGCTGGCAGGCCGAGAGCCCATTTTCGCCGGGCATCAGCACGTCCAGCAGGATCAGGTCCACGCTTTGGGCTTCCAGCACGCGGCCCATGGCGCGCACATCGGCCGCGTCGAAGGTGCGGTAGCCGTGGCCACGCAGGCTTTCGGTGATGACGTCCCGGATCCCGGCATCGTCATCCACCACCAGTACCGTAGGCCTGCCGTCCTCCATCGCGCCGTCCCCGCACTGCCAAGAGCGACATCAGCCGCGAATGTTTCTGGTAGATGTCCACGCCCCGCTGCGGCGCCAGTTTAGCCTGCGGGGCGGCGTTGCACCAAGGTTCTGGCAGGGGCCGGTGCGTTAGACGCGGCGAGGATCGGTGCGGGTTCCCTGAAAGAGTATCTCGCTCGCGCCATGCCTATCCGCCCGGTCCCGTCTCCGGACTTCTCTCGGAGAATCAGGCAAGTTCTGGCTTCGACTTGGCAACTTCGGAGCTCCTTCGTCGGGCAGATTGGGCGGGCCATGAAGGAGATTTCCATGTCCAGCGCATCGCATCGTTCCATCCTGACCCTTGCCGCCGCAGGCCCCGCCGCTGCGATGGCGGGTTCTGCCAAGGCCGTACCGGCTTCCAGCGCCGGGTCGCTCCAGTCCCGCCCGGGCGAGGGCCGTGCAGCCGTCATCACCGGCTCCTCGCGCGGCATCGGGGCCGCCACGGCCCGGCGGCTCGGCGCCGAAGGCTATGCGGTCACGGTCAATTATTTGACCAATCGCGACCTTGCCGAGCAGGTCGTGAGGGATATCGAGTCCTCCGGCGGACGCGCCATCGCCCGTCAGGGGGACGTCGCCGATCCTGCCGCGGTCGCCGCCTTGTTCGACGCGAACGACCGGGCCTTCGGGGGTGTCGACGTGGTCGTGAACAACGCCGGGAGGATGAATGTCGGCCTGTTCGCCCAGATGACCGACGCCGCCTTCGACCGGATGATGGCCACCAACGTCAAGGGCAGCTTCAATGTGCTGCGCGAAGCGGCGCGGCGGACGCGTGAGGGGGGGCGCATCATCAGCCTGAGTTCCAGCATCACCCTCCAGCGCCCAGCAGGTGGCGGCGCCTACGCCGCCAGCAAGGCTGCGCAGGATTTCTACACGAGCGCCTTGGCCAAGGAGCTGGCGGGCCGCCAGATCTCCGTCAATGCAGTGGCTCCCGGGGCCGTCGACACTCAGCTTCTTCGCCAGCACGGCGACGCCGCCCTGGCCGGTATTCCCGCCATGACGCCGCACGGTCGCATCGGTCTGCCCGAGGACATCGCCAATGTCATCGCCGCGCTGTGCTCGAACGACGGCCAGTGGATTCACGGCCAGGTCGTGTTCGCCAACGGCGGCATCGGCTGAGGACCTTACCTTCTTGGGCAAGGCCGTAGGACGGCGGCGAAGGCACGCCGTCCCCCACCCGCGGTAGGCGCATTGTACAGACACGCGCCTCGGCCTTGCTCTGCAAGCTATCCGATTCAACGCATGAAGTTCCCGAACCTCCACCGACGTTGTCGCACGTGCACCGGCCTCTTAACTAAGAGCTTGTGCGGTACGGAGTCAGTCGATGAAGGGATCAGAACTCGGCGAGAGGATCTCACGAATTCTGGATGCCAGGTTCGTGGGTAACGGCCACTACCAGACGCCGATCCCCGGCCTGATCCTCATGCGATCCTATAGCCAGATGCCGCCACAGCACATGCTGTACCGTCCGACGCTCTGTGTTGTCGCGCAGGGTGCCAAGGAGATCATGGTCGCCGATCGGGCAGTCCGATACGGCAGCGGGCAGACCCTGGTCGTGACCATCGAGGCGCCGGTGCTCAGCCACCTGATCAAGGCGTCGGCGGGCAGCCCCTACCTCGGCGTCATCCTGGAGCTCGACCTGAGCGCCATACGGGAGGTGGTGACCCAGCTGGGCAAGGATGGTCCGAGGACTGGCGGCTCCGCCTTCGGTCTTGAGGTCCACGATCTGGATGCGCAGATCACCGGGTCTCTGGTGCGGCTGCTTGGGCTCATCGGCGAGCCGACCGCTCTCGACATCCTCTATCCATCGATCATGCGCGAGATCTCCTATTGGCTCGTGCGCGGACCCGCCGGTCGCAATGTCGCACGCATGGTCATTCCCGACGGCCAGCCGCACCGGATCGCCCAGGCCATCGCTCACCTGCGGGAAAATTATGAGGTGGCGATCAACGTCAAGGCGCTGGCGAAGTCGGTCGGGATGAGCTCGTCCTCCTTCCACCAGCACTTCAAGACAATGACCTCCATGTCGCCCCTGCAGTATCAGAAGCATCTTCGGCTTCTGGAGGCACGGCGACGGATGGTCAGCGACGGCGACCAGGCCGCAGTCGCCGCTGTCGCGGTCGGATACGAGAGCGTGTCCCAGTTCAGCCGGGAATACGCGCGGATGTTCGGAGCGCCCCCGCGGCGCGAAACACGCCGCGCGCTTGGCGAGCGTGACCCGGAGGGCATCAAGGCGTCCGATCGGGCCCACGCGCCCGGCTGATGCCAGGACAGCCCTGGACGTCCTGACAAGGAGCGGGCCAGGCGCGCCGCGTGTCTCGCCGCTTCTTTTCATGGATGATAGGCACGGCGGGCGATTTCGAGTGATTAGGAAACACGACAGACACGAAACGCCACCACGGTCCGCTCGGCTTACAAACCGAGAACCGAGGTTTTGACATGTTGGTCGATACCAGCGCCGAGCTGCGCCAGGATTCCGCGCCGGGCGAGCGCGACAACTGGCTGTTCTTCCAGTCCTGGATGCAGCACCCCCTGCGCGCCGGGGCCTTCAAGCCGAGCAGCCCCGACCTCGCCCGCGCCATGGCGGCGCAGGTCGATCCTTCCCTACCGGGCCCCGTGGTCGAACTCGGGCCGGGCACCGGCGCCATCACCCGCGCCCTGGTCGCGCGCGGCGTCGATCCCGCGCGGCTGGTGCTGGTGGAGGCCGATCCCGGTTTCTGCGCCTTGCTGCGGCAACGTTGGCCGATGGCGCAGGTCCTGCAGGCCGATGCCTGGGCCGTGCCGGATCTCATGCGGAGCTTCGATCGTCCGGCGGCGGCCGTGGTCGCCGGCCTGCCGCTGCTGATCCGCCCGCCTGCCCACCGGCTGCGGCTGGTGCTGGACAGCCTGCGCCATGCCAGGCCCGGCGCGCCCTTCGTGCAGTTCACCTACTTCGTCCGCTCGCCGGTGCCGGCGCCGCGGGCCGGGCTACGCGCGAAGGGCTCCGGCATGATCTGGCGGAACCTGTGGCCGGCGCGGGTCTGGACCTACCGCCTGCCAGGCCGGCCCATGGAGCAGACGTGGTGACGGCGCTCGACGCGCTGCTGGACGCAGCGAGCCTTCAGGCGGTGTTCCTCGCCGCGATGGTCGAGAAGTTCATCCCCATCCTGCCCTCCTACGTCCTGTATCCGGCGATCGGCATCGGCGCCGAGGATGCCTGGGCGCTGGCCGCGCGCTGCCTGGTGGCGACTCTGGGATCACTGGGTGGCGCGCTCGCCTGGTACGGGCTGGGGGCCTGGGTGGGGGAGCGGCGCATAGAGGCGCTGGTGGCGCGGCATGGGCGCTGGCTGCTGCTCTCGCCCAGGCTCTATGCGCGGCTGGTGGCAGGGTATCGGCAGCGCCCGGTGGGGCTGACCTTCCTCGGGCAGCTCATTCCCACGGTGCGGATCTTCCAGGCCCTGCCGGCGGGCGTGCTGCGGCTGCCCCTGGCCTCCTTCCTCGCGGCGACGGCGCTGGGCTCGCTGTGCTGGATCGCCCTGCTGGCCGGGGCCGGTCATGTGCTGCATCGGCAGGGCTGGGCGGCGGGCGAGGCCGGGCTGATCGTGCTGGGCGCCCTGATCGCGCTGGAACTCGGCGCGGCGCTGGCGGCGCGGATCTGGCGGCAGGTTCAGGCCACCAGGGTGGCCTGACGTGGCGGGATGGATCACGCCTGGCATGCCGCCAGAGGCGACGGCACTCAGCCCTCTCGGGGCTCGCCTACCAAGCTGCCCTGCCTGCGGGGCTGCGGCACCACCGGGTCATCGAAGACCACGCCGGTCAGCCCCTCGGAGACGTCCCAGAGCCTTCTCGCGACATGCGCCTCCAGCGATGGCTGCGGCGGCTTCGCCTCGCTTGGGTGGCCGCGGGTTTCGCCCAGCCTGTCGGGGCCATAATAGCGGCCGCCTCGCGCCTCGGGCGATGTCGCCGCGAAAAGGCCGGGCCAGGCGCCCTGCGCCGCCGGCTGGAACAGGAACCACAGCACCGACCGCGCAATGCCCGCGGAGCTGAACCGGCCCGGCGCATTGTGTAGCAGATCGGTGCGCGCAACGCCGGGATGCGCGGCGATGCTCGTGATGCCCCAGCCGGCCGCCTCGCTGCGGCGCTGGAGCTCGAAGGCGAACATCAGGCAGGCGAGCTTCGACTGGGCATAGGCGGGCATTGGCTTGTAGTCCCTTTCGGCCTGGAGGTCATCGAAGTCGATCCTGCCCTGCCGCGCCGCGATGCTGGACAGGGACACGACACGCGGGCTGATCGCCTCGCGGAGCAGCGGCAGCAGATGCGCGGTCAGCGCGAAATGCCCGAGATGGTTGACGCCGAACTGCATCTCGAAGCCATCGGCGGTGATCTTGCGGCGCGGCGGCGTCATCACGCCGGCATTGTTGATCAGGACATCGATGCTGTCGCGCTCCGCCCGCAGTCGCCGGGCAAAGGCGGCGATCGAATCCAGGCTGGCCAGATCGACGGCTCCGAAGCTCACCGCGGCACCGACGACGCTTCGGCGGATCCGGTCCACGGCCTCGGCGCCCTTTGCCGCATTGCGCCCGGCGATGATCACCTTGCCGCCGGCACGAGCCAGAGCGAGGGCCGATTCGAAGCCCAGGCCGCCGGTGCCGGTCACGACGATCGTGCGGCCGCGCTGCGAGGGGATGTCCTCGGTGGTCCATTTCAAGGTCATGATGGGGCTCCTGATTGTCGCGTTCTAGTTCCGGGCCGCCATATCGACGGCGGGCAGGACGGTGCGGAGCCGACGCTCGCCGAGAGTCTCCACGGTGGCGAATGGCAGCGACCGCAGGCGGCGGCCCGTGGCGGCATGGATTGCGTTGGCAATGGCCGCCGCGACCGGCACGATCCCCGGCTCCCCGGCGCCGCCCGGCGGCAGGTTGCTCGGCATGATCTCGACCACGATTTCGGGCGCGTTCGCGAGCCGCTGCATGGGGAAGTCATGAAAGTTCGATTCCATCACCGCGCCCGCCTCCAGCGTGATGCTGCTCATCAGCGCCGTCGTGACGCCAAACTGGATGCCGCCCTCCATCTGCGCGACCACCGCATCGGGGTTCACGACGATGCCCACATCAACCACGCAGAAGACGCGATCGACCGTGATCTCGCCATCCGCCGCCACGGTGATCTCCACGACCTCCGCGACGACGCTTTCATAGGCTTCCTCGATGGCGACGCCGCGCCCGCGTCCCGGCGCCAGGGGCGTGCCCCAGCCCGCCAGCGCCGCCACGCGATCGAGCACGGCGAGATGGCGCGGGCTGTCGCGCAGAAGTCGCCGGCGATAGGCCACCGGGTCCTGGCTGGCGGCCTGCGCGCATTCATCGACGAAGGATTCGGCGAAGAAAGTCCCGAAGGAGAAGCCGTTGGATCGCCAGGCGCCGATCGGCATGTGGCTCGGCACGTGATGGCTGCGCAGGCGGCGGTTCGGGACGGCGTAGTAGGACTTGTCCAAACCCTCCACCGTGAAGCGGTCGCCATGCGGGCTGGCGCCGTTGCCGAAGGGCAGCAGGCGGGCCGAGGCGGATTGCTGCATTGACTGGGCCGCGACCAGCGCGTCATAGGATACCGGCAGGCCGTCCGGCCCCAAGGCCGCGCGCATGCGTGCCGCCGCGTGGCTGCGGTAGATGCCGCGCCCGATATCCTCCTGCCGCGACCACATCAGCTTCACGGGCCGGTCCCTGTGCCGCGTTGCTAGGAAGGCGGCCTGCACCACCACATCGAGGTCGCTGCGGCGTCCGAAGGCACCGCCCGTCATGGTGACGTGGCAGGTGACGGAGGTGGGATCGACATCGGCCAGCGCCGCGCCCCGGTTGACGCCCCAGCGCATGCTCATCGGCGATTGCGTTGGGCACCAGGCTTCCGCCGTCCCGTCGCCACGGATGAGGACGGTCGCGTTCATCGGCTCCATGCAGGCATGGGTGACGAAGGGCGCCGTATAGGCGGCCGTGACGACCTGCCCGGCAGGCACCTCCACATCCCCCTCATGCAGGTAGAGATGGGGTTCGTCGCCATCGAGCGCCGACTGCAGGGCGCGGGCGAGGCCGGCGCTGGTCACGACCTCCGCTTCCGTCGCGGCCCACTGGATGTCCAGGCGCCAGGCCGCCGTCTCGGCCAGCCACCAGGAGGAGGCGACCACCGCCACGCTGCGGCCGTCGATCACCGCCACATCGACGATCCCGGGCTGAGCGCGGGTCTCGGCTTCGTTGACCACCCGCGCCACGCTGGCGCCAAAGACCGGCGCCTGGCGGATCGCCGCGTGCAGCATGTCCGGCAGGACGACGTCGGCGCCGAAGACCGGCTCGCCGCGGATCTTGGCAGGCAGGTCCACGCGCGGCTGGGCCCTGCCGATCAGGCGCCAGGCGGAGGCGGGCTTCAGCACCGGATCGGACGGCGGCGGCACCGCGGCCGCATCGCGCACGAGGTCGCCATAGGCGATGTTGCGGCCTGATGCTGCGTGCCGGACGAAGCCATCACTTGTGGTGACGTCGCCGACCTGCACGCCCAGGCGCGCGGCGCCCGCCGTGACCAGCATGTGGCGCGCGGCCGCACCCGCCTGGCGCATCGGAACCCACATCCCGACAATCGAGCGCGAGCCGGCGGTGTTGTTCAGCGGCAGCAGGCCCAGCAGGCGCTTGGCGGCCCACATCACCGGGCCTTGCGCACCCTCGGGCCTGGTGCGGAGCGGGCCCGAGAAGTTCGTGTAGGCGGCCAGCTGCTCCACCGGATGTTCCACGCGGATGCGCGCGTCGAAGGGGATGTCCAGCTCCTCGGCCACCAGCATGGCGAGACCGGTGTGGATGCCCTGGCCCATCTCGGTGCGCGGCGCCTGGATCACCACGCTGCCATCCTGGTGGATCGCGACGAAGGCGTTGAACACCAGGCGGTCGCCGTCGAGCAGCGGGTCCGGCCCATCCATGTCGACGGTGGCGAGGGTGCCGATGCCGCCCACGGCGGCGACCATCGCGGTGCCGCCGAGGACGGCGCCGGTTATCAGAAAGTTGCGGCGGGAGAAGATGCGGGGCATGGCGGTCTCCTCAGCCCTGTGCCTGCGCCGCGGCGGCGCGATGGATGGCGCGGCGGATGCGCGGGTAGGTGCCGCAGCGGCAGATGTTGTCGATGAATTCATCGATCTCGGCATTCGTGGGCTGCGGCACGCGATCGAGCAGCGCGGTGGCGGCCACCAGGAAGCCCGGCTGGCAGAACCCGCATTGCGGCACCTGCTCATCGAGCCAGGCCTGTTGCAGGACGGACAAGGTCCCGTCCGCCTGGGGCAGGCCCTCCACCGTCACGACGGAGGCGCCGGCGACGGTGCTGAGGGTCGTGACGCAGGAGGGGGTGGATACGCCATTGATGAGGACACGGCAGGCGCCGCATTGGGCAATGCCGCATCCATACTTGGCGCCGAGCAGGCCAAGGTCTTCGCGCAGGACCCAGAGCAGCGGCTTGTCATCCGGAGCGGACACGGTCACGGGCGCGCCGTTGACGTTGAGGGATACCATGGCGGCGACCTAGATCGCTGCCCGCGGGCGGTCGGCGCGCGGGGTGTCGTGCTTCGGGGGCATGATCTTGGACTCCATGGGTTGAGTTGCCCCAAGGATGTGCCGCGAATAATTCCCCCGTGTTTCCGTGCGAGCGTTCAGCGATTTGGCGTGCAGGATGCGGCGCGGCGGCGCAGGACCAGGCCGCCATGATGTGGGGCGTTGACATCGACGAAGTTGCCACCGGCGGTGAAGCCGGTTTCGTCCCCGTATTCGATATGCGTGCCGGCTACCTCGTCTTGTCTGAGACAGACGCGCGCAGGACGGCCGCGCGCCTCGACGTGTAGCTGATGATCCGCACGGCTCTCGCGCGCGGCCGCATCACCCGGTCTCCAGAAGCGTGAAAACCTGGCGCCGAAGCTGCGCGCCCTGCTCGACCACGTCAGGCTGGCACGATCAAAGTCCTGATCCTGTCGGCGTCCTCGCGGCGGTTCGGCGTGAAGACGAGCATCGTCAGATCAGGGCGGCCATCGACCGCGAAGGCGGAATATTCCAGTGCGATTTCACCATGGATCGGGCGGCGCAGGTGCTTGATGCCATCACCGAAACCGGCAACGCCGCCCTCGTCCCAGATTCGCACAAAGTCCGGACTGTCGCCACGCAACTCCCGCACCAGCGGCTCGACCGCGGCCTGAGCCCCGGCGCGTGGAATTCCCGCCCGGAAGACCGCCACGACGAAGCGGGCCACGGACTCCCAATCCTGGTTCATGGCGCGCGATCCCGGATCGAGAAAGACCAGGCGCAGGACGTTGCGCTTCGCTGCCGGCAGTTTTGCGTAGTCGGTCAGGACCGCAGCGGCAGCCGCATTCCAGGCAACGACGTCCCAGGTCACGGTGCTGAGAAGAGCGGGGCTCGACGCCATCGCATCCAGCACGCGTTGCAGCCGCGGCGTGACATCGTCCGACGGCCGGTAGCGCACCCCGGGCAGGCGGCCAAGGCCAAGCAGGAACAGATGCTCGCGCTCGACGTCGTTCAGCATCAGTGCGCGGGCCAGGCGGTCGAGCAGCTCCGCGGATGGGGCGCCGCCGCGTCCCTGATCCAGCCAGCTGGAGACCTCGAAGTACCCATCGCGGCGCAGCCTTCGCGCGCAGGATGGTCGCCTCAGATCGCGACGCGCCACTGCTGATGGAGCTGGGTGATCGGCTCAGGACGGCCGGTGCCGCTCTTCGTAGAAGCTACGGGGTTATGCGGGCGCAACTCGGGCGCTGAGCCAAGCCAGGCGAGTGAAGTTGTATGCCAAGTTGGCCATGCCGATCTTCACCTGCGCCCGGGCCAGGCCGATGGTGCGCACGAACAGCACCATGCGGTGCTTCTGGGCGGCAAAAACATGCTCGATGCCCGAGCGGATCCGGGCGCGTGACGCATTGGCCTTGGCCTGCTGTTCGGAAAGTGGGCGTTTCGGTGGCCTGCGGAACAGGATGCGCTCGCTCAGCCCGCGGCGTTCCAGAACCTCCAGATTGCGCTGGGTGCGATAGGCCGTGTCGGCCCAGACGCGGCTGGCCGTGTTTTCGTGATCCAGCAGGGCCGGAAAGCTGCGGCTGTCATGCTGAGCGGCATCGGTGACCGTCCAGCGGCGGATCAGCCCGTGCCGCCGGTCGATGCCGATGTGGCTCTTGTAGCCAAAGATTGGCACCGCGATCTGGATGGCTTGGCGCTGCGCCCCTTCCGGTTTGCGCTTGGCTCTGCCGCGCTTGAGCGTCCAGCGCGCGTCGCGATCCTTCTGCGCTCGCTGGGCCGGTGACCAGCCCTCTGGCGTGCCGCCCTCCCGGATGGTGGCCTTCTCCTCCTGGGTGAACTTCTGGCGCGGTGCGGCGATCAGAGTGGCGTCGATGATCTGGCCGCCCATGGCCAGATAACCCTGCTCGGCCAGCAACGCGTCGAAGCGGCGGAATAGCCCCTCGATAGCCCCTGCCTGCTTGAGCTGCTCGCGATAGAGCCAGATCGTCTTGGCGTCGGGCACCGCCTGGTGCAGGCCGAGGCCTGCAAAGCGCATGAACGACAACCGGTCACGGAGTTGGAACTCCGCCTGCTCGTCGGAGAGGCTGTAGAGCGCCTGCAGCACCAGCACGCGGAACATCAGCACCGCGTCATAGGGCGGGCGTCCGCCGCGGCTGCGGTCCGAGCGCGCCAGGGCTGCATCCAGCACCGGGCGGAAGACCTCGAAGTCGACCGCGGCCGCGAGACGTTCCAGCGGATCGCCGGCGGCAGAGAGTGCCGCATACCGCTCCTCGACATCAAAGAAGCCAGGATGACCTGTCATTGCCGCCGCCTCCAATGACCAAGGCCAGTGAATCAGTTCGGCGTCTCAACAGCGAGGTATTTCGAAGTGTCCAGACGGTGAAAGCGCCATTTGCAGAGGTGTGCGGCTAGGACAGTGGCAAGCGGATCGTGGGCGCAAGCGCCACGTCGCCGTGGACTCGGCTGGGCGCCTGCTGATGGTGAAACTCACCCCTGCCGACGTGTCGGGCAGTGTGGGCGCGCAGACGATCCTCCGCGCCGTCCGCAAGCGCTGGCCGTGGCTGACGCACCTGTTTGCCGACGCGGGCTACGACCGCACGAAGCTCATGGACAAGGCCGCGGGTCGTCGAGGCAGGCGGGCAGCCGGTCCGCGATGCCGAGGCGGCGCGATCTCACGCAGCGCCAGCATGCCGCCATCACAGGACAGACGCCCGCCGTCGAAGCGGGCAACCAGCGGCTTGCCGCAACCGGTGACAGGCCGGGCAGCGGCGGCGTAGATTTAACCTCGGCGGGCGTGGTCTCCGCAAGCGGCTGGTTTGTGTGTCGCAGCCGAAATCTATGGCAGATCATCGGCTTGCACCACGCCCGTCAGCCCGCGTGAATAATCCGGGCTAACTGTCTGGTCGCGGAACATTGTTGGGATCCGGTTGGGCTGGCGATCGTAGAGTACCAGCGTCGGTTCGAGCGCCTGC
>NZ_QXGS01000027.1 GCF_003604215.1 Teichococcus vastitatis
ATCACCAGCTTGAATCACATCACCCCCGTGTCGGGGAAGCCCCCGTCGTGAGTCACGACCATCGGGAGTTGGTATTAGTGAGACCTGTGCGCGGATCGCGGTTGAAGGTGCGCAGACGGGGCTGAGTTTGGCTAACGGGATGTCACTCGAGCTGCTTCCCTCTGCGCTTGCTACGCTCTGTCGCAGGCAGGTTCCTCAGGAAGCCCCGTTCAGGCCGCCAGGCGCACTCGCTGCTCAACTGCTTGCCAGCCTCATGATGGTGGCAGTTCGTGTTAGGTTGTAGGCCATGGCAGTGAGGCAGACCTGCAGAGCCGCCTTAGCCAGTCCTCGCCAGCGCATGCGGCGTAACCCATAAGCTGCGCTTCCAGGTGCCGAAGATCTTCTCAATGCGGCAGCGGACGCGATGGATGCTGTTGTTCCAGTCCCGCAGCCTGCGCACGGCCGTCCGGTCATCCTGGTGGGCCCAAATGCTGGTCTGCACCACATGCGGCACTCCGCCCCTGATGCGGACTGCCGTGGCGAAGAGCTGGCTCCGATAGGCGCTGTCGGCAAAGACAGTGCCGGGCCTGTCCGGAAGCGCTCCTTCACCGGAGCGCCCATCATGGGCATTGCCTGGCGTGACCGAGACCCGCTCCACGATAGCGGTATCGGCGTCCGCGCCGACATGCGCCTTGTAGCCATGGATCGCGCGGCGCCGCTGGTGACCGGACCAGCGGGCATCCTGATCCTGCTCGCTCGCGGAGGTGATCACTGTGGCATCGACCAGCGTGCCCGTCTTTACCTTCACGGCCTTGGCCTTGAGCTGCTCCGTTACCTCAGCGAATAGCACCTGATCCAGTCCACGAGCCACCAACTGCCTCCGAAGCCGCACAAAGGCGGTGCGCTCCGGTGTCGGCTCTTGCGCAGCAAAGCCGCAGAAGCGGCGGAAGGAGGCACGGTCATCCAGCGCCTCGGCCAGCTTCACGTCCGATAGATCATACCGGACCGCGATCAGCATCGCCTTGAACAGGGCAAGCGGCGGCCAGGCCGGTTCGCCTTTGGCTGCGGCACGGATCTCACCGAGCGCCGTTGCAACGGATGCCAGTTGATCAGTCTGTCCAGTTCATCCAGAGATGAGCGCCTGTCGCGTGCAGAGGCAAAATCCAATCCTTCCTGACCGATCCGGCGCTGCGCCATTTACCGATCTCCCGGCTGAACCAAGAGACCAGCGAATCACGAAGCGCAATCTCCTTCAATCGCGATCCGCGCACAGGTCTCATTATTAGGAACTATTGCAGGAAAGCGCCGGGCCATATCCCGTGAAAGAAAGAAGGTAACAACTACATCACCGGCGAGAGATTGCCATCCACGTTGATGGACGTTCCGGTGACGTAGCTTGCGGCGTCCGATGCAAGGAAGCAGGCGAGGTTGGCGAACTCTTCCGCCGTCCCGACCCGGCCCATGGGAATGCCCCTGCCCATCTCCATCAGGAAGTCCTTGTAGGATTGGCCGGTCTGCTGCTGACTGTGCCGGCGGACCCATTGGTCACTATCGATCAGGCCGACATGCAGCGCGTTCACCAGGATGTTGTGGGGTGCGCCTTCACCAGCCAGGATCTTGGTCAGCGCCATGCCCGCGGCTCGCGATACTGCTGTCGGGGCGGAGCCGGCCTTCGGAGCCTTTGCGCCGATGTTCAGCACATTGATGATCCGTCCCCAGTGCCGCTCCGCCATCTGCGGCCAGACCAGCCGCGCGAGTCGAATGGCGGCGAAGAGCTTCAGGTTGAGATCGGCCTGCCACACTTCATCCGTAGTGGTCGTGAAGGCACCGGTTTGCGAGGTGCCGGCATTGTTCACCAGGATATCCACCCGGCCCAAACCGGCCATGACGGCGTCATGGGCACGCGCGACCTCGCCGGCCTGGGAGATGTCGCAGGCCACCGTCAGGATGCGGCCCTGCGCCGTCATACTCACAGCCTGCTTCGCCGCCTCAAGAACCTCCGCTCGCCGCGCGAGCAATGCCACATCCGCGCCGCTCGCCGCCATGCGGGTCGCGATCGCCAAGCCGATGCCTTTGCTCCCGCCCGTGATCACGGCCGCGCGTCCGTCGAGTCTGATGTCCATGTTTGCTTCCGATCCCTGCTTAATCTGTTTCGGCTACCGCGATCGGCACTCTCGCCAGTACCTCCTGCCGGAGCAAGGCTGCATTCCATCAACAGGCGGCTTTGCAGACGACTGGCCGTCTCCCGTGCGCACACCGGATCCTGCAAGTTGGGTGGTTATTCTAATCTTGTGCCGGTCACCCGAACGATTTCGCCCCAACGATTGTAATCGTCCCGCACAATCTTGGCGAAATCCTCCGGCCCTGCGGCATCCATCACAGCCCCCATCTCTGCGATGGCCCTCTGGAAGGCAGTGTCCGCGAGAACCGCCTCGATCTCCGTGTGCACGCGCCGCACCACGGGTGCGGGCAGGGCGGCCGGACCAAACACCCCAAGCCAGGCGCCGCCCTGGGTGCCGGGAAATCCCGCTTCCGCCGTGGTCGGTATCTCCAGCGCGATCGGGACCCGCGCCTTGGTGCCAACGGCGATGGCCCGCACCCGGCCGTCCCGTGCGAAGGGCAGGGTGCCGATCATGGTGTCGAAGGTGATGTCCACCCGGCCGGCGACGATGTCGGTGAGCGATTGTGCCGTGCCGCGATAGGGTACATGTGTCATCCGCACCCCCGCCTCTTTCGCCAGCATCGCCATCATGAGCTGTGAGGTGGTGCCATTGCCGATGGTGGCATAGGTCACGGTGCCCGGTTGGGCGCGCGCCTTGTCCACGATGTCGGCGACGCTCCGGAAGGCGGTGTGCTTTCCCGCGACCAGCATGTAGGGGAGCTGAACAAGCTGCTCGACCGGCGTGAAGTCCTTGCGCGGATCATAGGGCAGGTCGGGGTAGATGTGCGGGTTGATCGCCTGCGGCGCGGAGGCGCCGATGGTGATGTTGTAGCCATCCGGTGTTGCGCGGGCGACGGCCGCGGCGCCGATCGAGCCGCCCTGGCCACTACGGTTCTCGATGATGAAGCGCTGCCCGAGGCTGCGTGAGAGGCGATCGGCCAGCAGGCGGCCCACGCTGTCCGTGGCCGTGCCGGGCGGAAAGCCGATGATGATGGTCACTGGGCGCTGCGGCCAGGCTTCCTCGGCGCGGACGGCGGCGGCGCATCCCGTAGCGGCGGCGATCAGGGCCGTGCCCACCGTGGCCAAGCCACGGCGGCGGGTTATCTCCAGCATGGGCTTCTCCTCACATTGTTTTCTTGTTTAGGGCCGCGCCAGGGCTGGCACCCTGGCGCTGATCCCTCAGTTCCCCCGGCCGAGCAGGCCGCGCGCGATCACCTGCGCCTGGATCTCCGCCGCGCCCTCGAAGATGGACAGGATGCGCGCGTCGCAGAGCACGCGGCTGACCGGGTATTCCAGCGCGTAGCCATTGCCGCCATGGATCTGCAGCGCGCCGTCGGCATTGGCGAAGGCGATGCGTGCGGCGAGCAGCTTGGCCATGCCGGCCTCGATGTCGCAGCGGCGCCTGGCATCCTTCTGCCGCGCGGCGAAGTAGCTGAGCTGGCGCGCCATCATGGTCTCGGTGGCCATCATGGCGAGCTTGGCGTGCACGCGCGGGAAGCCGAGGATGGCCTTGCCGAACTGTGCCCGCTCCCCCGCGTAGCGCAGCCCGAGCTCCAGCGCGTTCTGCGCCACGCCTAACGCCCGCGCCGCCGTCTGGATACGCGCGCTCTCGAAGGTTTCCATCAGCTGCCTGAAGCCCTGGCCCCCGACGCCGCCGAGCAGGTTTTCCACCGGCACCTCGAAGCCATCGAAGGAGATCTCGTATTCCTTCATGCCGCGGTAGCCGAGCACGGGGATTTCCGTGCCGGTCATGCCAGGAGCGGGGAAGGGGTCCGCCTCCGTACCGCGCGGCTTCGGCGCCAGCAGCATGGACAGGCCGCGATAGCCGGCGGCGTTCGGGTCGGTGCGCACCAGCAACGTCATCAGGTCCGAGCGCGCGCCGTGGGTGATCCAGGTCTTGGCGCCGTAAATCTTGTAGACATCGCCCTCGCGCACCGCGCGGGTGCGCAGGCTGCCGAGGTCGGAGCCGGTGTTGGGCTCGGTGAAAACGGCGGTGGGCAGGATCTCGCCGGCGGCGATCTTCTCCAGCCACTGGGCCTTCTGGATCTCCGTGCCTCCGAGGCGGATCAGCTCCGCCGCGATCTCGGAGCGGGTGCCGAGGGAGCCGACGCCAAGATAGGCGCCGCTCAGCGCCTCTGACACCAGGCACGTTGCCACCTTGCCGAGGCCGAGGCCGCCGAACGCCTCCGGCACGGTGAGGCCGAACACGCCCATGGCCGCCAGCTTCTCCACCAGCGGCAGCGGGATCAGCTCGTCCCGCGCGTGCCACCCTTGGGCGTGCGGCGCCACCTCGGCGGCCGCGAAGCGGAGGAACTGCTCGCGCGTTGCTTCCAGCACCTCGTCATCGAGACCCAACGCGCCGAAGCGGCCCTCGGCCAGTTCGGCGGCGAGCGCGCGGCGCGCCGCCTCCAGCCCCGGGCGGGCAGACAGCGCGGCGAGCGCCGGCTCCGCGGCAAAGCGGGCGATCTCCGCCTCCGACACGCCCATCTCGGCCGGGCGGATGATCTCCGACTGGCTCATGGCGATGCCGCCCGCGAGCTGCGCGCTGTATTCCGCAAAGCCCAGATGCAGGATGGCATGCTCGGAGCCGCCCAGCGTGCCGGCTGCCTCCAGTCCGCGCGCCCAGGCCAGGGTCTGGCGCAGCGCCTCGACATAGGTGGCCTGCCAGGACAGGCCGTGGACGGCGTATTGGTGCGTTTCCAGCCGCGCCGCGTCAGGCTTGCCACCGGTCGAGACCAGCGCCGCCACGGCGTGGCGCGTTGCCTCGTGCAGGCGCTCCGCCGCGCCCAGCAGGGCGGCGCACTGGTTCAATAGGGACGGGAGGGCGTTGGTGTCCGGCATGGCTGTCCTCAACTGTGTCCCTACCGGGCCTGTGGTACGTCGAAGGGCGTGGGGCCGGCGATGGTGCCGGCATCGTGCAGCCTGCCGATGGCAGCCGTGGACAGGCCCAGCACCTCGGCCAGCACTTGGTCCGTGTCCTGGCCCAGCATGGGGGCGGGGCGGGGCGGCAGGCGCGCCTGGCCGGTGAAGCCGAGCGGCCCGGCGGGCGCCAGGATGTTGCCGAGCCCCGGCTGGTCGATCCGCCCGAACATCGGGTTCGCCTCCGAGCAACGCGGGTCCTCGGCCAGGAGTTGGCCGAAATCCTGGTACGGCCCCCAGAGCACGCCGCTGCCGGCGAAGGCCGCGGCGATCTCGGCCAGGCTGCGCCCCGCGCACCAGTGCTCCAGCAGGGCGAAAATGGCGCCGCGCGCCTGGAAGCGGCCGCCCTCGGTGTCGAGGTCCACCTCCATCATCGGCCCGATCATGGCGAACTTCTCCGCCAGCCCTGTCGCCTTGCCGATGGCGCGCCACTGCCGGTTGGAGATCGCGACGATCATCACCGAGCGCCCGTCGCGCGTTGAGAAGTCCCGCCCCAGTGCGCCGTAGAGGTCGTTGCCCATGGGCGGGCGCACCGTGCCGTTCACCTGCACGTCGGCCAGGTAGCCGAGGTTGCCGACGCTGGCGAGCATTACGTCGGATAAGGCGAGCGTCACCTCGCGGCCCTGGCCATCGCGGCGCCGAGCGCGTTCCGCCGCCAGCAGGCCGGTGGTCAGGTAGAGGCCGGCGGCGATGTCCCAGGCCGGCAGCACATGGTTCACCGGCGCCGCGTCCCGCCCCGTGGCGATGGGAAAGCCGGAGGCGCAGTTCACCGTGTAGTCCACCGCGCCGCTGCCATCGTGGTTGCCGGTCAGGCGCAGCATGATGAGGTCCGCGCGGTGGCGGGACAGGGCCTCGTGGCTCATCCAGCCGGCGGCGGGCAGGTTGGTGAGCAGGATGCCGCCCGTCTCCTCCGGCGCATCCGGCCGGGCGATCAGCGCGCAGGCGATCTCCTGCCCTTCCGGCGTGTTCAAGGCGAGTGCGACCGAGCGCTTGCCGCGATTGAGGCTGGTCCAGTAGATGCTGCTGCCCGAGGGCGCGAGCGGCCAGCGGCGGTAGTCGATGTTGCCGCCGATCGGATCGATGCGGATCACCTCCGCGCCGAGCTGCGCCAGCGTCATGCCGCCGACCGGCGCGGCGATGAAGGCCGAGACCTCGACGACGCGCAGCCCTTCCAAGATGCCGCCGCTCATGCCGCGCGGCTCCCGGCTTGGGTGGCCGCGAAGGCCTGTTCCAGGATGGCGCGCTGGTCCTCGTCATGCGCGCCGTGGAAGCTGCCGGCGGGGGAGGGCGAGGCTGGCCGCCCCGCATAGGCCGGGCGCGGGTGCAGGCAGCCCGCTTCCGTCGCGATGGCTTCAAGCTGGCGGTCCAGCCAGCGCCACGCCCCCATGTTGTCCGGTTCCTCCTGCACCCAGAGCAGCCGGGCGCGCGGCCAGCGGCGCAGTTGCGCAGCGATCTCGGCGGCGGGCAGCGGATAGAGCCGCTCCAGCCGCAGGATGGCGACATCCGCCGCGCCGCGCGCCGCGCGCGCCTCCTCCAGCTCGTAAGCGATCTTGCCCGAGCACAGCAGCACCATTCCCACCGGTCCGGAGCCCGGTGCCGAGGCGACGAGCGGGCGGAAACCGGTGCCCGGCAGGAAATCGGCCAGCGGCGAAAGCGCCTCCGGCAGGCGCAGCAGCTTCTTCGGGCTCATCACGATCAGCGGGCAATCATGGTGGCCGAGCGCCTGCTCGCGCAGCAGGTGGAAGTAGTTGGCCGGGGTGGAGGGCTGCACGATCCGCAGGTTCCCCCCTGCCGCCAATTGCAGGTAGCGCTCCAGCCGCGCCGAGGAATGCTCCGGCCCCTGGCCCTCCAGACCATGCGGCAGCAGCAGCACGAGGCGCGAGGGATCGCACCATTTCGCCTCGGCGGCGGCGATGAACTGGTCGATGACGATCTGCGCGCCGTTGGCGAAGTCGCCGAACTGCGCTTCCCAGATCACCAGCGCGTCCGGCCGCTCCAGGCTGTAGCCGTACTCGAAGCCCAGCACGGCATATTCGGAGAGCGGGCTGTTGAAGGCCTGGAACCGTGCCTGGCCGGGGGTGAGGCCATCCAGCCCAACATGCCACGCACCGCTGTCGGCGTCCGAAAGGGCGAAATGGCGGTGGGAGAAGGCGCCGCGCACCACATCCTGCCCTGAAAGGCGCACGGGCACGCCCTGCCGCACCAGGCTGCCGAAGGCCAGCGCCTCGGCCGAGGGCCAGGCGATGCCGTCCGGGTCCAGCGCACGCTGGCGCAGCACGCGACCCATGCGGGGGTGCAGCGCCATTCCGTCCGGCGCCGCCGCCAGGGCGGTGGCGATCTCCTTCAGCATAGCCGCCGCGACGCCGCTGTCCCCGGCGCAGCGCGGCGGGCGGGGCGGGTAGCCGCTCCCGTTGATGCGGTGGCCGGCGGCCTCCTCGTAGCCGGCCTGGAAGCGGGCACGCGCCGCCCCGGCGAGCGCCGCGACCTCGTCCTCCGTCACCACCCCTTCCGCCACCAGCCGGGCCGCGAAGGCGCGGGCCACCGGCACCTGCTCCGCGATGCGGGCGTAAAGGCGCGGCTGGGTAAAGCCGGGCTCGTCGATCTCGTTGTGGCCGTTGCGGCGGTAGCAGACGAGGTCCACCACCGCATCGCAGCCCTGGACCTGCCGCCAGGCGAAGGCGATGTCGGCCGCGCGGGCGACGGCCACCGGGTCGTCACCGTTGACGTGCAGGATGGCGCTGTCCACCGCCTTCCACGGCCCGGTGCAGTGGCGGGAGGTACGCGCCTCCCCCGGCCTGGTGGTGAAGCCGATCTGGTTGTTGATGACCAGATGCACCGTACCGCCGACCGAATAGCCGGCGGGACCGGCGAGCTGGATGCATTCGGCCACCACGCCCTGGCCGATCACGGCGGCGTCGGTGTGGAGGATGACCGGCAGCACCGCACCGGAGCCGCCCACCAGATCCTGCGCGGCGCGGGCGCGGCCGAGCACCAGCGGGTCCACCGCTTCCAGGTGCGAGGGATTGGCCAGTAGGGTGACGGTGATGGAATACCCGTCCAACACCAACTCCGCCTCGTGGCCGAGGTGATAGGGCACGTCGCCCGGGCGCCGCGGGTCGGCGGGGAAGGGATGCGCGCCCTTCACCTCGGCCACCAGCCGGGCGAAGGCGCGGCCCAGCACGTTGGTCATCAGCGAGAGCCGGCCACGATGCATGGTGCCGATCACGGCGCGGCGGATGCCCTCGGCCGCCGCGCGGGCCAGCACGCGGCGCAGCAGCGGCACGATGGCCTCGGCCCCTTCGGCGCCGAAGCGCTTCTTGGTCGGGAACTTGCGGCCGAGCAGACTCTCGAATTCCTCGGCCGCGATCAGTTCGGCCAGCAACGCGCGCGGCGCGGCGGGCGGGGGCAGGCCCGCGCCCTCCTCCACGGCGGCGCGCAGCCAGGCGCGGCGGCCGGCATCGTCAATATGCGCGGACTCCACCGCCAGCGTGCCGGCATAGAGTGCCTGCAACGGGTCGGCCGCCGTGGCGCGGGGCGAGAGCGGGTCGAGCTGGGCCTGGAGGTGCCCCCGGTCGCGCCATTCCATCGCCCGCAGCGCCCGGGCCGCGGCGCCCACATCCGGGGAAACCTCCGCCTCGGCCAGCACCTGGAAGAGCACGCGCCAGCCCGGCTCCACGGAGGCCGGGTCGGCCTCGAAGGCGCGCTGCATGGCCTCGAGATAGGCGTGGCTGATGCCGGACAAGGGCGATGACGGCATGGACGTTCCCCCGAAAGCCTCGCCGGTGCTGGAAAGCCTGGCGCCGCCGCCACGATAGCACTGTCATCCTAGTGACCCATGCGCGACGCTACATAAAAGCTATAACCCAGACGTCTGTGCCCGGGCCGGTAGCCGGGCGGGGACGCAAGGGAGGCTGGAGGCATGGATCTGCTGGAGATCCGCTATTTCCTGGAGGTCGCCGCCGCCGGCAGCCTATCGCGCGCGGCCGTGCGGCTGGGGGTGAGCCAGCCTGCGCTGAGCCGGCAGATCGGCCGGCGGAGGCCGAGCTGCGCGTGCCGCTCTTCTACCGGCATGGCCGCGGCGTCTCGCTCACCGCGGCAGGGCAGCGCTTCCTGGAGGTGGGCCAGGGCGTCGTGCAGCAGCTTTCCGACGTGCGGGAGGAGCTGGCCGCCGGCGCACCGGACGCGGTGGGCCAGGTGACGCTCGGCATCCCGCCCTCGCTCTCGGCCAGCATGGGGGCCGACCTGGCGCTGCGCTTTGCCGCCGAGTTCCCGCGCGCCCGGCTGCGCATCCGCGAGGCCTTCAGCGCCGTGCTGTTGGAATGGACCGAGGCGCAGCGTATCGACCTCGCCGTGCTCTACGACGCCCGCAGCAGCCCGAGCCTGATCGCCACGCCGCTGTTGCTGGAAGACCTGTTCCTCATCGAACCGCCCGGGGCGAAGCCTGGCCCGCCGGTGCGGCTGACCGAGCTGGCGGGGCAGGACTGCGTGCTGCCCGGGCCGGAGAACGGGTTGCGGCGGGTGCTGGATTCCGCCTGCGCCGCCGAAGGCGTGCGCCCATGTGTGCTGACCGAGGTGGATTGCGTCGCCGCGCTGAAGCAGCTGGTGGAGCGCGGCGTCGGCACCACCGTGCTGCCTTTCGGCGCCGTGCATCGCGAGGTGAAGGACCGGCGGCTGCGCGTGCGCCGCTTCGCCTCGCCTGCCATGCGGGCGCTGCTGGTCATCGCCACGCCCTCCAACAAGCCGGTGACGCCGCTGGTGCGCGCGGCGGTGCGGATCATCCAGGCGGAGGTGGAGCGGCTGGTGCCGCTTGACGTGCTGCGCGGCGTGACGCGCAACCCCGACGGCTCGCTGCTGCGCCCGCGCCAGGGCGGTGGGCCGGATGGTGGCGCGGCGGAGGGTGGCGCAGCCGGCGGCCCGTCCAGAAGCGGGGCCGGGGAACCCTGACGCCGACGGCCCGCCTTCTCGCATCGCGGTTATAGCTGATATCACCTTGCCGGGATGGGAACCCCCGGCGACGTTCAGGATGATGTCGGGCCTTGGGTGCACCCGGCCTGCCTGCTGCATAGGCCGCGCCCGTGCTGGCGACCACCCCGGTCCCGGGGCATGTCCGCCGACCCGGGAAGAAAGGCGGCCCAGCCGCCGCGCCCGCTCCATGAGGAGGAACTGACGAACCATGCCGGACACTCTTCCCGCGCCCGCCGGCACCCGGCCGCGCCGATGCCTGCTGGCCGATCCGGCGCGCTTCGTACAGGAGGTGCTGGAGCCGGTGCGCGCCATCGTCGGCGAGCGCGGCCTCGTCACCGACCGCGCGGCAATGCAGCCGATGATGCTGGCTTGGCGCGACAACTGGCAGGGCCGGGTGCCGCTGGTTGTCATGCCCGCCAGCACGGAGGAGATGGCGGCGGTGGTGGCCCTTTGCGCCCGCACCGGCACGCCCATCGTGCCGCAGGGCGGCAACACTGGCCTGACCGGCGCCAGCCAGCCTCATGACGACGACACGGAGATCCTGGTCTCCACCCGGCGGATGAACCGCATCCGCGAGATCGATCCCGACAACGACACCATCACCGTCGATGCCGGGGTGGTGCTGCAGACTATCCAGGAAACGGCGCGGGCACATGGGCGCCTTTTTCCGCTGAGCCTCGGCGCGGAGGGCAGTTGCCAGATCGGCGGCAACCTTTCCACCAATGCGGGCGGCGTGCAGGCGCTGCGCTACGGCACGGCGCGAGCCCTGGTGGCGGGGCTGGAGGTGGTGCTGCCCGATGGACAGGTGTGGAACGGACTGCGCGGCCTGCGCAAGGACAATGCCGGGTACGACCTCAAGCAGCTCTTCATCGGCGCCGAAGGCACACTCGGCATCATCACCGCCGCCACCCTGAAGCTGCTGCCGCTGCCCACCGCCTCGGCCACCGCCCTCCTGGCCACGCCCTCGCCCGCCCAGGCAGTGGCCTGGCTGCGCCGCGCCAAGTCGCTGCTCGGCGAGAACATCACCACCATGGAGTTGATGGAGCGCCGTTGCGTCGACATCGCCATGCGTCACAACAGCGCCATCCGCGACCCGCTGGAGGCGCGGCACGACTGGTACCTGTTAGTGGAGATCGCCGACCAGGGCGCGCAGGCGGCGCTGGAGGCGCGTCTGCTCGCCGCGGTTGAGGCGGGGCTGGAGAATGGCGAGTTGCTGGACGGCACCATCGCCTGCTCGGCCGAGCAGGCGGCGGGCATCCGCCGGATCCGCGAGGGCGCGCCGGAGGGGCAGCGGCTGGAGGGCGCCTCCTACAAGCACGACGTTTCGGTGCCGGTCTCGCAGGTGCCGCGCTTCATCGCGGAGGCGGACGCGGCGCTGGCGGCGCGCTTCCCCGGCATCCGCTCCTTCGCCTTCGGGCATCTGGGCGACGGCAACATCCACTACAACCCGATCCAGGCCGAGGGCGGGGATAGGGCACTCTGGCAGAGCTACCTGCCCGAGGTGAACCTGATCGTGCACGACATCGTGGCACGCCTCGGCGGCTCCATCACCGCCGAGCACGGCATCGGCCGGCTGCGCATCAACGAGGTGCCGCGCTACAAGAGCGCGGTGGAGATGGAGATGATGCGGCGGCTGAAGCAGTGCTTCGATCCGCAGGACCTGATGAACCCGGGCAAACTGCTGACTGACAGGTGAACCAAGGAAGAGTAAATCCTCCCCCCCGGCACCCTCTTTTTTCGTCCCGACTTGATGGCCGGGATTAGGAACGGCCTCGCCGCAGGGAAGGCTATTCTAGACGGAGGCCCGCTTCCCGCACCACGCGCGCCAGGGTTTCCACGTCCCGCCGCGCCATGGCGTCCATCTCCGTCACCGTCAGCGGCTTCAGCACCACGCCGGAGGCGGCGGCGACCTCCTGCACCTTAGGGCTCTGCGTCGCCGCGCGCAGGGCGGCGTTGAGCTTCTCAATCACTGCCGCCGGCGTGCCGGCGGGCGCGAAGACCGCGAACCAGGCATCCACCGTGTAGCCTGGCAGCCCGGCCTCCGCGGTGGTCGGCACATCGGGCAGGGCCGGCAGGCGGGCGTCGCTCGCCACAGCCAGGGCCTTGATCTGCCCGCCCTTGAGCAGCGACATGGCCGAGGATGGGGTGGTGATGAAGATGTCCACGCGCCCACCCACCACATCCTGCAACGCCGGCGCGGCGCCACGGTAGGGCACGTGCAGCATGGCCGCGCCGACCCGCTGCGCCAGTTGCAACCCACCGATGTTCTGGATCGACCCCGTGCCGGCTGAGGCATAGGTGACGCGGCCGGGGTTCTCCCGGATGTGCGCCACCAGCTCGGCCAGGCTGCTCACCGATATGCCGGGGCCTGCGAAGATAACATGCGGCGCCAGGGTGGCCATGCCCACGGCGGCGAGGTCGCGGTTTGGGTCCCAGCCGGCATCCGGCTGCAGGGCGGTATTGGCGCCGTGATAGCCGGAATACTGCAGCAGCAGCGTATAGCCATCCGGCTTGGCGCGGGCGGCGGCCAGGATCCCCACATTGCCGTTGCCGCCCGAGCGGTTCTCGATCACCACCGGCTGCCCGAGCGCCTGCCCCAGCGCCTCCTGGAACAGCCGGGCGGCGAAATCGGTGCCCCCGCCGGGTGGGTTGGGCACGATCAGCGTGATGGGCCGGCTCGGCCATCCGGCCTCGGCCTGCGCATGTGCCTGGCCCGCAGCGGCAAGCCCCGTCATCGCCAGCAATAGGCGGCGTGTGATCTCCATGATGCGTTCCTCCGAGTTTTCTTTGTTCTGCGCGTCGTCCGGTAGCAGGCCGCCGTTCAGCCAGGCGCCGGCTCCGACAGGTTGATCGGCCGGCCAGCCTCGAAGGCGAGGATCTGCTCCACCCCCGTGTCGTAGAGCATCTCGTAGGCGGCTTCCTCGACATAGCCGAGATGCGGCGTGCAGAGCGCGTTGGGCAGCGCCAGCAGCGGGTGGCGTCCGCCCAGCACCGGCTCCTCCTCGTAAACATCGACGGCGGCTCGACCGGGCCGGCCCCGGCGCAGCGCCGCCTCCAGCGCGCCGGCCTCGATGATCTGCGCCCGGCTGGTGTTGACCAGCAGTGCCGTGGGCTTCATCCGTGCGAGGTCGGCCGCCGTCACCATGCCTCGCGTTTCCGGCGTCAGGCGGATGTGCAGCGAGAGCACATCGCTCTCCGCGAAGAAGCTGTCGCGACTTTCCGCGATGGCGTAGCCGGCGGCGCGGGCGCGCTCCCGCGTGCCGTGGCGGCCCCAGCACAGGATTCGCATGCCGAAGGCGTCGCCTACCCGCGCCACGCGGCCGCCGATCCGCCCGAGGCCGTAGAGGCCCAGCACCCGCCCGGACACCCCGGTGCCGACGCTGCCCTGCCATTGCCCGTTCCGCAGCCGCTGCACCTCCTCCGGGATGTGCCGCAGTGCCGCCAGGATCAGCGCCCAGGTCAGCTCCGCCGTCGCCTCCGGCCCGCCGCCGCCGCCGGCGCAGACGGTGACACCGAGCGACCGGCAGGCGGCGACGTCGATATGATCGACGTTGCGCCCCGTCTGACTGATCAGCCGCAGCCGGGGCAGGCGCTCCAGGATGGCGCGGGGCAGGGCGGTGCGCTGCTGGGTGAGCAGCACGGCCTCGGCGCCCGAGAGGCGCGCGACCAGTTCCTCTGCATCGCGCGGTGCGTCGTGAAAGATGTCCAACGCGTGGCCCTGCAGCTTCGCGGAGCAGCGCAGCTTGGCGAAGGCGCGCGGATAGTCATCGAGGATGACGATGCGCATGCGGGTGCTCCTCAGCCCTCCGCCGCCTCGAGCATCGGCCGCGCCGCGCCGCGCGGCAGCACCGCCCGCAGCGAGGTGCGCACCACCGCGACCAGCGGCCCCGGTGCGCGCAGCGCCGCCTCCAGTGCCGGCAAGTCGGCCGCGCTGTCCACCCGCAGCAGCGGCGCGCCAAAGGCGGCGCACCAGGCGCCGAGATCCGGATTGGCGAGGTCGGTGCCGGAGACGCGGCCGGGGTGCCGCCGCTCCTGGTGGATGCGGATGGAGGCGTAGCTGCCATTGTCGGACAGCAGCAGCTTGATCGGCAGGCCGCGCGCCATGCCGACGGCCAGCTCGCTGCCGGTCATCAGCGCGCCGCCATCGCCGACCGCGCAGATCACCGTGCGCTCCGGGTGGCGCAGGGCCGCGGCCACCGCCGCCGGCACGCCGAAGCCCATGGCACCCGAGATCGGCGCCAACAGGCGCTGTGGCGGGTGCCAGGCCAGCTTGCGGTAAAAGGGCGCGGCAAAGGTGCCGGCATCCAGTGTGACGATGGCGTCGGACGGCGCGCAAGCGCCCACCAGCTGCGCCACGCGCAGAAAGGGCAGGCCGTCCGGGAAATCTTCGGCCGTGGCGCGGCTATCCGCCTCCTGGAGCTGCCGCAGGCGGCCGTTCCAGGCGTCGCGGCCGGGCGGCGTGGCGGGGGCCTCGGCGGCGAGAGCCGCCAGCACGGTGGGGGCCTCGGCAGCGATGGCCAGCTCAGCCGGAAACAGCCAGCCCAGGAAGCGCGGGTCGGCGCAGACATGCACCAGCCGTTGCCCCGGCGCGGGCCAGCTATAGCCCTGGGTGGTGATGTCGGTCAGCCGCGTGCCGAGGGCGAGCACCAGGTCAGCCTCGGCAAAGGCATCGCGCTGCGCGTCCGGATTGCGCAGGCCGAGATCGCCCGCGTAGAGCGGGTGGCTGTTAGGGAACAGGTCCTGCCGGCGGAAGGAAACCGCCACGGGAAGCCGCCATGCCTCGGCGAAGGCCCGCAGCGCCTCGCGCCCGCTAGGCACGTCCAGCCCGTGCCCGGCCAGCAGGATCGGCCGCTCGGCGCGGCGCAGCAGCCCGGCCAGCTCGGCCGTGATCGCCGCCGGCGGGGCGGTTCCGGCGAGGCGGGTGGGCGGCAGGGCGGCGGCGGCGCAGGGCGCGGCCAGCACGTCCTCCGGCAGGGAAAGCACCACCGGCCCCGGCACGCCCTGGGTCGCCATGTTCCAGGCGCGGGCGGCGAGTTCTGGCACCTCGTCCGGGTGCGTGGCCTCGCCGACCCATTTGACAATGCCGCCAAACATCGCTGCGTAATCGATCTCCTGAAAGGCGCGGCGGCGCAGGTCGCGCTTCTCCACCTGACCAATCAGCAGGATCAGCGGCACGGCGTCCTGCTCGGCGGTGTGCAGCGCGATGCCCGCGTTGCAGGCGCCCGGCCCGCGCGAGACCAGCACGATGCCGGGCCGCCCGGTGAGCTTGGCATCGGCCACCGCCATGAAGCCCGCGCCGCCCTCTTGGCGGCAGGTCACGAGGTCGATCGACGGATGCGCGTGCAGTGCGTCGAGCAGCGCGATGTAGGATTCTCCCGGCACGCAGAAGGCGCGGTCGGCCCCGCGCGTGGCCAGGGTGTCGAGGAGGATCTCGGCGGCGGTCTTGGCATTTCCCATGCCGGATGGATAGCGCGGCAGCGCATGCGCCTGCTTGCAGTATCAGCTATAGCTACAGGCTATGGACCAGACGCGCCTCCGCTCCCTGCTGGCGATCGCCGAGCATGGCGGCTTCGGCCGGGCGGCGGCGGCGCTCGGCCTCGCCCAGCCGAGCCTGTCGCGGCAGATCGCGCTGCTGGAGCAGGAGGTGGGCCGGCCGCTGCTTTACCGCCATGGCCGCGGCGCCCGGCTGACGGAGGACGGGCAGCGCCTGGCGGACGCTGCGCGTCCGCTGCTCACGGGGCTGGCGAACCTGGCCTCGGCGCTGGACGACCCGGTGCCGCGCGGTCAGGTGGTGCTGGGCGTGCCCACCTTCATGTCCGTGCATCTGGCCGGGTCCATCTTCGGCGAACTCCGGCAGCGATATCCCCAGCTGCATATCCGTCTCGTCGATGGGTTCAGCGGCTTCATCAATCAATGGCTGACCGAAGGCCGGCTTGACATCGCGATCCTCTACGACAGCCAGCGCAGCCGGGCGATCATGGCGGAGGTGCTCGCGGAGGAAGATCTGCTGCTCTTCGCCCACCGGCGTCGCGCTCGTGATCTTCGGGGAGAGGGATTGGAACAGGACCCTGTTCCGGTTTCTGCCCTGGCAGAGCTTCAGCTCATCCTGCCGGATCAGCAGCACGGGCTCCGCCGCGCGCTGCATCGGGCTGGCGCGCATCCTGATCCGGCACTCCTGCTCGAGGTAGACAGCTTGGCTGCCATTCGCACCCTGGTCGAGCACGGCCTTGGCTGGAGCGTGCTGCCGCGCGCCGCGCTGACGCAGGAGGCTGCGAAGCGGTGCTACATCTTGCGCGATCTTGGCGCGCCGCCGTTACGGGTACGGCTGATGGTGGCGGTCAGCCCGGCGCGAGGCATGACGCCCGCCCTGCGTGCCGTACTGGCGCATCTGCACGCCATGGTGGCTCGGCTGCAGAAGCGCGGCATCATGTCGGCGCCGGCTGCCCGCGCAAGGCAGAACTAGAACTAACCCCGCTCCGGGCAACCAAGAGGCTGTTATGGAGTTGCGGCCAGATCATGATCAAGTTGCGGGCCTGAATGCCCGCAAGCCTTACCCGCCTGACGCCTCAGGCGATGAATATGCGCTGGCTGCACCCTATCCGATGCTGATGCCCAGGGATGCCGGACGGCCAGCGGCGCTGGGCGGCGATCTGCCTGCAGGCGCGGCGCTGGTTGGCGGCGGACTGCTTCGGAGCAATGGCCGAGGAGCCGTGCAGAGGCCTTCGTCGCCGCTGGCCCTAAAGCCAGTTCTGCTGTTCTGCACGCTGCGCTCGTCACCAGCCAGCCGTAACGGGGCGGGGTATGATGGCGCCAAGCGCCAGAAGGGACCGTAACTGCATCTGGCGATTGACTCGCAGAGTCACCTGCCGGCCTGCATGTGACGCCTACCATTGCCGACAACCACGCCGAAATAGGATACTTTGCCCAGGAGTGCAGGCCTCCGCTGGCCAGCGTGTGCACCGGCCTATGTCGACCAGGGTTACACTGGCGCACGAGCGACCGAGGCTGCCAGGGTCCAAAGCATCGGGCTGGAGGTGGGTGATGCCTGAGGCCAAGGGTAGATTCGTGCTTCGATCGAACCGCTTTCCAGCGGGATTCGGCAGGACAGCGGGCATCACCAGCGTCGTCAGGGCCATGATCGGACCGCCTCGTTGTTAGACCCTGAGCAGTGCGACTCGCGGCAGCGATATCGCTTTGTCTGGACTTTGGGAGGGAACGCAGACCGTTTTGCGCTGGATGCCCGGGAGCGACGATCCCCAGCCGAGGCTGATCTCTAGGAGGCATCCCCTGGGTTCTGGGAGGAAAGCCCCGATTTTGCCTTCTATAAAATCAACGGGTTGAACAGTTCTCCCCCGGACTCTGGGAGTGGAAACTAGTAAGAATCAAATATCTCTAGCAACCACCTACCAAAGCCCAGCGTGGGATCGGTTGAGCAGTTCAGATAGAAAAGAACAGGCTTATGGAAGGAGTTGGAGACTGATGGGTACTGTCCACCAGCTCCTGATGGACTTTGGTAGGAACGAGGCGCTGAAGGCCGACATCGACCGCAACGTCGTCGATGCTGCCGCAGGCTACCTGACCTCCGAAGACACCGATATCGGCTTCTTCTATTCAGGCTGGGCGCAGGCGGCCCTGCCGCACAAGCGGCTTGCCGATGACGCTCTCTGGCAGGTGAAGAACGACCGGGTTACTTTGGTTGTCCAGCCCGGTGTCCGCGTCGTTGAAGATGGGCCACCCGTGCATGTCGGGGTGCCCTACGGCTCTCGCGCCCGCCTGATCCTGCTGTATCTCCAGTCTGAGGCGCTTCGCACCAGCAGCCGTGACATCGAACTGGGCCGGTCGCTCCATGCTTGGCTGCGCCGATTGTCGATCCCGATCGGCGGAAAATCCATGAAGGAGGTGCGGGACCAGGCGGACCGCATCAGCCGGTGCCGGATGTCGTTCCAGATTGCCCAGGGAGGCCGGGCGGGGCTGGTCAACCAGCTCATCCTCGATACGGCCATGTTCGTCGACGATGGCGAGAAGGGATCGATGTTCATCGAGACCGCAACCTTGTCGCAGACCTTCTATGACCAGCTCAAGAAGCACCCTGTGCCTGTGGAGGAAGCGGCGGTTCGCCAGATCGCAAACAATTCCATGGCCTTAGATGTTTATTGCTGGCTGGCATACCGGCTTCACGTGCTGACAGCCCCTACGCCGATCTCATGGCGGGCCCTCTACGCCCAATTCGGGCAGGGATTTAGTAGGATCGACAACTTCCGGCGGAAGTTTCGTGAAGTGCTGAGTCTGGCGCTGGCGGTCTACCCGGATGCCCAGGTCGATGAAGATGAGCGTGGCCTCCTCCTAAATCCCAGCAAGCCACCTGTTGCGGGCCGCACCACGCGCTTGGCAGTTGCGCCGGGCCGTTTGCTGCCGAAATCCTGACATCCTCCTGGAGTCCAGGGATCACCTCCTCCCAGAGTCCAGCCGGAAGCCGCGCTACTTGACGTCCAGCAGCCTCCATGGCCTACAACTACTGTTCCAGCCGTCAGCAACACTCGTCGGGCTGATCTGGTTCGTTGCCACCTCATGGTGGTTGACCTCGACAGGATCTCTTCGGCGGTGCGGGCCTGACAAGCCCACGATGCCGTCTGCATTAACAGACCGCGACTGTCCGATCCCGATGGTCAAGATCTCCGCTGCGGCGCGCTGCGGCAAGTCACGCAACTGCTGCACGCGCAGAGTTTCATCCATCATCCCTATGGGAAGGAACCGGACCAGCGGAATGCAGTTGCCACTGAGCAGGTAGGATGTCTCGCTTCCCCCCGGACCAAAGGCCGCGACAAAGCACCATACCTCGTTTGTTGCGGCGTCCACGGCTTGGCCTGCGAGCCTGGACAGTCACCGGAGCCTGCACCAAGCCTTCTGCGCCTCCTTCGAAACCAGCCACGGGGTGGCAGCACATACGCGGGATGATCCCTGCCATCGATCCCGGCGCGCCGCAGTCGGCGATGCGCAGCATCTCGCTGTTGACTTGAGCAGCAGGCATCCGGCTCCGTTGAGGCAGGACGCAGACTGCTTACGCGACGATCCGCCACGAGCAGGGCGGTCGGCGTAGGGCTGCGCCGGGCTGTGAAACTGTCCCTGGAATTTTATACCGAACTGTCCCTGTGGTGCAGGTCTCGAAGAGGACAATCTGAAGAAACAACAAATCAAGAATCCGGAAACGTCTCATGCAACGTCGCACGCTTCTCCTGGCTGCCCTCGGCGCCCCGGGCGCCGCCCTGCCGGGCCTGGGCCACGGCCAAACGGTTCCGTCCGGCGCATGGCCCAGCCGCCCCATTACCCTGGTTGAAGGATATCCCCCGGGCGGGGTGACGGATTTGGCGTCCCGCGCCGTGGCGGAGCCGATGTCGCGCGATCTGGGGGTGCCCGTGGTGGTCGAGAACCGTCCAGGTGCCGCGACCTCGGTCGCCGCCACCTATGGCGCCCGTGCCCGGCCGGATGGGTATACGCTGGTCATGGGCACCACGACGCTGGCGATCAACCAGACCCTGCAGCCCAGCCTGACACCAAAAGATCCCCTGAAGGAACTGTCCCCGATCGGGATGGTCTTCCGCACCCCCTTCATCCTGCACGTGCATCCTTCCGTACCGGCCAACACCACCGCGGAACTGATTGCGCACTGCAAGGCCAACCCGAGCAAAGTGCTGTTCGGCTCTCCAGGCACCGGCTCGGTCAGCCACCTGTGCCTGGAGATGTTCCGCGCCCGCGCTGGCATCGACATCGTCCACGTCCCGTATCGCGGCGGCGCGCCAGCGGCGCTCGACCTGCGCCAGGGCCGCATCCACGTGGTGTTCCAGGCGATTCAGGAGGCGGCCTTGACGCTGTCGGATGGGGGTACCCGCGGCCTTGCGGTGACTGCCGATGCACCGCTTCCGAACTATCCGAAGCTGCCGCCGATCTCCCAGACCCTGGCCGGCTTCGAGGTGTATTTCTGGCAGGGGCTCTTCGCGCCGGCCGAAACGCCGGCTCCGGTTGTCGAGCGTGCGGCCGTGGCGCTGCGCATGGCGACCGATGATCCGGTGCTCCGGGCCCGCCTCGCCGAGCAGGGGGTGGAACTGGTGAGCGGCGATGCGGCCGCGCTGCGCACCGCCCTCGCCAATGACACCCGCCGCTGGGGCGACGTGATCCGCGAAGGCAACATCAGGCTGGAGTAACCAGCAACCGTTTCCTCTTCCCGACCGAATTGGATGTCCTGGCCGGCGCATGGCCCGGGCAGCCTCCTGCGCGCCTGAACTGGACCCGTGCTATGACCCTGAGCAACCTGACCTCCCGCATCCCAGGCTTTCACCGCATGACATGCGAGGAACGGCTGGAGGTCGTCGCCGCCTTCGCGGGACTGGACGATGCGGCGCATGGCCAGCTTGCCGCGCCCGGCAACATCGATCCGCATCTGGCCGACCACATGATCGAGAACGCGGTGGCGACCTTGTCGATCCCGATCGGGGTCGCCACCAACATGCGGGTGGATGGGCGGGACGTGCTGGTGCCGATGGCGACGGAGGAATCCTCGGTCGTTGCAGCCGTCTGCAATTCGGCCCGGCAATGCTACGAATCCGGCGGGTTCGTCACCTCGCTGTCCGGCAATCTGATGATTGCGCAAGTGCAACTGACCGGGATCAGTGACCCGGAGAATGCCCGGCTTCGCATTCTGGAACGGCGCGACGAGATCGCCGCGGCATGCAACGCCTGCGACCCGATGCTGGTGCGGCTGGGGGGCGGCTTCCAAGATCTGGAGGTGCGCGTCATCGCCTCCCGCGGAGGGCCGATGGTGGTCACTCACCTCATCGTGGACACGCGCGACGCCATGGGCGCCAACACCGTCAACACCATGGCCGAGACCCTGGCGCCATCCATCGAGAACTGGACCGGAGGGCGCGTCTTCCTCCGAATCCTGTCCAACCTTGCCGATCGCCGCTTGGCCCGCGCCCGCGCCATTTGGCCGGTGGAGGCGATCGGCGGCGCCGGGGTGCGCGACGGCATGATCAGCGCCTTTCACTTCGCCGAAGCCGACCCGTATCGCGCCGCCACCCACAACAAGGGCATCATGAACGGCGTCTCAGCCGTGGTACTGGCCACGGGCAACGACACGCGCGCCGTGGAAGCCGGCGCCCATGCCTATGCCGCACGGGGCGGGCGCTATTCGACCCTGACCCATTGGGAGATCACGGCGGAGGGCGATCTCGCCGGCTCCATTGAACTGCCGATGCCGGTGGGGTTGGTCGGAGGCGCCACCAAGATCCATCCCACGGCGCAGGCCTGCCTGAAGATCCTCCGTGTCGCCACGGCGGCGGAATTGGCCCGCATCATCGCCGCCGTCGGGCTGGCGCAGAATTTTGGTGCCATGAAAGCCCTGGCGACGACGGGAATCCAGAAGGGCCACATGGCGCTGCATGCCAACAATGTCGCCATCGCCGCCGGCGCAGTCGGGGAGGAGGTGGGGCGGCTTGCCGCTATCCTGGTCGAAAAGCGACAGGTGCGGCAGGACATCGCCGCCGCGGAGCTGGCCCGGCTGCGCGGCAGTTGAGGAGCGCGTCATGGTGCTGCCAAGGCATGTGCGCATCGTCGAGGTCGGCCCGCGTGACGGGTTGCAGAACGAGGTAAAGCCGGTATCGCTCGCCGCCAGGCGAAAGCTGATCGGGGCCTTGGCCGAGGCCGGGCTCCGCAGCATCGAGGCCGGCAGCTTCGTGTCGCCGCGCTGGGTGCCGCAGATGGCCGGCACTGCGGAGTTGCTGGCGTTGCTGCCGCGCCGTCCAGGGCTGGATTACACGGTGCTGGTGCCGAACCTGAAAGGGCTCGATGCCGCGCTGGCGGCCGGCGCGCGGGAGATCGCCATCTTCGGGGCGGCGTCGGAAGCGTTCTCCCGCGCCAACATCAACTGCTCGATCGCCGACAGCCTGGATCGCTTCGCGCCCGTGGCGGAACGGGCTTTGGCGGCGGGGCTGCGGGTGCGCGGCTATGTGTCCTGCGTGCTGGGCTGTCCCTACGAAGGTGAGGTCGCGCCGGAAGCCGTACGGGACGTCGCTGCGGCCCTGGCCGCGATGGGCTGCCACGAGGTATCGCTGGGAGACACGATCGGCGCCGGCACGCCATTCAAGGCGCGTCGCATGGTGGAGGTCGTCGCGGAGCGGGTTCCTGTGCCGCGGCTGGCTCTGCATTTTCACGACACCTATGGCCAGGCACTGGCCAACATCCTGTGCTGCCTGGAACTGGGCATCTCGGTGGTGGATAGTGCCGTGGCCGGGCTGGGCGGCTGCCCCTATGCGAAGGGGACGTCCGGCAATGTTGCGACCGAGGATGTCGTCTACATGCTCGACGGCATGGGAATCACCACCGGCGTGGATCTCGGGCGACTTGCCGCTGCCGGAGCCTGGATTTCGCGCGAATTGGGCCGGGAACCGGCTTCCAAGGTAGCACAGGCCCTGATGACGCGAGATGAGGCGCCGCAGAGTGTCACCAGGGACGTGGCTTCAGAAAGCTCCGCCGCAGAAACGTCAGGAAGTGCGGATCGCTCGCATGGGCGACGTTGATTCGCAGGGCTGGTGGTCTGATGGTCGCACCGGGGCTGAATACCGCACCGGGTGCCAGGAAGATGCTCTGCGTGGCTGCCAGGCGACACAACGCTGCTTCGGGAATTCCGTTCGGCAATTCCGCCCAGAGATAGAAGCCGCCATCAGGCGGGCGATTGAGCGGCAGGCCGATTTCCGAGAGATTGCGCAGCGCCTCCGTTGTTGCCGCCTCGACCCGCCTGCGCAGGCGACGCAGGTGGCGAAGATAATGGCCTTCCTCGATCAGCCGCGCCACCAGGCGCTCGGCGTATTGCGAGGTGGAAACGATGGTCAGCAACTTCAGGTCGTTGAGTGCCTCAACTGTTGCAACGCCTCCGGCCAGGAAGCCGACGCGCAGCGAGGCCGACAGGGTCTTGGAATAGGTTCCAACGTAGAGCACGCGCCCCAACCCGCCGAGTGAGGCAAGACGAGGCTTGGTGGAAGGCAGCAGGTCGGCGAAGGCGTCGTCCTCGACCAGCAGAACGCCATGCTGCTCCGCCAGTTCGACGACGCCCCGCGCGATAGGGGGGGACAGCGTGCCGCCAGTTGGGTTGTGGGCGAAGGACTGGGTGAAGAAAGCCCGGGTCGGACCCTGAGAGAGCTTTGCACCCAGATCGCGCAGATCCGGCCCGTCCGGATTCCTGCGCACGCCGATCACCTCCGCCTTTGCCAGGCGCAGCTTGGCGAACAAGGGATAATAGCCGGGATCATCCACCAGGACCCGATCGCCCGGCACGACCATTTGCCGGATCACAAGGTCAAGAGCGTGGTTTGCCCCCTGCGTCAGTAGAACTTGATCCGCGCTGCAGCGAATGGATCGCTCCGTCAGGGACAGGGCAACCTGCTCGCGAAGCGGGGCATAACCCCAGGAACTGCCATACGCGTGCGCTTCGCCCCGGTGTTGCCGCCGGCCGGCCTGTGCCAAGTGGCGCGCGAGTTCCGATTCCTCCATCCAGGATGGCGGTGGACGTCCCTCGCCAGGGCGGAGCCGGTAATGGTGGTCAGTCTGCTCGCGCAGCAGAGAAATGAGATTGAGTGCCTCCATCACGTCCTGCCGCCGCGCCTGCTGACGGACCGGAAGCTGCGCGACGAAGTATCCTGCGCCGCGACGCACTTCCAGAACCCCGGAAGCGACCAGACGGTCATAGGCGTCGGCTACCGTGTTCTTTGACACGCCCTGGTTCAGGGCGGCGGTGCGGATGGAGGCGATCCGGCTTCCGGGTTTCAGCAGACCATTTTCGACGGCGCCCAAGACTTGAGCCATGATCCGGTCCGATTTCGAGGCGGTTCTCATTGCTGGATACTGCATGGATTCACGCCTGAAGATAGGCGGGAGGACGCCTCCAGAGTTTGATCCGACTTGACCCAGCCGGGAATGATCAAGTTATTCCAAGGGCTCAGGATTCCTTGATCCAGAAGACGATCAAAGTGGCGGTGGAGATGGCCCACAGATAGGCGTGGACGCAGCGGTCCTAGCCCATGGTGAAGCAGCGCCGATCCTTGAGCTTTCCAGACATGTTTTCGATGCCGTACCATTGCACTGGCGACGTATCGGATTTGGCAGTGTTCGCAGAAGATCTGGCTTGACCGGAAGCGGTCCGGTCCTTCCCAGTTGGAATCATCAGGAAAGCAGCCACCGGACGGAGCCTCCTTCGATCGGCAACACCCGTCCCTGCTTGACACGCTCTCAGGGCGCCGGTCCACTGAGTGAGGCGAACTGGTGAGCAGGAAGAATGGCATGCAGTCCTTCACGGACATCCAGGCGCTTGTTTTCGATGTTTTCGGCACAGTCGTGGACTGGCGGAGTGGGGTGGCACGGGATGCTAGCGCTTTTCTCGCTCGCCACGCGCCCGGTGCCGATCCCTTTGCTTTCGCCGATGCCTGGCGCCTCCGCTATTCTCCCGCCATGCAGGAAGTGCGCTCAGGCCGCCGCCCATTCACCCGGCTGGATGTGCTGCATCGCGAGAACCTGGAAGCTGTCTTGCCACAATTCGGCATCGATCCTGCCGATGTGGTATCATCCGAGCTGGACGCGCTCAACCTTGCCTGGCACAGCCTCGATCCCTGGCCGGATTCGGTGCCAGGCCTCGCACGCCTGAAGCGCCGCTTCATCATCGCGCCTCTTTCCAATGGCAATATCCGGCTGATGCTGGACATGGCGAAACGTGCCGGCTTGCCGTGGGATGCCATCCTCGGCGCCGAGGTTGTGCAAGCCTACAAGCCTGCGCCGGAGGCCTATCTGCGAACCGCCGAAGTGCTGATGCTGAAGCCCGCGCAGGTCTGCCTTGTCGCCGCACACAACGGGGATCTGGCCGCCGCACGCCAATGCGGATTGCGAACGGCTTTCATTCCTCGCACCACTGAGCATGGGCCGGATCAAGCGACGGATCTCAGGCCGGAAAGTGATTGGGATGCGATAGCGGCCGACATGGAGGATCTGGCGGAGCAACTCGGCCTCTGAGCACCGAGGAGGCCCCTTTGCGGTATCGAGCACAAATTCCGCTTCAGCAAAGCCGATTTCCGGGCAGGATGGGCCGCCTTTGTTCCCGTTCTCCAGGCTGTCTTCCATGAGGCTCTGTTCAGTGCCAACCTGGATCATGGCGACAGACCCCTCCGGGCTGTTCCGAAGAAAATCCCAGGGGAGGGGAGGAGAATGAATCAGCATCCGGCGAGCCGGCGTCATGTGGTAGGGCTGGGCGCCGCCGCCATCGGCTTCGCGCCCCTGCCTGTGGCGACGGCCAAGGCGCAGCAGGCACCCGCGATGGTGGAGACGGCGGCCTATACCCCGCGCTTCGTCAGCTCGCCTGACGGCGTGCGCCTTGCAACATACGAGTTCGGCAATCCGCAAGGGCCGGCAATCCTGTTTCTGCATGGCTTCGCCCAGGCGGCGCTATCCTGGGACCGGCAGCTGCGCAATCCGGAACTCTCCCGCGAATTCCGCATGGTGGCGATCGACCTTCGGGGCCATGGGATGAGCGCCAAGCCAGAGGGCGATGCCTTCTATAAGCCGGGCCAGGTCTGGGCAGACGACGTGCGGAGCGTCATCGCTGAGTTAGGCCTGCGACGGCCCGTGCTGGTCGGCTGGTCCTATGCCGGGCGCATCATCGGTGACTATCTCACGGCCCATGGCGCGGCCGCCCTGGCCGGAATCAACTATGTCGATGCCAGCAGCTCGCTGGGTGACCCAGCCTTCCTCGGCCCCGATGTTGGTCTGCTTGGGCCTCAGGCCATGTTGGCGCCGGGCGTGGAGGGCTTTATCGACGGAACGATCCGCTTCCTGCGGGCCTGCTTCGCGAGGCAGCCCGAACCAGCGGATTTTCAGACCATGCTCGCCTTCAACATGCTGGCACCGCACTACGTGCGCTCGGGCCTCGCAGGTCGCCCGGCCCGTTACGAGGACGTGCTGAAGTCGCTACGTCTGCCCGTGCTGGTCAGCCATGGTGAGAAGGACCGCATTCTTGCCACGCCGATGGCTCGCTTCACCGCAGCCACCGTGCCGGGTGCTCGGCTCTCCCTTTATCCCGACAGCGGCCATGCGCCTTTCTGGGAGGAGCCGGATCGCTACAACCATGAATTGACCGAATTTGTCCGGCAGGTGCAGGTAACGCGCTAGCGACGATCTGGCGCGGTGTCCGCGCTGTTCGGATGCGGCCGCTTCATCGGCTATCAGGCTCGTGCCCGTACCGGCATCCGGAGTTGATCCTCCGGCCAAGGATGCTGCCTCGGGAGGTCTGCTCAGGAGCTTTGGCAGCGCGACCCATGATCCGGGTTGAGCGGATCTGCCGATCCATGCACCTCATGATTCGGCGTGGCCTTGAAGCGGATCGCTCGCAGGCGCCAGCACGGACTTATCGGAAGCCGATCGAGCGAAGCGGTAGGAGATGGCCGTCCGACCCTGATCGCTGTCCTTCGGCAGGTCCTCACCGAGCCTGACGACCAAGCCGATGCGGCATGGCCCGCAGCTGCGCTCGGTTCATGAAATCACCGTCAGCCAGTGGCCCATTGCACCAAGCGCCTTGCCCAGCGGGAATAATCCACTTTCCGTGAACCTATCCATTGGTGGCGCGTATACATGCGTGGGGGCGGATGAGCCTACCCGAGCCAGCAGATCTCTCGCCTAGGCATCGCCATGTCCTCATCTCCCGTCGCCGCTTTCGCGCCACTCCGCCATCCTGCATTCCGTGCACTCTGGATCGCCAACCTTGCCAGCAACACAGGGCTGTGGATCCAGAACACCGGCGCTGGCTGGCTGATGACCTCGCTCGATCCTTCGCCTGTCATGGTCAGCCTCGTACAGGCGGCTGCCATGTTGCCTGTTTTCCTGTTCGCCCTGCCTGGTGGCGCACTGGCCGATATCCTGGACCGGCGCGCCATTCTCATTGCTGCGCAGATCTGGATCGCCGCGGCCGGCCTGCTCCTCGCCGTCCTGGCAGCCCTGGGCCTGCTGGGCGCTTGGGGCTTGCTGGCCCTGACCTTCGCGATCGGCACCGGGACCGCCGTGATTTTCCCCGCCTGGGCAGCGGCGACGCCCGAGCTGGTTCCGCAGGACGACCTTGTGCAGGCGGTCGCCCTGAACGGCGTGGGGTTCAACCTGGCACGCGCGCTGGGTCCGGCGCTCGGCGGCTTCGTGATGGCGGCGGCCGGGCCGACCGCGGCCTTCGCGCTGAACGCGGTGGGCTTTCTGGCTCTGCTCTGGGCGCTGGTTGCCTGGCGGCGCCCCGTGGAGCGTCGCTCCCAGCTTCCGCCGGAGCGCCTTCCATCCGCGGTGCGTGCGGGGCTGCGCTTTGCCACCGCTGTGCCGGCGATGCGCGCGGCGATCCTGCGCGCTTGCGCGTTCTTTTTTTTCGCCTCGGCCGTTTGGGCGCTGATGCCGCTGGTGATCCGGGAGGTGCTTGGCCTCGGTCCTGCCGCTTTCGGAGCGATGCTGGGCGTGGCCGGCTTCGGCGCCGTTGCCGCGGGAACGGTTCTGCCCATGATCAGGGAGCGCCTATCGCAGGGTCGGCTGGTGTTCTTCGCCTCCCTGCTGGCCTATGCTGCCATGGCATTGCTCGCTGTGTCCCGCCATTGGGCACCTGCGGCACTCGCCGTGCTGATCTTCGGCGCGGCCTGGCTCGCCGCCGGGAGCACCCTGGGTGCGGCCGCGCAGATGACGGCTCCGGCCTGGGTTCGCGCCCGCGCCCTGGGCGTTTATCACCTCGCCTTCTTCGGTGCCCTGGCCGCGGGATCGCTATTGTGGGGATGGGTGGGAACCAGGGTAGGAGTGCCGGCTGCCCTGCTCATCTGCGCCGGAAGCGGTGCCATCGCCGCGGTGGCCGTACGGCCGTGGCGCCTCGTGAACTTCGCGCAGGATCTGGCCCAGCGGGTCAAGGCGCGGCGGGGGGAGAAGGCCGCGACCCTCCTGCCCAAGGCGGAGGATCCGGCGTCCGTCCTGAAGGAGTTGCTGCACGACGATTCCGGTCGGGTGCTGGAGGTGGTCCGCTATCAGGTTGATCCGGATGACGTGGATGGCTTCCTGGCGGCCATGAAGCATGTCCGCGAGGTTCGCCTGCGGGCGGGAGCAGCAGGCTGGAGGCTCTACCGGGATCTGGCCCGGCCCGACTGCTTCACCGAACTCTGGGCGGTGGATTCATGGACCGAGTACCTGCGGCACACGGTTCGTTTGGACGAGGTGGACAGGGCGGCGCTGGCCCTGGTCGTGGAGATGCACCGTGGCGGGCAGGGCCCGGAGGCGTCCCGTCACCTGAATGTTGAACCATGAGCGAACGCGATACCCCCGTGGCGAGCCAGCTAGCGGCGCGGCCGAGGATGCGAAGATCGTCATGTCCCGGCAGGCATGAAGGATACGGGCGATCCGTGTGCAGATGGACAGATGGGCTGCGTGGCACCGATGGGTCACCGGTCATCCTGGAGGAGGCCGCTCGTGCGGCTGGCAGTCTCCGGCGGCCCATTCCGTGTCTTCCCTTCGTTCACATGGTCGCCTGAACGCCGCGGTCCCCGTCTTGCTCCCTGGCATGATGGCGCTCGGCGGAAAGTCCGAACGCATGGTGTTGGACGTGGCGAGAGAAGCTGGTCATGTGGGCGCCGCGCCGTGGAACCACAGGTAGCGTGACATGCGGCAATGGGGGTCGTCAGGCCGGCTGGCACTCTGGCGCCGGCAATGAAGCGGCGGTGTCTTGAGAAACCGGCAGCGTGCATGAGGGAAGGTGAGCACGCACCGGCCATCAGCACCAGTCGAGGCCCGTTCGGCGACAAGCTGCCCGAGGCTCTACGGCATGACCTACCAGATCCGCGGTGGAATGCTTGAGCTTGGCCTTCTTCGCCTCAATCTGTGCCAGCTGGCGGATCTCGATCACGCCTATCCTGGAAAACCAAGTTTTGACCAACAGAAAACGGCCCGGAAATGCCGAGCTGGTGGCAGAATTCCTTCAATAAGGGCTGCCATCGGCCTGGAACAGGCCGATGGCGATCTGCCTGCTCACATCCGATAGCGTTCCTGCCTCGCGGCAGCCTTCTCCCAGAGTCAGGGCGCCCTAGGCAGCAGCAGCCCGGATGGACCAGTCCAGCAGGTCAGGATCAGTGGCCGCGCCCGAGTTGAAATGGGACGTCCGCTCCTGCATATCGCGCACCGCAGCACCAACCTTTTGGGGAGAACCACGGTGAGCGAGACAGTGGAGCGGCACGAATTCAACGCCGAGGTTGGACGGCTTCTGGATCTCGTTGTTCACGCACTCTACTCCGAACGCGAGATCTTCCTGCGCGAGTTGGTGGCCAATGCCGCCGACGCTATCGACAAGCGCCGCTTCGAAGCGCTGACCCAATCCGACCTGAGCGTGCCGGCTGATGCCAGGATCCGCATCGTGCCTGACAAGGAAGGCCGGCGCCTGATCATCACTGATCCCGGTGTCGGCATGAGCAAGGCGGAGCTGGCGCAGAACCTAGGCACCATCGCGCGCTCCGGTACGCTGGCTTTCGCCCAGACGCTGGCCGAGAGCCAAGCGGCCGACAAGCCCAGCCTGATCGGCCAGTTCGGAGTCGGCTTCTATTCCGCCTTCATGGTGGCGGATCGGGTCGAGGTCACCTCCCGCCGCGCCGGCAGCGAGGAAGCCTGGACCTGGGCTTCCGACGGCCGCGGCGACTACACCCTGGCGACTGCCGCGCGGGCTGAGCCGGGCACCGATATCGTGCTGCACATCAAGGCCGATGCGGATGAGTATCTGGAACCTATCCGCCTGCAAACCATCATCCGCAAATGGGCGGACCACATCACCATCCCCATCACCGTTGCGCAGGATGGCAAGGACGAGCCGGCCAACGAAGGCACCGCCCTGTGGCGCAAGCCGAAATCCGAGGTGACCGAGGAAAGCTACACCGAGTTCTACCGCCATCTCGGCCATGTCTTCGATAAGCCCTGGGCCACGCTGCACTGGCGGGCAGAAGGCGCGCTGGATTTTTCCGCGCTGCTTTTCATTCCCGGCATGAAGCCGTTCCAGGCCGTGGAGGGCGATCGTGAGAGCCGCGTGCGCCTGCATGTGCGCCGGATGTTCATCACGGACCAGGCGGGACTGCTGCCGTCCTGGCTGCGTTTCGTCCACGGCGTCGTGGATACCGAGGATCTGCCCCTCAACGTCTCGCGCGAGATGCTGCAATCGACGCCGGTGCTGGCGCGCATCCGCCGTGCTGTCGCCAGCCGTGTGCTGTCGGAACTGAAGATGCGCGCCAAGGATAGCCAGGATTACGCGACGTTTTGGGAGAATTTCGGTGCGATCCTGAAGGAAGGGATCTGGGAGGATGCGGAAAGCCGCAAGGACATGGCGCCACTGCTCCGCTTCCGCTCTTCTGCCCTGGAGGGCTGGGTCTCCCTATCGGACTATGTCGCCCGGATGAAGCCGGAGCAGGACGCCATCTACATCCTGGTCGGCGACGACACCGAGGCTCTGTCAAAGTCGCCGCAGCTCGAAGGCTTCCGCGCCCGTGGCGTCGAGGTCCTGCTGATGGCCGACCAGATCGATACCTTCTGGCCAGAGCGGCTGGACAGCTTTGACGCCAAGCCGATCCGCAGCATCACCCAGGGCACCGTCGACCTTTCCAAGATCGCGCTTCCGCTGGAGGCCGATGAGGCCGCGGACCTTTCGAAGCTGATCCCGCAATTGAAGGAGGCGCTGAAAGCGGATGTGTCCGATGTGCGCGTCACGGACCGCCTGGTGGACAGCGCCGTGGTGCTGGCGGCGCCGCAGCACGGGCCGGATCTGCAGATGCAGCGGCTACTCCGCCGCGCCGGTCGCAGCGTCGGCTCGGATCTCGCGGTGCTGGAATTGAATCCACGCCACCCGCTGATCCGGAAGCTGGCCCAGCGAGCCGAAACGGCCGCCGACCTCACCGAGGCCGCCGGAACCCTGCTCGATCTCGCTCGCCTCCAGGATGGCGACAGCCCGCGCGACCCCGTGGCCTTCGCCCGCCGTGTCGCGGAAGCGCTGGCCGGCGAGCTTAGATAAGGAACAGGCGGCGCTGGCGATACTCCCCGGCGCCGCCACGCGTTCTCTTGCGGTGTGAGGAGAGCGAGAGCATGGGTGCAGGCACAGGCCACCACCGTTCCACGTCGCCAGTGGAGTTCCCCGCCGGCAACGACCTGCGGATCGAGGGTGCGAGGCGGCGGCTGGAAGCCATTGCCCGCATCTTGGACAGCCGGTGGCGAATTCCCGGCACCGGCATCCGCTTCGGCGCCGATCCTGTTCTCAACCTGATCCCCGGCATCGGACTTCTTGCCTCCAAAGGGATCTCCATGTTTCTGATCTGGGAGGCGCGACGGCTGGGTGTGCCGACCGGCACACTGATGCGCATGGCGGGAAATCTGGGCCTGGACGCGCTGATCAGCGCCGTGCCGGTGCTGGGCTGGGCAGGGGACATGTTCTACCGTGCCAATCTGAAGAACATGCACCTGTTGCGGGAACATTTGGATCGCACCGGACCAAGTCCCCGCTGATCCGCCACAGCTTGGCGCGACTTTCGCTGGCCTCGGTGGATTGCTGTCGGGGCGATGTGCCTTCGAAGGCCCCATCGGGCTGATCCGGAATCGATGGAATGGATGCCGAGAGGGATGTGGCGCTGGCGCTTCCCGGCACAGGCGGGAGGCTATTCTGTTTCCCCTTGTCCGTGCCGCCGCCGCGCCAGATCTCCTGTCCGCTGGCGAGATCAGCCTTGAGCTACGGCAAGGCCGGCAAACGTTGCACATCATAGAGGTACCGCTCCGGCAGGCCGAGGCGGCGGCAGGCCTGGGCTGGCGGGGCTTCAAGGAGGATCAGCCGGTCCGCCAGACTACCTGCCACCCGAAGCAGGCGGCGCTCCCAGGGCCACGGATGCGCATCGAGCATGAGCGTTTCACGGACGCAGGCGGGCAGGATGGCCAGGGCCGCGCGCACCATCAGCCGCTGCAAGGGGCGGAAGGGCGCGGGCAGCACAGGCGCGCGCCTTATGATGCTCAGGAACTCCCGAATGATCTCGGAAGGCTCCAGCAAGGGGCGCATGGCGGCGAACTGCGCCGTCATATCCGCAGTGGAGCGCGGTGCACCCGTGGCGCCGTAGAGCGCGGCGGCCGCTTCTGCTTCCTGCAGGAAACGGTTCCGGTCGCCTGCGCAGAGCGGACTGACATAGGCGTGATAGGCTTCGAGGAAGCCGTAGGATGCCGTGGCCTGAACCCAGTTCAGCAGAACCGGGTCCGTCGCGCTGTAGGGAATTCCAGCCTCCGTTCGGCCCTGCACCCGCGCATGCGCCTGCCGGATATGGGCGATCATCGTCTCCGCCGCACCGCGCGCGGCGTAGACCGTCACCATCGCCGCCAATCCGGTTCGTTGCAGGCGCTGCACAGGCTCGCTGCGGAAGCTGGTGTGGTGCCAGACGCCGGCTCGGACACGAGGCTCCGCCAGTTCCAGCACCACCGCCGCGACGCCTCCGATAAAAAGTGCCAGTGGATTCTTGAAAATCTGCCAGGACACGGAATCCGGCGGCACCAGGGCCATCTCGCCTGCGGGTCGGGAGAAATCGAGGGCCTGCATGCCTTCCGGTTGAAAAAAGCGCAGTGCCAAGCCCTCGATCCCGTTCTGCGCTGGCGCAGGCAGAAGAAAGCCCTGCTGAGCGAGCCTCACCTTCGATGGGGCGGCGCGTTCGCTGGGCATCGGTCAGGCGGCGGCCCCGGCCGCTTCTGCCTGACGCCGCACGGAAAGCCAGAGCTGCAGCTCCTGGCGAGCATCGTCCACCGCCCGATGGGCTGGAATGCCTTGCCGGCTCTTGGCCTCCCGCGCCGCTTGCACCAGGAGATCGATCCGCTCTGCGCGGGCTTTCGCCGTCATCGAGGTTCGCTCCAGCACGGCAGAGGCGACGGCCCGATGTGCCTCCTCCGTATCGCGCAACCGCAGCGCATGGCGCGGCAGTCTGGCCGCTCGCAACAGCTTGCTGAGCCATTGACCATCCCAGGACGGGGCGGAGGCGAACAGATCATGTCCTGACAGAACGTCCAGCATGCGTCCAGCCACGGCGTCATGGGGTGTTCCCTCCCGCAGCAGGCGGTCGCGGCTGATGCCATGGATCTGTTCCGCCTGCGCATCCCATTCATCCCAGTCCGGCGCGGGGCGGATCAGATAGCCCTCTTCCGAGCCGTTCTCCGCCACCCAGCCGACTTCGATCGGAAAGCCTCGCTTGCCCAGGCTGCTGGCTTCGAAATCCACGAAGACGATCAGGACTCGCTATCCTCCGCGTGTGGATGCTGGGTCAGCTTCCTGATGGCTCAATTTCGGGCGAAATCTGCGTGCTCGGCCCATCGGGCGACTTCCGCACCTCATCCTCGGCCCCGACCCTTTGCTGCTCCAGGCGGGCCGCACGCTGGTCCAGGCTTTCGTCCTCGTCGGATGCGGGCTGCTCAGGCTTATTTGTGTCGCTCATCGCGGGCTCCTTCCTCATGAGGAAACGCATGATGCCGGGAATGGTGTCGCTGAAAAGCGCGACCAACTCGGCGGAACCTGGGCACAGGCGCGGTGTTGAATCGCGAAACCCTCAACTTGCCCAGTGAGTCCGCAATGCCTGATCCAGCCAACACCATCATCATCGCGGGCGCACAGGGCGTCATCGGCCGCGCCGCCGCGCAGCACTATCTGCGGCAGCCTGGAACCACCGTCTATGCCCTGTCCCGGCGCAGCGAAGGACATGTCGACGGCGTACGCCCGATTGCCGTTGATCTGCAGAACCCAGCCGATGTCAGGATGAAGCTCGGATCGATCACGGATGCGACCCATATCGTCTTCGGTGCCTATCTGGAGAAAGCAACGGCTGCCGAGAAAAGTGCGGTCAATCTGGAAATCCTACGTAATCTTCTGGATGTGGTGGAGCCCGCCAGTCCGGCGCTGGAGCACATCACCTTCTACCAAGGCGGAAAGGCTTACGGCGCAGATCTCGGTCCTTTCAAGACGCCCGCACGGGAGGACGATCCGCGACTGATGCCGCCCAATTTCTACTATGATCAGGAAGACCTGCTGAGGGAACGGCAGAAGGGCAGGCACTGGCACTGGACCGCGTTGCGGCCGGAGGCAGTTTGCGGCTTCGCCATCGGCAATCCCATGAATCTGACAATGGTGATCGCCATCTACGCCGCCATTTCGAAGGAACTGGGCCTCCCGCTTCGCTTCCCAGGAACGGAGGCCGCCTATCGCGCCCTTTACCAGGTCACATCGGCCAAGATCCTGGCTAGCGCGACGGAATGGGCTGGACGGGAACCCGCCGCCCGCAACCAGATCTTCAACATCACCAACGGCGATTATTTCCGGTGGGAACACCTCTGGCCGCGGATCGCACGGGCTTTCGACATGGAGGTGGCCTATCCCGTTCCAACGCCACTCACAACCTATATGGCAGACAAGGAGCGCCTCTGGGACGGCATGGTGCAGAAATACGGACTACAACCACTTCCCTATGACAAACTGGTATCCTGGGCCTTCGGGGATTTTATCTTCCAGAGCGGCTTCGACAATATCAGCAGCACCATCAAGGCGCGCCAGTGCGGATTTCACGACTGCATCGACACTGAAGACATGTTTGCCCTGTTTTTCGAGCATCTCAGACAGGAGAAAATTATTCCCCGCTTCTAAAGATATCCTGGACTGCCTCCTATGCCTTGAGGGACGATGCGTCTTCTGGGCTCCTTGCCTGGGGTCGATTTCTCCTGGAAAGCAGGGTCTCCCCGCCGGAGACAAGCTTGATCCTTGCAGCAGGAGGTCAGCGCTCATGATTGAGCAACAGGCAAGCCCATGCCGATTAATCCAGCAAAGGCTTCCGATGGCATCGGCTTGGCAAAGAAGTAGCCCTGCACTTCGTCACAGCCTTGGGAAAGCAGCAGATCGGCTTGCGTCTTGAACTCGACGCCCTCCGCATTGGCGCGGACTCCCAACGCACGGCTCATCCCCATCACGGCATTCACGATCGCAGCGGCGTTGGGATCCTGGCCAAGGTTTCGAACGAAGGATCGGTCTATCTTGATTTTGTCGAATGGAAAGCGTTGCAGATAGCCGAGGCTGGAGTAACCCGTGCCGAAGTCATCCATGGCGATCTTGATGCCGAGCTGGCGCAGACGGCCCAGGATCGCCAGCGTGTCCTCCGTATCATTGAGCAGCACGCCTTCGGTGATCTCCAACTCCAAACGCTCTGGCGAAAGGCCCGAACATCTCAAGGCCGATACAACGACATCATAAAAGCCCGCTTGCCGGAACTGCACAGGAGACACGTTGACCGCGATCGATAAAGGTTCAGCCCAACGGGACGCCTGCAGGCAGGCTTCCTTGATGGCCCATGCTCCGATCTGCCCGATCAAGCCAGTTTCCTCGGCCAGCGGAATGAATTGATCCGGTGAAATATTGCCATGATCCGGCCGTTCCCAACGCAGCAGGGCCTCGGCACCGGTAATCCTACCCGTATCGAGGCGGATCTGCGGCTGGTACGCCAGGCGGAAGCTGCCGTTGGCCAGCGCAAGGCGCAGGTCGATCTCGAGAGCTCGACGTTCATGGAGCTTCTGGTTCATCTCGGGGGCAAAGAAGCAGTGCCCGCCGCGGCCAGCTTCTTTGGCCCGGTAAAGAGCAAGGTCTGCATTGCGCATCACCTGCGTACCATCCAGGGGTTGATCTGGCGCAGACATCGCGATGCCGACGCTGACGCCGATCAGAGCCTGGCCAGCATTCAACAGCACCGGCTCTGAGAGCGCGGTGGTGAGCCGGCGGGCAAGTGCGTCAGCTGCTTCCGGTTGCTGAATATCGGGTTGGATGATGGCAAACTCGTCGCCACCCAGCCGAGCTAAGGTATCGCCCTCCCGCAAGCAGGATGACATCCGGGCTGCCACCACCTTCAGCAACTCGTCGCCCGCGGCATGACCCAGCGTATCATTCACCTCCTTGAAGCGATCAAGATCGAGGCACAGCACAGCCGTGATGCCGTGGTCTCGCCGGGCCCTTGCCAGCGCCTGCGACAAGCGGTCCGCGAAGAGTCCACGATTCGGCAGGCCCGTGAGGAGATCGTGGGCCGCAAGAAAACTCGCGCGCCGCAGCGCGTCATCGAGCAGGCGAAGCGGTGCCACGCGCAGGATCACATAGATCAGGCCACCCAATGCGCTGGAGCAGAGGCCCACGATCAATGTGGCGATCAAAGGCCGCCACAGTGAGCGCGCGGCCACTGTGCGGCCATAAATCACACCATCCACCGAGATCATGGCTTCGACGCTGGCCAGGGGCCATTCCGGGACCTCGGCGGGAACGGCTTCCAGAATCAGGCGCCCCTCATTGTTGAATACGCGGCGCAGCTCTCCTGAGGCGCGGCCTTGCTCCGGTGCAGTGACCTTGACGGCAGAAAGTTCCCAGAAGGCTGGGCTCAACCGCGATAGCTCGGCGATCTCCAGCGCATGGAGCGTGGCACTGGCCTCGAGCGCACCGAGCACACGGTAGCGGGCGGCGGCGAAGAAGGTTGCGGGAAGGGCCAGGGCGATCAGAAGCGCCGCCAGGGCGGCCAAGCCGGCAACAACCCGTGCAACAGCCATCCTCGGCATATCGGGGTTCGTCGGAAGCACGCGCAACCGCGACTGTGCCGCGGCCGAGGTGCGTACGATTCCAGACAACATTGCGGACAGCACCTGAGCATCTCCAGTGAGTCATACGAATATGCGCCAAGTTGAAGAAGAAAATGTAAAGGTTTCCCCTGCTCCGTGACTGCACCTGGTGAGATTAGGCACCATTTTTGTCTTTTGTTTAGAGCAGGATCTTACCGTTGGCCAAGCGGAAACCCCCGGGATGAACCCACCCGATGGAGCCGCAGAAGCCATAAGGGCAGAGCTTTGATCAAGTCTTCGCCGTCACGTCAGAAAGCGCCGGATATCATAGCCGTCGCCGTCCGCAGGCGAGTTCACGCGTGCGGAGTTCGGTTGTGCGGGATGGTGGCACTGGCGGCACTGGGCACGTTGGCATGTGTCTCCCCGGTGCGGGCTGAATTGGGTCTTTCCGACCTTCAGGTCATGGCGCGCGTCACCGGCTTCCTCGAGCCGCCGCTCCGAGGGGTGGTACCCTTTGGAATCGTGTACCCTGCCGGTAGTATCACCGGGCATGGCGAGGGTCGTCGGCTCCTGGCTCTCCTGAATGACAGCCTCGCCGCCGGGGCCGTTGTGTTGCGGCCGGAGATGATCACGTTTGATGAGGCGATAAGCGGCCGGTTCCCGGTTCTGTTGCTGACGGAAGCCATGGCACCGCAGGCCCCTGACCTGGCCCGCTCCCTACGCGGCAGCGGCGTTCTGACCATGAGTTCGGCTCCAACGCTGGTGAATGACGGCTTGGCTGTGCTGGCTGTCCGTAGCCATCCCCGCGTGGAGATCTTTGTCAGCCGCAAGGCCGCTCACTCGTCCGGCATTTTCTTCGCCAATGCCTTCCGCATGATGATCCAGGAGCGCTGATGTGATGCGGATTTCCTTCGTGCGCTGCGCGTCGGCACTGAGGTCTGTTCTGACGATGTCGTTCGCCATCGCCGGCCTGCTCGTGACGCCGCTCGCGGCGTCTTCGCAAGGGCTCGACCACAAGGCCTTTGAAGAACTGTTTGGCGAACCCGTCACCACCAGCGCGACCGGCAAGCCGCAGCGTGCCTCCGACGTGCCTGTGGCCATGAACATCATTACTGCCGAGCAGATCAGGCGGTCCGGCGCCCATGATCTGGCTGAGGTTCTGGCACGCTTCACCTCGCTGGACGTCATGCAGTACGGCGCCACGGATTTCAACGTCACTGCACGCGGCTATGCGGCCCCGAACACTCCGCGGATGTTGGTTCTGGTGAACGGCCGCCAAGTTTACCGGGATGACTATGGTCGCGTGTCATGGTCGAACATCCCCGTACAGCTTTCCGAAATTCGGCAGATCGAAGTGGTGCGCGGTCCGAACAGTGCCTTGTTCGGGTATAATGCTGGGGCAGGGGTGATCAACATCATCACGTTCGACCCGGCTCATGAACGTGTATCAAGCCTTACGACCCGGATCGGCAACGGCCAGTACCGTGAGGTTTCAGGTGCCGTGACCATGCCTGTTGGGGAGTACTCAGGATTGCGCCTGTCGGCCGGATTGCGCCGAGAACGCGCGTGGCAGGGTGGCTACAGCAGTTACGAGACCGTATTCAACTCCGATCAAGATCCACGACGCAGCCAAGCCTCTGCGGACGGGCGTTTCCAGATCCGGGATGGAATACGGCTCAGTCTGGACGCAAGTTACTCAAGGTCGGTCAGCGGCGAACTGCAACTTCCCGGCATTGTTGTCCCCTGGGACCTGAAGAGCTGGAGCATCCGCAGTGGCCTCACGATGGATTCCGCGTCGGGTCTATGGGAGGTTTCCCTCTACCATAATGCTCTTGATGCTGCCTTGGCCGGTGTACCGACCAACACTCAAGGTGTGACCGTTGTTCAGCTCAGCAACACCGCAAAGCTCGGAACGGCTCATATCCTCCGGCCGATGCTGGAGTTCCGCCGCAACGACATCGCTGGCAGCGATGGCACAGGTGGCGATGGGTCTCTTCTGTCGGTTCCGAATACCCGCACGAGCTACAATGTCTTGGCCGCGGGAATGATGTGGAACTGGGCAATCCGCCCGAATCTCGAATCCACTGCGGCGCTCCGCTATGACCAGCTTTCATCCCAGGCCGAGGGTTACGACGCCGTGGCCGGCATTTCCTCCCCCGACGCCGCTTACGAGCGTAACTGGAAAACATGGTCTTGGAACGCAGGGCTGGTCTGGAAGGCGACGGAGATCGATATCTTCCGTCTGGGTGCTGCGCGTGGAGTCGTGCTGCCGAGTGATTATGATCTGTCAGCCTATTCGCCGGTGCCGCTGCTAGGGCTGACGGTTTTCGGCAATCCACTGCTGAAGCCGACTACCGTCGATAACTATGACCTAGAGTACCGTCGACGTGTTGCTCTCATCGATGGACAAGCTAGCATTACGGGCTTCTTCCAGAACAACCGCGGCATCAACACGTCACTGGGTGCTTTTCCATCTCTTGTATCGCAAGATGATCGGCCTCGCCTAATGCCCTACGGTATTGGTACGTCACATGCTTATGGCGCTGAGGTGTCGTTGACCGGCAAACTTCTATCTTCATGGGATTGGGGCGCTGAGTACCGGTTCACGATGGTGGAGACCGACCGTAACCCAAGCTATGCGGATTTTTCCGGCGCGTCACCGAAGCACTTGCTCTCGGCCCGTGGCGGTTGGGGGATAGGACGTCTGCGGATCGACCTTTACGGACGTTATGCCACAGAGATGAGGGGTTACAGGATCCGGGAGCGGGGCATCCTGCCTGTGGAGGTAGGGGACTACGCGTCACTGTCAGGCAGGGTTGGCTTGCGCGTGAGCGAGGCTGTCACGGCGGCTATGGAAGCCAACAGCATCCTGAATGAGCGGCAGCGGCAAAGCATTGGCATCGACGCAGAGCGACGCGTCTACTTTTCTCTGCGAGCGGCTTTCTGAATATGGGCCGCACTTCGTTTCCATAGGCCGGAGTGATCTGCGCTCCTTTGAGCAAGGTGCCGCAGAAGTACAACTGGGGGATGGGATCATCCCAGATGAGAGTTGCCTGAATTGCGCCGTAGGTATCGATAGAATAGTCCTGGAGAAGGCATGGAACAGGATAAAGCCAAAGGATCACAGAAGCACAGGCTGGAGCTATTTCCAATCAATCTGCATCGTATCCTGCGTTGGCGAAGTAGTTGGCGCATTCCTCTGGCAGGTAGAGGTCGAGGATCCGGCCGTTGGCGTTCCACAGGCCGTGGATGGTGCGCTCGGCGGCTTTGCGCAGGTGCGCCTTGAGCTTGGAGAACGCCTGCTCGATCGGGTTGAAGTTGGGGCTGTATGGCGGGAGGAAGAGCAGCGTTGCGCCAGCCGCTTCGATCGCCTCGCGCACGGCCGGAGCCTTATGGCTCGACAGGTTGTCCATGATGACGATGTCGCCGGGCGAGAGGTCGGGTACGAGTACCTGGCAGACATAGGCGACGAAGGCATCGCGGTTGATCGGGCCATCAAGCACCATTGGTGCAACCATGCCCGTGCGCCGCAAGCCTGCAACGAGCGTGGTGGTCTTCCAGTGTCCGTGCGGCACGCCGGAGCGCAGCCGCTCGCCACGCGGGCAACGGCCATGGCGTCGCGCCATGTTGGTGGAGGCCTAGGTTTCGTCGATGAAGACCAGCCGCTCGGGATCGAAATCGAGTTGACCGTCGAACCATTCCTTGCGCTGCTTCAGGACGTGCGGGCGGTCCTGCTCGGTGGCGTGCGCCGACTTTTTTTCTAGGCTGGCAAAGTTGGCTGTCTGCTAACACGGTTCCTACAGCGGTGTGATTGCCCTGGGGGAGTTGGA